>NZ_JBZFQL010000012.1:0-15805 GCF_058313585.1 Bacillus sp. z50
CGAGTAAGAGTTTTTTAACGGTTAAGTTAATAAGGGCGCACGGTGGATGCCTTGGCACTAGGAGCCGATGAAGGACGGGACTAACACCGATATGCTTCGGGGAGCTGTAAGTAAGCTTTGATCCGGAGATTTCCGAATGGGGAAACCCACTGCCCGTAATGGGGCAGTATCTTACACTGAATTCATAGGTGTATGAAGGCACACCCGGGGAACTGAAACATCTAAGTACCCGGAGGAAGAGAAAGCAAATGCGATTTCCTGAGTAGCGGCGAGCGAAACGGAATCAGCCCAAACCAGATGGCTTGCCATCTGGGGTTGTAGGACACTCATTGTGGAGTTACAAAGGAACGGGGTAGATGAAGCGACCTGGAAAGGTCCGTCAGAGAAGGTAACAACCCTGTAGTCGAAACTTCGTTCCCTCCCGAGTGGATCCTGAGTACGGCGGGACACGAGGAATCCCGTCGGAATCCGGGAGGACCATCTCCCAAGGCTAAATACTCCCTAGTGACCGATAGTGAACCAGTACCGTGAGGGAAAGGTGAAAAGCACCCCGGAAGGGGAGTGAAAGAGATCCTGAAACCGTGTGCCTACAAGTAGTCAGAGCCCTTTTATGGGTGATGGCGTGCCTTTTGTAGAATGAACCGGCGAGTTACGATCCCATGCAAGGTTAAGTTGATGAGACGGAGCCGCAGCGAAAGCGAGTCTGAATAGGGCGTTTGCAGTATGTGGTCGTAGACCCGAAACCAGGTGATCTACCCATGTCCAGGATGAAGTCCAGGTAACACTGGATGGAGGTCCGAACCCACGCACGTTGAAAAGTGCGGGGATGAGGTGTGGGTAGCGGAGAAATTCCAATCGAACCTGGAGATAGCTGGTTCTCTCCGAAATAGCTTTAGGGCTAGCCTCGAGTTTAGAGTCTTGGAGGTAGAGCACTGTTTGGACTAGGGGCCCTCATCGGGTTACCGAATTCAGACAAACTCCGAATGCCAAAGACTTATACTCGGGAGTCAGACTGCGAGTGATAAGATCCGTAGTCAAAAGGGAAACAGCCCAGACCACCAGCTAAGGTCCCAAAGTATACGTTAAGTGGAAAAGGATGTGGAGTTGCCCAGACAACCAGGATGTTGGCTTAGAAGCAGCCACCATTTAAAGAGTGCGTAATAGCTCACTGGTCGAGTGACTCTGCGCCGAAAATGTACCGGGGCTAAACGTATCACCGAAGCTGTGGATGCATACCGTATGGTATGCGTGGTAGGAGAGCGTTCTAAGGGCTGTGAAGCATGACCGGAAGGACATGTGGAGCGCTTAGAAGTGAGAATGCCGGTATGAGTAGCGAAAGAAGGGTGAGAATCCCTTCCACCGAATGCCTAAGGTTTCCTGAGGAAGGCTCGTCCGCTCAGGGTTAGTCGGGACCTAAGCCGAGGCCGAAAGGCGTAGGCGATGGACAACAGGTTGATATTCCTGTACCACCTCTCTTCCATTTGAGTGATGGGGGGACGCAGTAGGATAGGGTAAGCGCGCTGTTGGATATGCGCGTCCAAGCAGTTAGGCCGATGAGCAGGCAAATCCGCTCATCACATAAGGCTGAGCTGTGATGGCGAGGGAACTAGAGTACCGAAGTTCCTGATTCCACACTGCCAAGAAAAGCCTCTAGCGAGGAAGAAGGTGCCCGTACCGCAAACCGACACAGGTAGGCGAGGAGAGAATCCTAAGGTGATCGAGAGAACTCTCGTTAAGGAACTCGGCAAAATGACCCCGTAACTTCGGGAGAAGGGGTGCTCATTAGAGGTTTATAGCCTCGAAGAGCCGCAGTGAAAAGGCCCAGGCGACTGTTTAGCAAAAACACAGGTCTCTGCGAAGCCGCAAGGCGAAGTATAGGGGCTGACGCCTGCCCGGTGCTGGAAGGTTAAGAGGAGCGCTTAGCGCAAGCGAAGGTGCGAATTGAAGCCCCAGTAAACGGCGGCCGTAACTATAACGGTCCTAAGGTAGCGAAATTCCTTGTCGGGTAAGTTCCGACCCGCACGAAAGGCGTAACGATCTGGGCACTGTCTCAACGAGAGACTCGGTGAAATTATAGTACCTGTGAAGATGCAGGTTACCCGCGACAGGACGGAAAGACCCCGTGGAGCTTTACTGCAGCCTGATATTGAATTTTGGTACAGCTTGTACAGGATAGGTAGGAGCCTTTGAAGCCGGAGCGCCAGCTTCGGTGGAGGCATCGGTGGGATACTACCCTGGCTGTATTGACATTCTAACCCGCACCCCTGATCGGGGTGGGAGACAGTGTCAGGTGGGCAGTTTGACTGGGGCGGTCGCCTCCTAAAGAGTAACGGAGGCGCCCAAAGGTTCCCTCAGAATGGTTGGAAATCATTCGCAGAGTGTAAAGGCACAAGGGAGCTTGACTGCGAGACCTACAAGTCGAGCAGGGACGAAAGTCGGGCTTAGTGATCCGGTGGTTCCGCATGGAAGGGCCATCGCTCAACGGATAAAAGCTACCCCGGGGATAACAGGCTTATCTCCCCCAAGAGTCCACATCGACGGGGAGGTTTGGCACCTCGATGTCGGCTCATCGCATCCTGGGGCTGTAGTCGGTCCCAAGGGTTGGGCTGTTCGCCCATTAAAGCGGTACGCGAGCTGGGTTCAGAACGTCGTGAGACAGTTCGGTCCCTATCCGTCGTGGGCGCAGGAAATTTGAGAGGAGCTGTCCTTAGTACGAGAGGACCGGGATGGACGCACCGCTGGTGTACCAGTTGTTCTGCCAAGAGCATAGCTGGGTAGCTACGTGCGGACGGGATAAGTGCTGAAAGCATCTAAGCATGAAGCCCCCCTCGAGATGAGATTTCCCATAGCGCAAGCTAGTAAGAACCCTGAAAGATGATCAGGTTGATAGGTCCGAGGTGGAAGTGTGGTGACACATGGAGCTGACGGATACTAATCGTTCGAGGACTTAACCAAATGAATCAAGCATACTTGCCAAACTTACATTATCCAGTTTTGAAAGAATGATTTCTTTCTAACCAAATAGTCCGGTAATGATGGCGAAGAGGCCACACCCGTTCCCATTCCGAACACGGAAGTTAAGCTCTTCAGCGCCGATGGTAGTTGGGACGCGAGTCCCTGTGAGAGTAGGACGTTGCCGGGCAAATTAAGAAACCAGTTCAGTTGATGAGCTGGTTTTTTTTGTGTTGTTTTTAAGACTGAAGGATACCTTCGAACGTTTGTTGAGAAGAAGGTACCGAGTGTTATGAGAAATAGCAGAAAGGTGTGTATGATCCATATTGGACGGATGCAGGGAATAGAAAGGGAAACATGGCATAAACGATTTTTACTTAATTCCTAACTATCAAACTCTTTGCATTGCCACACTGACCTATTTATTAGACATTCTCTATATACAATCTAACCACTCCGATATCAAGAATGGGATTTTAATTTCAGCTATACTCATTAAGCTATTGATAAAGGGAAGATCATAAAAGGGCATCTCCTTAAATAAGTCTGACCACCACTCCGTTTCATATCGGGAAATCATACTGAGGTTATACAATAGTAAATAAAGTATTAAAAGATCTGGTAAGGTAGAGGCTAATCCTTCTTTTTGTAAGGAAAGATGGAATGTGTCCGAATGTATATTAAATCTAAAAGGTACATCCCCAAGTATCGGAAGGTATGCTTTTTTAAAATGCAGATGCAATCTCTTCTCTCCATCCTGATGTATTTCCTGTATAGGTAGCTCCCACTTGGAGTTAAGAAAGTCCTTAAAACGTTCTGAGGTCATTTTATACTGATCCAAAACGATAGTCGGTAGATGGACTACAGTGTGTTCTTTGTTAAAAAGAACTTCAATACTTGTACATTTATTTTTTAATCTTTTAAAAAGGATTCCAAGCTCAGGGATTTCCTGAAGTATATCAATCATTGCTATTTTTTCGTTCTCCAATTGCTTTATTCCATATATCTTCTCGGCTGTGTGAGTAAATAATCCATGGCGCTGAATTTTAATTTCATCAAAAAGAAATTCGTATTGTTGTTTTTTCTTTTTCCTTGTGGATACCCCATGAGATAAGACAGCGGTTGTTTCCGGATAAAGCGGATCAACAACTAATAGACATGCCTTTAAAAAATGAGTAAACCCATAGTATAAAAGAAGCGGTTTTAGCTGAATAGGAAGAGTATCCAACTGTTTAAAATAAAGTATTCCAGTCTCAAGATAAGATATAAATTTGTTACAGTTATCGTAACTATATGTATCAGCATTCAGTAGTCCTAATTTATTATAGGCGTTTTTTAAGTATTTCTGTGTGTAGTTTGTTGAATAATAAGGTGAGAACAGATGATTATAATCATATTGTTGTTTGGACATAACTACCCCTCTTTAATTGTTTGAATATTTAAACTAGTTACTTTTTCCTTGACAGTAGTTTGTCCAATTGTTAATCTACAAATAAATTTTTTTGGGAATGGAGGACATAATATGTGGAAAGATAAATTTTCCAAAGAAGGCTTAACCTTTGATGATGTATTACTTATACCAGGTAAATCTGAAGTGTTACCTAAGGATGTATCACTAAAGGTGAGTTTAGCAGACAACTTAGCCCTAAACATTCCTATAATTAGTGCGGGTATGGATACAGTAACTGAGTCTGAGATGGCTATAGCAATGGCTAGACAAGGCGGACTGGGTGTTATTCATAAGAACATGTCTATTGAACAACAAGCTGAACAGGTTGATAAAGTAAAGCGTTCCGAAAATGGTGTCATAACAAAGCCATTTTTCTTAACTCCAGAAAACCAGGTTTACGATGCGGAGCATTTAATGGGCAAATATAGAATATCTGGTGTTCCGATTGTTAACAACAAGGAAGAAAAGAAATTGGTAGGTATTATAACAAACCGTGATATGCGCTTTATTCGCGATTACTCCATGCGTATTGATGATGTTATGACAAAGGAAAACTTGGTAACAGCTCCTGTGGGAACTAATCTAGAAGAGGCGCAGAAAATTCTACAGCAATATAAAATTGAAAAGCTCCCTCTAGTAGATGAAGAGGGTACACTTCAAGGCTTAATCACTATTAAAGATATTGAAAAAATAATTGAATTCCCAAGATCAGCAAAAGACAAATACGGAAGATTACTTGTAGCTGCTGCTGTAGGTGTTACATCTGATACTATGAAAAGGGTAGAGATGCTGGTTAGCGCAGATGTAGATGCGATTGTACTGGATACAGCGCACGGCCACTCTAAGGGTGTACTTGATAAGGTACGTGAAATTAGAGAAACATTCCCTGAGTTGACTATTATTGCAGGGAACGTTGCAACTGCTGAGGGTACAAGAGCGTTAATTGAGGCTGGAGCTGATATTGTAAAAGTAGGTATTGGACCTGGTTCTATTTGTACAACACGGGTCGTTGCTGGTGTAGGTGTGCCACAAATCACTGCCATTTATGATTGTGCAACTGAAGCAAGAAAGCACGGTAAGTCGATTATTGCAGATGGTGGTATTAAATACTCTGGTGATGTTGCTAAAGCATTAGCAGCAGGCGGACATGCCGTTATGCTGGGCAGCTTATTAGCAGGAGTGACTGAAAGTCCGGGAGACACTGAAATCTTCCAAGGCAGAAGATTTAAAGTATACAGAGGCATGGGTTCAGTAGCAGCAATGGAAAAAGGATCTAAGGATCGTTACTTCCAGGAAGATGCGAAGAAATTTGTTCCTGAAGGTATAGAAGGAAGAATTCCTTATAAAGGTCCATTAGCTGATACGATTTATCAGCTTATCGGTGGTCTTCGTGCAGGTATGGGTTATTGCGGAACGAAAGATTTAGAAGAGCTCAGAGAGAATTCACAATTTGTCAGAATGACTGGAGCTGGATTAAAAGAAAGTCATCCGCATGATGTACAAATTACAAAAGAGGCACCGAACTATTCCTATAACTAAGTTATCAAGCACTAAAGAAAAGATGGCAGAGTATCTTTATACTCTGTCTATTTTTTTTAGTCCTTTTATGATACAATAACAAAAGTGTTTAATCGACAATCATTGATAATCAGGGGGGATATACTTGAGACAGGCAAAACAATTAACTTCTTTACTTGCTGTATTAACATTACTTGTTACATTTGTTTTTCCATTCACGAATACTACTGCATATGCCGAAGACGAGCTAGGACTGAGTGCTGAGGCAGCAATACTAATAGATGCGACTAGTGGAAAGATTCTTTACGAAAAAAATTCTGATAAGGTGCTTGGCGTAGCATCCATGTCAAAAATGATGACAGAGTATCTTGTATTAGAAGCTATTGAAGACGGGAAAATTAAGTGGGATCAAACTGTTACAATTGACGAATATGTACATAAACTCTCAGGAGCTCCAGGTTTATCGAATATAGGTTTGACACAAGGTGAAGCTTATACTGTTAAAGAGCTTTACGAGGCAATGGCCATATTCTCAGGTAATGCTGCTACAGTAGCTCTCGCACAAGTGGTTGGCGGTACTGAAAAGAATTTCGTGAAATTAATGAATGAGAAAGCCGAAGAGTTAGGTTTGAAAGACTATAAATTCGTTAACTCGTCCGGTTTAAATAACTCAAGCCTGCTTGGCCAGCATCCTGCAGGTGAAGAGAATGATGAAAATCTTATGTCAGCACGTGCAACTGCTAAGTTGGCATATCATTTAGTAACAGACTATCCTGAGGTGATAGATACTGCTAAAAAGCCAGAATTAAAATTTAAAGATGGCAAAACATATAAAAATTTCAACTGGATGTTGCCAGGATTGATTGCAGAGTATAATGGTGTAGATGGATTAAAGACCGGTTCTACAGAATTCGCCGGCAACTGTTTCACTGCAACAGCTGAAAGAGATGGAAAAAGATATATCTCAGTTGTGATGAAAGCAGACAGTAAAATGTCACGTTTTTCAGAAACTGAAAAAATACTTAACTATGCTTTTAATAACTTCTCCACAGAGGAGATTGTAGAAAAAGGATATCAAGTAAAAGGTCAAAAAACACTACCTGTTGCAAAAGGGAAAGAAAAGTCTGTAGCTATTGAGACAAACAAGGCAATTAACCTTATTGTAAAAAATGGCGAAAAGGAAAATCTTAAGACTAAACTAGTATTAGATAAGGACAAGCTTGATGAAGATGGCAACCTGGTGGCTCCAGTGAAAAAAGGAGATAAGGTTGGTTATCTAACTCTTGAATCCGACAAGAGTGATCTTGGCTTCTTAACAGAGGAAGGGCAAAAGAATATCAGCGTTGATGTTGTAGCTGCTGAAACTGTTGAAAAGTCAAACTGGTTTGTATTATCCATGAGATCAATCGGAGGCTTCTTCGGTGATATGTGGGATAGTATCACTGGAGCAGTTAAAGGTTTATTCTAAAATTTTATTTTTATGATTGAATATAGTTGCGCGAAGAGTGTATGATAGTTAATAGAATATTAAATGAATAAACGAATAGCGTTGATGAGAACCAGTAATCAGAGTAGCATATCTGAAGAGAGCCAGTGGGTGGTGCAAACTGGCGATATCGTCTGATGAATCCATCTCGGAGCAGGATATCGAAATCTTAAAGGAGAATAAATATCCTCGGTTTTAAAAGCCGTTATCTTATGAGGTGGTAGGCATTTATATAAAATGCCTATAACTAGGGTGGCAACGCGGATAAAACTTCCGTCCCTTTTAGGGACGGGAGTTTTTTGTTTGTTTACAATAATTTAAAAGGAGGAATTTAGTATGCTTGATGTAAAACTATTGCGTGCAAACCTTGAAGAAGTTAAGGAAAAGCTAAAACACCGTGGGGAAGATTTGAATGATCTAGATAAATTTGAGGATCTCGATAAACGCCGCAGAGAATTAATTGTTGAAACTGAACAGTTAAAAAGCAGAAGAAATGAAGTCTCCCAACAAATTGCTATGCTGAAAAAAGAGAAAAAGGATGCCGATGCGTTAATTATTGAAATGCGTGAGGTTGGCGAAAAAATAAAAGGCTTCGATCAGGAATTGCGTACAATTGAAGAAGAACTGGATTCAATTATGATGACTATCCCTAATATCCCGCATGAAAGTGTTCCTGTCGGAGATTCTGAGGATGAAAACGTTGAGGCGCGAAAGTGGGGAGAAGTGAGAGACTTTGGATTCGAGCCAAAGCCACACTGGGAGATAGCTGCTGATTTAGGAATCATTGATTTTGAACGCGCTGGAAAAGTTACAGGAAGCCGCTTTGTATTTTACAAAGGATTAGGAGCAAGACTTGAACGTGCTTTAGCAAGCTTTATGTTAGATCTACACGTTGAAGAACATGGTTATACAGAAATGCTTCCGCCTTACATAGTTAATCGTGCAAGCATGACAGGTACGGGCCAGCTGCCTAAATTTGAAGAGGATGCTTTCTTAATTAACAGTGAGGATTACTTCTTAGTTCCTACTGCTGAAGTTCCAGTTACGAACTATCACCGCGATGAAATACTATCTGGTGATGAACTGCCAATAAGCTATGCTGCTTACAGTGCTTGTTTCCGATCTGAAGCAGGATCTGCAGGTCGTGATACACGTGGATTAATTCGCCAGCATCAATTTAACAAAGTAGAGCTCGTTAAATTTGTAAGACCAGAGGATTCTTATGAAGAATTGGAAAAACTAACAGGCCATGCGGAAAAAGTTCTGCAATTGCTTGGGCTTCCATACCGTGTGTTAAAAATGTGTACGGCAGATCTTGGTTTCACAGCAGCTAAAAAATATGATTTAGAAGTTTGGATTCCAAGCTATGAGACGTATCGTGAAATTTCTTCTTGCAGTAATTTTGAAGCCTTCCAGGCTCGTCGTGCCAATATTCGTTTCCGCAGAGATATAAACGCTAAGCCTGAGCATGTTCACACATTAAATGGATCTGGCCTAGCGATTGGACGTACTGTTGCTGCAATCCTTGAAAATTATCAGCAGGAAGATGGATCTGTATTAATTCCAGAAGCTCTTCAACCTTATATGGGTGGAAAAAAAGTTATCACAAAAGCTTAAGATGAAGAGCATTCACAAACTGCTGATATGGGGAAGGGTGCTAAAGTCCATTTGAAGGACTGTGTTGGAATCGATCCCTTCGCCAAATAATAAGTATAACTAACAAAGGGATATCCACATCCGCCAAGTTTGGCATGTGGATATCCCTTTTTATATAAAAATGAGTGCTCCTTAAAAGTTAGGCATTAATCTGCCTTTTAAGGGATGTTTATATAGATATTTTTTAATAGGAGATAATGCATTGAAGTGGTCAAAATATATTTAATTGGATTCGAATAAGTTATATAGCCTTAAGCGCAGGAATAGCTCAATCTGTTTTAGGTGGGTGGGGAGAGCACGTAGGATAGGGATTTTGAGAAATAACTGGCGGACTATATCTAATAGTAGAATGACAATGAAGATAAAATTAAAGACCTGATTCCGGTAAGAATAGCGAAATCAGGTCCTTTAAGCAGCCCTAATAGGTCAAACCTTCTAGGTAGTATAAAATGTAATATTTTAAAATACCTTTTTCAATTTTCCAGATTGCTGAATTTGTTCTGATACACGTTCAAGAATATCGTGAACAGCATTTGGATCTTCAGCTAAATCATAATCTTTAATATTTAATCGCAATATTGGGCAAGCATTGAAGGAATTAATCCACTTTTCATATCTTCCATGCATTTCCTCCCAATATTCTACAGGAGTTTGCTGCTCCATTTCTCTGCCGCGCAATTGAATACGGTTAAGAATATCATCCAGGGAGCCTTCCAGATAAATAAGTAAATCTGGATGCGGAAAATATGGAGTCATCACCATAGCTTCAAAAAGACTTGTATAGGTTTCATAATCTGTTGGATTCATGGTTCCTTTGTCATAATGCATTTTTGCGAAGATGCCTGTATCCTCATAAATAGAGCGGTCTTGAATAAAACCACCGCCATATTCGAAAATACGTTTTTGCTCTTTATAGCGTTCTGCTAAGAAATAGATTTGAAGATGGAAGCTCCAACGTGAAAAGTCAGCATAAAAACTGTCAAGATAAGGATTAGTATCTACCTTTTCAAAGGAAGTACGAAAATCGAGTTCTTCTGCTAATGCTTTTGTTAATGTAGATTTTCCAACGCCGACAGTACCGGCTACAGTAATAACAGCACTTTTAGGGATTTGATATTTAGGATGAAGAATCATGAACAAACTCCTTTTTGCAGTTGATTAGATACAGACGTTAAGATCAAATCCAGGTCTTCTTTTCTTAGGATGAAGTCCATTTCATCACCATTAAAGCGAAGTACCGGGATATCAGGATGAGCTGCTTCAAATTCATTCATGAATTGAGCGTAGTCTTCTGATAACTGCATTAAATATTTTTCACTTATATTTTTCTCAAATTCTCTGCCGCGGAGTGCAATTCGATGCATTAGCGTTTCAATACTTGCGTCCAGATAAATGACCATATTAGGTCTTGGCATATCCATAGTTAGTATGGAGTATATGTCTTTGTACTTGCTGAATTGAGACTCTTGTATGGTTCTTTGGGCAAAGATGAGATTTTTAAAGATATGATAATCTGCTACGACGGGTTGATTATTTTGGATATACTTTACTTGAATATCCTCTAATTGTTTATAACGATTACATAGGAAGAACATTTCTGTTTGAAAGCTCCATTCCTGAATATCATCATAGAATTTATCTAAAAACGGATTTTCATCAACTATTTCCTTTAGCAGCTTATATTGAAAATGGCTGGCTATTGCTTTCGCCAATGAAGTTTTCCCCACACCAATGGGACCTTCAACAGTAATAAATGGGGTATGGTTCATATGAGGTCCTCCTTACCTTTATGTTACTCTTTTCTAAAGACCGAGTATTATTGTACCATATAGACTTAAGAATTCATTATAAATAATATTGATAAATAAAGTCCATATTTTTATAATCCTACTGTTTAAGGGGTTTTAGCAAAATGAATGATGATAAATTTTTTATGCAAGAAGCAATTGAACAAGCAAAAGCTGCACAAGACAGTAATGAAGTTCCGATTGGAGCGGTTATTGTTAAAGATGGAAAGATCATTGCTCGTGGGCATAATCTGAGAGAGACGAATCAAAGTGCTACCGCCCATGCTGAAATTCTAGCAATCCAGAATGCTTGCGAGAAATTGGGTACATGGCGACTTGAAGGGGCATCCCTATATGTTACATTGGAACCTTGCCCGATGTGTGCCGGTGCTATTTTGATGTCTCGTGTTGATCGGGTAGTATATGGTGCAAATGATCCAAAAGCAGGCTGTGCGGGAACATTTATGAATCTCCTCGATGATTCACGTTTTAACCATCAATGTGAGGTAATTACAGGGGTATGTGAAGAGGAGTGCAGTCACTTATTAACATCCTTTTTTAGAGACTTAAGGGAAAAGAAGAAACTCGCAAAGAGAAATAGACAGTCGGAAAACAATGGATGAATTTACAGGTTCAAGATATTGCATTTTTATTTATTTATAGGTATACTAATTTATGCGTCAGTAAAGACGCCTAATATTGGTTTCAAATTTGCCGTGCTAGGTGGGAAGGTAGCGGTGTCCTGTACTTGCAATCCGCTCTAGCAAGACGGAATTCCCTCCCTCGGTAGGTACTCTGTAGGGTCTGACCTTTGTAAGTGGTGTTGACGTCTGGGTCCTGCGCAATGGGAACTTATGAACCCTGTCAGGTCCGGAAGGAAGCAGCAGTAAGTAAGACCTCTCATGTGCCGCAGGGCAGCCTGGACTGAGCTAACTGCACTGGTTCCGCTTATGGATATCTATCAACGGAGGGTGCACGGCAGTTATTTACATAAAAAGATTAAAACCATTCGTTTAAAGAATGGTTTTTTTTATGCATTTTTGCCGTTTGTAAATGTCACTATTTACGATATAATATAAGGGATTATGTAAGGAAGGGGCAGGAATATTGGGTTATCAAGCATTATACCGAGTTTGGCGTCCTCAGGCTTTTGAAGATGTGATCGGTCAGGAACATGTTACTAAAACGCTCCAAAATGCCCTGCTGCACCAAAAAATATCCCATGCTTACCTTTTTTCAGGTCCACGTGGGACAGGTAAAACAAGTGCAGCGAAAATATTAGCGAAAGCAGTTAACTGTGAGCATGCCCCAGTTCAGGAGCCATGTAATGAATGTGCATCATGCAGGGGTATAACAGATGGTTCGATCTCTGATGTATTAGAAATTGACGCAGCCTCCAATAATGGAGTTGAAGAAATTAGAGATATACGTGATAAGGTAAAATATGCGCCTTCATCGGTTAAGTACAAAGTGTATATCATTGATGAAGTCCATATGTTGTCAACTGGGGCCTTCAACGCTTTACTGAAAACACTTGAAGAACCACCGGCTCATGTTATATTCATTTTAGCTACTACCGAGCCACATAAAATTCCTCTCACTATTATTTCAAGATGTCAACGCTTCGATTTCAAACGCATCACTCCACAGGATATTGTCGGAAGGATGGAAAGAATCTTAACTGAAACCGGCATTTCATACGATCAGAATGCATTATTGGTTATCGCAAGAGCGGCAGAAGGCGGTATGAGGGATGCCTTGAGTTTGCTGGACCAGGCCATATCATTTGGTTCCGACAACATTACATTAGAGGATGCACTGACCGTTACTGGAGCTGTTTCACAATCCTTTTTAACTAAGATTGTAAGTGCAATCTATAAGAGAGAGACAGCCGAAGCATTAAATCAACTCCAGGAATTACTAGCTTTAGGGAAAGATCCAATTCGTTTTGTTGAAGATATGATTCTGTATTTTCGGGACATGCTCCTATTTCAGGCGGCACCAGAGCTCGAGGATTCAATGGAAAGAGTTTATATAGATCAAGATTTTAAAGAACTTGCTGAAAACATTTCGTCAGATCAACTTCATTTTTGGATTGATCAATGGAATCGTTCTATTCAGGAAATGAAGTGGTCCAGTCACCCTAGAATATTTTTGGAGGTTTTGTTGGTAAAGCTTTGCCAAAGTGAACCGGAAAGCAGCAAGAGTTCAGTTACAGACGACACGATTCAAAAACTAATGAATAAAATCAATCAACTGGAAACTCAGTTAAACACCATACGTGAAAATGGAGTTGCGATTAATAAAGACTCAGCTCCTGCTAAAGAAAAGGCTAAAGTAACAACAAACCGATCCTTTAAAGTGCCGGTAGGACGAGTTAACGATATATTAAAAAGAGCAACCAAGCCCGATTTATTAAAGATAAAAAGCAATTGGGGTGGAATGCTTGAATCGCTGAAAAAATCACAGGCGGCATTATTAAATGATGCAGAACCTGTAGCTGCCTCTAATGATGCTTTTGTGTTAAAATTCAAATATGAAATTCATTGCCAAATGGCTATGAATAATCAGGAGTTCATCAGTGGTTTAAAGGGTACACTACAGCAAGTGACAGGCAATCTATACGATATTGTTGGCATTCCGGAAGAAAGCTGGCATAAAATTCGCCAGGAGTTTGTTTCTACTCAAAAACAAGACCAACCGGAATCTCAAGAGACAAATGAGGAAACAGAAGATCCGCTGATTTTTAAAGCAAGAGAACTTTTCGGCGATGAACTTTTAGAAATAAAAGATTAATTTTATGGAGGTAACAATATGCGCGGAATGGGCAATATGCAAAATATGATGAAACAAATGCAAAAAATGCAAAAGAAAATGGCGGAGGCTCAAGAAGAGCTTGGTCAAAAACGAATCGAAGGTACAGCTGGCGGAGGCATGGTGACAGTTATAGCTACAGGCCATAAAGAAATCGTTGATGTGAAAATCAAAGAAGAAGTAGTGGATCCTGACGATATCGAAATGTTGCAGGACCTTGTGCTTGCAGCTACAAATGACGCATTAAGAAAAGTGGATGAAATGACAAATAACACAATGGGTCAATTCACTAAAGGGTTAAATTTACCGCCAGGATTCATGTAAGGAGAAAAATTATGCATTATCCTGAACCGATATCCAAATTAATAGACAGTTTTATGAAATTGCCAGGTATTGGCCCGAAAACGGCCGCCAGACTGGCATTTTTTGTTTTGGACATGAAGGAAGACACAGTACTGGACTTTGCAAAAGCATTAGTTAATGCAAAGAGAAATTTAATGTATTGTTCTGTATGTGGTCATATTACTGATAAAGATCCTTGTTATATTTGTGATGATAATTATCGAGACAAATCTATTATTTGTGTCATACAAGAACCAAAAGATGTAATTGCTATGGAGAAAATGAGAGAATTTAATGGACTTTATCATGTGTTGCACGGCAGTATTTCTCCAATGGATGGAATAGGACCCGAAGATATAAATATTCCAAGCCTATTGAAGAGATTGCAGGATGAAACGGTAAAGGAAGTTATTCTGGCTACAAACCCTAATATTGAAGGAGAAGCAACAGCTATGTATATCTCCAGACTACTAAAACCAACTGGTATAAAGGTCACTCGTATTGCTCACGGTCTTCCAGTTGGCGGTGACTTGGAATATGCAGATGAGGTTACCTTATCAAAAGCTATCGAGGGTAGAAGAGAATTGTAACGATTGTAAGGAGGAAATACCTTGTTGTTTCGTAGAAAAGGAAAGCTGCGCAAGGAATTTGATGAAAAGCTTCTGGAGGATATCGGTACGATGAAGGTGAATTGGTTTAACCATAAAAGCCTTATCGAGACGAGTTACGATCCTTCATTTGATACAATCTCCCAAGCAAAGTTGAGTGAATTAAAGTATTATTATTTATTTAAAGAAGCGCGGAAACGGAAAATATCGGTCAAATAGGGTGTTGAGCACTAAATGATTGTTCTAATTTAATGGCCTGTCTCATACAGTATGAACAAATACTTGGGAGGGGTTTAATTGGAACATGGTGTATTTATTGCTGTTGTTGTCGGTATGATTCTTTTATTATTCCTAGTTGGAACACCTTTTAAGCCATTAAGGATGCTGGGACGTTTTTCAGTCAAGCTGATTATGGGAGCCGTTATATTATATATTGTTAATATAGTAGGCGGAAAATATGGGATGCATATCCCGATTAATCCATCCACTACTCTTGTATCTGGAATTTTAGGATTCCCTGGAGTTGCAGCTTTAATAGTAATTCAAAAATGGATTATCTCCTGAAAAGTTAGGCTGCAATCAGCAGTCTAACTTTTTTTGAAAAAAGTATTGCAATATAGATATGTAAGTGATATATTAATAAACGTCGCTGCTGCAGTAAATAACATGAAGCAAGCGATAAAGGAAAAATAAAAAAGTTGTTGACAAAAGGTTGCTAACTTGATATGATAGATAAGTCGCCAAAACGACAACAAAACAGATTGTTCTTTGAAAACTAAACAAAACGAAACGCCAAGCAAGTCTAAAAACAAGAGATTTTTAAAATCTCGTCAATTTGCTTTAAAATTTAGCTAGATCAAACATCTTTCGGAGAGTTTGATCCTGGCTCAGGACGAACGCTGGCGGCGTGCCTAATACATGCAAGTCGAGCGAATCTGAGGGAGCTTGCTCCCAACGATTAGCGGCGGACGGGTGAGTAACACGTGGGCAACCTGCCCCTAAGATTGGGATAACTCCGGGAAACCGGTGCTAATACCGAATAGTTTCCAACACCTCATGGTGTTGGAAGGAAAGTTGGCTTCGGCTAACACTTAGGGATGGGCCCGCGGCGCATTAGCTAGTTGGTGAGGTAACGGCTCACCAAGGCAACGATGCGTAGCCGACCTGAGAGGGTGATCGGCCACACTGGGAC
>NZ_JBZFQL010000013.1:0-13392 GCF_058313585.1 Bacillus sp. z50
CTAAACCAGCTAATAGGTTGTCAATATCTCTCTGTATATTTCATTTTTTTATATGCTATACTGTTTTTGGGTATGCCAAATAACCCTCCAGTTTCTTTTTGGAAGGTTTTTCTTATGTTGGATAAATATCATTTCCTAAGCTAAATCTAGGAAATTCTCGTTCTTTTTCAATAAAGCATAAATCCAGTGAAGCAGCTTGTTGATACAAGCTACAATGGCAACTTTTGAAGGTTTTCCTTCTGAACGTTTTCTATCATAGAACTCTTTGAGCTTTTTATTTCTAGAGCCTCTTATCCCACATAAAACAGCTAAATACAAACTATGCCTTAGCCTACTGGATCCTCGTTTGGTTATACGATTTATGTTCGCAGTAAACTTACCAGATGAATAGACACTGGGATCTACTCCAGCGAAGGCCACTAACTTTTTAGGGTGATTAAACCGATCAATTTCTCCTATCTCCGAAATGATTGTTGCCGCAATCTTTTCACCGATACCAGGAATCGATTGGATAATCTTATATTCTTCTATTTCATTTGCCAGGGATACCATTTGGCTCTCTAAATCCGTAAGGTGTCCTTGGTAGTGAAATAAAATATCGATATACATACTAAGATTGATAAGATGGCTTTCATATCGCACTTTCTGAAAAGGATTTTGAGAAGCTGAATGAATGAGCTTTCTTGCCTTTTCTTTGGCCCACTGTACAGACCGACTGGGACAATGTTCTCGTATCCTATCTTCTAGCTCTTCCTTGCTAGCCCTTAGAACCTTCTCCGAGGTAGGGTATTCCTTTAATACCGATAAAGATACTTTCGAAAATAGATCCCCAAAAACCTTTCTATATTCAGGGAAAACCTGATCTAAAATCGTATGGAAATGCAATTTTGCCTCCACATACATATTCGTCATTATCTCTTGTTGTCTCGATAGATTCCGAATATTTAGAAGTTGAATTCCTCTCCTTTTTTGAGGTTCAAATTCTTCTTTATAATAGAGAACACATAATTGATACGCATCAAACGCATCAGTTTTCACCTTTCTTAAACTGGCCTTCTTCGCTTGATGAGAAATGATTGGATTCAATAAGATATAAAGTATGTCATTCTCTTCTAAGCATTGAACAACTGGGGTATGATAATGTCCTGTTGATTCCAATATAACCACAGGCATCTGCCCAGTTGTTTCCTTCATTTCTTCTAAGAAATAGATAAACTTCTCCAACTCTTCACGATTATGCTTAATCGAAAAACTTGTTCCATACGGCTTTCCTTTATCTAAAAAAGCCTGTACTTCACTTTCTTCTTTGGCTATATCTATACCCACAACTGGGTTCATTCTTTCTCCTCCTCTGATAAATTCACCAGTATCCCTATTTCCTCCAAGTAGTATTATAGCTTCGCTTGTTATACGAGATCTCAGTCCCAACCAGCCTCAAACATATTTCTACAAGTAGGGGGTGAACAGTTTAGCGGACGGGATCATTTGTCCCACTGCCCCTTACGTTCTACCCTGGCTACTGATAGATTAAATTCATATGAAAAAAGTTCAACCAGAAAGTTCTGGCTGAACTATATAATACGAACCTGCCCCTTTACTTCCATAAGGAGTTCAACAGAAAAGGACATTAATCCTTCTTGGATCAACTCCCTGTTAGTTCAATTAGTATTTAGATAATCTAAGACAATATCAACTCTTTCATTGACTGAATAATCCCCTTCAATTTTTAATACTGGACAAGATAAGTCTGCCATCCAATGCTCGTGCAATTTTTTACTTCTAACTTTCATTCCCGCACTATCATAAAGAGAAGCCCACTCTAAAAAAGTTTTCGATTGTTCATATTTGCTTCCGCCAGTTAATATTTGACTTCCATAACGCTCATATTCCCTCTGCTTTAACCTTTCAAGCCTTATATCTTGCGGAACCCATAAGAATATAACAAGGTCAAAATAACTTTTAAAGTTATCACCCCAACCACACACTGCACCAGAAAGAATCCAGTTTTCATTAAGTAATAAATCTTTTTCAAGCATTTCTCTTCTTTTAGGTACTTCTCTTTGTTTAGTAAATTTAGTTGTCCAAAAGTAGTCATCAGTATCAAGATGTGTATGAGGTAAGACCTTTGATAATGAAGAACCGAGCGTTGAAGTACCAGAACCAGAGGCTCCCAATATGTGTATTTTTTCTTTCATTTTCCCCATCCTTAATCATAGGCTTCTTCAACTCTTCTGCCCCTTTAGTTCAATAAGCTATAATAGCCAAAAATATTTATCCCTGCTTAAAGACTATGTATTATTTTGACGCTGTTAGCAAAGTGCTAATTGATAAATTGAATTCTTCTTTAAAGTTTTCCTCATATAGTTTCAATGAGGAATAACTAACTGATTGCATCAATATTCCTTTCAACCCAGTCTTCATATATAAATACTACCATTCGGGCTATTTTCAAGTCTGGTGTCTTTTCTTTAAATCCTGGTACTCTATGTGCTGAATACATATTTCGCCAATCCTTCAAACTCTTCCAGTACAAATTATAATCTTTCTCACTTAACTCTATGTTAGACAAAATAATTGGCTTTAAATCACCATCTAATCCAAGCTTCTTCCAGTGTATTTCATTTTCGTCAGTGCCAAAAATCATACACCAGAGATTAATTGACATAAAGTAATGTGCATCTATTGTATACTTCCAAAATTCCTGAGAACCAAATCTACATAGGTTATCAAATTTCTCATTTAAATATCTAAAACTAGAATAATGGCATAAAAAGCTTTTTAGTATTTCAAGCTGTTCATCCAAAACCGACTCATTAAAATTCATGTTACTCTCCCTGAAATTTATTTACTGGTTTTATCCCTAATTCGTTGATCGTCTTTTAGTCGTTGGTATGTTCTAATATCAATTATTCGCCATATTTTGTTCAAGTCCTTCTTCCGCTAACCTGCCCCGTTTGTTGAACAAGCCATCTTAATTCAACTGTACCACAAATTGGATATTTATATCCTTTTATTCAAGAGCAACAATCTATGCGAAAACAGCCTTTTATTTTTATGATCTTCCTCAAAAATATCTTCAATTTAAAATACGGTTGTATTTTGTGAAACAAATTCAACACGATTAACATGATTCGGGTTAAAACAGCCAAAATTAAAAAAACGACCAAAGGTCGTTTTTTATCATTTATACGGAAGTAACCGGATTATTACCTGCCTGTGTATCATTTAAGATGTTTTCAAACTTTTTATATTGCATATACATCGCTATTCTCCATGGCACAATCATTGAAAAAGCCAATAGCCAGAACATTCCTCCTGTTTCACCCAAATCAATTGATGAACTTAAAAATACCTTAAGGATGGTTCTGATTAAAATGAGTCCTATAAGGACAATTCCAAAAGCTTTCGACCGTTTCATATATATTTGTTTATCTTTAATTTCAAATTTGGATGTCTTTATTAAAAATATGGAAAAAAACATGCCCAGTATGATTGCCTCGAGTATTTCCATTCCAGTTAACCGAAAATACGGGAATACATACATAAGTGCACCGGTACTCATAAAAAACGGCGGCAATATAATCTTTTTGATAGAAGCCGGTTTTTGGGATGCCTTCATCCTTACTGCAAAAACAAAAAGTCCCATTATCACTGCAAGTATTGTAGATACTGCAAACATCATATATCATCATTCCTTTTAGCATACATAAATTTCAAACGTTTAATACGATTTATGTTAATCCAAGACACGCTTGACCGCATCTATTACCCTTATCTCTTCAAATGGTTTTATAATAAAGTCTTTTGCACCCGCTTCTATGGATTCTCTGACAATCTTTTGCTGACCCATTGCCGAACACATAATAATTTTGGCATCCGGGTATTTACCCTTAATTACTTTGGTCGCCTCTAATCCACTCATTAATGGCATCGTTACATCCATAGTAACCAAATCAGGCTTATACTTTTCATATAGATCAATTGCCTCTATACCTGATTCTGCTTCTCCAACAATGTGATGATTTCCTTTTTTAAGGATAGCTGCCAACGTCAACCGCATAAACTTTGCATCATCCACTATTAGAATATTAGCCATCTTTAGTTCCCCCCTGTTACAAAATAAAATTATATCTCTGTGCTGAATATGATTAAAACTAGTTAAAAACCACTCCATCCTCCGAATAAAGCGATAAAATAGGAGCTTATTTTGGTCATCCAATCAAAAAACAAAACGATTCCCATCAGAATCATTAACATTCCGCCTGCCTTCATAACTTTATCCGAGTTGCGTTTGATCCAGCTTAATTTCCCAATAAAAAAAGACATAATAAAAAACGGAATAGCAAATCCTAAAGTATAAGCTAACATGTAGAACATACCAGATTCCGGGTTGGTTCCGGTCATCCCAATGACAACCATTAAAATAGGTCCACTACATGGAGTCCATCCTGCTGCAAAGGCAATTCCTATTAAAATTGATCCGATATAACCACCCGGACGATTTTTAAATTCAAAACGGTGTTCTTTCATAAGAAACTTTGGCTGAAAGAAGCCAATTATAATTAAGCCAAAAAAGACTATAAGAATAGCACCTAATTGCCGGATAATATCTCCATAGTTTTCAAAGAAGGTTCCAATATAAGATGCACTGAATCCCAGTGCTATAAAAATAATGGAAAATCCAATTAAGAAAAAGAAAGTATGTAATAGACTCCTTTTATGCATCATCGCGTTATCATTTTTTAATTCTCCAACCGACATTCCTGTTATATATGAAAGAAAGGCCGGATAAAGCGGAAGACAGCATGGAGATATAAAGCTGAGGAAACCTGCTCCGAATGCCAAAAATATATTAATATCACCCAAATGAAATTACCCCCACTGTTTCTAATTCATTCCATCTTACATTGTACCAAATTACTCCATATAAAGTAACTGTCTGAGCAGATGATAAAGAGTATAGTTTTAATTTTTCAATATATTTTACATTTTTAGTAAAATTTATGTATAATAGTTTTACCGCAATTCTTTTCTGTAAGAATATGTTATAACCTTGTAAATTTAAACATAATCCACTAAACGAGGAAGGATCTGCAACCATGGATAATCAAGAGTTGTTAGATAAAATAGAAATCAAGCGTGCAGAACTAGTTACTGTCGTCTCTCAGAATGGATTATCATCTCAAACAACCATTCAATATAGCCAGGAACTCGATCATCTGTTAAACAACTATCAACCTGAAAAAACATACAATAGATCAAAAATATCATGTTAAGCTAAAGTAAGAAAAACCTAAACACATAAGGATAGAATAGAGTTAGAAGAACTCATTCTTTTTCCATTAAAACACTGTTCAAACAGTTTCAGGAATCACCCAAAAGTATATTTCAGAAAAACAATAAATCGCATCCGATTCATCGGATGCGATTTATTTAGTTAGAGTCTTTATTTCAGCTTACATCTTTGTTGAAACTTGAACGGATACCGTTTTGAAGTAAATACATTTTATAATAAAGCCCTTGCTTAGCCAGCAATTCCTGATGTGTTCCCTGTTCAACAATTTGGCCTTGATGCAAAACAAGTATAAGGTTAGCATCTTGAATTGTGGAAAGACGGTGGGCAATTGCAATTGTCGTTCTGCCCTTTCTCATTTTTGCCAGGCTTTTTTGAATAGCCTCTTCAGTTTCTGTATCAATATTGGCTGTCGCTTCATCAAGAATAAGAATTTTAGGATCTCTCACGATTGTTCGCGCGAAGCCAATCAACTGCCTTTGACCGCTCGAAAATGTTGCTCCCCGCTCCACTACTAAATGATTATATTTATCAGGTAGCTTTTCAATGAAGGATTGTGCCTGAACAAAATTAGCTGCCTCTTCTATTTCATTGTCCGTTATTGTTTGATCATGCAAACTGATATTATCTCTAACAGACCCATAGAATAAGAAAGCATCCTGTAATACAAGCCCCATCTTCCCCCGCAGTTCTTCATTTGAATAACTTTTGATGGATTTCCCATCAATTAATATATCTCCTCTATTAAATTCATAGAAACGCATGATCAAATTTATGATAGAACTTTTTCCACTACCCGTATGTCCAACAAGTGCAACTGTTTCGCCCTCATTGACTTTAAAGGAGATGTTTTTTAGTACATCTCTCTTTCCATCATAAGAAAAACTAACATTTTTAAATTCAACGACACCCCGCTCGATTTTATACGTTTGAATGCTCTCTGCCCCGGGAGCTAACTCTTTTTCATCCAAAACAGCAAATACTCTTGATCCAGCCACAATTGCCTGCTGATATAAGGATAATCTTTGCATCACTTGGTTAACGGGTTCAAAAAACCGATCAATATAGTTTACAAACGCATACAAAACACCTATTTCAACTACTGAATTCATCGAGTTGATCCCAAAGTAACTGAGCACAAGAACAATCGCAAATATATATACTAGATCTATCGCTGGCCTTAGCAATAACCCATCTATCTTAATATTCCTCATTCCTGCTTCATAATGTTTTTGATTAATCTCCTCAAACTCATCCTTTAAGCGTTTCTGCTGGCGAAACACCTGAATTATAGACATCCCCTGGAGAGATTCATTTAAATTGGCGTTCAACTGGCTTAGCCTTTCCCTGAGTTCTTGATAAAAAACACTGCTGAATTTACGATAAAATCTCATAAGCAAATATAAAATGGGCAGGATGAATAAACAAAACACAGCAAGCCTAACATTTAAAATAAACATCGCAATAATCGTCCCTATCACGAAAAACCCACTGGATATAAAAGCTGCAATCACAGTCACAAACATATCCTTAATTGCTTCTGTATCATTAGTAATCCTGGATACAATCGCTCCTGCAGGTGTTTTATCAAAATATCTCAATCCAAGGCTCTGTACTTTACTAAAAATATCAACCCTAAGCTGCTGAATAATTTTTAAAGCGACAAGCTGGAACGAAAACTCTTGAAAATAAGTAATAAACATTTTAGCAAACAGGAGTATCAAATACCCGATTGCCAAAATAGCTATTGGCTTATACTGCATATTCATTGGCGTTAAATAATCATCAATGAATATCTTCACTAAAATAGGTCCTGTGATGTCAGCCACTGTCGCAAGAAATAATAAGAAAAATGCTCCTATTAATCTCTTTTTATATGGTTTCGCATAGGACAAGAGACGGAAGAGAATTGCTCGCTGTTCTTTTCCTGTTATTGATTTAAGTTCATCCATCTCTTATCCCCCCTGCTCCACTAATTCTTCTAATTGTTGCTGTTGGTACATTTCTTTATACCAGCCTTCCAAGTCCATTAACTCCCTATGCGTACCTTTTTGAACGATTTTACCGTCCTTCAGAACAATGATTAGATTGGCATGCTGGATAGCACTTAACCGATGGGATGTGATAATCGTTGTTTTGTGTACTCTGTTTTCCTTTAAATTCTGAAGGATTGTTGCCTCTGTTTTGGCATCGACTGCCGATAGTGAGTCATCCAGAATTAAGATTTCAGGATCAAGCATCAATGCCCTTGCTATACTGATTCTTTGCTTTTGACCACCAGAAAGCGAGACTCCACGTTCACCTACAACCGTATTATATCCTTCCGTAAAGCCTTCAATATCAGAATGAATATATGAAAGATTTGCTGCTTCTTTAATTTCACCTTTGGTAGCATTCGGTTTAGCAAAGGCGATATTCTCACCAACTGTTGCTGAAAATAAAAAAGGATCCTGTGGTACATACCCAATTGCTTCTCGTAAGGATTTCAACGTATAATTTTGGACTTCGTGTCCTCCAATGCTTATGCACCCTTCTGTTGTCTCAAATTCCCTAATCAGTAATTTTAATAAAGTCGTTTTACCTGCACCAGTTTTCCCAACTATTCCGAGAGTTTCCCCTTTTTTTATCGTAAATGAGAGATCCTCCAGTACAGGTTCCTTTTCATCAGGATAAGTAAAGGATGAAATCTCAAATTCTATATCACCACTGGCTTGTTCGTTAAGAGCGCCAGTTTTATCAAAAATATCGGTTTTTTCAGCTAGGAGTTCAGTAATTCGATCATAAGATGCGTTCCCCCGTTGCACGATATTAAATAAGAATCCAAAAGCGAGCATCGGCCAAATCAATAATCCTAGATAGGTTGAAAAAGATACAAGTTCACCAATCGTCAAACTGCCCTCCATCACATATTTCGCGCCAACAGCGATTGAAATAAAATAAGAAAGTCCCGCCATTACACTGATAGTTGGATCAAACAAGGCATCTATACGCGCCACCGATATGTTTTTATCCACTACATCATTAGAGGAAGACCGAAAGGATTCAATATCCTCTCTTTCCTGGCCAAAGGTCTTGATCACTTTAATCCCATTTATGCTTTCCTGGGTCTTGTCATTCAATTCAGAAAAGGCAGCCTGAGCAGCCCTAAATCTTTTATGTAATAGCTTCCCATAATAGCTTGTTGAGATGGCAATAACGGGCATAGGAAGCAATGCAAACAGCGTTAAACGCCAATCAATAAAGGCCATGGCCAGAACAACAAACCCACCGGTCGTTAGCGAATCAACTAAGGATAGGACACCGCTTCCTGCGGTTTGCTGGATTGCATTTAAGTCATTGGTCGCATGTGCCATCAAATCTCCGGTGCGCTTACGCTGGTAAAAGGATGACGGCATATTCGTGAAATGATCAAATAATCGATAACGAAGTTCTCTTGCTAACTTCACGGCTGAACCAAAGATCTTGATTCGCCAAAAATATCTTAATATGTACATACCAACGCCCGAAGCAATTAAAATAACAGTCAATTTCGAAAGACCTGCACCTGTCAGAGAATCATTATTAATCTGATCAACTACAATTCCTATAATTCTAGGTGGAATCAGCTGCAAAATAGCTACGAATAATAACATAATGATGCCAATTATGTATGCTTTTTTTTCTTTCTTAAAAAACCATTTTAGCTTTACAAAGATCTTCACAAATGCCCTCCTTTTCTCTTTTATAAGGCCTCCTTATTTTAGCAAATCAAATAAACCAAAGGAAGATTATTTTAAACTTTCCGAATAATTATACAGGTGTATTTTAGGATTGCTTTACAAACTTAATTAGAATATTTGGTATATTTTGTTATAAAAAGCTAACTATCTAACTAAATAAGTGATATAATTGTGATATCACTTTGATATATAGGAGGCATTAAGATGGTTGAAAAGAAGGCAGTTAAAATGAATGGTTATTTAGGCGTCCTTGCAGGGTTGGTCATTATCAGCATTAGTGCTTATATGTTGATAAATGGATCAACTGTACTTCCAATCGTATTATTAATAGCTGTTGCCGTATTATTGTCTGGCATCACCATTGTCCAACCAAACGAAGCAAAAGTATTAACATTTTTCGGAACATATGTAGGAGTCATACGCGAGCAAGGTCTATGGTTGGCAATACCTTTTACCATCAAATCCAGCGTTTCACTGCGCGTCATCAATTTCAATAGCGATACCCTAAAGGTAAATGATTTAGAAGGTAATCCGATTGAAATAGCTGCCGTGGTGGTATACCGTGTCAATGATAGTGCGAAGGCAACTTTTGATGTGAAGGATTACAAAGAGTTTGTACAAATCCAAAGTGAAACGGGAATTCGTCATATCGCAAGCCAATACGCCTATGATCACTTTGACAAAGAAACCGATCTGTCACTACGGAGAAATAGTGATGAAATTGCTGTTTTTTTAGCAGAGGATTTACAAAAACGTTTAGAGGTAGCTGGTGTGGATGTGCTTGAGGCACGAATCATGCATCTAGCCTATTCTTCTGAGATTGCTTCCGCTATGTTACAAAGACAACAGGCCCAGGCTGTGCTGGCTGCCCGTAAGGTAATTGTTGATGGTGCCATTGGAATGGTGAAAAGTGCGATCGACCAATTGGCGGATGAAGATATTGTTGAACTTGATGAAGACAAGAAAGCACAAATGGTCAACAACTTAATGGTTGCAATTGTTTCAGAAAAGGGAACGCAGCCAATTATTAATACAGGAAGCATTCACTAGGTTTTTAAGATGGCCAAAAGAAAAGCATATCCGCTAAGAATTGATCCTAAACTTTATGACGCACTTGAAAAATGGGCAGATGATGAACTTCGCAGTGTAAATGCTCAAATAGAAATCCTCTTAAAAGAAGCCGTAAAAAAAGCAGGCCGATTGAAGGATGATCAAGAACAACAAGAATAAATTCGAGACTATTAGATAGCCAGAAGCATAGTTAGAACGTTTGTTTAAAATAATACAAACGTTCTATTTTTATTGTGGTGATTTAATAAACCTCTCTTTTACCATTCCTATTGACGTTTTTTGAGCACACATAAAAACCACCAGTCTATGTTTGCTCATTGTCAAAATCCCCGTTTCTACATTAAGGAATTCAACTAAAAAGAGCATTAATGGTGCTGCACCTCATTTAAATAAATACTCCCCCTATATTTTTACTTTCTTAATGAACTAACCTGCCCCATTTCAACCATATGAGTTCAACATAAAGGGACATTAATCCTGCTTAAATCAACATCCCTGTTAATTGAATAAGATATTATATTTTCATTCTTGCTTTGTCCTGTGAATTACTCTATTCACATTATATTTTGAACGATAATACTTACAATCTCAGATTTAGATGAGTGGTGATAAGTCCCAATCATCAGGATTAGAACCATTATCAACCCATTCAATAAAGTTATCGGGACCATCAAAATCATAATCATCAAAAGATATTGTTTTACTATTTTGCAACTGTCCTTTTAGGTAAGAAGTTATTGTTGTTTTGCCCCCACCCGAAACCGCAGCAATTGAAATCACAAACGGAAATTTCCTTTTCATAAAATCCTCCGACTTTTCGAATGTCTTCGTCCGCTAATCTGGCCCATTTCTAAAATAAGAAATTCAATAGAAAAGGGCATTAATTCTTCTTGGTTTAACACCCTTTAATGAAATTATACTGTAGTCAGGTAAAAACCTATTTTCATTCCATTTCTACATGTTTCATATAAAATTCTATTGCTTGGTTAAGCCATTTTTGCTCATTTTCTGTGAATGGTGAAGGTGCGAGTTGTTCAAACTCTTGAATATCGAGTTCTTCTACGTCAGCATCAGCTAGATTTTGCACCAAATCTTCACCAAGAAACGCAAAAGACTCTTCAAGATACATTTTAATCACTTCTTGCACTTCAGGATGGTCGATAGGTTTACCGTATAATTGTTTCACTTGCTTATTTAACTCAATGAAGGTTTGATCTAGGGCTAGTTTTTCTTCTTCAGATTTCTTTGCTATTCCTTCCGCTACATCAGATAAGTTATGCCGTTCCATCCATTTGTATTGCATATTGTCCATCTCTGTACTATGGATAAGGCTGAATAACACTGTACTATCAACTTCTCCCTCTTTCTCAAGTATCATAATCACTCTCTTAACAGCAGTCATTGAACGCTCAATTCGTTCTTTTTCTTTTTCTAGTGCTCGAAAGTGGAGGTTTAAAGTCTTATTTAAATCATCTGAAAAACTTGATTCACCTAATAATTCAGCAATCTTAACCAAGTTATATCCAAGAAACTTTAAACTTAAGAGTTTTTGTAACGTTAAAGTATCTTGATGTCTGTAAATACGATGACCTGATGTTGGATTCTTCTTTGGCTGTAAAAGACCGATTTCATCATAATAATGTAGAGCTCGAATAGGTATTCCTGTCTTTTCCGAAAATTCACCAATGGAATATTCTATATTCCCTTTCATCAACATCCCTCCCCATAAATATTTAAGCTCATGATAAAACCTCACGTAACTAGAGGTTCAAGAGGAATTTTGATAATTATAATGCAAATCCTAAAACATTCTTATTCAGCTAAACCAGCTAATAGGTTGTCAATATCTCTCTGTATATTTCATTTTTTTATATGCTATACTGTTTTTGGGTATGCCAAATAACCCTCCAGTTTCTTTTTGGAAGGTTTTTCTTATGTTGGATAAATATCATTTCCTAAGCTAAATCTAGGAAATTCTCGTTCTTTTTCAATAAAGCATAAATCCAGTGAAGCAGCTTGTTGATACAAGCTACAATGGCAACTTTTGAAGGTTTTCCTTCTGAACGTTTTCTATCATAGAACTCTTTGAGCTTTTTATTTCTAGAGCCTCTTATCCCACATAAAACAGCTAAATACAAACTATGCCTTAGCCTACTGGATCCTCGTTTGGTTATACGATTTATGTTCGCAGTAAACTTACCAGATGAATAGACACTGGGATCTACTCCAGCGAAGGCCACTAACTTTTTAGGGTGATTAAACCGATCAATTTCTCCTATCTCCGAAATGATTGTTGCCGCAATCTTTTCACCGATACCAGGAATCGATTGGATAATCTTATATTCTTCTATTTCATTTGCCAGGGATACCATTTGGCTCTCTAAATCCGTAAGGTGTCCTTGGTAGTGAAATAAAATATCGATATACATACTAAGATTGATAAGATGGCTTTCATATCGCACTTTCTGAAAAGGATTTTGAGAAGCTGAATGAATGAGCTTTCTTGCCTTTTCTTTGGCCCACTGTACAGACCGACTGGGACAATGTTCTCGTATCCTATCTTCTAGCTCTTCCTTGCTAGCCCTTAGAACCTTCTCCGAGGTAGGGTATTCCTTTAATACCGATAAAGATACTTTCGAAAATAGATCCCCAAAAACCTTTCTATATTCAGGGAAAACCTGATCTAAAATCGTATGGAAATGCAATTTTGCCTCCACATACATATTCGTCATTATCTCTTGTTGTCTCGATAGATTCCGAATATTTAGAAGTTGAATTCCTCTCCTTTTTTGAGGTTCAAATTCTTCTTTATAATAGAGAACACATAATTGATACGCATCAAACGCATCAGTTTTCACCTTTCTTAAACTGGCCTTCTTCGCTTGATGAGAAATGATTGGATTCAATAAGATATAAAGTATGTCATTCTCTTCTAAGCATTGAACAACTGGGGTATGATAATGTCCTGTTGATTCCAATATAACCACAGGCATCTGCCCAGTTGTTTCCTTCATTTCTTCTAAGAAATAGATAAACTTCTCCAACTCTTCACGATTATGCTTAATCGAAAAACTTGTTCCATACGGCTTTCCTTTATCTAAAAAAGCCTGTACTTCACTTTCTTCTTTGGCTATATCTATACCCACAACTGGGTTCATTCTTTCTCCTCCTCTGATAAATTCACCAGTATCCCTATTTCCTCCAAGTAGTATTATAGCTTCGCTTGTTATACGAGATCTCAGTCCCAACCAGCCTCAAACATATTTCTACAAGTAGGGGGTGAACAGTTTAGCGGACGGGATCATTTGT
>NZ_JBZFQL010000014.1:0-9333 GCF_058313585.1 Bacillus sp. z50
CTAAACCAGCTAATAGGTTGTCAATATCTCTCTGTATATTTCATTTTTTTATATGCTATACTGTTTTTGGGTATGCCAAATAACCCTCCAGTTTCTTTTTGGAAGGTTTTTCTTATGTTGGATAAATATCATTTCCTAAGCTAAATCTAGGAAATTCTCGTTCTTTTTCAATAAAGCATAAATCCAGTGAAGCAGCTTGTTGATACAAGCTACAATGGCAACTTTTGAAGGTTTTCCTTCTGAACGTTTTCTATCATAGAACTCTTTGAGCTTTTTATTTCTAGAGCCTCTTATCCCACATAAAACAGCTAAATACAAACTATGCCTTAGCCTACTGGATCCTCGTTTGGTTATACGATTTATGTTCGCAGTAAACTTACCAGATGAATAGACACTGGGATCTACTCCAGCGAAGGCCACTAACTTTTTAGGGTGATTAAACCGATCAATTTCTCCTATCTCCGAAATGATTGTTGCCGCAATCTTTTCACCGATACCAGGAATCGATTGGATAATCTTATATTCTTCTATTTCATTTGCCAGGGATACCATTTGGCTCTCTAAATCCGTAAGGTGTCCTTGGTAGTGAAATAAAATATCGATATACATACTAAGATTGATAAGATGGCTTTCATATCGCACTTTCTGAAAAGGATTTTGAGAAGCTGAATGAATGAGCTTTCTTGCCTTTTCTTTGGCCCACTGTACAGACCGACTGGGACAATGTTCTCGTATCCTATCTTCTAGCTCTTCCTTGCTAGCCCTTAGAACCTTCTCCGAGGTAGGGTATTCCTTTAATACCGATAAAGATACTTTCGAAAATAGATCCCCAAAAACCTTTCTATATTCAGGGAAAACCTGATCTAAAATCGTATGGAAATGCAATTTTGCCTCCACATACATATTCGTCATTATCTCTTGTTGTCTCGATAGATTCCGAATATTTAGAAGTTGAATTCCTCTCCTTTTTTGAGGTTCAAATTCTTCTTTATAATAGAGAACACATAATTGATACGCATCAAACGCATCAGTTTTCACCTTTCTTAAACTGGCCTTCTTCGCTTGATGAGAAATGATTGGATTCAATAAGATATAAAGTATGTCATTCTCTTCTAAGCATTGAACAACTGGGGTATGATAATGTCCTGTTGATTCCAATATAACCACAGGCATCTGCCCAGTTGTTTCCTTCATTTCTTCTAAGAAATAGATAAACTTCTCCAACTCTTCACGATTATGCTTAATCGAAAAACTTGTTCCATACGGCTTTCCTTTATCTAAAAAAGCCTGTACTTCACTTTCTTCTTTGGCTATATCTATACCCACAACTGGGTTCATTCTTTCTCCTCCTCTGATAAATTCACCAGTATCCCTATTTCCTCCAAGTAGTATTATAGCTTCGCTTGTTATACGAGATCTCAGTCCCAACCAGCCTCAAACATATTTCTACAAGTAGGGGGTGAACAGTTTAGCGGACGGGATCATTTGTCCCACTGCCCCTTACGTTCTACCCTGGCTACTGATAGATTAAATTCATATGAAAAAAGTTCAACCAGAAAGTTCTGGCTGAACTATATAATACGAAACTGCCCCTTTACTTCCATAAGAAATTCAACACAAAAAGGCATTAATCCTTTTTGGATCAATGCCCCCGTTAGTTCAACAAGATGAATATACGTTATACTAACATTGACTGAGATTTATAATTGTGTATAATACAAGGTAATTGCATAAGTTGAATGTTTTCTAGGGTTCCGCAGCAGTCAATGTTGGTCTGGTCCGAGAGAAAACTCACAGCTTTGCTGTGTCACGGAAGGATAAAAGCCTGGGAGAAACTGTTTTTACAGTTTAACTCTCGGGCTTTTTTTGTTTTTTTGACAAGAATAAATTTGGAGGTGTCTTTAGATGAATAAAGACTGGATTAAAGTGATTATTGCTGCTTTCTTTGAAGTTTTTTGGGTTATTGGTTTAAAACACGCTTATGAGTTTTGGACTTGGACTGGAACTATCATTGCTATATTCGTCAGCTTTTATTTAATGATTATGGCAGGAAAAAGACTTCCCGTGGGAACTGTTTATGCAGTTTTTGTTGGGTTAGGTACAACTGGAACCGTCGTTTCTGAAATTCTATTCTTTGGAGAACCATTTAAAGTGGAAAAAATATTATTGATTTTACTGTTATTAGCAGGAGTAGTTGGCTTGAAATTAGTAACAAAGGACAAAGTTCAGGAAGGAGATGAATCCTAATGGCTTGGATTTCTTTAATCTTAGCAGGTTTATGTGAAATGTGTGGTGTTGCAATGATAAATAAACTGCATAAAGACCGTAGTTGGAAATCGCTGCTTCTATTAATCCTAGGATTTGGGGCAAGTTTTATATTTCTTGCTTATTCAATGGAAACACTTCCTATGGGTACAGCTTACGCAATTTGGACAGGTATTGGTGCATCTGGTGGAGCAATTTTAGGGATGATTTTTTATGGCGAATCAAAAGATTGGAGAAGACTTATTTTCATAGGTATGGTATTAGGTGCTGCTGTGGGTCTAAAACTTGTCTCATAAAAGAGTTTTTTGTTTTGGAAGAAGAAGATAATCTGTTTTTATTAAGCAAATTATCTTCTTTATTCTTGTTCAACTAAACTGCCCCGTTTGTTCAATAAGCTATCTTCATTCGAAGACACCACAAAATGGTTATCCGCACATTTATTCAGGAGCAACAACTATGCGAAAACAGCTATCAAAGATTGTTGCTTCTATAATAAGATGGATGGTCATTCTAAAATTAAATCGTTCTTTTTACAAATGAGGTATTACCTCAATTAATCGGTTCTCATACAGTTTTAAAGTAGTGGCGGATTGTTATATTATGATAGAATATAAGTGAAAAATCTGATAACTTTTTTTAAAAAAAAGGGGGGGTTATATGTCTCTTACAAGCTTACTAAAAGGATCAGGAACAAGCCAAAAAGAATTTCAAGCAATTATAAGAGAAATTATCCCTAACAAGAAATCCTTTAACACATATTCAGGTAAGGAAGCATTTTCTAAAACTGAATATGTCATTTCCGTCCCTTATAACCTAAGTAAAAGTTATAACTCCACAGTAGTTGGAACAGGATTTGATTATTTAGCGAGAATTATGTTGGCTCGAGTAGTTAAAAAAAACAGAGATGAGTCATACACAAATTTAATTGCAATAAACGGAATTTGGACTCTCTCGAAATTATCAAACAATAATCGTGCTGTTAAAAAAGTTGAAAGAAAACTTATAAAAACAATAAAGAAATTAAAAGCATATAGCAATAATAATAAACCAATTAACGAATTGGCTTTAGATGTGTGTTTCTTAGCTAAATTAGAGTTTATTTATAGATCAAGCTACCTTCCAGATACACCTATAGAAAAATATTTTTTTGATGAACCTGATTATGAAATTATTAAGGATTTAGAATTACTATGTGATGTTTTTCAAGAAAAGTTTATATCAACAATTCTTAGTCCTACTAGCGATATTATATATAATCCTCATTTTGGAGTTGCTTCTTCCTATGTCGGAGGTGCTGATGGTGATGTTATTGTTGACGGAACATTATATGATTTTAAAACTGGAAAAGGCATAGGATATAAGTGGCAAGAGGTTGCTCAAATAGTAGGGTATTATTTACTTAATCAAATATCTATTGACATTAAGAATGCGGATGATGATTATTTTGTAGATGATTCTTATCAACGTTTAGACATTAAAAGACTTGCACTATATAGAGCAAGATATGGTGAAATTGAGTACATAGACATATCTTGTTTTGATAAAAACCAACTTGAACTAACTAAAAAGAAATTAATACACTATTTTTATGAACACCCGAATTTTAGTAAGCCGATGATTGAAAGTCTTCATATTTTAAGGGCTTTAGCAGAAAGCTAGAATCTTGTTTAATCCTGTATCTTACATCATAGACTTTTTATGCAGTAAAAAAGGGACCATTATCAAGAGAAACTCTTTATTAATAGGCGAATAGACAGATAAATTAGAAATTGAAAAAGGGAGAACGATTTATGAGTAATTATCCTATTTGCAAAACTTGTGGAGCCAAAATGACGGAGTATGACGAATGTTCGTGGTACACTTGTCCTGAATGCGGACAAGCTATTAGAGACAATGGAGACGGTTCTTGGACTTGGAAAGATGAAATCTTAGGTGGCGGGTCTAAACATCATAACTCAGATTTTGAACTTGCCGATTTTTGCCGTGGCGGGGATTTATCTGAGGATTGATTAAGTTTGCAAATTAGATTCTGATCATCCACAAAAACTCCAATTTATCGATGAGCTTGATTCGAAAGACATAAGACACTTCGGTGTCTTTTTTTATATTATCACCAATTTTCCAAGGCAGCCCTGATTGTTATTTCTTCCCTAACCTGTCCCTTAGTAGCATTAGAAGCTCAATAGAGAAAGTGTAAGCAGGATTAGTAATTTGAAGTATGTTTGTCCTCTAGTTGTGGTTTTCTAAATTATACCTGGCTTTTTTAGTATCTATCAGGGCAAATTAGTAAAATACAAGAAGGGAGTGTGTGTATGATGTTAGATAAAGATTTAATGAAAAAAGAGATAAACGAAAAATTGTCAGAACTTCATTTTAATGATGGTTTAAAGGAGCTACTCAAATTTATTGGAGGAGATGATTATATTCGGAACCTTTCTGTAGCATTAACTCATTTTTGTTTTAGAGGTGGACCTGTTGAAGGTATGCATAGCGGAACGGTTAGTTATATAAATGCTACACCTGATACACCTCCTGAGAGTATTAGTCAGTTATCACAAGAAGATATGAAGACGTTAAACAAATATATGGTGGATCAATTAGGATTGTTCCTTACACTTTTGGTAAATGAACATTATATTGAACTCAAGAGTTTAGTGATGTTACATCAGATGTACGGAAGTGACTGGGATCCGCCCAATATTGAAAAGGGAATGGATAGTATTCTCAGGTTGATATGATTAGGAATCAATATAAACAAAAGAAAAAAGGAAGGGAAGCGGTTGTCCAAGGGCAATGGCTTTTCTTCTTTATGAAATAATTCTAGTCCATAACTATTTTACCTACTCCTTTTACGCATATAAAAAACTCTTAATGGTTAAGAGAAATATGAAGATAATTGCGTGGAATCAACAATAACTGGTTATCCTAATAAATACCACCATACCTTCATTCAAAATGGAGGTATTTGCAATTATGAAAGGAAGTATAAAGAAGATAGGCAACACCTATAGTGTCCGAGTGGATATTGGGAAAGATCATAATGGACGAAGGCTTCAAAAGTCAAAGAGCGGTTTCCGAACAAAACGAGATGCTCAGGAATATTTGAATCAGCTATGGATGGATACTCAAAGAAGAGAGTTGTCTCAAGAGTCATTTGATCAATTCGTGGAGAAGTGGTTCCATACGTTTTATCGAAGAAATGTTGCTGAAACGACGGCTGGGAACCGGTGGTATCTTATCCAGAAGCACTTAGTGACCTATTTTGGACAGGCTCAGTTAGCTCATATTACAGCGAGAATGCTGGATGAGTTTTATAACGAAAAGCTAGATGAGGGGCTTTCGACCAAGACTGTCAGGGAGCTGCATAACTTACTCAATAGTGTTCTGTCTCAGGCGATCAAATGGTCTCTTCTTGAACACAATCCCGTATTGATGGCTACACCGCCAAAAGTCCGTTCAAAGGAATCGACTCCTTGGAATCAGAATCAAACAGAACAATTCTTACAGACCATCCGAGGAAAACCGGATGAGACTTTCTTTATCCTAGCTATCTTTACAGGAATGCGGAAGGGAGAGCTGTTGGGATTGCAATGGAATGATATTGATCTTGAAAAGGGAAAGATTCACTTGCGTAGGAGTGTAGCTCGTGTAAAAGGAAAAGGACTCATTGTGAAGGATCTGAAGACCAAGAAGTCTAAGAGGCAAATCTCCATCTCTCCTTATGTGGTGAATGATCTTATAGAACACCGACAGGAACAGGAGAGGGAAAAGAGCCAACTCTTTGGGTATCGAGATGAAGGTATCGTCTTTTCAACGAGTAAGGGAATGTACAAGGACCCCAACAATGTATTGAGAACCTTTAATCGCTATATCGAGAAAGCGGGAGTCCCGAAAATCACGATTCACGATTTGCGTCACTTGCACGCGACTTTGATGCTGGAGAGCGGCGTGAACCCGAAGGTCGTGGCTGAAAGGTTAGGCCATAGTCGAGTTGGTGTGACACTGGATCTCTATTCTCACGTATCCTCCGATATCCAAGAGGAAGCGGCTATCCGCTTTGAAGAGGCATTCTTTCAACGATCATCAGAGCCAAAACAACTTGTGCAATAAATGTGCAATTTCAACCGTTCCTCGAAAAGAACTCTCCCGGAAAACAAGAAAAAACCCTTGATATACAAGGGTTTTCCGGTATGGAGCTAAGGGGATTCGAACCCCTGACCTCTTCGCTGCCAGCGAAGCATTCTCCCGCTGAACTATAGCCCCATAATAAGTAATAAAATTATGTACAACCTTATTTTAACTAATTTAATACGAATGTCAATCTTGTATGAAGTATTTTTGCTGAATCTTCTAACTTAACCAAGCTATAATGCAGGGTAAAAATGAGTAGGAAAGAAACTGCCTATGCTTCTTTCCTGCTCCTATTGATTATGCATTTTCAATTTCAATGCTCATGACTCCATCGATAGAAGAAACGGAATAATAAACATCTGTAATTAGCCTTTTGCTGTCTATTGTGGTTCTTAAACGAATTTGATGACTGTTAGTCAGATCTTTTATGCGAACAGACTTAATTGAAATCTCTTTTTGTTCAATTAAATTTATAATTGGCGCTATACTGTCTTTTTCTGCAATAATTAACTGGAGGTTTAACTCTTTTTCTCTAAACTTTTTTGGCCCAATATAATTAAATAACATGGGCAGCAATTCAACGCTGATGATTAACAAAACTACACCTGCTATTGCTTCCATATAAAAACCTGCACCTACTGTAATCCCTATTCCGCCTGCTCCCCAAATTAATGCTGCAGTAGTTAAACCAGATATACTGTCATTGCCTCTCCTTAATATAACGCCAGCTCCAATAAAACCAATTCCGGATACTATCTGGGCTGCAAGACGGAGCGGATCCATTGTTACTGTGACTCCATATGCTGATCCTTTTGCATTATATGCAGATTCAATAGAGACAATAGTTAATAAACAACTAACGATTGAGATTACTAGAGATGTTTTCAGACCAACAGGTTTTCTTTTGATTTCCCGTTCCAGTCCTATGATAAGCCCTAATACTGCTGATATGCATAATTTAATAATCATCTGTATATCAATTGAGAAATCCATATTGCTAACCTGCCTTTATAAGTTCTTCTATATAGAATAGAATATGAGACGGATCTGTTCCAGAATTATGAATTATGAATATTTATTTGTTTAAATTACAGTTAAAGGGTGGAATAATATATGACTCAGTCACTTTTTAAACCTTATCTTGCCATTGTTGTAGGAGTGATTGCTGTATCCTTCTCAGCGATACTTGTTCGCTATTCGGAAGCCGAGTCTGGTGTCATTGCTTTTTACCGCATGTTATTTTCCTGTTTAATTCTAATTCCGTACTTTTGTAGGGAGGCTGTTAAAGAGATAGGAAGGATTAATAAAAAAGATTGGGTATTATGTGCAGCGGCCGGAGCGTTTCTTGCTTTTCATTTTATTTTTTGGTTTGAGTCTCTTCGGTATACTTCAGTGGCTAATTCAACTGTCCTAGTCACAATGCAGCCTATATTTGCTTTTTTAGGTACCTATTTTTTATTTAAGGAACGAGTATCTATCGGTGGAGTCGTAAGTATTATTGTGGCGATTTCAGGCAGTATATTGATTAGTGCCACCGATTTTTCGCATAATAAGGGAGCTTTGTTCGGAGATGTACTTGCCTTAGTAGCTTGTGCTCTTGCAACAGCTTATTTCTTGATTGGACAAATGGTACGTAAAAGAATGGGGTTAACTGCTTACACTTTTATTGTATACGGTATTAGTGCAATTATATTATTGATCTATGTATTGGGGAGCGGCCAGGAGTTATTCGATTATCCTAAAAAAGAGTGGTACCTATTTATCTTGCTTGCAATCATTCCTACATTGTTGGGGCATTCACTTTTTAATTGGGCAATTGAATGGGTTAGTGCAACAAAAATATCGATGGCTATATTATTTGAACCAATAGGTGCGGCAGTATTGGCGTACTTTTTATTTAATGAAAGCCTATCGGCTATACAATTGTTTGGTGCATCATTAGTATTGGTGGGGTTATCTTTATTTATATTAATGAATAGAAGAAGAGACGCAATAGAGAATAGCGAAGTTAACTATTAATTGCATTGTAGGGCATCCAAGAAGGATGTCTCTGTTTTTTTTAAATATAATTGGTGTTGAACTTTTTCCGATTTTTAGTGTATTGTTGAAGGAATTTATTCTTATGAACATTAAAGGGCGTGCTTAGTGATCAGGATGGTTAGGCAAACGAACACTGCTAATCTTAATGAAGAGTTGTATGTCAATGTATTGGATATATGTGATTTTTATGATGTTATGTAGAAATAATATAAAAAAGCGAAAAAAAGTAAAAAAGTACTTGCATCCTAATAGTTGTCCATGATATATTAACTATCGTTCACTTCGTTGAACATTCGTTAAAAAAACTTTTAAAAAAGTTGTTGACGAAAATAAGTTATTCTGATATATTATAAAAGTCGCTAACGCGAACGAGATAACAAGTTAAAATAAGTCAAAAAAACTTTTAAAAAAGTTGTTGACAAAGAAAAGTTATCCTGATATAATATAAAAGTCGCTAACACGACAGATTGTTCTTTGAAAACTAAACAAAACGAAACGCCAAGCAAGTCTAAAAAAAGAGATTTTTAAAATCTCGTCAATTTGCTTTAAAATTTAGCTAGATCAAACATCTTTCGGAGAGTTTGATCCTGGCTCAGGACGAACGCTGGCGGCGTGCCTAATACATGCAAGTCGAGCGAATCTGAGGGAGCTTGCTCCCAACGATTAGCGGCGGACGGGTGAGTAACACGTGGGCAACCTGCCCCTAAGATTGGGATAACTCCGGGAAACCGGTGCTAATACCGAATAGTTTCTAACACCTCATGGTGTTAGAAGGAAAGTTGGCTTCGGCTAACACTTAGGGATGGGCCCGCGGCGCATTAGCTAGTTGGTGAGGTAACGGCTCACCAAGGCAACGATGCGTAGCCGACCTGAGAGGGTGATCGGCCACACTGGGAC
>NZ_JBZFQL010000015.1:0-3603 GCF_058313585.1 Bacillus sp. z50
CGAACACGGAAGTTAAGCTCTTCAGCGCCGATGGTAGTTGGGACGCGAGTCCCTGTGAGAGTAGGACGTTGCCGGGCAATTTAAGAAACCAGTTCAGTTGATGAGCTGGTTTTTTTGTGCGGTTTTTTAGGGACCAAGAGAGATCATTTATACTTGTTTGGGCTTGATGGGATCGGGAAGGATTTTTCGTCAAGGGTACTACCTTAAAGACGTGTGGAAGCTATAGAAAAGCTGCGCTATTCAACACCTATGGGACATCTTTGCCTGATCTATGGATAAAAGGTGTCTGAAAGGTAGGTGAAGTGTGGAGGAAAGCAGCTATGCCCTACCTATGCCTGACCTATGCCGGGTTAAAGGTGCTTCATAGGTAGGTGAAGTATGGAGGAAAGCCGTAAGAAAACATGTATAACACACCTATTAGTGAACATACGAGATAATAATAAAATTGGAAAACATATATTAAGGACTCAACCTGGGATTTCAGCTGGGAGACTCCTAAACCTTTTTAATCAAAATCTATAGGGAAGAAGGTCAGGAAAACGTAAGAGAATTGGTTCTTCACTTCTTCTTAATCACAAGCTCATGGATATATACTTACTGAATGTATCCAAGTTAACTAATCGATTGATTAAAAGAAATCCTTGCTAAAATCTCACCGTTATACTCACTCTATTGCTTGAACACAACATAATTGATTCATCTTTACATAGAGAAAGGTTAATGAAATATTGCATATTATAGTGAAAGAAATATATGAACTAAACATCTTTAGAGCATGTCACGAGTTTTAAATATTTCTTTGTAAGAAGAGGAACAGTTTCCTCTTTCATCAGGAGAATTAGTTGCCGTTTATTTTGGTGATGATTTTTATTAACTATGCAAAGAGATTAAGGATAAGGTTCGTATAATTCAATGAATATGGGCTCTTAATTGGCGATTCCTCATTTAAAGGCTATTTGCATAGGGTGGTGCTCCTAAATAAAAAAATAAGCATCCATATTCAAAATCAAGATAGTTCTTTAACTAAACCTTAATACAGAATTATCACTTGTATGAGGAAAAAAGATTGGCTTACAATAACACAAAGGATATATTTGGAAGGTTGGCTGTATTGAGAGTGGCCAAGAGGAGTCTTAAACTTTTAACTAATCAATGGCCTTTTGGAATAACGCTAATAGCACTTTGCATATTTGCATTCTTTAGATTTTTTATAGCAGACTTAGAAATGAAACATGGGTGTATTGTATTACCTTATTCCTTTTTCGCTTATATCACTGAGTATAGCTGTAGTTGGGCTGCCGCTAGAAAGGAAAAATGATAAGAAAGTGATCATTAGATCTGTCTTTTCGATAGTCATGTCTCTTTTATTAATTTTACTATTATGTTTTATCTACATAGCTCCAATATTCTTCCCTTTCGGAATACCACCGTTATTTTAGCGAACCCATCAATGTTAGGTTCGCTTTTTTATTGATTCAATACACTTCACCATTGCAAAAACTAAGTGATTAGCTTTTTTAAAAGCAGCTAACGGGGCACAGGTTAGTGGATGAAGGAAGTCACTTATACAGTGTTGTATTTAGTATGTTATATAAACAAAAGGGGGTAGTAGGTTAATTAATTATCTATACTATGATAAAAGGAAAGGTACAATCAGAGCTCTCATGCCTTTAAATATAGAGGATCATCTGTAAATAAGGAGGGATGAAATGAAAAAACCACTGTATTTTCTAATCTTCTTGTTGCTCTCTGGGTGCGCACAAAGCGATGAACAACTACCATTAACGGAAAATGCGAGAATTTGCAAAGGATTCTAGAGGATAAAGGATATGATGAGCTGTCCTATGAAGGAGAGAGGACTAGGACGTATACGATAAGTGACTTAACGAAACTTCCCGCTAAACAGGACTGGGCTGTCCAATCCATCGAACCCGAGCCCTATTTGAATAAAGAGATTCATTTAGTCCGTTTTTTCGTTAAAGGTCATCCATTAGATAATGAGTTCCAAGAGGGGAAAATAAGTGTAACGGTCATGATGTGGAACCGAGAAGTGATTGGAGGAACCTCGTTCCCCTATTCCAAACACAATGATATGCTCGGAGGATCCTATTCACTGGACGGGAAAACCAGTGAAGAAATTCAAAGTAAATAGCATATGACATAAGGTTTAATACTGGATATTAAAAACGAAGTATAACTTTACCAGTCATGAACTAATTAATCAGGGGATCTAAAAGAAAGACCGGAGCTGAATATGTTGAATGTTGGGTTGATTAAAAAAGAAGATGTTCTATACTCTTATAAGTTTATCGGCTGGATTGCTGGGTTTTAGTGAAGGTACGAAAGCTTTCTGGAAAGATTGCATCATTATAAAGAAGAGAATCAATCGATCCATCAGTAATAAAAGATTGTCTTATTCTATAGAAGAAAAAGAAAGTATCAGTAAGTAACGTTTTATATAGTAATTAGAGTAATATCAACATTCCTATATATACTTTGTCTCATGCAAGTATATTGTCACACTGAAAGAAGGTATACCATCTAATATAAAATAACAAGTTTCCGAGAAGATGCTTACCAGGTTGTTTAAGGAAATCCACTATTTTTTTTATGGTTCTGTGTTGGCCATCTCTTTATACATATATAAATAAGACAAGCTAACTGTGTGATTAACGGAGTTATGTAAAAAAACCGATCTTTTTTTCTGCATTATAGAAATATCAATTTTGCGTTTAATTAGCTTCGTTTCTTCTTGATATGGTAAATCGTAAAGTGAGCATAAATATCTCATGCATGCTAACCGCCTCCTGTAGAAGTAGTTTTGAACAAGCTGAGAGTTTCGACGTGAACTGAAATACAGATAGAATCGCTAAATATAGAGGAGATCCGAAGAGATAGAAAAATACATATAAATTCCAGTTTTATATTACTCGAAATAGTGGTATTATAATTAAGTCGCTATGAGATAGAAGGCGGATAAATCCTTGAATGCAAACTTATAAAAAATAATTTATAAAAAGGGTTGCATTCATAAAAAATATAAGTTATTATATAAAAGTTGCTTCTGCAACGCGAAACATTTTGAGAGATTGTTAGTGAATAATATCAAAAAGAAAATGCTTGACAAAAGCTAACTGAATTGATATGATATAAGAGTCGCTAACACGACAGATTGTTCTTTGAAAACTAAACAAAACGAAACGCCAAGCAAGTCTAAAAATAAGAGATTTTTAAAATCTCGTCAATTTGCTTTAAAATTTAGCTAGATCAAACATCTTTCGGAGAGTTTGATCCTGGCTCAGGACGAACGCTGGCGGCGTGCCTAATACATGCAAGTCGAGCGAATCTGAGGGAGCTTGCTCCCAACGATTAGCGGCGGACGGGTGAGTAACACGTGGGCAACCTGCCCCTAAGATTGGGATAACTCCGGGAAACCGGTGCTAATACCGAATAGTTTCCAACACCTCATGGTGTTGGAAGGAAAGTTGGCTTCGGCTAACACTTAGGGATGGGCCCGCGGCGCATTAGCTAGTTGGTGAGGTAACGGCTCACCAAGGCAACGATGCGTAGCCGACCTGAGAGGGTGATCGGCCACACTGGGAC
>NZ_JBZFQL010000002.1:0-744935 GCF_058313585.1 Bacillus sp. z50
GGTGAACAGTTTAGCGGACGGGATCATTTGTCCCACTGCCCCTTACGTTCTACCCTGGCTACTGATAGATTAAATTCATATGAAAAAAGTTCAACCAGAAAGTTCTGGCTGAACTATATAATACGAACCGCCCCTTTAGCCGCATAAGAAAAGACCGTCAATTTGACAGCCTTGATTTTCTGCTATTACCCCAGTTTGTATAAGTACGTTTAATTGGAAATACCAAAAGGTAATTCCACAATCATAACCAATCTTTCACATATGTAACAAGTCCTAAAACTGCACCTAAACTAGAAGCAACAAACACAATAGCTATATTATTAGATTTACTATGACTATGCTTTTCATTACTCATTCTGATATCACCCCTCACTAATTATCCTTATTATACCATTTATGTGATTTTAGTTTATTTATCTTATTCAGCTAACCTGCCCGTTTCTACAATAAGGAGTTCAACATAAAAGAGCATAATCCTCGATACTTTGAGAGAAACTCTTAACGTTCCTTGCTCTCGAACTGGTAAACCTTTTTTTATCACAAAGATGTAAGTATCCTTCTATTACCTCTTTTAACAACATAAAAAGACCATCTCCTTCTGAATATTTCTCAGAAAAAAGACGGTCTGATGGAAGATTAACCAATTTGACTTATGTATCTCCAAAAAGATAAACCAAATTACAAAAATTAATCTATACAGTATGGTGACAACACCTTAGAATCCCAGATGGAACAAGGCTTATTTCCCTTGTTGTTTGTTCATCGCATTCATCATTTGATTTACTTTCTTTTGGGATGGCTTCATACCCATTTGTGTCATCATCATTTTAATCATTTGTTCATTGATTGGTGGGTTTTTCTTTAAATAGTCCATCATGTATTTACGAGCGATAAAGAATCCTAAAGCCACACCAGCAATCAAAGCAATCACTGCCGTAAGAATATAATATCCCATAACCTAAACTACCTCCTCCGTGCTGTCACAAAGACATTGTACTAAACCAAAGTAATAATACCATAATTATTGTGATATTTCTATCAGATTTTGACACAAACAGACATAATAGAATAAATTCCACGGCATTTATAACGATCTTATAGTGGAATCTGTTTTATTCTACTTCATACATATAACCTCTGTTTAATAGGTCTGAGCCATGCGCAACGTTCCTTAGTTATATCCAAGGCTAAAAAATATGGATTCCACTGCCTGAGCCATTCAAAAAATATGGTCTCACATTCATACGTTCCAGTAGCATGCAGAATCAATGAATGATTGCGATATCCTAAGCTTGCTTCGCTTTGGCCGACATTTCGCTTTCTGATATAATATACCCCATTTTCCATATAACAATCTTTATTTTCCATTAGTTGATATTCCATAAAAGAGGTAAAAAGCTGTGCATGAATCTTTTTAGTAACAAAGTTAATTTGCCTGCGGAGTATTTTTTTCTTATCCCCTTCAGATTGTTCATAATCCTGGAATAAGTTAAAAAACATATATTCTCGTCCATAATAATGACGTGCAAATTCATTCTCTATTAAATAAATAATATAAGTGCGCATACTCTTACCTCCAATTCTCTTTACATATAGTATAAAAAACTATTGTTGCATATTATGTAAAATGAACGTGCAGAGTTGTTCTAATTTTGTCGAGTAAATATTTTTTTGATTTTTCAAATTAATCTCTTATACCCATTATACATATGATTTACTCTTATCACCATTGATCATCTGTATAATTCTGTAATTTGACTAGCTACATATTCAGAACTGAAATGAAGTCCGTCTTTTATCCACCATATGATAATTCCCAATACTGATAAGCTAATATATCCGGTGATAGACTTTTTCTAATTTAGGGGCAAGTGATGCTTATTATTTCATGACATTATTGAGTGTCATCGCATTAATGATTACATTTTTTGTACCTTCTAAAAATTATATCCATTCCCCACTCGCTAGGATCAAGGGCAGCTGAGGAAAATAAAATTGATATATTTCATATTTTTAAATGGATTAGCCTACAGACATAAACACTTTAAATAAGCTTGTTTACAAAAAGCCTGGACCCATAAGTCCAGGCTTTTTACTTATTTATCCTTCAAAAATCAAATTAGCCAGTACTCCGTTTTCTGCTGGAATCCTCCAAAAACCGGTTGCCGTTATCTGATATCTACTTTATAGCAAGAATATGACCAGTACTGGATTAGCTGTTGTTAATCTCCATTTTCATGCTTAGTGAGGTTAAGACTTTCTAACCTATCATAAACTTCAACTCTGGAAAGATTATAGGACTGCCAAGTATAGTCAGTGTTCCTCATTTGCTCATATTGGACTGATAATAGATGTTTCAATTCACCAGAATTGGGGTCTGATTCATATAAGTCAATCAGTCCAGATAATCCTGTATAGGATAATTCGTTTAAATAATATAGATCAATTTTACCCGTTTCTTTATATCTACTTATATTTTTATCTACGATTAGTTGATCCAGTTGAACGATGTGCAATCCAGTGTAAAACAATAATCCGGTTAAAAAATAAAAATGTCTTAATGCAATTCGTTCAATCCAGATTTTTACTAATGTATAGGTAAAAATGACAACCAGATAAAGCATAATCGTATGTGCGAGTATTCTGAGAATCGTATATCCATAGGCCTCTTCATACATATAGAGGCGCATAAAAGCCGATGTTAGCATAACTCCGCTAAATACGATTAAAAGACTGAGAAGGACCTGTATAAGCCTTTTAGCAGCGTTCATTTGAACAGATACATACTTTAGGGTTCCAAGCAGTATGGACCAATTTATGAGGGTAACCAACAATAACTGGGCAAATCCTGTTCGCGCGCTTGAAGCATAGGTCATATCATTGAGAAGCGGGCTGCCAAAGAAATATTTAAACTGGACAATTGTAAATAATAAATAGACTCCATTAATCAGGACCAGAATCGTTGTCACAATGGTTGAATCAAACTGGACACTTCCTGCCTCTTTCATGTTAGAGGACAGTGTTTGCGGCTGTTTTAAATGTAATACATTTAGAAAACCATAAAACAAAAGAGCAAATAGGATAATAACTATCAATCTTCCAAAGAATTCACCTATTTGTACGGAAAATAACCAGTCAGGGATGTGCATAAATATCGCTTGAAAATGACTGTCTGCCGATACAAGCAATAGAATGATGATGATGAGTATCGGGAATGCAATAACAATTCCCAAACCGATGCTTTTAGCCATCCCCCCAGTTTCCCCTGCTCCCTCTTTTCTGAATTTTTTTAGGATGTAGGAGATGAATTGCTGATTGTATTTAATACTGTTTACCAGTTTTGTTTTCAATTGTTTAATAAAGTTGACTCTGCTCCAATCAATTTTTTGTTGATTTGTAATAAGTGTTAGCTGAGCTGCTACAAGAATTGGTATAACCAACCCATTCGTTAGATAAAAAAGGACATTAGATTGATAGAAATAAGATAAACCAAGAATCCAAATACAAACCATCAGAAGGCTTCCAATTCGCATATGAGTAAATTTCGTTTTCCGAAACCTCCAAAAAAACAGTCCATAAAAAGCAAATAAGAACAACGGATAGGAAATCCCTACTTCTCCATGTAAAAAAGATAACTCAGCAAAACAGGCTAGCACTATACATAACAGTAAAAATACTTTATCTTCTTTTTTAAACTGAATATCCATTTTAAGGATCCCCCTCTACCTAGTTATTCTAGGTATATAGTGATAAATATACATAGTTATTCTATGTATATAGGCAAATAGTCAAAGCGAGGCTTTCTTCCCCCATAGATACCCAGCAAAACTGACTGGATATAAGATAAACGTACAAAATACACATGCAATAATAAATGGTTTATCCAGTAAGGGGTCAAACCATTGATCCGGTACGAGGTTAAAGATAACCAAATACATTAAGATAATGTTAGGGATCACCGTAATCAAAAACGTTTTCTTAATAAGCTTTTTGCCCTGATGTCCAAATTCCTTGCCAATTTCATAACCAAGCAAGACCCAAAAACCAATATAGATGGCCATTAAAAGTACAGGAATCGATGTTAGCAAAGACCATATTTCCTTGGCCCAATTCCAATCATATGTATGGTTGATAAATGTTAACAAAATTCCGCTTATAAAGAGGGACAAGTTAATTCCTGCAAATATCCACCTTGTTTTTCTTGGTGTAAGGGTTAGTTCCTGTTTCCAGGATACAGCAACTTCTTCCGGTGTACCCAGCCGCATCGATAGCTCTTTATAGATTAAGTCGGGTGACTCATCCTCATAAATGATGTCGCAAGCCATTTCGGAAATATGTAACTTATATTCTTCCATAATAGCCGCTTTATCAGGATGGGCACCCAGCAATCGATCAAGCTGACTTAAATAATCTTCTTCAGCCCGTCTCATGTTTCTGTTCTCCCCATTACCTTGTTCATGACCTGGACATATCGATTCCATTCGTTTGTTTTAATCTCTAGCATCTCTTCGCCAGCCATGGTAATACGGTAGTACTTACGAGCGGGTCCCTTCTCTTGTTCAACCCAGTAGCACTCTATATATTCCTGTTTTTCAAGCTTATGCAAAGCAGGATACAGCGTACCTTCCTTCATCTGAAATCCATGGTCACTGCGGTGATCCATTTCTTTCACCAATTCATACCCATACATATCTCTTTCTTGCAAAAGCTGCAGAACAAGAAGTGATGTACTTCCTTTTACAAGTTCACGATTAAACATTTCTTCACCTACCTAGAATTATTAGGTACATATCAAACATACATCATTTGGAATTGTTTGTAAATATATTCATAAAAAAATCACCAGAGAAAGACCCTGGCGATTTTTTAAAAATATATTTTATTTTTGTAGCATTTCTTTTACTAAAGAAACCACATTAGATGGAGTGAATCCGAATTTTTCCATTAACAATTCACCAGGGCCGGAAGCACCAAAGCGGTCAATTGCCAATATTTCACCTTCATCACCTGTATAACGGTCCCATCCGAAAGATGTACCTAATTCAATTGCAAGGCGTTTCTTAACAGATGAAGGAATAACAGATTCTTTATATTCAGCAGATTGAGCTTCAAAACGATCAAATGATGGCATGCTGACAACTGATACATCAATGCCGTCATTCGCTAATATAGCCTGTGCTTGAACAGCCAATCCTACTTCAGATCCAGATGCCAACAATATAGCATCGGCAGTATCCTTATTGGAAGGTGAAACTACATATCCACCTTTAGCAACGCCCTCTTCAGCTAATTCAGCTGATAACGGTAACGTAGTTAAGTTTTGGCGGGATAATACTAACGCAGTTGGTGCAGACTTGCTTGTTAATGCCGCTTTCCATGCAGCTGCCACTTCATTGCTGTCAGCCGGACGGATAAGTGAAACATTAGGCATTGCGCGCAATGCAGCCAAGTGCTCAATTGGTTCATGAGTTGGACCATCTTCTCCAACAGCAATACTGTCATGTGTAAATACATATGTGACAGGAAGATTCATTAACGCTGCTAAACGAATAGCTGGACGCAGGTAATCAGAGAATACAAAGAATGTTCCTCCATACACATGCACACCACCGTGAAGTGCCATACCGTTTAATGCAGCACCCATACCAAATTCACGTACTCCAAACCAAATGTTACGGCCATCATAGGAGCCTGGCAAGAAATCTTTTTCGCCCTTCAGCATCGTTTTGTTTGATCCAGCTAAGTCAGCGGATCCGCCAAATAAAGATGGAAGATTTTTAGCGATTGCATTTAATACTTCTCCACCTGAATTACGTGTAGCAACGGCTTTTCCTGCTTCATAAACAGGAATATCCTTATCCCAGCCTTCAGGTAATTCGCCTTTAATTGCTGTTTCTAGTTGAGCAGCAAGTTCAGGGTATTCGTTTTTATAGCTTTCAAATAATTGGTTCCATTCTTCTTCTTTTTTAGCACCAGCTTTTACAACAGTTTCTTCGAATGTGTCATAAACTTCCTGTGGTACATAAAAATCTTCTTCGAATGTCCATTTGTAATATTCTTTAGTCAATTTCATTTCGTCTTCGCCAAGCGGAGCACCATGAACAGCAGATTTACCGGATTTATTTGGAGCACCGTATCCGATAACTGTTTTTACTTCAATCATAGTTGGACGGTCAAGATCTGTTTTTGCCTCTTCAAGCGCTTTAGCAATTTCATTCAGATCATTACCGTCTTCTACGCGAATGTATTGCCATCCGTAAGCTTTAAAACGCTCAGCAACACTTTCAGAGAAGCTCATATTTAATTCGCCGTCAAGAGAGATATCATTGGAATCATAAAGGACTACTAAACGTCCCAATTTTAAATGGGCAGCAAGAGAAGCAGCTTCAGCTGATACCCCTTCCATTAAATCTCCATCTCCGCAAATGCTGTATGTAAAATGATCTACAACATCAAAGTTATCTTTATTGTAGACTGCCGCCAAATGACGTTCCGCCATTGCCATACCGACTGCCATCGCAATACCTTGGCCAAGTGGTCCGGTTGTAGCTTCTACGCCTTTTGTATGTCCATATTCAGGATGTCCAGGTGTTTTACTGCCCCATTGTCTGAAATTCTTAATTTCTTCCATATCAAGGCCATAACCTGATAAGTGCAATAAGCTGTATAAAAGCATGGAACCATGTCCTGCTGATAATACAAAACGATCACGGTTAAACCAATCCGGATTTTTTGGATTATGGTTCATGAATTTGGTCCAAAGAGTATAAGCCATAGGAGCAGCTCCCATTGGCATACCAGGATGACCTGAATTAGCTTTTTCAATTGCATCGATTGAAAGAGTACGAATAGCTGTGATAGATAAATTATCTTTTTCTGTGAACATTGCCTACATCCTTTCAGATTAACCTTCTAATTTATATTAATGAAGTATAAACAGGTTGACAAGACTTTGTTGGTAAATGCTACAAAATCGTCACTCCTTAAGATATTTTTTTGGAGTCTAACCTATTATGCTATACCCTTAATGTAATTTATTATTACGTAATTTTTTTATTTTTTCAGGTGTGACATCCTTACCTTCTGGATCGATAATTGTCAAACCTTCAACCGTATTTCTCATTGAGGTACGAAAGGTTTCCAAATACTCTTTCCTCAGAAGAGATTGTTCAGTGGCTTCTTCTTTTGTAAGGCCAACTGTTTTTGATTTCTTAGATAATTCATTAATTCTTTTAATTTTATGCATTGGCAGCATGGTATTGCTCCTTCTATATAAAATATAAGTAGATATTGTCATCGTATAGAAAAACTGCGTAATTTTCAAGAATGAACTATTGATTAGTATTCTTTTTCATATATTCTGAATATCTTCGATGAATGGTGGCTTTTGAGAGATCATAGCCTTTTCTGTTTAAATTCTCCGTAATTTCAGCAAATGTTAATCCTTTAATACGCAGCTCAATAACCTCCTGTAAAGGTACCTCTGACCTTTCTCTTCCGCCTCCAAGATGTTGATTTGCTAAATTTCTTTGTGGTTTATATCCATTTTCAATTGCTCGTTTCATCCCTCTTCTGATTTTACTGTTTTGTAATTTTCGCTGATATTCCTCTACTATACTGATGATTTGCAAAAGCATGGCATCTGTTTCAGAAACCTCAAGCTCACCATTATGAGTAACCGTATATAATTTAACCCCTTCTTTATAGATGCAATGTAATAGAGCAATCTTGGCATTTCCTCTGCCCAGTCTTGTTTCATCCTGAATCAAGAGACCCTCGATTTCTCTATTTTTCATTTTTTCCAGCAAGATTAGAATGCCTTCTCGTTCTAAATCATATCCACTGGCTTGTTCTTTCTCGATTATTACCACCTCGAACCCCTTTATGGCAGCCAGTCTTGTTAACTCCTGCTCCTGCCTTTCCAGTGATGTTTCCTGTGAACTTTTATCTGTGCTGACTCTGCAATAAATTCCAACCTTCATTTTCTCTCACCATTCTTCTTTACATATAGATAAGGCCGGGAAACATTCCCGACCTTACTGATTATATAGTTATTTATCAGAATCTGCTAAGTGTAGCATTTCTGTATTTTCGTTCATTTTCTTTACAGGAATCACAATCGTTTGCCCTTCCTTTAAATGATTAATGTGCAAGTCATTATGTTCCTGAACCCAAGAGACAAATTCAGTCTGTGTCATTTCGTTGCCGTCAAAACGTTCAGCCATATCCCAAACTGTATCTCCTTTTTTAACCGTGATTTGTTGATAATCGTCTTTTGGTGCTTCAATATTTGTTACTATCATTGTAGTTATTAATAAGAAAAGACCTATAAAAAACAAGATTGAATAATTATAAGAAGTCCATAATTTTTTCATAAATAAACCCCCATCGAATGTATGTTCGTTTAATATAAATCAAGTATAAACCGAACAAACGTTTTGTGTCAATACAAAAAACGAACTTATGTTTGTACTGTTAAACAGGAAATGATATACTAAAAACAAGAAAAGCTAAAAGAGGTGCGGGAGATGACTACTAAATTATCCAAACGGCAACAGGATATTTTGCTATATATTAAAGAAGAAGTAAAAACGAAGGGCTATCCGCCTTCCGTTCGAGAAATTGGCGAAGCAGTCGGACTGGCTTCAAGTTCCACGGTTCATGGTCACTTAGCGCGATTGGAAAGCAAAGGACTCATCAGACGAGATCCTACCAAACCACGTGCTATTGAAATCCTGGATATGGATCCACATGACCATATTCCAAAAACAAATTCAGTTAATGTACCATTAATCGGGAAAGTAACTGCAGGGCAGCCTATTACAGCTATCGAAAATATAGAAGAATACTTCCCTCTGCCTGAGCATATGGCTCCTGCCGATGAAAATGTGTTTATGCTAGAAATTATGGGCGACAGTATGATTGAAGCTGGAATACTTAACGGTGACTATGTAATTGTTCGCCAGCAGCATACAGCAAACAACGGTGAAATTGTCGTAGCCATGACTGAAGATGATGAAGCTACCGTTAAACGTTTCTTTAAAGAAGATACTCATTTCCGTCTGCAGCCTGAAAATTCTATGCTCGAGCCTATCATTCTACAAAATGTCAGCATCCTTGGCAAAGTGATCGGGTTATACAGAAATATTCAATAAGAACGTTGGGACCGGCTTTCAGCCGGTTCTACTTTTGTGTTTAAAATCTATTATCTCTATTAAACTTATGCATTTAAGAATTGGCATATTCCATTTTATAAATAGATTAATACTTTTATTTATCTCGTTGTTTACATAATATTATTATGTGATACAAAAAAGCTTGCAACCATTTTGATTGCAAGCTTGAAGGTCCTATATATCCCATCCTTTGTAATAGTATCTTGATCGTTTACTCTCTTCATAACACGACTGGCAAATAGCAAATGGATAATTCCAACTTAACGGCTTATTGCATGACCGACACTTTGTTTGATATTTTTTAACCCCTTTTCTTAACTGATTATGTGCATCTGAACTGATTTCTTCTCTTACTCGCTCCCAATAGACCGTTTCACTTCTTCGATCTAATTTATACAAAAACAATAAATGCAATCCTACTGATTTATAAGATAATTCAAGTTCATCCAAGGAATCTTTCTTTATTAAAGGCTCTCTCAATTCTCTTCTATCCACAATGGCTTTCATATTATAGAGCCATTGATTAACGAGGCTCTCCTCATTCGCTGAAAAAGGTAAATGCAGAAAACCGTATAAATCAGTTATCGACATTCGTCCTTCTATTTGTTCATGGCGAATTAAATGATATAAAGCTTTTTCCTGAGTAAGCGGTGCTTTTGTTGTGCCGGAAGGATTTTTAAATTCATCCCATAATTCAAAGAATTGATCAAAACTCGAGTGATAACGTTTAAAACGTTCAAATACACCCTGTGTAGGTGCTATTGTAAATGTATTGATCGGCCGGTCTTCACCATTTAACAACCGTTTCATTAAACCAATTTGATCAGTAAATGCCACTCTTCCTTCATTATATATACCTTTACGGCCGGCACGGCCCGCTAACTGCTTTACTTCCTGGGAGGTTAATAAACGCCTTCTCGTGCCATCAAATTTATCATTTTCCAGAAAAACGACCCGCCTAATCGGTAGATTGAGCCCCATCCCGATAGCATCTGTAGATACAATCACTCGCGTCTCCCTGTTAATGAACCTCTGAATTTGTTTAGCTCTTGTCTCAGGAGGCATACTTCCATAGATTATACTTACTTTATGGCCGTTTCTCTCCAGCTTTGAAGCGGTTTGAAGCACTTTATTTCGAGAAAATACAATCAATGCATCTCCTGCCTTGGTATGTTCGATCTTAAAAGGTTTTTTCTCTACAATCAGCGGTATATCACGTTTGTATTCATGAATTTCAATATCATTTCCCTGAAGCAGATTTAAAATCATCCTTTTCGAATTGTGACTGCCTATGATGTGAACTTCCCGAGCACGCGCTTTATTAATAGCTCTAAACCAAGAAAACCCACGATCTTTATCTGCGATCATTTGCGCTTCGTCTATAACCATGACGTCGAATTCATCTTTCTCGGTAAACATTTCAATTGTGCAGGAATAATGCGTGGCATTTGCAATATCCTTTTCTTCTTCACCTGTCTTTAATGCACAGGCAATTCCGTTGTTTTTAAGCGTTTCATATACTTCAAGTGCCAATAGCCTTAAAGGTGCCAGGTATATACCAGATGCAGCTTCCCTTAATCTATTTAACGCCTGATAGGTTTTTCCGGTATTTGTTTCTCCTATATGCAGAATATATTTAGTGTTACTATAAACGGTTGTTTTGTATTCAACTCCAAAAATATCATCCAGTTTCTTTTGTTTTATTTCTTCCTGTTTCCTCAGCTCTTCTAATTTCTGTTCTCTTTTTTCAATTCTCTCTTTGTGCTGAGTATGGTATAACGGCATTTGTATATCAAATTCGTCCGGGTGGTTTCGAACATCTATAAGGTCCTCAATCAATTCCTGCTCTATTTCACTTTCATATTCCCATTGAAATTCACTAATATTAGCCCCAATCAATTGCCTGATCAACTTATGATTAATCGACCCTTTAAACAAATTCTCATATTGGTTTATGATCTGATTCGGCAATTCTGATACTATAAATGGGTATATGGTTTCGTAAACAAAGGTATCGATCAGATTTTGATAAATATATTCGTCAAAAACAGAATCATCCTGGTATACATCATATCCCCAATATAAGAGGTCGTTGAGCGTTTCAAATTGGGCTTGTTTGAACCCCTTCACATTTGCTATATCCCTTTGTAATTGATTTGCCACTTTATATCTGAGTTTTAAATAAAAATAAAGCTTGTTACTGCTCAAAATACTTAAGGCCTCATCTTTTATAACGGTATTCTCATAATTCCCTTTCAATTTTTTTAGCTTGACTGTTTCAAATAATTCATCCCATCGTTCATCTGTTTCTCCAAAGTAATCTTGGATCCAACTTTTCAGATCAAAGGATTTTAGTCCACTAAGTTCTTGTTCAACCATTTTATTTATTGCTTTCTTGGAGGCTCCTTCTGTTTCTATACCACGCAGCCCCAAAAATTTAATTTTTTCAGCTCTATTCATCCGCTGAAGCGTTCGACTCTTCCATGCTAAATTCCAAATTTGATCGAAATAGCGTTCTCTGCTCTCCAAATAATCATGTATAGCTGGCTTTGTTTCGCTTTCTTCCATATATAAGGAAATATCATTCAGAATATCATTTTTTGCTTTTTCAACTGCTTCTTTATACCCTTTATTCAATATGTCCATTATTCCGTTCTCCTTCAACTGCCATAAAAATTCTCTTATAAGGCTAATATATACGATTACCCGCATATCTATAAATTTAATACATTAGTTTACATAATATTATTATGTTCTACATTAATTTTTTTCTTAATTTTTGTATTAAATCCACTTGATTCATTACTTTATATAAATCATACATATAATATCACCGGATCAATCATAATTGTTCCATTGTGTTTGCTTTGATGGCGCATTTTCTGTATATACAGCAAAAGTAAAGTATTAAACAAAATAAACTCCCCATTCATTGAGGAGTTTTGATTTATAAAGTTCTTGAACTAAAATTTCGGCTTCCTTTCTTCAAATTCAAACTCATATATTATTATTTTGAAATTTACTCTTCCAAAAATAATTATGAGAATTCTAATCGGATTTATTAAAATACATGATAAAATAACAAATGGAACAGAGAAAAGATGGGAGAGGAAGCAATATATGACAACGACCATTCATCCACAAAAAGAAACGCCTATTTTCCCCCACACAGGTCATTTCATTGAGACAGAGAACAGACGAATTCCTATCTTAGCTCGTCACGGTGAACCACTTGTTGTGGTATTAGGAAACGTCTTAAGCGATGAGGAATGCGATACATTGATAGAGTTAGCGAAGCAAGATATGAAACGCTCAACCGTTGGAGCAACCCGTGAAGTAAACGGTATTCGCACGAGTACAGGTGCTTTCATTGAAGACGCCCAAAATGAAACCGTTTTACGCATTGAAAAACGACTAGCTGAAATCACTGACATTCCGTCTGAACATAGTGAAAATCTCCATATCCTTCGCTATACTCCTGGTCAAGAATACAAAGCACATTTTGATTATTTTGCTTCAACAAGTCAAGCAGCTCAAAACAATCGAATCAGTACAATTGTCTTATACCTAAACGATGTGGAAGAAGGCGGAGAAACGTATTTCCCTCACCTAGATTTATCAGTCGCTCCACAAAAAGGAATGGCGGTTTACTTTGAATATTTCTACCAAGACGAATCTCTGAACGAAAAGACCTTACATGGCGGTGCCCCGGTTACCAAGGGTGAAAAATGGATTGCTACTCAATGGATTCGGAAACAGCGTATTCGTTAACAGGACAGTAAAGCGAGGCAATGATGTATGCCTTGCTTTTTCTTTTGTTCCGATACATTCTATTAAATTATTTTAATCAAGTTAAATTTTCAAGAATACAACAATCCAATTATAGTAACTATAAAACTAATTAAAAAAGCATGGATGATATCCATGCCAACACTTAACTATTAGATAGCTGTTTACCAGCAAGTGATTCGCACACTTGCTTCCACCAGGGTTATCATTTTATTTTTATCTGATTGATTTCATGTACGATCTCCGGATTGACTAAGGAGGATAAATCACCTGCATCTTGGTTAAGGAAGGTAGATTTGATGACTCGGCGCATAATTTTCTGGTTTCTCGTTTTTGGCAGGTCGCTCACGAAGTAAATAGCTGAAGGCTTGAGTGCTTTTCCAAGCTGATTGCCCAAAAGCTTCATGAGCTCATTTTCTAGCTCTGTACTCCCCTTTACATTCGTTTGTAAAACGGCAAAGCATACACAGGATTCCCCTTTAAGCTCATCCGGAATACCGATAGCAGCCGCTTCAATCACATCTTCATGCTTAATAAGAATGGATTCATATTCAGTCGGACCTACTCTTTTTCCCGCTATATTCAATGTATCATCAGACCGCCCTTTAATCTCCCAAAAAACACCGTCTGTACTCACCCAATCCCCATGAACCCAGGTATTCTTATAGGTGCTCCAGTATGTATCCAAGTATCTTTCCTTCTCATTCCAGAAGCCTTTAGTCATGCCAACCCAAGGAGCGCGAATACAGAGCTCACCCACCTCGTTCGTAACAGCTTCACCCGATGAATTTAATACCGTAATATCCATGCCTGGCATCGGTGAATTAAATGTAACAGGAGCAATAGGCTTCAATAAAACATTTCCTAAAATGCCGCCGGATATTTCGGTGCCTCCTGAATAATTAATAATCGGGATTTTCTTTTTCCCAATCCTTTCAAACAACCAATTCCATGGATCCGGATTCCAAGGCTCACCCGTTGATCCAAACACTTTAAGAGATGAAAGATCATGAGAACCAATCGAATCATCAGCTCTTGCCATAAGAGAACGAATTAATGTAGGTGAAATTCCCAATTGCGTAACTTTCCACTTTTCAACTAACTTCCATATCTGATTTGCCGTCGGGTAGTCAGGCACCCCATCGTAAAGCATGATCGTAGCTCCGTTCATTAAACTGGCAAACAACTGAAATGGTCCCATCATCCAGCCCATATCCGTTATCCAGAGAAGCTTATCACCTTTGACCACGTCCATTGAGATTCTTGCATCAATTGCTGACTTTATCGGAAAACCGGTATGAGTGTGGACAGTTCCTTTTGGTTTGCCTGTTGTCCCTGAGGTGTAAATGAGCATGAATGGTTCATCACTCTTCATTTCTGCAGAGGTGTCCACCGGATCTGTTGCTTCGATTTGATTCCAGGATACAAATGATCCACGCATCCCAGTCTCTCCCACTACAACTACCTTCTCCAAATTATCCATTTCATCTAAAACATTTGTAACTGTCTTTAACATATCGACCTTTTTACCACGGCGAGTATAGGAATCTGCCGTTATAATCATTTTGGAACCTGCTGCGTTTACGCGTGTTTTTAGGGCATCCTCTGCAAAACCGGAGAATACAGGCGAGACAACCGCTCCAATTTTTGCGGCAGCCAGAATGGCAACAATAGTTTCCGGAATCATTGGCATATAGATGGTTATTCTGTCTCCACGTACTATCCCCTGTTCCAATAACCCTCCTGCCACTCTGCTTACCCACTCATATAATTGCGGAAAGGAGATTTTCTTTGTTTGTCCTAATTCATTTTCATATTCGATTGCATGATGATCAGAATATATCCATTTCTCTATACAAGAATCCACAATATTACAGGTTCCACCGACATACCAATCCGGGAATTCAATCCCATTTGATAGGTCCATTACTTTTTTATAAGGTGACTTCCAACTGAACCCTAATTCTTTTTCGACTTCGCCCCAATACCATTCGGGCTCTTCAATCGATTTAGCATAAAATTGGGCATAGTCTTTAAGGCTCAATTCTTGTATCCATTTATGAAGACGCAGGTTAGAAATCGTACGATGATCGGGTATCCAGGCTACTTGGCTCATGAAAGAACCCTCCGTTTCCTCAAACCGGATAAACCGGATGTTTTCGGCATGAAAAGACCTGATATTTACTTTCATATAAGCTAAATCTAGTGATTAATTGACTCCTTAAATCATTAGGTTCAACAATATCATCAATGATCATTTCTGAGGCGAGGCGATAAATATTAATATCTTCCTTGTACTCTTCTCTTTTTTCCATAATGAAGCCTTGACGTTCTTCTTCCGGGAGGGCGGCAATTTTATTGGCATACACAGCATTCACTGCCGCTTCTGGACCCATCACTGCAATCGAGGCAGTCGGCAAGGCAATACAGCAATCTGGTTCAAAGGCTGGACCAGCCATCGCATAAAGGCCAGCTCCATATGCTTTCCGAACAATAACAGAGATTTTTGGAACGGTTGCTTCACTCATGGCAGCAATCATTTTTGCACCATGCCTGATAATTCCTGCTTGCTCTACTTTAGTGCCAATCATAAATCCTGGTATATCGGCTAAAAAGAGTAATGGAATATTGAAGGCATCACATAGATTAATGAATTTGGCTGCTTTATCAGCAGAATCATGAAAAAGGACTCCACCCTTTACACGCGGCTGATTGGCAATAATTCCAACCGGTTTACCACCCATTCGGGCAAGGCCAGTAATTAATTCAGGTGCAAACATTTTCTTGATTTCACAAAAGGAATCCTCGTCTATTAATTGATTAATGAGATCATACATATTAAAAGGTGCATTTTGATTCTGAGGGATAAGATCTGCGATTGTTTTGTCTGATACTTGAGGTAGTTTTTCTTCGGTGCCTTTTGTTTTTTCGGCAAAATTGGCCGGGAAGTAGGATAGATATTTCCGGGCATATTCAATTGCCTCTTGTTCACTGCTTACAAGGACATCTCCGCAACCCGATATGGAACAATGCATTTTCGCTCCACCCATTTGTTCCAATGTGACCTTCTCTCCAATAACCATCTCTGCCATCCTTGGAGAACCGAGATACATGGAAGCATTTCCTTCCACCATTACAACGATATCGCAAAATGCTGGAATATAGGCACCACCTGCTGCAGAAGGCCCAAATAATAAACAAATTTGCGGGATTTTCCCGGACAGTTTTACCTGATTATAAAAAATTCTGCCAGCCCCTCGGCGTCCAGGGAACATATCTACCTGATCCGTTATTCTCGCACCGGCTGAGTCCACTAAATACAGCATAGGAATTTGAAGCTTATCAGCAGTTTCCTGAATACGAATGATTTTTTCAACCGTCCGTGCACCCCATGATCCTGCTTTAATGGTTGAATCATTGGCCATAACAGCAACCGTTTGACCATTTATTTTCCCTAATCCAGTTACCACCCCGTCAGCCGGTAAACCTTCCGCAGAATGATTCGCAAACAATCCATCCTCCGCTAAAACGCCTTCATCAAACAATAGCTCCAAACGCTCACGAACGAACAATTTGCCTGCTTCTTTATTTTTTTGATGATACTTCTCTTCTCCGCCTCCTTTTATTTTTTCTATTCGTTCTATAAGGTCGTTTTGAATTGTGTTCATCGTCATCTACCTTTCTATTGAGAGTTTATTCACCGGTATATACAGGCTTACGTTTTTCCTTGAATGCGATGAGTCCCTCCATACGATCCTTCGTTGGAATCGTAACCTGATAGCTCATTTCTTCAATTTGCAAACCATGTACTAAATCTGTTTCCATACCTCTTTCTATCGCTTTTTTAGCTTCCTTCACTGCGATAGGTGCATTGGCTGCAATTTTCCTTGCGATGGATAGGCTCATCGTCTCCAGTTCATCCGGCTTTGCGATTTGATTAACCAGGCCAATTTGCAGTGCCTCAATGGCATCTATCCTGCGAGCGGTGAAAATAAGCTCCTTTGCTTTGCTGATTCCAATTAATCTCGGCAGCCTCTGTGTTCCGCCTGCGCCTGGAATGATTCCCAGAGAGGTTTCTGTGAGCCCCATCTTAGCATGATGGCTGGCCACTCTGATATCACATGCCAATGCAAGCTCAAGCCCTCCGCCAAATGCTGCCCCATTAATGGATGCAATCGTCGGCTGCGGCATTTGGTCAATCATGGAAATGGTTTCCTTAATTAATCGGACCGCTTCACCTACCTGTGCTGGCGTCATATTTAACCGTTCTTTTAGATCAGCACCAGAACAAAATGCTTTGTCACCGCTTCCAGTAATGATTATGCAATGAATAGATGAATTTTCTTTATATAGACGCAGTGTTTGTTGCAATTCTTTTAACATCTCAATAGATAAAGCGTTGGATTTCTGAGGCTGATCTAATACAATCACCGCTACCCCGTCTTCTCGTATGGATTGCTTGATCATCAGTTGACCCTTCTCCCTTCTTTTTTCTCCTGGATAGCCATTTGTTTACTCGACAAAGGGATACCCATCTGTTTTTGAATATAATCTGCAGCTTCAGCTAACATCCTTCCATCAATACCCGTACGAATCCCCATCCTCTCAAGCATATAAACTAAGTCATCAGTGGCTACATTTCCTGAAGCTCCAAGTGCATATGGACAGCCGCCCAAACCGCCAAGCGAGGAATCAAAGATCGTATATCCTTTCTTTAAAGCTACTAATATATTAGCCAGCGCCATGCCGCGTGTGTCGTGAAAGTGTAGCGCAATACGATCCTTATTAAACCGTTTTGTTACTTCATCCAGTAAAAAATCAACCTGTTTTGGATGGGCAATACCAATTGTATCGCCAAGAGAGATTTCATCTACCCCCATCGCGAACAGCTTATCGCATATATGTAAGACAGCATCAATCTGAACTTCGCCCTCGTACGGACAGCCAAACACTGTCGATACATAAGCTCGTGTTGTTTTTCCTTCCTTTGATGCATCCTCTGCAACCTCCTGAAGAATTGGAAAGGTGTCTGCAATGGATTTATTTATATTTTTTTGATTATGTGCTTCACTCGCTGACATGAAAATAGAGACTTCATCGATATTTGCTAACAGCGCATTTTCCAATCCCTTTCGATTTGGCACTAGAGCCGCATAAGTGACCGTATCCTTGCGCTTGATTTTCCTTGATACCTCCAGCGCATCAGCTAGCTGCGGAATCCATTTAGGAGCAACAAAAGATGTAATTTCAATATAAGAAAGACCCGTTTCGCTCAACAGGTCAATCCATTCTATTTTTTGTTCAGTCGGAGCTATATTCATCTCGTTCTGCAAACCGTCCCGGGGGCCAACTTCTTTTATTTGTACAAATTCAGGTATCTCCAAAAAAGTTCTCTCCCTTCTAGTCAATACGGATTAAAACATCGCCCTCATTTACAAAATCCCCTTCGTTTACGACAACCTCTGTGACGAGTCCGTCTCCTTCAGCGGCTATAGGAATTTCCATTTTCATAGATTCCAAAATGACCATGTCCTGACCGTTTTCAACGGTATCTCCCTCTTTCACTTGTATTTTCCATACATTTCCTGCCATACTTGCTTTGATTTCTTCAGCCATTATTACCTCTCCTATCTGTTTTTCATTTTTTTAAGATTTGCTTCAATAAACCCAGTTGTTGTGTCTCCCGCCTTAAATGCTTCATGCTGGATGACCGTTAAAAGCATGGGTAGATTTGTTTTAATTCCCTGAATTTCATAGCTTTGAAGTGCCTTTGTCATACAGCTTATAGCTTCTTCCCTGCTTGATGCCGACACAATTAGTTTTGCAATCATCGGATCATAAAATGGTGTTACCTTAGAGTTACCACTGATAGCAACCTCATTTCGTACACCTGGACCATTCGGTAATTTCAGATGGGTTATTTGCCCGGGTGATGGTAAGAACGTAACGGGATCCTCCGCATAGACTCTCACTTCAATAGCATGACCCTCTAACCGAATATCATCTTGGGTAAAACGTAAATTCTCCCCATAGGCAATCCTAATTTGCTCCTCAACCATATCAATTCCCGTAATCTCCTCTGTTACCGGATGTTCAACCTGCAGGCGCGTGTTCATTTCAAGGAAATAGAAATTCTTTTGTTCATCCATTAAAAATTCAAAGGTACCGGCATTATAGTAGCCTAAATCGCGTACGGCCTTTAATGCTGTTTCGCCCATTCTTTTCCGTAAACTCTCATCAACAAATGGAGATGGTGCTTCTTCTACCACTTTTTGATTACGGCGCTGAATGGAACATTCACGTTCCCAAAGGTATACAGCATTGCCTTGCTTGTCAGCCAGCACTTGAATTTCAATATGTCTCGGGTTCACAATGACTTTCTCAAGGAACATATCCCCATTGCCAAAAAAACTTTGGGCTCGGTTTTGATTGCCTTCATATGCTTTTATGAGCTCGATTTCATTTGAGACTGACTGCATGCCAATCCCGCCTCCGCCAGCAGAGGCTTTCAGCATTACAGGATATCCGAGTTTCTTAGCTACCCTGACTGCCTCCTCCGCATCAGCAAGCGGGTATGATATTCCAGGCACAACCGGTACACCTGACTTCTCCATGGCCTCCCTTGCCTTTGTCTTTTGTCCCATTAGTTCAATGACATCCGGAGAGGGACCAATGAAAACAATATTTTCTCTTATGCATTCCCTCGCAAACTCACTGTTTTCACTTAAAAATCCGTAACCCGGATGGATAGCTTCCACATCATGCTCTTTCGCAATCTCTAATATTTTCGCGGTATTAACATAGCTTTCATTTACTCTTGGACCACCCAAAAGAAAAGCAAAATCTGCTTCCTTAACAAATGGTGCCTCTTGATCTGCCTCAGAATAAACCGCAACCGTTTCGATATTAAGGCGTTTACAGGTACGGATTATTCTTGAAGCGATTTCCCCTCGATTGGCAATTAATATTTTCTTAAACAATGCTGCTCCTCCTCACGTTCCCAAAATCTGCATGGATTGTTCCCGAAGCTTATATTTTTGAATTTTTCCGGAAGCTGTCATCGGATATTCGTCTATAAATTCGATATAGCGCGGAATTTTATGCCTTGAAATCTTCCCGTGGCAGTAAGTACGGATATCCTCGGCTATTATGGATGTGCCTTCTTTAGGAATGATCCATGCCATTACTTCTTCACCATATTTGGCATCTGGTACACCAATGACCTGGACATCAAGTACAGAAGGATGCTGGTACAAAAACTCTTCTATTTCTCTTGGATAAATATTTTCGCCACCACGGATAATCATGTCCTTAAGCCTGCCAGTAATAGCGCAATACCCATTTTCATCCATGACAGCCAAATCACCGGTATGAAGCCAGCCATCTTTGGAAATCGCAGCTGCAGTTGCTTCTGGATTTTTGTAATAACCCTCCATGACATGGTAACCGCGTGTGATTAACTCGCCATGCTGCCCCCGAGGCACTTCATTCTCAGTGCCAGGCTCGACGATTTTCACCTCAATATTAGGCATCGATCTGCCAATGGAGCTGACTCGCAATTCAAGCGGATCGTCCGTCCTCGTTTGAGTGATACCAGGTGAAGATTCGGTCTGTCCAAATACAATCGTTATTTCATTGGCCCCCATCTTTTCCACTACACCCTTCATGACTTCAATAGGGCAGGTGGAACCAGCCATTATACCTGTACGCAGAGTGGATAAATCGTATTCTTCAAAGTCCTCCAGGTTCATTTCAGCAATGAACATCGTTGGAACACCGTGAAGAGCGGTACATTTTTCTTCTTCAACAACCTGTAAAACACTGCGCGGATTAAACTCCTGCAATGGAATCATGGCTGCACCAACAGAAACGGCTGTTAATGTTCCTAATACACACCCAAAACAATGGAAAAAAGGAACTGGAATACACATACGATCTTCATTTGTCAGCTTCATTCCCTCAGAAATATTGATCGCGTTATTGACGATATTGCGGTGAGTCAGCATGACTCCCTTTGGAAAACCAGTTGTCCCAGACGTATACTGCATATTGATGACATCGCTGTCGTGTAAGGAATCTAGCCTTTCAGCCAATTCCTGCTCTGATGTGTGGGAGGCCATTTTTATCACATCATCCCAGCTGTACGTACCAGGATATCGATTCTCACCGAGCACGATAACATTTTTTAAATAAGGCAGCTTCTCTGATACCAGCTCTCCAGGAGGTGCATCTCTTAATTCCGGTATGACTTCATAAAGTGTTTCAATATAGGAATGATCCTTCACATTTTCCATTAAAATAAGTGTTTTTGAATCAGACTGCTGCAAAAGGTATTCTAGCTCTTTGGCTCTGTAACTCGTATTTACCGTAACGAGCACCGCTCCCATCTTCCCTGTCGCATATTGGGTAATCAGCCATTCAGGAGTATTAGTCGCCCATATGGCAAGATGATCTCCCTTTTCCATTCCAAGCGACATAAACGCTCGGGCTGCCTCCTTGCAAACTTCATTAAACTGTTTATACGTATACCGAAGACCTCGATCTGCATAAACAACTGCTTCTCGCTCCGCATTCTCTTGAGCTATTTCATCCAAAAGAGCACCCACTGTTTTCTGAACCAAATCCGCCATCTCGTTCCTCCTTATCACTTAAAAAAATATAAGGCTAGCAACCTAGTTGGCGGGATATTACAAGTCGCTGAATTTCTGATGTACCCTCGCCAATTTCCAATAACTTCATATCACGTAAGTAACGCTCCACTTCGTATTCACGCATATATCCATATCCACCATGAATTTGAATCGCCTGATTGCATGTACGGAATCCCATTTCAGAAGCAAATAGCTTGGCATAGGCAGATTCTTTTGTGAAATTCTTTTTTTGATCTTTAAGCCAGGCAGCCTTTAATACCATATTTCTCGCCAGCTCAATTTCCATTGCCATGTCTGCCAGCTTAAATTGAATAGCCTGAAACTTAGAGATGGACTGTCCAAACTGGATTCGTTCCTTACTGTAGGCAAGCGCTTTATCAAATGCTGCCTGAGCAATCCCGACCGCCAAAGCCGCGATTGAAATCCGGCCGCCGTCCAGTGTATATAAAAATTGTTTAAATCCTCCCTCGAGATCTCCAAGGACATTCTCCTTAGGTACCCGAACATGGTCGAGGATTATTTCTGATGTATTCGAAGCTCGAACACCCATTTTGTCGTAATTGCTAGTAATCTTTAGCCCTGGCGTATTAGTTGGTACAAGAAAGGCGGAAATAATATTTTTTCCGGTATTGGTCTTACCAGATACCGCAGTGACCGTAATCGTTTCTGCAAATCCGGCATTTGTAATCCAGCATTTTTCTCCTGTAATTACGTACTCATTTCCTTCTAGCACGGCCTTTGTTCTCGTCCCTCCGGCATCTGATCCGGCATTAGGCTCTGTTAATCCAAATGATGCTAAGGCCTTACCACTTGCTAATGGAGTTAAGTACTGTTGCTTTTGCTCCTCGGTTCCAAAATAATAAATCGGACTCGATCCAAGTGATACAGCAGCTGCATAGCTCAAGCCCGTACCTCCGCAGGCTCTTCCAATTTCCTCTACTGCAAGCGCATAAGAGATCGTATCTCCACCGGAGCCTCCGTATTCTTCCGGAAAGGGAATTCCGAGCAGACCTAATTCACCCATTTTCTTAAATACTTCTTCAGGGAATCTTGACTCCCGGTCTAATTCAATCGCAATTGGCTTAATTTCCTTTTCCGCAAATTCTCTTGCCATATTGCGGACCATCTTTTGCTCCGTGCTCAATTCAAAGTTCATTTTCATCCTCCTACTCTTTTGTGAAAGACCGACTGGTTGGTCTGTTATAGATATGTAAGCGCTTTAATTATGTGGTAAAAAAATGTCCGTATTTCCTTTTTGCCTCTTCGGTTAATAGAGCATGCATAATAAAGTCAGTAAAATACACAGAAATCTGATCCATCGGCATTGGCCCGTTTCGTTGATACCATTTTGAGGTCCAGTTCACAATTCCCAATATGGCAAGACCACTGATTTCAAAAGGAATCTCTTTTCGAAAATCTCCGGAATCCTGACCTTCTTTAATGACTTCGTATATTAATAGCCTGAACTCATCCCGCTTCAGTTTAATAGTTGAATCCAGTTCCGGTTTTAAATATTTACTTTCCTGATAAAAGACTGATATGTGAGATTGGTAGAGATCAAATACTTTCGTAAACGAGTAAATAATCTGCTGAAGTTTCTCTGGTGGAGTTTGATAATGGTGGATAGCCTCTTTGGCTTTACGTAAGACATAGGAGATAAATGTGTCGTGTATAGAGAAAAGCAATTCATCCTTTGATTGAAAATGGTGATAAAAACCACCCTTTGAAGTATCACTGGCCTGAACAATATCATTTACTGAAACACCATGAAAGCCGTGCTTTTCAAACAGCTTAACAGATGTATCCAGAATGCGATCCTTTAATTCCGTTTTCTTCACCCCTCTCCATGTTCATTTATTATGATTTAGATTCTAACTTAAACTTCTTGAAATTGTCAAATTATTTTATTTATTCAAATATTTAGGTTTTGATTGGATAGTTAAAATGAATGTGAAATCTACTTTGAGTGTAGTTCTTAAATTAAGTAATTAAATCGAAATATGTAGCACCATTAAATAGATTCTAAGAAAGTTAAAACTCGCTAATCAGATAGCGAGTCTTTTTTATATTGATTATACTTATTTTTCCTAATCTAATCCTACTAGTTACCTATCATAATAATCTTCAGTTGATATTTTATTAATTGACGAATTTCCCGCCTTTTCCGGCTGCCTCCCAGTAATCATTACGAAGGACTACCTTTTGTATTTTCCCAGAAGCTGTCTTTGGTAGTTCGCTTACAAAGGTTGCTCCTGTTATCGCTTTAAAATGAGCTAACCTCTCTCTTGTAAATGCAATTAATTCCTCTTCAGAAACGTTTCTTCCCTCTCTTTGAACAATAAAGGCATGCGGAGTTTCTCCCCACTTTTCATGAGGAACAGCGATCACCGCTGCTTCTAATACATCGGGGTGGTCATATAACACGCCCTCAACCTCGATGGAAGAGATATTTTCTCCTCCGCTTATGATAACGTCTTTCTTCCTATCGACAATATCAATATGTCCATATTCATCTACAGTAGCCATATCTCCCGTATGAAGCCATCCGTTTTTGATCGCCTCCATCGTTGCCTCTTCATTCTTCCAGTACCCTAACATGACTCCATTACTTCTTGTAATGACTTCCCCAATCTCTTTACCGTTATGCTCGACTTCTTCGCCATGCTCAGTCACAACTTTAACTTCACAGCCAACCATCGATATCCCCGCCTTCGATTTAATTCGGTATTGTTCCTCAGTAGATAATTCCTTTAATTCTGAGCGAACAACTGAAATCAAGCTTAAAGGAGAAGATTCAGTCATTCCATATACTTGTATGAAATCCCAGCCCAGCTCTTTTTCCACTCGTCTAACAAAGGCTGGCGGTGGTGCCGAACCGGCAATGACAACTCGAACTGCTTGTTCAATATTTGAGCTATTCTGGTCGTAATATTGCAGGAGTGCATTTAACACGGTAGGAGCCATATGCATAACGTTTACTTTATGTTTTTCGAGGGCAGAAAAAATCATCTCAGGCGTCGTTTTTCGAGAGCAGACCTGAGTAGCACCGTTAGCCGTATAATAAAACGGAGAACCCCAACCATTTACATGAAACATCGGTAAGACATGAAGTAACACATCTTCATCCGTTATGCGAAGATGATGCATAGTACTTAACGCATGAATATAGTTATTCCGATGAGTCAGCATGACTCCCTTTGGATTCCCGGTTGTTCCACTTGTATAAAGAAGGCTGGATACATCATCTTCTTCTAAAGGAAATCTCTCAAATGCCTCGTCACTTTGCTCTTCCAACCAAACATCATATCCTACCTCTTCTGTCTCTGAATCTTTATAATGAACAATAATTTTTTCAATCGTCTTTAGCTTATCTTTAATTGGCAAAATCAAATGGTAAAGGTCTTGATCAACGAATAAGATTTTCGATTCACTATGGTTTAAAATAAATTGATAATCATCTGGCTTTAATCGACTATTAAGTGGTACCATCACACCACCCAATTGGAAAATCCCATAAAAGCCCTCCAGCATTTCAACAGAGTTTGGCGCTAAGTAGGCAATACGATCCCCTTTTTGAACCCCAAAATTCTTTAAACCGTGAGATAACCGATTAACTCTTTCATTTAGTTCATGATATGTAAATACCCTATCTTCACATATGATAGCCTGCTTGTCCCCATACAAGCTTACGGCCCTGTCTAAGAATTGCGTAAGTATTAATGGTACGTTCATTTACTGTATCCCCCTTTTCCAAAATCAAAATATTCCGAATTAATTAGGCATAACATATTCACTGGACTTGCAGCAGTATATTCTTTCCAAGTGATGGGAGGAATCAATTTTACTTCTGATATTCACACGGAACATCAATCTCTTAAAATCTCTTCCCGCTAAAACACTCAACTATCTCCCAAATAATTAATTCGACAAGCAAGAACTATATTTCCTGCAATAATAATGAAAAAGAAATATAAAAAAGCAATCCGAAGAATGCTTGAATGAATAATCCGTTATTGTTTGCGGTCTATATGAAAAAATAGAAACTATCTTACTTTGATTAAATTTAGAAATTCAGACTAGTAAATTGACAGGGTGGGGGTCGCTGGTTCGAACCCAGTCGGGATCATACTTATAGTCGTAGCAAGGTTTGAATCAACTTTCTCATAACCTAAAATGTTATGGTCGTAGCAAAACCTGTTACGATACTCAACGACCACTTCACAAAATCATGTGAGGTGGTATTTTCTATGTTACTAAAGTTTGTTATCCAAGATTTTTATGAAGACAGAGAGTTTAAAAATGTAACTCCACAGACTATGGAAACTTACAAGTTAATCCTCAACGAAATGTTACGCTTTTTCAACGAGAATGAAGTTCTTATTGTTGAAGATGTCTCCCCTTCTCATGTTAAACAATACATAATTCACTGTAAGGACAAGGGTAATAAGCCTACTACCACAAACACTAAGTTACATCGTACAAGAGCCTTCTTTAATAATATGGTTGAATGTGAAGTAATTAAAAAGAGCCCTGCCACCAAAGTACCCAAAGCCAAAGAAGATATCCGAATAGATGTATTTACGGATTATCACATTAAACAACTGCTCCATTACTATAGAAGGATTAATAGAAAAAAGCCCTTTGTTGCCTATCGAGATCATACAAACATTATTGTTTTAATTGGTACAGGCATCAGGTTATCTGAACTTACTACACTAAAATGGACTGATTTAGACATAGGTAATCAAACCCTTTCTTTATTCGGTAAAAACCGTAAGCGCGAATCTATTCCTGTGACAGAGAAGGTTATTCACGAATTGTCTTCCTACCACCTATACTGTGAACAAGTATTTGGCCGTGAGTATTTAAGTGATTATATCTTTACTAATCGTTACAACTAAGAATTCACACCCGATGCCTTAAAAAATGTATTTAAACGGTTAGCACGAATTATGAATTTTAAAGATGTCAGATTATCAGCCCATACTTTCCGACACACCTTCTGTCAACGATGCATCCATTCTGGAATGAGTACATTTGCTATCCAAAAACTAATGAGACATTCCTCAATAGCCGTAACCGAAAAATACGCTGCCATGTAGGGAAATGATTTAAAAGAACAAAACGACAAGTATAATCCATTAAATACAGTGGAGGTATAATCAACACTCTTTAGATAGACTTTATGGTCTATCTTTTTTATGGTAGACAAATAGAAAATTGCTGTATCCCTTGATATGAATGACTTTTCGGTTAAGGCTGGGAATTTTCTATTATAGGTAAAGATACATCTAATCATTTAGAAAAGGCAATTCTGTATAATTAGAAACCACTAATATCAAGCGTTACAACAACGTTAGTTAAATAAGATGGGAATTTTGTATTACAAGAAGATATATGCTCAATCAACCTACTACTTTAGTAAAATAGATTTCAAAACTAGCTCTCCTTTCACTTTGTTTGTGAATATTCTAACATAAGTGAATCTTAAATATTATTAGATTATTCTTCCGCATCAAGGCCGATATGCTATAGTTTTTACACTACAGGATAGTATTCATTTCCAATTTAATTCTTAGATAATTTTATAAAAGTTCATTTTTTCTGATTTTTGGGTAGTCTATTTTTAGTAGTGAGTAGTGATTTTTAGCTTATTGTAGAAATGTTAATTGACTTTTGTAGTTTTTAAGGAGCTTTTAATATTTAGGAGGGAAAGTATGCTAGCAACGTTAATAATTTTTGTATGTTATTTGTCTATAGCTTGATAACTTATAATTTCAGTTCTTATGTATCTCTATTATTAAATTTTATAATACTATTAATAGGACTACTAAAAAAGATCAGAAAAATTCCGGAAGATATATAAGGATTATTTTTTCGTTGGTTGTTTCTATTCTGATTATACGTAAATAAAAATTTATTAAATTTCTAATAAAAAAGAAGCTATTAATTGAACAAAATAGCTTCTATTCACAAAATTTGTATAACCTTTAAATAGCATTTATTGATGGTGATTAAATTATTGTAGCTCCACCATCAATCACTAATTCAGTACCTGTTAAATAACTTGCTTCATCTGATGCAAGGAATAATACTCCCTGTGCCACTTCAATTGGTTCAGATGGACGGCCTAATGGAATAATGGATGTAATATGTTCAGAAGCTTTTTCATCTTCTAATGTACCTTTCATCATTGGTGTATTAATAAAGCCGGGATGAACCGAATTCACTCGAATATTAAATTTACCATAACTTGCAGCAACATTTTTTGTCATCGAACGGATTGCACCTTTTGTTGCAGTATAAGCAGTTGGACCTGCTGTACCAATCATTGCAGCTATAGATGATATGTTAACAATGGAACCGCTCCCAACTTTTTTCATAATAGGTAGGACGTACTTCATACCTAAAAAAGTACTTTTAAGATTGATATTTATTACCATGTCCCATTCATCCAATTCAGTTGTTTCTGGTGTACCAAATTGATTTTTACCACCGATCCCTGCATTGTTTATTAAAATATCTACCTTACCATAAGTAGCTACTGCTTGTTCAACAACAAATTCCCATTCTTCAGAAGAAGCTACATTATGCTTTATTGCATAGGCGTCTCCGCCATTACGAATAATTTCATTTACAACCTCTTCTAATTTTTCATATTGTACGTCAGTTGCAACTACTTTTGCTCCTTCTTTAGCAAATAGTTTTGCCTCTTCTGCACCCATTCCGCTTGCAGCTCCAGTAATAATAGCTACTTTATTTTGTAATCTCATTTCAAATCCTCCTTTATGACAAAAGAATATAATGTCAATGTCACAATAATTTAATTTGTGAAAATTTTAGTACATTTCTATTATAAATGAATTGTTATTTTAAATATATTTAATTATATTTAAGTTAACTTAGTTATTTTTTAAGTATATAAGGGGTGAATATATTGAACTTAGAACAACTAGCAAACATTGTAGAAATATCTAAAACAAAGTCTTTAACATTAGCGGCAAATAATCGAAATATCACTTTACCAACATTAAGCCAATCTTTATCACAATTTGAGAAGGAAATTAATATCAAATTATTTAAAAGGTCTCGATCTGGTACAATTCCTACTAAAGAGGGACAATTAATAATTAATAAAGCTAGGGAAATAATTTTAAAGATTGAGATTCTAAATGAAACCATCCAAATAATCAAGAATGAACTTAATGGAACCATAAGATTCGGTTCATTACCCGGTTTTATGCCCTTAATAATTGACTCCTTCTCAGATTTTAAAAAAACTTATCCTCTAATAAAATCCAACCTATTCGAAGGAAGTACAACACAAATATATGAGAAACTGTTAAATCAAGATATCGACATTGCTCTTTTAGCATTTGATGATAAAGATCAATTAGAAAAAAAGGAATATTACTTTGAAAAAGTAACTTCTTGTAAAACTGTGATTGCGGTAAATAATACATCTCCACTTGCCAAAAAGATATCAGTCACACTTTCAGATATTAGTGACTATCCAATAGCAATTCATGATGATTATAAAATAATGGATATTTTATCTAGTGATAATAATTTTGATAAGATAGATATTGCTTTAAGAACAAATAATTTAGATTCAATCCGTAAAAGTCTTTCAAATAATACTGCTATTACCATAGGCTTAAATTATAGTTTCATAACTGATCCTTATTTTATTCAACAAGAGGATATTGTTCTCATTGATTTAATAGTACCTTTTCCACAAAACCAATTTATTGGTTTTGTGAGGTTAAATAATACTCACTATTCAGAAATAACACGTGTTATGGTGGAATTTGCAAAAAAACAATTTAATAAATATATTGACATTTAAATTAGCAAACTTAAAAATCATACTTATGACTTTTTTTAAAATATAGGAATAAAAAATAAACCAGAAATCATGTTTAGAACTGCCAATTCCCAACATTAATTATGGTAGCTTTAATGCAAGAGCCTTTCATTTACCTAAAGGAAGAAAGTTATTAATGACATACATCAAAAACGAAGAGTTATACAATTAGAAGTAGCTAAGATTAAGACGGGGCATAATGGGACAAAATTGGATTTACACCTTTACATAACCGCCACTAAGTTCTGAAGCCTCTCTTAAGGATGCTGGTATTTAAAAAATCTGAAATAGAAAAAGAAGTGCAATAAAACAATATTGTAAATTATAGAAAATCCGCTTTCTAAAGGAAAACGGATTTTTTCTAACCTTATGAAAGGTTGCACTTCATGGAAGTAGCTGCCAATAGGTTTTATTTGCTAATTCAATGCTCTTAGTTTGATAGTTATTTTATCAAAGTCATATTAGGTCTAAATTTATTCCACAAAGTGAACATTTACTTCACCAATTTGTGTAAACTTGGCTGTAAACTGATCTCCTTTTTCTACTACTACCGCTGCGGATAAGGCACCTGATAAAATAACCTCCCCGGCTTTAAGTGTGACACCATATTCCGATAATTTATTCGCTAACCAAGCAACACATAGAGCCGGATCTCCTAAAACATCCATCCCTTTTCCTTCATTAATCACTTGGTTATTTTTTAAAAGTTGCATATGAATGCTAATTAAATTTACGTCACTTATGTGAACTTTATTTGATCCAAGAACATAAAGTCCACAAGAGGCATTGTCGGCAACCGTATCTTCAAGTTTTATTTTCCAATCTTTAATACGGCTATCAACAACTTCAAGGGCAGGTACAACATAATCTGTTGCCCGTAGAACATCATCTACAGTAACATTTGGGCCAACTAAATCTTCCTTCAGTACAAATGCAATTTCGCCTTCAATTTTTGGTTGAAATAATTGACTTAGGGAAATTTCTGCCCCCTCTTCTACATACATCGACTCTAAAAGATGTCCATAGTCCGGTTGATCTACACCTAAGAGATTTTGCATTGCAAATGATGTTAAACCAATTTTTTTGCCTGTGATACGATCACCTAGCATTGTTGCAATTTTAATTCGTTTGACTTGAATGGCATAGGCATCATCAATAGTCATTGTCGGCTCTTGTATTGTAAGTGGTAGAATTGATTGATGTTTTTCATGTGCTTTATCAAGCAGTTGAATTACATTAGATATTAATTGCTCTGTTACCATAACTCCCCTCCTCTAAAGATTAAATTCTAGTTAAACTTCTTGATTGGCTAGGCTGCAGCCAGTGAATTTTTACATTTCCCTTTGTTACCTTATTGAACGAATCCATAATTCGTATATTACCATGTTCGTTGACAGAAACAATTGACTTGATTTTATACTGACCGTACTCCAACACAACCTCATAAATCCCCTCATTAGGAAGCATCTTCGGCTCCATAGGTTTGAATTGATTTCCATCCCAAAGCATTTTAACGGTATAGTGCTTTCCAAGAAAATGAGGAATCTCATGCACATCGGTCGATAGTAATCGTTGTCGAATTGCTGTTGAACTAATTTTTTCACCTAAATAGTCTACACGTTGTACCTCGGTTACAGTAATTTGATATTTTGAATCATTGGGAATATGTTTAAGTTTTCCTGCACCTTTAGATCCATAAGAGAAATCAAAACCTGCAATCACATGTGTTACACCAAGATTTAGTAAATAGGCATCAACAAATTGTTTGGGTGACAGTGCTGCAAAATCAAGTGTAAAATCGACAAGATAAAATATGTCCACACCTAAACGATTGAGCATCATTTCTTTTTCAGAAAGTGTCGTTAAATGAGAAATACATCGCTTCCCGCCAGACAAGATATTGATAGGATGTGGCCTAAAACTCATTAGTGCTAATGGAAATCCACGATTATTTGCTTCTTTACGGGCAATTTGTATGACACGCTGGTGTCCCAGATGGACACCATCAAAATAGCCAAGTGCCATAACACAAGGAGTTACCTTAGTATAAATTCCCTGTAAATTTAGAGCATTAATTAAAATCGTTTTCATTAGCATAACTCCTTCTATCATCCTTGTTAGAGATTCCCATTTCCCTTATACTTCAACTAATTCCTCGAGGCTGCGATATTTTCCATTGAAAAATAATAATGGATCACCATCTTCAACCATAATGTTAGTTACTTTACCAATGAATAATGTGTGGTCACCTTCAACATGTTCAGCAGAAACTTCACAAGCAACTTGCACAATAGCCCCAGGGATAACAGGTACATCTGTTAAACGATTAAATGTTACCTCCTGATCTTTAATTTGACCTGCAAATACTTTAGAAATTTCTTCCTGATTAGAACTTAAAATATTGACTGAAAACTTTTTGGCTTGTTGGATTTTAGATAGCATACGTGCGTTTTCTTTAATCGAAATCACTACTAATTTTGGATTAAGTGAAACGGACATAAAAGCATTCGCTGTCATTCCATGTGTTACATCCTCTAGGTCTGTTAAAATGACTGTCACACCAGTTGCAAATTTACCCATTGCACTTCTAAATAAACGATCATCCATTTTTGAACCTCCCCTAATGATTTAACTTTTATAGATTTACTGGATAGCCTATTATTCGTATTTAAACATAAAGGATCTTCAAAACTTGCTTAAAAATAATTTTCAAGCCTTTACTGTTCCACTTTTCAACTCCGCAGCAACCTCTAAAATCATATCCTCTTGACCACCAACTGCTTTACGTTTACCGATCTCTATGAGAATATCACGTGCATCTACACCAAATCTTTCTGCAGCTCTTTGCGCATGTAATAAGAAGCTTGAATAAATACCCGCATACCCCAATACTAAGCTACCGCGTGTAATCTCTTGAGGTGTTGGCAGAATTGGCGCTACAATTTCTTCAGCTACATCCATTATTTTATATAATTCAATTCCTGTAACAATATTCATTTTATCCAATATGCTTACTAGTACTTCGGTTTGTGTATTACCAGCACCAGCACCTAAACAACGGATACTGCCATCTATACGATCAGCTCCATGTTCAATAGCAGTTAATGAATTTGCCACAGCCAGTGACAAATTATTATGTGCATGAAAACCTAGAGGAACGTTTATTTCTTGTTTCAATGCTTTTATTCGATCCGCTACCTGAATTGGAAGTAGAGCACCTGCAGAATCTACAATATAAATGACATCTGCTCCACCATTTTCCATAATTTTTGCTTGCTCTACAATTTTACTTGGTTCAGCCATATGGGACATCATTAGAAAACCAACTGTTTCTAGACCCAGCTCCTTCGCTAAGCTTAGATGCTGTAATGAAACGTCTGCCTCCGTGACATGTGTAGCGACGCGAACCATAGAAACACCTAAATCTCCTGCAAGTCTAATATCAGGCTTCGTTGCAATTCCTGGTAAGGAAAGTACAGCGATTTTTGAATTTCCGGCAGTTTCTACAGCAGCCTCGATGAGCTTAAACTCATCCGTATGTGAATGGCCGTACTGAACCGTCGATCCCCCAAGACCATCTCCATGAGCAACCTCGATATATGGTACGTTTGCTGAATCTAAGCCAGCAACAACTTTCCTAACCTGCTCAACTGTAAATTGATGACGGACCGCATGACTGCCATCTCGTAAAGCTACTTCTGTTATGATAATATCGCGTTTCATCGTATTCCTCCTTTACACAGTGGTCTTTGCCTTTGCCCATTCCTCAGCAATTTTAATAGCTGCAGCTGTTATAATATCCAAATTACCAGCGTAAGCAGGTAAATAATCAGCAGCACCGGCAACTTCCAGGAATACAGTGATACGATTTCCCTCAATGTATGGACGTGTTTTTAAGCGATACCCTGGAACATATTGTTGAACTGCTTTTTCCATTTTTCCAAGTGAGCCAATCAGTGCTTCCTTATCGATTACCGGCTGATCTACTAACAGATGAATCGTGTCATTCATCATAATTGGTGGTTCAGCAGGGTTTAAAATTAAAACTGTTTTTCCTTTTTTTGCTTTGCCGACAACCTCAATGGCACGTGAAGTGGTTGCAATAAATTCATCAATGTTCGCACGTGTTGCTGGACCAGCACTTTTACTTGCAATTGTGGCAACAATTTCCGCATATTCTACCTCATAAAGCTGAGATACTGCATAAATAATTGGAATTGTTGCTTGTCCACCACATGTCACCATATTTACGTTATCTGCTTGTTGATGTTCGTAAAGGTTCACTGTTGGTACTGTAAGTGGTCCAATTGCTGCTGGGGTTAAGTCAATTACTCTCTTACCGTGAGTTTTTAGTAGCTTTGCATGCTTCACATGTGCATAAGCACTAGTTGCGTCAAACACAACATCTGCAAGTCCTGGAGTTTGAAGAAAGCCTTCAATTCCCGTATCGATAGCTTGAAAACCTGCTTCACGTGCTTTTCGTAAGCCCTCGGAGTTGGGATCGATCCCTATAACAGCCGTTAACTCTAGAAAAGAGGACCGCTGAATTTTTTTCATCAAATCGTTACCAATGTTGCCTGACCCTAAAATGGCTACCTTTAATTTTGCCATGTCTAAATCCCCCTTGTTTACTCATATTTCAATTGAATAAACATTCATTTTTTGACTCGTTATTAAGGTGAATTAGCCCATACCAATTCCTTGATAGCCATATAAATTACGACCATATGTGTATAGTGCATCTTCATATAGAGACGTTATATGTGTGGCTACGGCAATGATGTCTCGTACAAACACTTCAATTGTGTCATTTTTTGTTAGAGATGCCCCACCGAGTGAGACCATTACTGTCGTAGCGATTTCTTGACAAATTTTAATAATTTCTGCACGTAGTGAAGAAAACTCCCCTTTTTCGTATGGACCTTCTGTTTCATAAGTTGCTAATAGATCGTAATATTGTTCCATTAAACCATTCGCTTTTTTATATTCCAACATAAGTTTAGCTAGAATTCGCTGACTACGAGGAGAATCTTTTTCATTTTCTCCATGTAGACGAACACGTGCTTCTGTTCTCTTTTTATATTCATCCAGCAAACGCCTAGCTCCACCTAATGCCATATTTGGAAACCCAAGATAGAATGCAGAGAAGTATGGTACATGGTAATAAGGATAATCGGGATCATAATTAGAACCCTCCGGTGGACGGCGTGTATCATTCGCTAATTCAAGTCTTAAAACGCGTCTTCTTGGAATAAATACTTCCGTTGCAATCACTTGGTTACTACCTGAACCACGTAAACCAAATGTATCCCAATTTTCATTTACTTTCACTTCATCTTTACGCATGAAACACATAATTAATTCTGGTTGATTTGATTCAGGTAATTGAGCAATTGCCCCTAAACCAATCCATTCTGCAAAGTTAACACCGCTTGTATAGTTATAAGTACCTGTTAAGCGAACACCGCCATCAACCACGGTTACTTGTCCAACTGGCGCGAAAACATCCACGATCAAACCGTTTGAATTTATAATTTCGTCTCTACCTTCTTGTGGAAGGTGTGCTGTTAAGGAGTTGTGTAAAGGGAAGAAATAACCTAACCATGCAGCTGAGATATTATGGTACGCGATAGTACGTACAATTTCTCCAAGGCCACGTAACGAAATTTGTGGACCACCATATTCTTTCGGTAGATTTGCACGAGTAATTCCTGATTCAATTAACTTATTAACATAGTTTCGAGAAACAGAGGCATTTATTTCGGAAGTTGCTACTTCTGATTCTGCTAGTAGGCCTGCTTCACGTGCTTTTTCAATAAGCTCTAGTTCAACATCTGTAAATCCTTTGGATTTTTGCTTTGTATCAACTGACATTTATAACCCTCCTATTATACGTTTTCAAGTTTATAACAAATCTTAGTTAGCGAAGATGTTATATTCGGAGTTTTAAATACTGGTGAGGCCACTAAAAAACATTAAAATCTCTTCTTTAGTGACCTCACGTTATTGTATTCTAGTTAACTAGAAGAACTCTTTAGCTGCTTTAATGAAATCTTCTCGCTTTTCTACCTGCAGCCAATGTCCGCACTGTGTAAATAAACGAAGCTCTGCATTAGGTAAATGTTCCATCAAATTAATACTGCTCTCTTTTGGAACAAATCGGTCATTAAAACCATGCAGTAGTAAGAATGGTTGTTTCATTTGACGTAATGCATTGGGAGGAATATGACCTTCCCCAGGCATAGGGAACATATTTTGCAAATAGGAATTGCGAATCTCTTCACGTTGAATAGTTTCATATCGAATTTCTAAAATATCTTCTAATGAATCTTGAATCGTTGCAGGATCATAAACAAACCAACTTGTTAAGTTTCGTAGGTTTTCATACGTTGGGTTTTTATAAAAACCAACCATTCGTATTATTTCCGGAGTAGGCGGTGTTTCTCCACCAGCACTGCCCATAAGTAAAACTTTTTTCACTCGTTCAGGTGCATACATAACAACATTTAACGACACATAACCACCCATTGAATTACCTACGAGACTGAATTTCTCTATGTTTTTCTTATCAAGTAGTTCAAGCAGTTGCTCAACGCGTAGCTGAGTCCATTCCCAAAATGATTTTGGGTGTACTTCGGGGTGTTTTGTATTTCCAAATCCATACATATCAGGAGCAATCACATGATAGTTCTTTGCAAGCTCTGGTAAAATATGTTGCCAATTACTTACTGAATTCGCTCCGGGACCTGAACCGTGTAGGAATACGATTACTTCCTCATTTTCTTGTCCTGCTTCACAATAGAACGTTTGAAACCGACCTGTATCTAAAGTTTCTGTTGAATAGCTCATTATAGTCCCTCCTATGCTTCTGTTGAATCAGCATCCATTCCCTGAAGATCTTGTCCCCAATAAGTTAAACCAACTTTTAAATCTTCAGGAGTCCACTTAATAGCCTCCCAATCAGGTTCAAAAATCAAATAACTTCCTGAAAATAGTTCCACACGATGACCACTACCTGGGTCTTTTACATATAAGTAAATTGCCTGTGAAATACCATGTTTACCTGGCCCAATAAGCTCAATTCCATTTTCACTTAAAATATCAGCTGCACGTAATATATCTTGGGCATTATCAAACCAATAAGCTAGGTGGTGTAAACGGTTAGGTGTTTTAGCTTCCGGTTCAGCCATAACAGCTATGTCATGAACCAATGGAGTTACACTTAACCAACCAGCTTGAATAACTCCATTTCCTAAATCTACATATTCACGCATTTTAAATCCCAAATTATCAATTAACCATTTATGAATTACTGATGGATCGTGTGAAGTCGCTAGATTCACGTGGTCAATACGACGAGGTGAAGCACCTTTTCTCCAAGATTTATAAGGTTGGTTCTTTAGCACGGATTTGCGGTCTTGATCTGGTTGCGTTTTTTCCATCTCATAATAAATTTCAAATGGATGCTCACTGGGTAACTCAAAGCGAATTGCTCTTCCTTGACCTGCTTCTTCACCCGATTCAACCCACTTCACTTCTGCTCCAGCCTCAGTTAGTAATTCAGCAAATTTCTCTACATCTTCAGGACGTTTTGTACGCCAACCAATGTGATCTACTTTTGATTTTTCCCCTTGTTTTAGCGATAGTGTATGGTGTTCAAAATCTCCCCATGCACGTAAATAATGTGTACCATTCACTACTTCTGTTTCTTCTAAACCTAAGACTTCAGAGAAGAACCATAGTGATTTTTTTAAATCCGGTGTGATTAAAGCAATATGACCTAGTTTAGCAATCTCTGGTAACATTTTCTTTTCCCCTTTTTTGTTTGTTTTTTATCATTTACACATTCAATATATTAGATATAAAATATTCTGAAAACAGACTAATTGTATTAATTTGAAAGCGTTTTCAGTATATTTCGTTTGGTTTTTTCTTTTTTATGGTATTTTAGTATTAAGAGAGAAATAACAATATTTTTTGAGGCACTTCTTACAATTAAGGGGGGAATAGGTTGGAACAACGTGTTATTTCTTTAAAAAGGACTACTTTTCATCTTGAAAATAGGGAGAAAGATATCGACAATATTGCAATCGTTAAGGCTTTAAGTTTTCTAAAAGCAGATATCATTGAAATAAATGGGATAGAGAAAGCAACAAAATTAATGTTTAATTATGGGTATCAATTAGGGGTTTCAGAAGCTCACCGAATGAGAGAAAAATATTTCGATATACAAGATCTACTTAAACAAGGGCCTACTCTTCATTGTGAAAAAGGACATATAAACGGTTCGATTTTCGAAGGGTATATTGAATTTTATGGTGATAAATCAGTTAAGGCTGTTTATGGTATAGGAACGTGGTTACAGTCTTACGAGGCAAAAGTTCATCTAGATTATTTTGGTCAAAGTGATGTACCAGTTTGTCATACACTTATGGGATTTGCTACTGGCTATATGAGCACCATTTTTCAGTTTGAAGTAAAGGTAGTTGAGAAAACCTGTGTAGCAAGAGGTGACGAAAATTGTACATGGGAGTTTTATACTGTTAACCCTTTACCTGATGAATCAAATGAAAACTCTGAAAATCAAGTATCGTTTGATCTGATTGAACTTGGCAATATTCAAAGTGAAATGATTCAAGCGATTATTGATGGAGCAACAGTAGAGGATATATTTAAAGAAGCTGAAAAAATTTTTGGCAGAACCTTTTTAATAGAAGATATATTTTATAACTTTATACATTCTACTAATTTATCAGAGATCGATAGACAATTAATTGAGCAGGATATGCAGATATATGACCAAAATGAAAGAAATCAATTAGGTACTTATTTTTTTGAAAAGCGTCAGCAACTTCCTTTTACAAAAAAGGTTGTTCAATTAGATAATCATGTTCGTTTAACAAACACGATTGTCATTAAAAATAAAGTCGTTGCATATTTGTCAGTTATATCGATGCATCCAACAACATTTTCATCATATGACTATTTAATACTATCTAAATTGACAAATGTAATTTCTGTTCTACTTATGATGAATTCTATTATAGAAAAATCAAAAGCAGAGAGTGAATCCAAGTTTACTAATGATATTTTGCATCAACGTTTATCAGATATAAATCAGATTCTTTCTAGGTCTCGCTACTTTAATATTGATATTAACCAACTATACACCGTTGCTATTGTGAGAAGGAATAATAATATGTATAGGATTCAAAAAGAGTTTGAAAACTTTGTTCGGGAACACTTAAAAAAACAGCGTATACTTATTTCTTTTAAGGAGATGGAACTAGTTATTTTGTTATTTCATCCTCTAAAAGATCATTCTATGGTTCAGAAGGTTTTTAGTAATTTAAGAGAAGCTTTAATGGAACAATTCCCTAATTATCCTGTTCAAATTGGTTACAGCGAGATAGGACATAGCATTTTGGAGGCAAACTCTCACTATAATGAGGCTGCAATTGCTCTCATCTCCAACCCCAACGCATCCATTACTGCATTTAAAGATATTAGTGTTTTATCAATATTTATTAATGATTTAAATATAGAACATATTAAGCAACTTGCGAATAATCGATTTGCAGGAATCTTTTCATTAAAGGAACAAAAACGGATTGAGCTCTTAGAAACTTTATATATATATCTAAATAATAATTTAAAAATTGAATCCACGATACGCTTATTAAAGATTTCAAAGAGTGGACTTCTCTATCGACTAGAAAACTTGAAAGAGTATTTGAAGACAGATTTTAAGGATCCTAATGAGAATTTCCAAATCCTTCTTTTATTGAAAGCGATGGAAATATATTTTAAGACTAGCAATACTCAAGACAGTAATTTTATTGTGGATTTTACAAATAGTTAATCCAATGGCGGCTAAAAGTTGATATAGAGGAATATCATACTAATAATCCAGATTAAACAAACGCACAGATCCTTGCTTCTGGTCTATATTTTTTCTAAGAATTCAAATTGATACTATGGGTTTCTATAAACAACGGAATTAAGAGATTCAGTTTGTATAAATAATCAATGGCACCCTGAATTAATGGACTGTTTGGACTCTATTTATGCATATATTGTGTATAAGATTCAGAATAGTAAATTGACAGGGTGGGGTCCATACTTCAGGCTTAACCCCAAGTGTATCAAGGTGTTGAGCCTTTTTCTATTTTCAGTAAAAACCCATTACTCCTGTATTTTTATACATTGGACAAATACTGCACAGAAGCTGCACACGATACTGCACAAGCCCAGTGTTTCCATTGGATTCAGCTGTCTCCATTATTTCTGTTAAATCCAAAATGTTCACCGAACCGATTCGAGTCCTCATCGAGCCTGACTTCTACGTGTGAATCTCCTTCTGTAATCACCTTTGAATCTGGGATTGTCGGGGAATGTTTCTCGTTATCATACGAGTAGGTAATCCACTCCCTTATGGATTCATCGGGATCGGGAGGTGTGCTATCGGCATCGCCTACGGTTTTTCCTGTGTATTTTTAGGATAGCATCCTCCTCTTCTCCCTCCCCCATTACATACACGTCTTCCCCGTATTCCTCAAGGGATGACTTGGACCAAGTTTTCTCATACTCTTTATAATCACGGATAACCTTAAAACGCAGGTTATTCACGGTTATTCAAACAACTGCTTTGTCACTCAATCAAAAGCACCTCTTTAATATTTCATATAGTAAATATATCACAATGTAATAGACAGGAATAAATGTAAAATATAGCGGGATAAGTTAGCTTATTAATTGAATTGAGGGAATAATAAAAACAGTGCACATTGAATGAAGGTGTGCACTGCTATTTTCATACTATATTTTATGCGTGTTTCTAGATTTTTATCTATTTTTTCATTTTGATACATATAAGGCCTTTAGAAACCTATTACGTTTTACTCAAAAGGAATTTTCTCTCAACTTTTACCATTAGAATCTGATAAGCATCCGTAGGTCACACTAAAGATAAAAGATTGCAGGTCAACAGCTATCAGAAGTTTGGTGGCAAATAAAAAAACCATGTACATCTTGTACATGGTTTTATGACCCCTACGGGATTCGAACCCGTGTTACCGCCGTGAAAGGGCGGTGTCTTAACCGCTTGACCAAGGGGCCAAATGGCTCCGCAGGTAGGATTCGAACCTACGACCGCTCGGTTAACAGCCGAGTGCTCTACCACTGAGCTACTGCGGAATAATAGTATGGGCGACTCAAACTATCGACCTGACACTTATCAGGCGTGTGCTCTAACCAGCTTAGCTATAGGCCCATTATGATATTTTTGGAGCGGGTGAAGGGAATCGAACCCTCATCATCAGCTTGGAAGGCTGAGGTTTTACCACTAAACTACACCCGCAACAATGGGAGGGCTGATGAAAAACGAACCCAAGAATGGCGGAACCACAATCCGATGCGTTAACCATTTCTCTCTAATCGCCATATTTATTGGCAGGGGCAGTAGGAATTGAACCCACACTGGAGGTTTTGGAGACCTCTGTTCTACCTTTAAACTATGCCCCTATTATAAATGGTGGAGGGGGGCAGATTCGAACTGCCGAACCCGAAGGAGCGGATTTACAGTCCGCCGCGTTTAGCCACTTCGCTACCCCTCCGATTATTTTGAGTGCCGGCAAGAGGACTTGAACCCCCAACCTACTGATTACAAGTCAGTTGCTCTACCAATTGAGCTACACCGGCATAATACTTAGGTAAGATTAAACATATTAAAACTTATTTTATAATGGTGGCTCAGGACGGAATCGAACCGCCGACACAAGGATTTTCAGTCCTTTGCTCTACCGACTGAGCTACTGAGCCAACTTCATTATGTAAATGGCGGTCCGGACGGGACTCGAACCCGCGACCTCCTGCGTGACAGGCAGGCATTCTAACCAACTGAACTACCGGACCATTTATTGCGGGGACAGGATTTGAACCTGCGACCTTCGGGTTATGAGCCCGACGAGCTACCAGACTGCTCCACCCCGCGACAATAATAATTTGTTTCCATATACTACAAGGTATTTAAGGTATATATGGCGGAGGAAGAGGGATTCGAACCCCCGCGCGGTTTAACCCGCCTCCCGGTTTTCAAGACCGGTCCCTTCAGCCAGACTTGGGTATTCCTCCATATAGGTTGTGTATCTTGTAGGACTCGAACCTGCGACCGGACGGTTATGAGCCGTCTGCTCTAACCACCTGAGCTACACCGCCAAAATCAAAATCCTATTGGGTTTAAGTAATGGTGGAGCCTAGCGGGATCGAACCGCTGACCTCCTGCGTGCAAAGCAGGCGCTCTCCCAGCTGAGCTAAGGCCCCATATTTTTTAGAATGGTCGGGAAGACAGGATTCGAACCTGCGACCCCTTGGTCCCAAACCAAGTGCTCTACCAAGCTGAGCTACTTCCCGCAAAGGAATGGCGCGCCCGAGAGGAGTCGAACCCCTAACCTTTTGATCCGTAGTCAAACGCTCTATCCAATTGAGCTACGGGCGCATTCTTGCAAAAAACTAGTGCCGAGGGCCGGTCTCGAACCGGCACGGTAGTCACCTACCGCAGGATTTTAAGTCCTGTGCGTCTGCCAATTCCGCCACCCCGGCATATCACTTGGCATTGGAGCGGAAGACGGGATTCGAACCCGCGACCCCCACCTTGGCAAGGTGGTGTTCTACCACTGAACTACTTCCGCATATAAGTGCGGGTGAAGGGAGTCGAACCCCCACGCCGTAAGGCGCCAGATCCTAAGTCTGGTGCGTCTGCCAATTCCGCCACACCCGCATGTTTATAGATGGTGAGCCATAAAGGACTTGTACCTGCAATCCTCGAGCTTCTAATTGATTAATTTCAAACCCTCTCGTTGACTGCTTTATTATTCTAATATGTATTTATCTATATTTCAATAAGTAATATATGGTAATATTAATTTATTTTTCTTCTTATATCAAAAAGATTAAAATTCCATGAATACATCTATCATACATAGGGATACAGGTTCCTCATATGTTGTTTGAACCCTTGCTTATACGCTATATAAACAACTCAAGATCCTTATTATCCTATTTATATTTTAAATTATCTTAGGAAGGCATAACTATCATGTTACAGTTTGAAACGGAAAGAGTGATATTCCTAGCACCATTAGAAATATAGATACCAATTCTAGTATAAAAAATCTCCTACCTTCTCCATATAACTTTTGAAGATTTCATGAATTGAATATTAACTTTTAGAGATTTTTTTCTCGTTTTTCCAATTAACTTTTACCTACTTAACAATACCTTTAATGATTCTAATATCAAAAACCAAAAAGTTGCCGTGTAATTACCATTAAATACAGTTGAAATATCAATCCTATTGATCATTAATAATTGTTCACTTCTTTTTTATCGCTATTGATATTTATTGCTTTATGATTCCATTCCTGATTACCAATTGGTAATGAAGAAGTAACTCTCATTCTTCGCTTCGTATGCACCAATCAAGCCTATAGAAACAGTTCTTTCATCAGTCTCCCTCTATTTTCTTTAAAATATGTAGGTATACTTAATTCATATGGTCATAGATAATAGCTTTAAATATCTGTTTGAGTTCTTTTGATGTTTTTCCGCGAAGCCATTCGACTTGGTCAATTGGCAGCGTGAGCTTAAGGGTGATCTTTTCATCAGGCATCTCGACTTTCCTGATGTCGGCAAGGGAAATCCCCTTGTCAATGTCTGGAAAATCAATCTGGTTCTCATCGATATGGTCAATGCCCTGGTGCTCAAAGGGATCATCGATCACGCAATTCAAGTTCAACTGCGGGAGACGACCAGGAATTGATTTTATGTACATGAATGAGCTGATTACTCGGTTATCGGTCAGCTCAATTTCAGCGATAATGCTCTCGCGACTGCTATATTTCTTTAGGGCTACCTCGCTCACGATGATGTCGAGCTCCAATGAAAATCCGGATGAAGTTTCCAAAATATATATCGCACTATTAAAAATATGGATTTCTTCGCCGTCAAGATTCACCGTTTTTACGCCAACCATGTCATTCCCCTCCAAAAGAGACCGTCGGGAACATTCCCCCACCCGGCTTATTTTCTTTCATTCTACTAAATCATGGTAGTTCCTCCAAGCATAGCTTCTCGACGATGGTAATGACATTCGGATGCTCCTTCAAAACCGAAGCGGGAAGGCCTCAGATATTTCGCCTTCTAATAGCTGTTTTACTATGGTACCTTCTTTTTTACAAAAACAAGCAGATGCATCACCCTGCTTTCCATGATGGTGTTGAACACCTTAGTGATTGCTTGCTCCGACACATCTTAAAAATTGGTGAAAAAACTGGCGTTTGCCTTGCGCGTCGATTCAGCGAACGAAGTAGACTTACAAATCTTACTTGATTAAGTAACCGAACCACCTGCTTTGTTGGTTTGGAAAGAATTTATACATAGCACGGAAGTTCTTTATGCTAAAATTGAAATTGTATATCATTAATGAAAGAGAAGAAGGCATTTTATGAAGAAGATTACTACAATTAGCTTAGGTATACTATTGATTATTTTTGTGTTGGGCCTTACGGGCTTCTATTTTTGGTCCCAACAAACGTACAAAGCATCAGAAGAAGTTACATCATATGTAGATTTGGATGACATACAGACGGAAGAAAACTGGCTTGTGTTCGAACCTATAGAAAAACCAAAAAGCGGGATCATTCTTTATCCTGGAGCAAAAGTGGAGCCTGAAGCATATAGCTACTATGCCCAAGGTTTAGCGGATAAAGGTTATTTGGTGATTGTCCCGAAAGTCAACTTGAACTTTGCCCTACTCGATATTAATCAGGCGGATTTAATTATAGATGAGTTCAGCGATATAACGAATTGGTATGTAGGTGGGCATTCACTTGGCGGCGTAGCCGCAGCATCTTATGCATACGATCATCTCGAAGATGTAAGGGGTTTAATCTTATTGGGTTCCTATCCAAGTGATTCCAGTAATTTTTCAGAAACTGATCTCCCCATCCTCTCCCTGTATGCCGAGTTTGATGGGTTAACTACTACTGATAAAATAGCTGATACAAAACATTTGCTTTCGTCTGAAGCAACCTTATATGAGGTTAAAGGCGGAAACCATGCCCAATTCGGTATGTATGGAACGCAAGATGGAGACGGAAAATCTACGATTTCAGCAAAAGAACAGCAGGATGAAATAATAGAAGAAACATTAAAATGGCTGAATCAATATCAAAGATAAGGGCCGATTTTTTTAACATATCTGATACTGTAATAGCCCACCCGTTTTACGGGCGGGCTATTTTAAACTTTTATCTTTCATTTGAGGTAACCGCGCCTCACAAGCGCTATTATTTCTGACTATTTTAAATAAAACCCATAGTCTCTTCACAGATGTTTTTCACTTATTCAATTACACTACTAATAATCTCGAACCATTATTCCTTTTACTAGTATGATTCCCCATAGATTCAGATATTCGTTCTGAAACAGTAAATTTTGCAATTTAAAATCACCTACAAGCTCTAATTTAAACAGTAAAAAAGCTGTGCCAAAACAACTCATTTTTGACACAGCTTCTCTTTTAATTTTTCACAATGCGCTTGTACCCTGAATATGTTGCTATGAAATAACCGCCATATACAATAATCATAATTAACGCCGTAAACAAAGCCGGTATGAAAACGGAAGGTTGACCCATCATCAGAAGTTCCTGATTGACCACTTTAATTCCAAAAATCGAATGGATGATTGCTAAAGACAATGGCATCATGAAGTAAATAAATACCTGACCGAATATCGCCTTGTTAATTTCCTTACTTGTTACACCTATTTTTCTTAGCATGCTATAGCGCTCCATATTATCACTCGCTTCAGATAACTGCTGAAGCGCCAGTACAGCTGCACTTGAAATGAGGAACACAATCCCAAGATAAATACCAATAAAGACAATCATTGTAGACGATCCAATACTTTGGTCATACAACATTTGCTTAGTCATTACGTTGACATAAAAACCATATTTAGAATAAACTTCTTCATTTTGAGTTAAATGATAAAGCTCGTCTTCATTCACTTGACTATTACTACTGTAATTAACATTAGACAGTGACATATTAGGTGTCATACCTTCAATAGCTTGATCTGGAACAATCACGGTAAATGCAACTCTTCCTGGATAATCATTTATATATTGTACGTACTCTACTTGACGATTAACAATCGTATAATCCATAGCGTTCAATTTAATGGACTGATTTTCTTTAATATAGGCATTCACTGCATCAAAATAAGTCTCATCATCTGATATGAGGAGTACTTCTCCTTTATTAAACGTTTTCGGTTCAATGTCTTGCATTTGCAAAAGCTTTACATAATCAGATTCTTTCATCAATAAGATTTTTTTACGAGAGATTGCCATATCAAAGTATTGTTCTAACTCTGCATTTGCAAAAGGACGCAATAATTCGTTATACGTAGAATCCGCTTCATATAATTCAAAGGAACTATTTTCACCCATCTCATCCAAGTCCATACCCAATATTTCAATCGCTTGATCTATATTCTTTATTTGCGTATCTTCTTTTCCATACAGGTAGAATGTTGCATCATACGGCACTTGATTTACAAGCTGTTTTTCTCCCGCCGTCTTTATGCTAAATCCTGTTGATAAAACACCAATTGTGAAAAAGAGCATTAAGCAAATGATAGTCATGGATACAAAGGTTGTATTTACCTTGCTGCTTATTTGGCGTAGAACAAACATATTTAAGCCTTTAAAATATATAGTATTATTTCTTTGCAGCATATTAAGAGCAAATCCAGAAAGAGACATAAAAAACAAAAACGTTCCAAGTGACCCCAGTCCAACGCAGGTCCACGTGACAGTCAAACTTTCTGTTAAACCATACTTTAAAATAACAGTATAAGCAATCCCAAGAGTAATGAAGGATAAAACAAAGAACGCGATTGATGTTGATACTTTTCGGATCTTCAGGCTTTCATTTTTTCTAGCGGCTGTTAGCAAGTCGATGAGCTTATACTTCGAAATCACTAAACTATTAAAGATCATAACGAACAGAAAGATAATCCCAAAATAGCTCATTGTTTTGAACATCGCTTCACTGGAAAAGACAACTTCGAACTTTGTCATATCTGCCTTAAATAACGAAACCACTAGAACGGACAATCCTTGAGATATAAATATTCCCAGTAGTAATCCGGCCATTAACGATAAAACACCTATAAAAAGTGTTTCCATTACAACTATTAACGATATACTATATTTACTCATACCTAGCGTCATATAAATTCCGAGCTCTTTTTTTCGTCGTCTGATTAAGAAATTGTTTGCGAATAAAATCAGAAACCCTAACACAATCGAAACAAAAACAGATACTATTGAAATTAATTGTGTTATCGATTGAATCATTTCCGACTGACTGGCGCTTAAACTAGACATAGCAGCCGAAGCTGAAATCGAATTAAAGCTATAAAATATACAGACTGCAAATGTTAATGTTAAGAAATAAATTGCATAATCCTTGAAGCTTCTCTTCACATTGCGAGCAGATAATTTAAATAACATTATTCGTGTCACCTCCGAGAAGTGTTACCACCTCAATGATACGGCCGAAAAATTCTTTCCTCGTATCATCACCTCTCACCAGTTCATTAAAAATCTCCCCATCTTTAATAAACAAGATTCGATGTGCATAGCTTGCTGTAAACGCATCATGTGTGACCATTAAAATTGTAGCCTGGAACTCCTTATTTAATTTCTCAAATGAATCTAGCAGTAATCGGGCAGATTTTGAGTCAAGTGCTCCTGTCGGCTCATCAGCGAGAATTAATGACGGGTTCGTTACAATTGCTCGGGCTGAAGCAACACGTTGTTTTTGTCCACCCGACAGTTGATATGGGAACTTATTTAATACCGCCGTAATCTCTAATTTATCGGCAACTTCATTTACTAGCTTTGTAATATCAGCCGGCTTACGACCTTGTATGGTTAAAGCGATTGCGATATTTTCAAACGCTGTTAATGTATCGAGCAAATTAAAATCCTGAAAGATAAATCCTAGCTCATCCCGGCGGAACTTCTCAAGCTTTCCAGCCTTTAATGTCGTAATATCCTGACCATTTATATGAATATGACCCGTTGTTACATGATCAATTGTAGAAATGCAATTCAACAGTGTCGTTTTCCCGCTGCCTGAAGGACCCATAATACCAACAAATTCCCCTTGTTTTACATCAAAACTTATATGATTAATGGCTTTTGACACATTTCCTTTATTACCATAGTATTTTTCTATATCTTTTACTTCCAAAACTGTATTCATAACAACCTTCTCCTCTCTTTTATGCTTTTAGTATATCCCCCCTACAGCAATACAAATATTGAAGTTGGTTGCATAAACCTTACATTTTTGAAACTTGCACTGGAGATTAATGGCGAAAACCACCATACAAATTCATACCACAAATCATTAATAATCTCATTTTCGTAATAAAAAAGAGCCTTTCTCTCAAGACTCTAATAAAACCAATTTACTTTTCGGGAAAATGATATTTACCTCGGTTCCTACATCCTTCTGTGATTTGATCGTAATCCCTAAATGCAGCTTATCTACCAACATTTTGCAAAGATATAGACCGATGCCTGTTGACTTTCTGTATATGCGTCCATTTTCTCCTGTAAATCCTTTTTCAAATACTCTTCCGACATCCTTTTCATCAATACCAATGCCATTATCAACAATATGAAGTATAAGATTATGCTCATGATTAGTCGTATAAATAGAGATGAAACTATTTTCTTTATAACAATAATTAATACTGTTAATGATTACTTGATTCACTATGAACTCAACCCACTTTTCGTCACTATAGACCACATCATCTATCTCTGATAACTTAAGCTGAATCTTTTTATGAATAAACGCTTTTGCATTTCGCTTAATTACTTTGGAAACACATTCTTTTAAACGAAATTCCTTCACAATATAATCCTTGCTGGCACTGCTGCTTCTCGCATAATACAAGGCCTGTTCAATATAATCCTCAATCTTCGTTAATTCCTCAGTTAAGCCAACAATCGGACCACCTTGATAATTCTCAATTATTAGCTTACTAGATGCAATCGGTGTCTTAATTTCATGGACCCACGCTTCAACATACTCTTGGTATTCCGATTGCATAGTCTTGTAGTGGTTGACATACTCATGCACCTGCTTGTCACTCGTCCGTAAAATGTCATATAAAATCTTTCCTTCTAAAAATTCAGGCTCATCCATAATTTCAGATAGCAAATATTTTTGATCAAGATTTTCAACATTTTCTATTACCCCATCATAAAAAGGTTTTTTCTTCATAAATTCAAGAAAATAAGAAGTAAGCAGCGGACCAAACCAGCATAACCCGACTATAACAATAACACCCTTTTGTATAGAAATAAAAGCTAAAAATAATGCTACCGTCATAAAAAGAAAAACATTAACCGTAATAAAAACGACTCTTTCCTTTAAAAATGCCCACAATGTCATGACATGATATACCCCAATCCTCGTCTCGTTTCAATCGGGTTTTCCATACCGATTGCCTCTATCTTTTTACGAAGTCGAGTAATGTTAACAGATAGCGTATTGTCATCCACAAATAAATCAGATGACCATAGATCCTCCATCAGCTGTTCTCTAGAAACAATAATTCCATTATTTTTCATTAAACAATGTAAGATTTTTATTTCATTTTTTGTTAGTTCCTCTTTCTTGCCTTGATAGGAAATTGTCCCATTAGCCAAATGCAGCTTCAAATCCTTGTAAGTCATTACAGCACTTTCTTGTTTTGCATATGTCCTTCTTAAAATATTTTCAATGCGTGCCAACAAAATTTGCGTGTTATATGGCTTCGTAATGAAATCATCTGCGCCTATATTCATGCTCATCAATTCGTCCACTTCCGTGTCTCTGCTTGTCACAATAATAATGGGTACCTGAGAGTATTTGCGGATTTCGCGACAAATATAATAACCGTCGTACACAGGCAAATTAATATCCAATAAAATCAAATGAACATCATCCTGACTTGCATAGTTCATGACATTTTGAAAATCATCCGGTGCTTCCACTTCATAACCATAATTTTTTAAAAATGCGGTTAATTCTCTACGAAGCGTCTCTGCATCCTCAATGATTAATATTTTTGCGTTTTGCATAGTGATCACCCCTTAACGAGCTTTACAATTGTTCATTCTTGAGCAACAAAAATCCTGCACCCTACAATGAAGCTAGGCTGTATTTTATATTTAGTCAATAGCTCATTTTTCATTATATTACTTTGAATATTGGATTATCGTGTAGAAAAACCCAAATAAATGATGTTTATCTTATCACAAATCAGATAAGGTTTGGAATTCTGCAATTCAGGAAATGTCCCTGCTCCGTTACTGTAAAGGAACTAATATTTCACACAAATGATTATCAATCATTTGTTTCTATAATTGGTTGTTCTCTAATGGATAGATTATTTCTTTCTATCTCCGAAAAAATATTGCCCCAAAAATTAACTGACTGCCTCTTTTGTATGATCAAGCAAGAAAACAGCATATTTCCCACCAGGAAATTTACCAACATGAGCTGGTTTTACCACATTAAAATCTTTATTTTTAACAACGCAAACTTCATAACAATATTCCTCTTTAGGAGTAATCTCTGGGTTATCTTACGGTATACCTAAAATTGTAGAATTATCAAATACTCCATTCAATTTTGCCGACTTTTTAATAATTAGAGTATGCTTTAATTAATCAGTTTCTTTGTCAACTGCCCGTTGATAAGCCTTTTTAATTCTGCTACATTTTATTTTAAAACTGGATTTCTTGTTGCTCCAAACATTTCCCAACCTATTTGTTCATTTACAAAAATAAAAGGAGAAACAGCATCTTTTGCCATTCTCCTTTTTATCATTTCATTGCTTGCATTTCTACTTCCGAATAAAGAGAAAGAGTGAATTTCCCACAAGTTATTCGGCTCAGCATCAAATAAGTCGTTAAGTTCATATCATTTTATTAAATTTCTTGCTAATCAAAACAATTTCACGGTATACACAAGGCTTTCTACCTGTATCTTGTTTAGCTCTTATGCAATTGCTAATAATCTTAATCAGAAAAGGACTTTGTATACTTAGGTAGCAAGTACCGGAATATCACCAACGCATGGACAATCCCAATTCCTGCAAAAAGAGCCCTCACAAACCATTCCTGCCAAAGCAGTATGATACCATTCATATCGCCACCACCAAAAAATCCACAAAGTACACTCAAATATAGCGGATCAAGCAGTAGCACGACTAGTGAGGTATACCATGCGATGGTCCGGAAAACCTTTGATTTTACTGAACAGATTGGTTTACAAAATATAATAAGAAGCCAACTGAAAACAAGAGTTGCAATCGCACCCGCCAGACAGAAAATTCCCATCTGAATATCTGTCATCAGGGTATGATATACATCCACCTGAACCCCCAGCCCCATGAAATTGATTTGCTTGAAAACCCCGTAATAAAAAGCTACTAGGAGGTGCGCCCCCTCATGGATGATATAGTAAATGATAATAGCCGCAATAATTCCAATATATTGTCTTACACTTCTGCTCATAATAGTCACCTATCTTACTTACCGTTATACTTTTATGAATGACAAATCTTTAAGCTAAACAATGCCTATTCAACAAACTCTTAGCCAACCATCAGCCTGTGATTAGATTGTGATCATTTGCATTATTTTTTCATTTGTATGTTAATTCACAAAGGTAGTATATAGCATATAGGCACCTAAAACAATACATTTTTCTATCTACACCTCTTTTTGCAGATTCACTCGAGTACTCTTTAAATATAACCATACCGTAACCCAGTAATAGCTATAGCAATCATTAATCGTAACGAACAAATGTTATTAAAGATAAACCCTCCTAATCCACTTTAAAAGGTGATTTAATAGCATACTAGAGCAGATAAACTGAAAATATTGTTAAAAGTGTCTCTACTAAAAAAGCCGCCCACTAAGGGCAGCTCTTCTACTTCTTTACTTTTAAAAAGAAGAATTTTTATTATCCATATGTAACTTTCGGGTTACAGCTACAATTCTTTCTTTAGGAACATCCGGATGCTTGTCCTTGATTATCTTGACACATTCAACCCAATTGATTTCAGATTTTAACAAAGAAGCGATTTCGTTTTCTATCATTGGATCTATTTGATAAATATCACAATCGGTTTCATCCGTTTCATTCTTTCCATCCACACTTTGGTCAATTTTATCAAACAGCAGCGAAGCAACAAGATGAATAGCTATGATAATTATTTTCACAGTTGTAGAAAGATCGATGACTGTAAAAAAGTAATCAAGTGCGCTAATAACTATATAACTGCCAGCGAAAGTTAAGATATTCGCAATCAACTTATTGACAAAGATATCCTTATAAATGTCCGTTACGGCATGAAGAAAGCTATCAATAATAGTCCCCACTCCCATATCTATAAGACACAACAGAAAAAGAAACAGAATTAAATAGATTAAATTCTCATAATACTGGCCTGTAAAATGAATAATCAAAGCATAAATAACCATGAGAGGTAGAAACAAGAATAAAACAACCGTCATAAGTAAAGAAGTGGATAGAAAAAAATTCTTCACAAGTATAGGCTCCAGTCTCCATAGCTCTTCTCCGCCTACGGAGGTTTTTGTTAAATTATAACAATTATTTCGCATAAAGTCAGCAACTGCATATGAATATCCTGCCTTTTCCGTTTTAGTTTCTACTTCCAGCTTAATCAAAATCTTGCGAGAGCCACCCACAGCCTCTACTAAAATAAGACTTTCACTTTAAGGACGGCGCATCTCTACTTCACTTACGTTTACACTTCTAAATTAATGCCATTCTTTCATTAGAGATAGGCAGATCTGGTTAAGCACTCTCTTCATTTCCTAATAATTTCACGATGATTGTATCCTTTACAATGAAAGCCACTTGTCCCATGCATACATCCTCGAATGTATCATAGATTCTGCCGGCACTGCGCGTTCCTTTTGCAACTGTCTGATAACTATTAGCCACATAACCAACCTTACCAATTGTATCGAGCTCGGCTTGAATTGCTTCATCATCATGCTTATTATCTAAGTCTTTTCTTAAGATTATCTTCTGACCAACCTTGAAAATATCCGCTCCAAAATAATGACAAACACCTACAACGGATATATATTTCTCTGCCATTTCTATCCCCTCCATGTGACACTTTTTATTACTTTACTCTCTATATATTTACGAATTTCACAAAAATAAGTTTCGTTGGTTCCTTGTTTTAACCTAGCTGGTTACAAAAAAGAGATAAGGCAGCTCACAGATCTTATCGGTTCTTGTATCTTCTTAATAGGACCTATTTTGTAGCTCCTCCACCTTTTAGTCTGTATGAATACCAATATATACACAATTAACAAGCCTTAGAGAATCGAAAAATGATTCCTGAGACTTTTAACGTTTCTTTACCATTATTATAATTCTGAATTTAACTCCTTCAATTTATGAGAGTAATGCTTTTTTTGATTAAAGTATACATATTCTAGTCTCTCACAATAGCTTAAATCGCCATCCATGATAGTCGTACCATCAAATACAAAGGAATCCAGTTTTTCTAAGTCCTTGATAAAGGATATTGAAGGAACACTACCACAGTCTAGTAAACGTATTTCTCTCAAGTCTTTAAGATTTTTTATTACACCAAAGTCTTGAATATTCTTACATTTCTCTACAGAAAAAATTTCGACGGGAGCAGTAAGAAATTGTAATGCTGTGATATTAGTTAAATTTCTCATTCCATACAGAGAAACTTCCTTTAAATTCTTCATCACTTCTATTCCTCTTAGTGTTTCTATATTGGCTTGAGATAAGGACAATTCTTTTAAATTTGCAATTTTGGAGAGCTCTAAAAGTGACTTTGATTGAGGTTTATAACTGAACAAATGAAGTCTGGTCAAATTCCGTAATTGATTAAAACCTTTTGTCTCACTTGGTATCCAACCAGTCAGTTCCTTTAATTCTACTAACTCCCCAATATCTATCTTAACTTTTGGATTTATATTAAGGCTTAACAGCTTGAGATTTTTTAAATACTTTATGCCATCAAAATTGTTAATAACGGTATTTGAAATATTCATCTTCTCTATAGAAGGACAATATTTTAGGAATTCAATATCCTTTTTGTTATAACTCCTGTCAATATGGATGTTTCGAAAGTTATGCATATTGATAACTTCAACCACTTCTTCCAGATTGTCTGATGATACAATAACTGTTTCATCTTGATCATCAGGGTATTTTATTAGTTCTAGATTTCCAAGTTTTCTTTTTTTCAATGTCACATTGCTCCTTTCCTTATCTAAATATCTCCCCGTATCCTTTAACATGGTGAGGGTCACTGATACGCCCTTTGCAGGAATAGAGACGCGACGGTAATTTTATTCCATTATAAAAAAAAGATGACCATTCATTAGGCCATCTTATATCATTCTTCTGTTGAGTCTCTTTCTAGTTTTGTGATTAACACTTTATCTACTCGAGCACGATCCATGTCCACAACTTCAAGTTGCAAGTCGTCTACTTGAATGGTGTCTTTGATTTTTGGTATATATCCAATTTTATTTATAATAAATCCACCTAATGTGTGGAAGTTTTTACTTTGGTTAAGAATCGTAAAGTCTTCCAAATCAAAATATCTAATAAACGTATCAATCGAAACAAGACCATCTGCCAACCATGAGTTTCCATCTCTCTCTATAATTTGCGGCTCTTCTTCATTATCCTTTTCAGGCATTTCTCCAATAATATTTTCCATAATATCATGAAGAGTGACAAAGCCCTCAATTCCTCCATACTCATCGATAATAACGGCTTCATGCTGGCCGGATTTTTTCAATGTTTCCAATGCCCGATATACTTTCATTTGTTCTGGCAGAACAAGTGTATCTTTGACTGAATCCGCTAAAGAAAAATTCTCTCCTGCCACAATTCTTGATAAAAGATCTTTTTTATGAATAATTCCTTGAAAATCATCTAAACTTCCAATCCCAACAGGAAATTTGGAGTAATAACTTTCATTAATTTTTTTCATGTTTTCTTCAAACGAATCCTCTAAATCAATGTAAACAAGCTGCGTACGAGGTGTTAAAATATCACTCAGACGTTTGTCCCCTAAATAGAAAATTTGTTCTACCATATCCTGTTCTATTTCTTCAACAATCCCACTATGAACACCTTGTTCAATTAATTGAGTTATTTCTTCTTCGGTTACATTCGGTTGGCTTGTGGGTTTTATTCTTAATAATTTTAATGCAAAATCAGTAGACCTACTTAAAAACCAAATAATTGGGCGTCCAACTTTTGAAAAATAATACATTGGTTTTGCTACTGCACATGCTACTTTTTCTGGATTTCCCATACCAATCCGTTTTGGAACTAACTCACCAATAATTAATGATAAGTAAGTTGAAAGCCCTACAACCACGATCAGACTTAGCTCATTACTGAAAGAAGCAAGAACATTAATTTTTTCAATATAAACAGCTAGCTGGCTTGCAATAGTTGCACCACCAAATGCACCTGTTATTACCCCAATTAATGTGATTCCGATTTGAATAGTCGACAATAATTGATTTGGGTCATCCGCTAATTTCAAAGCATAACTAGCACTGGAATTCCCATCATCTCGCAATTTTTCTAGTCTATTCTTCTTAGATGTAACAATTGAAATTTCGGTCATAGCAAATATACCATTTGCCACGATAAGTATTAACAAAATTACAATTGAGGTCCAAATGCTGTCCAAAAAAATCTTCACCGTTCCTTTATTATATTTTTCAATTGGTATAACGTATACCACACACCATAGTCTATTTCCCTATTATGTTCAAAACAAAATAATACATTACCTTATATATCATTTAAATGTATCTTTTGCAGAATTATTTTATATATTTTTTAAATATCGCCTTTTTAGCAGCTTAAAATAAGACCTGTCCATATAGCTGCCTCTCATCTAAGTATCCATTACTTTATCCATCAATTCTATTGAATCAAGTTGATTTCAAGGGCTTGGAGGTTAGATACATTCTGGAATGGTCATCCCAACTCATCTATAAAAATCATCATTCTCTGCTTCAAATTCTTTTGTTTCGATTACTTGTTTATACCAGTAAGCAGATTTCTTAAGTGCTCGATTGCGGTTATCGTCTAAATTAATTTCAACTAAACCATACCGGTTTTTGAATGCGTTCATGGGTGATACATTGTCGGTGAATGCCCATAGCATATAGCCTTTACAGTTGGCTCCTTCTTCGATTGCCTTTAAGAGCCATTTTAAGTGTTCGCTTATAAACTCAATTCGGTAATCATCCTGAATGATTTGTTCTTCATTCTTAAATCTGCCTTCGTTTTCTACACCCATTCCATTTTCAGCAATAAACCATTCAATGTTTCCGTACTCTTCTTTCAATCTGACTGCCATATCAAACATAATTTGCGGGTAGATTTCCCAGCCACGATATGGGTTCATTTTCTTACCTACTAGCTCGTGTTTTTCATAATAATATTCAGGGTGGAAAGGTGTTTCTTCATTCCATGCAGTTGTGCGTGCTTTGACACGGTGTGGGAAATATAGATTAATGCCTACATAATCAATCGTATTTTCCTTAATGAGCTGCAGCTCTTCGGTTGTATGTTCAAAAGTGATATCATGTTTTTCCATCAAATCAAATAATTCCTGCGGATACTCACCCTTAATGGCTGGATCTAAGAATACACGATTGAAGAATAGGTCATACATTCTAGCTGCTTTTTGGTCGTGTTCAGAGGATGAACGAGCATAGGTGACTTCAGGGTTTAGGATGGTCCCAATTTTGGCTCCTGTCTGATCCTTTAATCTCATTTCCTTAAATAACTTCACCACTTTAGCAGTAGCAAGCCCTTTATTATAGTTCCACTGCATCCATTTTTTTGTGTTCTGTTCATATGGCCAACGAATCGCATCTAAGTATATGCGTGTTTGAACTACAACTGGCTCATTAAATACGAACCAGTGTTTCACACGATTTCCATAACGTTCAAATACTTTTTCCGCATATTTTACAAATAGTTCAACCACATGCTTTGAGCCCCAACCGCCGTATTTTTCAAATAAATAAGCAGGCAATTCATAGTGCTCCAGACAGATCATTGGCTCTACACCATTTTTAATTAATTCATCAATAACGTTTCCAACAAAGCTCGCGTATTCTTCATCCACAACAGCATTCTCATAATCCACTAAAAAACGAGACCAATTGATTGATGTTCTAAAATGGGTAAGACCTATTTCCTTCATATAACTGATATCTTCTTGATAGCGATTGTAAAAATCAGTTGCATATGCGGGTCCATATCCGTTATGCCAAACATTCTTATTCTTTTTATACCAGAGGTCTAAGTATGAATCCTGAAACTCTTTTTTATCGGTCCAGCCTTCAGTTTGCCATGCAGAAGATGATGCTCCTAAAATAAAGCCCTTTGGTAGCTTCAATGTTATTTTTTCCATCTATTATTATCTCTCCCCAGTTTTTCTATCTTGCAGGTTTCTAAATTTCCGATAGTCCGTCGCGGTCATTCCTGTCAGTTTTTTAAACACTCCCACGAAATACTTATATTCATGGAATCCTACTTGTTCGGATATTTCGTTTACCTTAAAAGGAGTCTCCGCAAGTAAGATCTTTGCTTCATCCACTCTTAATTGGTTAACGTATTCATTGAAATTAACGCTTGTTTTCTGCTTGAATAGAGAACTAAAGTAATTTGGGGTTATATTAAGGACCTCCGCTACTTCATGAACTCTAATATTTGTTCTGTAGTATTCATGTATGTATTCCTTCGCGTGATTGATTAACAAATCCTGTTTGTCAAAATTCTTCAGCTCAGATTGGTATTTACGAATGGAGGAAAGGTCCAGATAAAAAAATTCTCTCAACAATTCGTATGAGTTATATTCATGGACATTTATACTCTCATTGTAACAAAGATCCCATTTCCTTACGTTTTTCCCACTCAGAGACTTATAGTGATCCAAAATTTTATTAAGCATCTCTCTGCAAACCTGAACAGCTTCATCCAGGAAAAATTCATGTATTGTAAAGTATTCGAATAATTCATTAGTAAAAGTATGTAGGTCTAAATCTTTCATTTGAATAATAGCTTCTATTAATTGCTCTTCAAGTTTAGCTGGGTAAGATTGAACGGTATCCCGTCTCAATTGTTCTGAAACTATGAGGCTAGTACACTCAGTGAAAGCTAAATACCTTCCTTTATTTAGTAGTTCTGTTAGTACGACCATGAGTTCTTCAACAGGAATCCACTCATCGCTCCAAACAAATTGAAGGTTTAATCCATCATTTCGAATCAAACTTTGCCGGATATCCGACGTCATTTTCCGACCATCATCACTATGAACACAGGTAACTAGTATATTTTTTTCAGTAAAGAACGAATAAGAGGTAAGTCCATATTCTTGTAGTTTCCTCTCAATGCTTTTCTCCCATCCTCTTAAAAACTCTTCATATTCCCCTTCTGACAAACTAGTTATTTTTCGTTTATAATTTTGATGCATACTAATAAATGGATAAATCATGAAGTCGTTATAGTCGTCTGATTTAACAGGTGAAGACCTTTGTAAATTTGTAACTTGTTGGAGGATTGCATTTCTCAATCCTATTTTGTCCCGTTCTTTTTTTTGCTGCCGCTTTTGCTTCATTTCGTTGGTTATTTCTTTAACATTTTCCACGAGCTCATTAATATCAACCGGTTTAAGAAAATAGTTATCTACACCCAATTTAATAGCTTGCTGGGCATATTCAAATTCTTCAAATCCACTAAGAATAATCGTCCGAATATGAGGGTAGTTTGTATACAGAAAACGTGCCAGCTGCAGTCCATCCATTTTTGGCATCCTTATATCTGTAATAACGATATCAATATTCCCATATTGCATGACCTTCGCTATGGCATCCTCTCCGTCATGTGCTGTGTCTACTACTTCGACTTCGATGGTCTCCCAGGGAATCGTTAAACGCAGACCACGGGAAATAATAGGTTCATCATCCACTATTAACATTTTAAAAGTCACGAGTGTTCACCTGATTTCTCCATGTTTATGGGCTGCCAAAGTAGTGGCAGGATTAGCCTTACCAATGCACCGGATTCAGCTTCTAACACCAGCAAACCATATGGTTCTCCAAACGCAATCTCTAAACGTTCTTTTAGATTTTCCATTGCATAACCAGTTTCTTGCGCACCTTTTTCGAAACCCTTACCATTATCAATCACATCAATCCATAACTGATCTTCCGCTTGATAACAGTGAATAGTAATGATTCCTTGCCTGGGTAATTCTTCAAAACCATGCTGGATGCAATTTTCAACTAGTGGTTGCATTAATTGTTTCATTATGTAAGAGCGTTTGATTTGCTCATCAATAAAAATGTAAAAAGACAGTCGTTCTCCTAAGCGGCTTTTCTGTAATTCTAAATAGGATTCAATATAGGTTATTTCCTCTTCTATTGTAACCCACATTTTACCATTATTTAAATTCATACGGAAAACTTTTGAAAGCTGTTCAATTTGTTGACCTGTTTCCATCGCATTTTCCAGGCGTGCGGTCCATCGAATCATGTCTAATGTATTGTAAAGAAAATGTGGATCAATTTGATTCTGAAGCGCCTTTAATTCAGATTCCTTTTGTTTAATAGTCAGTTTGTATTCTGTATCAATATGTCTTTGGATTGTTTTGACCATTTTATTAAACTGTTTCCCTAGTTGACCAATTTCATCATTTGTTGAAACGCCCACATTCGCCGAGAAGTCCCCTTTCTCAAGCTGGTGTGTTTGGCCAGTTAATTCAATTACTCTTTTTATATTAGAGCGATAGAATCCATAAAAAGCGATAATTCCACATATGAGAAGAAGAAAAATCATATTACGAATCGAATTTCGAACGGTATACAGTTCCTTGACCAAGTGCTCCTCATTTACAATCACGATAGATGTCCAATTTGTCCCACTCAGCTTTTTTTTAACAGCTTTATAGTTATGGTTGTTTTTTGTAAAATCATAGGCTAGGTTCTCACTATGATTGACCCAATCGATAAAGGCAGGATCATTGTATTTTTTTCCTATTAGCTCTTGATTTGAATGAAGAATAACTTCACCGGACTTTGACATGACCAGGTAATTACCTTGTTTTACTTCTAAATTTCTCTTAATTTTTTCCTGATCAAGACGGATTCTTACGATGCCAATTGGTTGATTAATCTTATTTAAATCGTTAATGACTCTAGAGAGGCTAATAACATATTTTTTCCCATCCCACCCACTTGTAACCCCATAGGTATCGCTCCAAATGGGAGATCCTTTTCCGTCTATGGCAGCCTGATCTAACTTATCCTCGTTTCCAAAAACAGGTTCACCAAATGCCAGCTCCTCACTATTTCCTCCTTTTAATAAGATGGAGGATATATACTCATTTGACATCAATTGAAAAGTAAAATAGCCTTTTATCCCGTCCATACTACTTTTATCCGCAATAGGGATTTCATCTGTAGTTTTAAAAAATGTTCGAAAGTCCTCGCTGTAAATCATATAGGAGGACATACTTTCAACATCTCGTATGATGGACAAAAAGCTCTGTTCATCTTTTTCTAGTATTTCAAGGATATCCTCTTCCAGCTGTCTTTTAAGTACTTCCGTTGTTTGGTAGTAAATGAGAATTCCATAGCATACTGTTGGTAGTGTGATGAATACAAGGAATATAATCATAAACTTCTTTTTTAGGCCCCAATTTCGAATCATATTCATTTACCCTTTTACCGCACCAGCTGTCATACCTTTAACAATATTCTTTTCAAAAATCATGTAGAAAATGACAATTGGAATTAAAGACATCGTTAAACCAGCCATTTGGGCACCATAGTCGGTTGTAAATTGACCTGCAAAGTTTGCTAAACCTAGTGGCAATGTTTGAAGCTCTGGGTCATTAATTAACACTAGCGCAAATGAAAATTCATTCCAATTGTAGATGAAATTAAGAATGACAGTTGTAGCGATTGCCGGACGTGACATGGGCAGGATGATGGACCAAAATATTCTAAAAACTCCGCACCCGTCCATGATTGCAGATTCTTCAATATCCTTAGGAAAGCCCTTCATAAAGCTGGTGAGGATAAAGATCGTAATGGGTAAATGAAAAGCGATATAGGGAAAGAGTAAGGTGATGGGTGTATTCAATAGTCCTAAATTTTTCATTAGAATAAACATAGGTACTAATGTGGCATGAATCGGTATTAATAATCCAAAGATGAAAAATCCATATAACCACTTGCTCATCCTGAAATCAAATCGAGATAAGAAATAAGATGCTAACGCCCCGATAAAAACGGTTAATACAGTCGCTGTTACAGTAATAAAAATACTATTCTTAAACAGGACACCTAAGTTAGCAATATCCCAAGCGGCAGTATAGTTTTCTATTATAAATTTCTTTGGAAACCCAAATTGGTTTGTTGCAAACTCCTTTTCAGATTTAAAGGAGTTGATTGCCATCCAAATAATTGGATACGCATTAATAATTGCAAATATGATTAATGCTATATAGATGCTTACTTTTTTGAAGCTTCTTTTCTTAGGTATTTCATTTGTTTTCGCCATCTATACCTACCTCCTAAATCATTTTCTTTCCTAATACTTTGTTTATAATTGCTATTAAGATTAGACTAAAGAAGAAAATAAATACGGACACTGCACTACCATAACCATACTGCAATTTTGAAAATGTTTCATTAAACATATAGAGCGCCATAACATCCGTTGAATGTGCTGGACCACCATGTGTCATGACATAGATTAAATCAAATGTTTTTAAACTGCCTGCAATACAAAGCGTAATTGCAACGAGAATGGTTTCCCATATCATTGGAATCGTAATCTTCCAGGTTGTTGCCCATTCTGATGCACCATCCATTTTAGCGGCTTCTAATACTTCAGTAGGTATATTTTGTAATGCGGCCAGAAAAATAATTAAGTATAGACCAACAAACTGCCAAACAACAACTACTAAGACAGATGCCATTGCCCACTTTGTATCTCCTAACCAATTTTGTGCGAGTGAATCTAACCCGATTGATCGTAGAAATTCATTGATTAATCCATTACGGGAATTGAAAATCAAACTCCAAGTTAAGGAGATCACTACGGTTGATAAAACAACTGGCAGAAACCCAATTGTTCTAAATAATTTCGCGCCCTTCATTTTACGGTTCAATAAAAGGGCAAAAAATAAAGCAAGTGGAACTTGGCCTAGCACAGAGACTAATACTACGTATATATTATTTTTGACAGAGTTCCAAAATAGCGAATCAGCAAATAACTTTTTAAAATTATCTAACCCTACAAAGGTCATTTCATTAAATCCGTTCCAATCCATGAATGAATAATAGAAGGATTGGAGAATCGGATAAATGGCAAAAACAATATATAGTAAGAAAGCAGGCAGTATACCTAGTATAAACGCCCCTTTAGTCTTCTTAGTTAATTTCATTTTCTTCCCCCCTAAACATTCACAGGTTACTTGCATGAAGTAACCTGTGAAAGAACTTATAGACGATTATTTACTTTTGTTTTCTTTCTGCATCTCTTCCGCTAATTGTTCAGGTGTTTTGTCACCTAATGTAATAGATTGCAAGCCATTGTTAATAATATCTGTAAGTTCAGGAGTTAAGGTTGCATCATATACAGGCACTAGTCCACCTTGAGCAAAGCTGTTAGCATCCTGGAATATTTGTGGAATGCTGTCATCCATTTCAACAGTAGCTGGAACGATAATATTCGCTTTGATTAAGCCTTGGTATAGTTCATCACCATAGTAGTATTTTAAGAATGTGAAAGCAGCCTCTTGCTCTTCTTTACTTAACTTGCTGTTAACGGCAATCCCCCCGCCAGCAGCACCAGCAATCTTGGCAGGATCCCCTTTACCACCTTCAAATGTAGGAAATGGAGCTACACCAATGTTATCAATATTTTCTACACTGTCTAAAATTGGCCCAAGTGCCCATGAACCAGCAAAGTGGAGCGCTGCAGTTCCTTTAATGAATTCATTTCGCGATTGAGCTTCATCAAGGGTATTCATATCCTCATTAAATGCCTTTAATTTTGTTAATTCGTCGATTACGGATAATGCATTAATAAATTGAGGATCCTCGAAGCTGCCATCTCCGTTTAATGTATTCTCTAAGAAATCACTTCCAGTAAAACGATCAGCAATTGTAGAGATGTAAACAGATTGCAATGGCCAGATTGCTTTGTTACCTAAAGAGATTGGAGTAGTGCCTTTATCATTAAGTGCTTTTACTAGTTTTTTAAATTCCTCATATGTTTTTGGAAACTCATCAAACCCTACATCTTGAAGAATGTCCTTATGATAGTAGATTAATCCTGTAATACTAATGTTTGAAGGGATTGCGTAATAATTATCATCTAACGCATAGTCTTGTAGAATGGCATCAGGAATGACTCCATCCCAGTTCTCAATGATTGGGTTCAACGGAAGAATCGCTCCGCCTTCAGCAAGAGGCTCTGTTCTCGCCCCAGGCCATACACGCATCATGTCAGGTAATTGGTTACCAGCAGCTTGTGTTCTTAATTTTGTTTCATATTGGTCATGTGGTATGGCCTCTACCTTAACCTGAATATCATCGTGTTCTTTATTGAATTTAGAAATAATGTCTTTGTAAAGTGTGTTTTCCGGCCGATCCTCGGTCCAGTCAGTCCAAAGCGTAAGCTCAATTGCCCCATCCTTCGTGGATTGTCCTGCTTTATTATCATCATCGCTACACGCAGCTAAAGCTAGCACCGTCAGTAACCCCATTAGGACTAAACCTAATTTCTTCATCGTCATTTCCCCCTTTATCCTATAAATTAAAGCGCTTACAAAATTCATTATAACGCTTACCTATTGATTGAAATATCCTACAAACCTATAAAAATATCTAAAATTCTTGGGAAAGGTGATTGGGATGCAATGGTTAAGTACAAGGACTGTTTCCTCTCCCCTTTTTCAGTCTAAATTAGAAAGAGTGCTTGTACATCTTATGCAGCCGAAGGTCTATATACTCTTAAAAAGCGTTTTTCTGAGTTCTGTATTATTTCCAGTACTAATCTGTTGTTAAAGATGGATTATCTGGATCCTCGACCGAATTTATCTTTATATACTCCACACAAGAAGAGACAAAAATAGAGAAGTACTTTTATATAATTATTTTTATCAACGGAGGTATTTAAATGAAGAAATTATTAGTAGGTTGTACAAAATTCCCGAACATGAAAGCTGGACAGATTACTTCGCTTCCAATAGTAAAGAAAATGGTATGGAGCCACAGAATTATTAAAGGATTCTATTAGAAATATGGACGGTTATCCGCAAGTGCTGAAAAACCTAGTTTTGATAACAATAATATCAATTAAACAATTAGCACAGTCAGATAAATAACTTATAATATTAGTATAATACTGAGAGGTAAGGTGAATATATAGTGGACGAGAAAAAAAGTATAACCCACGATGCTATAATGAATGCCTTAGATTGGTCTTATGATAAAGCAATTAATGGCGGAATAGCTGGAATGGATACAGCCATAGAGTTAGCTGAAAGTTATTTACAAAAAAGTGGTACACTTGATCAAAAAGTTCAAAGTTTAATTAATTGGCAAAATACTAAAAGTGCCACAAGTGGCTTCTTAACAGGAGTAGGAGGACTTATTACTTTGCCAGTTGCTGTCCCAGCAAATATAACTAGTGTTATATTCGTACAAATGAGAATGGTAGCAGCTATTGCACATATGGGTGGATATGATCTAAAAGATGATCAGGTTAAAACTTTTGTTTATGTATGTTTAGCAGGAAACGGAGCTAAAGACATTCTTAAAAATACGGGTATTCAAATTGGTAGGAAGCTTGCAGTAACGGGGATAAAAAAAATACCTTTTGAGGTTATTAAAAAAATTAATCAAGCTGTAGGATTTCGTTTACTAACAAAGTTTGGAGAAAAAGGAGTCATTAATTTAAGTAAAATGGTTCCTGTAGCAGGTGGAATTATTGGAGGAACTGTAGATGCTTTTGCAACCAATACAATAGGTAACTTAGCCAAGAAGATGTTTATTCAAGAGCCTAAATCATATAATGATGACGAACCTGATATTATTGATATGTTGTAATAACCTTACCTTAATGTACATTTTAATGTTAGATAAATACTCGGTTTTCCAAGTAACGTATTCTACCTCCATTCTCTAATATTCATCATACAGAGGTAATATAATATGTATTTTTTATCTTCAATTATTACACTCTAGAATGCCAATGAATGACCTATTACCTTTCAATGGTATTCTTAATTTATAATTTGTTGAATGAACTCATCAATATAAACCTAAGCACAAGTATCCTAATATTTACAATTAGCATCTTCAATATTTTTAGGAAAATGAAATATTATCTCGATATCACGACCGTACTTAATATATTGTGCATACTCAACGTTTTGAAAAGACAGATCAATAATATGAATATCTTTTTACAAAAATACTCCTCCCAAGGTAGGCTGATTTTAAACAAATCAACTCTCTTAGGCGGAGTATTTTAAACTTCTCTATTTCAACTATTAATATGGATTTGAGACGATACTGCGGAAATGGTCTCTTGATAGATTTTTTTCCTATTTGGGTCCTCCAGGAAATGCATACAAATTAAATCGATGAGGTAAAGCGCGCTTAAATCAAGACCAGTCGACAGATAGGCATTGCGAACGGGATGGACGGTCCATAGCACTTCATCCGATAATTTTGTTAGATATGTATGATCATAAGCCGTTAGAGAGATTAATTTAACATCTTTTTTCTTCGCTTCATTTACGGATGAAATTAACTCTCTGGTTTGTCCAGAACGTGAAATAGCTAATAGCAAGTCCCCTTTTTTTAATAAGGTACTTCTAATAATCATTAAATGTGGATCGGTTACAGCTTCACTTGCAAAACCCATCCTACTCAATCGGTAATTTAATTCCTGTGCGGCAAGTCCCGAACTTCCTAAACCATAGATAAAAATCCGCTTAGCATTTGTAACTAATTTGAGTGCTTTCATGATCGATTTGCGACTGTTTAGACCCTGTATATCGCGGATTACATCCATATACTGACTCCTAATTTTGGAATCCATATCTTCCGCTTCTTCGTGGTGCGTCTCTCTTGCCAGGTTCATTTTTAATTCCACGAAATTTTTACAGGATACTTTTCTACAGAATCGTGTTATCGTTGCAACGGATACATTCGTCTTTTCAGCTATTTCTTTGATCGTGCACTTGGAAGCTTCTGATGGCGAAGAAAGCAAATAATCAGCTAAGCCTTTTTCTTTATCGGAGAATGAAGAATATTTCGATTGAATTTCCTTCAAGAGCGTAACCATAGATGACTCCTTCCTCCTTAATGATTGATCAGCAACCCCTCTTTATTTCTTCAACAAAGCGACTTGTTATTTGCTGTGGCCGAGTGATTGCTCCCCCGACTACAACGGAGTAAGCTCCAAGGTCAAGTACCCTTCCCGCCATTTCAGGAGTGATAACATTTCCTTCAGCTATAACAGGGATTGAGACATTTTTTAAGACTGTTTTGATAAATTCAAAATCATTCTCATATAATTTACATCCTTTTGTCTCATTTGTATAGCCATAAAGGGTTGTGGAAACACAATCAAAGCCCAATCGTTCCGCATTCATTACATCTTCCAACGAGGAGATATCTGCCATCAACTGAACCCCTGGATAATACTCTTTTACATATGAAACTAGATCAGCTAATGTTTCTCCATTCGGACGTTCTCTTAGTGTTGCGTCCATCGCAATCATTTCACAGCCTGTCTCAATTAGTTCATTGACTTCTTGTTTTGTTGCTGTGATAAAAACTTCACTATTTGGATAATTTCGCTTTACAATTCCTACGACAGGTAAATCTACTTCTTTTTTAATCGCGATAATATCCGGTTTCGATTCTGCCCGAATACCAGCCGCTCCACCTTGCTTGGCAGCCAGAGCAAGCTTTGACATGATAAATGAGCTATGAAGAGGCTCACTCTCTTGGGCCTGACATGAAACTACAAGACCCTTTTTTATTTGTTCTAACATTTTTTATTCACCTACTATTTCTGTTTTTCTACCTTGATGATTACTATTGGAACACGATCCTAATATAGCAAATCCAATTAACGAAACTTAAATAGTGGAGGTAGCTTAGCATTAATATATAGATTAAAGAAAGAAAAAACATAATACCGCTACAGCTCCACCTATTAACCTTTTAGTATTATTTAACGTTGTTTATCTCATTCTTTAAGATCTCTGCGAGGGCTCCATATACGACTTGAACACCCTTGCCTTTCTTAAAGAGTCCCTTTGCCTTCAGTTCATCTTTCCAAACTGAATCTTCGGCAACTTTATCGATATCCTTAACGGTTACTCTTAATCTTGTTATACATGCATCCACGTCCACTAGGTTTTCTCTTCCACCTAAGGCTGTGATTACATCCTCGATATCAATATCTTTTAATAAAGCATCTTTCTTCGTATATAACTTATTCTCAGATTCCTCCCCACGACCTGGAGTTTTTAGATTCAATTTTAGAATAAGAGTTTTAAATACAAAGTAGTAGATAAGTGCTGTTGGAATTCCGAGAATAAGAATCCAAATGTAATTCGTTTTATCATTACCCTGCAATAGACCGAATAATGTAAAATCAATGATACCCCTTGAAAAAGTAACCCCTACCGATACATCTAAAGCATATAAAGCAGCATAGGAAATCCCCTCTAGGATGGCGTGGATCCCGTAAAGTAATGGTGCTACAAAAAGAAATGTAAATTCGATTGGTTCAGTAATCCCTGTTAGGAAGGATGTTAAGGCAGCTGAAAATAGAATACCACCCACAATTTTCTTATTTTTACTGTTAGCTGTATGATACATAGCAAGTGCAGCTGCCGGGAGACCAAACATCATTGGTAAGTATCCACCTGTGAAATACTTCGTTGCTTCAGCTGAAAATTTGGTAACAGTCGGATCAGCCAATTGGGCGAAGAAAATGCTTTGTCCACCTTGTATGATTTTCCCTGCAACCTCTAATTCTCCACCAAGTGAGGTATACCAGAATAGCGGATAAATAGCATGATGAAGTCCAAAAATATTGAGAAGTCGCATAAGGGATCCATAGAAGAACATTCCGATCGGGCCTGTTCGTCCAAAGAATTCTGAGAAGGTTGAAATTCCAAGGTGGACATATGGCCAAATAAATGGAATTATCACCCCTACTACACTGATTGCAAATACTGAAATAATTGGAATAAATCTTACTCCAGAGAAAAACGAAAGTGCTTCTGGAAGCTGCTTGTTGTAATATCTATTGGCTAAAAAGGCTACTAGTAAACCAACAATAATTCCTCCAAGCACGCCAATTCTAACTGTAAAAATACCAAGCTCGTACCCATATACGTTTGCCTGCTTCGCTGCTTCAACTGGATCTAGACCCTGAGATAAGAAATAGTCTACAGTTGTCGTCTCTGGTGTATGGCCCAGGAAACCTAGAATGGTACCAACGATAACATGCATGACAAGAAAAGCGATTGCTGCCGATAAACCCGCTGCACCTTTTTCCTGTAATGCTAACCCCGAAGCAATCCCGACAGCAAATATCAAAGGCAAGTTAGCAAAAACAATATTACCAATTGCAGACATGGTGCTTAAAATATAAAACAAAAATGTCCCTTCCCCGAGTATTCCTTCCAACCCATAGGTTTCTACCATAAGGGGGTTGGTAAAAGCTGCACCAATACCAAGCATAATCCCCGCTATTGGCAAAACAGCAATAGGAATCATAAAGGCTTTTCCTAAACGTTGTAGTTTTTCAAACATTCGTATCCCTCCATTTTCAATCAATTATAGAACCCTTTGCCCAATCATTTGTTACTTTTGAAAATAATTATCATAAATCACATTTTATGTAATTTATTATCTTCTATTATATGAAAGTACCAGATTAATATGCAAATAATTTTTAGAATTATTTTACTATATTGATAAGATTTATGATTCTTCCAAATTCCATATGTACTGTTCGCCCTTTGGTAGATTATTTGTAGGGCAATAGATATGGATATAGGACTAGAAAGGAACTGAACTCAAAAAATATATGTATTTTGATTGGTTATTTTTGCTTTTGGTAAGATCACTGATTAAATTTGTCAGTAACACATTTCTTGGATCAACACTCTCGATAGTTTAAGAACATACGTTCACAAACTATACAAACAAACACCAGATGTTTATTATCCATCTGGTGTTTGTTTGAAAATATATTTTATTTCTCTCATTTGATTTATATTTTTACTGCAGGTGGTCCAAATAATCCGCGCTGAAAATCGCGGAACGCCTCCCTGATTTCTTCCTGTGTATTCATTACAAATGGTCCACCAAGAGCTATTTCTTCCCGGATTGGAACGCCTGAATAAATCAATACTTTAGAACGAGATAATGCTTTTATTTTTAATTCACTTGAGTTAGAATCTGAGCCTTCATCATTAAAGGAAAGGGTAGCCGCCCCTGTTTTAGCTATCTTTGTCTTACTTTCTCCGAACTCCATCTCCCCCGCCAACATATACAAGAATGCATTATGATTCTCAGGCAAAATATGAGTGTAATCAGATCCTTCACGGAGGCTAATTTCTGTCATCGTAATAGGAACCAAACTATTCATAGGTCCTGTTACCCCTGCAATATCGCCTGAGTAAACTCGAATGTAACCCCCTTCAACGTTCACAACTGGAGCATCTTCTACATAGATGTTTTGATAACTTGTTTCTGTATGCTTCAGACTTTTTGGCAGATTCAGCCACAGCTGTAAGGTATGAATAAGATCATCATCAAAAGCCTCTTCCGCATGCCTAGCTGCCCAACCAGCATTCATGTATTGGGCATCACCAGCATCCAAAATGCTATACCCTCCTGCATTATCTATATGTTCAAGCCTTCCATCAATAACATACGTTATAGTTTGAAAGCCTCTGTGGGGATGGTCGGAGAAGGTTCCACGCTTAAACCAGTCTTCAGCCATTAGAATAAACGGGGAAAATTCCTCATTCCTCTCAGGATTTAAAATCATTCCTTGTTGAACATGAGGGTATCCATTTTTGTTGTATTCAGGATACCAAAAATCTTTTACTTCTCTCTGAAATGTTGATTCATTAGACATTTCAATACCTCCTTTATTTTAAAACCAATTACTATTTCCCCCTATTGATATCCCACTATCTTACTTACCACAAACATATTACCATAATATTCCCATTCTTTGTCCGCTAAAAGCCCCGTTCACTACTAAATTCTGAGTCTAGCATTTCTTTTGTTACTACATTTCCTTTACATGTTCTATCTTCAATTGTTAAAAGAACATTATTATTAACATCTTTCAAACTATAAATATTGCTATTCTGCACCCAGTAAACTTTATTACGCATATTATTTTCCTCCTAAAATAATTGCAGCTTTTTCAACTTTTTATAATAAAAAAAGACCAGGCGATTAACCTGGCATAAAGAAGATTCGAATATGGAACTCACTACTTCAAGAAGGAATTCGATTTGGAAAGAGAGATAATGTTATTTACCTCTCTATTATTCATATATATAATTCTACAGAAATGTACGTATTTTTTATCTTTTTGCAACCTTTATGTCTCTAATAAATAATATATGTAACTTCAATTAACCAGACACTTTTTGATAATAAACTTTTAAAAGGCTGTTTTTGCAAGGATTCTTGCTATTGAATAGTATTTTTCTAAGTTGTGAAAACAGCCCCCTCTAGAAAGGATGTAGCTGTACTCGTTAATTAACTAAAGCCATAAATAATTTAAGTACGTTTATTTACAAACTTGACCCGCACCTATCATTGATTACGGAATGCCCCGATAGTTTAAGAATACCCATTCACAAACTCTCCTGTATCACTTTAAAGGGAAAATGACACGGTTACACAATTAAGAAAATACTAGTCACTGCTTCTAGTGAACGATTTCAAATCATTTATTTTATAATTCCAACATCCTTGAATAAGAAAACCTCCAAAACGATATCCCTTTAATATATACTTCAGAAAAGGAAGTTACTCAATCTGTGTCTTTATCCATTTAACCATCTCGGATATATTTTGTTTATTTTTGCTATTTCGATAATCATTGCTATATATATTAAATAAATCTGTAAATTCATTAAATGTAGCTTTATTTACTCTTACTTTTTCTTTTTTCACCCAAGCGTGGTATAGTCGGTGCACATTAACATGGAGTGGTATACCCAAAGGTTCCGTTTGATGCAGGATTTTAAATTTTGTAAAAACTCTTTCTTGCTCTTCAACGCTGAAGGAGTGCCAATCTCCAATGTTTAATCCAACCTTTTCCACTGTTATATGAATTAAATCAATAAAGGAAGTTTCACAATGATGTACTTCAATTTTAACTGTCTCATTGTTTTCCCCTTCTATAGATCCCTTAAGAGAATTTGTTAAAGCACATCTATATCCTGTTGACTCAAGTGACTCTTTTTTCCATCTACTAGATGATACCGAAGATCTTAATCTTTTATATAATTCACCGTTTAATGTACTTTCGTCAACTTTACGTATCTTTCCAGGGTGCCCTTTTCCAGCTTTAAATGCATCCCAACTCGTCAAAAAAACAGGATTTTCACCACGATAAAGGTCTTCCCAAAGATATTCGAAATATAGTTTACTTTTTGCATTTATATATTTTTGATCAGGACAGAGTCTATAATTCGGGCGCTCTAAGCTGCAATACCGTTCAATATTATATATAACATTTGAGTTACTTGCCGAGAATATTAAAGGACGTTTCCCGTTTTTTATTTCTTGATGTCGCAATTCAACAAGATAACCTTCACTAGTTATCCCTGCTTTTTTATTTTTATCCACTTTAATATCATCCATACCTTGTTCATTTAAAAGTAATTGTAGGTTTTCATAGTAGTATTTACATCTACTGTCAAATGGGATTGGATGACTAATAATCTCACTATCTAATTGGTAAACGCATACTGTAATTGAATACCCTTCAGAATTTATCGCATCTACAGTTTTTTTTGTAGGATTAAGAGTATTAGGGATAATGGTGTATCCGTGTTTTTTTAATGTTATATTAATATTATCTAGTAGATAGGGGCTGTCCTTATCATATTTAAAAAAAGAACTTATATCCCTTGACAACAAATTACCAATGTACACCTTATATTTATAGCAATCCTTATCTTCTACAATATATGGTGCATCATAATCAATGTATGATTTTGATAATAATTTACTGAATCCCACTTTCTTACATAAGACACCTAGGTTGTGATATTTGTATTTGTTGTAACGGCTAAATGGGGAAGGAAAGTTACTACCTACACTTTCTTTAATGTTTTTTTCAGTAACTAAGACAATATAACCTTCTTTAGTTATACAATGAATAGCACTTCTATTATCAAAATATTCATCTTCAATATTAATTGGTTCAAGTCCAAAAGATTTTAGTTTGCTTTTTGCATTTTCTCGTGATTCTTTAAGACGACAACATTTACAAGGGTTTAATCCATTTTCGATATTTTTATTTATAGTAGCTAGATAATATTTATTAATTGTTCCTTGAGGACATCTCATATTGAAAATAATAGCTTTATTATTTGGAATTTTTTCAAGAACTTTAAATTTATAACCTTTATTACTTAATGTCCGCTCTACAATTTCACAACTGTAAATTTCTTTTGCCATTATTCACATCACCTCTTTACATTAGGAAGACATTTATAAATTCCCACAAAAAAATACCATCTTGCTATTCACAAGAAGGCTATATTTTAAGCGTATCGACCGCTCGTTTAAGATTTTTAATCATGTCAGAACTACAGGGTGTAACTGCATATGTCATATTACATTTTGGATAGTTCATAATAACGGTTTTAAAAACAAAAGTCTCTCCACATTCACAGTTAATATTATGAGCTACTTTAGGTTGATGAGTCTCTGTCTCTCATACTTTCACATGGTCAACCACAACTCTACCATCATTTTATGTCGAACAATTCACAACCTATTAAAAATGCCTCTATCTGGTTTCTAAAGATTCAAAATTATTATAACATAATAAAATAGTTTGTGATAAACGCATAAGAATTACAATAAAAAGGGCATAAACCCTTCTTGGATTACTGCCCATTCGCTTCATAAAATTATTTATAAATAATATAATAAGTTGATTTTACATAGTTCTCATTTCTTCATTTTACACTTACAACATATCTGTTATGCATCATCAAACCCCTTTTTATCCAACATAATGTTACAAGATAAAGTGACCTACATCATATGTACTAAAGTAACATAACAATAAATAACAAAAGAAATCCCAACCTCTTCCCGTGTCTCCATCATAAATTCCTCTTTTACCTGGATATAATGAAATATAAAAAGTAATCCTTTTAATTAAAGAAAAAGTTAATAACTAATTTTTGCGAAGTGTCGTGTAATTCACTTCCTTTTTATCTTTTAAAACATTGTCTTTGATAATAGCTTTAAAAGAGTGCCGATGAATCTAATTATTTATTTTCTATATCATTCTTTGAAGATAAATGAAGAACCATATCGTAACCATCACTTTTCTCAACATTTAGTTGGTCGTCAACCCTTTCTATTATCCACATTTGTCCAATTGCTAATGCGAGTTCAATAGTGTTTTCCTCTTCACTTATAACATTAAATGAATAACCCAGCGGACTTAGCTTATCATCCCACCAGATTCATCAAAAGTTATTTCCATAGTATTGCCCATCTCTTGGTAATGCCGAAACCCAATTATTTCTTTTAAAGATGAAAAAATGGGACAAACCTATTTAGGTAGTCCCATCTAATAATTAAAGATATAATTTTCCATGCCCAAGGATAATGTGGTCAAGAAGCTCTATCCAAAGGATAGTTACAGTGTAATGTCTGTTTTAAATTAGTGATTATAAACCACTGTGCTATACTTAGCCTACCATTTGATATTACTAGTTTCATACGTTTGTTACAGAGGCTCTATTCATTTCTTGAATTGAATAGGGCTTTATTTTTATTCTCAAAATTATTGATTAAACAAAAAATAGACCCTACTAATGTAGGGTCTATCTATTAGCTGTTATTAAGCTTTTTGAACGTTTGTAGCTTGTGGGCCACGTTGTCCTTGTTCTACTTCAAACGTTACACTTTGACCTTCGTCTAAAGATTTGAAGCCTTCGCTTTGGATTGCTGAGAAATGTACGAATACGTCTTCTCCACCTTCACGTTCAATAAATCCAAAACCTTTATCTGCATTAAACCATTTCACTTTACCTTGTTCCATAATTGTTGCCTCCTAGTGTGTTTCCACACAATGTGTTACTATCCTTGCTCAAAAACCTTAGACGAAAATCAAAATCGCTTCTCAATCTGAAAACGAACAAAAATAATTCTTCTTTAGAATAACAGATAAATTCTAAAATAGCAAATTATTAGACTTATACCTTCTATATCACACTAAACATGTGAGTTAATATTCTTCAAGGAGAAATGTTTACATTTGGTAATTTCAGGCGTATCACCAAATAAATCAATGATTCACTAGTGAACTGAGATAATTATAGTCATTGGCTCTCAATCTTCTGTGAATTTTATTACTTAAAAACCTTCATTAACGTAAAACAAGGTAAACCATTAGATTTACCCTGCTCTCTTTAAACATTATACCGGTAAGCTTAAATCATTTTCTTAATCTTACCTTTTTTCTTCTATTATATTTGTTTCTCTAATGCACTTTTAGCAAGTAAGGTCAATGTAGAATCATCCATAGGAGGATTATGCAGACCAGCTCGAACATCACGATAATATCTTTGCATTGGATTTTTCCGTTGCAGGCTTTGTGCGCCGACTATTCGCATGGCTGTATCGACAATCGAGATTGCTTGATTGGTTATAGCCGTTTTAACAGCTGCCAATTCAGGACCCATTTGTTCACGTTTCTCAGGATACTGCTCCCATCTTTGAGCAATAGAATATAAAAAGCTCCTAGACTGCATCAGCTCAAGCTCCATTTGACCAATCTTTGCCTGAATATGCGGCAGTTCAGAGATTGTGCCCTTTAAACTGTTTGGTGAATACGTTTTTGCAAATTGAATCGCATAGTTACGCGCTCCCATTGCAATGCCGATATAACAGGCAGGTATATGTAAAAGCCAGCCTGATGCTTTTCTAGCAGAAGCTCTTTCCACAAAATCTTCTTCACGAAGCACTACATTTTCCATAAGTAAATCATGGCTGCCAGTTCCCTGCATCGAGATCATATCCCATGTTTCATCAATACTCACACCGCTCTGGTTTTTGTATACTTTAAACCAACCAATCGTTTCCTCGTCAGGAATCCATGCACTTACAAGAAAAATATCCAAAACCGGAGCCAGTGAGGTGTACGTTTTTCTTCCGTTAAGAATCCATTTATCTCCTTTTCTAAGAGCGATCGTCTCTGGTCTACCTCCCCTTGTTGGGCTACCTGTCGCTGGTTCAGATGCGGCACGATTAACCAAAGCTCCGTCAGCGATTTCGTTAAATAGTTTCTTTTTATTTTCTTCTGTCCATGTTTTATTTTCTAAGAGCTCCAGGATCACCATATTGTGCCACCCAATTGCTAGTGACGTTGAACCGCAATGCTGGGCGATGATCTCCTGGCCAAGCAAAAAAGTCGTTAACCCTTCCCCTGCTCCTCCAAATTCCTGTGGCAAGGTTAAGGTTGTATACTTCATTTTTTTCAAATCGGTAATATTCTCGGCTGGAAATGAGCGTTCCTCGTCATATTTTTGTGCACTTACAGAAAACTCTTTTGCTACGTCTTTTAATTGCTGCAAAATAGTTTCTTGTTGCTTTGTTAAATATTCCTCCATGTTGCCAGCTCCCTTATCGAAAAAACTATTCTGGGTTGAATAGTATGGTTTATATGTTTATCATATCACTTTGCCGTTTCTATACCATTACCAAACTATAATTATTCCCCTATTCCCTAAGCAAAACGCCTATGCAAATGATCTATAACGTGCATTAACTAATTATAAAGAGAGGGGAGACTACATTTGAGTAATGAAAGTGATAAAGATTTTTTTGATTATGCTTCTGATCTAATTAGTGAACAAGTCCAGGTTATTACAGTTGAAGGTTCATATTACGGGGAATTAAAGGCGTTAAAGAGCGACTTTTTGTTGCTGCTTACCACAAATAGAGGTCAAACTAGCATAATAGCCATCCGCTTCAAGAAAATAATTGGCATTTCAAGAAACCTATACAAGGAAAGAAGACGTCCATTATTCTTCGGTCAACAATGGAACCAAGAGCAGGATCATACAGACGACCAATATGATGATCATGTAGAGGATCATTATGAACATTCAGCAGACAATGATCATGGTGAGCATGAAAATCATGATTTTCATGACGAAAAATAATTCAAAAGAAGTAAGGACTCTGCTTTTACCTCCGCGAGTCCTTTCTTTGTTTTACTAATTGCCTTAGAGCAGACCTTAAATCCGGATAGATAAATGAGTATCCGGCTTCGATTAATTTTTTGGGTATCACCTTTTGCCCTTGCAGTATTAACGTACTCATTTCTCCAAGAGCTGTCTTCATGAAAATAGAAGGAATGGTTGTCCAATGCGGTTTATTAAGTACCTCACCCAGAGTTCTACCGAAATCCTCCATTCTCATTGGATGCGGAGCTGTAAAATTCACCGAGCCTTTTATTTGGTTATTTCGGATACAGAATAACATTGCATTTGCTACATCCTCAACATGAATCCACGAATACCATTGTCGGCCTGAACCTAAATTACCTCCGACAAATAGCTTATAGGGCAAAACCAATTTTGGAAAAGCCCCTTCTTTGGCACCAAGAATTAGGCCAAAACGGGCAAATACGACTCGCATCCCAAAATCCGTTAACTTTTGTGCACCCTGTTCCCACTGAACAACAGTTTCCGCTAAAAAATTGTCACCTGCTTGTGCCCATTCCTCATGATAGGTTTGTTCTAGAGATGGCTCATAATAACCAATAGCACTTGCATTTATTAAAATGCGAGGTTTAGGGTCAAGCTTTGCTATTATCCTATAGATCTCATTTGTTGCATTTATACGGCTTTTTAAAATTTGCTTTTTTCTTTTCTCCGTCCAACGACCAGAATTCAGGGATGTCCCAGCTAAATTAACAATAGCTTCAATCCCTTCCAATTCCTCTTCTGGTTTACTATATTCATTAAGCCATTCGACTGGTTTAACAGTTGACATTGTCAGCTTATTTTTATTACGGGTCAAAATATAAACCTCGTGACCTTCCCTGACTAATAATGCAGCAAGTTCCTTCCCAACAAAACCGCTACCGCCGGCAATCGCTATCTTCATCCTCCGCACCCCCCATTCATTTGCGACTATCAATTCAGAAAGACTTTTAATCTATTTTTGCTTACTTTTCTACTTCCCTCAAAAGAAAAAGATGTAAACATCATAATAATTACAACGTGGTATTCTCTCTATAAGTCTTCCTTTCCTAAATAATAGGGTTCCAGGATTTTTTCCTCAATGCCATCTTCAGAAATTTTAACACTATAGGCGGCGGCGTTCGGTCTGGAGCTCACTACTTTTACCAGCTCTCCATTTACATAATGAAGCCCTACCCCTTCATCAGCAGCAATACCTGGATTTATTAATCTATCTTTAACCATTTGTAAATAGGCAGGTCTTCTATTCATTTCACCGTCGTAGTGAGGTGAATGACTCCCCTTTAATATCCCCAATGCCTTTATTGGTTCAAGTGTATCTCCAAATGAATCGGTCAATCCTTCCTCATACCAGCAAATTGCACCTGCACTTATACCGCACAATAGGATTCCTTGGTCATAAGCAGTTTTCAGTATTCGATCCAATCCCCACTCTTTCCAGAGAATTAATAAGTTCTTCGTATTACCTCCACCTACATAGATAATATCCTGTTCGAGTATGTAATCCTGCAAATTTTTGGTTGGAGGCTTAAATAATGATAAGTGAGTTGGTTCGCACTCCTGCTCATTAAAAAAGGTATAAAACCTTTGTACATACCCGTCCGCATCCCCGCTGGCAGTTGGTACAAAGCATATTTTTGGCCTATTTACAGTAGCCTGTTTTAAAATATATCGATCCAATAACGGATTATCCGGTTCCATTGAGAAACCTCCGCCTCCTAAGGCAATAATCTGTCGCATAGCTCAATCCTCCCTAACTTTTGACGACCAATAACGTTCAGGCAAAACTTAGTCTATAAATAACGTTTAATATATGTTTGTTAACAGCGTTTATAATGAACAAATGCATAAAAAAGCCTTACTTAAGGCTTCTTTAAAACTTCAGTACTATTGATTTACCATCATCCTTAGAATGAATAGTTACTTGTTTTTGTACAGAGCGATTTTTTTCTAAATGGACATCATATGAACCAGGTTCTATGGTCAACTCATATTCACCTTTACTATTAGTTTGAACATTTAAGGGTTTCTTGTCTTGATTCTTAGAGTTTTTCTTAATCAAAATATCAGTTTCACCAAGTGCATGACCGGATGAATTCAAAAGGATAAATTTTATTTGAACATTTCTTCTGATATCCTCATCCGAGGAAGCAGTGATTTGTTTACTAGACGTGTGATTTAAATTCAAATCATGATCCCCAAAAGAATAGAAAATGGCATACAGATAAATCGAAAATACGATTACTGCATAAAATATGAGTTTAACCTTCGCCATCATATTCACATCTGATCGCCCCTTCATTCCCTTTAAAAAGTAATCATGAGCCTGCCTACTACCATTATATTTCCATCCTTAAGCTATCATTCCCTTCCAGTAATTTAAATTTGTTACGAAAATACTAATAAGTGGCTCTAATAATCAGTTTGATAAACAGTATTGGAAGAGCAGAAAAAATGAACGAATTTGAACATTTAATTAGTCTATTACAACATGGAGCGATCTGGTCCATATTTACAACCATAGGATATTTATTTTTATTAGTTTGGTGGTTTTTGTTCTTATTCAAAAGTAAAAATAAAAGATAAATTATAAATTTACAAACTGGTTCAGAATCCCTTTTGATTCTTCTTGAAGAGATTGTATTAATTCTTTAACCGATACTTCCCTGCTTAATCTTGGGCTCTGCCCAGACCAAAGTGACATATATTCCTTATTATTTTGTTCAATTGCTACCCTTCTTATTTCTTTAGTTAATGCATTTTGATAAGGATAAGCCGGCAATTCATTTTCGTACTCTCTCATATTTTCCATGAATTTATTGTTAACACCCCGGGCTGTCTTACCAGAAAAGACCCTGGTTAATAATACATCTTCTTCTGATGCATTAAGAATAGCCTTCTTATGTAATGGATGTGCTCCACTCTCTTTTGTAGTTAAAAAAGCTGTGCCTAATTGAACTGCTTTTGCACCAAGGCATAAAGCTGCTATGATACCTCTCCCATCCATAATCCCTCCTGCAGCAATAACAGGTATGGAAACATTGTCTACAACTTGTGGAATTAAAGACATTAATCCTATTAAGCTATCTGGATTCATAAATGATCCTCTATGTCCTCCTGCTTCGCTCCCTTGAACAACCACTGCATCCATTCCTATACTCTCAACTATTTGGGCTTCTTTTACATTTGTTGCAGTACCTATAACAACTGTTCCGACCTTTTTTAATTCTTTCACAATCTCTTTACTTGGAATACCAAATGTGAACGAGCAAACCTTCAATTTTTCTTTTAATACTATTTCAATTTGTTCATCGAATTCTGATTTAGTAGAAATCGACAAATCCTTTACTATCTGAAGTTCTTTTCGATATTGGTCTAATAAACTATTCGTTTTTAAAATTTTATCTTCTATTAATTCATGATTTTCAGGTACAAAAAGATTTATACCAAATGGATGTTTAGTTAACTTTTTTACATTATGTATGAATTCTCTTGTTTTATCTGCTGTTAAATAACCGGCTCCAATACTACCTAAACAATTATTATTTGAAACTGATGAAACTAGTTCCGGAGTGGTCACGCCTGCCATAGGAGCTTGTAAGATGGGATATTTAATCCCTAACTCTTGAATCAATTTATTCTCCATAACGAGTTCCCCCTCATTTTTTTGAATTTATAATAAAGTTTTTCCCCAGGATGTATTGTATTTTTTACTTTTCATTGCTAGGTTGCCAAACGTTGAATAACCTTGAATGGATATTGCAATAATTCTCTGATAAAACAAGAAATATTTAGCTTTTGTAGCTTCTTAACTGATTAATGCTAATATCAATTAACCGTTTGATAACGGTTGATAGGCCGTCCTATCCCGCCATACTGTAATACAATTTCTACTTTGTTTTGCTTTTCGAGATGTTCCAGATAACGACGAGCTGTGACTCTTGCAAGTCCAGTCCCTTCGGCAACTTCTTCTGCCGAGATTGGTTTCTTTTTCTCTTCGATGAATAGAAGTATTTTCTCCATTGTTGCCGGGTTAAGTCCTTTAGGGAGTACTTCCTTCTTCATTTTATGCCCCTGTTCAGGTTGGCTGCGCAAGAGACGGTCCAATTCATCCTGAGTCAACTCCTCTTTCTGTTTGAATTGCTCCCTGTATGCCTTATAGTTTTCGAGCGCTTGCTTCATTCGCTCAAAGGTGAATGGCTTCATGACATAGTCAAAAGCTCCAAACTGCAGAATTTCCCGAATTGTCTGCTGGTCATTAGCTGCCGTAACGACGATGACCTCTGTCGAAATGGCCTTTTCCCTGATTTTGCGGATAGTAGCAAGCCCATCCTGTTCAGGCATGAATATATCCATTAAAACAAGTTCTGGCTTCAAGATTTCTATTTGTTCAAGCCCCACCTTACCGTTCGGGGCAAAACCGACGACATGGAAGCCTTCTATTTTCTCAATAAACCCACGATTAACCTCGCGTACCATTGGATCGTCCTCAATTAGTAATACAGTAACTGTTTCCATTTCATTTCCCCCTTAAAAAGTAATGACAATGCTGGTCCCTTCACCAGGAGAACTATCCACTTCAATATTGCCGCCGCCTTTGGCGACAATTTCATGAATCAAGTACATGCCAATCCCATGTCCTTCTTCTTGTTTGGTGGTGTATCCATTTTTGAATAGATTATTGATGACGGCTTCATCCATCCCAATTCCATTATCCTCCACCAAAATTGATGTAGATTCATCCGTTTGGTCCAAGCTAATAGACACTTTACGCTCTTTTTGGATAGATTTCTGTACAGCCTCGAATGCATTTTCAATAAGATTTCCGATAATGACGACAAAATCATGATGGTCAAGCCCATTGGGAAAATGAGTCCAATTGCTGTTCTTATCTATTTCGACTTCGATACCTAGTTCTTTCCCATGGCTAACCTTACTTAAAAGCAAACCTGATAGATTGTCATCTTTAATGCGTTCATGTAGGAAATCAGTGAGCATTTCTTGTTCTTCTTTAGCTTGGAAGATATATTCAGTTGCTTTTTTATATTTACCAAGCTGAAGCAAGCCTGCGATTGTATGCATCTTATTTTTATGTTCATGATTTTGAACACGGAGAGCCTGAACAAAAGCCTTTACGCCTGTAAGCTCCTCGGCTAGCTTCTTCACGTCTGTCCTGTCCTGAAAGACTGCGACGGCTCCAATCGTTTTGCCCCTTACCTGAATAGGAATACGATTACTCAAAATGGAATGCTGGTTGACCAATAACTCCTTATTATAGACCGGGTGATTAAAATCAATGATTTCTGGCAATCTTGTATCAGGCAGAACATCATAAATATTCTTGCCGATTAGATTTTGCTTATCTACACCAAGGATACGATAGGCCTTTTCATTAAAAACCGTAATGGTCATATCATTATCAATAGCGATAATTCCTTCATGCATGGCATTGAAGGTTTCATTCCGTTCGGCATAGAGACGAGCTATTTCATGTGGCTCAAGCCCAAACATTTGGTTTTTAACATGCCGTGCCAGTGACCATGCTCCCCATGCGCCAAGTAGCAGCGAAAAACCAATAGCCAAGAAGATTTCAATCCTTGTCCCCCATACAATTTCCCATAGAGTTGGGGTCAGATATCCTGTGATAACCACCCCTACCTGATTATGTTCATCATCCATAATAGGAACAAATCCGCGCATAACTGTGCCTGCTTCTCCATTCGCTTTAGAGACATAGCTGTGTTCCGTAAACGCAGCATCCTCATCTGCCGTTTTTGACACTGTACCTATCATCCTTTTGACAGGATGGGACAGTCGGATACGATTATTATTGAGCACAACAATATAATCAGCATTATTGATAACCCTAATCCGCTCAACAACTGGGTTTATTTCTTCCGCTCTGCTTTTGTCACCGCCTTCTGAAAGCAGCTTCCTCACCTCAGGCAATTCAGCAACCGTTCTTGAGAGGAGCAGGCTCCGTTCGCTGATTTCTGCCTCCTTCTTTTCCATGAAACTTCCGAGCACAAAGATACCTGCAACAGCAAAAGAACAGATAATGATGAAGAAAGTCATAGTCATAATCTTCCAATGGATAGATATTTGCTTCATGCCCAAAACTCCTCGAGTAACTTTTTTCCATTGTACCACCAAAAAACATGGTAGAATATTGAAAAGAATAATATGGCGGGGATATGATATGAAAAGTTTTTTAATAACAGCTGTTTCCATCATTGCTGTATTGGTGATATACATGGGAGTTCGGCATGATTTTGGGCAGAAAGCAAGCTTACCGCCTGATTTTGAACAAGAGGGCTTAAACGAACAAATTGTCATCAACTTTAGTCATGTTGTTGCCGAAAATACACCAAAAGGGCTCACCGCTGATAAATTTGCAACGCTAGTCGAGAAGAAGACTAACGGAGCTATCCAGGTAGAGGTATATCCAAACAGCACACTCTACTCAGATGGGGAGGAACTGCAAGCTTTGCAAAATGGCGATATCGAGATGATTGCTCCCTCCTTCTCAAAAGTGACAGATTGGATTCCCGAATGGCAAGTTCTCGATCTGCCGTATTTATTGAAGAATTATAAAGATATAGAAGAGATTTTCACAGGTCCCATAAAGGGAGAGCTATTAGGGATGCTTGATGAGTATGGTGTAAAGGGCTTGGCCTTTTGGAATAATGGATTTAAACAAATTACAACGGCCCATTCTCCTGTTAAACTGCCAGATAATCTTGAGGGACTTACTCTGCGTACCATGCCAAGTAACATGCTCAAAAGGCAGCTGAACCTTGTTGGTGCAGAGAACCGAAGCGCTTCCTTTGACCAGGTTTATAGTTTATTAGAAAGGGAGAAGCTTGACGGCCAAGAAAATACGATCTCTAACATTGATTCTAAGGGTTTCTATCAAGTGCAAGATCATATGATACTATCCAACCATGGTATTCTTGGATATGCAGTCATGATTAACAATGAGTTTTGGAACAGTCTTCCAAAGAATTTACAGCAGGCAGTCATCGAAGCAATGGACGAAGCGACAGCTTGGAACTTAACGCAATCCGAGCAAATGAACAGAGAATCCTTAGCGAAATTGGAAGCTTCCGCTGAGCTTGAAATCTATCATCTAAGTGGCGAAGAATTACGGCAATGGCAGCAAACTTTCTTGCCACTGTATGATTACTATAAGACCCAATTCGACGAAAAACTATTAAAAAAGATTCAAGAGTCGATTGACTGATGAGGCCTTCCCCTACGGAAGGTCTTTCTTTTTCATATAGATTAGATGCTGATTAAAGAAATATGCTCATTCTTTCGATTAAGAAAATTATCCTGATGACCAAAAAGACCAAAAAGAACATTAAAACCATAATCCCACAATTCCTTCTTTATCCTTTAAGATAAACACAATAAATTGTAAGCGCTAACAATAAAACAGAAAGAAGGGGCGGCTTTGAAAATCTTTAAGAATCTAACTGTCCAAGTTGTCACCGGTATCATTTTAGGGATTATGGTAGGGGCAATTTTCCCTGAGTTCGGTGCCAGTTTAAAAATCCTTGCTGATTTATTCATAAAATTAATTAAAATGTTGATTGCTCCAATTATCTTTTTGACAGTAATCATTGGGATTGGAAGCATGGGCAACCTAAAGAAAATCGGGAAGATTGGCGGCAAGGCTTTATTGTATTTCGAAATTGTATCCACTCTTGCTTTAGCAATCGGTATTCTTGTCGTCAACTTTGTTCAGCCTGGAAGCGGGCTTAATACAGAGAATTTAAAAACTGGCGATGTATCTCAATATACGGCACAGGCTGCTGAATCGGATCAGGGCTTCGGAGCATTCATTCTGAACTTGATTCCTGAGAATGTTGTCGGCGCCCTTGCTTCAGGGGAACTGCTTCCGGTCTTGTTCTCAGCAATTCTATTCGGACTGGCTGCTGCTTCTGTCGGCGAAAGAGCCAAACCAGTCATCACCTTCTTTGAAATAGTAGCTGATATATTCTTTAAGATTGTCAATATGGTTATGAAAATATCCCCTATCGCCGCGTTTGCCGCAATGGCCTATACAATCGGAAATTTCGGTCTTGGATCGCTTGTTTCACTCGGAAAATTGATGGGCTCTGTGTACCTCACTATGTTTTTATTCGTCGTCTTGGTCCTCGGCTCAATTGCAAAATATTACGGTTTTAATATCTTTAAGTTCATGGCCTATATTAAAGAAGAGATTCTGCTGGTTCTTGGTACATCATCTTCCGAATCTGCCCTGCCGGGAATGATGCGAAAGCTAGAAAACTACGGCTGTTCAAAGCAAGTCGTCGGTTTGGTCATCCCTACAGGGTACTCCTTTAACCTTGATGGTACATCTATATATCTATCAATGGCCGCCATCTTTATCGCCCAGGCCTATGGGATTGATTTGACCATCTGGCAAGAACTGACCTTGCTTGGCATATTAATGCTAACCTCAAAAGGCGCTGCAGGGGTGACAGGATCCGGCTTTATCACACTGGCCGCCACTTTGGCTGCCTTCCCAATGATTCCGGTAGAAGGAATGGCGTTATTAATTGGTGTCGATCGTTTCATGTCTGAAGCACGTGCAATTACGAACCTAATTGGCAACGGTGTGGCAACTGTTGTTGTTTCTAAATCAGAGAAAGAATTCAATGCGGATTTTGTGCCTGATGAACAAGCAAAGAGGTATGATGCCACTTCTCCTGCAGACAATCTATAAAACAAAGAGAAAGACAAGCCGTGCCTCCATCTGCCAGCTTGTCTTTCTTTTTAAATACTTTTTCTAATTTTCCATTCATATACGGATGATCAACCTGTGATACTTATTATTTTTCATTTTCAGGTTAATTTAATTATTGCTCTTAATCCATACCTGAGAAGATAGCTGCATAATGAAAAGACTGCCTATCTGACGTCCCGTCTCTGAAGAACAGTTAAATAAAAAAAACGCCGAATCAATCGGCGTTTCAGTAGTATATTCGATTTCCTTTTTCCTTCTGCTTTTTATAATACTTGTCGTATGCAACCAATGTTAAGACTGCTAGGATGGGATAACACAGTACCATGGAGTTGTATGAAGTGTATCCTGCAAAATTAAAATGGAATAGCAGGAAACCAATCGTATTAATGACAAGCAACCTCATTTTCAATGAATGGTTTTCTTTCATTTTCATAAAGAATAAGCCAAATAAAAGAATTGTAATCCCGATGGACATGGAAATATAGGAACCCAGGAACATTCCAAATGAATCAAAGAATACCACTGGTATCAATCCACTGAACATCACGGTCAAATAACAGGTTAGCAGCAAGAGAGAATATCTAACATATTGCATGGTTTCTTCCCCCTTATTGATTTAATAACTTCGTTTTCATTTCTCTGTTCATATCATCCAGCTTCGTTACAAACTCTTTACTGCTGGCGATAATCCTTCTGCTGGATGCTTCCTGGGTCTCAATAGCAGAATAAATATCCTGGTAAGCCTTTTGAAGCTTTTCAATCGAGATAGATGGATTCTCCAGGAGCTTCGTTGTTTTTTCTGTGTTTTCTTTTAGCATTTGCGCGTTTGCCAAAATCATGTTTTCTGTAGCTTCATTTACGTCATTGATTGCTGTAATGATTCTTTCCTGATTTTGCAGTGCCAAATGAATAGCAGATGTAACGGGAGCTAAGTTCTTAGTCGTATCAATTGCATTCCGAATGGCTTCTTTCAATTTATCATTATTTTTCTTGATAATATCAACAGAAGCAAGGGATTGCTGTAGCACATTTACCATAGAGCTCATATTCTTTGTTCGCACAATAATTTTCTCCTGTGCCTCCATGACAAGCTGCTGCTTATTCTGCCATTCTGGATCGTTCTTTTTATCCTCAATCATTTGGAAAAGATGCTGACCCATATAGATTTGTTTATCTAAGAGATAAATTTTTTCATGGACATCTTTTTTGATGACATCAAGCTCAGCATTATCCTCCTGAAGCATATCTCTTCCTCTAAGTAAGGACTGGACGATTTCATCAATATTCTTTTCCACTGTTTGATACTTTGCAATAAACTTTTCATTTGAACTCTTGCGCAAAAACTTCGGAACAATCTTTGCTATTCCTTTTGTCTGATAGGCATTTGGATTTAGGTCAGAAACCGCCTCGCGAAGCTTGAGCAGATTAGTTGGTATATCGTGATTGTCCTTGTTGTCCATCATGTCCTTGACTGGTCTGCGTAGACTGTTTAATGATTCCCCAGCCATACGTTGCTCATTGCCGCCGAAATTGCTTAAATGCTCTAGGACGGAGTCAATATTATGTGCATCCGTGTCAGATATTTTTTTGACGACCTGAGTTGCTTCATCATTTAATTTTTTCATATCTTCGGGATTTATGAATGATTGAATCGCTGTTTCATCAAATTCCCTATTTTGTTCACTCATCGGTTTTCCACCTCTTGTCCAACATTATTTTTCGTATCTTTGATCGATTGTAGTCAATGTTTTCTTTAAGTCAAATTCCCTTGTATTGTCAATATGTCTGCGAATTTGTGTAATTCGCTCCTGTATGATAATCAGTCGATTTAATGTATCATGTTCATACTTTTCTTGTTGTTTGGATTCCAATTGACTAAAGTCAGCTATCAGCTTTCGTAAATCTTTAATTATTGTCTCCTTAACCTGATGCTCATAATCAACATCAGAGATGAGATCCACATGCTCCAGTAAATAACCCAGGCTTGGGATAATTTGAGTAAAGGCATGATCAATCGGTGATGAGAGATAGTTTCTTTTTCTCGCATCTTCCAGCTCGTTTATAAGAGCAGTAAAGTTATTGTTATTTTGATATATCATTTTCATTTTTTCCGGCTGAAAACTCATAATAGCCCATCTTAAAAACAGGTCAATCTTTTCTAGATCGCTTTCTTTCTTTAATAACTGTTCAGAGATTTTCTTTTCTGTATAAACTCTAGATCTTGTATCGTATCGAACATCCAGTAAAGGCTGTTTGGTTTTAGCTTTTTGCGCATTAATCGTAATGTAATCCGGTCCAGCCAAGATAGATAGTATATTTGAATCCAATTCATATACATAATGGGCATAACGATCATCCAATTGAGTGCATACAAACTGGTCTTTTTGATTTTTACCTGCTATTCGCTTCATCACATTTGCCAAACGTTCCTGTTTTGGTCCTGCTGGTTTTGCGTCCTGCAGAAAAACTACAGCTGTAGCTCCTACCAATCCAAGAAGGATCATATAGAACATAAACAGTCACCCCTTTCTAAGGCAATTTTACCATACTATACATACGAACAAACAGACAGATAGTTTCAAAAAACATTGGTAATTTTCATTTCCTGTAGCACTTTTATCAAAAATAATGGATATCTCAAGAAAAACTATATTTATATATTATTTCTTTCCCTAAGCGAATATCTTAATTTAAAATTTCAGAATAGAAACTATTTTACACACCTAAAATATGGATTGTTTTGGTAAAATACAAATTGAAAGCTGACCCAAATCGTAAAACGGCCAATCGACGGCGAATTTCCATTAATTCACCTGTTAATTTGAAGGGTAAATTACATCTACATACGTACCACCAAGAAAGTATAAATTCAAACGAATAGAGGATGATAGCATGTATTTTTCATCAAAAAGAGACTTATGGATAACCGCTACCATTTGGTTATTCGCATTTATTTTTATTCTTTCACCCATTTTCTTTCCAGACCTTGGTGTTTGGATGACCCCTGAGTTCTTAGACAAGCAATGGATTAAAATCGTACTCTTAGTACCAGTTGGTTTTTGTTTAATGTGGATATGGCTTAAAACGGGATATACAATTGCGGAAAATCTCCTCACCATACACTACGGTCCATTTAAGAAGGAAATTAAGATTGATACGATTAGTAGTATAAGAAAAACCAGAAATCCTTTTACAGATCCTGCCCAATCTATGAATAAAATAGAAATTAATTTTACAGGATTTAATACGATTGCCATTTCACCAAAAAACCAAACTGAATTTGTTCGTCAATTATTAAAGCAAAATCCACATATAAAAACGGATTACCATTTTGAAAATCGTACGGAGAGTTAGGATAAGAATTAATAGATTAGCCTTTTTAAGTGCAATCTGCCTGCAGCGTCGGTCTAATACCATGAGCACATAAAAAACACCGGAAAACACCGGTGTTTTAATTAATTATCTATTTGTTGTCGATTAGCTTAAAAGGAAAATGCAGTTCAAAATTGGCTTTTCTTTTTTCAGGCTCTTTCTTAATCACTTCCCCTGTATTCAGCCAAGATGCTACATCAAAGTATTTCTTATAATCCGTTAGCTCATTTTGTAATTTGGTTTCTATGTGTTGATTTGAAAAACAAATCACATTGTCTAAATGTCCCATTGGCCTAGCCGTAAAACAGACTTTGTTTTTTAAAGGCAACTGATTGAACGTTTCAATACATTCTTTTCTGCACTGATACTGATCGCTGAATTTAAAAAACAACTGATCCCAATTTATGCGTTTAACTCTTTCATTCCAGTCATTTAATGCTGTCTGTTTATACTTATAGGAATAGAAATGGATCTCCACTTTCTGGTCCAACAGCCCAATGGGATAGATATCCGTTATTCCATCATATTTTGAATGGAGTGTAAATTTAAGGGGAGATTTCATATAATGCTCAAAGTTAGATAAAAGCTCAATATAGTCCGGTGCAAATATGAACATTCCAATAAATGGAGAGTTGTATTCCATACCTAAATCATCGTATACTTTCTTGCCCCAATCATTGTCTGAGACAATCGTGAAATGACTGTTTTTCACTTTCTTTTTCATATCCAGATGAAAACAATAACTAGATATCTTTTTCGTTATTTTTTGTAGATAACCTTCCATTTTATCTCCCCCTTTCTACATTATTATTACCTTTATTCCTTTTTTTAATGAAAAAATAACATCTAAATTATGGAATCTTACATTTCTCGCTAAAGATTTCCCAAATTATGCCGATATGTGATATAGCACCCTCTATGACATTTTATGATGGAGACATTTTTTAGTTACTCATTTTATCCTTAAATTTGTTTGGGATTGATTTAACTGGTCTTTGCAGTTGTCTGACAAAAATATATGCCATACAGCCTTGTAAAACTGAGGGAGAATAAAGGAGGATGTACATTTGCAAAATCAAAAGGCAAGCCATAAGCCATTGGTCTATAAGGGTACAACACTTTTATTATCTGCAGGATTTATCCTATATAGCGGGGATACATCATTAAAATTATTGGACACCAAAAAGGCAGAAGCATCTAGTGTTACGTATTACGAAACCACTTCTAATTTAAATTTACGAGTCAGTAATTCTACTAAAAGCACTGTACTCTTAACCATCCCTAAAGGGGAAAAGATTAGCTACCTTGCAAAAAGTGGTTCTTGGTTCAAAGTGAAATTTAACAATCGCACAGGATGGGTCAATAATAAGTATGTGAAGAAAGCTGAAAATATTACTTCTAGTAAAGCAATTGTCTCTGGCTATCAAACTACAGCTAATCTTAATTTACGATCCAAAGCGTCAACCAATGGGAAAATCCTGAAAACCATACCTAAAGGGAAAACCCTAACCTATATTTCCACTAGCGGTTCTTGGATTAAAGTAAAATATCAAACTACTACGGGCTGGGTTAGTTCAGATTATGTAAAAAAAATAAATAAGAAAGCTAAGGTTGAACCTGCTGCTGTGGTGAAATCTGCTGTTGTTACCAGCAGTTCATCAGCCTATACAACGAAAGCTAACCTTAATTTACGATCATCCGCTTCAACAAAAGGAGCTATTTTAACGACCATTCCTAAAGGGAAATCCGTAACTTATGTTTCCAAAAGCGGTTCTTGGTTCAAAGTAAAATATGGCGGTAAAACCGGTTGGGTCAGCTCCAGTTATTTAAAAGCTAACTCAGCTGCTGCTAAACCAACGAGCAGCACCCCTTCCGCTGTGGCAAAACCACAGCAAGAGGTTACGTACCGAGCAACAGCTAATTTAAATTTACGATCCTCTTCTTCAACAAAAGGATCTATTCTTACGACGATTCCTAAAGGGAAATCCGTTACTTATGTTTCTAAAGGCGGTTCTTGGTTCAAGGTGAAATATAGCGGTAAAACCGGTTGGGTCAGCTCCAGTTATTTAACTGCTGCTATACCAACAAACGGTACAGGCACACCATCTACCGTGGCAAAACCACAGCAAGAGGTGAAGTATCAAGCCACAGCAAATTTAAATTTACGTTCTTCTGCTTCAACGAAAGGATCCATTTTAACGACAATTCCTAAAGGGAAATCTGTTACTTATGTTTCCAAGAGCGGTTCTTGGTTCAAGGTGAAATATAGCGGTAAAACCGGTTGGGTCAGCTCCAGTTATTTAAAAGGTGTTACACCGGTTAAAAATGAGAGCCCCTCCCCTTCTGTTGAAAAACCAAAGGCGAATTTGACTTATCAAACTACTGCTAAACTGAATCTAAGAACTGAGGCTTCTACCCAGGGGTCTGTATTAACGCTTATACCAAAAGGAGAGAAAGTTACCTATCTATCAAAAAACAGTTTTTGGTTTAAGGTGAAGTATGGAAACAAAACAGGTTGGGTCAGCTCTGAATTCCTAAAGGAAACAACTGAAGATAAAAAAGAGGAAGTAAAGAATAAAGAGATTTATACGACAACTGCTAATTTGAAGTTTCGAATTTCAGGCTCTACCAGTGCAACAGTCATTACTACTATACCTAAAGGAAAGCAGGTTACGTATTTATCCAAAAAAGGGTCATGGTATAAGGTTTCCTTTAACTCACTTACAGGCTGGGTCAACTCATCCTACCTGGTAAAAGGAGCATCTACCTCCGATTCCTCTAATCCAATCAGTTCAGATTCCTATGTAACGATGGATTTAAGGACAAAATCATCCGTAACAGCTGCTCAGATTAATACGTATATTGCGAAAAATGCAACCTCCTCCAACAGTGTTCTATATAACAGGGGAAGCATATTTATTGATGCAGCAAACAAGTATGGCGTGAACGCTTTGTATCTTGCAGCACATGCCATTCATGAGAGCAATTTCGGTAAATCGACTATATCATTGGCAAAAAATAATCTGTTTGGTTACGGAGCCTACGATGCAGCTCCATTCGTGGGTGCTGTCAAATTTAATACAATCAAATCAAATATTGAATTTATTGCTCAAATGATGAAAGCAACGTATTTAAATGAAGGATACTGGTCCTATAAAGGTGCTTATCTTGGTTCTACCGTTAAAGATAGTAATGGGAATAGAATCGACAGCCTAAGCAGCGGGATGAATTTTTATTATGCGACCGATTCAAATTGGGGAAAAGCGATTGCCAAACATATGTCGGCGATGCTTGATTACAGTAACGAGGGTGCAAAAAATGCCACCCCGAATAAAACGGTGCCAAGCAGACCCTCTTATCCTGATGCAAAAGATGTCTTTCCTACCGGTACTCTTGCTGTAGCCCATAAAACAATTAATCTGACATCAGCAGATAACACAGGTTCAACCGTTTATCAGACAACTTCAAACCTAAATTTGCGATCAAGTGCTTCAACAGATGGTTCTATTCTGCTCACCATTCCTAATGGGAAAACGATAACCTATCTTAGTGCAAGTGGTAGCTGGTATAAGGTTCAATATAACGGAAAAACCGGCTGGGTCAGTTCTGAATATGTCACAAAAACAAACTCAGGATCTTCTGTCAGCATTCAAGCTGGTGAAACCTTTAATTTACTAGAAAAACATAACAATGAGTCTTTAAAAGTAAAATACAAAGGGGAAATGTATTATACATCCAGTTTTGGATTAAGCAGTTATTATAACTACATGTCCGTTAAAAATCTGGCGCGTGTGGATGCTACATCCTTAAATGTCCGTTCTGCTGCGAATACAGGCAGCAGTATAGTCGGTACCCTATCTAATTATCAATATATTGAGCTATCGGTTGATTCAAAAAACAATCCGGAAACCAGCAATGGATGGTATAAGGTGAAACTTTCAAATGGTACACAAGGATGGGTTTCCGGAATGCATATTATCCGTGAATTGAATAAATAATAGATTGTGAGATTGTCATATCTTAGTTTTTAGCCCAGAGATTCACTCTGGGCTTTTTTCTATAAGGATATATTTGTTTTGTCACAACAGCCCATTAGAAAACAAAAGGAAACATTCACTATTTATCCGCCCTTACGTTTTGTCCGACTCCTCATATATTAATTATAAAGATTTATATGGAGGTGGAAGTATGCAAAGAAGAAGACGTGCAGGCAAAGGACTATGTTATCCAGGATATAATTGGTGCGGTCCTGGCTGTTCTGGTCCATGGGGACCTACTAATCAAGTAGACTCATGCTGCAAGAAACATGATGACTGTTATAAGAGATTTGGACCCACCAAACAGTGTGACGAGATGCTGTTAAACTGCCTTCAATCACAAATAAATCCTCGAACAAAAATGGGACGAGATGCTCGATTGTTTTACAATGTCATGCGCCTTAGGTGTGATCTCCGATAATTTAATCAGAAACTATAAAAAGCCTCTCAAATCTTTCTGATTAGAGAGGTCTTTATTTTTACCTATACATTACATCAGTACTATTAGATCTGGAAATTTTATATTTAACTCCATATTTCCCTCAGCTATAATCACTCTTAAATATTATGTAAATTGCATTCCCTCTTGTTCTATTCTTTTTATTATGCCGTGTTGCTTTATCGGAATGTTTAATATCTATATATATGGGCAAAACATTTAATATACCTAGAGAAATGAGGCGGAATTTATGTATTTTGAGTTGAAAGAAACGAAACATCGCCCTTTCCCTTTACCGAAATCACCGTGGGTACTGACCCAGGTATGGAATGATATGCTATTTTTACATTATCAAATAGACCCCACCCTTCTTCGTCCATATGTGCCGGAGGAATTGGAGATTGATTTATATGAAGGAAAAGCATGGATTTCGATTATTCCCTTTAAGATAACTAAAATGAGAGCAAGAGGGCTTCCACATTTTCCATATCTTCATACTTATTTAGAGCTGAATGTACGTACATATGTTAAATACAAGGGTGTTCCTGGTATTTATTTTTTTAGTTTGGATGCTGATAAACTATTAACCGTCTTGGGAGCACAAGTGGGCTTGGGCCTACCTTATAAAAAAGCACATATGTACTTTCAACAGGAAAGGGATCAATTTTATTTTCAAAGTGTACGAGATAGCAGTAAACAAACCTATCAACTCGATGTTCAATATGAGCGTAAACAGATTTTATACGAACCCCTGCCGGACTCTTTGGATTTTTGGTTATTAGAACGATACAGTATGTATAGTATTTGGGGAAATTTAATCATACGCGGAGATATTCATCACGATCAATGGAAAGTAAGTATGGTTCATGCGCATATTTCAACTAATACTATGCTCGACTTTTTAGGAGATGAAACACTCGATCCTGCACCACAGCATATGCATTACTCGAGAAGAAAGCGATTTTTATTTTTCCCTCCAAAAATTGTGGGCAAAATTAAACACTCCACAGACAAATAATCTATACAATAGGTGTAATCTCGACTATATTATGTTAAACGAAAATATACTCTCTTTAGTCTGGTTAGATAAAAGGATTCAAAGAATTTAACTGAATCCTTCTTAATTCATTCTCCCTTTTATCATACCCATCAGTTGGGTAAATGATTGCTACCGTAACTTAATCCTATCTTTTCGGTAAATTGGCTTTCTTTTGACTTCTTAATAATATTAAAATGTAAACTCCTATTAATCTATTCGTAACATTGTAACTATATAATGGTACTATAATAGTTTTCCAGAAGGATAGATGCTAAAAATGGACATAAAAGAGCCAACGAAAAAAACGAATTCAATAACCATACCTCCGGTGATTAAAGATTATATCGGAAATAAAACTACATTAGAAGATTTAGAGCAACTGAAGCATTTGGTTGCAAAAAGATATGCTGAACTTAAAGTACCCCGTCTCGATTAACGGGGTTTTTTATTTGCCTACATTCAACCTCTATTCTTACTTTTCCTACTTAGTGTTTTCTCTTCATTTTTTCTATAATTCTTACCCCGTATTTTCCTATCCTAGTTCATCAAATCTGCACCTTAACTTCATTAAGATGTTAATCTATTGAAAATAAAAAGCTCTCTCCTAGGCTCATTCTGGCTATAGTATTCTCTCAGCCCTATATTTAATAGAAGAAACTCGATATTTTTTACTAAACGATATTTCTAACTTCAAAAAATTGAGGATTCGGAGTCAATACCTTTCTAAAAAACAATAGAATCATGACTTTTTACTTATATTGACTATAACTTTCAATTGAAAAATGAATCTAACCACCCTGTACTAATTGCCCTCTTTTTTGTAGTATATGGGAGAAATGATAGAAATTTAAAGGAGAGTGTCGAATGTCAAAATCCAATATTAATCGTTTCTTCGTCCCAGCCTTTCTCGTGTTCCTGCTCCTCTTATCGTTCATTCCTGCGGTAACACCCAAGGCAGATGGACCAATTACTGTAACAGAGGCAATAGCAAACAATACAGGCAATGCTACTGTTGAAGGCTATATCGTTGCCCATACGACAGGAAATAATAGCTACGATTTTGAAGCACCATTCAGCAGTGATTTTAATATTGCGCTAGCTGATTCACCCAATGAAACGGATAAAGAAAAACTGCTTCCTATCCAGCTCCCGGCTAAATTCCGAGCAGAATTTGGGCTGCAGTCTAATCCATCCATCATCGGCAGTAAAATTCACGTTACTGGAAATCTTGAGGCTTACTATACAGTGCCTGGATTAAAATCACCTACCTCCATTGTTTTTGCAGAAGAACATGATCCAACTCCGAAAGCTGCCGCTGCTGCGAGCTCAGTCTCTCCCGGACCAGTATCAGTCGGTACAGCTATTTCCTTAACAACAGAGACGGAAAACGCAACCATCCACTATACAACAAATGGGATGGAACCTACCATAGACAGCGAAGTGTACACGACCCCCATCATCATCACAGAAAACACGACAGTTAAAGCAATCGTCGTAGCAGACGGCTATAAAAACAGTGATATTGTATCACTAGCCTATTACATTGCCACTAGTGGTTTACAGATACATGACATTCAAGGTGCCGAGCACTACTCCCTATTTCAGGATCAATATGTGGCAGATGTTGAAGGCATCGTAACTTATATTGCCGATGCTAACAACTTTTACATGCAATCTCTAACGCCTGATAAAAACCCTGCCACCTCAGAAGGCATACTTGTCTATAAAAGAAACCATGCTGCACAAGTTGGTAATACCATTAAAGCAAGCGGTCAGGTTAAAGAATGGGTACTTGAAGGTTATGCAGAAAAATTAACAACGGATTTACCGGTTACAGAAATCAATGCTACTAACATTACGATTGTAAATGACTCACAACCGCTCCCTAAGCCGATTGAGATTAGCCCGCTTAAAGGACAGCCAACACGAATCATCGATAACGACCAGTTCAGCAAGTTTGATCCATATCAGGACGGGATTGATTATTACGAGAGCCTAGAGGGAATGCTCGTAAACATTAAACAGCCGAAGGTTATTGCACCGCAGGATTATGGCGAACTATATGTAGTGTCAAAATATACTTTACTCAACACCCTGGCAAAAGGCTTGAGGATTTCAGAAAACGATTATAACCCAGAGCGACTCATCATTGATACTGGTGATTCAAGCTTTGTTACCAAGACAGGCGATTCATTTACTGGAGATATTCATGGAGTTGTAAGCTATGGTTTCAGCAATTACCGGATCTTATCTGATAAAGAAAATTTACCAGAGCTTAAAAATGGTAGCCTGACACAAGAGGTAACGAAATTTAAGCAACATGCAAAAAAACTTACAGTCGCTTCCTATAACGTAGAAAATTTCTCCCCGAAGGAAAGAGACGAGAAAACTACTAAACTTGCAAAAGCCATTACAGACAATCTAAATCAGCCTGACATCATTGGACTTACTGAAATTCAGGATAATGATGGTGCCACAAATAGCGGTAATACAGATGCAAGTGCAAGCTATCAAACATTGATTGATAAAATCAAAGAGTTGGGCGGTCCTGCTTATTCATTCACAGATATTGCGCCGGTTAATAATCAAGACGGAGGCGCTCCTGGAGCGAATATTCGCGTTGGATTTTTATATAACCCAGAGCGAGTGTCACTCACTCCTGCTCCAAAAGGCAGTGCGAATGAAGCAGTCAGCTATGAAGATGGCAAACTGACAGCTAATCCAGGACGAATTGATCCTGAAAATCCTGCTTTCGATAGTAGTCGTAAGCCTTTAGCTGCCCAATTCACCTTTAATGGGAAGGATGTTATCGTCATCGCTAACCATTTTAATTCAAAAGGCGGAGATGAGCCGCTCTTTGGAAAAAACCAGCCGGCTATATTGTCTAGTGAGGAGCAGCGCATTAGCATAGCAAATGTGGTGAATCAATTTGTAAAAGAAATCCAGTCCAAGAACAAGAATGCCAATATTATTGCTCTCGGAGACTTAAATGACTTTGAATTTACAGATACACTCAAAACACTGAAGGGAAGGGAACTGACGAATATGATTGATTTGATTCCCTCAATTGACCGCTATACGTACGCCTATCAAGGGAATTTACAAGTGCTAGACCATATCCTTGTTTCGAAACCACTAACATTGCGTACAGCTGTTGATATTGTTCACATCAACGCTGCCTTCATGGAAGAACACGGACGGGCAAGTGATCATGACCCTGTATTAATCCAAACCATGCTAAAATAATGCTCAATAAATTCTTGAGAAGGCGGTCCTAAAAGGATTGCCTTCTCTTCTTTTATGTAAGGCAGAGTTTTGAGAGGATACGTCTTAGGTAACGTATATTATGAACACAAGAAACCCAATGGTACATATACATCGGGTTTGTCATCTCTTGGCACTTCATAAGTCAAGGCTTGTCTACTGTTTCCTATTCCTTTAATGGCAGGATCCTGAACAATACCAATTCAGCTAAAATAACCACAAAAATCAAAACTAATTGTGGTGTAACATCATCTTCTGCGACAGACGGCATGACTCCTATTAAACCGAGCAATTTATATATAAAGCTGGTGACTAAAGTAGCAAATGCAATAATAAGGTTGGGTTTTTAAAACGTACTTTCCAATTCATTCTATCACTCCATTAACTTAGTATGCTTAACTTCAAATATATTTAAAAGGCTGAATGCTGACAGTAAAAAGAAAATCCCTGCCCCCCAATTTAAGGACATTTCACTCGTGGCATAAGAAACAGCAATGATTAAATAAATTAAGGCGGATAACCCTAACCCAAACTTTCTCATTACATAACTATTAATAACCAGCCCAATAACCTTAATGGTAGCTGCAGAAAAGAAAATGAGAGCAAACAATGTCTCGCTTCCCAACTGACTTAAAGTTCCATATAACTCTGGCAATTGCTGAAACATATCATTGTTGAACATACATACCATAGCAAGGTAATAGCTCAATATACTGACTAGTGCCTCAAAATATGGTATAGATCTTTTCATCATGCACCCTCCTTAGTTCAGTTTTTGTATAGCAAACACAATAAAACCGATAACCGCTGGAATAGTTCCACCTATAACGGCAGCGGTCACAGTTCTTCTTAACCATACAGTATCTCCTTTAATGTCTTTTAGGGTTTCTAAAATACCAGCAATCTGCTGATCGTGTACAATTTGTGTACTACGCATTTGGTCCAACCGATCCTCCTGCTTGTCCATCCGGAGTTCATGTTTTTCAAAACGCACGTCCTGTTTATCAAATTGCCCTTCCGTCTGACGCTTGTACTCTTTGAACTCTTCTAACATATTGATCACCAACTGTTTTAACATCTGTAACCTTCACCCTCATCATATGCGAAGAATCTTTCTTTTGTGCCATAATTAGACTATATAACTATCATTTAATGTCTGAATAGTTGGCCAAGAGAATGGCTCACTTTACACGAGCATCACTTTAGGCAAAAAAAGAGGACTCCAACTAGAAGTCCCCTCATACTATGTGATTTGATCATTATTACCCGTGAAAAAACTCAATGGTTTATTACTTATAATTGCATTCAAGTCTACATTACCAGCATATCCATCTACTATTCCTTTGTCTGTAAACTGCCATAAGTCGCAAGCATAGTCAGGTTTCCTGCTACTTGCTCGCCTGCCATTGTTACGCCCATAAGAAGGTATCCAAACAGCATCAAAGTCTCTTATATCGATATTAAAGGATTTATAGAGATGATTGGCAATATATATCCCTACTTTCTTTGCCCCAAGAGCTCTCAATTTCTTTGCACAGGCCTTAACCCCTGTTCTCATATCTTTCATGCTCTTCTCCTCAACATCAAGCCAGTAAACAGGCGGGCTAAATTCTTTAGTCCGGTTATAAAAATCAGTAGCCTCTTTCTCCATATCAGAGATCGAAATACCTCTTACCCACGCATAGGCATTAGTTGGTACACCACGCTTATTAAATTCCTTGTGATGAGTTTTATAATGTCTGTCGATTGTAGAAGATCCATACTGAGTACGAACAATAACTAAATCCACTTCCTTGGCTAGTTTGTCATAATTTATAGACGATGGTGGCTGGTGATGTGAAATATCTATAATTTTCCCCATTTTTATCAGTACCCCCTTTTATTAGAATATATAAAAAGAGCCCTGGGGGACACTTAAAATAAATTAAACGGCAACTATAGTTTTTGACAGAGGCGAGCAATTTTGCTGGGCATAAAAACTGCCTCGGTTTTTTTATATTAAATCCTTAAATGGTAAGACTTCTCCCCTTCCCTTAAGGGATTGTGTGCACTATATCGGCAGAGCATACACCTGGATTCTGCTTGCCGTTTTTTATCCAACTAAGGCGATCTATAAAGGGCTTTTCGCTATGTCCTTCACCGCTATAACAGCAAACTTCTCTTTAGAGTATATTCTTAGTTGTTTCTCCAGAAATTCATCCGCTTCCGGTTCCCATGGAATTCTAGCATCAGTTTTCCATGTGTCTCTCATTTTTATCGCCTCCTACTTTTATAATATCAGTCAGAGGCGATTTATTAATAAGAGGGGAAAAGTTTTTATAAAAAAGAGGACTTCCAGAGTGGAAAGTCCCTTTAATTTTAAATTTTCAGCTTTTCTAATTCGTTTAATTTTAAATGCAAAAGAAGAATTTTTTGATTAACTTCCTTAGATGATTCCACATGTTGAAGCAAATAGCGTAACCGCATGGTGTGGAAAATACACAAAAGTTTCTTCATATATAATCATCCTTTATCCGACTTACGTTAATAATAGCGTTGGTATATAACTTCAACAAGAGGCTCAAGATGCGGTTCATTTGTCATATACAAATAAGAGGAATCCCACTTAGGAACCCTCTTATTTTATTCTTCTCATGTTACCGTATAGTATGTTCCAATTATACTTTAAATCCACGAAACCTTTCGCACAGGATATTCATTACCTGTAACTATTTAATGCTATGGAACGAATCCATAAAAGAGCCGGATTGCCAAAGATACCAATTCACGCTTTAAGGCATACTCATGCTGTTCTACTCCCATAATCAGGAGCTTCGATGAAATACATCCAAGTACGATTGGGTCATGGATCCATGCAGATCACTCACCGCTGATCTGTACTCTCACATATCGAAGAAGATTGAAGCAGATAGCATGAATAAATTCGAGGATTACACCAAGGACATATTAAATTAAATGAAAATTCGTGGGCGGTTTTTCAAAACATCATGAATTAACGTATTTGACCACAAAAAGAAAAAACCCTCAATACCGCAGTATCAAGGGTTTCAGCTATTAATACATTTGAAGATATTGTTCTCTCTCCCATGGATGAACTTGAGTTCTAAACATATCCCATTCAATCTCTTTTGCTTCTACAAAGTGTTCCAGAATATGATCACCTAGACCATTCATGATGACTGGGTTTTTTTGTAATTCTACTAACGCTTGATATAATGTAGACGGAAGATCTTTAATACCTTCTTCAGCACGTTCTTGTGCAGACATTACATAGATATTACGGTCAATTGGTGCCGGAGCTTTTTTCTGATTTCTAATGCCATCAAGACCAGCGCTAAGTAATACTGCCATAGCTAGGTATGGATTTGCTGTTGGGTCAACAGAACGTACCTCAACACGTGTGCTCAATCCACGGGAAGCCGGAATACGGATTAGTGGGCTACGGTTACGAGCAGACCATGCAACATAACAAGGTGCTTCGTATCCAGGAACTAGACGTTTGTATGAGTTAACTGTTGGATTTGTTACTGCCGTGAACGCAGGCGCATGCTCAATGATACCAGCTATGAATTGATGAGCTGTCTCGCTCAATTCGATATTTCCTTTTGTATCGTAGAAAGCATTCTTTCCATCAGAGAATAAAGATAAGTTCATGTGCATACCGGAACCATTCACACCGAACAATGGTTTTGCCATGAAAGTTGCGTGCAAGCCATGTTTACGAGCAATTGTTTTTACTACCAATTTGAACGTTTGGATTTGGTCACATGCTGTAATCGCATCAGCATATTTAAAATCAATCTCATGTTGTCCTGGAGCTACCTCATGGTGGGAAGCTTCAATTTCAAATCCCATCTCTTCTAGCTCAAGAACGATATCGCGACGGCAATTTTCACCTAAATCTGTAGGAGCAAGGTCAAAGTATCCGCCTTTATCATTTAACTCCAAAGTTGGTTCCCCTGCTTGATCCAATTTGAATAAGAAGAATTCTGGTTCAGGCCCAAGATTGAAATCTGTGAAACCTAGCTCTTTCATTTCCTCTAACACACGTTTTAAATTAGCACGTGGGTCACCTGAGAAAGGTGTGCCATCCGGATTGTAAATATCGCAGATTAAACGAGCCACTTTTCCTTTTTCAGCAGTCCAAGGAAAAATTACCCATGTATCAAGATCTGGATATAAAAGCATATCAGATTCTTCGATACGAACGAACCCTTCAATGGATGAACCATCAAACATCATTTTATTTTCTAATGCTTTATCAAGCTGACTTACTGGAATTTCTACGTTTTTAATTGTTCCCAGAATGTCGGTAAATTGTAATCGAATAAATTTCACATTTTCATCTTTAGCTAACTTTCTAATATCATCCGCAGTGTATTTCCCCATCTTCCTTTTTCCTCCTTAAATAATAAAGCTTTTTATATTTTAATTTTTAATTAAAAAACCGATGCATATCACCAGATTGGTTGCTGCCTCTCGTTGTAAAGCGGCCAGCCTTCAAAATTTCATCACGCAATAATTTTCTTAATTGCGCATTGGTCAATTCTGGTTTTGTTTCTTCTTTAGAATGTTCATCTTTAGCAATTATTTCAGTTTCATTATAAATAGAAGGTTCAAGAATTTTTTTAATCCCAGCCATATTTATGCCTTGATCAAGCAATTCTTTAATTTCCAAAAGACGATCAATATCGTTTAACGAAAACATCCTTCGATTACCCTCTGTTCTGGCTGGATAAACCAATTTGTGTTCTTCATAATAACGGATTTGACGTGCAGTTAAATCGGTCAGCTGCATGACAATACTCATTGGAAAAAGTGGCATGGTTCTTCTGATGTTACCGCTCACCACTACATCCTCCTTCAATACCTCTTCTTGATATTGTTAGTTTATGCCATGTAAACTTCTTTGTCAATCATATGTAAGGTTTTCTGACATGGAATCTCTGGAGTAATGTATCATTTTAACTGCTTTACTTCTTTTACCCCAAACTCAGACAATTAACCTATTAATTTATAAATAAAAGCAACAAGCTGGTCCTTATTGAATTTCACATAAAAAAGCACTTCTATTTACACATTAATTCAACTCTTTTCCACTAAAAAGTATACCTACCTCTATGGAGCAAATAGACCAAGATACAGAAAAGATATTGCACAGACACACTAGAGGTGTATAGAAGATGCAGGAAAGCCACGGTATCCTACGCCTATCTTACATCTATCAAACACCTTTAATTAGGAATAGGTGTAACAAAGATGTAGCATAGCATCTATTCAGCACCTTCCAGACACCTTTGACCCCGCATAGGTGCGGCATAGGTGTGCCATGGGTGCAGCATAACACCTATCCTCCACCCTTCAGACACCTATGCTATGCGATGCCATTCAATAAACAGCTAATATGATATAGATAAACAGAGTTCACTTTGAATCCCACTCTGCAAATAATCGGTTACTTGTAACTCACACTGACCATTTTTACTAATAAAAAACTCCCCTATTCCAAAAATAAGGGAGTTATTATTAGTTACTTTATTAATCCTTTTTCAATCATCTGATCAATTGCTTTGCAAATGGCTATTTTAACATGGGAGTACGTTAGTCCGCCCTGTACAAAAGCGGTATATGGCGGTCTTAACGGACCGTCAGCGGTTAATTCGATACTCGCTCCCTGAATAAACGTTCCGGCAGCCATGATTACATCATCCTCATATCCTGGCATATAAGCAGGATATGGTGTTACATGAGAGTTAATTGGTGAAGCAAACTGAATCTGCTGACAGAACAGCACCATCTTATCTCTGTCATGAAATTGGACTGATTGAATGAGATCTGTTCTTGGTTCGTTCCATGTAGGTGAAGCGTTAAATCCCCATTTTTCTAGCATGGCAGCTGTAAAGATTGCTCCTTTTAAGGATTGTCCAACAACATGCGGAGCCAAGAAGAATCCTTGGTACATTTCTAATAAACTGTACAAGGAAGCACCCGCTTCAGCACCAATACCCGGTGTTGTTAAACGATATGCGCATCGTTCTACCAAATCAGCTCTACCGGCAATATAACCACCCGTTTTCGCTAAACCGCCGCCAGGATTTTTAATTAAGGAACCAGCCATTAGGTCCGCACCAACCTCAGTAGGCTCCATTTTCTCAGCAAACTCTCCATAGCAGTTATCAACAAAGACAACGACATCCTGTTTGATAGCTTTTACAAACTGAATCATTTCCTTGATTTCTGCAATTTTAAATGATGGGCGGTTATCATAGCCTTTTGAGCGTTGAATTCCAATTACCTTCGTATTTGGTTTAATGGCTTTTGCTACTGCATCAAAGTCAACATACCCATCTTCCTTTAAAGCGACAGATTGATAGGATATTTGATATTCCTTTAAGGATCCTATACCACTTCCGCGTATGCCAACAATCTCTTCAAGCGTGTCATATGGCTTTCCAGTGATGTATAAAAGCTCATCTCCAGGGCGTAACACGCCGAATAAGGAAGTTGAAATAGCATGTGTTCCAGATATGATTTGCGGGCGGACAAGTGCCGCTTCGGCTCCAAATACATGAGCAAACACCTTTTCCAATGTATCTCTTCCCATATCATCATACCCATAACCTGTTGATGGATTAAAATGGGCATCACTAACCTGATTTTCCTGGAAGGCTTTCAATACCTTCGCTGTATTAAAGTCTACATTTTCTTCAATTTCTAAAAATCTTTCAGCAATCATTTTTTCAGTTTCCTGAACAGTTTCTTTAATTCTCTCACCGTTCTTTAATTGTTCAAACATGTTGCATTCCTACTCCTACTCATAATTTTTAATAATTCCCATGATTGCATGGTCTGCTAAAGCAAGTCCCTTTAGATGATAGGTCTCATTGCTTTCATGAAACTCGGTTGATTTAACGATTGTCTCATCCTTTAACCGGGCTATAATTTTCCCTTCATTAGCTGGAATCATTACGGAATATGGTTCCATAAAGCTTTCAACCAATTTTTCCATTTCTAAAAGGAGTTGTTGAATCCCTTCATCCTGACGAGCAGATATATGAATGGATTTTTCCTTGGATGTCGGTACAAATTCAGAATGGGCGGCATCTTTTTTGTTATAGACAATCAATTGAGGAATATCCTCAGCACCCAAATCCTCGATAATTTTTTGAACGGTCTTCTCATGATTATAAGCATCAGGATGAGAAGAATCCACTACATGTAAAATGGCATCGGATTCTGTCACTTCTTCAAGCGTGGATCTAAATGCCGCAACAAGGGAGGTAGGTAAATCCTGAATAAATCCAACAGTATCACTGATAAGGACCTTGTATCCAGATGGAAGAAGACATTCCCTGGTCATCGGATCAAGGGTAGCGAACAGTTGATTTTCCTCATAAGAATCCGCTTCAGCCAGACGGTTAAACAAGGTTGATTTACCGGCATTCGTATAGCCAGCCAATGCAATTTGGAAACGATTATTTCGTTTTCTGCGCGCTCTGTAACGTTCCCTATGCTTAACAACTGAATCCAACTGCCTTTTGATCTCATCCAAGCGACGTCGAATGTGGCGTCTGTCAGATTCCAGTTTGGTTTCCCCCGGTCCCCTCGTTCCAATACCGCCGCCGAGTCTTGATAATTCAGTACCTTGCCCCGCCAATCTTGGCAGCATATATTGCAATTGGGCTAACTCTACTTGCATTTGACCTTCGCGAGAACGCGCACGTTGAGCAAAAATATCTAAAATCAACTGGGTACGGTCAACGATTCTAGTTCCCAGCTCTTTACCTAGATTTCGTATTTGACTGGGAGACAATTCATCGTTAAAGATTACGACATCCGGTTCTAGCTCTTCAACTAATGCAATAAGCTCCTCGACTTTCCCTTTCCCGATATATGTAGCAGGATGAGGCTTAACTCTCTTTTGAGACACTAATACAAGAGCCTGCCCTCCGGCAGTTTCCGTTAGTGATTCAAGTTCCTCCATAGAGGATTCAAATCGACTGTCATCAATATCTTCTCGCTGACAACCAACTAGTATAGCTTTTTCATATGTTTCTTCCATTATGTCACTTCCCTCAATAGTTCACTATTCTTCTTATCATACCAAAAAAATCACCCGTTCCAAACACTGTATTCAAATGATATGATAAATTAGCCAGATTTTAAATGATTATTTGAATTTTATTTAAGGAGAAAAAGAAAAAAGTATGACATGGGATGTATTAAGCATTATCGGAACAATCGCTTTTGCGATTAGCGGAGCCTTAGTGGCAACAGAAGAGGAATATGACTTATTTGGCCTTTATTTACTCGGATTTGTAACAGCCTTTGGGGGAGGTGCCATTCGCAATTTGCTGCTCGGGATCCCAATAATCCATATTTGGGAACAAAACGGATTATTTTTTATCGCATTCATTTCTATAACTATTGTTTGTTTATTTCAGCATTCGCTTTTAAAGCATTGGAACAGGTGGGGGAATTTTTTTGACGCTATCGGTTTAAGCGCATTCGCTGTACAGGGCGCTTTACTAGCAACGGAAATGAACTTACCGCTTATTGCGGTTGTATTTGCTGCTATCCTGACAGGAAGTGGCGGCGGTATCGTACGAGATGTCCTCGCAGGCAGGAAGCCAATACTGTTAAGATCTGAGATTTACGCAATTTGGGCAGGTATTGCAGGTCTCTTAATCGGCCTCGGAGCGATGACATCCAACCTTGAATTATACCTTTTATTTATTATTATTACCTTTTTACGAATGCTTTCTTATCTATACGAATGGCATTTACCTGTTGTTAAAAGAAGTTACTGATTAAGAGTTACTACATAAATATCCTACTAATCCACTTTCATAGATTCGTATTTATATAGGATAAATGATAAGGGCCTTGCTGTTTTCTTAGCAAGGCTCTTTAATCTGTATTGATGATTATCTTAAGTGCCATACTCCACAACTGGCATGAATCCTTTTACCTCATAATCAGAAATCTCTATAAATGAAAAATTATGACGATGAAAAATAGCTCTGATTTTAGAAGAGAACTCCCTCTTATACTCAAGAATGCGTTTTGTTGTTTCAAATTCCCATACACATAGTTTATTTTCTTCTATAAATAAGCCGTATTTGTAGGTAAGTGCAAAGGTAATTAAATTTCCTGTATCAAAAGGAATTTTCATCGTTTTTTCTTCTTCAAGCTGCTCGTTTAGTATTACTAACTCATTTCTCTCCGAGTTGATACAAGCATAGGGCTTATAACGAGTAACCAGAGGGTCATAGAGAAGATCATATTGGATAGCATTGTTATAAAAAGACTCTAAACCACTGAATGGAGATACACAGTTCAATATATTTACTCCAGCACCCTTTCCGTATACACCTTGATCTCCATATGTACATAGAACGCCATCTTTGTAAGGAAATAACTCATGAATATGTGAACCAACCTCAAATTCAGATACAAATTTACCCGTTAATGAATAAAAAGATAGAGTCGTATTGTATAAAAGACAGAAATGGTCTTTTGTGAATCGAATAATATGGTGACCCTTGGGAAGAGTTAAAATAAGTTCTCCGTTTAATTGAACCGTATTTTCACCGGTGTTTTTTAACAAAACAATCAAATCTTCTTTTTTACAATCTGCATCAATTATTACCTGTTTGCTTGTAAATATAATTTCTTCTATCAAATTCATCTCGTTTAACCTTCTACTCTCATTCCACTTCTCGATCTTTATGGCAAGAGATTGTTAATATAAAATCTACCATTCCAACCTATGCAACTAACTAAAATTTACCACAAAATATAGATTACTTAGACGTGGTAGTTCGTTAATTCCCTGCGTTTGATTTTAGTATTCTAACCTACTAATAATCACCATCTTAGAAATATTTCATTATGACTATTTCTCAAAAAAACAAATGCCCCAAAAGCTTTATGACAGCTTACGGGGCACTCATATTTATTCGTATCTCTTACTCAAACGTATCGAACACTAGGTCATCACTTCGGATGGTCATTAATTCCCGACGTTCATATTGATCCGACAGCAAAAGACGCATTGCCTGAGTTCTGATTGATTTTTCTATTACATTCCTTACATATCTACCATTGGAAAAGGATTTAAGATGTAGAACATTTGTTAAATAATATAGATGATCGCGCAGTTTTCTTTCCGCGTCCAGACTATAAACGTATTGCCTGGCACTTAACATTCGGTTCCCTATATCCATTAATTGATCAACCGTGTAATCCGGAAAATCAATGACAATCGGAAAACGGGATTGCAGGCCTGGATTCAAGGTTAAAAAATACTCCATTTCCCGTGAATATCCGGCAAGAATAAGAATAAATTCATGCTGCCGATCCTCCATATGCTTTACCAATGTATCAATCGCTTCCTTACCAAAATCCTTTTCACCACCCCTTCCCAAAGAATAGGCTTCATCAATGAAAAGAATACCCCCAATTGCCTTTTTGATTAAATCTCTCGTCTTTTGAGCTGTGTGTCCTATATATTCTCCTACAAGATCTGCCCGCTCAGCCTCGATTAAGTGGCCTTTGCTCAAGACATTCATCTTTACAAATAAATCTCCTATAAGCCGTGCGACCGTCGTTTTTCCAGTACCGGGATTACCTTTAAACATCATATGAAGCGCCTGTTTTTCAGCCTTAAGGCCAGCTACTTCCCGTTGTTTATTCACATAAATCCATGCATAAATTTCCTTTATAACTTTTTTCATTTCCTCCATGCCTACGAGACTATTCAATTCAGCTTCAATTTCTTTTAGGGCTATATGATGAGAAGGTATATCCTTTGGTAATGGAGGAACATTTAGAATCGGCTTAACCTGAGCCTTTGCTTGACCATTTTTCAATACAACATTAATTTGCCCATTATTTCTCACTCGCATTGGCTGTTGCTCCATTTGATCACCTCTTTAATGAAGCCGTGTCCCCCCTTTTTTACCTAACACATTCGACAAAGTGAAGGCAAAATAGACAAGGGCACCCCTGAAACTACAATATAAATTTATTTTTTACCAATAAAGGTGTGCCTGATTGTCACATACTGCGATTGCCCGGAAAATAATTATATTTCCTCTCCTTATTTATATTCCGGGCACCCTCCATACAGAATGAAAAAATCAGTTAAATAAAAAACAGACTCACCGTAGAGGGAGTCTGCCGTACTTATCCTTAACCTTCAAGGTCAACTTGTACATTTTTTTGAGGAGCAAATGTTGAAATCGCATGTTTGTAGACCAGTTGATGTTTACCCTCTGTTTCAATTAAGACTGTAAAATTATCAAACCCTTTTATCAGTCCGCGTAACTGAAATCCATTAAGTAAAAAGATTGTTACATATACATTTTCCTTACGCAATTGATTTAAAATTTGATCTTGAATATTGATTCCTTGTTTCATTTTTTTGCCTCCTCTTTTCTCTCTATAGTTTATCTATTCGCCTTTAAAGCGAGCATTCCTGCCACTTCAAGCGATATTTCTTCAGAAATTTTTTCGAAATCAGCCAAATTGGTCATATCAAACCAGTGAACATCCATCTTATTTCGGAACCAAGTAAATTGTCTTTTTGCAAACCGACGGGAATTCCGCTGTATTTGAGCTATAACATTTTCTCGTGTTTCAGTTCCTTCAAAGAGTCCCTCAAATTCCTTATATCCAATTGCTTGCATGGATTGTGCATCTTTTAATCCTTTTGCATATAGTTTTCTGACTTCCTCTTCAAGACCCTGCTGCATCATTGCTTCCACTCGTTCATTGATCCTTTTATATAAAAGATCGCGGTCCATCGTTAATCCAATCAAAGCCACATCATATAATAATGTTCTCTCTGTGGATTGTTCCTGTTCACTGAAACGCTTTCCTGAATCATAAAATACCTCTAAAGCACGGATAACTCTTTTTGTGTTATTAGGATGTATTTTTTCTGCAGCAACGGGATCAATCTCAACAAGTGTTTGATAAACAGCATCAGGCCCTTCTTGTTCAATTCGTTCTTCCAGCTCTTCTCGAATATTAGGATTTGCTGTGGTTTCAGGGAACTGGTAATCATAGAGGACGGATTGAATATACAAACCGGTACCACCCACTAATATAGGAAGCTTTCCCCTATTCGTTATATCATTAATCTTCTGCTGCACTTCTTGCTTAAAATCATAAACATTATAGGATTCAGATGGTTCCCTGCAATCAATTAAATAATGAGGAATCCCTTCCATTTCGTCCTTTGTAACTTTAGCAGTTCCTATATCCATACCCTTAAAAATCTGTGCTGAATCGCCACTTATAATTTCACCATTGAACTTCTTGGCCAAATTGATTGATAATTTGGTTTTTCCCACTGCCGTTGGTCCAATAATCACGACCAATTTCTGTTTTTCCATTTATGCTTCACACTGCCCTATTCATTTTTTTCTTATCTTAACATAAATCATTATAATCTGAACATGAGCGAGTAACATCTAACCAGTATAGTCAGTTTAAATGGTCTTTATTCAATTCTTTTTTCACACTTTTATTATTTTTAAATAATTTTTAGATGAACTTTAACCTTAAGATAAGTTCTATTAATACTAACCCTATAATTAAGGTGCTTCAGTAATCAATCATATAACAATTACCTAATCAATATTTATTATAGAGGTTTCATACATTTGAAGGCGTAAACGATATTACGCGCAGCAAATTGCTGAGGATGGAGAAAGGTATCTTACATATATAGAAATGAGGAGATTGTTTTCATGCTCCGGTTCATACAGGTGTTAACCGGCTTACTTACGTTTTTCTTACTGGGTTATATTTTTTCATATAGAGTCTTCTCCTTGGTGCAATTACTTTTTGTTTATTTATTCGTCCTATTTTTAATAACCGGTATTAGAGAACTTTATAACTATAAGACTTTTATAGGATCCATGTATGTTCTTGTCTCGCTTCTTCTTTTCTTATTTTTTATCCACAGATGAAATAGCGGGTTCAATATGACCACTGGCATCTCGATTCCATAGGAAACTTACAAACCCATCTAATTCTTCACGTTGGAAAGTTCTTTCTACAAGGCTTACATTTATCTGTAAGATCCTGAATTTAAATCTACAATAGTTACTTTAAAATAGATTAATAATATAAAATCATTTCAATTTAACGGTATAATAGGTATTAATTAGGTTGTTTCTCTCCATGTAAAATTGCAAAATCAATGCTAATTCTCATGATGTTTTTTTAAACTTTTGATGTAGTTTTACTTAACTTCAGTAAAGTGGTAACGATTATTTTAGAAGGAGTTCAATTCCAAAAAAAATGTTAAGGAAGTGATGGCTTTGGAAGAACAACTAAAGCTCGATAAAAACCAATGGGATGACAGTCATCGTCCATGGGCTCTCCCGAATTTACCTTGGACAATGAAGCAGACATGGAGCGATCTTTTATTTGCCCATTATCCAATTAAATATGAAGTATTACGAAAGTTAGTACCTGAAGTGCTCCCTTTGGATTCATATAATGGCATATGCTGGATTGGGGTTGTACCGTTTCGTATGTCGGGTATTAGACTCCGGGGATTACCCCCTATTCCAGGAACAGATCAATTTCCTGAGCTAAATGTTCGTACATATGTCATTCTCGATGGAAAGCCAGGTGTGTACTTTTTTAGTTTGGATGCTTCCAATTGGCTTGCTGTAAAAGGGGCTAGAACACTATACCACTTACCGTATTGGTACACTGATATGAAGATCCAGACTAATGATACAAACATTGAATTTAAAAGTAAGAGACTACATGACCATGAAATCGAGTTAGCCTGTAGCTATAGACCAATTTCAGAACCATTTCAGGCAGCTAAAGGGTCTTTCGAGGAATGGATGGCCGAGCGTTACTGCTTTTATACCTTAAATTTATCAGGAGTACCGCTTCGCTGTGATATTTTACATGACCCTTGGATATTACAAGAGGCAGAAGCAGAATTCAGTAAGAATTCCGTTCTATCCAAGCAAGGTATTGATATTAATGGTGAAATGCCTATATTTCATTTTGCAAAAAAAATTGAGGTGCGTGCTTGGCCTTTGGTTCACCATTTCACTAATCGTTTCAGTACATAGAATAGTATAAGGTCTCAGTGCCATGGACTAAAATACTGACTCCTTTTATACACATCTCCTTAGAGCCAAAAAAAAAGAGATTCCCTCATCCTTTGTTAGATGCTGAAATCTCTTTTTATGTTTAAATTGTTCCATTTTATCCTTCTTTGTTTTCGTCATTCTTGTACTCAAATCAATTGTATATAGGCCGCCCCGTAGAGTCTCAGGATTGCGCTTGCCTTCCCTCTCCAATTTCAACCTATATTTTTTAGCCCGACTTTTACTCATAACTCTATACACCTCAATTTTTCTCAGGATAGGATTAGTATACACAAATTTAGGGAAAAAGACATTAAGCAGCACTTCTAATGAGAGGTATTTAATTTATTTTCAAGCCAATCACTGAAATGTTGTTAGTTGAAGAAATATACCTTAAAATGTAAACAAGTTGTCGTTTAGGAGGAATGAGTAATGGAAGAACAAAACAAAGGAATACATAAATATAAAAAATACATCGATTCAGCCAAAACCTATTTAAATAATACAAAAAAATCAAATGAGCTATTAGATGAAGCAACTACGAAATCAAATACAAACAAAAATGCACTGGAAGAGGTATGGGACAATCTTCAATTACTTATCACCATGTTTCGCTCTTGGGTAAAGGGTGATTATAAAGAGATTCCTAAAAAGTCGATTATTTCTATAATCGCAGCCATTATCTATTTTGTATCACCTATTGATTTTATCCCTGATTTTATTGTAGGTCTTGGTTTTGCTGATGATGCAGCCATTATCGGATTTACGATTAAGCAAATAACTGAAGATCTCGAGAAATTCAAACTATGGCAAGCGAAGCAAGAGCAAACTATTGATATTGAGTAATTAAAAAGGTGTCTGATCAGTATTATAGACTGATTTGACACCTTTTTTGATTTTCAAGATTGATTTCTCGGGTCTGATACACATATATTTGATGAAAATAATAAGCTAAGCAGTTTGGCACATCCCTTGCAACTAATAGTAGCTGCTCATAAATTATATATTCACGAAGATGACTATGACTACCTTTTAGACACCTTTACCCGGTATAGGTCGGGCATAGCTGCCTCGTAGGTGGAGCATAGCTCCTTTCCTACATACTTCACCTACCTTTCAACCACCTTTACCCGGGTATAGGTCGGGCATAGCTGCCTCATAGCTGGGGCATAGCTCCCTTCCTCCATACTTCACCTACCTTTCAGGCACCTATACCCGGGTATAGGTCGGGCATAGGTGCCTCATAGCTGAGGCATAGCGCTTTCCTCCATACTTCACCCACCTTTCAGACACCTTTACCCCGGTATAGGTCGGTCATAGATGCCTCGTAGGTGGAGCATAGCTCCTTTCCTACATACTTCACCTACCTTTCAACCACCTATACCCGGGTATAGGCCGGTCATAGGTGCCTCATAGCTGGGAGATAGCTCCTTTCCTCCATACTTCACCTACCTTTCAGACACCTTCACCCCGGTATAGGTCGGTCATAGGTGCCTCATAGCTGGAGGATAGGCCCCAAAAAAGCGCAGCTTAGGAGCTTTTTTGTATCCAAACTTATATTATAAACACAAAAAAAGCGGAGGAAAACGACTTGTTCCCCCGCTTAATTAAAGTTTAATGCATTTTTATTTACTTACTACATTACATAACCCGTTTAAACATTTTCTCCAGCTCATAAATCGAATAATGAACGATAATTGGACGGCCATGCGGGCATGTGAATGGATCATTTGTATGACGCAATTCATCCAGTAATGCACTGATTTCATCATTACGCAAATGCCGGTTGGCTTTAATTGACCCCTTACAGCTCATCATAATTGCCGCTTCCTCACGCAATTTCTTGATATCCACCTTTTTCATCGTTAATACTTGGTGGACCATTTCATCGATGATCGTTTCTTCCATGCCTGCTGGGAACCAGGTTGGATGGGCGCGGACAATATAACTATTTAATCCAAATGGTTCTAAAAATACTCCGACCGCTTCCAGCTCTTCTTTATGTTCTTCCAGCTTCACAAACTCATCTGTTGAATACTCCAGTGTCATCGGTACCAACATTTCTTGCAGTTCTTTGTTGACCTCTCCCACCTTATGCTTGAAGAACTCATACTTAATCCGCTCTTGGGCAGCATGCTGGTCAATCATATAGAGCCCTTGTTCATTTTGGGCCAAAATATACGTTCCATGCAGCTGTCCAATCGGATATAAAGGCGGAATTCGGCTTTCTTGCATGTCCTGATTGTCTTGAATCGGCTCTAATTCCTCTTCTTTTTGCTCTACGATCGTTCCGACACGTTCGGAACCCGCTTCTGAACTGATAAACGGTTCAGTTTCTACCTGTTCTTCTACTGATTCCCTTCCAGGCTCGTTCAACTCGATAGGACTAGGAGCCTCGAATTCCCGCTTCGGCTGTTCAATCTCAGGCGGATCATAAATCACTGAAAATCCTTCAGTTGCCTTTACCATTGGAGGAGTCTGCTTTGGCGGCTCAGGCCGCTTGGCTCTTTCCTCCGTAAACGTAAATTGAGCTTGTTCCGTTTTTGCTTTTTCCTCACGTTTAACAGGAGCGCCTGTCGGAATTAATGTCTCTTTTTTAAACGTATTCCGGATGGCCTCGCTAATTAATGTCATCAGCTCTTGCTCTTTACTGAAACGAACCTCCATTTTGGAAGGATGCACATTCACATCAACCAATAAAGGATCCATTTCAATATTGAGCATCGCAATTGGATAACGTCCAATAGGCAATAAAGTATGGTACCCTTCCATGACTGCTTTGGCGATCAAATAATTCTTAATAAATCTTCCATTTACCAAAATGGTCATATAGTTACGCGAAGCCCTCGTCATTTCCGGATGTCCGGCATAGCCTTTTATTGAAAAATCAAGTGTTGATGCTTCAAACGGCAGCATTTTTTGAGCAGTTTGTATCCCATATATCCCGGCAAGCACCTGAAGTGGATTGCCGTTGCCTGATGTTTGTAATAAGGTACGGTCGTTGTGAACCAGCTTAAACGATACATCCGGATGCGACAGTGCCAGCCTATTTACGACATCGGTTATATTCCCAAGCTCTGTATGAACGCTTTTAACATATTTCAGACGAGCCGGTGTATTAAAGAACAGTTCACTCACCGTTATATCGGTTCCTTTACGGCTTGAATAGGACTCATGAGTAAGGACCTTGCCGCCCTCGAGTAAAAGACGGGTTCCAGGTCCATCACCTGTTGAGGTCTTTAATTCGAATTTGGAAACAGAAGCGATTGAAGGCAATGCCTCACCCCGGAAACCTAGCGTACGAATTCTGAATAAATCGTTTTCGTCCTTTATTTTACTGGTCGCGTGCCTGTGAAAAGCATTGAGGGCATCGTCCTCTTCCATCCCTTCCCCATTATCAATAATGCGAATGGATTCTAGACCGGCTTCCGTAGCATAAATCTCAATTACCGTACTGTTAGCATCTATTGAGTTTTCCACTAACTCTTTTACAACAGATGCAGGTCTCTCTACTACTTCTCCGGCAGCGATTTTATTGGATAATAGATCATCTAACAGTACAATTTTCCCCATATCGTTCTCTCCTTCCTACTTTAATTTTTTCTGTAATGCATATAAGGCGTTTAAAGCTTCTAAAGGATTCATCTCTAATATAGATAAGGATTTAAGCTCTTCCGCTACCTTCCACTCTTTTGAGTGTCGGGATGATGAAGTCGTTTTTTCCTTTTTATCTTCTGTGAAAAAGGATAATTGCGCCTGTTCACTGACAATTTCAGCATCAGTTTCAGTTTTTACAGGCGGCGTAGGTTTTGGTTGCTTGTCCCCTTGTTCAAGGACGTTTAATATCTCTTGCGCTCGCTTAATCACCGTCTCCGGCATTTCCGCAAGCTTGGCAACATGAATACCATAACTGCGATCAGCAGGTCCATCGACTACTTTATGAAGGAAAATGACTGTGCCATTTTGCTCAATTGCACGAACATGTACGTTACTCAGCTTGCTGAGTTGATCAGCTAGAGCTGTTAACTCATGATAATGCGTGGAGAAGAGGGTAGCTGCACCAATATGATGATGAATATATTCTATGATTGATTGGGCCAATGCCATTCCATCATAGGTTGACGTTCCTCTTCCGATTTCATCGAATAGAAGCAAACTGTTTTCTGTTGCATTCGTAATCGCATGGTTCGCTTCAAGCATTTCGACCATAAAGGTACTTTGTCCTGATATCAAATCATCTGCTGCACCGATTCTCGTAAATACCTGATCGAATATTGGCAGGATTGCTTCGTCTGCAGGTACAAAGCAGCCGATTTGGGCCATAATCGCTGTCAAGGCAACCTGGCGCATATACGTACTCTTACCGGACATATTTGGTCCAGTAATTAATAAGATTTCCTTCTTTTTATCCAAGAAGCAATCATTCGGTACATATTCCTGTGCTTTTAAAACCTTTTCTACGACTGGATGTCGGCCATTTTTTATACTCATTTGACGTGTATGAGAGAATTGTGGTTTTACATAGTGGTAACGTTCACTAATAGTAGAGAAACATTGTAAAACATCCAATTCACTGATTTCCATCGCTAATTTTTGCAGACGAGGTATATAATCTTTAATTTGATCACGTAATTCACAGAACAAATCGTATTCCAGACCTGTACTTTTTTCCTCTGCTTCGAGGATGATTGTTTCTTTTTCTTTTAATTCTGGAGTGATATAACGTTCTGCATTTGCAAGAGTTTGTTTTCTGTCATATCGATCATCATTCAGAAGGTGGAGATTTGCCTTTGTTACTTCCAAGTAATAACCAAATACACGATTATAACCAATTTTTAGAGAACGGATACCTGTTCTTTCTCTTTCCTTTTGTTCCAACTGAGCGATCCAGGTTTTCCCGTTCTTGGAAGCATCGCGATAACGATCTAAATCTTCGTTATACCCTTCGCGAATAATGCCTCCCTCTTTAATGGAAATCGGCGGGTTCTCATGCAGCGCCTGCTCGAGTAAATCCGTCACTTCTTCACACGGATCCATCCGGGATGCGATTTCTTTAGCCGTATCAATAGGCAGCCTTCCAATCACATCAATAATAGCCGGTACTTGCTGCAGGGAACGCTTCAGCTGCAATAAATCCCGTGCATTTACATTGCCATAGGAAACACGGCCTGTTAAACGTTCCAAATCATACACTTCATGTAATAGCTCACGCAGCTCTTCCCGTTCAAAAAATTGATTCATAAATGTTTCAACCATCGATAACCGAGCTTCTATTTCAGATTCGCTGACTAATGGGCGTTCAATCCATTGCTTTAGTCTTCTGCCGCCCATGGCCGTCTTGGTTTCATCAAGAAGCCATAAAAGAGAGCCTTTTTTACCTTTTGAACGAATAGTTTCCGTGAGCTCTAAATTTCTTTTTGAATAGTAATCAATTTTTAAATATTGTTCCGTTTCATATAATTCAACTGGTTGAATATGTTCAATCGTCCTCTTTTGAGTACGCTGTATATAATTGAGCAAACGGGCTACCGTATGCTTTAGGTCTTTTTTCGGAAGCTCATTTACCAGATGGTTAAACTCGTCTTTCGTTTCCGAATCGGCTTCATAAGAAATCGTGACAATCCCTCTGTCTTTTAATAAAATTTCTTTTTCATCGCCGATATCGGGCTGAACCACAACTTCTTTAGATCCTATAACGGAAACTTCATTTAACACATCTTTAAAATTGGAAAAATGGGTTACTCGATTTTCGCCAGTCGTTAAATCAATATGAGCCACTCCAAATCCCAAGCCATCTATGGAAGAAATAGTCGCAAGATAGTTATTCTCTTTTTCGGCGAGACTCTTTCCTTCCATCACCGTACCTGGAGTAATTAATTGGACAACTTCACGTTTAACGACCCCTTTTGCCGCTTTTGGGTCCTCTGTTTGTTCGCAGATGGCCACTTTAAAACCACGATCTACCAGTGTTTCAATATAAGACTGCGCTGAATGATAAGGAACCCCGCACATTGGAATTTTTTGTTCTCCTCCACCATTCTTCGCTGTTAAGGTTATCTCCAATTCTTTTGATGCCTTAATGGCATCCTCAAAGAACATTTCATAAAAATCACCGAGACGGAAAAACAAGAATGCATCTTGATAATCTGCCTTTATACTCAAGTATTGTTGAATCATAGGAGTATAGGTTGCTACTGCCATTTTCCCAAAACCTTTCTTTCAATCAAATATATAATAGAAGTATTATATCATAGGAGCCAAGCTCATCTAACAACAAAAAAACTAGAGAGTTTTTCTCTCTAGTTCCTTAATCCCGCTTGCTTTTGCTTTTTTTCCTGCCTGATTCATAGGAGCTGGACTCTTCACTGGATGACTCACTATGATCAAGGAAATCAGGATTAATTTCCTCCAGTTCGTCATCATCTACCTCAAGCTCCCAGCTTTCCTCATCGGTGTCTGCATTTTCCCTGATTGAAACAGTTACTTTTGTTTCACCAATAATCTCCACTAAAAATTCACGTTCAACATGAACAGAGATCTTTTCGCCATCTGGAGTGATGAGACATTCAATACAATTTGGTTGCTGAATTACTTTGGCTATGACTTCATTATCATCATAAACTGTTTGGTCCCGATACTTTAATTTTATGGTGTCTTTATATGGAACCTTTTCTGTTCTTACTTCTGTCTTTGTATTATTGCAATATGAATACCAAACATTGATATCATAATATCCTGCAATTTCTACCTTTTTACCCTGTTTCTTAGCTTCGTACGTATGATTAATAATCCAGCAGCCCAGTATACTGGTAGGATCGTTGTCCGGACAAACCGTATGATTTGCCTTGGTAAACTTACGCCCCTTTGCTACTACTGCCTTCGTGATAATTTCTCTATATTGCGACATACAAGGTTACCCTCCTCAACCATTTTCATTTCATCCTATGCATGATAAATGTCTAGCGTGCAAATTAATTATCAGTTCAACAAGGATTGCATGCTACAGTTTATGCCCATGCTGAAGAAAGGTGACCTTGATTTAAAAATAGGAGCAAGTTATACAGAATTTAAATAAGAAAGCTAGGAATGATAAAGTGTTACTACTCATTTCCCTTTACTATTAAAAATAGAGGATAGACTTTAAAGCTCTCAACAGATGAACAAGCATTATTACTGAAAATATAATTAACAGAAGAAATGAGGCATTTATCTCCGGAGATCATGCCTTTTTGAGTTTTAGTTTTATCTGGAATTAAAGGACAGGTAGAATTATGACAGTTTTTCACTTAAATAGTACAATAAGGAGTATAAATAACACATATTTATAATAATACAAAAGTTCTGTACTCAAACATTAGTACTTAATTATGTAAAGAGGAGGAAATTATTATCATGAAAAAACAGGAGGATGTAATCTTTCGAGAAGTTCAATACCCTCGCCAACCCTTGCTATGGATTTTTATTATAGCTCTCGCTACATTATTTTGGTATGCATTTATTCAACAGGTCATTTTCGGAATTCCATTCGGTGATAAACCTGCATCTAATCCGTTTTTAACAATTCTTTGGCTTGTTTTTGGAATAGCAATCCCATTAGGACTATTACTGGGATTCTGTAAGCTAGAAACTGAGGTGCGTAAGGATGGATTGTATGTGCGTTATATGCCGTTTCACCTCCATTATAAATCATTTTTATTTAAAGATATGGTTCAATATTCTAGTATTACCTACAATTCGTTACTACAATTCGGAGGCTGGGGCATAAGATTTAATTTAAATGGGGATACAGCATATAATATAGGCGGCAACAAGGGAATAGAATTGCAATTAAGAGGAAAAGGAAATGGAAAAGTGGTAGTGGGTTCACAAAATCCGGATGAATTAATAAAAGCATTAAATTCAAAGTGAATATTTTCCACCTTACTCGATATTATGTATGTTTCTTGAGTTTGATGGTGTATTTTTTTGCTTTTTCACAGAGATATTCGGAAATTATCCATACTATATATAGAGAGAACACAAGAAGTCAGCCAAAAAAATGTTTCTTTTGAATGCATCTCTTCACAATGAGTTTTCAGACTATTGATTATATTCAGATATTAATATATAATTTCCCATATTAAACAAATTTATCCCTGAGGTGAAATATGAAAGCTTTAGAACGTTTCAGTCAATTTGTAAGTAACACCTTTGCAGTATGGGTACTTATTTTTGCAGCACTTGCCTTCTTTATTCCAGATGGTTTTTCTTGGATTGCAGCCTATATTACCGTTTTATTAGGGATTGTCATGTTTGGGATGGGATTAACAATTTCACCTGCTGATTTTAAAGAAGTATTAACAAGACCGAAGGATGTTCTCATCGGTGTAGTCGGTCAATTCTTGATTATGCCCACATTGGCATTTTTATTGGTCAAGCTATTCGATCTTCCACCAGAAATTGCAGTCGGCGTCATTTTAGTAGGCTGCTGCCCAGGAGGAACGGCTTCTAATGTCATGACCTTTCTTTCAAAAGGAGATGTTGCATTATCCGTAACCATTACTTCCATCACAACATTGCTGGCTCCAGTTGTCACACCTGCACTCATTTTCTTATTCGCAAGCGAATACATCGATGTTGCACCTACTAGCTTATTTATCTCGATTGTGCAAGTAATTGTTATACCAATCGCACTTGGCTTTATTGTTCAGAAATTGTTTAATAAGCAGGCGAAAGCAAGTGTTAAAGTAATGCCTCTTGTTTCTGTTATTGCCATAGTTGCTATTGTTGCAGCTGTAGTTGCGGCAAATCAGCAAAAAATTGCTGAAACAGGATTGCTCATTTTCGCTGTAGTCATTTTACATAATGGCTTAGGCTATTTAATCGGATACTTATTCGGTAAATTATTAGGCATGAATCTGGCGAAAAGGAAAGCAGTCGCGATTGAAGTCGGTATGCAAAATTCAGGATTGGGTGCTTCATTAGCGGTAGCACATTTCTCACCTTTGGCAGCTGTTCCAAGTGCCATCTTTAGTGTATGGCACAATATATCAGGACCGATTTTAGCAACGATCTTCAGTAGAATGAAGGATAAAAATGAACCTGTTGATCTGGATGAATCGCAATCTATTTAAGTTGGAGCCTCTGCAAAGCGATAGCCTTGCGGGGGTTTTTAATTAAGTCGTTAGCAATAATTCTACGATTCTGCCCAGAAAAAAGGATCCTGCGATAGCATGCAAGATCCTTTTCCTTCTTTTAAACTGTTTTATTTACTGATTTCTTATACCTATATTGCTGCCACTGGAAACGAATAAAACAACCAATACAGAATCCAAGAATAGCTACAAATGAAGCAATAGCAACCATGGCCGTAAATACATATCCAGCAATCACCCAATCAAGTAGATAACTGATCAGGCCGCCTGCAAGACAAATAACAGCGATCACTTGATTAAATTGTTGCTGAGCCCACTCTTCCGGGATATAATCAGAAGGTTTTTTTCTTAAAAATAACTTACCTCCTTGCATGATTGGATTGAATCCAAAGACTAAACCCATAATTCCTGCAAATAAAGGCAGTGCTAAAATCCATTCTATACCTGTTACCCAAGTAGCGACCACGCTAAGAAAAATCACCCATTGGTTTAAACGTACCAATGGTCTCGGAACTGTGCGGACCGTTTCTCCCATTATTTCACACCTCTCCAATATGTTTTATATGTTATTTTTCATCTTACTCTGTTTAACCATAAATGGGAAAGTATAAGAATTTAATTAAATTATATTTCTCATCAATACTTTTAGTCATTAATTGTATTTAGAGGAAGAATCATGAACCATTCTAATTGACAGCAAGGAAGTTGATAAAGGATAATAACTTTCCCATTCATTTTGTAAACGAACTAGTTCGATAGTAGATTTTTTATAAACTTGATAATTTTATACTCTAATTAAAAGAACATAAATAAGAATACCTGCTTCTTAATTGAGAATCTCCTTGCTGCCTCTCTTGCTTGCTTTATTTCTAAAGGTAAAACCCCTACCTGTAAGAGCTCTCTCACAATGAATTAAATAAGCATCCTTTCACTAAATCTCCTTTTATTTATAATTATTTTAAATAAATAGTAGTTTTTAATTGATAATATTATAAAAAATAAATATAATAGGTTTATCATACGAAAAAGGTGGTATAAATAATGTCCAAAAAATTAACAACTAGTTGGGGAGCTCCTGTAGGAGATAACCAGAATTCCATCACAGCTGGAAGACGCGGACCAACTTTAATTCAAGACGTACATTTATTAGAAAAATTAGCTCATTTTAACAGAGAACGTGTACCTGAGCGTGTAGTTCATGCAAAAGGCGGCGGAGCACATGGTTATTTCGAAGTTACAAACGATCTAACTGAATATACAAAAGCTGCTTTCTTATCTGAAGTTGGCAAAAAAACTCCTTTGTTCATTCGTTTCTCTACAGTTGCAGGTGAACTTGGTTCTGCTGATACATTACGTGATCCACGTGGATTTGCTGTAAAACTTTATACTGAAGAAGGTAACTATGATATCGTTGGTAACAATACTCCTGTCTTCTTTATCCGTGATGCAATCAAATTCCCTGATTTCATACATACACAAAAAAGAGATCCAAAAACACATTTGAAAAACCCTAATGCTGTTTGGGATTTCTGGTCACTTTCACCAGAATCTTTACATCAAATAACGATTCTTATGTCTGATCGTGGTATTCCTGCTACTTGGCGTCATATGCACGGATTTGGTAGCCACACGTTCAAATGGACGAATGCTGAAGGTAAATCCGTATGGGTTAAATACCACTGGAAAACAGAACAAGGGGTAAAAAATCTATCTACTGATTTGGCTGCTGAGCTTGCAGGTACAAATCCAGACTACCATATCGAAGACTTACACAATGCAATTGAAGCTGGCGATTATCCTGCATGGAAATTATGCGTACAAATCATGCCGCTTGAAGATGCCAACACATATCGTTTCGATCCATTCGATGTAACAAAAGTTTGGTCTCAAAAAGACTATCCTTTAATCGAAGTTGGCCGCATGGTATTAGACAGAAATCCAGAAAACTATTTTGCAGAAGTAGAACAAGCTACATTCTCTCCTGGTAATTTTGTTCCTGGTATTGATGTATCACCGGATAAATTATTGCAAGGTCGTTTATTCGCTTATGCAGATGCTCACCGTTACCGTGTGGGAGCAAACCATAATCACTTACCAGTCAACCGTCCTAAAGTTGAAGTAAATAACTATCAACGTGACGGCCAAATGAACCCAAGTATAAATGGCGGTTCTTCTGTCTACTACGAGCCAAACAGCTTCGGAGGTCCACAAGAATCTCCTGAAGATCAACAAGCAACATTTGAAGTGGAAGGCTATGCTGCAAGCACTTCTTATGATAATGATGATTTCTACACTCAAGCTGGTGATCTTTACAGATTGTTAAGCAGTGAAGAACGCGCTAACCTGGTTAACAACATCGTTGGATCTATGCAAGGTGTGACTGTACCTGAAATTATCGAACGTCAAATCCAGCATTTCTACAAAGCTGATCCTGAATACGGAACACTTGTAGCTGCAGGACTTGGTTTAACAGTAACTGAAGAAGTTTAATAGAATAATTTAATCGTATTTTACATTTTCAATTATATTCTCATATTCTCAATTAAAAAAAGGTGCTGCTACTTGCAGTACCTTTTTTATCTAAAACTCTATCTCCCCTTCTCATTTCTAAGCCATATTTTTCAACCAAGTAAGGACTCGAATGAAATAAAACGGCTCAAACCAGCTAATCACAAAGAACACAATAAAAAAAGAACTGAGTGAAATGAATTTTAACCAACCTTCTTCCTGTTTTGCAATCGCCACAAAACTGAAGACTATTCCAACTACAAAAGAAAGACTTCCTAAAAGAAATAAAAGTTCCACATGTTTTTCTATACCTGCGGTTAAACCGAATAATATCAGCCCTGCTATCATCATTCCCATCGACCATAAACTGAATTTTCTCAACACTCCACCTCCATTCATAAGAGTATCACCATTTGGAATAATATTACAAAACGTTTTCCATTTAGATTTCATTTAAATTTAATAACTCGGAAAATAAAGATCTGTAAAATTTAAGATCAAAATTAATAACCTTTCTCCTTCATCTTGAACACATACACTATATGATAAGGTTAATCAGATTTCTAAGGCTTAATTATTAAACAAAACATTACAGATACTAAATAAATATCTCTTAAAAGAATTGATTATTAATATATAGTTCAAATTTACCATTTATTTGAAAATTATGTCGATTGCCTCGAAAACTAATTTATAATCAGATATGAGGCCTATATCTTGGCCATATCAAACAAAAGGGGAGCGGTATATGAAGTTTCGATTGAAGTTTTCTCGTATGTTGGCCATTATGACAATGGTTGTTGCGCTTGCTGGAACATTGCTTGCGCCGGCAGTCGATGCAAAAACATCTGATCGCCAGAATGAAGCACGTTTTATTCAGGAACTGGGCGTTTCGTCCCAAAGTATGAAGAAACAGAAATCCATATCTAGAATTGATGCAGCTGCTCTGATGGCGCGTGCATTAAAACTCGATAGCCAAAAAGCTCCAAAGACAAGCTTTACGGATGTGCCAAAATCGTCCCAAAAAGCTGTAAACTCATTAGTCTATGCCGGTATTCTTGATGGGAAAAGCAAGAATAAATTTGGCAGCTATGAGCCCTTAACTCGTGGGGAGCTTGCTGTTTGGATTGCGAAGGCTTTCGATTTGAAAGGAAGCACAGTAACAAACTTCTCTGATGTACCTGCTAAACACGCTGAAAGAATCGGTTCTATCCTTCTATACGACATCGCTGAAGGTATTTCCGATACTGAATTTGGTTATAACCAAAAGGCTAGCTTATCCGAGCTTATTTCCATGCTGCAACTAGCCCTAAAAGCCCCAGATTATCAGTTGCGTGTTCTTCATGTGAACGATACACATGCTAATATTGAAAATACACCAAGACAAATAACCGCAATTAATGAACATCGCAATGGAAATACGAATAATCTTCTTCTCCATGCTGGTGATGTATTCTCTGGCACCCTTTATTTTAATGAATTTAAGGGACTAGCCGATCTTGAATTGATGAATCTTGCCGGATTCGATGCTTTTACCTTTGGTAACCATGAATTTGATCTTGGCACTGAGACCTTGCTGCTATTCGTTCAAAGCGCTGAGTTCCCATTTGTGAGTGCAAATGTTGACTTCAGCGATGATGCCCTCATGAAAAGACTTCAGAATAACACATATACTGCTAAACCACATGATGGAAAAATATACGACGGTATTATTAAAAATGTAAACGGTGAGAAAGTTGGTATTTTCGGCTTAACGACCGCTGAGACTACCAGTATCTCTAGTCCTGGTGATGTTAAATTCGAAGAATATATCAATTCAGCCAAAGCCTCCGTTAAAGCATTCAAGAAACAAGGAGTCGATAAAATCATCGCCCTTACCCATATTGGCTACAATGACGGCGGCGGTGACAATGACCTTGAGCTTGCTAATCAAGTCGAAGGCATTGATATTATTGTTGGCGGCCACTCTCATTCACAGCTGAATGAGCCAGTCGTTGTAGATAAATACAAAGAACCGACAGTTATCGTCCAAGCAAACGAGTATTCCAAATATCTTGGTGAGCTTGATGTGAGCTTTGATAAAAAAGGAAAAGTTATTGCCTATGATGGCGAACTGATTAGCATTGATGCTAAGAACACAGAAGGATCTTATATCTTTGCTGAAGACCCGGCAGCAGCTCAAATCCTAGCGAAGTATAAGCCTATTGTTGACGCAAAGAAAAAACAAGTTGTCGGAACAACAGCTGTCGATCTGATTGGTGGCAATCCTGCTGCAAGGACAGGCGAAACAAATCTTGGCAACTTGATTGCTGATGGAATGCTCGATAAGGCAAAAGCCATCAACCCAAATACTGTCATCGCCCTACAAAATGGCGGCGGTGTCCGGACAACCTTAAAGGCAGGACCAATCACTTTAGCTGACGTTATGACAGTCCTCCCCTTCAGCAATGCACTCGCAATCATGGAAATAAGCGGAGCGGAATTGAAAACAGCTCTTGAACATAGCGTTAGTGCTGCTCCAAGCGCTAGCGGCGGATACCTGCAGGTCGCAGGCATGCGGTTTATCTATGATAGCTCTAAACCTGCTGGCACACGCGTGCAATCAGTCGAAATAAACCAGAATGGCGAATATACATCACTCGTGGATACACAGAACTACTTCGCTGCTACGAACATCTTCACTGCCAAAGGCGGGGATGGCTATTCTGTCTTTGCTGATATTTATGCAGATGGACGCGTAAGCGAACCTGGCTTCGTTGATTGGGAAATTTTCTCCGATTACATCCAGTCCTTCCCTGAACAAACTGTTTCACCTAATGTTGAAGGCAGGATTATTGATTTAGCTAATTAAGATAAAGCTATTCGAGATAAAGAATATTAAAGGCATCAGTTTAAGACTGATGCCTTTTTTCAATGAATTTTACATTAATTTTGTTAACCTGAAATAAGTTTGCTGAAGGGACATGCCTTTTTACTTATTCCATAAATACCCATTTTAACTTTATAATGAGATAGGATGTTCAATATATTAAATAAATCGAGATAGGATGCGGTGATTATGGATTATATTAATTATACTGAGATTATCTTGAGGTACGCTCTCCTGGCGTTTTCCTTTTTTTGCGTTTATGCAGTAACCAGGCAAGGGAGTAAAAGCGAGCGTTATGCAGCACTATTAATCTACCTAGCTACCTTTGGCTTGTATACGTTCTTAATTATTGCTGAAGTGATTACCCCCTCTGAAGATGCGAACATTGGATTAGGCTTTTCTATATTGCTAATGGGATTTGTGAGCATCGCAGGAATCATCTTAGCAGGCATCATCTACCTGGTGAGGAGAATTAAATCCCGTTAATCGATTTACATCACTATTATTTTTTCAGATTACTAGTTTATCTATTTAAGGTGCACTCAGCAGAAGATAGTAAATAACTAAAAGTATTGATGAAAAAATAAAAAAAACTATTAACTTGGATGATGCAAAAATAAAACCTGTAAAGAAGCGTGAAAAAAGAAGCTCCCACCCTTACTTGAAAGATACCCCCGGATAGTGGCACTTTTTTATCAGTGTCCGCTATCCAGAGTATCGTTCATGTTCTGAATGGAAGCTTCTTTTCTATTTTTTGTTTACCTTTTTAATTAATCAATTTCAGAGGAATCCCAATCCAAGAATGTCTTTTGAACAATGGATTGAACATTTTTACCTCCGCCATTATTTTGTACATCTTCTATTAACAGTGCCATGACAGCCTTCGGATTTTTTTGATCATAGGCTACGAATAACCCATTTTCAATACCTTCTTCTCCTTGTGTGCTTTTCAGCTCAGCTGTACCTGTCTTACCTGCTAATTCCAGTTTAGGTGTGTTTGCAGCCTTTCCTGTGCCGCTTGTAACAACCTTCCTCAAGTCAGTTTTCAATGTTTTAGCCTGTTCAGCAGTAATAAAAGAATCATGCCAAACGGCAGTTTCAGTATCAAGGTAAAGACGAGGCTTCATCAATTTTCCATCATTGACAATTGTACCGTAAATACTGGATAAATGAACCGCACTCATTAATACTTCTCCTTGACCATAGCCAGTATCAGCTAATAATTTACTGCTCTCCAATTTGCCGCTATTTGAATATTGTGATGCGCGGACTGGATATTCGAGCGGGAATTTTTCTTCGCCAATCCCTAATTCCTTAAATCCATTAATCAAATCAGTCTCACCAATCGAAAGAGCTGTCTGTGCGAAATAAATATTATCTGAAATTTGTAAGGCAGTTTGAAGATTAACAGGTTTTCCTGGATCGCTTACTCTTGTAATAGAGGCATTTCCCCATTCTTTCCCTTTAGACCATTTTAAGCCTTTAATATTCAGCTGTTTTTCTGGGTCAAGCTTACCCGTTTTTAAACCAATTGCTGCAATAATCGGCTTGATCGTTGAACCAGGTGAATAAGCGGCCGCAAATCGATTTAACAATGGCAGTTTTTTATCATTTTCCAGCTGACTATACTTCTCTGAGCTAATTCCCAGTACAAAGTCGTTTGGATTAAACGACGGAGAACTTACAAGCGCCAATACATCTCCTGTATTTGGATGTACCGCAGCAAATGTCCCCGCAGCTCCCTTCATATTTTGAAATGCTTGTTTTTGTAATTCACCATCCAATACTAACCTAAAGCTTTCCCCATCCTCTGCTTCTGTTTCAGCAATGACTATAGGGTCATCTTCGCGGTTAATATAAATCGTATTGCCATCTTTCGGGCGCAGTTTATCCTCTAATAATTGCTCAAGCCCTCTTTTGCCAATTATACTGTCATTTGAATAGCCCTTATCTTTATTTTTCTCTAGCTCTTCAGCAGTAATAGTACCTACATATCCTGTCAAATGGGCTGCACTTTCACCATATGGATATTCCCGAATCTCTTTTTCTTGGAAACTGACACCATTAATAACTTTTAATTTTTCAATCAGCTCTGTTTGGTTATTTTGGATTGTTTTAATTGGCACAAAATAACCTGGCTGAACCCAGCTTTGATTAAGCTGTTTATCAATATAGTCATTGCTAAGATTCAATAATTTTGTTAACTCAGCTTTTTTGGATTCATCAAACTTCTCTGGTGTTATACCTACAGTTTGAGCAATTCCATTTATCGCAAGTCCATTTCCATTACGATCAAGGATTTCGCCCCTTTTACCAGTTGTCGTTTTAATCCCAATCTTATCGTCTGGCTGAAGTTCAGGGAAAATATAAGTTGTATCCCAGTCTACATACCAATTCTCTTCCTTATCCTTCGTTTCAAGCTTCATGGTTAATTCTTTTTCAAATTCAATCGGTCCTGCAAGGGAATTCATTTTTACTTGAATGGGAAGTGTTATACTTTTTTGATCCCTCTTCAGCTCTTTCTCATCCTTGAATTCGCTTTTAACTGATAAATCGGAAATCTCCAGGTCCTTATAGACCTTTTGATATCGATCGACATATTGTTCTTTTTTAAACTTGTCTTTGGCTGAGTCTGCTACATAGTTCGAATACATCTTATCAAATTTCTGATCGTTCCACAGGTTTATGTATTCCTTCAATCGCTCTTCTGGACTGACAGTTTCATTACAACCAGCCAAGATAAGAACCATTAATAACATTCCTATACTTCCCCATATGGTTTTTTTAACCTTCAACGTGAGAGCCCCCTTTCACATACAAGACTATTATACTAAACTAATCAATGATTTTCACAATGTTTCATCTTCAAAATAAAGCTTATAAACAATTTTACTAAAGCGAATAGACAAAAAAACCTTTTAAGTTTAACTACAAAGAGTTAATTTAAAAGGAATTAATTAGAATAAACTATTTATTTTTTGTGTATTTTAATTGAAGTTATGCTTATATTTTTTTATCAATTTAATAAAATCAGGAAGAGTCTTACAAATATGAGTAGGCTTTGTTCCATACAAGCTCGTTTGAACTGTGCTAAACCATTGAGCTGCGATGGTCGTTACGTGCGCTGAAGCTCCTGCAGCGATATCAGCCTGGCTATCTCCAACAACGATGACCTCAGATGGATCATTATGGAGTAAAAATAGTGATTTCTGTATCCCTTCAGGATCGGGTTTAGGTGCTTTAACTTCATCGCCAGAAATGGTCACATCGAAATAGTCGTATAGATTCAACAACTCTAGTGAGAGTGTTAATGATCTTCTGCTTTTTCCAGTAACAATTCCCAGATTTATATCCATGTCCTTTAAAACATCCAGCATTTCCTGAATTTCTGTTAAGTATTCAAACTCACGATTATGCCCTTTTTCATATAAATCATAAAAATCTTCTATGGCATGCTCCACCTTTTCCTTATTACGTAAATGATTTCTTATAATAACATCCTCAATGGGACCAAATAATTGAATAATCTCTTCATCAGTTAAACTTCTTTGATCATATTTATTAAACACATACCTAAAAGCTTCAAAACTAACAGGTAAAGTATCGGCAATAGTTCCATCAAAATCAAACAGAACGGTCTGGAGACTCACCGTGCCACTTCCTCTCTGTATTAGCCCTATCAATAGTTTATTACCCTTTTTGTAAGAAGGTTAATACAGAACTAAAATAAAGTTTTACTCCCACCGAATGAAAGCGCTTTAAATTTAAATAAAAAAATTATTTATCATATTCATAGGCTTTGTAAATCTCAGTTGCTTCTTCCACAGATATCTGAAATGAATCACTTGCCATTTTCATAAGCCGATCATCATAGACTGCCGGATTATAATTAGGAGCTGTACTGAGATGAGCTTTTGCTTTCTTAATATATGTATGTACGGCTTTTTGTCCAACAGAACTCTCAATTTCCACCTTTTCGTTTACCTTTATTGAACTATCGCTAGCACTGCACCCTGTAAATAATAATGTTACACCTAATGTGATTAACATCTTTTTCATTATATGGACCCCCCTTCCATTTGCCTATTTCTAGTATAAAAGACTTATAGAAGGAACGTATATACTGTTTTTGAATTTGTCATATTTCATTATTTTCTAAATCAATATTCAACACATCTCTTAACCCCTATCTTCGCAGCAAAAAAGCCCCAAGCTTGGATGTTTATACTCTTAACATTAATAATCGGTTATTAAAAAATCAGCTCTCCCTCTAATAGTTATATCGCCAATTCTATCATTTACCAAATTTGTATAAATCCCTTTCTAGAGGGGTTCAAATGGCAATATTAGTAGATTCCTGATATTGACAACCAATTCTCTTCCATTCTTTTATATAATCGAACCCGTAATAAAAAATTTTAAGGAGAGGAAAGATGAAGAAAAAAATCACATCAGTTATACTCACAACCACTTTACTGCTACCTACAGCCACCGCTTTTGCAGACTATCAATATACGGTTGTCTCCGGTGATACTTTATGGAAGATTGCTGTTAAAACAGAGACAGGAATCAGCGAAATTATTGCAGCCAATTCTCAAATTTCAAATATAAACTTGATTTATCCTGGTCAAAAGATCAATATTCCTACTCAAGACGATGTTAAATCCTATGAGCAAGAAGTTATCAGACTCGTCAATGTTGAAAGAGCAAAACAAGGTTTGCAGGAATTAAAATATGATTGGGAGCTTGCTAGAGTAGCTAGATACAAATCAGAAGATATGAGAGATAATAATTATTTTAGTCACACTAGTCCTGTATATGGTTCACCATTCGACATGATGAAAAACTTTGGTATCAGCTATAAATCTGCTGGTGAAAACATCGCAAAAGGTCAAACAACACCTGAACAAGTTGTAAAGGCGTGGATGAATAGCACAGGCCACAGAGCAAATATTTTAAGCTCGAAGTTTACTCATATTGGTGTAGGTTATGCGAAATCTGGTCACATTTGGACTCAGCAATTTATATCTAAGTAAAAAGAAAGCCTATTTTGGCTTTCTTTTTTCGTTTTCTAAACCTTCCTTTACTTGTCTTAGGGGATAAACTGGCGGGAGAGGTGGGTTTGATACCCGGGGCATAGGTGTTGCATAGGTGTTCGATAGCTGCTTTCCTTCACCTTTGACACACCTTTGCTCCGCCTTTGACCGGGGATACCCGGGGCATAGGTACTGTATAGGTGTTTGATAGCTGCTTTCCTTCACCTTTGACACACCTTTGCTCTGCCTTTGACCGTGGATACCCGGGGCATAGGTACTGTATAGGTGTTTGATAGCTGCTTTCCTTCACCTTTGACACACCTTTGCTCTGCCTTTGACCGTGGATACCCGGGGCATAGGTACTGTATAGGTGTTTGATAGCTGCTTTCCTTCACCTTTGATACACCTTTGCTCCGCCTTTGACCGGGGATACCCGGGGCATAGGTTGGTTATTGAAGCCTTAGCTAATTCGTTTTATAAAAAACAAACAGCCCTGTCATTATGATGACAGGGCTGTTTGGCCTTGGATAAACTATGCATCAGCGCTTCTTTTTATATCTTTTCCCCTTTTCTTGAAGCACAACAGTACTTAATGCAGGAATGGTCACCTTTTCCCCTTTCAGTTTATATATGGGTTTCGAGGAAGCCTCATTTGCATTTACGAGTACATTCCATACAGCGTTTCGTGGAAGTACAACTTCAACATCATTTGTGTTGGCATTATGTGCTACAAAATAGCTCCCATTTTGCTTTCCTCTTGATGGTTCAGTAATCGTATAGGCAATCGTATTTACCGGTGCATTTAAAAAGCGAATACTATCCTTTATTGCGCTGGCCTCCGTCATTCTGAATACTGGATGGTTTTTACGAAGTTCTATCAAACCCGACATATATTTCACTTCATTCACAAATTCTGCATTCCGTTTCCAATCTAATTGATTAATTGCATCTGGGGATTTATAGCTATTATGGTCTCCATACTTCGTTCGCATAAATTCCTGTCCGGCGTGAATAAATGGGATCCCCTGTGAAGTTAAAATGATAGACGTGGCCAGTTTATGCCTTTGCTTTTTCTCTTCGTAACTTGCATTTGGATTCGTTAATTCCAACTTGTCCCAAAGGGTATGATTATCATGTGCTTCGACATAGGTGATGACCTGTTCCGGATCACGATATGTTGCCTGATTATCATCATAATCAAGACCGGCCATAATGCCTTTTTTGATCCGATCTTCCATATTCAATTTTCCATTTACGAATCCATTATCCTGCTCTTCAAATACACTGCCCTTCAGTCCGTCTCGAATGTCATCATTAAAATGAGCAATGCCGGGCATTTTTTCAGCATTTTTCTGATTTGCCTTTATGTCTGCTGCAAGCGGAGTATTTAAATCCCAACCTTCCCCATGGATAATAAATGATGGGTCAATACGCTTCAAAGCCTTCCTTACATCATTCATTGTCTCAATATCATGAATTCCCATTAAATCAAATCGAAATCCATCCAGTTTATATTCCTTCGCCCAATAGGTTGAGGAGTCGACGATGAATTTACGCATCATTCTTCGCTCGGAGGCAGTATCATTGCCGACACCGGTACCATTTGCCAATGTACCATCCTCGTTGTAGCGGTAGTAATAGCCAGGAACTAACTTTTGGAAGTTTGACTCTGCAGCATCATACATATGGTTGTAGACAACATCCATTACTACACGTAGGTCCTCCTTATGGAGCGTTTGGATCATTTGCTTCAGTTCTTTTATTCTCACTTTAGGCTCATAGGGATTGGTAGAATAAGACCCTTCCGGTACATTGTAGTTTTGTGGGTCATACCCCCAGTTATACTGTGGCTCATCAAGCCTTGTTTCATCTACTGTTTTATAATCATAGATTGGCAGAAATTGAACATGAGTTACTCCCAATGATTGTATATGATCAAGACCGGTTGGAAGCCCATTTGGTCCCTTTGTACCTTTCTCGGTAACGCCTAAATATTTCCCCTTTTGCTTAATTCCGCTTTCAGGCTGGATGGACAAGTCGCGTACATGCAATTCATAAATAATTGAACTCTCTGGATTCGCTAACTTTGGTTTCTTATGTTTATTCCAGCCCTTCGGATTTGTTTTCGATAAATCTATCACGGCTCCTTTTTGACCATTGACTGACGCTGCCCTTACATATGGATCAACAGCCTCTGTCCATTTCCCACCTATATTCACTTTATATGTGTAAAAAAGACCATCCTGATTTCCTTTTAATTTAGCCGTCCAAGTCCCCTTCTTATCCGGCTTCATTGTAATTTCCTTTCCCTTAGGATCATTCCAATTTTCATAAAGTACGAGCTTTGCCTCTTGAGCTGTTGGAGCCCATAAACGGAAGTTGGTCGAAAAACGTGAGTAAGTGTTCCCAAGATCCTTGCCACTATAGTAATACTGGCGATCAAACTCCTCTGTCCGCACCACTTCTCCTATCTCAACGGCCTGCTCTCCATAGCCTTCAATTTTTACAGCATAGCTGCCACGCACATCAAGCCTATTGTTTGTTTTTATCTTAAACTTATTTGTTACTGAGTTATTCCCATCCTCAGGGATAATTGCTTGAATGGGTGCATTTTCAAGCTCAATCGCTGTCCCATTTATATCAAGTGGCTTATTTGTCGTAACAGTAATTTCTGTAAAGCTGTCCATCTCTGCCTTTTTGATGCTCGGATCACTGTTTGGTTCTGAATAGTACACTTCATCATCTCCTGAAATAACCCATACCTCCGACTTTCCATCCTTTATTCCTTCAATCCAACGGTCGCCTCCATCTTTTTCCCATGAATCAGTACGAATAATAAAGCCAACCCGCTCATGAAGTCCCTCCAATGTAAATCTCGCAACCTTTCCAAATGCATCCTCGTCCTCAAACTGTTCGACATGGCCTTCTCCATTTTCAGGCCATACCCATAGATTCCAATCCTTTGCATCATCATTTCCTTGATAATGGATGACAATCTCCGTGTTTCCATCTTCTGCTTTTGCACTTAGCTGAGGGAGCATTGTCAATAACAAGCAAAATGTGCCTAGCAACGCGATAATTCTCTTCTTTCTCATAAACATCTTCCACTCCTCCTTCATTCTTCTCTTAGTAGGCAAACGATTGCATAAACTACTATATGTAATCGTTTTCATAGTTACACCCTTCCATTCTAGTAAACTAACTTTCTGAAGAACAGTTTACGTTTTCCTATTTTTAGAAGAATATGATTAAGAAATATGGACTTTATGCCTATACCTTTATATAAATTAAACGAAAATAGGATCATCAGAGTTGAATCATTCTTCCTTACCAAACAAATCCAGCAATTCTTGAATACGTCCCCTTTGGTAGAAAAAACATTCAAATATCAATAACTATGTGTGTCTGCTACTCTATTGCTGAATTCTCTTAAATAATCGAGCTAATTTTCTCTCCAATAATAATCTGATTATTGATTACGAAGTCATAAACCACCCCAAAGAATAATCGTAATATATTGTAGCCATATTCTTAAACTCATGGCCTACTTGAAACGTTCTTTGGACTTAAAAGTAAACTGAAGTACTTTATATTTTAAATCAACAAGCAACTAAGCTATCATTCTGTACACAAAGAAAGATGGTCTCTGCATCATACAGAAACCATCTACCCACCACACGTAAAATTTTTATATGTTCATTACAAATGAAGATATAATAACTTTCTCTATGCATTGTTTAGGTTCATTTTTAGCATATTTTCTCAAAATAGATTCTCTTCTTCGGTTTACACAAACCCTATCTGAGTCAATATGTCAAAAGAGACAAAGCAGACAACTATTGAACTTCAAGATGAAGATCACCTGCTTTAACCTTTCCAGCCATTTTTAGGAGACGGTGAATCGCAAGAGCAATCATAACAGGAAGCACCATCCCTATTCCAACATAGATGAGGAATATGCCTATCCCTTGATTAGCTAGGATGTTTATTGGTGCAATCAACGAGCTTAGCCCCATCCCGCCTAATTCATACGGTACTTTAAAATCAAAGACCATCGTAGCTATTGGCGCAGCAATTGCGGCAGCTGTAAACGCAGGTATAATATAGATTGGGTTTTTTATCAAATTAGGAAACTGTACCTTTGGTGTCACGATTGATTGGGCAAGGAAGCCACCTAAATCATTATCTTTATAGCTCATTGCTGTAAAGGCTACAAATTGTACTGTACAGCCAATCAAAGCTGCTGCACTTGATACTGGATCCAACTGCAGAGCAATCGCAAGCGCAGCTGATGAAGCTGGAGTCATTAATAAAAGACTAAATACCAAGGATAGGACAATCGATCCAATTAAAGGAGAGCCTTCTACAGAGGCTGTAATTTGTGCACTTATCCATGTTAGTAATGGTGTCGTCACCGCCGCTAATCCAACTCCTGAAACCCCGCCAATAAAAATAGCTGTAATTGGAATTGCCATAATATCCAATTTCGTTTTACCAACCATCCTCTTGCCTATATATGTAGCGATGAGTGCAGCCAATACAGCCGATATGGGTTGTCCAGTAACGATTGTAAAAGCACCTTCTGCTGTTTTTTGTATAGCTGCTCCACCAACTGTGGCACATGCCATTGCACTAAATTGTACTAATGAGTTACCTCCAAGCTGATAGGCAATCCCTGCACCAAGAGCAGGCGCTAGCAAAACCTTTGCCGCTCCTCCAATAGTAAGGAACATTTGCCAATCAAAATAACCCCCAATTGATTCAAATAATAGACCGATTCCCAATGTTACTAAAACGGCATTTGCGATTCCCGTTGACGCCTTATACATTCGATTAACTATATATTCTTTTCTCTTCATCCCCATCGCCCCTTAGTAGTTAATTAAATATTCTGAAAAATAAAGGTATTATGTTTTCTTTTTCTTATCTATGCATCCTTCCTTTATTGGAGATATTAGTATTTAGATATATTAACACACCTAAAATAAAAATAGCAAAATATTTTGAAAATTTTATCTAAATTAATAATTTGTACTTCAAAATAATTCCATAACGTTTTTATCTACTGAATTTTCATATTCATATTATATTTTTAACTTGCAGCCACAGTTGGTTTCCGGCATTTTCCTTTTTTTATTCTCCACTTTCCACAGCCAATAATTCTATTTTTAAATATAATCTAATATACACATTTTGATTTACGAATACTTATTAATTATTTTAGTCGTAAAGTAACATAAAAACGGACAAATACACAAAACTTGTCCTACCTCATAACCAGTGCGAAGTATCTATGAATGATTTTGATCTGCGTCTAACCTTTCTGGTCCAAAAAAAGGATTTCCGCACTTTTACGGAAATCCTCGCTCTTCTTTATAATGATAATGTTAACTTGATTGTCCCATCATTCATCTCATACGATTTAATTTTTCCAACGGGTATCTTTTTCACGATATCCCAAGAATTAAAATCCATTTTAACCGTCTGATTTGTAGAATCTGAAAATGGCGGACTGTTAAAAATTTTAATTTCATCTTTATTCATATCAGTAGGCTTCAAACTCTCAATTTCAAAAATAATCATTCTTTTTTCCATATGAATAGGTTTCAGACTTATCATATATGAAACATTTTTATCTGTTGTACCGCGAATATTCAAGTGGCCTGTTGTTATTTCTACTTTTATATCTTTTTGGCCAGACTGTCTTTTTATTAGTTGTTCTAACATTACTGGCTTAATAGGAACGGTCACTCCATTTTTACTTATTTCGTTAAATTTCTGTTTAAATTTATCCAGCACGGTGGCAACACTCCTAAAGTATTTAGTTTCCGGTTTAATTAAACTCAAATTTTACTTCTGCTTGTTTCTTTTTAATATAACTTAATCGTAACATGGCTAGAATTACATTCCCTACTAATGTGTCCTCTTTTCATCCATAAAAAAGCACGATTCTTTCTTTGGTTATGAAAGAATCGTGCTTTTCTTTTTATCAAATCATACATTCTCTCTTCATTAAAAATGGATAACAAGATCTATCTAACTCTATTATTTTAGATGTAGGCTTAAACATTCATTTCTTTTTCACAGCATATGATTTACTGACAAAAGGAATTTCCTGTATGCCGTTCACCTGATTTACATAAACAGCCATCACAAAACAAACATTTGCGAGCAATCCTAGGAAATCAAATAAGATGTCTAGCACTTCTCGCTCTTCACTAACTTTATGCAGGGCACGATAGGATTTCTTGGCCTCACTGCGTACGACATGAAGTGCGCATGCAGCGTTGCTTCCTTGCGGTAATACGAATTGTTTTACCTTTTCCCCTGTTTTCTCAACATAAAAATCATATCTATCACTCAACCACTGTAAATCTGCTTCAGTTATCGCCAATTTTCCGCGCACAGAACCGTTCACATGATAGCATAGCGCTTGAACCTTACGAAGGTCATCAATGACTGCTTGCTCTTTCTCAGTCAATAACGGGAAAACAGCTCCAAGCCTTGTGGTTAAACTATCAGTGCGAATCTCATAATCAACTAAACAGCTTTTTTCTCTCATGAATGGATAACTGGAGTAGCGCCAGTCTTTTTTCAAGGTTCATTCCTCCTTATTTAAAACTTAGGTTTTAGTATGAAATAATGGTAACTCCGCGACGCCTTCACATAGAAGGCCATCGCACATGAATTCTTCATGCCTCCCCTTTTATATCTATGGCATAAGGAATCATCTGCCTTTTTCCAAAATAGGAATCATTGTATGTATACGTATGAGTTTTAAAAATACGCATCAAGTTAAGATCCGTAATGACTTGTTCGGGTTCCCCTGCTGCAACGAGTTCTCCATTTCCCATAAGTATGAGTCGATCACAATAGCGAGTGGCTAAATTAATATCATGGATGGCCGCGAAGACAGCCTTTCCCTCTTTTACAAGCTCCCGGATGACCTCGGCAATTTGGACCTGATGATAAATATCCAGATCTGAAGTTGGCTCATCCAACAAAATAACCTCAGAATTCTGAGTGATGGCTTTAGCTAAGAAAACAAGCTGACGTTCTCCTCCTGAAAGGGATGTGATATAACGGTCTCTTAAATGATAAATTCCTGTTTGTTTCATCGCTTTCTCTGCCAATTGATTATCATCTTTTTGTGAGAATTGCCATTTCTTCCGATGCGGATGCCTTCCCATAAGTACTACCTGACTCACTGTAAATTCATAGTCAAGGACCGTGCTTTGTGGCATATAGGTGATTGCTTTGGCCACTTCAAGAGTAGTCATCTCAGAGAGAGCATGATTCTTAAAGGCTATTGACCCTGCAGGTGGCTTTAGCAATCCTGCCATTAAGCGCAGTAAAGTAGATTTTCCGGTACCGTTCGGACCAATCAAGCAGGTAAATTGGTTAGTTTCCAAAGAGATATCCATTGCTTTTAAAATCACCTGTTTGCCACGGCTAAAGCTGAGTTTCTCCGCATTCAAAATAGCTGTCATCTCAGATTTCCCCCTTCTTTTTATTTTTTAAAATTAAATAAAGGAAAAACGGAGCGCCAAAAAAAGCTGTAATAATACCGATTTGAATCTCAGCAGGCCTAATGGCCAAACGGGATATTAAGTCAGCAAGAATCAAGAAACTCGCTCCCCCTAAGACACTAGCCAGTAGTAAATTTCGATGCGAGGGCCCAATGATCATACGGATCATATGAGGGACAATCAGACCAACAAAACCGATGGCTCCCGTTAATGAGACACTCATTCCAGTTACTAATGAAGCAGTAATTAACAATAGATTACGGGTGCGCTGAACGGAAATCCCCATATTCTGGGCCTGCTCTTCACCCAGCAGAAAGATATCTAAGTCGTTGGCATGGTACAAAAAGACACAAATCGAAAATAAAACAGGAACAGTTAATATTTGTACATGACTCCAATCACGCCCGTTTAAGTTCCCCATCATCCATTGGACAATCTGCTGCATCACTCCTGCATTCGAAAAAGAGATTAGCAGAGAGGTACAGGCTGATAAAAAAGAACTAATCGCAATACCCGTCAGCAGCAATGTCAGTACTGAGGTCCTTCCTTGATTGGTCGCAATCATATAAATTGCAAACAAAGTCAATGCAGCCAGGATAAAGCCCATTAATGGGACGAAAAGAGAATGGATCGCGGCCAAACCAAAATAGATGGCCAGTACACCTCCGAATGCTCCACCTGATGAAACACCAATTATGCCGGGGTCAGCCATCGGGTTGCGAAACACACTTTGCATCACGACTCCCGATATTGCCAAGGCTGCCCCGACTAATCCAGCCACAACAACCCGCCCCAGGCGAATCTGCACAAGGATTGTTTCATACATTGGGTTATAGTCAAACTCTATAAATGGAAGCAGTGAGAGTAATACTTTCACAGTTTCCGTAAATGGAACGATGACCCCGCCATACATGGTTGCTAAAAGTAACGATACGAGCAAGGAACAAATCAGGATTCCAAAAATAAGAACCTGTTTAGACTGTTTACAAACCATATTATTCTCCATATAAAACTTGATAAATATCTTCTGCTCCCTCAATCACAAAATGGGAAGCCGTTGTTAAATTTGCGCTATCTATCACATGCACTTCATTATTCTTAAAGGCTTTAAGATTTTTAAGTGCCGGATCCTTTTGCCATTCCTCGACGAATGTTGCTTTTGAACCGTCATACTGCCAATCGCTTGTAATAATCACATCTGGATTTATCTCAACTAATTTTTCCTTTGAAAGATTTGGATAATCAGGATACTCTTCACCGGTAATGCCCGCTTCTGTAATGGCATTTATCCCGCCTGCTAAGGTGATGATTTCTCCTATTGTAGTATTCTCAGTAACTGAAGAATTTTGCTGTGTCCAGTAAACCACTCGTTTTTTATCTGTTTGTGCTTTTGCTTTCGTTTGTAAATCTGACATCCTCTTTTTGACATCAGCTATGATTTCTTCTGCTTTATCTTCCTCGCCAACAATGGTACCAACCTCCATTAGACCATCCAATACACCTGATATAGAGGAATCATCTTTAAGTTGGTAGGTGGTGATGTCTGCAGCATCAATTTGTTTAAGAACCTCAGGATCTACATAGGAAGGAATCAGCACTAAATCAGGCTGAAGTGACAGCACCAATTCAGATGTGACTGATTCAATTTTTGTATCAATTCCATCTGTTAGATCTGCTACATTCGAAATCCCTGAGTCTGTAGACATTTTCGTTACCGCGGCAATCCGCTCCTCATCAACCAAAGGCAATAAATATTCATCAATAGCCAATGTGGTCGAAACAATCCTTGAAGGTTTTTCTTTAAGGGTCACCTCTTCCCCACGACCGTCTGTTAAGGTTTTCGGATACTCACTTGTTTCCTGGTTTGTTTCTTTTTCCTGGTTGTTTACTGTCTCATCATTTCCGCATGCAAACAATGCAAAAACGGATAAGAACACCAAAAGTGATAAGCTTGCAATCTTTTTCATCTCACTATTCTCCCTTTTTCAAAATTTATTTATATTTAGCGAATTTACGCTGAAATATTAAACATAAAAAAGCCTGTCTTCCCGATTAAGGAAAACAGGCTTGATTCATGCACAGACAAAAAAACGCTGTCAAAATCAGCGCAAAGACACAATCATCTCTACGTTCGCCATCCCTTTTCCCACCGAAAAGTAAGCAATACACATTCATAAGCAGGTTTCCTGACTCTGAGCTTCACTTTACTCTCACACCTTCCCTCTTTTAAAGGTGGTCACGTGATTTCATCAGCTCTTACAGTAGCGGGGGCTGTTCCAGATTTACACTGGATTCCCTTTTACCTCACAAAAGTGAGCACTTATGATTGTTTTAAATTTTCGTACTATTAATATATCATGTTGAAAATGTAAACGGAAGATATTTTTGATATATAGGAATTCACATAAATTTAAACAAGTGAAATGACTGTTCTAATTGACCAACTGAATTACACGCATCTTCTAGTCGATCTATCACTTTTATCACCATCCAATATATGGATTCCCTTTCTGTCCAACCCATATATCGGATTGCTCTAACAACGCTCCTATTTTAAGAAGCCAATCTTCCCTTCCCTTTGGAGCCATCAATTGCACTCCAAGGGGTAAGCCAGAATCTGTCATATGAACAGGCAAGCTAATCGCAGGCTGTCCGATGATGTTCGCCAACTGTGTAAAAGGCGTATACGTTAAACTTGGTTTAAACATTTCATAGACCATTGCTAACTGTTCAGAGGGTTTTAGTTCATTTACTTTCAATAACTGCAAGCTCTGTTCATCCGTATGCGTCAATTCGCCCACCTTTGGAGCTGAGAAAGCTGTTGCCGGCGTCAAATACAAATCATAATCCTCATTGAACCTGGCCATTTGTGCAGCTGCCGTATCCCATTCAGCTAAACTGCGTGTAAATTGAACAGCTGATACATTCTGCCCGGCAGTTCTGAGTACCCATGTGACTATCTCTATATCATTAACGGTAATCGGCCGTCCAATGGCTTCCTCAATGGACAGTATATCTGCTGCCATTTCTCCGCTATTCATAATATAGTAATTTTCCATAAGGCGGATTCCATCTACCCCATTATCACATTCTTCAACGGTGAACCCTGCCTGTTCCAGCCATTTGACTGTCTTATGTACCGCTTCTACAGCTTCTTCACTAACGGGTGTTCCCACCGGAGACTTTGTGGAAAAAGCAATTTTAAACCTTTCTTTCAATGGATTCGAAAGCTCCTTCAAATAGCTCCCATTATATAAAGGTACCTGAAAGGCAGTATCCGGCTGAATGATTTGCAAGGCATCCAGCATAGCTGCACTATCACGAACCGTTTTGGTTAAGGCAAAATCTACCGCAGCTCCATGCCATTGGCGGCCCACACCTGGACCAACGGGTGTCCTTCCCCTTGTTGGCTTCAAGCCTACTAATCCAGTGAATGATGCCGGTATACGAATAGAGCCGCCGCCATCACTGGCACCGCTAATTGGGACCATACCTGAAGTTATACTGGCTGATGCTCCGCCGCTTGATCCACCCGATGAATGCTGCAGGTTCCATGGATTACGTGTCGCTCCATATACAGCTGGCTCAGTAATATTTTTCAGACCAAACTCCGGAGAACTCGTCTGTCCAATAATGACAAATCCTGCCTCACGAATTTTTTTCACAAAATTAGAATCCCGTTTAGCAATCCGATTTACATGTAATTTTGAACCCGCTGTAATCGGTTCGCCTTTAATAGATTGTGATAAGTCTTTTAATAAGATAGGTACTCCTGCAAAAGGTCCGTATATAGATTCAGACTTTCCAGTTTCCATCATTGCCTTTTCGAATCTAGTTCGAACAACTGCATTTGTTTTAGGATTTAGTTCATTTATTTGTTCAAATGCGTCCTCTATTAATTCTATTGCGGATACTTGTTTTTCCTTTACAAGCTTCGCTAACCCAAGTCCATCATATTGGGTATAACATTTAAGATTCATTGCTCCGACACTCCTACTTTTTGGCTACAAATCCTGTTTAGTGTTCTGTTTTAATGCTTTTTTCGTATATAGAATAATACTTATCATTTCAACATTAAATTTTATAGGTATCAATCAATTCATACAAGCGTTCCAGTCCATCTTCTTCCTCAAAATTGTTCATTTTATCGATAATCATCTGTTTGTTTTTAAATATAGTTTCTACCTTATCAGCTAACGTGTTTAACGAAAGCTCATCCTCTTCAATAACATAGGCAAAACCCTGCTTTTTAAATGATTCAGCATTCATGATTTGATCGCCTCTGCTGGCTTTCCTTGATAACGGGATTAAGACCATTGGAATTTTTAAACTTAAAAATTCAAAAATAGAATTTGAACCGGCCCTTGAAACAGCCACAGCTGTCATAGCCAATATATCTGCCAAGCCTTGGTTAATATATTCAAACTGAGCATATCCATCACGATGTAGGGTGGAATCTACCTTTCCTTTTCCGCATAAATGAATGACATTAAAGGTTTTGAGCAATCGATCCAAGTCCTTACGCACAGCCTTATTCACTGCTTCAGAACCCTGACTGCCTCCCATGATCAATAATCCAGGTTTCCTTGTATTAAATTGGCATATTTTCATTCCAATCGATGGGTCACCCTGACGCAGTTCATCTCTTACGATGGGCCCTAAGAAAAAAGACTTTTCTGCAGGAATATGATTTTTAGCCTCCGGAAAGGTATAACAAATTTTTTGAACAAAAGGCAATGATAGCTTATTGGCCAACCCTGGTGTAATGTCTGACTCATGCGAAATGATCGGTACTTTTCTACTCGCCGCAGCAAGAATGACAGGAACGGAAACAAAGCCACCTTTTGAAAAGATTATGGACGGCTGTAATCGCTTAATAATCTTTCTTGATTGCATAAAGCCTTTCAAAATATTAAAAGGGTCTTTTACATTTTTTATATCCATATATCTGCGAAGTTTACCTGTGGATATTGGAAAATAAGTGACACGATCAAACTCCTTTATCAAAGAGACTTCAATTCCCTCTTTAGATCCTATATAGTAAATCTCCCAATCCCTTTCAATCAAATAGGGAATGAGCGCCAAATTGACAGCAACATGCCCAGTTGATCCCCCACCTGTTAAAATGATTCTTTTTTTCATTTTATAAACCTCCGACAAATTTAAACGAGTCATGGAAAGTAACCATTAATATGTATGCTAAGACATGAAATCTAAATTTTATTCTCTCCTATTCACCTTGCTAATCAAAAACGGAGATGTCATCAGTGACTTACTTCCACACCCTTGTGATATTGCTTTGATCCTCATCTATCTTTAAACAATACACATCCGGATTAGTCAGACCCAACCAAGTTTCGTAACCAAAGGATTCATCCAGATGATTTAGGATTAAAGTCAGTAAGTTACCATGTGTTACGATTAATATATTGAGATTCTCGCTATCCAATGCCTCCTTTATTACAGTAAAACCTCTTTTAGCAGCCTCATTGCTGGATTCTCCTCCGGCTAATTTAACATCACGTTCCAAAAACGATTGGTATAATCTATTTTTCCAATCAGGTAAATCATGTCCAGATAAGATCCGTTCCTTTAAACGATCATCATATTCGAGCTGTATATTCTTTTCTTCAGCAATTGCTTCAGAAGACTCAATTGCCCTTTTATATGGACTGCAGACTATACGCTCTATTGAAATAGAGTTAAAAAAATCAGCTAGTTCCCTCGCCTGTATTTTCCCTTTTTCTGTTAAATCACATTCAGAACCCTGTCCGGTAGCCTCACAATGTCGAACTAAATATATGTATTTCAACACGACACTCTCCTACTCCCTATAAATTTTATTTACTATATTCTACCATATAAGGAATTCCATTAGAGCTTTGGTTAGTACGTCATCCTATTGTTGATAGTTAAATAAAAAATAAGTACCATTAAAATATAGAAATATGAATTCTTAAAACAAGTAGTGCTGAAGCACCTAGTCTTGTACACTCATGTAAATTCTAAATATTTGAGATGCTTGGGATTAAAGATATTGGGATTCTATCTATATATCAGAATAGGAGGATAAATAATGAAGCAATATCACATAATTGTCTCTGGGATTGTTCAAGGTGTAGGATTTCGCTATTTTACTCTGCTTACAGCAAAAGATTATGATATACATGGGTGGGTGCGTAATTTAGTAAATGGTGATGTAGAAATTGTTGCACAAGGAACAGAAGAAGCATTGGATCATTTTCTTGGCAAAATTAGAATAGGCCCAAAATATAGTCGAATAAACCATGTAGAGGTTAACACTCAGGTCGCTACTGAATATAAAAATTTTACAATTAAGTAAACTTATCCAAAACACAGAAAACTCACTTTTATTACAATAAACTTTCTGTTTTGTTACATTTAGGAAACATACCTAGTAATTTTTTGTCGAATCTACTACACTAGGCTAGTACTTTAAAATTTTACTAAGTTTAGTGGGGGTCAACATGAAGAATAAAGTTTTATCTATTACTGCTACCGCTGTCCTGGCGTCTTCTATTTTTGCTGGTGCTGCTTCTGCTGCTACCGTCACAGTTTCTAAAGGTGATTCTTTATGGAAATTAGCAGTTAAATATAATACTACTGTGTCTGCAATCAAAAAGGAAAACAACCTAACGTCTGATACTATTTACATAGGTCAAACACTTAATATTGGTGAAAATACGACTGCAAGCACTTCTACAAAGAAATATACAGTAAAATCCGGTGATTCTTTATGGAAAATTGCAAATACCTATAATACAACTGTTGCAAACTTAAAATCTTGGAATAATTTAAAAAGCGACACCATTTATGTTGGACAAGTATTGGTTGTAAGCAAATCAACTACTTCAACTGGTACCACTTCAGGCAGTACGGTTACAAAATCAGAAGCTGAGCGCATGGTTGCTACGGCAAAAAGTTTAATTGGCACTCCTTATAAATGGGGTGGAACAACACCATCAGGATTCGATTGCAGCGGGTTCATTTACTATATCGTTAAACAAGAACGCCCAAGCTTTACACGTACTAACACAGCAACTTACTTCTCTACTATGAAGAAAGTAAACACACCTTCTGTAGGTGACTTTGTATTCTTTGAAACATATACTTCCGGTGCTTCTCATATGGGAATCTATGTTGGAAACAATAAATTCATCCACGCTGGCTCCAGCGGTGTTGTACAGGCTGATATGACATCATCCTATTGGAAACCAAAATACTTAGGTGCAAGAAGCCTATAAGCATATCTTTATCAATCAAAATCGGTAAGCTACTATTGCTTGCCGATTTTTTATTTTTTCTTCTGAATTATGATTTCATTATTTGAGGATTTATCTAAATTTATACAATTAGGAATTAGCCGTATAGCTGAATATCATTCGGACATCATATTCTTAAATCGGTTATGTAAGGAGATTGTCAGATGGCTAAAGTATTTGGAAATGACCCATTACATATACTATTTGCATCCATTCAAGGAGAAACTGAACGAGATTACTGGGAGCAACTAAATGATGGCTTATCCTATCATAAAGGAATATCATGCTTGGAAGATGGCAGCTATCTGATTATTGAACAAAGGCAATGGATTGAACAAGAAAGCATTGGCTACCCCATTTCAAAGGAAGATGCCCTAAAAGAAATTCTCTTATCAGATAATCTTCATTTATTAAATCACCCTAAATTTTATGATTTAAAAATTCTTTATGAAAAAACAAGGAATACTCCATAATCGAAAGGAGTATTCCTCTTAAATTAGCCTATTCTTTTTCTACCCATTCGCCATCATCGTTTTTCTTGTATTTATTTTTCACCGCACTCCAGGCTACTTTAAAAGCTGTTTCTTCTTCATCATATTCTTCTCTTGCCGAATTAAAGGCTTCTTTAAATATTTCCTGAGCATGATGCGGTAACGAGTCCTTTACGGAATCTGGGAGTTCACTAACAGATTTGTAGGGCATATGATAAACCTCCAGTAATAAATGTTTTAACATTTTATTACCTTGTATCCCCCTTCTTTAAACAAAAAGTCTCTCCAAAGGAATACCCCGGAGAGACATTAAATAAAATTATTCACCAAGATCAACATTATGATAAACTTGCTGAACATCCTCTAAATCTTCAATTGCATCAATCATTTTTTCAAATTGCGCCTGTGCATCTGGATCCAATGTTACATCATTTTGAGCAAGCATGGTAAGCTCTGCCACAGTGAATTCTGTAATTCCCACATTTTTCAATGCTTCTTGAACAGCATGGAATTGATGCGGTTCTGCATAGATGATAACCGCCTCATCTTCTTCCAGGATATCACGAACATCTATATCTGCTTCCATTAGCAATTCAAGCACTTCATCAGATGTTTTCCCTTCAATACCAAAAACTGCTGTAGCATCAAACATATAGGCAACAGATCCGCTGACACCCATATTCCCGCCATTCTTACCAAACGCTGCACGGACTTCTGAAGCTGTACGATTAACATTATTCGTTAATGCATCCACAATCACCATGGAACCATTTGGCCCAAAACCTTCATAACGAAGCTCATCATAGTTTTCTTCTGCTCCGCCTTTAGCTTTCTCAATCGCACGATCAATAATTGCTTTTGGTACACTGTATGTTTTTGCACGTTCAAGTACCATTTTTAATGCTTGGTTAGATTCGGGGCTTGGTTCACCCTGTTTTGCAGCTACGTATATTTCACGTCCAAATTTGGCATAAATACGACTGGTATTAGCATCCTTAGAAGCCTTTTTCTCTTTAATGTTATTCCATTTACGTCCCATTATGAACACTCTCTTTCCACTATATATCTACTTAAAAATAGTAATACGAATAAGCTTTTACTTCAATACTTTTTGTTACAATCCCTAAGTTTCTCCAAGTTTCTATGTATAAATGAAGCAACTTTACTATTATACCTCATATATTATACATTTAATGGTTAAGATAATGAAGGAATAGAGATTTTAAATTTAATATCAGGGAGCGATTCACTCAGTAAAGAAACCCTTTAATTAATCTTATTAATGCTACTCAATATCTAACACAAATGTATAAGATATCGTTCCATCATTCCATTCAGCTAATACTTCATCCGCGACAATTACTGAGCTGCTATCGAACCAATCAATGGCTCATCTAACTCAGCAGTAAGTTCAATTTAATATTCTGATTTTTTGACATGGGCTCAAGAAAATCAGGAATAATCTTATCATCTCCGCTGTATATCAAGTTAAATCCCCCATACAATAATTTGAGGTATCCATATTTTAAATAACATCTTACTTAATAATAAAATAAGCGTTACATCTGTTACACTCAGTATTTACAAGAGATTCAAGTGTTTCACTGTTTCATTTTTTATACATCCTTGTTTTTAAGTTTAAAATACATGTTATATTAAAGAATTAAAGTCTGGTGCATTCAAAAAATAAGAGGAGCTAAATAAGCTCCTCAAAAATTTATTACTCCAGATATTTTACTACCAATTTTTGCAATAACGTTATAGATAACATTAATAATATAAGATAAAATAAGAGAGCAACAAAATACAACTGGTACTATAATGAAATAATATGGAGTTTTGTCACCTACATTTTCGATATTAGCATTAAGAATCGCATAAAAATGTTTGTCAAAAATCCATGAGACTATATAAATTCCAAAAGACAAATCAGCTATTACTTTAAAAATTTTTCTTACAACTAAATTAACTGATTTAGTATTTATTCTGATAAAAAATATAAACACCAAAACAGAGTTAATAACGTTCCCTACGCTTCCCCATGAACTCCATATACCCCATATAAAATTGGAATCATATGATCTCCAATATGAAAACAGACCAAATACTATCATACAAATAATTATTGCAAAGAAATTCTTTCTGAGTGATAACTTTATTGAGTCTTTATATTCTCTAATATAAGCACCAATAAAGTAATAAACTAATGGGTAAAAGCCAGACCACCAAAACGGTAATATTTTTTGATAATCATTAGAAATACTAGGCTTATCAATCCAATTCATTGTAAAAAAATCATATATATTTGTCATTGTTGGTATAGTAACCAATATCAATAATGTAATAATTAAGTATAATTTATGTTTTTTTTCTGAAAGATTATTATATATCAAATTTAAGAAAGGTATTAGCATAAAAAGTCCTATATACATTTCTACATACCAAGAATATTGCTTAAAAGACAAAATGTTAAAAATACCTTGATTTATACTAATTTCACTTTTCAAAAAAATACCTTGATATATTAATATACATATTGTAGCTAGTACATAAATAGAAAGTGTTTTTATAATACCAAAATAATAACTTTTAGATAATTTCTTATAACACATTAGATAGCCTGTTAAAATTATAAATAATGGTACACATATCATAAAAGAGCTTCTCATTATTGTAGCAATTAACATATCTCTTCCCTGAATATTTTCTGAATAAAAACCATTATTCAAGAAAAAATGAACTGAGAGTACAGCAAAAACAGCAATAGTTCTAATAATGTCAACATTTAGATTTCTATTGTATAATTTTTGCTTTTCATTATCTAATTTAATCAAAAACTTCCACATCTCCTGTATTAAACTATATTAAAATAATATATATTTTAGTATAAGAATCAACACCTGTAAAGGCGCATATTCCTATATATTAATAAGCGCTTTAGGATTATTACATCAATTTATATTGTTTAATTTAGAGAGAGAACGATAGAGGGTGGTTTAAAGTACCTATATCCTCCAGAGAAATGTTAGGAAATATACATGAGGTTAAAGTACCACTTAAGTTCGACAAACAAAAGTAAAAGTCATCTATGAATTAAGGTATAAATACCCGGTAAAAGCACTAGTGGCAGTTTCACACACCCCACGTGGTACATATTACAATTTAGTAAGGAAGATGGAGCGTCCATACCCAGATTTCGATTTAAAGACTGAAATTCAAGCGATTTATGAGGAACATGAAGGGCTTGGACGTTATTGCTACCGCCGTATACGGGATGAGTTAGCGAACCGTGGGCAAAAAGTGAATTATAAGAAGGTTCAATGCTCGAATTACTTTATTGGAAAGAAATTTGAATGTGTAGAGCATTTTAAAATCGAATTAGAAAAATCATAACCTATTACAACACGAAACGAATGAAGGCGAATTTAAAATTAAATCCGGTGTAATACCTAACACATTTTACCCAAGTTGCCTAATGAAAACCATGTCTAACTTCTTGGGATCACCTTAATGCTAGTCAATTTCTAACACAAATGTATAAGATATCGTTCCATCATTCCATTCAGCTAATACTTCATATATATAACGGCCTTTACTTGCAGGAATATAAAACTGTTTATTTTTATGTTCGATTTCTTGTCCTCTGCCCTTTTCATTCCATAAATAAATTTTAATATCTGGGTTATCGTCAATTTGGATAGTGGCTTTTTGATTAGATTTAACCTTAATTGATTCTATGCTGTCCGCCATCCGATAAGGAGAGGCGTGATCTGTTTCCACCATTTCTTCTTCTTCTCCGTTAATCCTTTTCCATTTATAATTTCCTTTTTCCAGCTGATACTCTATCCCATTAATTATTACTTCTCCCTTCATATGTGGAGGAAATTCATTAGCATTAGCTTCATTTTCTTTACCTGTATTATTTGAACAACCTGTAATCAGAAGTAAAACGAAAATTAACATCCCCATAAAAAAGTTTCTCATCGACTGGTTCCTCCATTCTCTTACCCTCTAAGATGAGTTTTTTATATTTTTAAACGGTCTACTTTTATATAAGTACAAAACCATAATTATATTATGTAAATTAAAATCCATCTAACGCATATGGTTAGCTTAATAAATCTCTTCCTATAGCGGACATTGCTGATGAACAATTTCCAGTAGATGTTTAGATTTTCCCTTGGAAACATGCTCTGCTAATCTTGCTCCAGCAATAATTGGGATCCACTGCAAAACCTCCTTTTCTGATAACCCGCTTCTCACGCAATACAGATGCAAATACATTTCGGCCAACTCCATTGAAACTTCTGAATACAAAAGATACGTCCGACATACATCAGCACGAATATCTCCTACGCTGCTATCTACCCAATCAATAATCGTTACTTTATTGTCTGAATCGATTAAATTAAATAAATGGAAATCACCATGGCAAAGTCGCTTATCATATGACATTTCATTCATTTTTTGTATCAAAATATCCTTATGTTTTCTTTTTAAAACTGCTGCCTGTTCAATTTGGCGTATTAATTTATCTGTCATGAATTCAAGAGAATCAGCAATAACCGAATGTATTTCCTGTTGTATATCAATCGACATACTCATGTAATATTCAGCTTTACTCATGTTTTCAGATACGATACTGCCAAATGTTCTGCCCTTAATGTACTCCATTATGATTGCTTGTTTTCCATCTATTACTGTCACATCCACTATTTCTGGAACAGAAAGTCCCAAAGAGAAAACTAGCTTTTGCTTATTAGCTTCATACCTTGCTTCCGTCGCTGGTAAATACTCTTTAAATACTTTGATAATCTTATTATCCCAAAGATATATATTTGCTGTATTCCCCATCGCGAATGGAGCGGCTAATTCCATTGAATATCTCCCCTTGATTCATACTCATGTAGCTTCCACTGTAGACATTACTCTAAAAAACAATATATATATTGCCTGATTACTTCTTTATATTTCAACAAATACTGTGTAATTCCTCTTTCTATAGTACGTTTAATGCCGCTTATCAACAAAAGAGCCTCATTTAAGGATGAATTTATACAAAAATAAAGATTGCAATTAACTTCTTATAATTGCATCCTATCTATATTTCCTGAGGTTCATCAATCAAATAGAGCTATTCCCCTCCAGTCATATTATTAGATAATGCGGAATGTTATGGTGGTTAACTGATAAATTTAAACATTTCCTGTGTTTTATTTATACATTCATTCTGGCAATAGGGACATTCGGAAGTTTCTTTGGCCTAATCCGTAAGTATTCGAATTCTCTTTGCCTTAGCGCAGTCATCAAGAAAATGTAACTTATTACCAAAAGGCATAAAACTATTTCTTTCTTCCCTGATGTTCATTAAAATGTAATTACAAAAATAGGTATCTTACGTGAGAAAGGAAAAAAAACATGAAGAAATTTTTTTTCATAATACTTGCACTTGTAATGTGCACGGGGTTAGTTGCATGTGGCGGTTCATCTAGTAGTAAACAGGAGGGATATACACCTGCTAAACCACTAGATCTTTCAGGTACATGGGTTCAAATTAATAGCAATTCTGATGAAGCTTGGCAGGAAGCCACTATTGCAGATGGCACAATTGAAATCAACTGGATCAGTGATAAAGGGGAAACAAAATCATTGTACTGGTCTGGCACATATGAAGCGCCAACTAAATCCACTAATGAATATGAATGGACATCTAAAAATGATAAAGAAAAAACTGACAGTGCCTTGTTAGCATCTGGTGCTGACACTAAAGATTTCACTTATAAAGATGGTGTGATTTCCTATGAAGCATCAGCTATGGGAACAACTACTACTATCAAATTGGAAAGACAGTAAATCATCTTAGCATAAATTGAAAGCCCATGAAAAAAAACAGGTCAGAGGCCAAATGCCCTCTGGCCTTTTCTCATGAACATCTTTTTTGATTTCATTAATTTGGATACCTTTTCAAAGAAAGTATCCCCTCTAAATTAGCAACGCCAACTTTCGCTACTATATAAGATCCTTTGGGTTTTACTTTCGCAAACTAAATACATCACTGCACCGATTGCTAATAACAAAATCTAAATGATTCATTTTTCACCTTTTTACTTCCGTAAATTTTATGCTCAACAAACAATGAATTCCTGGAAATCAGCCCTGCGTAATTAAGGATATCTTAACAAAAAAATAATTAAGCATTATTTGTTCACAAAATATACACAATCTGTTACGATAATTGTAACAATTTAAATTTTTTTACTATTCCTACAAAGGGTGGGGTTCAAATGAAATTAAAAACATACGGGTTATTTATACTTTCCATTATTTTTGCTGTTATAGGACATTTTAAAGTTTCCGGAAGCATACAGCCAAATGGTATTGAGGTATACTCCAACACAACCGTTCTTGAGAGTATTTCCAACGGAGTTTTGTTAGGCGGGTTTGTCTTCTTTATCGGAATGGCAATGCTAGGATATTCTGTTTATAACTTTGTAAAAGAACATTCTTAATGTTTGGCCCTCAGGTACTTGCTGAGGGTTTTTTTATTTGCTTTTTTTGTCCTACACCTTTTTACTGTTAAGCTACAAACTTCACTTTTTTCTACCGCAAAATATTTCAACCTATCCTGTTTCCCCCTTTATCGTGCATATAATTGCCATGCCTCGTCCGTATTATGAATCCTTCCCAGCATTCTCTGTTTTTAGATAGGTAAACCTCCCGAAATGAACATAAAAACAAGGACTCTGAAGAAATACAACTTGTTTTGATAGCTTTTGTCATGCAGCAGGAAAAGTATATTGCCTGTGAAGAATACATGTATTAGAAAGATACAAATATACCTAAACGACAAAGGGAAAGGATTGTTAATTATGAAAGATAATCAAATCTTACGAGCATATTCCATTAAAGAAGTTTCACGGAGAATAAATGTACCTGCAGGAACAATCCGCCAATGGGAAAAGGACTTAAATGGCGTATTAATTATTCCGCGTTCTAAACAGGGAGCCCGTTTTTATACTGAAGTTGAAATTTCAATTTTAAAAAGAATAAAGGAAATGCGTGATAAAAATCTTAGTAAGGAAATTATTAAGGACATGCTACAAAAACATTTAACTCAAGAAAAACAGCCTGTTTCAGAACCCCCTTCTGAAGATTCCGGAACCTCTTTGGCTGTTGTAGAAAAACCAGCTGAACCAAGGATGGAGGATTTCTTGGTAGCCATGGATGATTATAAGAATAATTTAATGAAAGAAATGTCAGCAGAGTTACGAAATAATCGGAACCTTATGATTGAAGAGGTAAAAAAAGAAATTTCACAAGGTTCAATTGATACGATTAAAGGCCTATCGAAAACGATTCAACGATCCAATATAAAAACAAACGGAGAGTTACGAAAACTTTCTCTAAATGTTTCAAAAGCATCAGAGCGTACATCCGAAACATTCGGAGCACTAACGACCACCATTGCGAGGTCTTCAGAGGGAGCCTTTGAATCGTTTTCCAAACGGATATCCGAAGCGGCCGCAGATGGTTATCGTGACTTACTTGCAGACCTCTCTGCGTCCGTAACTGAAACACAACAAGAAATTAAAAGTGTAACAGAGGCCATGTATCAGGATCGCGAGCAGTATTTCGAAACGATGAATAATGAATTAGACCAGTATCGAAATGACATCCGTCAACGAGAGGAAGCTTTTAAACAAATGGTCATGAGCTTCCGAGATGCGGCACCTACAAAAGAATTAGAAAAACCAAAAACAGTGAAATTTAAAGACGTTAAAAAGAATAAAACAAAGGAAAAGGGAAAAGTCAAAACAGAAAAAAATAAGCAAGATAAACAGACTTTAAAGGAAAAGGATATGGTTCCAGCAGAAAAGAAATGGTGGAGTTTTCGACGCAAGAAGTAAAATCTAAAGGTGGTATTAAAAATGAATACAAACGAAGTAGCTAAAATCTTAGGAGTTTCATCGAGTACAGTTAAACGTTGGGTTAAACACCTATCTATTGAACCTGCCAGAAATTCTAAAGGGCACTTTATCTTTACAAAGGAAGAATTCAGCCAATTGGAACACTATCATAATCAAGATCAAATTCAATCCGTTCAAATGCTCTCTCATCCAAATAACGAAGAGGTAGAGAAACTAAAACTAAAAGTTAATGAACTTGAATTAAAACTGTATAAAAAAGCGGATGGTGTTGTGTCCATCCAGCTACTCCAACATCGAAATGAACTTGAGGATTTACTGTCCATCGTAAATGAACTAACAACTCGAATGGATCATCTTGAGACCCAATTAAGCGGAACAAAAAAACCTCCCGCTATTTCTAAGCCGATTGCACTTGATACAATAAAATCCAGGCGAAAAAGGAAACGGAAAATAACACAAATCATGTTTGGGTTATAAGGATATTAACTTAGAAGTATAACGGGACTTTTTCAATAAGTTCCGTTATTTTCTTTATTAATGTCTGTATACGTCCAACCGCCGAAAAATAATACAGCGGAGTATTTATCAGTGTTTCCATTCCGGTTTCGTAATTGAAAATACATAGGCATCATGTGATTGATTTCTCTGATATAAATATCCTCGAAGTGTCCCTTCTAATGTAAAACCCATTTTCAGCAACAAATGATTAGATGAAGTATTAGCCGGATACGTAATAGCCCCTATCCGGAATAAATCAAGTTGATGAAAGGAATAGTTTACTACTGATATAATAGCTTCTGTTGCATATCCTAACCGCCAAAAATCCGGATGAATCTCATACCCAATCTCGGCACGTTTGCTTTTTAAACTAAGATTATTTAAGCCAACTGTACCAATTAACTGACCAGATTCCTTTAAAGTAATACCCCACCTTATGGATTGCCCAAGTGCCAGCCCTCTATCCAGAGTTGCAAAAATTAAAGCAGCATCTTCCTTTTTGGTCAAAGGCTCCATCCCATAATACTCCATTACTTCTTGTTTAGACATGATCGTAAAATACTGGTTTAGATGAGAGGTATTTAATCTTACTAATTGTAAACGCTTAGTTTCTAATTCTACAAAATCCATTTAAACTCCTCCATTTCTTATCCCCTTTAAATCTTCAAATGCAAAACCATTTGTTCTCCTCTTTTCCCCATCCTCCTCTCCCCCATATCCTTAAAGCCGCAGTTTATGTATAAGGATTGAGCAGGGATATTTTTCATATTCACTAGCAGAACAACTTCATCAATTTCCTCAAAATGATTTTTGATAAAGTTGGAGATCGAGTATAATGCTTGTTTGGCAAACCCTCTCTTTTGGTATTTATAATTAACTGAAAAACTGGTTAATAACAGTGCTCTATGGTTTGTCGTCACTTCAGCCACCCTTTTGCCACTGTATAAACAGAAAAAGCCGACTGCCTTTCCGTTATTAAGAATCAACACTGGAAACTTATCACAACCCTGATATACTTGTTCTAATGCTTCGAGCGGATATGATGTAAATAGATATTGTTCAGGGGGTAGCTTATAATCTCTTATACCTTCTATATATTCGTCGGAATAACTAGCTAATGTAATTTTAGAAGTATCCAAATGTTTCATCCTCCATATTTTTCAAAATAGAAGTAATAATTTATAATACCTAATTTATTTTAAAGATTCAATTTTTTATGAACAATATACTTTTGACGAACATATTAATTAGAGTATAGAATTATAATCTATAGAGTTATATTTTGATTTTACTTGATTCAAAAAGGTACACTATGTTTAAGTTATAAGGTTAGAGAGGTTTTCATAATGGATCAAACTATTTTATTTGCCTTTGCATTAACACTCATGGCTGGTTTAGCAACAGGAATCGGGAGCTTGATTGCTCTGTTAACATCTCGTACCAATAAAGTATTTTTATCCGTTTCCCTTGGCTTTTCTGCCGGCGTCATGATTTATGTTTCAATGGTTGAAATTTTTGTTAAGGCAAAAGATTCTCTTGTCAGTGCTTTAGGCTATGAAAAGGGCTATACAATGACTGTGGTTGGTTTTTTTGGCGGTATCTTACTTATCGCCTTAATTGACCGTTTTATCCCAAAGCAAGGGAATCCTCATGAACCAAAAAAAGTGGAGGACATGAATAAGCCGCGAAGTGAAATTCATAGTGATGAGCTTATGAAAATGGGTGTGTTTACCGCTTTGGCAATTGGTATTCACAATTTCCCGGAAGGTATCGCTACATTTACATCAGCAATACAGGATCCTGGCTTAGGAATTGCTATTGCAGTCGCCATCGCTATTCACAATATTCCCGAGGGGATAGCGGTTGCCGTGCCTATCTATTTTGCGACCGGGGACAAACGAAAAGCCTTTAAACTTTCATTTCTCTCCGGATTGGCAGAGCCAGTCGGTGCTCTAGTAGCTTACTTACTGTTAATGCCATTCTTAACTGATATGTTGTTTGGAATTATCTTTTCGGCGGTTGCAGGGATTATGGTATTCATTTCGTTGGATGAATTATTACCTGCAGCTAAAAAGTATGATGAAGGTCACCATGCCATTTATGGGTTGATAGCAGGGATGGCGTTAATGGCAATTAGTTTATTATTATTTATTTAACCAGCTATTTCAAAAAAAGTAGGTCCTGAATTTTCAGGGCCTACTTTTCTTTTACTTAAAAGTTTTAAAGAAATCTTTTGATAGCTTGTTGAAGACTGCCCATTGTAGTAGCTTTGTTTTCAAAATTAATCCCCATATGGATAATTTGCTGTACAATATCGGGGCGAAGTCCTGTGATAATGGATTCACACCCCATCATTGAAGTACCCTCAATTAACTTCATTAATTGATCAATAACATCAGGATCCATCTCAGCTATACCGGATAAATCAATAATTAAGGTTTGGATATGGTGTTCTCCAACTGCTTGTAACGCTTTCTTTTCTATAATTTTGGACCTATTATCATCCCATACACCGATTAGTGGTAAGATACAAATCGTCGGTGTGATCGGTATAATCGGGACGGATAAATTTTCAACCATTTTAGTCTGCTTTTCAATTAATATATCTTTATAATTCGAATAGCTGATAAAGAAAGTATTCAAGAAACTATCAATTTGATTGTTAATTTGTTTTTCCATAATAAAAAAATCTTCCATATTAAAAGATTCTTCTGATTGTTGAACAAATTGATTGATAAATGCCCACATCGTTCTTCTTATTGCCTGTACCCATTCCAATTTAAAATTCAAAGTAAGGGAATGAGTAGCCCAAGCTATGCCTTCTTGCTTAGCAAAATCAATAACTTCTTTCTTCTCCTGGTCAAGAACGTATATAACCAGTTTATGGGCGTTATTTATCAAATCAATATTGCCAATCAGTAAGATTTCTTCTATTTTCCGCCTGACATTTACTGCTTCAGATAATAACATATCGCTAAAGGACTGGCGATTTTCCACGATATATTCTTTGATCATGGCAGCTTTATCCAAGGTTGTATCCATTCTATCCCTCCTATTATAGTCGTCTGGCTACATAAATTTTATCAGACACTTCAATAATCGTAAAATATTAACTCTTCCTTTCTAAAGTATTTAATAGGTCATCTTATTAATTCGTATGACAGAAAAGCTACAAAGGATTTTACCCTTTATAAAGGCTTTTCGTATAGTTTGTTGTTAGTAGTCAAAGGTTGAGTGCGAAAACCCAAATTAGAGGAAAATAAAGTGAAAAAATCCAATAAATACAAAGAGAAATGTGATATAAATACTTGTAGTATTTTAATTAGATGGGGGATTCAATGTATAAAAGATATTGGGGATCTTTGACATTTTTGAGCTTGTATGTAGTTGTGTCTATACGTGTTTTCCACACCTAAACTCTTTCCTAATTTAAGCCAGCGAAACCAATTGAGGCAGTTATCAAATATTAAGTTGCAACAACTTAAATATGCTAACGGATCTTCAGTCTACTATAAAAAATATCGTTATTCCCTCTTTAAGCTTAATATATCAACCCCCATTTGGTATAACCATCACGAAAACAGCCTTTAAAAAAGAAAAGTCATGAAGGGTTAGTATTCTGGAACGAATCGTTGGTCACTTAGAAGAACATAAAAAAAACTAGAATGAACCCATATAATCTCGCTTACAGAGTTCATTTTAGTCTCATAGCATTTGTTTGATTAAAAATTGTTACTCTTAATTTCTACTACTTTTTTGTAAATTCAATCATATACTAATATGGATTATGAAAATTTTTAACGGAGGTTAAGGATGATAACGATAAAATCCTTATATGGAGTCACAGCTATGAATTTATTTATCCTTTTACCCTTATTAACAGAGTCCTTACTTCAGGATTGGACATTTTCTTTTTCCCAGCTCGCTTATTTTGTCTGTCCCATTATTACCATGATAACACTTATTAAGATTATCCAATTAGATATATTAAAAACCTATCATGGTGCCTTCAACTTTATTGTTCAATTACTTATTGGAGGCACTTCAATTATTATCGCGTTCAATCATTCTGGCTAAGTCACCTCTATTTACTCTTTTAGTTCTATCAATTAAAGTTTTAAAGAGTAATCTCTCGTTTATACGGTACTGTTCGCAGCCGAATGACTCCTTTTTTGAATAGCATTTACACCCATGACAACAGCTATCATTTCACCTATTTCGATTTCATTGGAAGTTTTAGATAATTCATAGGCAGGACTTGATAAGATGGAGTTGACTTTTCTAAATCGGCCAACTTGCTTTCCTTTTTCACTGAGGATTTCATATCTTTTGGAAAAGGTTTCTGAATCAATGCGGAATACTCCCCGGTTATGAGCTGTGTACTCGTATTTTTTGGCAAAAAAGCTAAATCTTGCACGTACGAAGCCAAGTTCATCCCCCTCTTGATTTGTAACGATCCACCTGTTGCTGAAAAGCGGGAATTTGCCGCTAATCAAAATATTTCCCTTCAAATCTAATACATCGATTGTGGAAGTAAAGGCACTTTTTAAATCTAATTTACCAACAATGTGTTCATCCCTTGTATAAATATCTTTTTGGCCAGATGAAAAAAAACTATCTGTAAAGTATAAATTCTTATAATCCATATTGCCACTCCCTGACATTCTTAATTCCCTCTTCATTAACATTTCTACATCTAAAACCGTATTCCTGCCTTAAAATATATATTGCCACTGAAGTTTGTCTACCTTTATAATGAATACAAAATTATCCATTTTCACGATGTACCCCTAAATGATTGGCATTCGTTAATGAAGCCCTTTATCCGCCCTGCCCACCAATCATTTTTCATATATTAAAAGAATAACTAATAAAGGAGTGGAGACATTGGATTGGAATTTATTTGGCGCCCTAGCGATTGCTCTCTTTCTTATTCGCTGGGATCAGAACAACATTAAACTTATTAATTTATTTAAAGAACTGTTAATGATAGGCTTGTTTGTACTTATTTTATCTTTTAGCCTTAAAGTTGAGAATCTAGCATTTTCCGTTTTCAACTATGTTCCTGAACAATTTGAAATTTGGACTGGCGCTCTCCTCTTCATTTCCTTTATTGGCGCATTGACTCACAGAGGCTGGCGCATCTTCAACACAAACCATATCAATCGTCATCATTAAAAAAGAATGCTAATCCATTTCCTACATAAACGAAAGGACTGCCATACTGAGCTAGCTATTCAGTGTGGCGGTCCTTTTTATGGTTACGCGGCCAATCTTACTATCACTGTTATAATGAAGCTTTTCAAATCTTCTCATTCGCATCATAAATCTTTTTAACGATTCAAGAATACTTTTGTACTGTCAACAATCTACATATTTATAGCATCATCTAAGGACAGTTTATTAACCAGCTCTGTTAAATAGTCAGGGGCTGTCAAATACAGCAAGCCATTTCCCTCTAATTTAGGTGAGTTCCCAAGCGGTATTGTTCTCTTTATTAATTGTGCATATATTTCCGGCTCACTTAAGTTACGTTCAAAGCTGTTATTGGTCATAACCTTAATAAGAGCCATTGCTCCTGCCACATGAGGCGTAGCCATAGATGTTCCACTTAAAGTCGCATATTTTCCGTTCAAATAAGTGGATAGAATTTTCTCACCAGGTGCTACCAAATCAATCTCCTTATTCGAATTAGAGAATCGGGATGACCGGTGTTCGAGATCAATTGCGCCAACACTGATGACTTCGTTGTAAACTGCCGGATAGCAAAGCTCTTCCGTCTCTTCATTACCATCTCCATCATTGCCTGCGGCACAAATAACTGCAATATTATTCATTACTGCCTTCTTAATTGCTTCATGCAGCTCAGGTACATCTTCTGTTCCCCCTAGAGACATAGAAATAATATCTGCTTTTTGCTCGATTGCATAAAGAATCCCGTTAATAATCCAGTCATATTCACCGAAGCCATCCTTATCCAATACTTTCAGAATAAGCAGCTTGGCAGCTGGAGCAACCCCAACTACCCCACTTTTATCTTGCGTGGCTGCAATTGTTCCCGCCACATGTGTACCATGCCCGTTATAATCCTGGAATTTATCAGGGTCACTATCATCGTCTGTAGTAAAATTCCGGCCGCCAATAATTTGCTTTGCCAAATCAGGATGGTTCACATCACAACCAGTATCCAACACTGCAATGGTTACACCTTCACCCATCGTAACATTCCAGATTTCAGGGGCTTCAATCATTTCAATGCCCTTTGGCACCTCATTGACTGAATCAAGCTGTTGATCAATATGATATGGTATAACTTGCACTTCTCTCTTCATCTTATCTCCTCCACTTGAGATTAATTTGAAGCCGGTACCAGTTGTTACCCATATTTTAACAATATATATAAAAATATCATAGGTACATTCGCACTGATTTTTAATTAGCTTATTTACATAATTATTCATGATTCATGGTTACTACTTATCAATCGTTATATTTTGACAAGTTAACATTATAATTAACCTGAGTGTAACAATGGGCGTGATTCAAAAATGAAAGACAAAATCGTATTTTATCACTAATACAAAAAACGATTATCCGACCTCTTCACTGATTCAAAACCGATAAATAGTATAATGAATATTCAGAAAATGGTATGTAATAACGCTGACTGATTATTTTACTTAATATTGATTTTTATACCATGTACGTTTTTTAAACCCTTAATAAGCTTCCAGCTTCCTGATCTAATAAGAAAGTTGTATTTTGGTGTAAAACTTTCTTTTGTGTATGTAAATGTAAATTCTCCTTTAACGTTTTCCTGATTATTTGCGCTTTATGCAAACCATTCGCCAACACAATAACTTCCCGTGCTCCCATTATATGTTTATATCCTACCAAGTAAGCTGCAGGCAGATCCTGTGTATCAGACTGATTATAATAATCCTTATCTCCTATGCGGCGAACATGTGAATAACAAGAAAAAGAACTACTGGGACTAATAAAACCAATCTTGCAATCTCCGCCAATTCCCAATAGGACTAAATCTAATCCCCCGTTTTTAATAATATCATTGTCAATTCTCTTACATTCCTTATGAGGTATCTCAGATTTTCCGTTAAAAAAAACCAATTGTGAAGCTTTGACATTAACTTTAGAAAAAAATTCTTTATAGAGGAATTGATTGCAGCTGCCTTCATCATAAGTGCTTCTGCCCATCCATTCATACATAACTGCAAAACGGCACTCTGAAAAATCAACCAACCCCAATGAATATTGGTTCGCTAATATCTCCAATACTCGCCTTAGACTATTTTCGGCAGGGAGACCTATAAAAAGGTTTGGTTTTTCATTGATTTCTTGTATGATTATTTCAGCCGCGGATGTGGACATTTCTTCGTAATCTTTAAAAATTGTATAGTTCATTTTCTCACAATACTCCTTCCAATATTTAAGCATTTAATTCATTATCCTAAAGATGTATTTCTATTCAGTCATTCATTAACTAGTCCAATTTGTGAAATTTAAGAGAAAGTACAGAGGCGGAGTAAGTAATCATTTATGTACTAAACAGAGGAGGTTATAAACTGTATTGAAGTTAGAAGTTATAAGAAATTGTTGGTTTTATCAAACTACCTTTCCAATAATACAATGCTTCCATCCTCCTAGGCAAGAAAGATGTCTGAAATTTTTGTTAAATTAATCAGAATAAAGTCTTACTAGGAGATAAAAAAAGAAAAAATGTCAATTTCAGCAGAATTAACATTTTAGAAGGATTACTATTTATATATTTCTACCTTTTTATATTTCTTTTGCAGTAATCGTATTCTCTTTCTTCTCAACAGAACTTAAGCTATGCAAGACTAATCCAAACATGACAATAAATATTCCAATCATAGCCGAGATGGACGGAAATAAAATAGATAAGAATATCATCTCTCCTGCTAAAGCAAACAAAATTTCCATGGATTGAGTGGCCTCCACCGCTGCCATCTTTTTCATATCACGGTTAACGAGATCGGTTGCTTTAAAAAATAGAACGGTGGCAATGACTCCTGAAGAAATAGCAACTATCAATGTTTGAATATTTTGCATAGGGCTTGGTGGTCCAACTGTAGACAGCGCCAGAATGGAGACGATAATCCAAAGAGGTAAGCTGGCTATGGTCATTCCTAGTACTCGTTGATATGCATCCAACCGACCTTTTGTAATTTCCATCATTTTACGGTTTCCTAATGGATAAGCAAATGCTGCTATCAGGATTGGGATAAAACCAAATAAGAATTCCTTTATTGTTAACTGATTCATATTTTCCATCTGTATCAATAAAATCCCCAGTAAAATAAAGCATGAGAAAAACAATTGCTTTTTAGGTATGATACCTTTTTTTGAATAAATCCCCTCTTTAAATTCAAAAAACAATGGTGTCAATAAAGTACCTGCCACTATTGTAATTTGCCAGGTTCCTGCTGTAAGCCACCCTGGAGAATATGCTGCAGCAAAACATAAAGGCAGATAGAACATCCCAAAACCAATAAAGCTCCAAAAAAACCATGCCTTTAAGTTTTCTCGCATAATAACAAACAATTGCCATAAATTCTTTCGGAAATAAACAATTGCCATTAAAAATGGAATCATATAAATATAGCGCAATGACACACTCCAAAGCCAGCTACCTCCTGAGAGTTCCATTGACCTGTTTAGTATAAATGTCACCGCAAAGAAAAAAGATGCCAATATACCTAACAATATGGATTGCACTCACATCAACTCCCTATACTAAATTCTTCTCAAAATGGCTATGCCTTTCTCTTAAACCATCTATTATAAAAGGTTTTACAAATGTAAAAGATGCGTAGGTAAAATAAAATGTACATTTGGAATTATTAACAACCTTCTAATAACAAGAAAATCATTCTTTTCCTCAAACGTTTATCTATGAAACGTGTAATATTCGTAACGGCAAAAAAGTTAGAATTAAGGAACAAGTTTCAATCATTTTATCTTTTTTTAAATGCTGCGTGAATACATTATCATTGGCATCCAAGCTTAATAAATATAGAATAATGATTACTTTAAGCTGCTTTCACATCAACTAAAAAAACTTCATATGGGTTTTCGCTTCTTTATAATAGGAAAGACGATCATCAAGATTCCCAGTATGGAACTCAAATTTATGTCCATCAGGATCAGTAAAATAAACGGATCGCTGATCTTTTAGATCTCTTATTCTTCCTGGAAGAATATTCACGTTTAACTTTTTTAAGTGATTTATACACTCATCGAAATCTGCTTCTTCTACGGAGAAAGCTATGTGGGTATATGAATATTCTATGTCCCTCCGAGGTATCATTTTTTCTTCATTCAATGCTAACCATAAACCATTAAAATTAAAATATGCAGTTGTTCTCCCTTTTACAAGTAATTTCGCTTCGAACACTTGTTCATAAAATAAAATGGATTGATCCAGATTGGATACGGAAAATAACAAATGATTAATCCCTTTTATATTCATCCTTTATTCACCCTTTGTTTTTGGTTCATTATACTTGAAAGCGAACCAAATCCCCCAGATAAAAGATACTTCCAAAAGATAAAACTCATGTTTTCATAATCTCTTCTATACATATAATGGTAAAGTATTATAGAATGATTTATTAGGTGTTTAATTTAAACTAAAGGAGTCAGACGGATTGGTAAATACAGAAAATTTAAAAAATCAATCGCTTTTTTCTATATCATGGCCTTTATTTATAGAGCTTAGCTTACATATAGCAATGGGGTTACTGGCTACATTGATGCTTGGACATTATTCTGACCTAGCTGCAGCAGGAGTAGGTGTCGCCAACCAATTAATAAGTATTTTTATCTTAGTTTTTAATGTCTCTTCTATTGGTGCGATGATCTTAATTGGACAAAGGATCGGGGCACAGCGTCTTGATAAAGCAAGACAATTATCAAGATCTGCATTTAGCATTAATGTATGGTTTGGTGTCCTCATATCTCTTATTGTAGTTATTTTCGGGCAGAGTTTATTGAATTTATTTGACATTAGCGGAGAGGTTTATGACTATGCTCTTCTATTCATAAGGATTGTTGGATTTTCTTTATTTCTTGAGTCAATTTCACTTGTTCTAAGCGCTATTCTCAGGAGCCATGGAAGAACAAAGGAACCTATGTATGTTTCACTCTTTATGAATATTATCAGTACACTAGGCTATGTCATTAGTATTTACGGAGTATTCAATCTTCCGATAACCGGTGTGACTGGTGTTTCATGGACGATGGTTATTGCTCGAAGTTTTGCAGTGGTCGCTTTAATAATGATCGTTGCCAAAGAGCTTGCATTGCGCTTCCGATTAAGTGATTTATTTCATATTAACACTGAAGACATGAAAAATCTTTTTCAAATAGGTATTCCCTCTGCCGGTGAAAATTTATCCTATCATTTTTCACAGCTGTTGGTAACTGCTTTCGTTGCCACCCTCGGTGATGCTTCATTAGTTGCACGTGTTTATTTAACGAATATTACAATGCTCTGTTATTTATTCAGCGTTGCGATTGGCGAGGGAACACAACTGTTGGTTGCAAGATATATAGGGGGCGGTCACTTTGATCAGGCCTTAAAAAGAGGAATGAAAACCGTAAAAATAGCTGTATTTGCCTCTACAGCTGTGTCACTGACATTTGCACTAATGGGAAATTCATTGATTGAGTTATTTACATCTAATGCGGCCATTTTAGCGATTGCTTTGCCTGTTCTCTGGGGAATTGCCTTTGTTGAACCTGGCAGAGCTGTCAACATTGTTTTAATGAGCTCATTAAAATCAGCAGGGGATGTTCGTTTCCCAGTCATTATCGGCATTTTATCTATGTGGACATTTACTGTAGGTTTCGGGTATTTGTTTGGCATTACATTCGGGCTTGGTTTACTCGGAATATGGATTGCTCAGGGAATTGACGAATGGTTCCGTGCAATCTTTGCAGTCAAACGCTGGCACAGCCGTCCATGGGAGAAAAAATTCGCTCATCAGACAAAAAAACAAGATCCTATTCATATTTCCTAACTGACAAAAAGCCTCTAAATCCGTTGTTGTGGATTAGAGGCTTTTTAATCAATATTTGAACTTTCTTATTGAATACGATCCCAGTGGCGATGCTTAGCAACCGCTTCAATAAACTGCTCAACTGACTTATTTATTGGTTCATCAGAAGCCGAGGTAATAATACCGGCAGCTCCATTAGATGTCCGGATAAATGGAGCAACCAAATCTGCAGCTTCTTTTGGGGCACCTATTGCTTTAAAGTGATTGAATGCATCCATTATAAACTCATTCACCTTGTTGATCGTTTTTAGAGCATCTACACTATGTTGACCCGAAGCAAGATAGACAGCATCATATAAAACTGAATCTGTTGTCAAAAACGTCTGGTCTACCTTTAACACAGCTCCATTAGCGCTAGTTATTTCTCCTTGGTTCTCAGAAACAATTTCAGCAATTAAACCAGCCTCCTCAAAGGCTACCAGCGCCTGTTTTAAATCAATTCCATCAAATCCATTATGGACAAGGACAGCAACCTTTCTTGTCGCGGCACCCATGGTTGTATTCAATTGACTGAGTGCAGGTGATGAATCAATTACTTTTGATTCTTTAACTTCAGTATTTGATGGTACCTCAAGACCTAAACCAATCGCAATTTGTTCAGCCAAATAATGATCCACATTCGCATACATATTAACAACTTGTTGTTGGATATCCTTACTTAGACATTTACCAAGCTCAAAGCGGAATGCATCGATGATATGTTGTTTTTCTACTGAAGACATGCTGTTCCAAAATAATTTAGCTTGGCTGTAGTGATCCTTAAAACTTTCACTTCTCTTCCGAACTTTAGATCCATCTACCTTTTCCTGATAATGCTCGAAACCGCCTTCTTCAGGAGAGGCCGGTGATGGAGAATTATTGGCTAACCCATTTTTATTGTAGCTAACCTGTCCTTTATCGATACGCATTTGATGATATCCGTCACGTTGGTGATTGTGTACGGGTGAAATCGGGCGGTTAATCGGAATTTGTTGGAAGTTCGGTCCCCCAAGCCTTAACAGCTGTGTATCCGTATAAGAGAATAGACGCCCCTGTAATAATGGATCATTGGTAAAATCAATTCCCGGTACAATATGACCAATATGGAATGCCGCCTGTTCCGTTTCCGCAAATACATTATCCACATTTTTATTAAGCGTCATTTTACCTATTTTCTGTACAGGTATGAGTTCTTCTGGCCACACTTTAGTAGGATCCAGTATATCGAAATCAAACTTAAATTCATCTTCTTCCTTAACTACCTGAATACCAAACTCATACTCTGGATAATTTCCCATTTCAATCGCTTCATATAAATCACGACGATGAAAATCAGGATCTTTACCTGCGATTTTTTGCGCTTCATCCCAGACAAGAGAATGGACCCCAAGTATTGGTTTCCAATGGAATTTAACAAAATGGGCTTCTCCTTGTTCATTTACAAGTCTAAATGTATGGACACCAAACCCTTCCATCATCCGATAGCTTCTAGGTATACCCCTATCAGAGTTCGTCCATAGAACCATATGTGCAGATTCAGTATTATTTACAACAAAATCATAAAAAGTATCGTGGGCTGTTGCTGCTTGAGGCATCTCATTGTGTGGCTCAGGCTTAAAGGAATGAACTAAATCTGGAAACTTAATCGCATCCTGAATGAAAAATACAGGAATATTATTTCCTACGAGATCAAAATTACCTTCATCCGTATAAAATTTGGTTGCAAATCCACGGGCATCCCTTACAGAATCAGCAGATCCCCTGGAGCCTGCCACAGTGGAAAATCGTACAAAGACTGGTGTTTTTTTAGATGGATCCTGCAAAAAACTTGCTTTGGTCAGCTTCGTCATTGGTTCATACACCTGAAAATAACCATGTGCACCAAAACCACGAGCGTGGACAATTCGTTCCGGAATTCTCTCATGGTCAAAATGCGTCATTTTTTCCCGAAAATGAAAATCCTCCATGAGAGTCGGTCCACGGTCACCCGCTTTTAAAGAATGTTCATCTTCAGAAACTCGTACACCATGATTGGTTGTTAATTTTTTTTCACTATTATCCACTCTAAAATCATCTAATTGCTTGTCTTTTTTGTTTTGAATATGGTTATCAGCCATCATCTCTACCTCATCTCTTTGTCTAATGGTTTCATATATACATAAACATATATAAAAATACACATTTTTCAAAAAATACCACTGATTCATTATTTTTAAACCTTAAAAAGTTAAAAGGAATTAATATAGAAATGTTAATTAGGTAGAAAATAAAACATATAGGATAAAACTAGAAAGCCGAAGCCAGAGAGCTGTATTGGTGTTGAAAGCGGTTGTTATTTCATACGTATCACTTGCACTTACTACACTGGCACTTAGTATTCGCAATGAGTGATGGCCCAATAAAAAAAGCTTGCCATTCTTACTGATGGCAAGCCTTATAATTATTTTTTGATCAGTTCACTAAGCATTAAAGGCAATGATTGTATGGAATTATTCAGCATCTCCAGCTTCCCTTCAATACGGTATAAAAGATAAACGGTTACCACAATAGGGAAACCCACATCTTTAATTAACGGAATTAAATCGTTCACGGATTGCCACCTCCTCGCTCAATCCTTAAAAAATGGCTAATCCAGCTTATTTGGATTAGCCATCTGTTCATCAATTACATAAATGAATATTCGGTTTTTGCTGTTTCAACTAACTGTGCTTCTTCTTTACTAACGTAAAAACCTGATTTTGTTAAGAATACTTTCGATTCAATAATGATATCCATTGCCTGTCTAACCGCTTCTTGGTCAACTGGCATTTTTGGGTTATCAATTGATAGTTTAGCAGTTTTACCTTCTTCTGTTAGAAAATATAATTCTAGAACATTTTCCATCTGTAGCCCCTCCTTTCTATCCGATATTCCCTTCTACCGATACTAGATTTGCCAAGTATCCAAGCGCCTTACTCCTGCTACTTCATGGACTTGAAGAGAGATAATCGCATTTGCACATCGTTTTAATGCTTCACCATCCGCCCCATTATTAATATTGGATAGTGTTCTTTTCTGGGTGATTGGTTCCCCTTGTGCATCGACCCCAACAACAAATTCAATTTGCAGCTTTGTTAACTCTAAGAATTGATTTTCCATGTTCTCACCTCCTTTTCACCTCTTATATATAAATAAAGAAACTAAAAAGGAGCATCTATAAAAATATTATTTCTCTATTCTTAGCTAGTTTGGTATTTCTCGGCAACCGATGTATTTTTCTCGATATCGTGCTGTTTATATAAATGCAATTTGTACTTTTTTGGAAGTGAAGTACAGTTTTATTCTTGGCAGAAATATCGCTGTACTGATGAATGTAAGTGTAAGACTGAAAACAAGATAGCATACATGCTTGGTGCGGGGCTTTAGCATCAGTTGAACCAATCCGCTTGTCTCCCACAATTCGTTATTGCTTCTCATTCGTTTAAAGTGAGGATTTTGGCTCCAGTTTGAACAAAAAAAAGAGCAACAGAAGTAAATCCATTGCTCTTCTTTAAAAAAGGATATTATTTAGTGAAATCAAATCGTGAATTGGCTTTCATATAGTCTGTGATAATACCCTTTATTTTGAATAAGCTCTTCATGGGTTCCATGTTCCACAATCAACCCATCATCGATGACATATATACAGTCAGCATTCTCGATTGTTTTTAAGCGGTGTGCAATTACAAAGGTTGTACGACCCTTAGTCAAATTTTTCATTCCGTTTTGAATGGCTATTTCTGTACGTGTATCAATACTCGAAGTGGCTTCATCCAATATTAAAATATCTGAATCTGCTAAAACCGCTCGTGCAATCGAGATTAATTGCCTTTGACCCTGGCTTAAGTTGATACCACCCGATGTGATGACTGTATTATATTGATTTGGCAAATGTTTAATAAACTGGTGTGCAGCAGCAATCTTAGCAGCTCGAATGACCTCCTCATCAGAGGCATCCAGTTTGCCATAACGGATATTCTCCATGATTGTTCCAGAAAACAAATATGTTTCCTGTAGAACGATTCCTATCCTTTTTCTTAAATCTTCGACTAAATAATCCTCTATTAATCTGTCATCAATCCAAATTTCACCGCTTAATCGATCATAGAATCTTGATAGCAGATTAATAATAGTCGTTTTTCCTGAACCGGTTTTACCTACCAATGCTATGGTTTGTCCGCTTTTAGCTTCTAAGGAAATACCTTTTATAATTTCCTTCTCTTTCTCATAGCCAAATCGAACACCTTTAAATAGGACATTCCCTTTTATAGAAGTCGCTGGTATTGCTCCCTTTTTATTCTTTAAATCAGGTACTTCATCCATTATCTCAAACACACGCTCAGCTCCTGCAATAGCAGATTGAATCGTATTCATCAAATTGGATAACTGATTGATCGGTCTGAAAAATAATCTTGAATACGTAACAAAAGCAGCGATTACACCTATTGTTGTCAGCCCATGCACCGACATGATAGCCCCAGTGCCAATGATCAAGCTAAGGCCGAGATTATTGATAAAGTTATTGACAGGTCCTAGAAAACCACCATATGTATCAGCCTGTATAGCCGATTCACGCAAGTCCTCATTGATCTTTTTAAACTCCTTGATGGTCTCCTGCTCTCGTCCAAAAAGAGTGATGACCTCTTTGCCGCTTATTGCTTCTTCTACATACCCATTCAGGTTACCTAAATTTTGCTGCCTCTTGGCATAATTACGGCTGCTCACTTGGATAATCTTTTTGGATGTAAAGATCATAAGGGGTATCACCAGAAATGAGACAATTGCCAACACCCAATTTAATGCAAACATGGCGATTGAGACACCAATGATTGTCAGTAAGGAAGAAAAAATTTGGACTACACTTTGGCTTAATGCATTATTTAAATTATCAATATCGTTGGTTACCCGGCTCATTAAATCGCCGGATGAGCGTTTATCAAAAAATCGGAGGCTTAATGTATGCAGGGTTGAAAATAATTCTTCTCTAATTGTCCGAATCGTTTTTAATGAAATATGTATCATCAAGTTTTGCTGGAGCCAGGTAAGAATCGCACCTGCTATATAAATAACAGCTAATAACAAAGTCATTCGAATAGAACCATCCACATCTTTAACAAGTACATATTCATCAATCGTGATTCCAATATAATAAGGACCAAGTAAACTGAATACAGTCGAAAATAGCACGCATATAATTGACGCATACAGTGTCAATTTTCGCCTTTTAAGATAAGACCATATTCTTAGAACCGTTTCCTTTTGATGTTTTGCCTTGCTTTTAGGCCCAAATGAATGTCTGTGACCTGGTCTCATATTCACTTGTTTCTGAGCTTGTGTTTGCTGGCTCATTAATGGCTCACCCCCTGCTCACTCTGTATAGAACATAATTCACGATAGAGTTCATTTTTTCGGTAAAGGTCATTATGGCTGCCAATTCCAGTTACTTTACCATCCTCAAGAACCAAAATTTGATCCGCATGTTTTAAAGATGAAAGCTTTGAGGAAATAATAATTTTAGTTGAATCCGGATATTTATTTATCAATACTTTTCGGATACGGCTTTCAGATATCGCATCCACAGCTGAAGTAGAATCATCCAATATAATAATGGATGGCTTCCGGATAAAAGCTCGGGCAATGGATATTCTTTGTCTTTGTCCACCTGACAGGTTAGTTGCCCCCTGAGTGAGTTCATAAGCATAATCCGGGTCTAATTGTTCTACAAATTGAAGGGCTTCAGCATTTTGAAGAGCTTCTGTCATGTCGCCCTTTGTTGCATTTTCATTACCCTGAGTTAAATTCTGGCTAATGGTTCCAGAAAACAACAATGCTTTCTGCGGTACAAACCCGATGGACTTTCGTAATTCTTGTATATCCATGTCTTTGATATCTATTCCATTCAACAAAATTTGTCCTTCATCCACGTCATAAAGTCTCGGTACTAATTTTACCAGTGTTGTCTTTCCGCTACCTGTTGTTCCAATGATTCCAAGTGTTTGTCCACTCGGTACACTAAAAGAAACATTAGAAAGAACTCTCTCCCCATTTTTGCTATAACTAAAGCTCACATTTTTGAATTCCAAAGTACCTTTATCCGGTATAGGTACAAACGGTTGTTCAGATTGTTTAATGTCTTGCTCTGTATTCAATACATCAACAATTCGCCCAGCAGATGGAAAGGCTCTAGTGATTTGCATAAGGACATTACTGCTTGTCATAAGAGAGTTCAAAATGATAGTTAAATAATTAATAAATGCGACAATTACTCCCACATTCAAGCTTCCGTTATCAACCTTTATTGCACCCATCCAAATAGCCGCAACTATTCCCATGTTAACGATAAACAATAGTATGGGCATTAAACCCATAATGACTTGATCAGCACGGATATTGACTGCTGTTAATTCTTTATTAACAATCTGAAATTGTTTTATTTCATGGTTCTGTGTGCCGAATGCTTTAATTACCCGGATTCCAGCAAGGTTTTCCTGTAATTTCGTATTGACACGATCAATTGCCTTCTGCACCAATTGAAAAAGATGACCGGCCTTCCATGTAAATAAAACGATTAATATCGTTAATAAAGGTACAACTGCCAGAAGAATTGGAAAAAGTTCTCTGGCAGTGAAAAATACAATAATAATACTGCCAATAAACATAATCGGGCCACGAACAAATATCCGTAAGGTCATCATAACAGCCTGCTGCACGGCTGTTATATCATTCGTCATGATGGTAATCAATTTTCCAGCACCGAATTTATCCGTATTTTCACCAGAAAAGTAATCAATCTTCTCGAAAACATCTCTGCGGAGCTCAGTTGAAAAATGAATCGCTGAACGCGTACTGAATATCGTACTTCCCATACCACCAAGCAGCCCTATAATTGCAGAGAACAGCATAAATATACTCATTGTTACTACATAACGACTATCACTCGAAGCAATCCCTTTATCAATAATATTTTGCATGATTGTCGGCTGAATCAGGTCCATAGTTACTTCCACAATCATACATAAGGGGCCAAGCAATACAATTAACTTGTATGACTTTAGATATTTGATTAATGCTAAAAAAGAATTCATAAAAATACCCACCTTCACTTATGCTGTCAAACAATCAATTTCATTTACTTAGGATAATAGCTAGAAATAGTTGCAGGATAGCTTATCTCGGATGTCTTAATTTTCAGACTCCATATCTAAATCTGAATCCTACCCTTTCTTTCCGATTGTTACATAGGATTCTTCCCCAGCTATCCATTTCTCAAAAATTAACCATAAATAAACACCCCAAAAGTCAGATTCGAAATCCAACATTTGGGGTGTGAAAAAGCTCAGAGGATCATAAAACGTTTGAATATGAGTCTTCTTATTTTTAAAACCTGAATGCCTTTTAACTTTCTATGTCATAGAAACCAAAAAGGAATATAAGGTGCAGTAGACTCAATAGATCATTATTTCTTTTTCATTCCTTTATTAATTTTCTTTTTTCTGACCCGAATCGTTCTCATTTTTTTCAGACGAAACTTAGGTGTCTTACCTTTTATGTATCTGGCAATGATAAAGATAATATAAATAGCAATGGCAACATAGAAAAATTCAGGAACACTTTTAAACCCTGACTTTGCAATAAGATAAAACATATACAATAGGAATAAAGTTATAATGACCGTATAATAATTTAATTTTACCTTTTTGAAGCTTGGGATTTTAATGGTACTGACCATCAAGATTGCCAAACTAAAGAATATAATGACAAATACGCTGACATGAATCCAGTTTTCAAATAGTACTAAAAAGGCAACAAGTCCCCCTGCAAATGTAATTGGGATTCCTTTAAAATGCTTTAATGATTCCTCAGTAGGCGTAATATTAAATCTTGCAAGTCGATAACATCCAAAAAGCGGGAACAAACCGGCAATCAAAAGACCATATTGTTCAAAATCGTATAAATATGTATAAGATGCTAAAAAGGCAGGCGCGACCCCAAATGATACAATATCAGCCAATGAATCAAGCTGTTTTCCCATATCATCGGCTACCCTTAAAATTCTTGCCATTCTTCCATCCAGCGCATCAAGCATCAATGCAATAAAAATGAGTATAGTCGCATTTCGCACATCCCCGCTGATAATGTAAGAAATGGACAGATAACCACAATAAAGATTTCCTAAAGTCAATAAATTTGGTATATGTTTCTTCATTCTTCACATCCTCAATTTTGTTCGTACTTCATTTGAAGTTATAAGTGCTATTATATCTTAAACTATTAATTAAATTTTATCAAAAGTACCCATATAATGTAATCAAAATAATCTCATTTTAACAATAAGTTCATTTATCAATGGAATAATAGCACCAAGGAATATTATTCTTCCTACACAACTCATTATGTAAATGGGAATAGAATCTTATTCTTTATCAATTCGTTTTATAATACGGGCCGGATTACCGCCAACAACCACATTATCTGGAATACCTTTCGTTACAACAGTTCCTGAGGCAACCACTACATTGTTTCCAATTGTCACCCCTGGATTAATAACCGCTCGGCCGCCAATCCAGACATTGTCACCGATTGTGACCGGCTTTCCATATTCATTTCCTGAATTTCATTCATCAGGGTTGAGCGGGTGTGTGGCTGTATAAATATGAACACCAGGGCAAGCATGCAATTTTGACCAATTTGAACTTCGCATGTATCTAAAATAACACAATCAAAATTGGCATAAAAGTTTTCACCAACATGAATATTGTACCCATAATCACACCTAAAAGTCGGTTCAATATAGCAATTTTTTTCGGTTGAACCGAGTAACTTTTTTAATAAAGCTGTTCGTTCTGCATAATCAGTTTCCATTGTCTGATTATATAGTCTCGTAAGCTTCCTGGCACGGAGACGTTCATTGGCGAGCTCTTCATCTTGGCCTATATAATTCTCCATTAATCATTTTCTGTTTCTCAGTTGCCATACTTCACCCGCTCCCCATAGTACATCCTTTTAAATCTTTCTCAGCTTCACTGAGGAAATAGAATGATCTGAATCCTTCTTAAGAATAATGTTCGCTCTCGTTTTAGTTGGAGCTATATTTAAATCCAAGTTGATTTTGTTAATGGTGTTCCATATATTTGTTGCAATTTCGTCTGCTTCTTCATCCGTCAAATCGGCATAGCGGTGGAAATAAGACTCCGGATTGGCGAAAGCGGTTTTACGAAGCGTTTTAAAACGTTCAACATACCAATTATAAATATTATTTTCAGTGGCATCGACATAGATGGAGATGTCGAAGAAGTCTGATACATAAACACTTGGGAAATGATCATCCTGTTTAGGAGTCTGCAGAACATTAATCCCTTCCACTATTACGATATCCGGTTGTTGAATGACAGTATATTGGTTAGGCATTATATCATAATATAGATGCGAATATATAGGTGCCTTCACTTTTGGATGTCCAGCTTTAATTCTAGATAAAACCTTGATTAATTCCTTCGTATTATAACTCTCAGGAAAGCCCTTTTTGTCCATTATTCCTCGTTCCTCCAGCACAGCATTAGGATAGAGGAATCCATCGGTTGTGATAATTTCTACCTGTGGAGTATTTGGCCATCGGGATAAAAGAGCCTGAATAATACGGGCTGTTGTACTTTTCCCTACAGCCACACTTCCTGCTACACCAATAACATATGGCACTTTTCTTGTAGTATTCCCAAAGAATGTGTCCGTGACCGTGTGCAGCATTTGTGATGAGTTCACATATAAATTTAATAAACGGGTTAACGGCAGATAAATAGTCGTAATTTCCTCAACAGAAAGCTTTTCATTAACACCTTGAAGTTCTTCTATTTCCGATTGAGTCAATGTCATTGGCGTATTAAATCGCAAGTTAGCCCAGTCTTTTTTTGAAAAATATCTGTATGGCGAAAAATTTGGCATGGTATCTCCCTTTTAATCTCTTTCTCAATCAACAGTATAAACTTTGCCAAACGGTTTTTCCACTGCAATAATTATTTTTCCTAAATTTCAACATTTGACCCAATTCCAAGTTAAATGGTATGATTTTCATAAATTGACGAAAACTAGAGGGAGATTTTCCTAATGACACATATACATATCATTCATGAAAATGATGACTGGACCAATCATTTAATTAATAGAATGGAAGAATTAAACCTTCCATACAAAAACTGGCATTTAGCTGAGGGCTTAGTCGATTTGACGGATACACCGCCAGATGGTATTTTTTACAACCGTATGAGTGCGTCATCCCACACACGCGGACACCGTTATGCACCTGAACTTGCTAGCGGAGTAATCAACTGGCTCGAACGTCATAATCGAAAAGTATTTAACGGTTCAAAGGCTTTAGGAATGGAAATCAGCAAAATCAATCAATATACAGCTCTTCAAGCTTCAGGTATCAAAACTCCTGCCACGATTGCAGCTGTCGGTCGGAGTAATATCATTTCTGCCGCTAAAAAACTTGGAATGACACCTTTTATTACTAAACACAACAGAGCTGGAAAAGGTCTTGGTGTGCAGCTATTTCAATCTGTAGAAGCCCTAGAGGAATACGTAAACAGCCCTCTTTTTGAAGAGCCAGTAGATGGGATCACACTCATACAGCAATATATCCTCTCTCCTGATTCTTCAATAACCCGTTGTGAATTTATTGGAGGAAAATTTCTTTATGCTGTTCGTGTTGATACATCAAAAGGTTTTGAATTATGTCCTGCCGATGCCTGCCAAATAGAGGATTTATTTTGCCCAGTTGGAGAACAAGAGGATATATCTCCGCAATTTAAAATTATTAAGGATTTCAATGATCCTATTATTGCGAAATACGAAGAATTTCTTACCTCAGCAAGTATTGACATTGCCGGAATTGAGTTTATCCGTGATCAGGATGGAATGATTTACACATATGATATCAATACAAATACAAACTATAATTCCGACGCCGAAGCTGAGGCAGGCCTATATGGAATGCTTGAGCTCGCAAAATTTTTGGGAGCCGAATTAGATAAAGCAAATAGGTCTTAATCTAGCCTGTAGTTTTAATATTCTTTACCTATAATCTTAAAGAACGAAAGACCTCCAATTGTTTTTACAATTGGAGGTCTGTTAATTATATAATGAAATTTATTTTCATATAGAGCTAACTATACCATTACCAATTAGATGGTATTAAAGTTAATTTAACGTATTATTTATTGAATCATTTCTTGTATTAATTAGCAAAACGACTAACCCAAGGTCAAAAAATAATTTATGGGTTCTTTGTCTCTATAAAAAGAGAGGTAAACGCGACTTGCAGCAATGTAGTAGCTATTGGCAAGTCCCCGTTATTTTCAGCCACTAATGCACAAGTTAATGAACCGTACAACAATAACACCGCAAATACATATACGGTTAACTTTCCATTAAATAACCGATTAATTATTTTTGTAGTATTAATTATTGATACGATTATCAACAAAAAAATACTTATCCCAATATACTTTAATACACTAAACTCTGTTAATACGTTTTCTGCAGACCACTGGATAGCATAATAGATACCTGATGCGAATAAATAAGTTTTTACTCCGTCAAAAATGATTGTTTTAACATTGACCTTAATTGCGTCATTTGGACTATGAACTTCCTTAATAATATATAGAGGAAACAACACTATTAAATATATTCCCACAGAAACCCAGTTTACTCCATAATTTAATAGGAGGGATAAAAATTCCGGGATTTCTCCAACGTCTGCTTCAGTTAACCAAGGTTTAATTAACCCCTCCGTGTAAAACAACAAGAAACAAACACATCCAAACAATAATATCGCTATGGTTAATATCCGCTTTTTATTTAAATATATATATTGTACAATCTTTGCCTGAAGTGTCCTTATATTATCAAACTTGATTAGTTGATTTAACCATGATGGATTTATATAGAAATACAAGCTTGTAAAGATCATCCATGCAAATAATATCCCAAAATAGATTAATACATTAGCTATATTAAAATCAGTTGGAAGAACTTCTTGTAAATAATACAAAGATACTAAACACAATAAAATATAAGAACCTGAAGTTATCCCAATCATTATAATTGGTCTATAAGTAATCTCTCGCTCTATTTTTCTTATTCTTCCTTTAGCCGTTTCATCACTTACTTTGTTGTAATGAACCAGTGCTTTTTTATAATTCTTAGTAGTGCCTTTCCCTTTATAATAACAGTCACCTAAATCTAAATGAGCTTGATTGTAAAAATCATTCGAAGCATGCAAATTATTGACAAATTCCTTTAAATGACTAAAACCAACTTGTTCATTTTTTACGCAACCCTCTCCACTGAAACACATCTGACTTATCCGATACAACGAATTTTTATTATTTCCTTTTTTAGAATTGTTTTTATTTATCGCCTCTTCATGTAATTTTATTGCCCTATTCAGATCCCTAGGAAGGCTATCTGTACCTGTATAATATAATTCAGCTAATTCATACAGTGCATAACTGTGATCAATAATATTAGATTCTTTAAAATGCTCAAAAGCTTTATCAAACTCTTTATTTTTTAATGCCTCACGACCACAATGATACTCATAATCTTTTATAGAAAGAACTTTTTGCAATGTTTGTTGAGTATCTTCCTCTCCAAAATCCTTATGCCCGACATTGGCGATATAATAATCCGTAACAGGAGAAATACCTTTAATGCCAAAATACTTGTGGTTTTTTAATAAAAACAAGATGAATTTTTTTTCATCGATACCTTCTTCTTTTACTTTCTCCAATAAAATATCTTTGAAATAAATGGTAGTAATATCCTTATCTTTTATATTCAGTAATAATTGGATAAACATTGAATATTTTAGAAAATGTTTATATTCCTCATAGTGATCTTTGAAATCATTTGTTAAGAACACTTCTTTTTCAAACTTTTTCAGGATATCCTTCTTATTAATATATTTTTTATAACTACTATCATTTGGGTGCTCATCATATATTTTTTGTAAATCATCTTGTTTTTGCTTGATTTTATTTTTGACTGTTTCATAGTTTGCTTTTTCATCAAATCCAAAAGCAGTAAATAAATTCACTTCTCCTAACTGTTTCAATTCATTTTCATAAATGGCTAGCTTATTAAGTAGATTCATTGATATGGCTTCATCTGGTCTTTCTTTAGCTTTAAATATCTCTTTGACTATTTTTTCAATTTCCGATTCATCTAGATATTGATGGTATTGTTTCTTTAAAGCTTCAAGATCCATATCCTCTTCATTAGATTCGATTAATCTAGTTTTTAGTTCCGATTGCTTCTCCTCTTTAATTTTCAAGTAATACCGTTGTCGTTCTGTCGGATTTTTTAAAATATCAAATTCATGTGCTTTCAATCTCTTTAAATTTTCAGACGCTTCATCGCTTTTCTTACCTAAATGTTTTAGCTTTAATTGCTTCCATCTGTTTTCCGTTTCTAAAAAAGCTTTATTTATTTGCTCTTCATACTCAGAAGTAGGATTTAATATCAGCGACTCATCCACTTTAAGTTTAAACAAATCAAAATAATTATCATTCGTCATATCAATCACCACATTCCAAGGTTGTATGATTTTCTTCTTAATTGAATGATTGGTGTTTATTACGTTCTATAGCTCGTTTTGTTTCCTCAGTGGATAAAGAGTTCGAAACATCAAAAGTACCATTATACATACTATTTGTTTCTTTATGAAAGGCACTAACTTCCAATAAACCAGCACTATTCATGCGAAGTGTGATCTCAATAGGTGTTCCCTTCGGCATGCTATTTGGAAACTCAAGTATTCCTGATCCAATTTTATTACCTTCTTCAAGTTCAGCCTTTGCACTCATAGTAAATGATTCATATACGTCAATATCCACTCCAACTTGCCCTTCATCCATCGTATAAAACATCAGGGTTTGTTTTTGTGGAAGTTCATCATTTCTTTTTATAAAATTAAAGATTACTAGTTTATCTCTGGAAGAGCTTTCATAGGCTGCTGTTCCGTATGTTCTTGGAGAAACATTTGTAAAAATCATGCCACGCGATTCTTGCTTTTGAACCATATGTCTTGGCAGTACATCTTCATACTGTTTGATTATGCTTTCATTTCCCTCCTGAATCGCTTCTTTCACAAAATCATAATCTTGCTCGCCAACTGATTTTTTTACCAATTGCCAGTCTTCTTCACTGAATTCCACATAATCATTGCTTGCACAAATGGCCGCTCCCTTTGCAACAGCCTCATCCAAGTCTGCTTCTTTTGCTTTAATACCATATTTACTCTGAATTAATTTTGATACTTGAGGCATTTTGGAAGAACCCCCGACTAATAATATGTCGGTAAGTTCTTCATGAAGATATTTATTTATTTCTTCATTCGTTATAGCTTCAATATCTTTTCCATATTTTTTCGCTGCAGCAATTTTCAAACATTTATCTGTATAACTAATACTTCTTTCTAATAGATCCTTCGTTTTTTCATCAAATTCGTTGCGTGTCATCGTAAAGTTTATTCGTCCTGAATCACCAATAATCATAATTGGTGCTGATTCTCTGTTGCTCAGAGTTATTTTAGTTTGTTCCGCCTTTAAAAATAACTCCTGTAAGATATCCAGGTTTTCTCTAGGGTCTTCACCCTTTTCTTCTATATATTTTTCAGCAAAATATTGAACAAGTGCATCATCCCAATCTTTCCCGCCTAATGTATGACTACCATCTGTACAAATAACTCGCGGAATACCATCGTGGACTTCAATAATCGTAACGTCAAATGTACCTCCGCCTAAATCATAAACCATAACGGTTTGTTCTTTACCCTTATTAACATGAGCATAATTTAATGCTGCAGCTGTAGGCTCTGGGATAATATTCATTACATTTAAACCTGCAATCTTGCCTGCAGCCTTAGTTGCCTCTCTTTCAGCCATACCAAAATAGGCAGGACAGGTAATCACCACATCCTTAATATCTGGATTTCCATCACTTAATTTCCCTATTTTCCTTAGCTCAGCATTAGCATCCTTGACTATTTTCGTAAGAATCTTTGCCGAAATCTCTTGTGGAGACATACTTATTCCATGAATTGTTCTCATAATTGGCGCCTTTGTTTCATCGTCTATTTTCCCCATATCACGCTTAATAAAGGCTACCGTATTATCCGGTTCAGATACCAAGCTTTGTTTTGCTACTTCTCCTACTACAATATTTTCCTGTGATTCAAAATAAACAACAGATGGTGTTGTAGCATTGCCTTCTGCATTTTTTAATACAATTGGATTTTGGTTTTCATCGATATACGCCACACATGAAAAAGTTGTTCCCAAGTCAATTCCTAGTCCTTTGACCATTTGCCCTCTCTCCTTCCCATTAGCTTGTTTTCGATTTTATAAGTCTATTTCTCTTAATAAGAGCATTTATTCTATATTAATATAATTTCTCTAAATTCTTATAATTAAACGTTAATTCAAGTTATTTAACGATTTTTTATACCTGATTGGTTGGTCAGATTAAAGTTTGTAATTATATAAAAGAGAAAAAGTGAATTAACAGCTAGGGTATCAAATATCGTATATTAATTTTTATAACGAATAAAAACACAAAGGCTTTACTGCCATTGTGCTCTTAGAATAATGGTTCAAACTTATGTATATGTTGTAATCAAGCACTTGAATTTGTTTATCCATCAAGCAACACTTATAATAAACCTGATTCTATACAAATAAAGGAGTTTCTATCGTGATTGAATTTTACAGCTGGCCCTTATTAAAAAATTATTTAATAACAGAATACGATTTTCAGGAGCACGGACTTGAAGAAGCATTCAGCACATTCGAAAGAAAGGTAATTTTAAAGCATGGATTAACAACTAGTGCTCAGCCTGCCATTTTTCCCTTTAATTGGTTAACAGAAGATGGAGTGGATGTGACACTTAACTTTGCCTTTATCTTTGATGAAGAGGAAGAAGAAAAAAAGTATGCGATTGTTATGTATTGATACATATACGTGAGGATTACGCCCAGATGATTATTTAAAATACTCTGGATATAATCCTTTATTAATTACACAATATTGGTACTTAACATTCTTCTTTCCGGATACTCACCAGTTTAACAAATTCCATTAATACCAGTAGAATTATTCTCATCAATCGTTTTCAACCTTTTTAGCCACTTCACCATGCATCCATTCTCAAAAAAGCTTAGCAGAGCCCCCTCACTGAATCGCTCCGCTCGAGTGGCACCCATAATGAGTGCAAGGATACATTGGGCATCGAGAGAATCCTCATCCGCATTACGCATTGCTTCCTGATTCCATTTAAGACCATTCCTCTCCAAAATATCACTGTAACTGGTCAAATTGTATTCCGGATGGGATTCGGAAAAGTGATAGAATTCCTTAACAAATAAATTTATAAGCTTTTTATACATGACATATGGCATTTGGATGGATTGCCCTAGTGTTTCATTATACTCTCGATCTATAAACCATTCACCAAAGGAATCCGTATCACAAATTTTAGGTATATATTTTGTTAGTACTGTGAACTTACCAGAGTGATGTTCGTTCTTATAAAGACACCAGTCATCGTAAATAGACTGCAGTTCATCATCCAAATAGGTTAATACCTTTTCCTTCAGGGTTTCAGGTACTCCGTAATACGCTTCCGCTATAGCGCCGGTAATGGCTGCCAGAGTATCACTATCTCCACCAATCGAAATGGCATTACGAATTGCATCTTCAAAGGACGTTGATTCTAAAAAAGCAACAATCGCTTGCGGAACGGTCTCTTGGCATATCTCATTAAACACGTATGTGTCTCGGATTTGATCAATTGAGAAATCTAAATGATAGTAATAACTATTAATCCTATTTTTAATTTCACTTTTGGTAAATCCACGTCTCGCCATAAATATGGCTAGAGCGGTAGCCTCAGCACCCTTTATTCCCTCTTCATGATTATGGGTTGTTCTGGTAACAATCTTAGATAAATCCTTTGCTTCATTCTCGGTTCTGGCTAAAAAACCTACAGGACTTATTCGCATCGCTGCCCCGTTTCCAAAACTGTTATAAGGTTCGGGATTATCACTGAAGACCCATTTCGCAAACATCCCACCAAACCCACAATTCGGATATTTACGCCCCAATTCTTGCATAAATGTAATCGACATACTCTCAAGCAGTGTCTCGTACTCACCGTCATAATCCCTTGCAGTGATAGAAGAGTGAATAGACCCTTCTGTCTCCATAAAAGCTTTAGCAATCGCAAGAGTCATAATGCTGTCGTCCGTTACTCGGCACTCTTCGGTAAACAACTCAAATTCCTTGCTACGATGATTATTAAATTCAAAACGAGATCCAACAACATCACCTATAATCGCACCAATCATAAATAATCCCTCTCTCTCATTACTCAACTCACTATTTCAAGGCTTAAAAAACTAAAGGAAATTTAGACAGACAACTGTAACAACCTTTAAGTCATTAGCATTACCTTGGTAATAAAAAATCAAATTTCTAATGTTCCAGCTTCTCTTACTGAGGTTTCATTGTTCACGAAAACAAATATAGTTTGCAAAAGAGCTATTCAAATTTTTAAATATATCTACACTTCAGTAACCACTCACAGTATAAAATTAATTATATATACGTCTCCACCAATATTTTAATATAACATCAAGTGGTTCATATACCTATAAATCAAAAATCAGATTTTTAATTTTACTTTTTCACACGGCATATAAAAAACCCTAATCTCCGCTCAGAGATTAGGGTACTTTCATTCGAATTAAAACTGTTTCAATCTGTGTCATTCACTCAACCTAGAGTATACTATATGTGTGTACACATGATCCTGTTGGTTTTAATGACATATGCTCGCTATTTTTTATTCGTCTTCAACTAATCTTTAGACTAGCGTCTAAGTACGCATTATAGCGCCATTAGGCTTTGGTATATCTTGTTCCATGATCTGATTCATTTTACAAAAATGATTAAAGAATTGCTGTGCAAGTTCTCGTTCATTCGGGTCACTTTTCAACGAAATGATAGCAAGTAAAATTTGAGCCATCCATAAATTATCGAAATAACGGTATTTACCTGTATTCCATGTCATTTTTTCTGGATTTTTCTCATTTACATAATATTCCCAGAAAGCCAACTGATCTGATTCCTCTTCTGTAAGTTGGATTCTGTATTTTGAATGAGCAGGAATAATTCCATCTTCACACATCTTTCCGACAAAATTTTCATGCACCATATAGACACCTAAGATACGTCTGTCTTTTTCAGACATATTGGAATCGACTGCAGTTAACAGGACAGCGCTATTTTGATGTAAACGGACTGGCTTGTTCGGATTTCCTTTGTTTTTACCGCTTTTTATTACACCCGAAAAAACCTTCCACTCTGAAAGAGAACTATTCTGTTCTTCTGTGTCACACCAAAAAACCATTTGTGATTCAGGATGTAGCTTATGATGCTTCATAAGTTTTTCGTGTTCTACGCGAAGTTCCTGTTTTTTTCGTTGTAGTTTTTTTTCTTCTTCCTTTTTCCATTCTTCCTCTTTTAGTTCGTCTTCCTTTTTTTGTATAATTTCTTCGAGTGACTTAGCATCACTTTTATCATGTAGTTTTAGATGCTCTCCAAAAACATCAGGGTAAACAAACATTTTATTTTCCGATTCGAAATTTATTTCAATTTTAGACTCATTATGCCCAACTATACTACCCGTTCCAAAACGTTTGTGTGTAACTTTCTTATTGATTAGATTCATTATTAAAGTCCTCCTTGTATATAAAAACTCGTTTACTAATAAAGTGAAACTTTGCTCGGTGAAGGTTTTCTTTCATCCCCTCCCGAGCATTCGTTGAACCAATCGGGTTCTTACCGACGCTTATCTCCGCCTTAACCGTGATTGCTTCTGCTTACGATTGAAGGCGGAGTCTTAGCACCAGTTTGAACGGGATAAATAGTTTATTGAAAATTTTATTCAACTTACTTACTTTAAAGCTTAAAAAACATCTGAATTTTCCTTCGTTTTATAAAAGTATATAAAAAAAAACGTATGCAAATTCTATCTGTAAAGAAAAGTCCAGCGGAATTTGAAATACGATAAAAAACAACTGTAAAACTATTATACCATTTTTTTGATATTTTTACAAATTAATTATTGACAAAACATTTTGTGTTGATGTAAAATGAAATTTTATTCCACGCACTTACGTATAATAACCATAAATTTAAGGTGTATAAAAAGGCGCAAAACTCTAAGGAAATCCGCTTAAATCACCGCTGATTACCGGTGATAAACAGGGGTGAATATAATATACAATAAGTTGATTCCTTTCCTGGAAAATTAACCGATGAATGAATCCGTGCCACGAACCATATATGCGAAACATTACATAAAAAGACCCTGATTTTCACAAAGATTATATGAACGAAATTAGGGTTTTGATTAAAATCTAGATGTTATAACTTCTCAATGGATTAAATGATATTGAGACTCATTAATCAAAGATTATTTACTAAAACAATTGTGACAAACCATTAATGAGTGAATAACCTCCCATTATCGCCATACCAATAACGATAACTACACCAAAAACAGTAAGCCATAAAGGCTGTTTATAGTCTCCTACTATTTTCTTCTTATAGGCTGCTATTAGCATAACACCAAGAGCCACAGGAAGAATCAAACCATTTAATGCCCCCACCAGCACGAGAATCTGTACAGGCTGGCCAATTGTCGCGAACACTGCCGTTGAAATAACGATAAAAGCAATGACAAACCATTTTTGATAACGATCAACAAAACTACTAAAGGTTTTGATAAAGGAAACCGATGTATATGCTGCACCTATAACTGAAGTAATGGCAGCAGCCCACATTATGACCCCAAACATTTTATATCCTACATTCCCTGCAGCTTGCTTAAAGACAGAGGCTGCCGGATTACCGGCATCCAAAACAAAGCCCTGTGAAACCACTCCCAATACTGCTAAAAACAAAAATATTCGCATGATGGATGCAATGCCAATGGCACTAACCGCACTCTTAGTAACTTGAGGTAAATTTTGTTTTCCAGTCAACCCGGCATCAATTAATCTGTGCCCACCCGCAAAAGTTATATAACCACCGACTGTTCCTCCAACCAATGTGACAATCGCCAGCAGATTAATCTCATCAGGCCACACTGTATGTACAAGAGCTTTGGCATAGGGAGGATTAGCTGTGAACATTACATAAACAGTAAGAAAAATCATAATAAAGCCCATAATTTGTACAAACCGATCCATTACTTTACCAGCCTCACGAACTAAGAATATTCCTACCGCAACTAATCCACTTAAAAGCGCACCCCATTTTGCATCGACCCCAGTGATTACATTGATACCGAGTCCTGCCCCCGCAATATTCCCAATATTAAATGCTAATCCCCCTAATACAATTAAAGTAGCTAAAAAATAACCTAATCCCGGTAGTAATTCATTCGCTATATCCTGCGCCCTCTTTTCTGATACAGCTATAATTCTCCAAATATTCACCTGTGCCCCAATATCTATAATAATGGATATCAAAATAACAAAGCCCATACTCGCCAATAGCTGTTCAGTAAATACAGACGTTTGTGTTAAAAATCCTGGGCCGATCGCTGATGTGGCCATTAAAAAGGCAGCCCCTACTAAAATACTCAAATGCGATTCTTTCTTTTTCATACGACTCCCTCATCCAGCTTTGGCTCATTAGTTAGAATAACAACCAGCTGTATTCAAATGTCTTCCAAAGAGATTTTTTATATCAATTCATTTATGAAACGATCTATTTTTTGAATTTCGATATCTTCTCTTTTTAATGTTTCTGAGATTTGCTTTGCAAATTCCAACGCGTTTTCTCCATCTCCATGAATACAGACTGTATCTGCTTTTATCGTTATCACCTCATCCTGAACGGAAGTAACCCTCTGCTCTTTCACCATACGAACAACTTGATGAATGGCTTTTGTTGGATCTTTAATCAATGCATTGGCTTCCGTTCTGGAGGTTAATGTTCCATCCGCCTGATAAGTGCGGTCTGAAAAAACCTCACTGGCAGCACGTAAACCAATACGTTTGGCCGCCTTCACCAATTCTCCACCGGATAATCCAAATAAAATCAATTCAGGATCGACATCATATACCGCTTCCGAAATGGCTTCGGACAGAGCAACATCCTTTGCCGCCATATTAAATAAAGCTCCGTGCGGTTTTACGTGCTGTAGCTTGCCTCCCTCTGCCTTTGTAAACGCATATAATGCACCGATTTGATAGATTACCAGATCATAGGCTTCCTCAGGACTAACCCTCATTTCCCTGCGCCCAAAACCTATTAAATCCTGAAAACCCGGATGTGCTCCTATTCCAACTCCCTTCGAAAGCGCTAACCGTACTGTTTTCTTCATTGTCGATGGATCGCCTGCATGAAAGCCACAGGCTATATTAGCTGAAGATACATAATTTAGTATCTCTTCATCTCGCCCCAATCGATACTGCCCAAAGCTTTCTCCCATATCGCAATTAATGTCAATCTTATACATATTGTTTCCCCTTATTAAATTTCATCCCAATTCCCCTTTTTAAAATTTTCAGTTGTTTTTCTTGATTAATATAAAGCTGCTGCGCCTCATCCAATGTGACGAATTCAAATTGCAAAGAATCACCTGGTTTTGCCTGGGCAACAACTGGCAAATCAACCGAAATAACTTCTGCTATTTTTGGATAGCCGCCGATCGTCTGACTATCAGCCATCAATATAATTGGTTTCCCATTTGCAGGAACCTGTATCGTCCCAAAAGTGACGGCTTCTGAAATAATCTCTTTCTGCTTAAAAAGTTCAAGCGAGACTCCATCAAGACGATAACCCATTCTATCTGATTGAGGAGAAATTTTATAAGATTGCTTAGAAAAGGCATCTATACTCCTTTTTGTAAATTCTTCAAAATGCCTGCCCTTTAAAACCCTTACCTTTTTACGGCCTTCTGGCTCTATATGCAACAAGTCCGAAGCAAACCACTTCGTGCTAATTACATCCCTCTCAAGTTTTAAAGGACCAGCCCCTAAGTGATCGCCCTTTTGCAAAGGTCTCCCTTTGAATCCCCCTATTTGTGCACGTAAATAAGTGGAATAGCTCCCCATCACTTTTGGAATCTTTATGCCCCCGCGTATTGCTAAATAGGCACGGCATCCTGTCTTAGGCTGGCCGAATGTCAGAACATCCCCTTTTTGAATGTGAATAGGACTTGCCATTTGCATTGGCCTGCCATTTAAAGAAGGGGATAAGTTTCCTCCGCACAAAGAAACTATCGTATTCTCTAAAAATCGTATAGTTGGACCATAGAGGGTCATTTCAATCGTCGGTTCATTTTCATGATTCTGTACCAACAGATTTGCCATTCTATGAGATAACGGATCCATTGCTCCGCCTGTGATAATCCCATATTTTTTAAATCCATACCTTCCTAAATCCTGAATGGAGGTTAACAAACCCGATTTTTCAATTATTAACATTGCCGTTCCCCCTCCAGACTGACATACTCTTCAGGGCTAATTGGTTTAAATTGAACCCGGTCCCCAGCTTGCAATAAAGTGGGTGACGAATCAGTTGGATTAAATAATTTCAGAGGAGTTCTCCCAATCAACTGCCAACCTCCTGGTGTTTCAATTGGATAAATTCCTGTTTGTTCACCAGCAATTCCTACCGTTCCCGGGGGTATATTTTGTCTTGGCGATTTTCTTCTTGGTGCTGAAATTTCCTTAGACATTCCTCCAATATAGGGGAATCCAGGTGCAAAACCAAGCATGTATATAAGATAATCACCACTTGAATGAATCTCAATAACTTCCTGTTCAGTTAAATAATTATATTTAGCCACATATACTAGATCCGGACCGTATTCTCCGCCATAGCAAATTGGAATTTCCACTCTTCTTTGTTCGTTTTTAATTGATGGTTGAAGACGGTCTAGCAATCTTTTTAATTCACTAGTGATTACTTCATATGGTAGCCGACTTTCCTGAAATGCTCGATAAACATATTCAGGAGAATAAAATAAGGTAAGTGTTGTATACGCGGGAACCACCTCAATCAGCCACTCAGGTTGCTCACTTTCCAATATGTTGCTTATCTTTCGGACAGAGTTATAGGTCTCTTCATCTATCTCTTTGCCAAATTCAATTAAAATTGCTCGGTCTCCAAGTGGATGTAACGAATAATTCAACTACCATCCCTCACCTTCCATCCCATTCAAGAGAAATATGTAATGTTTTGTAGGAATAATAAAAATCTCCAGATATTCCATTATTATACTTTAAGTGTTTGAATTATTAAAATATTTAAATTATCACCATTTATAATCTACTCCATTCGTTATCGTTGTAATTATCCTTACTTCAATTCAATTCTTCTGTTGATAAACTGAACCAAGATAATATCGAACAAGATAGTATGGCAATGATCATTCTTAACAGCAAGAAAGCGAAGTCCTAAATGAAAAAGTAAAAAAGACAGAGAAATAATCTCCCTGTCTTCAATCTTAATATTCATACGTTAATGGCATCATAAACCTTTATTCGTTTAGCCCGACCAAAACTAACCTCATAAAAGCTCAACATAAGCTTTTGATTTTAAAGGATTTACACATTACTTGAAGAGTAATTCAGTTTAAAGATGGAAAGTTCCTTCTCAATCTCGCTATCTATTAACACTTCATTTACTGTATCCTCTTTTGGATTAAGTTCTTTATAGGACTCTTTATCGATAATTTCCCTTTTAATCCGTTCAATATGCTTCTTGCAGTTCCCTCTGTCTAACTTTTCAGAAATCACCAATTCCTGTAATGCTATTTTCTGTTTGATAATAAAAGCTTCTCGATTGCTTTTATCATTATCTAAAACACAAAGGGCTTTATTTAGCCTATATTGATATTCTTGGATTCTTTGATTATGCATATCTATTATTTCATTCAGACATTGTAATTTCTGCTGTTCCTTAACTTTTTCTCGAATCATTTCCCTGGCAGCTGTATCTTTCTTATGATCCACATACTGTGTGACTAACTTATTTATACTTTCAATTCGAATAAGCTTGTTCGATTGTTTCATATCCAAGTAATGACCGATTTCTATATGCTTTGCTAATGCTAACTTTAAAATTTGAATGTTCTCCTCTAAAATTTTTATAGCATCATCTAATATTTGGCGGTAATCGTTCAATTCTTCAATAAATAACTCTTTATCTGTTTTGAAAAATCGGGTTATCTTTTTTAATAAGTTTTTCATGCTACCTCACCCTTAGTTGTATAATTTATATAATTAGTTATCCGATACCCTTTTTCGTCGGTCAAAAGAAATGATTGCCGTATAATAATCATATTATGTAAATAAACTTTTATTTCATGCAGTATACTTGTATTATGATTACAAAACCTACTAATCAAATTAGTTTCATTATTACACTCATAGTATAAATATACACTTATTTCAGTTTATCAATCCACTATTTGTTTTCAACTAAACTGCTCTTTAACAGCATAAAAGAAGACCGTCAATTTGACAGCCGTGGACTTTCGCTATAGTTTGATAGAATACCGGTCTCCAAAGGGTGAGACTAAATAGTTCATCATTCAACATAATTTAAATATCCTATTATCCCCTAACATTTTTGCTTGGCTTGCTCAATATAAATTTTATCCATTTAATCTTCTTTTATCCAATATTCCGAACAATCCTTGCTGCGATTCATAAATCCATACACGATAAGCTCTCTTCTAATTGTTGCAAAATCACCGTAAATTGTTTTCAATACTTCGTTAATTTCTATTTCTGAATATACTCTCCCCAGTTCAAAACGTTCACTTATATTTTGTAAAATGATCAGCTTTCTTTTCTCCTTACTCGGAAAAGTATCTAATTGACCACTCAAACCTTCTTTAAAATAGGCTGACAAGACCTTTTGCTTTTCCTCTTCTGTTGTTACATAGCGTATATTCACCATGTTTACCCCCTAAAATCAACTATGTTTCTATTTTTTTAGTAATAATATTTACAATCTCATATTCAGGTAATGTTCCATCTACAATGAGGTCAGAAATCGGTTTGATCGTATTCAACATATGAAGATATCCCCTTCTTCCCCAACCAATGTAGTAATTTAAATCCATCATAATCTCCTCAACGGCACCATTTCTAAAATCTCGAGTTAATCTTCGTGCCATGGCAATATCCAGTGGAGTATCAATAAATACTGCAAAATCAATAATTTCCTTCATTTGACTATGTAAATTAGCGAATGGAAAATCTACTATTATGTAATCCAGCGGTTCATTAACTAACTTTTTTATATCTGTAAGAAGCGGTGATAAATCCCAATCATCTGGATTACCTCTATTATCAATCCAATTAATCATGTCATTGGGACCATTAAAATCATAATCATCAAAGGATAGAGTTCCACTATTTTGCAAATTATTTTTCAGGTAAGAGGTGATGGTCGTTTTTCCTCCACCTGAAACAGCAGCAATTGAAATAACAAACGGACACTTTCTTTTTTTATATTTCTCCAATTCAAAAATCCTTTCATATAACCAGCATTCTATTCCTTTGAGTACTTGACTAACTTTGCAGTTCCACCGTCTTTTATTGACTTTGCAATCCTTTCACATTTTTTAATGGCCCATATATAAAAGCAGGTTTCTTCTTGTTGGGAAGCCTGCTCCTTCTGTCCTTTCCAAAAATATTTTCTCTACACATTCAATTATCTAGATTTTAAGTTCCTAATTACCGAAGCCTGAAGTTAAATGATTGTCAAAATTTTACGGCTGGATTCCATTCTATTGAATCATTGAAGCCCGTCCTTGTATGTCGCCTAAGCTTTTCTCGGTGATATATCCTCTTCTAATACTTTTAGATGAATCACTCGCTACTTAATTTCTTTTAACTTACTAATAATGCTATCTGCAATAACATGCCAAGTATCATAATCCACCGTAAATTTATTTACAAATTCTTTGAACATCTCAAGTTGTTTTTCTTTAAAATCAGGGGCATCTACGCTTGGTAACTGTGATTTCAATTCCTCAAAGCTTTGTTGAATTTTAGCAGCGCGTGGTCCCCAGACGGTTAATTCATTTCCATCCTCATCTATGAAAATAAAAATCGGGATCGATCGAGCCGTTCCATTGGTTAAATACTGATCCATTAACTCTAAATTGCTGTCACGCAGGATAAAACGAACGTCGATATTTGTTGCCTCTGCAATACGCAGTAAAATCGGGATATTTACCATTGCATCCCCGCACCAATCTTCTGTCAACACAATAACCTTAATCCCAGTGGGCGGTATAGTTAAAAGCGCCTCTTTACTCTCCCCTGATAGATGGAACGATTCATATACCTTTAGGAGATTTTCTTTATTTGTTTTCATACCATCGATATACTGTTCCGTTGTTAAACCTTTTTCAAACCATTGTTGTAATTCCACCCCTAAAACCCTCCTGTTATCATTATAAAAACTCATCCACCAATACATGTCTCTATCTTAAGAGAGCTATCAAGGTTAAAACAAATTCTACCAATCCATTTATTTCTCTTTCTTTATTTTAAAAATTTTATTTGGGTTTAGAAGATTATCTGGATCTAGTACCCGTTTAATCTTTTCCATCACCAGCAGTGCTTCTCCGTGTTCTTTCTCTTGGTATTTCTGTTTCCCAATGCCGACACCATGTTCTCCTGTACAAGTTCCTCCTCGTTCAAGTGCATACATGACAATCATTTCATTATATTGATCAGCTCTTTTCAGTTCATCAAAATCATTCATATCAATCATTAACAGAACATGAAAATTGCCATCACCGACGTGCCCAACAACACCGCCTGTAAGCATTAACAAATCAAGTGTTTCTCTTGCATGAGCAATAGCACCTGCTAACTCGGAAAGGGGCAAACAAACATCGGTTATCATGAGTTTTTTTCCTGGGTGTCCATGAATATAGGAGTAAGCTAGATTATGGCGAGCTTCCCATAGCTGATTTCGAGCAGCATTATCGGTCTCGAATTCAATACGTTCACAATTGTGAGCCTCCACAATCTCTTTCATAAATTCAACATCTTGCTTTAAGCCCGCCTCATTCCCCTCAAATTCTAAAAATAAGGTTGGCTGTTCCAGATAGGCCGTCTTATTATGAAGGTTTACTTGTTTCATAGAAGGTTCATCTACGAGCTCAACTCTTGCAATTGGAATTCCCGCTTGTAAAATATTCAAGACTGCTTCAACAGCATCACTAACTGTTTTAAAGGATGCTCGCGCTGCCATAATATTTTCAGGAATACCGTACACTCTTAATGTCAATTCAGTAAAACATCCAAGTGTCCCTTCCGAACCAACAAATACACCATTTAAATGATAGCCAGAAGAAGATTTTTCTGCTAAATTTCCTGTATGAATCACTGTGCCATCTGCGAGAACAACCTCTAAATCCCGAACTTGGTCACGCATAATTCCATATTTAACAGATGTTGTTCCACTGGCATTTGTAGCTGCCATCCCACCAAGTGTTGCATCTGCTCCCGGATCTACGGAGAAAAACAATCCGTATTTTTTCAGCTCTTTATTCAACTGAGAACGCGTCACCCCTGGTTGAACTTTCACAAGAAAGTCCTTCTCCCTAACCTCTACTATTTTATCCATAAGAGAAAAGTCAATCATGATTCCATGGTCATAAGGAATAACATGCCCTTCCAAGCTTGTTCCCCTTCCAAATGGCACAATCGGCACTTTATATTGATCCGCTATAGTAATTATCTCCCTCACTTCTTCTGTGTTTGTCGGAAACACTACTATATCAGGCAGACTAGCACGATGATACGATTCATCTATGCTGTGTTGTTCTAAAATAGTATGATTGGTCGTTACTCGGCTTTCTTGAATAACACTTCGCAGAGCAATTAACAATTCTTCAGTGGTTTTGATCAATTTATTCGCCCCTTATTATCATTTTTCCGCGGTATTTGTTAATGGTATTTTTGCTATTTGAATTATAAAAATATACCTTTATAGTAATTCCTCTTACTTTCAATTCTCTCCAACCTCTACCATTATATCAAATATTAGGAAAATATTTGCAATTCACATTCCCTAATATTGATTCTAATTAAAGCTTTAGGGAATAAGAAAGGATCATACAGCTTCGATATAATAATCGAATAAGAGTCATTATTAAAAAATACTGGTTGAGGATGCGGTGAAGGGCAATTTAGCTGGATTAACATGAAATTGATTCAGGAAAAAGATAACTATATTAGTGCATGAAAATAGCAGGAAACTATGTCCCCTGCTAAGATTTCTTTCGTGATACATTCCATACGGCAAGAGCGAAAAATAAAATGGTGACTCCTACCAGGACAAGAATATGCGTGCTGCCTTGGGCAGTAAAGTCACCATATGTCAGCACAACACCCAGTTCTTCTTTAAAACCATCGACTGCAGCACTTGGTGCACCGTCGAATGATATTTTTAAGGGCTCTTCCATAAATACCTGACGAAATAAGACGCCTGCATGGGTGACCGGAAAGATCTTCACAATCATTTGTACAGCATCAGGAAGATTGCCAATTGGTATGTAAATGCCGGTAAGAAACCCGATTAATGTCCCGATAATCGTACTGCCAGTTGCAAATGCATTAACACTTGAAAAGAAGCTAACTAAGAAAAACACCATTGCGCTTGAGGCTAGAACCGATAGGAACATCAACACAATGATTTTTAACATACCTATGAGTGGCAAAAGCTCCCCACCGTTTGCGACAATATATATCTCCGCTAAGACAAAAGTGACCATACACATGATGAGGCCGACCATAAATGAACTGATTACATAACCACCAGCGATTTGATACCTTTTTAATGGCGAAGCATAGAAATCTTTTGCATTGCCATTTGCCCGATCCTCTACCATTGTGCCAAAAGCGCCCATTGTCGTCGTGACAGAGGTAACGGCAAGAAGACCGCCCATAATCCAACTGTCCATTAAGTATCGAGCTTCCTTAATTTCGGTCATGTCCCCTGCAATGGTATCTCCAAGAAAGAGGACATATAAGCCAATGATAATGAAGACGGCCAATAAGGAGAAGAAGACCGCACTTTTATCCCGAAAAAATAGTTTTAGATTACGCTTTGCTAAATTAAACATCAGCACGTATTTCCTTTCCTGTGATTTCGATGAACACGTCATCCATTGTCCCATGCATCACTTCAAAATTTGCAATCAAGGGCTCTGCCAATTTTAGAATCGAGAGGGCCTCTTTTGTATTCGCTATTTTAATGATCATCAGTTGATGCTCGTTTTTGTAACTGATTCCATTGGCTTGAAAAAGCTCATCGAGAGCAGCATAGTCAATCGGTTCAATTTTCAGCATATCTGAGCTATATGTATTTCGCAGTTCATAAGGAGTTCCCTTTGCCACAATCTCTCCATCATCAATAATCATGATATAGTCGGCAGAGGCGGCTTCCTCCATATAATGTGTCGTCAAGAATACAGTCAGCCCCTGATCTCTTTGCAGGTTCGTAATCGTCTCCCAAACACTTCTTCTTGTTTGGGGGTCAAGACCGGTAGTCGGCTCATCCAGGAAAAGAACCTTCGGTGTGTTCACAAGAGCTCTTGCTATATCAGCGCGGCGCCTTTGTCCTCCTGATAATTTTCCGTATGGGCGATCAATAAAGTCCATGACATCAGCTGCAATCGCTGCTTGTTCCACTCTGGATTTGAGCTCCGATTTTGGAATCTGATAGAATTTGGCTCTTGTTAGGAGATTTTCCCGTACAGTCAGGAGAGGGTCGAGCAGACTTTCCTGGAAGACTACCCCGATTGATTCACGGATTTTTGAATCATTTTTAGCAATCTGAAAGCCATTGATGATGATTTCTCCTTTATCTGGCTTCAAGAGCGTGCATAACATATCAATTGTCGTGCTTTTGCCCGCGCCATTAGGACCGAGGAAGGCAAACAGCTTTCCTTGCTCTACATAAAAATCAATATCATTCACCGCAGTAATGTCACCATAGGTTTTGGTGAGGCGGCGTACCTCAATGATTTTTTCCATATAAACACCTCAATTCATATAAATAGGCAGATTAGAATGTTTTTTCGTTGGAGAGTTTTAAAAATAGGGTCAATTTGTAATATTTAATTATATTATAGCTCGGATAGAAGCAATTTGGCGATGGAATATATGCGGTGAAGTGAACATTCTATCCTGATTAAAACATATATAGACTGGATTTACAGATTGAGGGAGAACTTCGAGATATTTACACGACAATATGGATGCAAAAAGCCGTACCTGTATTAAATAAACCGATTAATGATGTAAAACCACTCTATAATTATGTAAAAAGGTATATGAATTAACGCGTCATTTCTTTAAATAACGAGAACAGCCACTTCCTTCCTGGAGGTGGCTGTTTTACAACTCAGAATAAATTATACAAAAGCAACATCCTTACGAAAACAGTCTTATTTTTACTGTGGCGAAAGAATAAGATTACTATCAGAGAGTAACAAAAAAATTGCTTAATATAATCTGGTTGTGTAACCCTCCTTTAATCGAATTTCAATGTCTTCAGCTCTTGTTTTCAATTGGCTGGCATGCGCTGCAAGTATCTTTGAAGCTTGAGGAAGAGAATTTTTATCTGGCCACGTTGTCGGGTTCCATAATTCTGATCTAATAAATGCTTTTGCACAATGAATAAAGCATTCCTCTACCTTAACCCCAATACCGATGTTTGGTGTCTTTCCATTAACACCTAAACACTCAAGCAAGTCTGGATCTTTTACTACGTACCCTTTTCCATTTACACGGAGGGTTTCACCCAAGCCTGGAATAATAAACAACAAGCCTACTCCAGGGTTCATTAGAAGATTGTATAGGGTGTCCATTCTTTTATTGCCTCTCCGTTCTGGAATTATCAAATAATTTTCATCCAATATTCGAACAAATCCAGCTTGGTCTCCCCTAGGTGAAACATCTAAATTCCCGTTTCCATCCGTTGTACCAATAAACACAAACGGAGATTTGCTTATGAAATGAACACAATGATCATCCAATCGTTTAATCACTTTATTTTTTACTAGTTTACTTGGTTCTCCTATCAGAGCACGCAGTTCATTTGCCTCCGTTATAATCTGTTCAAACATTGTATTCCCCCTTTTTTATTTAACCAAATAGGTTTCAGCCAACTCCTGATTCAAATAGCGGGCCATACCTGTTTTCAATGGGTAAAATCCGCATTTTTTATAAAATTCCTCGTTTCCGACTGTCGAAATTAAGTGGATACAAGATACGGATTCAATTGTGTTAATAGAGAGTTAATAATTTCCTTAGCTACTCCATTACCCTGTTCGTCTGTATGGACTACGAGATCATAAATCGCACCATTAAATACACCATCTGATAGCGCTCTTCCAAAACCAATTAGTCTATCTTCTTTAAAAGCAATGGCCACATGCGTGCTTACTGTGAATACTTGATTAATCATTTCAATTGTATGCTTATTCCAGCCCACAGATTGATAGACTTGCTGCATAGACTCGGCATATATTGAGTTATAATTTACTTTGATTTCTATGTCCATTCCGAGATTCAGTTGACTATGCTACCGATCGTTTATCTTTTCTAAGCACTTCCTCGATTTAAGCTTTCCGGTTAGAGCAAATAGCTTCTGCCACGCTAACAAAATACTGCTTAGAATGCGGTACAAACCGGTCCTTACTTATTGTCTCCTTAAACCAGGTTTTACCTCCGCTAGAATCCTGCTTATAGCCTTCAATCTCCAAATGATCTGAATCTCCATTGTAAAAAGAAATAAAATCATATAATCGAGCTTTTGCCATTCCAGATACTTCTTCCGGCTGCAGGATAAAAGTCTCCATAGGTTCTGTCATTTCATAAAGAAAAACATGACTTAATTCATGGTCTTTGATTGTCTCTGTTTCTATTACATTAGGAAACATACCAAGGCTGTTTAGTTGATCATAGGTAACATTTAATCCAAGTTCCTCATTAACTTCTCTTACACCATCAGCTACCGTTTCATTTGAAAGAATATGTCCCGCTGCAGTTATATCGTAAACATTAGCAAAATCTTTTTTTAAATGACTTCTAAGTTGAAGATACATATATTCTTCATGATTTTCTTTTCCAACCACATAACATTGAAAGGTTTGATGCCAATATCCTTTATTATGGACTTCATCGCGTGTGGCTACCCCAATCGCGGAACCTGATTCATCAAAAATAGTTAGCATTTCTGTTTCCATACATATACACACTACTTCCCATAAATTTACTTTCACCATTATTATATACCTAGCTTTTCTATGTAGTCTAGATAAAAAAGGAAATATTTTCATAATGATTAATACCTATTCTTTTGACAATCTGTTTAATAAAACCAAAATAGGGAAAAGTGCTATATATCATTAATTAAGGAGTTGGTTTGATGGAACCATTATATACAGCAACCGTCACATCCACAGGCGGTCGTGAAGGACATGTAAAATCTGAAGACGGGATTATAGATTTAGATGTGAGGCAACCAAAAGCATTGGGAGGTAGCGGAGAACAAGCTGCAAACCCAGAATTACTGTTTGCAGCAGGATATGCTGCCTGTTATGACAGTGCATTAAACCTCGTATTACGTAAGGATCGAAAAAAAGTAGATACAACGGTCACGTCTAATGTAACGATTGGTAAAGATGAAGAAGATGGCGGTTTTAAACTGGCTGTCCGCTTAGATGTCTCTATCCCTGGTTTGGATAAAGAAGAAGTTAAAAAATATGCTGATATGGCCCACCAGGTTTGCCCTTATTCTAAAGCAACGCGAGGAAATATTGAGGTAACCATTATTACGGTGTGATTACTTACTTTCTATATAAGTATTTTTATAGGATAGAGTCTATTCGCTTATAAATAACAAAACAAACGACTGGGAAACCAGCCGTTTGTTCTTTTTTTACTTAAACCGTCCGTTTAACTGCTAAAATTCTTGGATGAAATCCATTCAATTAATTGTTTTAGGATAATAGGTAGTTCCGTTTAATACCAGCTTAGGGACATCCTGATGTTCAGTCAATAAAGCCTTTATTTCATTCCTATTTAATTTAAAAATATAGGCTAGGTCACTCTCTTTTAAAAACACATTGTAATCAATTACATTTTTAGACTGACGAAAATTTATGAGTCCTTTACCTATGTAATGCCCCAATAAAGCTAATCCAACCCCAATACAAAATAGCCCAAAATTTATTCCTGCACCTGATATATCTATTTCCAAATCTATCTCCCCCTTCTTTAATTCTAGTAAACATAAAGAAATTTCCCTTCGAATTCTGACTCTTTTATATGCATCTATATTTATTCGATTAAAATATTGTTAAATCCTTTTATTAAACTTTATTTTGATCTTGCTGCATAATGATTAAGGTAGCTAACACCTTTGTTTATATAAGTAAATATCAATCAAAAAAAAAACTGTTCACCTCTCAGCTAAAACTTTATTCCCTTCTTATTCGTCTCTTCTCACTTAAAAATAAGAGAACTTCTTCTATCCCTGGCATTCATTTAATGGTATAGTATCCATAACAAATCACTTCATAATTTGAAAATCTTAAACGGAGAGTTGCCAGCCATGATAGGATTATTAATTGAATACGATTATGATGTCATACAGCAGACATTAATAATTGCCTTTTTATTCTCGGTTGTCTTTCCGTTAGCCGCCTTATTCATAGTGCATAAGCAAAATAAAGTCCTTTTCAGTAACCACTATGAAGAAGGAACGAATCAACCGATTTTAAAAAGCAATAAGAAACAGCCAATTATAGATAAACGCCATATTCAACGCTTTTTCACTTTATTTCGTATTAAGGTAAACCCCGGAGATAAAGAAAGCAGCCATTTCCATCCCATCGTATAAACAAATACATGATCGGAGGAAATGGATTGAAAAAATTAATAGGTGTTTTATTCGCAGGAATGTTGTTGAGTGGATGTTCAGCCAATTCTAACGGAGACGGTTTTTTCCAACACTTTATTGTCTCTCCCTTATTATCCTTACTGGAATTTAATGCAGATCTATTTCAGGGGAATTATGGGCTCGCCATTATTTTGGCTACGTTGCTGATTAAATTATTGCTCATGCCGTTGACTGTTAAACAGTATAAAACTCAAGCTGATATGAAACGGAAAATGGAAGTTTTAAAGCCTGAGATGGAAGCTATACAAGAAAAATTAAAACAAACAACTGATGCAGCGAAGAAAGCAGAAATTCAACAGGAAATGATGCAGCTTTATCAGAAGCATGGCGTAAATCCTCTCAATATCGGATGCTTACCAATGCTGATTCAAATGCCGATATTAATGGGATTCTATTATGCCATTAGGGACTCACATACAATTGCAACCCATGACTTCCTTTGGTTTAGTCTTGGCGAGGCGAACATGATCATGGCGTTAATTGCCGGATTGATTTACTATCTCCAATTCAAAGTCAGCTCAAGCCAAATGCAGCCTGAACAGCAGAATCAAATGAAATTAATGGGACTCTTGTCACCTATGATGATTATGTTCATTTCTTTTTCGGCTCCGGCTGCTCTTCCGCTCTATTGGATAACAAGCGGAATCTTCTTGATCATCCAGACATTCGTTTTACAAAGTATCTTTAAACAGGAAGAACCAAAAGACCTTCCAAAAATTCAAACTGAGCCATCTTTAAAGAAAAGCTAAGCTCTTAATAAATAAAATCACCCCATAAAAGACAGACATAGCTCTGACTTTTATGGGGCTTATTTATGCTCTTATTTAACTGATTAACCAAATAAGGAAAAACAGTGTGATTACCGTCCATAACCACACTGCTTTCTTAAAGATCTTAGTCCATATTAATCCATACACTCTTCACTTCTGTGTAGTTATCGAGTGCATAGCTTCCCATTTCACGACCAATACCGGATTGTTTGTACCCTCCAAAAGGAGAAGCCGCATCAAATGTATTATAGGTATTTACCCATACCGTACCCGCTTGTAACTTATGTGCGATTTGATGAGCCTTTTTCAAGTCCTGTGTCCAAACACCTGCCGCTAACCCGTAGTTGCTGTCATTGGCTTTTTGTATAAGATCATCAATATCATCAAATGGCATGGCCGCTACAACAGGTCCAAATATTTCTTCTTTTGCTATTGTCATGCTATGGTTTACATCTGCAAACACGGTCGGTGATACAAAATAGCCTTTATCAAATGGAATATCCCCTCCAATTAACACTTCGGCTCCTTCTTCAACACCTTGGTCAATATATCCTTTTACCCTGGACTGCTGCTGGGCGGAAATAAGCGGGCCCATCGTTGTATCTTCTTCTAACCCATTACCCTGTTTAATATCCTTGGCACACGTTATTAAATCAGAAACGACATTATCATACATTTTCTTTTGGACATATAAACGGCTGCCTGCACAGCAAACTTGCCCCTGATTGAACATGATACCCATTAATGCACCCGGAACAGCCTTTGATAAATCTGCATCCGGAAGAATGATATTCGGCGATTTTCCTCCAAGTTCCAATGTTACGCGTTTCAGCGTATCAGCAGCTGATTTCATAATTTGTTTACCCACCTTAGTCGAACCCGTAAAGGCAATCTTATCGATCATTGGATGATCGACCAATGGTTGTCCTGCTGACGGACCATATCCTGGGACAATATTGACGACTCCATCCGGGAATCCAGCTTCACTAATTAGTTGTGCCAGGTATAATGCAGAAAGAGGTGTGTTTTCTGCTGGTTTTAATACGATTGTACACCCGGTAGCAAGTGCCGCTCCGAGTTTCCAGGCAGCCATTAATAATGGGAAATTCCACGGGATAATCTGCCCAACCACTCCAACTGGTTCATGTTTTGTATAATTAAAAAAATTACCGGCTACTGGGATGGTTTGTCCCATGATTTTAGTCGACCAACCTGCAAAATAGCGGAAGTGTTCAATGGCTAATGGAATATCTGCATTAGATGTTTCACGGAAAGGCTTCCCGTTATCCAATGTTTCCAATTGAGCCAACTCCAGCTTGTTTTCTTCCATTAAATCTGCCAATTTGTATATTAAACGACTGCGTTCTGCAGCATTCATTGTTCTCCATGGTCCTTGATCAAATGCTTTACGTGCAGCTTTGACAGCTAAATCAATATCTTCAGATTGCGCTTCTGAAATCACAGCCAAAACTTCACCAGTAGCAGGATTCATTGTTTCAAATGTTTTACCAGATACTGAGTCTACGAATTCACCATTCATATATAACTGTTTTGTACCTTTTAGAAACTCTGCTAATTTGGGACTAATATTAGAGCTTATAGTAGTGGTCATTTAATTCCCTCCATTTATATCCATCATTTTGTGAACGCTTTCAGTATATTCCATCTATTTTCCATTTTCAATTAATTACCATCTGAAGAGCAAATGAATCGTTCGCTCCTTTTTGACATGAATTAATTCAATACACCATATATTTGTTGAAAAAGAGCAAAGCTTGATTTATATTGTACTTTTGTGTTCTTTTAGCAACATAGACGCGCTTTTTGCATTTTTAAACACATGCTTTCAAAATGAATGATAAAATGCTCTCATACAAAATAGTTTCTCTTATTGATAAAAGGGAAATATATCCATTGTATAGAATAGTATTAAAGAGGCTCCATCTTTACTTTAACGAGGAGGTTCCAATTTGAATCAGTCAGTACTTATTGAGGATTTTAAGTCCTTCTTTCTTGAATTTCAATCTATATGGAATAGCTGTAATACTGAATTGATGATTTCCAAGCTTTCTCTGAATTTATCTGTTCGTTGGGCAAATGCGGATGGTGTCGTTTCAGATTGGGGATATAAGGAGGCTTGCCTAGGATGGGCAGAAGCTTTTGAACAATATTGCGGACATAACCCAAAATGGAATTTTACTATTTTACATACTACTCCAGCGTCTGAGGATGAGGTCATTGTTTTATTTTGGGTAACATTTGAAATGGATGGTGAAAAGAAAGAGGTTGTTAAACTGTTTGTACAGAGATTTAAAAGATATGAAGATGGATGGAAATTGTTGCATGAATACTGTGAAAGTTTACGGCCAGAAGCAGCAATATTATAAGACGCCATACCTTTCTTCCACACAAAAAAAACGAACTGTTTTGAAAACAGCACGTTCTCTTTACTACGATTGGATTTCGATAAATTGCTCAATTTTATTGATCAAGATTAACAGGGCAGCACGAGTTTCAAACTCCTCCCTTGTTTTTGGTAAATCCATATTCTCAAACTTACCTCTTAGATTCTGTAATTTTAACAGTAGACGATTCCGGTCTTCTATATTTGCACCCAAATCATCTACGAAGTCAGCTACCATTTCATTCTGCTCAAATGTTGTAGGCAGATGAATGATTAAAGGAGCCATTCGCTCAACGATTTGGAATTGCTGATGCACTTTAGTGAAGTATTGCAAATAATAGGAGTCTCTTTTAAAAAAGGAATTTTCCTCACTTCTCTTGGCTAATTCCATACCCACTTCGATTAGCTTCTTTGTTTTAATAATGTATTCATCATTCCAAACACGTTCTTTTTTCCGAATAAACTGACCGAATTGCAAGAAGATCACTTTAAAATTTCCTTCTAGCTCCTTTATAATCTTCTTAATCTCACCTTCAACACTTGGCATATATAAGTTGAACAAAAGAGCGACCAGAATTCCAATCGATACGATGCAGATTTGGTTTAAAATAAGCTCATACGTAATATTTTGCGATATGTATAATTGCATGACAATAACAAAACCAGGTACAATACCGTCCTGAAGCCCCAGCTTAGCCATGACCGGTATATAAATAAATAATAATAAACCTACTGCAACAGCTGTATAAGCACATCCTTCAAATATCAATACAGCCAATAAAATCCCAAGTATACAAGCTGCAAACCGCTGCCATGCAATCTGTATACTTCTGCGCTGTGTACTCTGAACACTTAATAAGGTGATAACTGCAGCGGTTGCTGTATTTTCCAGCGACAAAACTTGAGCAATAACCAAGGCAATCATCGCGCCAATCGCTGTCTTAACTGTGCGGCTTCCAATTGTAAACATGGTTGTATCGATCCCTTCTTTCTTTCCATCCCCATTATATAAGAATACCCGAAATAAATAAAATTACCTCTGTACGGAAATATTAACCTAAAGAAAATTCGAATAACTTTTTGTTGATCTATAAAACTTTCGTTATAATAGGAATACAGAAGGAGATGAATCTGATGAATAAAAAATTAGTTGAACGCTTTCTTACATATGTAAAAATTGATACCCAATCCGATGAAAACAGTCAAACATGCCCTTCTACAGAGAAGCAATTTGACCTCTTAAATCTTCTAAAAGATGAATTGCAGACAATAGGAATGGAAGAAGTAACACTTGATGAAAATGGCTATTTATTTGCCACCCTTCCCGCGAATACAGAAAAAGAAGTACCAACAATCGGCTTCCTTGCTCATGTCGATACGGCTACTGATTTTACCGGTAAGAATGTAAAACCACAAATCGTAGAGAATTATGATGGCGGTGATATTACGCTTAATAAAAATCTTAATGTCATCCTATCACCGAAAGACTTTCCTGAGCTAAAAGAGTATATAGGTAAAACACTTATTACCACTGACGGCACTACTCTGCTTGGTGCTGATGATAAAGCAGGCATCGCTGAAATCGTAACGGCAATGGATTACCTAATTAAACATCCGGAAATTAAGCACGGCAAACTTCGTGTCGCTTTTACACCGGATGAAGAAATTGGCAGAGGCCCTCATAAGTTTGATGTGGAGCGTTTTAATGCTGACTTTGCTTACACACTGGATGGCGGTCCCATTGGTGAACTTGAATTTGAAAGCTTTAATGCTGCAGGGGCAAAATTGACTTTTAAAGGAACCAATGTCCACCCAGGATCCGCTAAAAATAAAATGGTCAACTCCTTAAAGATTGCCATGAATTTCAATGATGAGCTTCCAAAAGAAGAATCACCCGAATATACAGAAGGCTACGAAGGCTTCTATCATCTCCTATCGTTAAACGGTGATGTAGAACGTACTCATGCCGCTTATATTATCCGCGATCATGACCGTGAAAAATTTGAAGCCAAAAAAGCGACGATGAAAGACCTTGTTGCAAAATACAAGGCTAAATACGGCGAAGAAAATATTATATTAGATATGAATGATCAATATTATAATATGGGAGAAAAAATTGAACCTGTAAAGGAAATAGTCGATGTCGCCCATCAAGCCATGGAAAACTTGGGCATTAAACCAATTGTTAAACCAATTCGCGGCGGTACAGATGGTTCCCAACTATCCTATATGGGCCTGCCTACTCCTAACATCTTTGCCGGAGGAGAAAATTTCCACGGTAAATATGAATATGTAGCTGTTGAAAGTATGGAAAAAGCCACCGAAGTCATCATAGAACTTGTACAATTATTTGAGAAACGGGCATAATTTCTCTTATATGAAAAAGAGTGTGCAGAATAGAGGATACCAAGTCTATTATAGAGGCTAGGTATCCTCTTTTATTTGAATTTAACCAGACAAGGAAAATGGTATATCCAATATAAAAGAACTATTAAAACCCCAATTATATCCCTCCGCAAGCCGCAAAATATATACTACTTATTTTCAATTTTCTCCAATAGGGCAATAACTTTTTCGTTTTGTGCGATTATTATTTCATTTTGCTTTCTCAGTTTTACAAAGTCAAAGAGATAGACTAATAAAATCACTATAATTAAAAATCACAATCCTATTCCCCTTTCACAGTACAAAATAATTCCATTTATTATTCATTTAACCTACCCAGCCAGTAGGAACAACCTATCCTATAGATTACGAATCATTTCCTTAATTTCATCACGTGATTGAATGTTCGAATCTTTCCCGTTAGGAAAAATCACCGCAATACCACGGTCATTTTCAATATCAACAAGTATATCATCTAAAAATGTAGTTAATGGAACGTTAAAAGCTTCGTATGAATTATGATCTATTTTAGCAGCCTCTATTTCAGCAAAACTTCGGCTTGGCCAAACTGGAAGCAAAAAATGATATTCTCCTTCATCTTCTAATAGTAATAAGTCGCCATTATTTTTATCACGAAGTAGCCACACCTGTTCATCCGTCACAACCATAGCATAAAAATAAGTAAGTCTTTTTTCAGCAGGACGTTTTAAAATAAATTGTTTAATTAACTTCATATAGACCATTCCTTTTCACGACATATAATTTAAATTTATTCGACAGATAAAATAGAAAGTCCTTCTTTCTTCCGAAGAACTGCCCTTTACCCCTGTAAGAATTCATCGAAAAAAGGTAGTAATTCGCCTTGAATCAATGCCGCTATTAAATCTATTACTCTATTTATTTTTAATTAAAAAAACAACGTCTGCATAAAACTCATTGTCTTATATAACTTCATAACGCCATAACCCACTTTGAGGAACTTCAAAATTAACTGTAAAACGCTCTAATTTTGAATAACCCGGTGACGGTTCTTTTTTGATTCTTATTGGATTTAGAGCCGTTATCTTCTCTTCTGTTTCTTTATGATAGGCATATATAGCTAATTCTTTACCTTCAAAGGTTTTAAAAGGGGCAGTAAAATGGAATACCTACCCAAATGGTTTACCTGCTATTAGATTAGGTTCTGGATTTACCGTTAATAAAATTTATATTCATTACGAACTTGCCATTCTTGATTCATTATGGTTTCTTTTGGTTTATTATTTTCGGTTTCTTTTTTTGGAGAACAGCTTACTAACGTTACAAGAAAAATAAGCAAAAATATGGGCAGAAACCTTTTATTATTAATCACTTCCTCTCAGTTATTTTTAACAAACTTCCTTTTATTAAATAACCATATATTCGTGTAAATAGACTTAAAGATTCGTATTCTGGAAACAAAAATAATTTATAGACAAAAAAGATAGATATAATTATGATGAAATTATATCCAAAAATTAGGATAAAAAGGAGATGATTTTATTTTAATTTTCAAAAAAACTGCAGTAATGATAACAGAAGTGCTTATAGCCATTTTTGTAATTATCTGCGTTAGTGCATTGCCAACACTCTTCAGAGATATTTCTGTTAATTTTTTTGCTTTCTTAGTAGAAATCAAAAACACTTTTCTATCGTTATTACACCCTCTAGATATCACATATGGGATGGGCATCCAAAGACCAGTTTTTCCACAAATATTCTACCATTATAAAGAATCAGTCCTACTGATTGTTGCATCACTTTTAATTTCAACCATACTTGCATTCTTATTAACTTACCTAATCCTATTAGTTTTTCAAACAATTAAAGGTAAGATTATGTGGTTTCTCACGATTATTGAGTCCCTACCAGATATATTTTATATAATCGCACTTCAATTTCTTACTATTATGTCCTTTAAAAAAACAGGTACGCTCTTATTTAACGTAGCTTCCGCGGGGGATGATCGGGCCTTTTTTCTCCCTATTGTATGTCTTAGTTTGCCTTTAACCTTACTGTTGACTAAATTTTTAATACAGCAATTTGAGAAAGAACAAGGGAAGTTATATGTAGAATATGCTGTAACTAAGGGAATGAAGCCACTATACATATTTAATATTCATATATTTAAAAATGTATTATTCAGTTTATACCACTATTCCAAAACGGCGATTTGGTTTGTTATATCTAATTTGGTTATTTTGGAGTATATGTTCAATATGACAGGGATTATCTATTTTATCTTTAGAAAATCACCCGAAATATTTGTAATCGGTATACTGATGATTTATTTGCCATTATATCTTATTTATCGTATATGCGATTGGTTAATTCCCCCGGTTGTAAGAGGTGAAGCGATTGATTAAACTTTTGCTAAAAAATAAAACATTTATGGTTGGATTTTTATTTGTATTTATCTTATTGATTTTGAGTATGGCTAATACACTCTTTAACGATAGTACGATTAGAACTGTGCCTCTATATATGGATGATCAAGCGAATATAGTAGATTCTCCTCCTTACCAGCCATTTACACATGGGTTTATAGCTGGTTCAGATTCAGGTGGCAGAGATTTACTTCATATGATTATACATGGTGCAAAATTTACGATAGGGATTGCTTTTCTCATTGCTATCTTACGGGTTTTATTTGCCTTAATATTTGGCGCTTTTTTAGGAGTATATTGCCAAAAGTATATTCGTTGGTACGAAAAAATATTTGATCCAATTACGGTGATTCCACTAACGTTAGTAGCATACTATGTTCTATTCAGTGTAATTGTCTATGGAGGAGATGGTTCTCCTTTTCCATTTTGGGAAAGAGCTTTGTTTGAAATAGCAATTCTAACTTTTTATGCTGTACCGACATTGGCTATCTATCAAGCTAATGAAATAAAAAAACTTCATAAAGAAGAATTCATGGAGGCTGCTATGGTGTTAGGTGGCGGTAAACTACATAAATTAAAGACACATATACTTCCTCATTTAAAAGAAAATATCGTTATTATTTTGATTCAGCAGTACATACAAGTACTCGTTGTATTAGCTCATCTAGGAGTACTAAAAATTTTCTTTGGCGGTACATTACAGGATTCTGATGGAAATGCTAACTCAGCTTCTCACGAATGGTCAGGTTTGATTGGCCAAGCTTACGATAATCTGATCGGGTATCCCTGGCTACCACTTATACCTATCCTATTTTTAGGATTAACCATTTTATCCGCTCAAATGATGCTAAGCGGGTTCACAGATGTAATAAATAATAAAGCTTTATATCTGGCTAAAGTATCTAAACCGAGAAAACGTGCTGCTAAGAAGAAGATAGAAACACAAAACTAACTATTTAATGAACACGAATGTGTCTGGCTTGATAGTTGTATAAGGTAGAATCATTAGGAATTGAATCATAAAAAAATAGCCCAATCATATTATAAAATTAAAATATGATTGGGCTATTTTTTTACATTGATTTGAAGGTTAAGTATCCAAATATAATATAAATTGGTACCCTCCTTTCGTTAGTCTACTTTGAACTGAATTTTTTTCCTTGAGTCATCCTTCACCCCTTTGGCTGTTAACCATGCTTCTAGAGTGTATTCTCCAGGTTCAAGGTCTTTCAAATGGATATCATGCGTTAATTGCGCTCCTTTAACCAGTTCTTTTTCAGTAATAACCTGTATAAAGGATTTTCCCTCTGAATACTGGATGATTGTTTTTCCCGCTTGATCCTTTAAAATATAATCAAACGTTTGGCCGCTGTTAAACGTTAATTTAATCGGTTTCGCTGTCTCGTTTTCAACTGTATATACAAATAAGTAATCATTTTCGACTTTGTTCTTTTGGACTAAGCTTGACGTTAAACTTGCATCATTGATACGATTTGTACTCTTATCTATATTCATTGGTTTATCATCACTTCCTTTGTTTGGACTGGGTTCTTGCCCGCATGCTGCCAACAGGAGGATACATAAAATAAAGCTTAGACTTTTTTTCAAACTCACACCTCCTTATAATTCCTTTGTTTGTTAGGTTCTACAATCATCTGCCATTCCCCTGCTCAATCATTCTTAGATTTTATTTTTTCCTTCATCCATTTATAGACTGTTACGATTCCTAACACTCCACCCAACGCAATTCCGGATAATGCTACAAATAAAGCGATATATTCAAAGAAGGAATAGGATGCAGCCTGGGACCAGTTAATATTCCCTTTCCAATCCTGTTCAATGACCAGATTCATGCCGTAAATTCCCGAAATAACCGTATATGTAGTTAAAAACGTAAGTAAATATTCATGTCGTTTCCCTGTTAGCTTTTCGTGGTTTTTATAGAGATTGCCAAGTGTTCGGTTCACATGATTATAAAGCTCATCCATATGAAAAATATCTTTCATTTTTAAATAGATTTCTTTCCCAAAAATCCGGCTATGTACTTCAGGCTGATAAAATTGTGCAGAAAAATTCGTGATTCGAATGATAAGCTTTTCAATAGAACCTTTTTTATCATCCACTCTCAGCTGGGAATTCTCATACGATAATTCTAATAAGAGGAGTCGATTGAAAAAGAATAAAATATTTGTGTAAAAATTTTCTCCATACATACGCTCAGCAATAAATTTACTTTTCTCTTCACATTCATTTGATAGACAGACAAATGCATAATTACTGATTATATAATAGGAAGAATCGCCCCATCGATCATATACATGCTGATCACAAAAGCGATGGATGTATGCCTCCGATTTAGCACCGGCATAGGGATGTCCTTCCCTATCATATCCCTTAATCAAAGCGGCTCTGTATAAAGAAATTTCATCCAGGAGGGTATTCTTTTCGAAAGCTAAATAGTAGTAAACTTGCATACGTTCTTCTATAAAAAATGGCAAACTGCCAAAATAGGTTGTATGCTCTTTCTTTGACAAATGATCCTCCAGCCATGGACAATATTCATTGAAAATAATTCCTTTTGTTTCAGAATACTCTTTTTCATTTAATCTAATAACTATATCATGCGGTTTATCTAGTTGTCTGAATAAGTCTATAAAATGAAGAACATCATTATAGCTCATATGATCAGGCAAATTAATTCGCATATTCATAATGCCAATATTATACGGACAAACAAAGATATCAAAAGATACTAATATAAAATCAGTTTCTAAATACTTGGATTGTAAACAACCCTTTTGATTGATAATTTTACTAAAGCGACGAAATGCATTTTTATCCTTTATAGTTGGGGGAAATAAAATGGGCTCCATATTAGGAAGAAAAAATTTCTCCATGCGTTCATGAGATACTCGTATATCTCCATAAAATTTGCAATCCTGACTTGTATCTCTTAAATCAAAAAACTCCCACTGCTCTTTTATTAACTGCTGAACCAAGCCCTCACTCCGTGAGTCCTTTATTTGAAAGGGGAAGATGAACTGTAGGTAGGATTGTTCCACTTGAAGTTCTGGGATTTCTATCTTAGACATTCTGTATACCCCCATCTCTCTATCTATCTCTCTTTTCCCTCAATACTGGATTAAAAAACTTATTGATTGGTTTATATAATAACCTATGATGAATAATTGGGTTTATATTCAATATATACAAAACAAGTACTAATATTAAGAGGAGAGTGGACTATATTCTCTCATCACACCCATTCACAGTCCAAAATAAAAAACCTTCTAGAGAGATTACCACATCACTCTAAAAGGTTTAATAACCGATGTAAAAGAATTAAGATTATTTTAGTAAATGAATTGTTTAATCGATATATATGCCAATCGCTTTACTATCATCAACTTTGGCTTTTTGTTATTTCAATGCGCCAATAAAAATTGTAAGGATATCTCATTGAATTGGGCAGCTTGATCTATATTACATACATGACCGCTATCCTTTAATATGACTAACTGACTTGATGATTGTTTTTTTACTAGCCGCTTCACTGGTTCTAAAAACACATAATCCTCATCTCCCATAATATATAATGTAGGAATATGTGTATCTTTTTCATTGATTTTCAATAAATAGCTTGCGATATCACCAGTTAGTGATAACCAACGCAAAAATTCTCTATGCTTAATTTTTCTCGCCTCTTGAACAAATAAATGACGTGAAGTTTCATGGGTTTTTCTCGGCATTAAAATCCAGGCAAATAGTTTATATAACCACATAAATGGGATTATTTTCTTAAACATATTTGCGATACCAAGTAAAAAGTGCAGCCTTGGTGTAATACGTATTACAGCGCCTGCAAGTACCATCGAATGAAACCTTTCAGGGTTCGTCTCAGCTAACTGACGAATCAGCATTGTCCCCAGTGAAATTCCTACAAAGTGAGCTTTATCAATCTTTACTTCATCTAAAACATTTAAAATATCTTCGCTAACCAAATCAAGTGTATATTTAGTTGGACTGTTCTCAATCTCACAATCACCATGGCCGCGAAGATCGACGACCAACACATTAAAATGCTTACGGTATACTCGAATTTGCTTGTACCAAATAGTTGAGCTACCTCCTGCACCGTGTACTAAAACAACCCATTCTTTATGTTGTTGACTATAGATTTTATAATGTAACAAATTTTTCATCCTTTAGTTATTTAACATATACTATCATTACGTACAGCAACACTCATGGTTTCAAATTTTAGAGTATTTTACATTAGATGTATGCCCAAAAGTAATATCCGTAAACATTTCCATTTATCAGATACCGAACATATCTATAATTTTTTCGCTTCCTGCTAGCGTTTGATCAAGCATTTATCACTTCTAACATTTATTTCCTCTTGGGTGCTAGATATACAAATATTTTTAATAAATGAAGGAGCAGCGGTAAAAGACGATACATAGTCTAATCATACTGAATCTTTCAGTAAGGGACTTTGTGAAACAAACGATAATCAGAGTATTAAATAAGCCAAAAGAGAAAAAGCACTTTTTATAGTTCATGATAAATTAACATCGGCCGATATAATAAAAGCCCCATAGACAAGTCTATGAGACTAGAGGTATTATTTCGTTATAATAGTAATATTCAAATATTTATTTTTTGGGACTGCGCCATTTTTCAAGTGCAGTCTGTAATACAGATGCTAAAAAAAGAGTTTCTCCTATACTGATTAAAATTCGATTCATTGGATTATGCATATTAATCGATTCTCTATCAAGTTTACCTATCTGTTCTTTTTTTAATTGAATAATAGCTTCTTCAGCTTGACCTTTTGAGAATCTTAAAAGCTTATTTCCCCAATCCTGATCATCCTTCGTAAATAATACAGAGTCTTCTTCAATGATTGCAGCAAATTTTACACCGTAATTATTTTTGTAGTGATACGGAGCTTTTTCAAAGAAATCCTCAGGCGTGTCTTCTAACATTTCATGTTCAGCTTGTATAGCCTTAATCTCTTCTTCTACTTCTAAACTAGTGCTTGTAACCATAAATACCAACTCCTTCTGCTAAGTACTTAAAAGTATAAACGGTTTACCAAAAGTTGTCTTCTTATATATGGAAGGATATAAAAAGTAATTATATTTAGAATTTTCTTTTAAATATAACTACAATATTGGAATAATGATTACATTATGTAATAAATAGTTCTACCCTCGTATACAATAGCTAATTCTAACTTTAAACGATATATTATACATTGATTTATAGAAAATTTTATTATTCGAAGAATTTCTTCACCCTTTTTGTTAATATTCACTCTATGATTATCTTATAATCATTCTACTGAAATCATATATTTCTTAACCTCTAGATAATCTGTAACCATCATTTATTTACATTTGTTTCCACACTTGATATTATCAAAATAAAGAGGTGAAGCTGATGAAAAAAAGAATCCATCCGTCTTTTTCTCATTCCTATGAAATAATCTTGCAGGATACCGTCCATTTTTTGCTAGCTTTATTCCATAAAAATCCCTCACACCGTTTGATAAAGGAAACTCTTAATGTATGCTATGACTCTATTATTCATGTTACACAACCCCTTACCCGCCAACTTCAGGAACAACCTACAGAGAAAATTGAATTCCAGCTAGTTACAGACATGATTAATGAAATTTATTACGATGAAAAAGAGGACCAGAGCATTATTGATATGTATTACAAAAACCTTCCACTGGATGACTTTTCAAATGACAATTTAGTTTCGGAGCTGACCGAATTGCTGACAAGAACTCATAATCCCCAGCTCTCCTATTCAACCAGCAGAAAAGCGCTCCATTCATGGGTAGATTTGCGTGAAGATGGTCAAATAAAAAGCATATATTCCGGCCAAAGCTTAAATCCCAGTGATGTAATTGCTCAGGATAAACTGCTGGAAGATGCGGCAATCGACCAAATGATACAAGTATTGAGTAAGGATTTCGGAGTGCTTCATGAACATAAAAATATATTGATTGAGTCCGTATTGCGGTCTCTCCAATTCAATATTGAACATGTCATTCCACAATCGTGGTTTGAGAAAAGACACCCCATGGTTGGAGATCTTCATCATTTATTTACGTGTGAAAAAGATTGTAATTCATTCAGAAGTAATATTCCTTATTATGATTTTGAAGACTACAAACCTGGAGCTTATAAAGAAGTCATAAAATCCTTTTGCGGAAAAAGAGATGGCAATCAAAGGTTTGAGCCTGAAAATGGCAAAGGTGAAATAGCACGAGCATGCTTATATTTTTTAATGAGGTATCCTGATGAAATTATACAAGAAAAAATGTCATTGATTGATATCGACCTATACAAAAAATGGCACAACAACCATCCGGTCTCTCTTCATGAAAAACATCGAAATTGGGCAATTTTTAAACTCCAAGGAAATCGAAATCCCTATATTGATTTTCCTGAGCTGGATTTCACATGATTATAAGATATTTTTTCAGAGTTTGCTAACAATTGAAGATTCCAGTCATATTTTTTGGTAACTACATGATCCATACTATAAAAAATGAGGGATACAAAATGAAACTGAAAACCATTATTCCGCTTTCAGCTTCATTGTTATTGCTATGTTTATCAACAATGGCCGCTTTCTATGAAGGAAGTGCTCTCCGAGATGACATTTTCGAATGGCGGTGGTCCACTCCATTTACTATGCTTACAGCAGAAAGAATTTCACATGCCGATCAAGTATCAAAATTAGATTACCTGGTTTATGCTGCAAAATTCCAGCCGTTTTTTCCTGCTATTATGTTGATATGTCTCATTAGTATCCTCATCTTAGCCAGTTATATTGGTATTAAAAATCCAAAGACTCATGCTTATTATTTTTCGGTCTTGGCTTGTGTAATGGCAAGTGCAGGTTTAATGATACTCTCTGATCATGTGGGGACAAAATTTATTTATTCCAGCATACTACTATCAGGAGTTATTATTTCCTCTCTCTTAGCCTATCAGCACTTTACTCAAACACTCACACAATCTACATTTAAGCAAAATGAGACTTAAAATAATACCAATAATTAAAAGAAGGAGTGAAAATTCCACTCCTTTTATTGCGACATTCTTTTGTTTCAACTCTGTTAATGATTAAGGATGAGATTAGCGGAATTGCAAAAACCATCCCATTGTCGATATGTCTAATGTGCTAAGTCAATGTTTTTGTAATGAATAGTTTTAAAAAGGAGTACTCCAAGAGGCATATCTTCTTATGAATTCCCTGCTTCGAATTGATCCATAAGCATAAAAATAAAAACAATCGCCAAATGAAGAATTGCCAATATTGCGAAATGGTATCCTTCAAGGATTTTTATATAATAAAAAAAGATGCACCCTATTCTTTCAGCCAATTTTTTCTCATTCTTCGGAATAAAGACTTCATTATTCCCTGCGATAAAGGACGTTTTTCCTTTTTTTCTAATCGAGTTCCCACTCATCATGAGTAATATACCGATCACCGCAAGTACAACAGAAGGCAAAAGCATTCTCTTTCCTCCTCATAATTCATCAGCATATTCTTAAACATGCATTCTGATTTTTTCAATAATTAAGTGAAACTTATTTATTGATTTTATCATCAAAAATTATCATTTAGAATTGCTAAATGCCGCTTTTTAAGTAAAAGGATTCCAACTAATTAGCATTATTCTATGTACCAATGAATTTTACAAAAATAGGAGGTATACCTTTGCCATTAACTTTATAGTATAAGGTAATACCTAATATAGGTCTCCCCCTTATGTTTATAAAAATACAATTGACATAGTGTACAGTTTAAAGGAACGAATGTGCCTCAGAATAAAGACGTCAGTTACATGTTTATTTGTTTTAATGATGTTTTTAAAATGTTCCCATTCCTACATCATGAATAGACTATAAAGGAAAGGAGCGGTTTTTTTTGAACAGAGATAAGTACGACGGTCTCCATTTCTTAGCGATTATCTGCATAACCTTTTTACAGTTGAACTTTGGCTTTAATGACTGGATTTTCGGATTGCTTATAACCATATATGCCGTATTTGCCATTTTAGTTATTGAAGGACTATCGAAATACTCCGTGACAAAATTTATCATTTTATTACCAATGATCTTCCTATTAAGAATCTTCATCACTTTATACTCATGATTTCAAATAATTTATAGATTACTATAAAATACAAAACTAATTCAGATATCAGCATGACCTGCACCAAGGTTAGATGGTCTTGAGCTCATAATAGTGCAGGTCCTACTTAATTGGATTGTTCTTTCTAATTGCTAGCCAGAATGACAGCCATCTCGTCTTCAATTTTCTTCAGCTGATTTTCTTTCTTGGCATTGTTAATAATGATGGAGAAAACGTATTTATTCCCCTTCTTTCCTTTTACATATCCCGTCAAACTACTGACCGTTGAAATCGTACCTGTTTTGGCTATGATTTTACCTTGTGCAGCTGTGCCCTTCATTCTGTTTCTTAATGTCCCTCCTACACTTCGATCACTATCACCTGCTACTGGAAGTGCATTCTTATATGTTTTATACCATGGTTTGGTTTGCGCTTTATAAAGTAAATTTGTTAATGCGTTAGCTGAGATCATACTAACATGAGACAACCCTGAACCGTCTCTCATAAGTATGGCATCATTTCCAATCCCCAAATCGACAAACTGGCCCTCAACAACTGATAATCCCTTATCCCAGCTTCCCACTTTTCCTTTTACCCTGCCCATTTCTTTTACAAGAACCTCAGATATTGTATTATTACTAAGCTTCATATATGGTACAAGAATCGTACCCAATTTAGGTGAATGGTCGGTGGCAAGCTTTGTAGGCTTAGCTGGTATTTTTCCGGCTGTATAATTCCCAGTAATTTTAATGCCTTGCTTTTCTAAAGATCTTTTAAATAAAGCAAGGGTATATCGAGTAGGCTCCCATACAGAAATCCATGTTTTTGTAGTACCGGAATTTAGAGGGACATTCCCGGTGACAGTAATTCCATTGCTGCCATGTTTTCTATGTATCTTAACAGTATTTTTACTGTTAACCTTACCAACTTTGGTTTTGTTCGATATCTTCACATAATCCGTCTTTGGAGTCATGGTTACAGAGGCGGCTTTACCTACTTTATTGCCAGACTTGACTTGTATAATCACTGTACCTGCATCATAATCAGCATTGGGGGAAAAGGTTAATCCAGAAATTTGAGCACCATAATACTCTTGCTCATCACTCCATGGCATATCCAATGATAATCGGATTTGGTCATACCATGTATCATCCGCCACAAGATTTCCTTTAATCTTCTTTATCCCCTTCTTTTTTAGAGCTAAAGCAATATTGTCTAGATCCTTCTCCCCTAGAGTAGGATCCCCCTTCCCTCTGATGTAAATATTTCCCTTTAAGGTACTTCCTTTTTGTTTACCATCTGTATAGATCTCAGTTTTGAAACGATAGTTTTCTCCAAGTAATTGAAGAGCAGCAGCACCGGTAACTAACTTCATACTTGAGGCCGGCCTTAATCTGGTATCCCCATTATGCTTGTATATTATTTTTCCATTAGATGCATTTCTCACGCTTATTCCAATACTGGCACCTTTTAAATCAGGATGGCTTAGCACCTTGGCGATTTTAGAGCTTAACTGGCTTCCTCCAGCGGCATTAGAAGCCTCGTCCTTTTTCAAGGGACTGACAGAGCTAAAACTAATAACCATAACAACCATTAACAGACATAACCATTTCATCTGCTTGTACAATGGACTCTCCCCTTCTATATTTTTTTTAAACACTTTTATTAAACAGCAGAGTATAACTGGCTATGAAGGCATAGCCATATTAATTTGTATATGAAAGCACCTAAAAGGAGAATCATTTTAAAAAAAATGACCTCACACTTTTTACTAATTATCTTCTCCCTAATCATATTTACTAGTACTGCTTCTATTGTTAAAACATTCAGAGAAGGGATATAGTTCGCGAATACATTGGTTGCTCCCCCTTAACTTTATATATTCTGATTTATTAGCTATATAGTGTGGGGATGAAGAAACAGCTAAAAAAGACTGTGAGTTAGGAAGATTATGTACAAACACGTTTTCAGAAACAGGGTTAGTACCCCCAGTGCTTGTCTTGATGTTTGGAGTAAATGTTGGGGTTATCAAGGGGAAAAATATGTACAAGGATGGAAAGACCTATAAAGTTATAGTGTGGTCTTGGCAACAGTATTCAAACAGCTCGAATCACCAATCATATTATAAAAAAAATAATGCCAGGCGTTAGCATCCTTTTTTATATGATTGGAGTAGCCATAACCTCTAATTTTAAAATATGTAGAACATACTTAATTTGAATGACCAATGAAGAGACAAGCTGTCACCTTAACTATGTAGTTAATTCTTATTATATAATGTAGAGATATATACATAATTCTATACTTTTAGTTGTTTTTAGATTCATTAGTCAAAACTTTTACTAATACTAAATAAAAATATTATGTAAACAATCATTTTAAAATCTAAGCATATGTTAAACCGAGCACAACCTATATAATTGAGGAAATGAATTCCTCTAATATCATAAAAGTGTAAATCACTAATGCTATACCAGCAACAGCAATGAATCCAACAAATAGTGCAGAGCAAATTATCTTTATAAAAGAAATAATAGTGGTAAGAATATTTTTGTTAAATATTATAATATGAGCCATCTTATTCAACCTTTCTGAAAGTCTTCTACTTTCACTATACCGTAATCCCTTGCCAAATGTTAACACCTATTTTCCTTTATTTTGTAATAACATTTCCGTATTTCAAGAGGACCTCCAAAAAACAAACGTTAAAACCTTGCTATAAGAATGATTTATGTTAGATGAAATTATAAATATATGATTCATATGGAATCAAAATATTTTGTTTTTTTTATTTTTTGTTCTATCATAGATTATTAAAAAAGGAAAGTTAGGTCTTAAGATGAAAAAAAACACATATCATACAATTATTGCTGAACTAAATCAATCAGACCAAGTTTCTCAAAAATTATTACATTCTTTATCAGCTCCGATTATTATAAAAATGTTTTATAATTTATTCGGACCTTCTGGGACACACCGGTTAAGTGAAAATGCTTATTATAAAATTCTTACTGAATTGAAAGACCACACGGAAGAGCTTCCAAACACTTCTGTGCCATATGCCAGTTCAACACTGATTCATTTATTTTATGACAAGATTGGCAGGCACGTCACGGCTGAGACCGTTTTGGAGGATGATGAAGAGGACTCCAAAGAAGAAACAAATGATTTAACAGTAGATGACCTACTGGATTTACTTAATTTCGCAAACGAAGATCATGATGAGCTTTATGCAGAACATATTAAAGATCGCCTTTCTCAAATTTGTTCTTTATTACGATAAAAATTATAAATATGTGGGGATGCTTTTTTAAAAGGCATCCTTTTTAATGCGTACAAATGTTAATTACAATAAAATATCAAAATTGATCAGCAACCATTATAAATAGATTATTTTGCCAAGCGATTACATATAGAAGTATTTCCAACAAAGATGCCATCTAATTACAGGGTATTCCTTCTAATATAGGGAAAATACTACTATATTGTGACAATTGCAATTATTCAGTTCACTACAGTGTAAATCATATAAAGATATATGTTATTATGGTCCCAACAAAATATTGTGCGATTATTATTTTTTGAGGGGGATTTAAATGAAATCAACGACTAAGGAAATCATAGTATCAGAAATCAGGCAGACAAAAACTGTATATGAAAAGCTATTGATATCATTAACAACTCCAGTCCTACTTACTATTTTCAAACAATTATTCGGCAGAAACGGAGAGTTTTCCTTATCCGATAAAGGATTCGATTGTGTTGTAGAAGAACTTGAGTCTCAGAATCGACTACCAGAAACAAATGGGGAAAAAATCACAGATGCCTTATTGGTAGATATTTTCACTGATTTTTATACCAATCAGAATGAAGATAACCCTCTTAAAGATCAAATGCCTTCTGTTGACGAACAATCAACCCCTCATCTAACACTTGATGATTTATTAGATTTACTTAATATAGCTATGAAACATCATGATATCCTATATGCCAATGAATTAAAAAGACGTTTATTGGTACTTAACAGGAATCATAAAAACAGTATAGAAGCCTCCTGAATATCTACCTTCTAAGCGAATGAAGCACCCTGTTCATTCGCTTTTATTATTGCATCACTAAGGAAAGTTCATGGCTAGATGGTTGGTTAAATTTAAAAAGAACTCTCAGCTTTCTTTATTTCGATCTTCGACCATGTCTTCATTGACGAAATACCTCTGTTTTGGGATACTGAAAAGGCTGACTCTAAGGAAAAAAGGTGTATAACATGGAATTTGAGATTAAATTTTTATCTTTCTTTGTTGTGGAAACAGAAGATAAGGAACAGCCTACAGCTAAGCATTATCAAACACTTGATACAGATGAATATGAGGAAAGTGCTCTTAAAGATTTCCTTGATGGCGAATTCAAGAAAATCGTAAAACGTAAAGTCGATCGTCATCCCAATTCAGAACAAGTACCAACAAAGCTGGGCCATTTTATAATTGAACCAGGTCATACATTGGATTCAAATCCAAACTACAATGCATTTAACCGTACTCGCTTTGCTGATAATAAAGAAGATTTTAAAGCATTCAGTGAGGAATTCGTTCATGCTTATCTTGATACAAGTGCAGTTCGGGGCGGTGTGTTTGTTATGGCTTCAGCCGTACCGCGGAAATTTTTCGAACATCGATTTTTATTTTTAATGAAATGTGATTTTGAACCAAAGGTCGCTTCTATATCTGATGAAAAAACATTAATTCGCAATGTCGAGATGGCCATCACTACTAAAAATATGAAATCCATTCTATACCCTCATATGCCTGAAGAAGGCATGATTGAGGAAAGCGAATTAAAAATTCATCAATCCTCACATGCCCGATATTTCGAAGATTTTTTAAAATTTGTAGAGTATGGTGAATCTAAACAAGAATTAGTGAAGAATCATGTCATTGACATGGTACAGGAGCATATTGGTGAAGTATATGAGCCCGAAAGTGAGGAACGCCGTCAGTTTGAAGAAGCTATTGAAATCTGGGCTGACAGTCCCAAGCGTGAGCTTCAGGAACGATTAACAACTGAACAAGTTGTAGAAGCAGCCGCTCAAATTGTTGAACAAGAACCGGATATTGAACTAAAGATGAAGCTGGATAATACGAATATTAAAGGATTGCTGGCCGATTTCGGTGAAACCATTCATTTAGCCAAAATTAACAATCGTTATGTATTGGTGATTGAAGCAGAGCAAATTTTATTTGAGAAGGGATTCTCCCCCATCGAATTCCACAAACCTGATGACCTGCATAGGGTAATCGATAAAATAAATAAAAAGACCTATGAAAATAATACTTTTTAAATCATAGGTTAAATTCCATGATTTAAAGAAGGGTTCTGATTTTAAAGCTATAAATCCTGATATATGATAACCTTTAGATTAGATGGTTTTTAGGCTGCCGACTTTGTCGACAGCCTATTTTTTTAAACACTATTTAAGATTGGATATTAAGACAATCCATTTTTTGCCACTATTGCTAGTAAAAAATTTATCTGCATTCTGACAAAACCGGCTATATAAAATAGGCCAGAACCCCTTTCATTGATCCAGCCATTCTTTGCTACTTTTAGATTATCATTTATAAATTTAAAGTTTAGATTAATGTAGCGGTATCCTCCATTCAGAATTCACACCAGCTTTTGCCCCCCTTCTCTTCTGTTTTGTTTACTTATATAACTAGTAATACAGTTGCTATAATCATATTCAAACAAAATATTAATTATATTTATAAAGATGCATTTTTTACAAAATTTAGGGCATTGTGTTATTGTTGATTTGATCATTACCACTATGAATAATCTTCAGATGCTCTCTTCATTAGGTATCATCTCAATCAGTATAAAAAATTCATTTCCTGATATCAGTCCAATTGTCTACTTAGTTAAGCACTTGCAAACTTGCAATTAATTTATACATATATGACTTTGCTTAATATGCTTTAGAATGTACTTCGTTTTCAGTGAATTCAATATCAAGGAGGAACATATGTTGAAGAAGTCAGTATCTTATTTGGGAAGTATTTTTTTTCATTTTATTTTTAACTGCTTGTAATGAGGAAGCTTCACCGGTATCTAAAAATGGCAATGAGGTAGCAAAGGCAGAGGAAACAAAAAATGGTGAATCTGAACTAACAGCCAAGGAAGTCTATAAAAAAATGGTTGAGGCTTCTTCTGAAGTTAAAAGTCTTGGTCTTAAATTAGATATAGATCAAGAAATATCAACTGAAGCTGATGGAATCATTTTGACAACAGAAACAAGGACAGACTCTAAAATGATTCAGGAACCTTTGTCCTTATACCAACAGATTGAAATTTATTATAAAAATCCAGCAACCGGAGAACAGGAAGGTAAAATCGATCAATATTTAACAGATGAAGGATTTTTCATGCACGATATCGAGGGAGATCAGTGGGGAAGATATAATGCAGATTATACTGAGGTGGCGAAAGGGCTTAATTTACAGCCGGGAACGAATCAATTAGATTCTCTGAAAGATTTAGAGTCATTTGCAGACGACTTTACCTTTGAGCAGGAAGCTGATCAATATGTTTTAACTTTAGCAGGCAATGATGAAAAATTAAATGAATACGTAAAAGGATCATTACCTGCTAATATACCTGAATTAGAAACAGCTCTGAAATCTATGACACTACAAGAAGTCGAATATGAAATCTTTATAGACAAAAATACTTTTTTACCATCGGTGATGAATGTAGATATGAATATAGGTATCTCGGAAAACGGAAATTCCCTTGTATTAGAACAAAGTATTGAATCTAGCTACTATGACTATAATAAAATTGATAAGATTGTACTTCCTAAGGAAGCATTGGATAATCCAAACGAAATAAATTTAAATGATACAACCAGTATGTAACTATAAAAAACTAAAGCTCCCAGTCGAGGAGCTTTAGTTTCTTTAGTTTTACTATTTATTCACATACCCATGAGACTCCGATTGTTCCTACTCCTGTATGGACTCCAGCAACAGGAACCAATAGCATTCGCTCAGTAGGAATGGAGTTAAATTCTTCATTTATTTGTTTTTCCAATTTACGCGCATTTTCTTCGTCATCAGCATGGATAACTACTATTTTACTAACCTTACAAACTTTCATATCTTCTCTTAATAAATCCAATATATAATGGATAGCTCTCTTTTCAGTTCTAACTTTTTCTCTAATTTTAGCCCCTTCTGTTTCTATAGAAAGAATAGGCTTAATATTAAACAAGTTAGCAATGAGCCGTTGGCTTCCTGAGACTCGCCCGCTTTTATGGAGCTGATTAAGATTAGACGGTATGAGGAAAAGCCTTGCATTCGTTTTGATTTCTTCGATTTGTCTGACAATTTCTTCAGCATCAAAACCCTGTTCAAATAACTCTATACCTTTTTTCATCAAATAAGAAAGAGGGTAAGATCCAGTACGTGAATCAATTGCAAACAATTTAAAACCTACTTGCTCAGCAGCCATTACAGATGTTGAAAAAGTACCTGATAGTTTACCCGAGCAATGGAACGCTATTCCATAATCATACTCTTCTTTCAGTTTTTCATATAATTCAACAAATTCACCAATTGATGGTTGTGATGATTGGAAAGTGGTATTTTCACTTGCCATTCTTTCGTAAAATTCTTTTTCTGTAATATCAATTGTTTCTTTGTATGAAACTCCATCGATAACAATTTGTAAAGGAATAATATTTATTCGATTTTTTTTAATAAAATTCTCGTTTAATGTGCATGTCGTGTCTGTAATCCAAGCAATTCTTGGTGGTTCTTGTTTCATTCCCTCTTCCCCTTTTAAACAAAATGGTATGACCAATTTTATATTAAAAATAGTATGTAGTAATCATTACTACATACTTAATATAATTTAACTACTTACTATAGTCAAACGTTTTCTTGGAAATTCGACTATATTATTATTTATTCAACAAATTTTGCAATCAGGCTCAAATTACCTTAACTGTTTTTTCCTCTTTTGAAAGATAAGTTAATGTATCTATGTCGGAATTAGTCGGTAAAAGATACGTATTTTTATAAACTTCATTGCCTTTTCCGGTAATAAAAATCCAGTCACCATCTTTTGCAATTTTCCAAGCATATTCGATTGCCGACGTACGATCCGGTATGACCTTCCCTTTGGCAGATGGCTTTAAATCATGTAGTGCTTCTATCATCCCCTCAAAAGATTCGGTCCCTAAATCATCCAGCGTTAAAATACATAGGTCACTGTGCTTTTTCGAGATTTCAACCATACCACGTCTCTTTGTCACATCTCGATTTCCCCTAAATCCAAAGATATGAATGATGCGCTTTGCCCCCATCTCTCTTCCGGTTTTAAGACATTGTGCAAAAGCATCGCAAGTATGAGCATAATCTACAACTAACTGTGCACCTGTCGGGTGATTCACTACTTCAAATCTCCCCGGCACGCCAGGGAATGATTGTAGTGCATTAATTATTACTTCACCTGGTACACACATATTTCTCGCTGTTAGAAATGCAAGCGCCGCATTTTGAATATTATGTTTTCCCTTAATAGAAAGCCTAATAGGATAGATTTCTTTATTTTTATATACAAACTGTATATCACCCGTTTTATTTTGCTGAATATACAAATCAGATTCTTTATTCCCTACACAAAAAATTTGGTCATTAGTACCGCATAACCTTTTTTCAAGTTTACTGCCCCATTTGTTATTCGTATTAATCACAGCAGCACCATCTGGCTTTAATTGAGTAAAAAGCTGTGCTTTTACTGAAAAATAATCATCCATATCCTTATGATAATCTAAATGGTCATGGTCTAAGTTTGTAAAAAGAGCATAATCATAGCTAATCCCTTTCACTCGATATTGTGACAGTGCGTGTGAAGATACTTCCATTATGACAATATCATCTTGACTTCTTGATAATTCTTTTTGTAATTGCAATGCATCCATGGTTGTATTTACAGAGGGTGTAGATTTTTCACCATTTATATAATTATAAACCGAACCAAATAAAGAACAGGATCTACCATAAGCTTCAAGGATATGCTTCAACATAAACGAAGTAGTAGTTTTTCCATTTGTACCTGTTACTCCAATAATTGTTCTATCTGCTTGCACAGGATAAAAACGTTTAGCTAAATCAGCCAGGATAGCGCGGCTATTTTCAACCCTAATATACGGGACCGATAGATCAGTGATTTCTTTTTCGCCGATTATAACTCTCGCTCCAGCTTCAATTGCCTTTTCAATATACGTATGACCATCCACCTGAAATCCTGTAATGGCTACAAATATGAATCCCTCTTTTACCTCTAATGAATTATTAGCAATCCCGGTAATATATATTTCTTTATCCTTATCTGACACTTTTGCGACATCACTCAACAAATTTTTAAGCTTCAAGTCTTAGCAACCCCTTTTGTTCTTCTGCTTCTGTGAAAATATTCAAGATTTTTTGTGGTATTCTATGGTAATTCACTATCTTTTCCGATTTACTATCTGTATAAAAGATAGTTAGTTATATGTTTTGTATTAGCTTTCATATTATACAAACAGAACAACACCTATACCTAAATTCCTCTATTTACAAACTTATAAACCCTTTTTACACTTTTTGATTATTTTTTTACTTTAATATATACATTTATTTCAAAATAATCGGCCTATATACCCAAAAAGAAAACTCCCTATTTCACATAAGGAGTTTTCTTTCTCTATACTTTCACTCTTTTCAGAAATAAAGACAATAATAACCCGGTAATTGAAGCAACCATTATAAGGATATACCCTTTTTTCACACCATAAATGAGAGCCTCCGTTAGAACCTCTGAATTAGGATAACTCCCTGCTTCATTTAAATATGAATTTTGCCCCATTGTCATAAAGGTAATCGCCAATGCAGTTCCGATAGCTCCGGCAATTTGCTGAAGCGTGCTCATGACAGCGGTCCCATCAGGATAATATTTTCTGGGTAATTGATTTAAGCCATTTGTCTGTGAAGGCATCATGATAAAAGCAATGCCAATTGATAAGCAAACATGCATTATGATAATTGTCGATAAAGAAGTATCAGCTGTGATTTGTAAAAATAAAATACTCGCTATACTAGTTAATACAAACCCAATAACCACCAACCATCTCGCCCCATATTTATCCATTAATTTTCCGTTAATTGGAGACATAATCCCATTCATTATCCCACCAGGCAAAAGCGTTAAACCAGCTGTAAATGCCGATAATAGTAGCCCTCCTTTTAAATACATCGGTAATAGAATGGCATTCGATAAAATCATTAACATAGCTAAAAAAACCAATGAGACACCCAGGGAAAACATAGGGTAAGTGAATACGCGCAAATTAATCATAGGATTATCAGTATAAATTTGACGGAAGGAGAACAATATCAAGAAAAATAGACCGATTCCAATAGGGAGTAACACATGTGCTTCTCTCCATCCACCTCCGCCCTCTCCGGCAGCACTAAATCCGTAAACAATCCCGCCAAATCCAATTGAGGAAAGTATTACTGACCTTATATCGATCTTTGGTTTTGTTAGTTTTGTAACATTTTTCATAAAAAATATCCCGGCACCCATGGAAAGCAATAATATCGGCAAACATGTCCAAAAAATCCAATGCCAACTTAATTGGTCTACAATGATTCCAGAGAAGGTAGGGCCAAATGCAGGAGCAGACATGATAACAAGCCCCATTAATCCCATCACTACCCCACGTTTATGCGGAGGAAAAATAATAAGTGTGCAATTAGTCATTAAGGGTAAAAGAATAGCGGTTCCAATGGCCTGGATGACTCGCGCCGACACCAATATAGGAAATGAATGCGCAAGGCCACCAATCAATGTGCCAACAATTCCCATCGCCAGAGAGAAAAAAAACAATTGCCTGGTCGTAAACGTTTGAATTAAGATAGCCGAAACAGGTACCAAAATTCCCAATGTCAATAAATATCCTGTGGTCAGCCATTGTGCTGTTGAAGCTTCTATATTAAAGTCATGCATAATATTGATTAAAGCCAAATTTAAGGCTGTTTCACTGAATAAACCAATGAATGCTGCCACTGCCAAAACTGCCATCATTGGTACAGCCCTGAACTCCTTTTTCTCTTCTAAATCCACTTTTCCAGCATTCAATGAAATACCTCCTGTTAGCTTCACATCAAAAAGTTTCTAATACACTTACAATGAGTTAATCTGCTAGATCGTCTATATCATTTTTCTGATATATCATGCCTTATTTAAAGCAGATTATTAGTGGAATTTTTTTCTTAGTTCTTCTTTTAAAGAAGAGTAAATAAAAAGACAATCAGCTATATAGGTTGTCTAGGTTAAGGACCCAACTAAAATCCCAATAAAACAAGGAGTAATTATAAGTAAAAGTATCATTAACACTTTAACCAGGCATCTTCTCCTTACATATCCAAAGATTCACCTATCGCCAGTCCTCTTCATAGGTATGAATACTATAGACCATCTTTAATATCTATTCATTTATAATTACTTTGATAAAAGGAGATAGGAACATGAATAATCCATATGACATGAATAATATGCACCCCGGTTACCATAATAATTACCAAAATTATGATCGCCAGCTTCCTCCAGTTCAACCAGTAATATTTATTAATTCAGCAGGGGTTGCCAAGGAGCTTATAAATGATGCCTACACCATAACTAACCACATTCAAAACAATCCACAGTTTTCAAGACAAATAATGACGTATGCTCAGCATGGGCAAAAAAATGAAATCTTAGGAATGCTTAACAGTTTACCTTTAAAGCATCGCCCAGAGGTAGTCTTTACACCAGGAGCCATATTAATTAAATTATTCCCAGGTAATCCAAATGACTCCAGCAGTGCCTTAACCATAACTATGCTGTGGCATGAAGCTTTTTAAGTCATCAGCAAATATCAAAAAAGCCGAAGAAATGCTGATTAACAACATTTCTTCGGCTTTTTTGTTATTCATTATCATACTCATAGTAGTTCTATGCTACTATTATTTTATTCCTAAAGGAGAAAGTTTGTATGTTCACTTTTTTCAATAAATGTTCTATTTGCAAAAAGAAAGATAAAGATTTACGCAAATATCAAAATGGTCACGGCAAAAAAAATAAAATATGCAAAGCTTGCACCTTGTATGCCGAAAGAAGGGCGTTCCGCAGAATCTGAAATCATGTATTACAGCTTTTTACGAAATGAGTAACACCATTTATCGTAGCCTAACTTTTCTTCATAGAAGCGGTGAGCATCCGTGCGTGAAAGAGCAGATTCTAATGCTACATAATTCGCACCATTTTCCTTAGCCCATTCATGAATAAAAACAAGCAGCTTTTCCCCATATCCTCTCGAACGTTTACTTTCAGTTGTTACCAAATCATGAACAATGATATGACGTTTATTATAGAAATTCACACGAGAACTAACACCAATTACAGCTACCACTTCTTCACCTAAAAACAATGCAAAAAGCCTGTACCCTTCTTTATGCATTTGATTCATTAATTCTAAATACGAATGCTTATCCAAATCAGTACGTAATTGCTTCATTATTGAATATGCATCATCCCATTGGTCAACCGTAATCAATTCCATAATATTTTCTGTGCTTATCGTCATGTTTTTCCTCCTGAGGCTATAATTAGATCAATTATAACCCTGCAAAATTTTACGGAGTCAGCTCCGTTACCATTATACACCAATCATTCTATTTCGCTATTGTTTTACATATTTATATAAACAAAATGAATGTATATACGGATGTTAACAACTGAAAATTTATAAACATATCACGTTAGAATCAGCAGAAAATCATATATCATATATAAAGTTTGAGTTTTGTTAGAATTAGACTTGATGAAATATATTATTAGCAATCTCATTTAGAATTGACTTAAGCTGTAATCATACTAACTACCTTAAACTTGACGTATTGCAAGGACTTCTTCAATCGCACAGGCAACACCATGTTCTACATTCGTTTTAGTATGATATTGGCAGAGTTCTTTCACCTCATCGGAAGCATTTCCCATAGCTACTCCACGTCCAGCCAGCTGAAGCATGGAAACATCATTTAAATGGTCACCAAGTGCCATAACTTCTTTCATCTCGATATTAAATTGATCAGCCAACATCTTTAATGATGTTCCTTTCTGAGCTTTTGGATGATTAAATTCTATGTTTCCGCGCTCAGAAGAGGTAATGATATACTCGGTTTCACCGGCTAATTCGCTATTTATACGTGCCAATTCATCCATATCAGCTGATAATACTAAAATCTTATAGATAATCAATTCTTCATCCAGGTATATACCTTCAAAGTTATCTACAAAATGGCAGTGTTCGAATTTAAATCGTTCCTCCGCTCTTCTTCTAACATCCTCTAGCATTAGAGCTTCATCAGCGTATGGGAATCTCTCCATTTTTAATTGCATTCTAATGTCAATATACTGTTCCATACTTTTAGAAAAAACTCCAACGTTAGTAAAAAACTCAATATATACGTTTTTATTTTCCAGTACTTTTTGAATTGAGCGGCACCGTTCTTTTTTTAGTGGGAGTTTATTTAATACTTCTCCCTGCTCGTCTCTTATTTCAGCTCCGTTTAATGCAATTACAGGACAACACAATCCAGCCAGTTCCAATGGCATCAAGGCATAACTGTATGGTCTTCCTGTAACAATAACTACCTGAATCCCTTCCGCCTGTGCTTTTTCAATTGCGATTATATTCTCCTTACTGATACGACCTTTACCATTCAACAAAGTCCCATCCATGTCTGTTGCAATTAATCTCAACGTCAATCATTCCTTTTACTGTAACTTAAATAAATACCATACTAGTATACTACTATATTCATTAAATTCGTAGAAGCCATTCATTATTTATAATGGTTAAAATAATGATTCTTATTGAATAGTTAAACAACACGCCTCAGAAGAACTAATGCGAGTCTTGGTATAGTTAAATCTTTCATATAACAGACCTGCGTAAACCACAAAAAAACTGATAACCAGTTTCCTTTTCTTAATTAAGATGAATTCAAAAATATCTCATTTAACATGCATACTATAAAAAGGGTGATAAGTAGTTATTAAAACTATATAATGAATTGTCGAAGCAATAATATAGAGTATTAATATTTACATATTAATGATATTGCATTATACTAATGATAATAATTCATATTGTACTAGAAAGAAGGAAATTTAATGAAGGACATTCATGTTTATAGCAAAGGTGAAGAAATCGCAAATGCAGTTACCCATGGCCTGGGTGTTATATTAAGTATAGTAGCGCTGATTTTGCTGGTTTTCCATTCCTCTATATATGGGACCGCTTGGCACATCGTTAGTTTTACTATATTTGGAATAACAATGCTTCTTATGTATCTGTGCTCCACTCTTTTGCACAGCTTACCCCAGGGCAAAGCTAAGAATGTATTTGAAATATTCGACCATTCAGCTATCTATTTTTTTATCGCAGGTACGTACACGCCATTTTGTTTTATTGTATTGGACGGTTGGACACGTTGGACTTTATTCGGTATTGTCTGGGGAATAGCTTTTGGGGGAACAGTTTTTAAATCATTTTTTGTTAAAAAATATATGATCGTATCAACACTTCTTTACATAGTAATGGGTTGGATGATTGTCTTCGCATGGAAACCATTGGTCAACTTCCTTGAGCCAAATGGAATGATTTTATTAGTTACTGGAGGTATTCTATACACGGTAGGTGCTATCTTTTATGTATGGAGAGGCTTCAAATTCCATCATGCCATTTGGCATCTTTTCGTTATCGCCGGAAGTGTTATGCATTTCTTCTGTATTCTCTTCTACTTACTTCCATGGGATAAATAATAACATATTCTTATTACAATTTAAGGCAGCTCTCCCTATCCGGAAGCTGTCTTTTTTATCTTTAACGAATGTTTTATTTAGCCTTTAGTCTCTTCAATTATCCAAATTTACCTCGAAGTTTTTTTAAAACTCTAATGGCCTCATGATTCATTTTACTGATCCTTAATGCCTTATTGCCCAAAACTGTGTACCTTCTGTTTTTTCCTAATTGTTTAGTTACATTCTTAGATGTCATATTTTATGCTCCTAACATGTGCATTTTGTTATAGCTTATGCTATAACACAAAAAAGCAATACAAAAAAAAATAACAAAGTCCCATCACTTTGTTATTTTACAGAGTATATATAAGCCAATGCTTTTTTATTCATTTCTTTTACTTTCTTTGTCTGCTTACTGACTGATTTATCAGAGAGATGGGTGATTTTGGGACCTGACTGGGAGTTTTTTGCCATTGCCTCAGCGGAATCGTCAGACTGAATGTTATTTCTCCTACGCCTCATAGCCATCTTACTCCTCTCTTCCTTAACTTTTATACCCTTATTATACCAAAGTTTTACATAAACGAATCATAAATGTGAACTAAATTAGCAATATGAACACCATCCACTTCAATGGGAATGCCCTTATCTTTCTTTAAAACTATAATAAAGTTATACATTTGTAAATGGATAGGAATTAACAAAGCATCGTGGTCTTCAAGGGTGATAACCTCTAAATTGAAAATCGAATCGGTAAAGCTTTGTAAAAGCTGCTGATTAAAATCGAAATTATGTATATGATCAATCCTGATAAGCTTTTGTTTAATTCTCTCCCTGACGGATATATCTAAGTCAATCGAATCGTCAGCTTCGTACTGATTGATATCAACTGACAAACCAAATTCCTCACAATACAGGACAAGATATTTCTTTAACTCTCTCTCATATTCTTCTCCGTTTTCAGGAACAGGCTTTTGCTCAAAATAATAGATAGCATCCTGTACTAATAAGGACATATGCTCTACCTTTGTCACCGTCGCTCGTTGAATTTTTTCATTTTCCTTTATGGTAGCTTCAAGAAATTCAGAACCTGTTATAAACTCTGCCTGCCATATCTTTAAAATGCTTGGTGTTAAAAGAACGGATAAATCGATAAAAACAACGATTGCAGTTAAACTCAATATATATGTCCAGTTGGTTATATTTATTCCGCCTGCAATAATGCCGATTCCGAGGCAAAGCACAAATAACGTATAAAGGCTTCGGCGAAAATTTTTTAAATGCAAGTCAAATATGGAAGGTTTTACGATGGCCATCATACAAGAAACGAGAGAAAAACATACTAGAATAGCAATATAAATTTTTCCAAACATTTCATCCTCCATCGATAATCATTTATATGAATAATCATACCATTTAATTCCAAATTACCATATAGGTATATCTTCTGAATTGTCAGATGACTGTTTGTAATCTATTTCACCTTAAGTTTATAGTGATAGGCAATCTCCTTACCGTTATACATTAGTGCTTTATGATTATTCGTATTTAACGTAACCTTCACCTTGTACACCCCTGGTTTGAGTGTGCCTAAATCATAATATTGACCATAAATTCTATTCTTTTTATCTCCATTCATATATAGATGGGCATGACCTTCATTAATTCGTTGCTCATTCGAACCCAGCTTTTCTGGTTTAAACGAAAAGTTTTTTGTGTTGATTTTCAGCATCCAACACCCTGTTTGATCCTGCTTGATCCATCCATTAATTTCCGGAATTTTCACTTCGCTTATATTGCTTATTTCTAATCCATCATGTTGTCCCGTATGCCCAGCATGAGCATCATTGCTGAAATGGCTGCTTTGTTGATGAAAATATAGCATGATGGATACAAACCCAGCGATAACAATAAAGCTAAGTATTCTATACATGAATCTCTTCGCCACCCTTATGCCTGTACGCACTATTTTTCAAATACAAACCAATCAAAAATAAAATAGCTCCAACTATCAGAAACGCTATATCATAGAATAAAGCATTGGGATCACCTGGTTTTACCCTATGAATCTGCAGGATATGATGATTAACAATCCCTTCCAACATATTGAATAAACCTGAGCCAATTAAAAACCAACTAATAATCTGTTTGACACCCTGCTTTTGGTCTGATGGGTTACCAGCAAGCCATAAAATAAAGCCCCCTGCCACCAAAGCAATCGTCACCGCAAAATGAAAAATCCCATCACTCATGATTTGACCTGAGCGACTCGTTTCCATCACGACACTATGCCATTGTAAAAGCTGATGAAAAATAATCCCATCCATAGCACCCATAAAGCCGAATCCCAACAGAAAGCTTCCTATTACTAATAATTTCTTTTTAGTTTGACTCCTCAATCGAATTCCCCTCCAGCCCCCATTTTTTTACTTAATATCCAATCAGTCTTCATTATAAACAATCCGTTTATCATAATTAGCTGATTTTTTTAACAAAACATGGGTAACTATATACTATATTGGAAAAACCGGAGGGGTTAAAATGAATCAATTACCTAATCAATCGAGTTCATATTGGACGAAGTTCATGCAGAATCAAGAAGAACTGAAATTTAATAAGCTACAAAATGATTTAGAAACAGATGTTGTTATAGTTGGAGCTGGAATAGTCGGTATTTTAACGGCTTATCAATTGGTCAGCAAAGGAGTAAAGGTTGCATTAGTTGAGGCAAGCGAAGTGATGAATGGGACAACAGGCCATACAACAGCAAAAATAACCGCCCAGCATGGATTAATTTATGACAAATTAATTAATTCGATAGGTGAAGAAAAAGCGAAACTATACTATCAGGCAAATATGGATGGCCTTGAATTTATCCATTCTCTCTACAAAGAAGAAGAGATCGATTGTGATTATGAAGAACAGGAAGCCATCCTTTACGCAGAGACTGAAAAATTTGAAAAGAAAATCAAGTCAGAGTTCGAAGCTTATCAAAAACTGGGCATTCCAGGTAAACTTGTCGAACACCTGCCTTTGCCTTACCCAATCAAAAATGCCATTATTATGCCTAATCAAGCACAATTTCATCCAGTTAAATACTTAGGCCATATTTTAAACCTGATTATAAAAAAAGGCGGACAAGTATTTGAACAATCGCCAGTAGAAGCTATTGAAGATGACGATAAAGGACCTGTTCAAGTTAAAGTGAAGAATGGACATACCATTTATTGCAATAAAGTTGTGATTGCTTCCCACTATCCATTCTATGATATGCAGGGACTGTACTTCTCTCGCCTGAGCCCGAAACGCTCTTACATTGTTGCCGCTGAAATCAAGGAAGACCTACCAGATGGAATGTACATTAGCGCCGAGCAGCCTACCCGCTCAATCCGCCATACAAAAGACAGGGATAAAGCCCTGGTATTATTTGGAGGAGAAAGTCATAAAACCGGTCAAAGCGAAAATCCATTTAAGCATTATGAAGCACTAAAGGATTTTGCCGAAAAGTATTACACAGTTAATGACCTTCCATACAGATGGTCAGCACAGGATTTAGAAACATTGGATTATGTCCCTTATATTGGTCCATATTCTTCTATGAAGGATCATATTTTTGTTGCAACTGGTTTTGGGAAATGGGGAATGTCGAACGGAGCTGTCGCTGCTCTAATTTTAAGTGATTTAGTACGTGGAAAAGAAAATCCATATTTTGATCTGTTTACCCCCACTCGTTCAGAAACACATATACAATCTGCCGGTAAATTCATAAAAGAAAATATAAATGTAGCAAAAGAATTAATTAAAGGAAAACTTGCTGATAAAGATATCAGTCCAGATGAACTTAAACCCGATGAAGGCAGTATCGTTACCTTTAATGGTAAAAGAGCCGGTGCCTATCGCGACCATACAGGTAACGTTTGTGTAGTAGATACTACCTGTACCCATATGGGGTGTGAAGTGAAATGGAATAATGGAGAACGTTCCTGGGATTGCCCATGTCATGGATCCCGCTTTGCACCTAACGGGGAAGTCATCGAAGGCCCAGCAGTTAAACCGTTGGAACGTTTGAATTAACAGCTTGAAATGAGATTCCCATATCCCTACTATATATCCTTTGAATCCTAAAACTAAAATGCACTTTTTATGCCGGGTAGATAATCTATGTGACATAAGGAGTGTATTTTTTCTTCATGTAAATACAACTCAAGAATCAAGTATTTAAACTTATATGAAACCAAATACCTTTTTAAATGGAATTGAGTTATAGTTAAAGTTAGAAAAAACCAGAGGAACAAACCGATTCTAAGTACATAAATAAGCGAGGATTTTCATGAGCATACTGTTAGCTTTACTGGCTGCTTTATTTGCAGCATTAACGTCAATATTAGCAAAAATCGGGATTAATAATGTGAATTCAAATTTGGCCACTGCGATTCGAACGTTTGTAGTCCTAATTATGGCTTATGCCGTTGTTCGAATAACCGGGCAATGGGATGAGCTGTATACTATCCATCCTAAGGCATGGATTTTCATTATCTTATCAGGTATAACCACTGGCCTATCGTGGCTATGTTTTTTTAAGGCCATACAAATTGGTGATGTATCAAAAGTAGTTCCTATTGATAAATCAAGCGTCATAATTACAATTATTTTATCCTTTATCATCCTTCAGGAACCGTTGACTCCGTTAGTGATTGCAGGAGGGGTCGTTATTACGATTGGTACTTTTATTCTTATCGGTAAGAGAGAAAAAAAGAAGAAAGAAGGCTATCTTCAGTCGTATATTTTCCTGGCTGTCTTATCAGCCGTTTTTGCAGCACTAACCAGTATATTGGCGAAAATCGGTATCGAGGATGTCGATTCAAATGTCGCCACCTTCATTCGTACTGTAGTGATCTTAATTTTTGCCTGGAGCATTGTATTTTTCCAAAGAACGCAAAAAGATCTTAAAACGATCTCTAATAGGTCCTATGTCTTTTTAATCCTATCGGGTATCGCAACTGGCTTATCTTGGTTGTGCTACTTTGCTGCCATTCAAATCGGAAAGGTGTCTATCGTAGCTCCCATCGATAAATTCAGCGTAGTCATTACAATGGTGTTAAGCTTTATTATTTTAAAAGAAAAACCTAATAAAAACACGATTATTGGTGGTATTGCGATTACAATTGGTACTATTCTGCTTATTTTTTAACAAACGCGTCATTTATCGTCCTTTATATATAAAAACAGTGGGAATTCTTAATCGAATCCCACTGTTTTTATTGTTTTCTATATTAATGGTAAATCCAACAATATAGTATTGATGTTTCTTAATTAGAAGCGGGCAGCAAGTTTAGCTGTTTTCTCAAGCCCTTCTGCAACAATTTCAACCGTACGGTCTGGGTATTGATTATGTCCTTCAATAACCATAACTTCTGGGTTAGTAATTCCCCAAAGGCTAATAGCAGATTTAACTAAATTAACTGCCATTTCCGCTCCTGGTATAGCTGAGTAATCAGAACCTCTTGCAGACAATAGTGCTACCTTTTTATCAGCTGCATATCCTATCGGACCTTCAGCAGTATACTTAAACATTTTTCCGGCTTGAGCCAAATACGAAATATACGTAATTAATGGCGCAGGAACAGTTGAATTCCAAAGAGGGAAGGCAAAAACAATTTTATCCATGGATAAGAATTGATCGATATATTGATTTGCTAAATTAACATATTTAGTTTCTTCTTCTGTTAATTCGATTCCTTGATTGTTTTTATAAAGAGCGGTAATCGCCGCATTTCCATAGTAAGGGAGTTCTACTTGGAATAAATCCAGCTCTGTAATTTGATCAGTTGGATTTGCTTCTTTATATGCATGTAAAAATGCATTGTACATTTGAACAGAAACAGCTTGGTCTGCCGGTCGATCGTTTACTTTAACAAATAAAACTTTAGTCATATGTATACCTCCATGTACGATATATGATTTGTAAATTTATTTTAATATAGTTTGAATTCAAAGCAAAATAATATGCCTATCTTTTACCATTATAAAAAGACTGGACATCTTCTCCTCTTCTCTGCCATAATAAAAAAATTGGATTAGTTAACTAAAGTAACTAATTTATAAGGAGGTAAAATGGAAAGATATCAACAGTTATTTCACGAGTTGTCTATGGTGCATAAACCTTATATTGACCAGTTAAATGAAATTCTAGGTAGATATGCTTTGAACAGACCACAATGGACAATTATGTATATCCTTTTTAATTATGGGCCACATACCCTTGTTGAGATATCTAAATATCAAAGTATCGAAAAGCCAGCGATAACCCGCACAGTCAACAGCCTCGAGCAGCAAGGGTATATTCAGTCATTTTCAAGCTCAGATAAAAGGAAGAAAAATATTCAACTGACTGCTAAAGGAGAGAAACAATATAAAGTTGTAAGAAGTGAGATTGATGAATTTCAGATTGGTAAGTTAATAGGTATTACGACAGATGAACAAGAACAATTCCTAAATATCCTAGAAAGGATTAAGCAAAATTTTAATGAGTAAGGAGATAACTATGCAAACGGAACGAGCAAAATTATGGACAAAAGATTTTATCATTGTATCCACCATTAATTTTTTATTAACACTTGTTTTTTATTTATTAATGGTGTCAATTTCGGTCTATGCTGTTGAACAATTTAGTGCTTCAACGAGTGAAGCAGGACTGGTTACCGGAATTTTTATTATTGGAGCACTTATTGGCCGACTTCTGACAGGTAGAATTATCGATAAATACGGCAGAAAAAGAATATTATTATTCGGACTTATCGTTTTTACATTAACAACTATTTTATATTTTGGGATTAATAGCTTGTCTTTTTTGATGGTTAACCGCTTATTACATGGAATCGGATTAGGAATTGCAAGTACGGCTACCGGTACCATTGTAGCGCAAATCATACCAGCAGAACGACGTGGTGAAGGCGTTGGATATTTTAGCCTTAGTGCCACTCTTGCTACTGCGATTGGTCCTTTTTTAGGTATTTATTTAAAACAGCATACAACATTTGAAGTCATTTTCAGCTTTTGTATAGCATTGGGAGCTGTTAGCTTTTTAACTGCCTTTCTATTAAAAATACAAAATGAACAATCTCACACTTCTGTTGAATCAGAAAACAATAGAGTTAAGCTTTCCAGTTTTATTGAACCAAAGGCTATCCCCATTGCTATCGTTATGATGCTGGGAGCCCTATGCTATTCAAGCGTCTTATCATTTATTACTTTCTATTCAGAAGAGATTCAATTAGTTGAAGCAGCAAGTTTCTTTTTTGTCGTTTATGCAGCAGCGGTTTTAGTGTCAAGGCCTTTTACTGGCCGCTTGTTAGACTTAAAAGGATCTAATATTATTATGTATCCCTGCTTACTTGTATTTGCCCTTGGACTTCTTCTATTAAGCTATGCTAATAACGGATTTATTTTGCTTTTAGCCGGCGCAATTATTGGACTCGGTTTTGGGAATATCCAATCTACAACTCAGGCTATTGCCGTAAAAGTGACTCCTCCTCACCGAATCGGTTTAGCAACAGCAACCTTTTTTATCTTTTTGGATGTAGGCTTCGGAATTGGCCCATATGTACTTGGAATGATTATTCCTTTCACAGGCTATCGAAATCTCTATCTAATCATGTCGATTCTCGTATTGGCATTAATCGTAGTCTATTATTTTATGCATGGAAAAAAGGATTCTTTAGAGATGCGCAATAAATTAACAAAGCTAGAGGAAACAAAATCAAATTAAAATCACCATTAAGGAAAAAAAGCGGAATGTCCGATTTTGGATATTCCGCTTTTTTCTATTAATTCGATTTTCATTCAGCATAATAGCATTCTCATTCTATTTTAACCGCTATGATAAATGCTCTAAAGCAGCTAAAACTTCAAGTAATAAAACGTATTCTCCAAGAAATATTCAGTAATGTAAAAAAGAGTGAGGCATGCATTAAATTGTTGCCCCACTCTTCCCTGCGCTATTCTTCAATATTTTCCTGTTTAATATGCTTGAACTTCAGCGAAAAGGTTGCTGATTGATTTGTACTATTTACATCAATATTCACATCATAAATTTCAGAAACCCTTTTAACAATCCATAACCCAATACCCGATCCAGACGTTATCTGCTTAGCCATACTTAGACGTACATACTTATCAAAGATCTTATTGATATTAGAATAATGGATAGATGAGCCAGTGTTGGTTACGTCAATATTAATAGTATTATCAAGCTTATTCTCTCTAATTCCCACAAAAATGGTTGATTCCTTTGTAGAATATTTCACTGCATTGCTCAATAAATTCTGCATGACTAATTCAAATGAATACTCATCAATCCAGATTTTGGTGGTTTTACTTACATTATCATTAAAAATAAATGTGTAGGAGGGGTAATTCCTCATATAGGCAGCCATTAATGGTTCAATACAGCTTTTTGGTTCTATCCAGCTATCTGGAGGATTTCCTCCTAAATAATAAAGTTCATGCGATAGTTTAATACCCTTTAATAATGAATCTATATTACTAGATTCATTTTTAATATGAAATAATCCTTCCTTTATCTCAGGAAGGGTATCCGTTTCAATCAGGTCCTCCAAATATTCGATGGTATTCTTAATATTATGAGCAGGATTCCGAACCTCATGGACAATCTCTTCTAGGAAAGCATGCGTCTCGTCGGTTACAGCGAGCATTTTTTCAACACTACTATTGGTAACATTGTTTAACTCTTCCATTTCCCTTAACATATAGTCATTCATAAAATGGGGTGTAATATTAAACTTGTTTTTCAGCTTATAATGATTGGTCATCTTCGATAAAGGTTTAAAAATAGTTTCAAATAATAAGGCCTGAAACAAAAAGAAAAAAATGAATATAATCAAATATAAATAACCATTCGTGATGAGTATTTCTTTAAAATCTTCAATAAGCAGAACCGAGAGATTTATTTTCGTATATAACTGACCATTGAATGCTTCCGTATGAATGGCATGCTCAATTTCAGCTATTACAGATCCATTAACTTCATAAAACTCAACCTTAATTTTTTTATCACTTAAACCATCTTTTACATAGATGTCTTCTCGACTCTGACCTAATAACCACTTAATTATTGGTAAATATTTTTTATCTTTTCCTTCATAAATATTGATATTCTTTGATGTTTGGTTATAAGCAATATTTTGATAACTTGAGTCATTATCCAAAATCATCATATACTCATAAGCACCAGGTAGCTTACCGAATTTATCATTTAGAAAGTCTTCCTGTAAACCGTATTCAGCTAAATGAGTTTCAACCAAATAGAAGTTCGGCAATACTTCATTGATTCGATGTTTTGCATAATCGTTTACCCGATTAATATTTTGCAGTAAGACTATGCCTGTAAATATCAAGAACATGAGAATATTGGATAAAATGGTAAACCGTTTAACAGTAAGCCAATTTTTAGTCATTGATTTCATATCCAACATTTTTAATCGTATTAATGCTATTCTTACCTATCTTTCGTCTAATCCGATTTATCGTTGTATTAATAATGTCATCACTCATATCCCCATGCTCAGTCCATATTTTTTCCCATAATTCTTGTTTACTGACAACTTGATTTTTATGTTCTAATAAATACGTATACACCTGCATTGGAATTTTCGATAGCGTTTCAACACTGCCATCTTCTTTCGTAATCGTACCACGAAGAGGCTCAATTTTTAATCCTCTATGTATATAATACGAATTATTTTTTACTGCTGTACTTTCCATAATATTTTTTATGTTAAGGACAAGTTCTTTGTAGCTGAAAGGCTTTGTAAAATACAAAAGCGCACCTTCCTGTAATCCTCGCAATCTTGCATCTGACGAATCTGCTCCGGTAACGAGGACAAAGGGAATATTATGTTTTTTCCTTATAATAGAAGCAGCTTCCAAACCATCAATAATTGCACCATGAATGGTAATATCAAAAATTAATAAATCGTATTTCACTTTATCACAAGCTATAATTGCATCCTCTGGATCGTCAAAATCATCTACTGTATATCCTTGTAATTCAAGCCTTTTCCTTAGTACTTTTCTCGCAACAGGCTCATCTTCTAAAATTAACATTCTAATGGGAATCACCCTCTTTAAAAAAGTAAATAAATTATATCACCATAATTTTTTGAGGTAAATACTTACTTGTATTTTTATGCATAAAAATGCCATCATTATTTCATATAACTATTAAATCTAAAGGGATGTGTAGTTTAAGCAAAAAAAGAGTGATTCCATTAATAGCGGAAATCACTCTGTGTTTATATTGACTTTAAAGTACGACCAATGAGTATACGTTTTATTGATGAAACCACTCTGCTCACCCGCTTTTATTATTAAGAAATTAATAAATTAATAGCTTGATCAACAAAAAACGCCTGCAAGCCATCAATAAATAGACCTGCAGACGTTATATTAGTTTCGTCTCACAAGTTCCACCTTCCTTCTCATAAAACGCTGAGGAGTTAGCTGTCGGATTCGTGCCTACTGAGTAGCCCTACCATAATGGATTCACCCCAGAACACAATGGGTCCCCCGCGCAATTATGCTTAAGCGATTTAGAAATTAGAAACTTTGATAATAATACTCCCGATATGAAAAATGTAAATATTTTCATCTACTAATTTTTGTATATTTTTAATTTATTCACATAAATTTCTTTTTGTTTTTTGGTCACAGTCTACTTTGTATTTCAACCTATACAGAAGTCACAAAAGTAACATCAACCATTTACAAATCAAAGTCCTGAAATGTTGAAGCACTATTCATAATGACTTCTAATACTAACAATCAGTTTTAGTATGATAATGTTTTAAATATCAACCTCATAACTAGGATAAAGCCTCTCTTTAATCCTCATATTATAAGTAGTTATTGCAAATAATTAATATAATTATTAATTTGTGGTTGAAAAATAACCTAAAAGCGAATATTATATTAAATGTCGTCAAAAACGTTCGCTTTTTTGAAGGTGAATAGATGGAGGTATACGAATTGTTAGACAAATTTTTCTCAATTAGCCAAAACGGGTCTACTGTTAAAACGGAAGTTTTAGCTGGTATAACTACTTTCTTTACAATGGTGTACATTGTAATAGTTAACCCGGCAATCCTTTCCGCTTCAGGAATTCCCTTTAATCAGGTATTTATTGCTACCATTATCTCGGCAGTAATTGGTACTTTAATTATGGGCTTGTATGCAAAATACCCAATCGCCGTTGCGCCAGGTATGGGAATAAACGCTTACTTTACGAGTGTTGTTGCGACACAAGGACTTAGCTATCAAGTGGTTTTAGGCGCAGTATTTATCGCCGGACTTTTATTTATGTTATTAAGTTTTAGTAATTTACGTGAAAAGATCATTAATTCCATCCCTCTTTCTATTAAATATGGAATTACATCCGGTATTGGTTTATTCATAGCGTTTCTTGGTTTTAAACAAGCACAAATCTTTGTCGCAAACGAAAGCAATCTTGTTGGTTTAGGTGATTTAACTGCTCCTGTTCCATTATTAACAATTGCCGGTTTATTCATTACCCTTATTCTTATGGTAAGAAAAGTACCTGGTGCTTTGTTTATTGGAATGATTATTACAGCAATTATTGGCTATTTTACAGGCATGCTGGACATTACAGCCAAGCAATTACTCCCTTCACTTCCAGAAGGAATAGCATTTTTTGATTTAGATCTCGGTGGTGTATTCACTAACAGCTTATACGCCGTTGTATTTTCATTCCTACTCGTAACGATTTTTGACACAACAGGTACAATGGTGGCTGTATCCGAACAGGCCGGATTATTAAAAGACGGTAAGTTTCCTAGGGCAAAGCAAGCTTTCCTTGGTGATTCTATCGCTACTACTGTTGGTGCTGCTTTTGGTACAAGTCCTTCAACAGCATATGTAGAATCAAGTACAGGTGTTGCTGCCGGTGGTCGTACTGGTTTAACAGCAGTAGTTGTTGCTATATTGTTCAGCTTAGCATTATTCTTCTCACCATTTATTGGAGCCATCTCAAACTTAGCTTCCATTACAGCTCCTGTTTTAATTATTGTTGGGTGCTTTATGATGGAAGGTATATCAAAGATTAGATGGTCTGAGTTTGATGAAGCTTTTACAGCATTTGTTATTATCCTTGCGATGCCTTTAACTTCAAGTATCTCTACTGGAATCGCATTTGGATTTATTATTTATCCAATCTTGAAATTAGTTGGTGGCAAAGCGAAAGAAGTTCCACCTCTTGTTTACATCTTTGGTGTACTATTCCTTATTCAATTGGTCTTCTTAGGAGGACATTAATAAAAATGCTATATAGAGCTGGATTTCTTATAGATCCAGCTCTATATTTTTATCCAAATAAATTTTTGATATTTTCTGATATCTAGATGATATACTTTTATAGTAAATAATATTGTATGGGGAGGATTAATCCATGAATAATTTTGAAGAAAAATTAGATCGTTATGCTGACTTGACTGTTAAGAAAGCTGCTAATGTACAAAAGGATCAAATTGTATTCATCATATCCACTATTGAAACTGCACCATTTACACGTAAACTTGTTAAAAAAGCCTATGAAGCAGGTGCAAAGCAGGTTTTTGTGGAATGGAGTGATGAAGAAATTAACCGAACGAAATATTTGCTGGCACCTGACGAGGCATTTACTGAATTTCCTTCATGGATGGCTGCCTCCAGAAACGAAATGGTTGAAAGAGGTGCAACTTTTATAACGATTGTCTCTCAAGATCCGGATTTACTGAATGGGATCGACTCAAATCGGATCGCTAATTTTCAAAAGGCTGCAGGTAAGGCTCTCAATAATTTACGCGAAGCAATGCAGTCCAATAAGATCAGTTGGACAGTCGTTGCTGCTGCAGGTGAGGGTTGGTCCAAAAAAATATTCCCTGGACAAGAAAACAGCTTAGATTTACTTTGGGATGCCATCTTTTCTTCAGTCCGTGTTGATCAGGAAAATGTTATCCAAGCATGGGAGGAGCATCTTGATACATTAATCAGTAAAGCTGATTATTTAAATAACAAAAAATATAAATACATACACTATAAAGCACCTGGTACGGATTTAAGAATTGAACTTTCCGAGAAACATAAGTGGTGCGCAGCAGGAGCTAAAGACTCAACCGGCAAAGAATTCGTAGCCAATATGCCTACTGAAGAAGTATTTACGATTCCTTTAAAAAATGGAGTAAATGGCACGGTTTCAAGCACAAAACCGTTAGCTTATGGCGGCAATGTAATTGATGAATTTACGTTAACATTTGAAGAAGGAAGAATCGTAAATGCCGTGGCAAAAAAAGGAAATAAAATTTTAAATCATCTTATCAATGTTGATGAAGGAGCTAAATACCTGGGTGAAATTGCGCTGGTACCTCACCATTCACCGATCTCTGAATCAAATATCTTATTCTATAATACGTTATTTGATGAAAATGCTTCTAACCACCTCGCCATTGGAGCTGGATATCCATTTTGCCTCGAAGGTGGAGAAGAAATGAATATCGAACAATTGCATAAGTATGGGGTAAATATCAGCCAAGTGCATGAGGACTTTATGATTGGTTCAGCTGATATGGACATTGATGGAGAATTGCCTGATGGTACACGTGAGGCCATATTCCGAAATGGGAATTGGGCGTTTTGATTCTATTTACAGGTTTATAACCCTTAAATAATAGTAAAATTGCTTTTAAAAAAACCAAAACGCGCTTAGTAAAATATTTCTAAGCGAGTTTTGGTTTCGTTTAGCTAGTTGTTCATTCTTAAATATCAAAAAAAATTGTTATGCTTTGTGCAATTTATGCCTTCTCTTTTAAATTCTCATTAATTTTTAATTGCTGTGTTGCGAATTCATGGTAGAGCTTGTGAGTTTGCATTAATTCTTCATGTGTTCCTCTACCTGTAATTTCACCTTTTTCAATAAATAACAACTGATCGGCATTGACGACGGTTGATAATCGATGGGCAATAACGATTGTCGTCCTCCCTACCATTAGTTTATTTAATGCAGCCTGCACGATTTGTTCAGACTGGCTGTCTAAACTTGATGTGGCCTCGTCTAGCATTAGAATACTTGGATTTCTCAATAACGCTCTTGCTATCGCAATTCGTTGGCGCTGTCCTCCTGACAGCTTCAATCCCCTCTCCCCTACATCCGTTTGGAATCCTTCTGGAAGCTGCTGAATGAATTCAAGTGCATGAGCCATTTCAGCTGCTTGCTCCAGTTCAGCGGAGGTGACTTCCCTTTCCAAACCATAACATATATTATCCTGGATCGTACCTGCCAACAGCGGGCTTTCTTGAGATACATACCCAATATGCTTCCGCCACGATTGCAAATTGTATTCACCGATAGGAATTTCACCTATCCTGATTGATCCCTCACTTGGTTCGTAAAAGCGTTCAAGCAATTTAAACAGAGTCGTCTTCCCTCCACCGCTTGGTCCAACAATCGCTGTTACTTTTCCCGCTTCAATCTTTGCATTTAAATGACGAAGAATTAAAGACTCCTCTGCATATCCAAATGATAAATCATCGAGAACGATATCGACATTTGCTTTTACTAGTTCTTTCCCTTTGAGTAAATCCTCTTCTTTTTCATTCAGGATTTCAATTATTCTCATGGTTGCTCCCATCGAACGCTGCAATTGAGTAAAAAATGTCGTAATTTGCCCCATAGGCATAATAATTTGAAAAATGTAAAGAATAAAAGCTACAAGCGAACCTGCTGTAATAATTCCGCTCGCTACCTGCATACCGCCATACCCAATAATTCCTACTAGAGCAGCCATTAGCACTAATGTGATAATTGGTGAAACAAGAGACTGGGTCTTCGCTTCTTTTAAACCAAGAGCGAACAACCGGTTTACACCTGACATTCCCCTATTATATTCAATTTCTTCTGCATTGGATGCCTTGACTAAGCGGATTTCAGGTAGGACCTGATTTAATACCCCTGTAAATCTACCAGTTTCAGCTTGGGTCTCCTTCGAGATATTAAGCATAATTCGGCCAATTGGTATTAAAATCATGGCTGCTATTGGGAAAACAATAAATATTAACAGGGTTAATTTCCAGTTCATGATAAATAATATCGTTATAGACCCAATAACTGAAATCATTCCAGTAATAGCCCCAACTAAATGGGTAGTTATCAATTCTTTGACGACCATTGTGTCATTTGTTAATCTGCTAATCATTTCCCCTGAACCATATTTGTCAGAGTACGATACAGGCAGCTTAATCAACTTTTTCCATAATAAATCCCTCAAGCCTGCAATGATTTTTTGACCATTATATCCAAGTGCATAGGTCGCGTATGCACTTAAACCAGCTTGAGCAATAAACACCAATACAATTATGAGAATCTGACTTTTAGATAATGAAGACATACTGAAGCCGTCTACCAATTCCTTTGTTAACAATGGAATGAGCAACCCAATAAGGGTAGTAATAATACTCAGACCGAGTGCAAAACCAAGTCTTCCATATGAAGGGTTCGTTGCATGCAATAACCGAAAAAAGCGTTTATAACTCCCCTTCTGTTTTCTTTCTTTCATAAACTTTCTTCCTCCTGAGTTTAGCTTCTATATATAACGTTACCGAAGAACTGATATAAAGACAATCCTAATTATGTAAAACATTGGGATTTTAAGCTGAATTTAATATGTTTTATACATTATACATTTTTTCATTTCCTATTTCTTTTATTTAACAGACCTACAAAACCATCGTATTTAATTTGTCATATTTTACACTTTCTGAAACCGTATAGCTATATTGACTTGTATATATTATATAAATATAATTTTATTTGCTTTTAATTTGGTTACTTAACTATTAGGAAGACTTTGTTTTAGAGGTGGAGGTATGACAGTTAACAAAGACCGATCAGTTGAAAAATTGATCAGGGCTTTTACACAGTTTGACAAATTGGATTGGGAAAAGAAAACAATAAAAGGATATAAACCAAGTGAAATAAGAGTTTTGACATGTATCAAAGAAAAAACTCAACATATTACCGAGATTAAGGTATCCGAGATCAGCAAGCAGTTAAATGTTAAAATGCCATCTGTTACCCCCATTTTAAATAAGCTGGAACAGCATAACCTAATTACCCGCAGAATTGATAAAAATGATCGCAGGGTGGTACTGGTTACATTAACATGTGAGGGAGATTCTGTAGCAGATGCAGCACTTGCTAAATTACATCAAACTTTTACCCTTCTAGAGGAATATATCGGATTAGATGATAGTAAGGAACTCACCCGATTATTAACCAAAGTGTATGAGTTTTTTAATGAAAATCAGTATTAAGGAGTTGTTAATTTTTGAGGAAATTGTTTCGCTATTTAGCACCGTATAAATTACCGATTGTTTTTATATTCGCATTGGTATTTATACAGTCATTATCAGAATTATTCTTACCCACATTGATGTCTGACATCATCGACAAAGGTGTCATTAATCAGAACATACCATACATATGGAAAATTGGCGGATTTATGCTTTTGGTTGCTGCAGTTGGTACGCTTTGCTCTATTACGGCAAGTTACTTCAGCGCCAAAGTATCCATGTCATTTGGCAAAAATCTTCGCTCCAGAGTATTCTCCCATGTTGAGAATTTTTCACTTCATGAATTTGAACAAGTTGGTACTGCTTCCTTAATTACAAGAACAACCAATGATATAACACAGGTACAATTGGTCCTTAACATGATCCTTAGAATGATGATAATGGCACCTTTAATGGCTATTGGTGGCATTATTATGGCCTTTTCAAAAGATCCCGAACTATCCTGGGTTATCATCCTTGCGATTCCGGTCTTAGTGGGCGTTATTCTTTTTGTCATCTGGAAAGGCGTCCCTCTATTTAAACTGGTTCAACGCAGATTGGATGCTGTAAACCGTGTCATTCGCGAAAATTTGACTGGTGTCCGTGTCATTCGTTCCTTTAATCGGATCAATTTTGAAAAGGAACGTTTTAAGAAGGCCAACAAAGACTTAAGAGACACTACTATCAAAGTGAATAAATTAATGGCTACACTTATGCCGCTCATGATGCTGATTATGAACTATACAACCATTGCGGTTGTTTGGTTTGGTGCAATCAGGATTGATCATGGAGATATGCAGGTCGGTGATTTAATGGCCTTTATTCAATATGCCATGCAAATTATGTTCTCCATGGTTATGCTTTCCATGATGTTTGTCATGATTCCTCGTGCTTCTGCTTCCGCAGCTCGTATTAATGAAGTATTGGCGATTAAGCCCACTATTAAAGATGAGCCAATTAAACATGAAGCTAAACCAACTAAAACTGGCTACCTGGAATTTAAGAATGTTACATTCAGCTATCCAGGTGCCGAAGAACCTGCCTTAAAAGGCCTTTCATTTAGCGCTGGTCCTGGTGAGGTTACAGCCATTATCGGCGGAACTGGTTCTGGGAAATCAACATTATTAAAGCTGATTCCTCGTTTTTATGAACCGACTGAAGGCAGTATTTATCTAAATGGAATCAATATTAAGGAACTGGAATTAGTGGATTTACGTAACCGAATTGGTCTAGTTCCTCAGAAAGCTGTTTTATTCACCGGTACCGTAAAGGAAAATATCCTCTACGGAAATGAGAATGCCAGTGATGAGGAAGTCACCCATGCTGCAAAAGTCGCACAAGCCTATGATTTTGTTTCTAATATGAAGGAAGGCTTTGACTCTCCTATTTCTCAGGGCGGTACAAATATTTCCGGAGGACAAAAGCAACGTCTGTCCATTGCGAGAGCCTTGGTTCGAAAACCGGAAATCTATATGTTTGATGACAGCTTTTCTGCACTGGATTTCAAAACGGACGCTAAGCTGCGGAAAGCTTTAAAAAGTGAAACCACGGAAGGAACGGTTTTATTGGTTGCCCAACGTGTATCTACGGTTATGGATGCCGATCGTATCATTGTATTGGATGAAGGAAATGTTATGGGAATTGGTACACATGAAGAATTACTAAAATCATGTGATACCTATCAAGAAATTGTGAAGTCACAGCTTTCTGAGGAGGAGATTGCATGAGCAGAATGACAAGAAGACAATCAAATCCGGGATTTGGTCCTCCAGGTGGTCCAGGAGCACCGATACAAAAAGCAAAAGATTTTAAGGGTACGTTAAAACGATTAATTCGTTATTTAGCACCTTATAAATTTCGCCTTTTAACTGTATTGCTGGCTGCAATCCTCAGTACGGTTTTCACCATTGTCGGCCCAAAAGTATTAGGTAAAGCGACAACGAAAATATTTGAAGGCATTATGAAAAAAATGTCAGGTATTCCTGGCGCAGGCATCGATTTTGAGTATATCATTCGAATTCTCTTCCTACTCGGCGCCTTATATTTGTTTAGCTCAATCTTCGCCTTTATCCAGCAATATATTATGGCAAGCGTTGCTCAAAATACGGTATTTACATTAAGAGAAGAAGCTGAAGCTAAGGTATCTCGGCTGCCTTTAAAGTATTTTGATGGAACAACTACAGGTGAAACTTTAAGCCGGATTGTGAATGATATTGATAATATCAGCACTACCTTACAACAAAGCTTAACACAGCTTATTACCAGTGTAGTAACGATTATTGGTGTTATTATTATGATGCTGTCGATCAGCCCGGTTATGACAGGAATTCTTCTTTTAACATTACCTTTAAGCGGAGTAGTCGCTGTATTTGTAGCCAAAAAATCTCAAACCTACTTTGCTGGCCAACAAAAATCACTTGGAAATTTAAGTGGCCATGTTGAAGAAATCTATACTGGACATGAGGTCGTGAAAGCCTTTGGCCAAGAGGAAAAAGCTTTGGAAGAGTTTGAGGCAATAAATGAAAAATTATACGAATCATCCTGGAAAGCACAGTTTATTTCAGGTGTAATTATGCCCTTCATGCAATTTATCGGAAACATCGGATATGTACTCATATGTGTAGTTGGCGGTATTTTTGTTACAAACGGAAGAATAACAGTTGGTGATATACAGGCTTTTATACAATATGCACGCCAATTCACACAACCGATTACTCAAACGGCGAATATCGCTAACATTATTCAATCTACTGTTGCTTCTGCAGAACGTGTATTTGAACTGCTAGATGAGGAGGAGGAGGAAGCAGAAACAACGAATCCACAAATGATTTCTCATCCAAAAGGACATGTGGTTTTTGATCATGTTGCATTCGGATATAAGCAGGATCAGCTATTGATTGAAGATATGAATCTTGATGTCAAACCAGGGCAAAAAGTAGCCATAGTAGGTCCGACCGGTGCAGGTAAAACAACAATGATTAACCTGTTAATGCGTTTTTATGAATTAAATGGCGGAAGCATAAAAATTGATGGTGTCGATATTAAAGAAATGAAACGCGGAGATCTCCATGGATTATTCGGTATGGTTCTTCAGGATACATGGCTCTTTAATGGTACCATTGCAGATAATATTGGCTATGGTCGTGAAGGTGCCACTCGTGAAGAAATTATTGAAGCAGCCCAAGCAGCTCATGCCGATCATTTTATTCGTACATTGCCAGAAGGATATGAAACTGAATTAAATGAAGAAGCATCCAATATATCACAGGGTCAAAAACAATTGCTTACAATAGCTCGTGCCATTTTAGCAAACCCTTCTATTCTAATCTTGGATGAAGCAACAAGCAGTGTTGATACAAGAACTGAAATCTTTATTCAGAAAGCGATGAATCGCTTAATGGAAAATCGTACAAGCTTTGTGATCGCTCACCGTTTATCCACGATTAAAGATGCAGATTTAATTCTAGTAATGAATAAAGGAACCGTCATTGAACAAGGTACTCATGATGAGTTGCTGAGACAAAATGGTTTCTATGCGGATCTTTATAACAGCCAGTTTGCAGATGAAGCCGTATAAAACAAATGTGCCGGGAAGAAAACTTCCCGGCACATTTGATAATATTAAATATTATTTCCGCAGCGCCAAAGTTTGACCAATCACCCCTCTCATGTCCTAATCGTTTCTAGATGTTTTCGTTGACTTTAATCTTTTAATTCAGACTAAAATCCCCTGTAATAAGTCTTTGTCTGATGTTTCAAAAAAATTACTTAGGGATAAATGATAAGAAAGTCACAAAGCCTGAGGTGTATGATATGGAAATAACAAAAGCCGAAAAAGACATTAGCAGTTATATAGGAAGAATGCTAAGAGAAACCTTCGGACGGGGCCCCAGCCACGTTATTTGTACGTTATCGTCTCCTACTCTTGCTGTGCATCTTGCCGATTTCCTTTCCCCTATGGAGAAATCCTTATTGGCTAATCAAGATGGTGAAGTTTACGTGCAAAAGAACCGGGACCTTCTCATGGAAACCATAATCAAAGACATCACCTCCTATATTGAAGCAGCATTAGGAACAAAAGTTGATGAATTCTTTTATGATTGGAATTTGCAAACTTCGACTGGCATGTTTATTATTACGCTATCAAAAACAGCAACGAGCATCAGTGATTATAGAAATAGAGAGAAAGTCGAACGAGAATTAGCGAAGGTTACCAAGCTTGCTCAAAAAGAACCAGTGGAAATCTATTCAACTATGCTCAATAAGCGGCAGCTGATGATTGTCCGAAAAGGTATAATGGTTCCGATCGAAAAGGAAATGATCAAGTTCGGCTTTACTGAACAATTAACGATCGCGAAGCGGGATTTGGAGAAACGTTTGATAATAGAGCATAAAAGAAACTTCGAGAACTATTTAAACACCAAAATAATCGATAAATTTACTTTTTGGAATTTCGAGAAAGATACTAGCTATATTATTTTCATTTTGCAAAGTTGATTGGTTGATTGACAATAACCCCCATCTGCGATAAAGTTATCTGTAACATCTTAATAAAATAACTGATAGCAATGAGTGGGCATAGAACCATACATAAGTCAGGAAAGGATTAATAAATTTGTCCTTTTCTGGCTTTTTTTATGAATAAATTCAAAAAAAAACAGGGGATGATTACCTATAAATATGGAAGATTGTATACTAATAAAGAAGGAACTATTAGACAGATTAGATTCGTTTAAGAAACAGAAATTATTAGGCAGCCACATAATTAAACGGATGGAAATGGAACATTATATAGAAAATGTTGCAAGCTCTTTATCAATTAATTATAAAAAAGAGTCAAATTCGACTAACACTGTTTATTATTTCTGTATCAATGAGAGTCAATTACAATTGAAATTCTTGTTTCGCTACGGTACATATTATACACGACACCAAATTATTAACCGATATGAATAGAGACTGATTTTATCGGGTGATCCTTTTATTAAGTATACTGACTATCTAGCCATTCAATCAGCTACCTTTATGAAATGTCAATGCAAACATATGAAATGTACATATAGACTAAAAGAAACCTGGTTTTTGTGTACAGCTGCAGATTAATCATTTAGGGTTAACCAGCTGAGATAGTTGTGTCTCTGAACATACCGATTTAAGGCAAGAAGTATTAGATTAATCCTTAGGCACTTCATTTGAATGTCTTTCACTAAACAAATGACGGTAATTAATACCTGATCAACAAACGCACTAAAGGTGCTTGAGGAATTCTTCTTATTGTTTTTTATAATCTTTATCTCTGTATATTCCTTTACCATCCTCCCCTCTTTTAATCTATTAAACCAATCAATTCAGCGCACACTTTTAGTAATGTTTGGGATCGTTATAGAATAATAAAATCATGGTGAGTTACGGAGACAAAACATATTCTCTGCTGATTTTCACAACAAAGAGTTTAACAGACGAGGAATTTATAAAAAATATGCCAGGAATAAACTTCCCAGCATGTTTTTTTCACACTTTTTCTGTTACTGTTTCGATTTTCATGGAAGGTCCAAAAAATTCAAACCGTACTTTTTCTTGCGGTACGCCTAGTTTATAAAGCATTTGAATGACACCTTGCATAAATTCGACTGGCCCACAAACATAGAAAATTCCATTCTGATCTAATTGCCTCAATACCTCTTCATTGATTCTGCCTATTTTATAATTCTCCTCGATTACATCAGCTTCTTCATTATAAAAGTTGATTGTCATATCATGCATTTGCCTGTTTAACATGGAGAGCTCATCAGCAAATGCTTGAACCTTCCTGTTTTTAAACGCGTGTATCAAAGTAATTTTTCTTAATGATTCCTGTTTATAAAGTGTATTCAACATACTAATAAATGGCGTTATCCCTACTCCGGCAGCTATAAAGGTAATTGGCTCGGTGTCCTCTTCTAAAGTAAAATCTCCCGCTGGTACCGTTAGTTGTACTATATCACCCGTACAAACTTCCTTATGCAGGTAATTAGATACTTTACCATCAGGATTGTCATGCATACTTTCACTTTTTACAGAAATTCGATAGTATTCACCATTGGATACATTCGTTAAGCTATATTGGCGATTCATCATAAACTGTTCTCCTGGAATTTGAACCCGAACAGTTATATATTGGCCCGGTTCAAATTCGGGTATTGCCAGCCCATCGGTTGGTTTTAAATAGAAGGAAGTAATACCGTCACTTTCCCTCACTTTCTTTATGACTTCAAATTCTCGATAGTCTCTCCAACCACCAACCTTATTTTCCGCTTCTTCATACATTTCACGTTCAACCCCTATGAAGATATCAGCGATTGCCCCATAGGCCTCTTCCCACGCTTTTAAAATATCATCTGTAGCCGCATCACCTAATACTTTTTTAATAGCCAACAATAAATATTTTCCTACAATCGGATAATGCTCAGGTTTAATCATTAAACTACGGTGTTTATGTGCAATTTGTTTTACAACCGGCAGAAGCACTTCCAATTGATCGATATAATAGGCCGCAGCTGTTACCGTATTTGCTAATGCAGTCTGCTGTCTGCCTCTTTTTTGATTTGCATGATTAAAAATATTCAAAAGCTCAGGATGTGCTTCAAACATCGTTTTATAAAATACCGTAGTTATTTCCTTACCCCTTGTTTCCAATATTGGTGCAGTTGATTTCACAATTTCGATTGTTTGAGTAGACAACATATAAAAATCCCCTTTTAAAGATGTATTTGAAATACATCTTTAATTTTACTCTATTGGAAAGTAAAAGCAATATTTCAGATACATCTTTTCTGTGAACTTTCTTTGGAAGCCTATTTATGTATGGTAGTATTAAAGATGAGTAGATAATCTGAAGCGGGGCGTGACTATGCGATTAACAAATTTCAGTGACTATTCCATCAGGGTGCTTATGTACTTGGCAAGTCATCCCGATCGATTAGTAAATATAAAAGAAATTGCTGATGCCTATGGCATATCCAAAAATCATTTAATGAAAATCATATACCAGCTGGGCAAGTTAGGTTATATAGAAACAATACGTGGGCGTAATGGCGGCATGAGACTGGCAATGAAACCTCATGAAATCAATATCGGGGGTTTAGTAAGAAAAACTGAAGAAGATTTTAACATAGTTGAGTGTTTTTCTGATCATAATACATGTCCCATCTCTCCTGTTTGTACGTTGAGAGGTATTTTAAATAAAGCATTGTATGCTTTTTTAAACGTATTAGATGGCTATACACTCGCAGATATATCTCAAAACAAAGAAGTGTTAGCTCAATTTCTAGGAGCTTATTCCGAAGTAAACAATGATTCGTAAAATCCACTTTAGAAATAACATTTATGATACAAATCTATTTAAAAGGCAGTGCGGCAGTCATTTATGGCCTGTTGCACTGCCTTTTTAGACAAATTATATTTACGTACCACATTAAATCGTTGAAGAGAACCGTCCTATATTAAATCTTCATTCTTCTATCATCTAAATTCCAATAATCATAATCGTTCGCTGTGAGAGTATTATAGATAAGCAAATAAAAAAACGAGGCTGGGAAATAACTTGAAAACAATCCTGTAGACGAACGATATCTAAATTAATCTTACTAGACTTTGTTGCTTATTAAAGAGTTAAGTTTGAGAAAAAAGTCTGTTCCATTGGGCGCTTCCTCGGCTGAGCCTGCTGGGTCTTAAGCCTCCTCTACTTCCCAAGGAGTCGAGTGGCTTCCGTTCCATTCCACTTGATATGAATAATCGTATGCAGAATGAACCTTTCTATTGAAGACAATTAAAACGCAACCTAGCCGGCGAATATCCAATTGAAATATCACCTAATAGTTTGGGTTTATCATTAACTGAAATACTTGTCCCAGCCTCGCCTCTCTTTAAAAGGCAGTAAGTTTTTCTCTTTGATATCATGGTCTATTTTAGACCATTTATCATTACCTGAAGCTTTTTTGAATGTCATTCTATGCGAAGGTTGGAACCTACGAAAGGAAATTCGTCGTGATACAATTTTTACTATAAACAATCTCGGTCTAATTCTATACCTTTAACAGGAACTTGATACTAACCATTAGTCTTAAGGGTTATAATTTACATAATATTTTGAATGTGGAAAAATTTTAACGGTGAATTAACAGAATCTTTTGTGATATTATTTAAATATAACATCATGAGGAAAGAAGGTGATATAGTGTGCGCTCAAAAAAAATATAATGAATTATTAAATGAATTGAGAAAAAATTATCAAATGTACTATGATAACCGGTCCATATCACACAAAGATTTTTATAAACGACGCGTACATTTAATTATGAAACTTCGTACATTGGATATCAATGAAGATAAATCATTAATAAGCGATATTTCAAACTATTCATCTGATTTTAATAAACACAATTAACCCTTTCATATAAATTGAATGAAAAAGAGATTGAGCAGTTTAAAAATCAATTCAATCTCTTCATCCAATTCTCTGTAGGAAGAAAATCTCTTACTTTTTTATGTCTTAGTAAGTCGTCTACTCCTATCTTTATCTTGAATGCTCTATATTCTATTGAAATGCTAGGAATGCAGATACCATTTTTCTCATTCACATTTAGTTAGAGGATCTGATAAAATTTTAGTGAATCTCCTTTAAATCAATAACTTCCTGAGCCAATGCTTGGATCCTATTATTCTCCTCTTCATTTACAATTTTATTGCCAGGTCCAAAGCAGCTTGTATGTAAAAATACATTATTAAATGGTATTATCGCTTTGAAATAAGATAATATCGGTTTTAATTGGTACTCAGTTACTAAAAAGTGTTTTTCAGATCCTCCATTCGTAACAATTCCTACCACTTTTCCTTTAAAACAATCCGGAGCTAAATGATCAAATAGATTTTTTAGAACACCCGGTATCGACGCCTGATAAATGGGTGTACCAATTATTATAATATCCGCATCGTTTAGTTTATTGACTACCGTTCGGGTATCCTGATTATAGGATGAAAAAGGAATGCCTCTTACAAATTCCACATTATAATTTCTAAGATCTATTAATTCTGTATCTAATTGATTATCTATTTTGTTTACAGCTGCCAATACCTCTTCCACTGATTTAGGTGTTTTTTCACCAATTATGGAACCTGATAATCCTATTACTTTCATTACCTATTCACACTCCCACTCCATGCATCGCCATATTTTGTTATTTCTATACTTTTATCATACTTTTTGGAGGACGGAATATCTACTATTTCTGCTTTTCGTAAAAATCTGTATTCGAAATAACAAATCATTAACATAAAGGGGTGAAAGCCTCTTTAATGTCAGCAAAACAAGAAGTACCTCGGCCCAAACAGATTTTGTATATCCATATTTTAAAAACAAAAATCCTTACTTTTGCAAATAAGGAAGTGAAATAGGTGTGTACATTTTAGATTATTGGATTACATTAAAACATCCTGATATTCTTTTTTATTTTCAAGCATCATTTTTGCAAATGGACAAACGGGCTTAATATATTTATTTTCATTTCTTGCATGCAATACTACACGGTTTACTAATGCCTTGCCCAAACCTTTCCCCCTGTAGCTATTTGCAACTAATGTATGATTAATGATGATACTCCCTTGTTCAGATACCTCTTGCTCATCTGCCACAAATTCTATCTGAGCAACAATATTACCGCCAATTGCTATATAAAAATCGTTACTACAGCCAGGCACAATAACCCTCTCCCATCTTTTATTATTTATGACATCTGTAAAGTATATGAATAGACTGGTTGATTATCGGTATATAACATTTTAGAAGTTAATCCTCATAAGGACTATTGAAGATATAATTGAATACAAATTTTATATTAAAGTCTTAAACTTCGAGACAGTTAAAGTTTCTTTGTCTCATTAAAAGTATATGAATAGCATCTTTTTTATGGCTGTTGTTTTTCACGTAATAATTCCATTTGCATGTTCGGTATTTTCTGTTAAAATAATTAAAACTGAAAATAAGGGTGTAAAGAAGAATGAATTTGGAGTATTTTATAGGGATTGTTCCACCTGAAGAATATTTGGAACGTATTGAGCATTTTCAAAGTAAATGGATTAAACAATCGGGTGTAGAACCACACATAACATTGAAAGCACAAGGAGGACTAACTCCAGATAAACAATGGATTGATAAGGTACAAACCGTATGCGATACCTTCAAACCTTTTCAAGTATCATTAGATAAGCCCAACTATTTTGGAGATAGCGTTTTATATTTGAGTGTTAACTCAACTAACTTACACAAATTGCATCAAAAAATCATTAATGAGATTTCACCGTCAGAAGACTTAATAAAACAGTATTTTGAACTTGATGCCTTTGTACCTCACTTAACTCTGGGGAAAGAAAAATACGGTGGAAATATTTCTACTGGGCTCTCTAAAAAAGAACTAATAGAAATGGAAAAAATAGCAGATAGAGAGTTGAAACCGTACCCTAATTTTACAGTAGATTTTATTAGAATATATGAACTGAACATTGAAAAGCAAAGATATGAAAAATATTTAGATATCTCTTTAAGGTGATCACACATATCAAGGTCTTTTTATGCATTTCTCAACATTCCAACTGTTTTATAATTAGATTTTTTTGAAATAAACATTTGTTCCACGCGTTTATTAAATCCTAAATCTTTTCCTGATTCAAGCCAATGGAACCAATAGAGATAATTTCCAATATTATCCTTAAATCAATTATACCCATTTATACAGGGCACAAACTATACAAAACAGCCTTATTATTAATAAAATCCATCATTCATGTATATATATCCATTTAATAACATTATTATGAACTTTTTTAATAAATATGTTTAAGGATATGCGCTTATAAAAAGAAGCAGTCCAACTCTAAATGAATTGAACCGCCATTGTTTTTCGATTTATTTATATAGATTTATCAAAAATCATCAGGACAGCGTAAGCCCAGCATTAATCTAGGAAAAGGCCTCTTTTAATTCATCACTAATTAAGTGCCATGCCTCTTCAGCCTGTTTCAATTCACCTGTATGAGTAAATGCATGTGCAGCTTCCATGTACCTCTTCTTCTTGACTGTCACCCCAGCTTCTTCAAGCTGGCTTGCATAGTAGTCGGCTTCATCTGCAAGAGAGTCAAATTCAGCAGTGATGATTAAAGCAGGCGGCAAGTCTTCCAAATCCTCAGCATATACAGGAGAGACCAATGGGTTTTCCGCATCTTTCATTGATTTTAAATAGGATTCATTAAACAGTTTTGCCAGTCTGGGTGGTATGGCTTTTTTATGCTTGAATTTCAGGTCCGGATCAGTAGCAAGGTCCAGCGGTGGATAATTAAGGATTTGCTTCACTAAAGGAATCTGCTCTCTCTCCTTGTTCAGCAAACAAAGAGCAGCTGCTAAATTCCCACCTGCACTATGTCCCCCAACTGCTATTCGCTTATTGTCTACCTGAAGGACATTGGGGTTCTCATAAAGCCATTTCAGAATATCATAGCATTCATATATTGCAGCAGGAAATTTGTATTCTGGTGCCAGATGATAATCAATATTCACTACTAAACAACTGGCTCGGTCCGCTATCACAGGACACCACGCATCATCCAATTCAGCACTTCCCATCACAAATCCACCGCCATGCATATTCACAAAAACGGGTAATGGTCCCTCTGTATTCCGGTTTGGCCGATATGTAATGACGCGAGTATTTCCTAAATTTGTTTCAATCAACCGCTCCTCCCTTTCAACGTTAGGTTTTATACTAGGTTTCAGGAAGGAGGCCTGTACCATCTTACGTTCCATCATCCGAATGGTCTTTGCGAGTATTTTTTGATTTAGAACAAGCAATATACACACTCCTTTTATCTGGGACTGTAACAATTGAGTCAAATAGTACGTTTTTGTACAAAAAGTTTTTGTAATATAAATTATATATATATTAAAATAATAATAACAATATTATTATACGGCAGGAGAATGGATATGGAAAAGACAGCTATTCTTTTAGTTAACTTGGGTACACCTGATCAACCAACCACGTCCTCTGTACGTTCGTATTTAAAAGAATTTCTAAGTGACAGTAGAGTAATTGATTTACCTAGGTGGAAATGGATGCCTGTCCTGCACGGAATTATTCTGAGAACACGGCCGCCGAAAACCGCAAAGCTCTACCAATCTATATGGACGAATGAAGGATCACCTTTATTAACCATCTCTATTAAACAAAAACAAGAATTAGAGAAACAATTCGCACATTCTAATATTAAAGTCTCACTTGCTATGAATTATGGTAAACCATCTATAAAGGATGAATTAGAAAAGCTGCATAAATGGGGAATGCGCCGATTAATTGTCGTGCCTTTATTTCCGCAATATTCCTCCACTACTACAGGATCTGTATGGGATCATTTGAACCAAACATTATCTAAATGGAGAGATATCCCGGAAGTAATATTTATACGTGACTACCCTGATCATCCAATATGGATTAAATTATTAAAAACGCGTATTGAACTATGCACAAAAGAACATGGCCACCCTGATGCGGTAGTCCTGTCCTATCATGGCATACCTAAAAGATATGTATCTGATGGTGACGATTATCCATACCAATGCTTAAAAACCACTCAAGCTCTAAAAAAAGAATTGCCAGATCACACTATCATTACATGCTATCAATCTAAATTTGGTAAGGAACCTTGGCTTGAACCTTCAACCAGTGAAACGTTACGTCATCTTGCCAAAAGCGGTTCTAAACATATTCACATTCTCGCTCCCAGTTTTACAGTAGATTGCCTGGAAACACTGGAAGAACTTCAGGTTGAGAATCATACTATTTTTATGGAAAACGGCGGTGAAAAATATCATTATATAGAAGCTGCCAATGACGATCCTTTATTTATTGAATGCCTGATGGATATCATTAAGCCTTATTTGGCTCCAATAAAAATCATTTAGCATAGCAATATTGGAAAATATTCCAATTTAATTTTATCATAACCAGCAAAAAAATAAACAATAAAGAACCAACCCTTTTTCTGGAACGTCCTTTATTGTTTATTTAGCTCGGTTCATGAATTTCTAATCTAGCAACATTTCTTCCATTTTTATCATATATTCATTTAAAGGAACCTATTCCACTAGATAATTTTCTCTCCTAATTAACTCCACTAAAAAACAGTATGATTATTATCATACTGCCTTAACGAACTATCTTGAAATTTTTAATCATATATAAACTGCTCTTAAATAGGATATCAGATAAAACCAGTCCAATTGCAATCCCAACTGCACAGTAACCAACATTTAAAAATCCGATTAGCGCACCATCATAGTCCTGTAGTGTTAATAAACGAAATGCCTGAAAAGCTGTTATTCCCGGAACGATTGGCACCAGTCCCGGTACATAAAAGACAGTCAGCGGCATCTTAAAAATTCGTGCAGAGATTTGTCCGGCAAAGGCTAATAACAACGAACACACTATACTGGATAGAAATACGCCGTACCCTTCCGTGCTTAAAATCCAGTATCCCATCCAACCGCACATCCCTACAAGTCCTCCTATTGGTATAGACTTGCGCGGAACATTACAAATAACTGCGAAGGATATCGATGATAGAAAGCTAAAAACCATATGAATAAGGATCTGATTCACTATTTCCGCCTCCTAATTGATAAATAAATAATAGACGGTAGCAATACCCGTACCAATCGCACCCGCAATGAAGACAGCCTCCACTAACCGGATTGTTCCTGAGAGATAATGCTTTGCCATCATATCGCGAATAGCATTGGTCATCGCAATTCCAGGTACAAGCGGTGCAACCGTCCCTATCATGACGGAATTTAAATGACTTCCCATTATACTGTTAATATAATAGGCAACAATCCCACCCAAAAAAGCAGCTATGTATTCCACTATGAATGGTGTTTTCATTATTTTAAAGCCAATTAAATAGGTTATATAACACAAAAGGCCACCAATCATACTAGCCGGTAAATCCACAAATGTGCCATTCATAATCAGCATAACGCTTCCGCTCAATACAGCTGTACAAATAAGTCTGAACCATAAGGGGTAGTCAAGCGGGTCCTGATCCACTGCTTTCAGTTCCGAAAGAACTTCCTCAATTGTCAGACGGCCTTCTGAATACATTCTTGATATTTGATTGACCTTCGTTACCTTTTCAAGATTATGATCCCGATTATCGATTCTAACGAAATTCGTATTGTCCAAGCCTATATTCACAAAAATTCCATTAACTGTCACATATGTAAATGCATTTGTTCCATGCTTTATTCCTAGTGAAGTACTAATCATTCTTTCCATTGTATCCTCTACCCGGCTCGTTTCCGCTCCGTTTTCCAGCATAATACGCCCGGCCAGAAGACTGGCATCAATAATAATCTTATTTTTGTCTACTGCCACTTTCGTCAACTCACTTCACATTTAATATCAATCAATGCCTATATATTGTACAATAATTTTTCTGAAAAGATAGAGGTAAAATGAGCGAAAACTAAAACTTTGTTAATAGAGAGGATAAGACTAATAATCTAACCCTATAATTCACTATTTCGCAATGATTAAGTCGATATTCTTGTTATGAATTATCCAATTATCAGGAAATCCATAAATTAGACTAAATTACTTCAAATATTATACTACTGTAATTCAGCTTAAATAACAGGGCTCTGTCCAGACATTTGTTGCTAATAAATCAATAATGGAGACAGCCGACTATAGCTGTCTCCATTATTGATCTAACGCCCCAATTTATATTATTAGGATTATTCATTTGAATTTAGTTCATCTATTGTCTTGAAAATCCTGGAATATACATCTTTTATATGTTCATCATTTTTTTCATCATTATATAAACCATATCCCCACTTTTTTAATGTATCATCATCTTGTGTTGTAAAAATTCCAACAGCATAACTATTACCTGAAGTCCAATTCATTATTTTATCGTATTCCAAATCTTTTTCAGTAAAAGAGGCATAATGATTTGTTCTCATAAAAAAGTAAGGGATAGCAGAATTTAAGTAAACATCTGCATATTGACTTTCAGCAGCTTCAAAAGGTTATTTTCCGAAATAATGACAGCATCATAAGAGTTCATTTCTTTGTTTGTCATTTCTCCAAATGAAATTTCTGTAAATTCCACTTGTTCTTCTTTCACTTCCGGTTTTTCTCCAACAACAGCTATCCGTAAGGCATTTCCTTCGTATAACTCGAAATCGGGATTTGAAACACAAGCTGATAGGACAGATATTATCAGTATTAAAAATGCAATATTTAAAGATTTCGTTCCGTTTATTTTCTTCAGTTACTCCTTATATTCTCGTTTATTTACATTATATAGTGATAGATATTTTTCATTTGCATGCTAAGGTCCTTCTCTAGGGAGCGAACAGCTTAGCGGATCGAATCCCTCTCCACTCGCTACTGAGTAATTATATTCAAAAAGTTTAATCAGAACGTTCTCACTGGCTATAGAATCCATTCCCATTCAATGAGAAGCATCCATATTAGACCAACCTAGTTTGAGACGTACTATACATATCTACTTCTCTTATAAAGCAAACTATGTAAAATAGGTGCAAAAGCAATAATATATACGAATAAAGCCAATAATAAAGAGCATAACAGATATGATATTCTAATCTGTTATGCTCTTTATTTAATCTACTTTATGCCTGGATAATTTTTCTCAGCAATAGAGATGATTGGTTAACCTCTTTTTTAGAAATTGCTTAAAAAATCTCTGACTTGATCAGGCGTTTTAGCATTAGCGCTATGTAAATGAGCTATTTTTTCTCCATTTTTATAAACTAATAAGGACGGAATTCCCATAACATTTTCTTTTTCTGCCAATTCGGGTAATTCATCTTTATCAATTGTAAACCATTGTTTATCTTGATGCTCCGTAATAATTTCGTCAATAAATAAATCAAGTCGTTTACAATCTGGACACCAAGTAGTCGTAAATATATTTACTGTTAGTTTATCGCTTTTTATTTGATTATCAAATTCTTCTATAGATGTAACTTGTTGCATTCTCTAAATCTCCCTTCTCTTTCTCTATTACTATAGTAAACATTTTAAATACTTTACACATTTTAAATGCTTATTATGATGTTTACAATAATAACTATTCTCTTCAAAAATTGGTACAATAGGCTTATATAAGGAGATTACTGTAATGGAGGTTTTTTATGCTATAGTTACATCTAATGTCTATAGAATAAACAGAAGAAGCGATTGATTTATTAAAAAACACACTGCAAGAATCAGTAGAGATGTCCTCATTTGGGTCGCTCGTTCGAATGGGTGTAGTTCTATTCGAATGCAGAAAACAATTTTTACATATAAGCTTACCTTTGCTTCTGCTATTTCAATAAATCCTTTTTCTATTAATCGATATGGTCATTCCCAACAGATCCTTTATTATAGTGTGAATCCGTAAAAGCTAGGTTTGTTCTTTTTCTAAGATATTCATCTATTACTACATACAAAATCGCTACAACAATCCCAAGATAAGCAAAAAATTTAGTCTCCATTGCTACAAATAAAAATCCTGAATGAAACATTCCATATACTGTAATTTTTATTAGAAGTCGTGCTTTTTTATGCTGTACTAGACCAGCGATTATTTCTCCAATGATTGATGCTATAAATCCATAAAGAAAAACAAACAGGAATGAATATGGAAATGCCAAGAATTAAAAAAAATTAATTACATTATCACTTTGTTCTCCTAAGATATATGAAGTACCTGTAAGAAATAAGGATGTTAATACAGAAACAATAATAACCGATAGTAAATTTCTTATGATTATCCTAATGTTTGCTCCCCCAGTGCGTTAAACTTTACCGTTACATTGTAGATACTAATTTCTTAATCCATCTTGAATTATCACTTATAAAATTTCCCTTAGCTCTCGAAGTATAAATTAAACGCCTACCATCAAAATAAAATTAGCATATTCGTTATATATTTTCCGCTTTTCACCAAATATTTCTGTAAGTGGGGATTAAATCCTCATATCCTACCCATTCTTAACCCAATCATTTATTTTCACTGAAGCTAATAGGATATTCTTATGCCCTTTATCTATTATCAGAGTCTTCTCTCCATTTCAATTTTAATAATTTTATAGAATCTCAATTATAAGAATGTTGACATACTTCTAAATTAATGACCATAATATGGGATATGAATTTTTATGAGGAGTAATAGGATGATCACGAAAAGCACACAAAAAGCAACGCCTTTAAGCCCGGATTATGACCCATGGGAAACCTATATGGATATAGAACAATATGGAAAGCTAACCCTTTCTAATATAGAATTTACAACCACAACTCTATGTAATATGCGTTGTGAGCATTGTGCTGTTGGATATACCCTGCAACCGAAAGATCCTGATGCTCTGCCTTTGGAACTAATCTTACACCGTCTGGAAGAAATCCCTGCTTTACGTTCCATCAGTATAACCGGCGGTGAACCTATGCTCTCAAAAAAGAGTGTTGAAAATTATGTTCAGCCTCTATTAAAATATGCACACTCACGTGGGGTGCGAACACAAATAAATTCTAATTTAACACTTCCGTTAGAGAGATATGAAACAATTATTCCTTATTTGGATGTTTTACATATTTCACATAACTGGGGAACCATCGATGATTTTATAGATGGCGGTTTTGCTATGATGGAAAGAAAACCAACTCGTGAACAGCGAGAAGTCTTATTTAATAGAATTATTACCAATTCCCAGGCATTAACGAAAGCGGGAGTACTCGTATCTGCTGAAACCATGCTCAATAAAAGAACGCTCCCCCATTTAGAACATATTCACAAACAAATTGTTGAAGAAATGGGCTGCCAAAGGCATGAGGTGCATCCTATGTACCCTAGTTCTTTTGCATCTACTTTAGAAACACTTTCATTGGATGAAACAAGAAAAGCCATTCACCATCTTCTGGATATTCGTAATGAAAACATTTGGATGCTGTTTGGTACACTGCCTTTTTACCCATGCAGCCAAAACAGTGAAGATCTCGAATTACTGCAAAGATTATATTCAAGTAAAAACGTGACTGTTCGGAACGACCCTGACGGACGATCTCGTTTAAATGTAAATATCTTTAGTGGTGATGTAATCGTAACTGACTTTGGAGATACTCCGCCACTTGGCAATATTAAGGAGCAGTCATTGCCTGTCGCCTATAATAATTGGATGAAATCAAGCCTGGCCGATTCATTAAATTGCCATTGCCCGACAGTAAAATGCCTAGGTCCAAATGTATTGGTTAAAAACGCTTATTATCCAGAAATGAATTTCAAATTAAATAAAACCAATTTATAACGGTTCCATCTTTTAAATACGAACAGACCGCTATTTAAAAAAAGAATGGTCGATTTTTAGAAATCGGCCATTTTTTATGTCTATATAGATAGGAAAGGATCGATTAAACCACCAAACACTTTGTTCAATCCCCGACATCCCTCATTTCTTCTCCATTCTTTTTTATCTTTTGATCAATCTGGTTTATCTAATTTAGTTTGGTGATATTATGGAATTTTAAGGTAAAATTAAATTTAATACCGATAGTTATTAAAGACTGATGATCGAGGTGAATTAGGTGGAACTGGAGCAATCTATTCATTACAAATTTTGGACTGTTTGTTTGGTTCAGAATGGAGATTATGTCCTGTTATTAAATAGACAACACGATCATTTCAAGGGATTTATACCACCAGGAGGAAAAGTAGAGTTTCCAGAAAGTTTTACGGATTCCGCTATTAGAGAAGTGAAAGAAGAGACAGGGTTAAATGTAAGTAATCTTGTCTACAAAGGGCTTTATGAGTATGTCAATCCCGAAAAACATGACAGACATATTATTTTTAACTATTTAGCTACTAGTTTTAGCGGCACATTGTTGCAAAACTCAACCGAGGGTAAACCTGTATGGGTTCATATAGATGAAGCTTCTAATCTCCCTATGCAAGAATCTATAAGAAGAAGATTTCCATTGTTTTTTGAAGAAGGAACATTTGAGATTCAGGTCGAATGGGATAATGAGAGAAATCAAGAAGGTAAAGTTTCTATAAAGAAGACCTAAGCTACTGGTACAGGAGATTCTAGATACTTCTTTTTAATTGCTGTTTAAATAAAATTCTTCCGATAAACCTTAATCATTATAGTACTGTTCCTTATAATTATAGATATTTATGCACTTTCATTAATCAAACAACAACAGCGTCCGATAAACGAACGCTGTTGTTAATTAGTGTTAATTAGAACCATTTTTTAACTTTCGCTAGACATTGGTTATGCTTTTTTATGTAGGCTTTGGCTTTTCCATACTTCTTAAATCCACCTTCACCTTTGTTATAAGCACTCAAGGTAGCTTCTTTTAAAGCAGTACCCTTATAACCTTTTTTCTTATATTTCTTTTGTAAATCGGATAACATGTATGTTCCCCAATTCATATTTACGTATGGATCATAGGGTTTGTTCTTTGTCTTTGTAATTTTAGCTAAATTTTTATGGTTAATTTTATTAATTTGGAAATATCCGTAATTACTTCCGCCTTTTGCTTTTACTTTCATATTGCTTTCATGCAGCATCACTGCCAGCGTTTCTTTATAATCCAATCCTCTTTGTTTAGTCATTTTATAGAGATATTGTTGTTGAGCTTTAGGCAAAGGAACTTTTTTTGAATACTTAAATCCAGCTAAACTGCTACTTGCTGCATCAGCTTTTTGTCCCGGTATAGTCGTACTTGCGATTAACGCAAAAATGAATAGTAAACTGATAGCAATTTTCCCAAATAGTTTAGGTTGTAATTTAATCATATAAACTCCTTTTCATTAGCAACTTTTTTACTACTTTTTGTTACTCTTGTACTATATCAAAAGTCTTTGCCAGAAATGTATGAATTCATCAGATTATAACGTTATTGTAAGGATGATGTCTTCTATGTAATCTGTTTGTAAAATAAGTAGTACAATTTCAATATAAAAATGGAGTGAACTGATTTAGAAATCAATATTCTTCTATATAAAAAGGTTTTACTTTTTATAGGAAAATCTATCATTTCAGTATGGTTGCAATAGCAGCAATTCTCTTAGGGGGGTTGGAAAATAAATAAAAAAGAACCGCACACGCACACCCTTTTTTTAGCCACAAAGCTCTGTACTTCAATTTAATAATCCACGAATAGAAGGTGAATCTATGTTTTTGAACGAGTTAGAAAGATACAGAGAAACAGAAATTCTTCAAGCTGCTACTTTTGCCGCCAGTCTTAAACTACAAAAAGAAGAAGCAAAATTGATAGATAATTGGGTGGAATCGTTGATCGAAATCAATACAAAGAAAGAAATAGGGAGCAAACAAACGGAGGGTTTTTTTTCGATTTATAATACTCTGCAGGAAGCATCAGATTCTTTAGATAGTAGTTCTTTAAAATATATTTTAGGTCGGCTTCTTAAGATTTACGACTCTATGTGGGGCAATGTTTTTTCATCCGTTATAGATCGTACTACATGGAAGATTAAAGAGTATATAGATGAAGCATTTTCTTTAATAGGTTTGATTATATTTGGAAAATAGAAAAACTAAGTAAATTCTTTCATTCTACTGATTTTTTTATGCGCAATAAAGCTCTTAAATACCTACTGGACCTAAATGAGATAAGAGGATTCCATCATACTATCAAGGATTTCAAGAAAATTATAGGATTTATAAAACCAGATAATACGGATATCATACATTACCTTGTTCATTACAAAGTAAATAATAATAAGGGGTGCTATCAAATTATAAGCTTCATTTTTAATGATCTCAAAACTAATAGTTACAGGACATTCGAAATTAAAAGAGATTGTATAATTTGGTTAGATAATGCTGTTGGCAGTTCACCAAAAAAGCCTTGGTTGGACAAATTAACAGCTATTCAGAAAGAGCTTAAAGATGAGGAACTACTAAAAATAGCTCGTTGGATTTTGAATCATGGAGATTTCGAAAAGGAACAAAGTACAGGATGGACTGATGGAGTTTATAAAAAATTACAAAAATCTTCATTATGGTATTTGGATATTCGAAGTAATGATATTTAAGGAGGTCAGCCATTTAACAGTACCATTAAAACATTTCCGTTTCTTAAAAAAACATATCCATTGGGAATTGCGAGGCTTTTAGATATATTATATATTACAGTTTCTGATCACTTTATGGATTCCATATGCACTTTAAGTGCACTTCTTCATATTTTTCCAAGAAAATCATTACAAATAATTATTATTTAGAGTTATATAATTTAATTGATTTAGCACAAGGGATATATGGCTACTAATTAAAGAGGAAAACAAATAAATGGAGTTGAATGTTTTTTTATTCTATCATGCATATAAAATAGGGATTCATTCAGCTTTTTTTACTTGTCTTCCTATAAGGATTAAATTATTTTAACTTAATACCTCTTGAGATGTAACAAGCTTTTTCAATGCAAGAATATTCCCCAAATGTATTCCTTCATGAAAAATAGTTCTAACGAGGACTTGTTCCACTGTAAACATTCCAGATTCCGTTACAGAATATTCTTCTTCCAGTCTTTCTCCATATAAATCTCGAATCATAAAAGGCTGTACAGCAAGCAGTCTTTTTAAATAATCAAGTTTAGGAACCTCTCCCCTCCAATCTTCCGGGCTCGTACCATAACCAAACCATTCATTAAAATGATTAGGCAGGATGATTGGTTCCTTTGTCAAATGTTGAATCCACAAATATTGATCCAGGTATACATGTCCCAGGTTCCATCGTATATTATTTCGAAATCCCTCAGGTACAATATTCACCTCATCCTCATTCATCGAATCCACCGCCACTAACAATTCATGCCGATAATCAGCCAATTGCTTAAAGAGCACTTCATGTCTTTTTAACATATTCAACCCTCCTAAATTGTGGTATATCCATTTATTTCGGGCTGTGATTGACAATTCCCTTCCTACTTTGTAACCAATTAGAATAACTATTTAAATGAAGCTAAAAATCAACTAAATTACCATTCCATAGTACGAAACCTCTAAAGATAAGAAATTCAATTCAATCAAAAAAACATCCAATCTTGGTTGGATGTTTTCTTCTTTATCAGGAGGACTTTAGACACTTAAGTATAGTAAGCTGCATCGATATACCGTCTGTTATGATTTTTTTCCGTTCCTTTATCTTGTAATTCATTCCATCAACGATAAAATGTCCATTGCCAGAGTAGGCAACATATTTCCCTTGTTTCTCCAACTCATATTTAATGGCAACTACATATTCATTCGCATTTGGATACGTTTCATTCATCCTGAGTATAATTGTATTTCTCTCATCCCGTTTATATTTAATAAACAATAAAAAAGCAATCATAACAATGAATAAAGTTAATATATACACCACGCAGACTACCTCCGCCTCCATATATTAACTTTATTTTATAACAAAAAATGACAATACACCACATACTTTACTATTATTAAGAAATTCACTTTTTATAAACTATTAATATGTACTTGAAATAGAATTATTTTTCATTGATTTAAGAAGACTCCTCAGTCCAGTTTTCTTAAATCGGTAAATAGATAAAAGACATATTTACCTTGTCCTATAACCTGATCCTGTTTAATTAACCCTAATCCATTGCGACTATCCATACTTACAAGACGATTATCACCCATAACAAAATATTCATTTTCAGGAATAAGAATCGCTTCGAAATCTCCATTTGATTTTTCGCCTTCTTCATGGGTTTCTTGTCGATTTTTATCCAGATATCTTTCCTTTTTCTGAACATCATTAATATAAAGGATATTATTTTTTACTTCAATCTTATCCCCTGCTACACCAATTATTCTCTTAATGAACATTTCACTGTTATCACCCTTAATGATGACAATATCTCCTCTATTATATTTCTTTTCTACTAATGATTTACTGACCAGTATTCTCTCTTGATTGCGGAGAGTAGGTTCCATCGATACTCCTTCCACTTTATACGGAGTAAATAGGAAAGTCCTGATTAACATAATGACAGCAACAATGATCAGAATGGACTTTAACCAGCTAAATGTTTCATTTTTCATATTTCTATCAGGAATCAAATAATTCACCTCATCTTTCTAAAAGGGCTGGAACTCAAGTAATAAAACTTTTCAATCCTCCAAGCATATAAGGCATTATTTAAGTTCTTATGTATCCAGTCAATTCTTTATTACATACTATCCAGATATGGCAACAGTTACTCTCTTTCGTTCCGATATCTGACTAAAAACAATCTCCTCATCTTTATAAGCTCGACATACGGTAATTTAGCGTTTCATTAGCAGATTTCTAACAAATTGTTATCGTGTTTCTTCTATTATATTGATTCTTTCAAGAACTGATTAATTATCTTTTTGACGAATTAAGTCCGTTAACCTAATTTATTTAAAAAAACCTTAGAACTATGTCATATTTTAGGGTATAATAGGAATAGATTATTTTATTACAACAAAAGAATGAAAATCGACCAGCTAATATGCTTCCTTACATACAGGAAAATGAATTTACTAAAGTTTCTTTTAATTACTAACTAGTTATCAACATCCATTCTCTTAAAAACTAAATTTACATCTATTCTTATAACTACGAACTATAATTTTTGATATTTTCATTTTTTACTTTATAGCAATCACACCCATTCATTACCCTTTTCTTCCAATTTTAAGCATTGTTTTTCATAAGTTTAATATTTTTTCTCAGTTTTTTCAATCTCTTTTTTTACCATTAATTCAAAATAATGGATATTTTTGTGACAATTATGACAAAAACTCCTCTATCTAAATTTACTAGAAAAATATATTAATACCATGGTTTTATTAAGTTTTTTTACCTATAGTTTTCTGAATATTCAAATTATTAGATATGTATTTGACATATTCCCGTTATATCAGTAATGAATTTATCATCTCCTCGTTATTACTTCTTTCTCGTAAACCTGATAAGATTGTCACTGTTAGCTCAAAACAAACAATTTTAGGAGGTTCAAACTACATGAAGAAAACTTTGTTATCATTCGTAGCGGTAGCTTCCATCGCCGTTGCTATGGGCGGACCCCAAGCATCTGCCCAAGAAATCACAATCAAAAAAGGTGATACACTATGGGGTATCTCAAATAAATACGACACTTCTGTTGATCATATTAAAGAACTCAATAATTTAGATTCCGATATCATTATTGAGAATACTAAATTGATCGTAAAGGAAGACCAACCAAAAACTTATACCGTTAAAAAAGGTGATAGTCTTTGGAAGATAGCTGTTAAAAATAAAATCTCTATTAATCAGCTAAAAAGTTGGAATAGCTTAAATTCAGAAATTATTCAACCAGGTCAAGTCCTTAATTTGTCTGGTGTAGGCCAACCGGCAAAAAATAATACTGAAGCTGTTCAACAAAAAACAACAACTACATCAACAACTACTAAAACTGAAACAAAAACAGAGACAACAACTACTACTGCAAAGTCTACTGGGCAAAAAGCAGGAAAAACTCTCTCTGTTTCAGCCACAGCTTATACAGCTAGTTGTAACGGTTGTTCTGGCGTCACTGCTACCGGAGTCGATTTAAATGCGAATCCAAATGCTAAAGTAATCGCAGTTGACCCTAGTGTAATTCCATTAGGTTCAAAAGTTTATGTTGAAGGTTATGGATATGCTACTGCTGCTGATACCGGTGGTGCTATTAAAGGGAACAAAATAGATGTTTTCATCCCTACACAAGATGCTGCTCTTAATTGGGGACGTAAACAAGTTAACATTCAAATTTTAAACTAACACATTTCGCTTTAAACGACACCTTCGAGTTTACATCCAGTTCTCGAAGGTGTTTTATATATATTTTTCTTTTTCAATCTACTATTTCTCCTTAAAAACAACTGAAATACATTCTTACTCACCCTGTCTAAACCTACGTACAACACTATAAATATATCAAGAACAATTACAATCAATTAAATTTATTTATGATCTATTCATCCTCATGACTTCTTAAGGGTATCGGGGATTTAAATAGCATGACCTCTTTAAAGTCAGGTTCCGCTCATCTTCCATTTATAATGATAAAGATAGAACTTTGTGATGCTACTGACAAAACAATAAGCCAATCTTTTTTAATCTAATTTTGTTTATTAAAAGCTGTTTCTCGTATTTTTATTGGCTTATTAAATCTTGAAAAATCACATATTTATTTCTTATGAATTATGAATTGAGAATCATCGGTTACTTCAATAAATCATCTATGTCCATTCAATGAACCACTTCCTGTAAAGTAATTCCTATATAGGAATTTAAATAGCTACTCGAATATACTTATTCTACATCTCCAAATCATTATTTATCATTTCTTTAAGTATTATGATTTACTAATTAACTTTGTGGGTCGCTTCTATAAAATGCTGTTTTCTAATAGATTTTGATTTATAAGAAGAATAAAATTACTATTTTGTGGTGCCATTATATATGAAGTTAGCTACTTCAACAAACCAAAAAAGAGTATGTCATAGTGGAAAATAAACATTTTGAGGATGTTTATACAGGGGATTATCTAAAATTATTCGTGATAATGAGACAGGAGTCCTATATTTTCATGATAGCTTTCCAGCTTCCGAATTGACTGTCATGGGCGTTAAAGGATGGAAAGCCTTTAATTGATAATAATCTCCCATTCCGCAGTCGGGGACTTAGTTGAATAATCCGTTGTCCGTTTCCTAATGAAGCTGGCTTTTTCACACTTCCATAAATATTTTTCCGTGATAAACTTTATATCTTTGTTAAAGGTATTTGATTCACTCGTTCTTTGGTCGCAAAGAGTTGATCAAATTAGTAACAAATCCCCTATACAAAGAGCATACCTCCATTAACAGTTATGCTTGTTCATTAATCTATTAATCATGTACTACTTGTATTTATTCATTTTTTCGACTTTATGGCCGCCAAACTCATTTCTTAAAGCAGCTACAACCTTACCGTTAAATGTGTCATTTTCCTGTGAGCGAAAACGCATTAATAGGGCCAATGCCATTACTGGTGTCGAGGCTTGAAGGTCTAAAGCAGTTTCTAGTGCCCATTTTCCTTCACCAGACGAATGCATAACTCCCTTAATTTCTTCCAAACGGGCATCTTTAGCAAAAGCTTGCTCCGTTAATTCCATTAACCAGGAGCGCACAACCGATCCATTATTCCAGACTCTTGCTACTTGTTCATAATCAAAATTAAACTCACTTTTTTCGAGGATTTCAAATCCCTCACCAATAGCTGCCATCATCCCATACTCAATTCCGTTATGAACCATTTTTAAATAATGTCCGCTCCCCGAATCACCTGCATATAAGTACCCATTTGGTACGGAAGTGGCTGCAAATAATGGTTCAATTACTTTCCATGCGTTTTGATTGCCACCAATCATATAACATGCCCCATTTCTTGCTCCTTCCATTCCCCCGGAAGTACCGACATCCATAAAATAGATTCCAGCTTCTTTTAATACCCTGCTTCGTCTCATCGATTCCTTATAATTTGAATTTCCCCCATCTATTAAAATATCTCCAGGACTTAACAGTGGAAAAAGCTCTTCTATAACATTATCAACCACAGTATGTGGTACCATCAGCCATATGACTCTGGGTTGCTCCAGTTTATCCACTATGTCTTTCATATTAGGACTGCCAATGGCTCCATATTTTTGAAGGCTCTCAACCGAAGCTGAATTTACATCATAAGCATGCACAATAATTTGGTGGTCTATTAAATTTTTAGCCAAATTCATCCCCATCTTGCCAAGACCAATTAAACCTAACTTCATCAAGTCTCCTCCTTATTAATATCTTTATTAGTTACATACCGTTATTTTCAACAAATAAACCTTTCAATCCTTCACATCTTGCCAAATAGTCTAATACTAAACTTTCGAATTCTTAATTGTGCAGTGAGGTTTCCAATTCTTTGCCTAATCAACAAAAATTGGTTAAAATTCTATATAGATAAATAATAAAGGAGAGTAATAAGATGGCAATTTGCAAAGAATGCTTTGATGGGAATATAGTTGATGAACAACATGAGCAATATGAAAATCTAGATCGTGAGTTAGTTCGCCTTATTGAAGTAAGCCATTTTTCCTATGACGAAGCCTTTAAAAGGGCAACCAGATTATATCCTGCCATAAAGAAATGTCCTGAGTGCAATGGCAATGGCAAAATATAATAGCTTAATAATAAAATTTAGTAGCAGTCATTGATCAACCATCATTCAATCGTGTAAATAAAAATGAGGTATTTTTATGGTTAAATTAAAAGATTCTCAGCAGGAAAAACAAGATGTAAAAGTATATATCGGCGATCACTATCATTCATTTTTAAATGAGAATCATAGAATTAAAAGATGGAATTTTTTCGGTTTAGTCTTCGGGATGTTCTGGCTTGCGTATCGAAAAAGATATCTGATTGTCGGTATTTTCATCCTGATTGATATTTTAGTATCTCTCCTATTCCGTAACCACCTGTTTTATTGGTTAGTTTTTGCCGCATTAATGCACCTTTATATAGGCAGAAGCGGTAATCTTTTATATTTAGCCGGTACAAAAAAACATGTTGAACAGATAAGACGTAGACATCCACATCTCGATGAAAAGGAGATGAAACGCTTACTAATAAAAAAAGGGCGAACCAGCTGGTGTTTTATTCTGCCTTTACTTATCTATTTTGTTCTTATTCATACCTATGTGTTTATCGACGATATTAAAATTATAGTAGCCTCATATTTTTAAATGATACTTAACAAAAAATTAGAGTGATTATCCAAATCACTCTAACACTATTGACCTATAAGGTTTTCAATTTAGATCAGACGATTCCTATCCTTCGGCAAATATGTACATTTTTTCCCTCTGTCTAGCATAATTAGACCCCAAAATTACTTCAGCGAAAATTCCATAATGGATAACCTTACAGAAGTTGATTATTCTTCGTTCTCCTTTTGTTCTTTTACAGAAATACTTACTGGTTTTTTCGTCACTGGGTTCTACTATTAATTGTTCCTCTTGTTTATTGTCTAAAAGATTTCCTTCAATAACATCCTCTTTTTCAGCCTCAGATTGATTATTATATTCCCCATCTACCTCATACCAGTCTTCAGGAATTTCGTAATAAACCCCTGGCTCATCAGTTGTTTCTCCACCTTCAAAATATCCTCCGTCAATCTCTTCATCTTCTTCCTCAAAATGATAATCACCGGTCTCCGTATAAAAAAAGCCTGTTATATCACTCTCCGATAACGGATTTGAAACCCAACCACTGATAAACGAATAAACATCCTTCAGGGGAATGCTAAACCCAATTGATTCATCCTCAATTGATCTCGCTGAATTGATTCCAATTACTTTGCCTGATTTTACAGATACTAATGGACCGCCACTGCTTCCAGGAGATATCCGAGCAGTCATTTGGTAAATATTTTCATATATACGCTCCCCAATATAAAAACTTCGGTTAATGGCTGCAATTGTTCCCAAAGTTGCTGTATTAGTTTTTCCGAGCGGACTCCCCAATGCTATTACTTCCTCACCTATCGAAGCATATTCCTGGGTAGCTAGCCCCAAGGATTGCTGATTCGCCAATTCAGGTATCCTGATAATTGCGACATCATGGATATTCGAATATCCAATGACTTTTCCTGCATAGGATTGACTTGTATAATCGATTGCTGTTATATCAACAGAGCCCTCTACTACATGAGCATTTGTAAGGATATCTCCATGATCATTAATGATAAATCCAGTACCTTGATTATCCTCAGTGAAAATAGTAAAAACTTTTGCAAGTGATTCAGTTATAATCTCAGAAACCTCTTTTTTGGTATCTACTTTTATTTCAGTTGCCGGTTTAGGCGTTGTTTTAATTTCCTCTGCTTGATTCGTTTTTCCATTCTCTTTATGTACCAATTTTATTTCTTTTATGCTTCCATATTCGACCTGCTTATGATTATCCGTTTGATTTGCAGCTAATAAATAGATGCTTGCTGAAAGAATAGCGATGATACTAAAAGAAACCAAGACAACTTTTGATCTCTTTCTTTTTGGTCCATTCTTCAATTTACCACAATGCAAACAGTACTTACTTCGGGTATTTATTTCATTCTGACAATAGCGACATTTCATTCTTTACACCTGCTTCTTCATTGACAGCTAAATGACCATCATCTCTTATACATTATTTCGTCATTCACGCCAGAAAAATGAAGCATGGTCATAAAATATTCTACAATTCAGCGTAGAATAGCCTAATAAGAGCTAAACTGAAAAAGAAAAACGATAGCACACCGTTTACTATAGCTAATCCCTTATGTTTTAAACGTATTTGTTCAATACACGTCACCATAAACATGAATCCTATCGACATATGCAAGTACGGATAAAGCCAAATGCTCTCTTTAACGACAAAAATAAGCTATTACAATTACAAATGAAGAACTGATGAACTTAAAAACTTTCATAAAAACTCCTTTTATCCTTTTTACCTAAAATCTTCCCTTAGCATGTTACCATACTTTAAACCGCTAGATGAATAAAGAACATAAACAAAACAAGGATTGCTCAATAAACTGCTTCTGTTCAGCTTATTAGACAATCGCTTCATTTACCTTTGAACATTTTAAATAAAAGAATTTCTTAATTTTCTATGTTGGAAATTTTTAAACACGATTCCATGGGTAGGTGAGAACAAAAACACGTCCAAAAATCAAGCCAGACACTGCAACCATACAACCGGCAATAGAGACATCTAAAACAACGGCTGTGTAATAACCGAAAACGGAGCTTACCCCAACTATTAAACTGATCATAATCATGACACTCAGGCGCTCTGTTAAAAGATAGGCAGTTGAGGCCGGTATAATCAACATACCTATAACAAGAATAGCGCCCACACTCTCCCCCCTTTAAAAAACACTTATAAACCTTTAAAATATCAATATCACTAAAAAAGTTTTATAAGTGTATCTATTCCATCCCATTCGCTCTCCAAGAACCCTTTTTATTTATAATAATTATAAATAAAAAATATTACAGTTTTGGTCATTTAAAAGAACTTTCTCCATATTAAATTTTTGTTAACAATATCGAAAATCTAGCTATGGTGAAAATTCAGATAAAATTATATAATTAAATCTTATAGGACACCATACACACATGTTTCTTATAAAAAACTCATGTTAAGAGTAGAATAATAAATTAGGAGGGAACTTGTATGAAGGTCATTGTGTATAAAAAAGATATCGATCAATTCCTGGCTGATTTTAAATCTATCTCTTCTTATGATGAAGTTGGTAAGAAGTATTACTTTATCTTTGAAGACCATATTAGAGGTGGCCACTGGACCTTAATGTTTTATGATAAAGAAGGAAAATGGACAGCGCATGGTAAGGGAGAGTTTTATAGCGACATAGATGAATTACAGCTTTCAGGTGATCAATTAAAACTTTTCATTTACAAAAACAGAAAATATATTAATAATGTGATTCGACAATTAAGAGTAGCTATTCCATCTTAAGTCTTAGGATCCACAGACAATATAAAGAAGCCAGTGTTTACATTTAAACACTGGCTTCTTTATTAGTTCTCTAGTACTTTGATAAATTCACGCATGTAATCCGGTAAATCAGGCGGGCGTCGACTTGAAACAATATGTCCGTCTACGATAACCGCTTCATCATACCAGGAAGCTCCTGCATTGACCATATCATCTCGTATTCCAGGTGTACTTGTCACCTTTACTCCCTTTAAAATATCAGCTGATATCAATACCCAGCCTGCATGGCAAATTTGTCCGATTGGTTTTTGCCGTTCATCCATTTTTTGGATAAACTCTAATACTTCTGGAAATCTGCGAAGTTTATCAGGAGCCCAGCCTCCAGGAACTAAAACTGCGTCATAATCATTTGGATTTACTTCTGCAAAGCTATACTCACTTTCTGCGGGTACGCCATACTTGCCAATATACTTGACTTTTGCCTGTTCACCCGCCAAATGAACTATTGCTCCTTCTTCACGCAGTCGATGAATTGGATACCACAATTCGAGGTCCTCAAATTCATGATGTACAAAACTTAGAATCTTCTTATCCTTTAATCTCATAATGTCACTCCCTATCAATCATTTCTTATGTACCTATTCCCTATTCTTATAAAACTATTCTTCGTAATCATATCAACCACTTATGCATTTATTAAATCAATTTTATCAACACACTTTAGCAACTCAAGATAAAACGGAATATTCGCATTTTAGACTACACATCTAGCCTATTTATTTATAAAATTATATTAAAATAACAAGAGGGAGATTCATATGAGAAAATTAAACACAAGAAAAATAGTACTATTATTTGTTTTAGCAGGTTTGTTTAGCCTCGGATTAATCATTCAATATTACTATCAGCATTCTAAAGCTTCCGCTGAGCTGGAACAATTAAATAAAGAAATTAATCTTGCTAAAGAAAACAATAAACAGTTGGAAAGGGAAATCATAAATTTACACAAAGAAATCGAAAAATACGCCGAAGAGGAATCACCTATTACCGATGATGTTGATTCAAATATAAACTCCACAGAAGATAAAATAAACACTGCTGATACAACGAATACGGTTGAAGATGAAACAACCAAACTCTCGTCTGATGAAGAAAACGAAAAACAACAGGGCACTTCTGATCTCGAATCCGCTCAGGATCAGGCTATTAATCTCGTAAAGGATCATATTAATTATACCAATGAATCAAACGTTCATTTCGAAGTCCAAGGGAAGATATCAGGCACTGAGGATTTATCTATACATGTATATGAAGTAGTAGTTGATGAGGGAGAAAGCCAGCATACCGCAACCTGGGGATGGTATGGAGTTAACGTTACAACAGGAAAAGTTTACGAAATTAATGGTTGAGCCATACTGATTGGCAATACTTAAATATGGATTACGGCATTGTTTAGACAACAAGAAGGATAAAAGAGATCATAGGCACAATTTGGGTGATTTCTAATTATGCACGATAAAAAGACATATAAAATGTACTATAAAGAGACATTTTACACCTTATTACTCGCTCATTTGTAACTTTTGTCCTATAATATATATATACAATACGTTTCGTAAAAGGTGGGAGCAACCATGAAATCCTCTTTTGGAAGCAGGTTAAAAGAGTTGCGTAAAGAGAAGCGTTTGTCACAGGAAGAACTAGGAGCTATTATAGGGGTCGCACAATCAACCATGGGATCTTACGAACGGGAAACACGCGAACCAAGTATTGACGGAATATTGGAACTTGCCCATTATTTTGATGTATCTGTCGATTATTTACTGGGTAACTCTAATGAACGAAAAATACCTGAATTAACACAGTTACAAGGATCCTATGACTTGCATAAATTCATGCATGAGAATGAGATTGTGCTATATGGCAGAACCTTAACAGAGGATGAAAAACAGCGTCTGTTAGATATCTCATTAGGCCTCTTCTATCGTTAATCATTTACCGGATACAGGCAGCTTAAAAGCTGCCTGTATTTAACTAGTTTCGTATAAATAATACACTACGGTACCTTTCAGTACCTCCTGCTCTTTTTGATTAATAGCAGAAACGATAAAATGTAACTCATTTTCTAATTTTGTTTCAAGCTTTGCTTTTAATCTTATTGAATCGTTCAAAAAGACCATGTCACGAAAACGAATTGTAAAATCTTTTATAAATCCATCCTCATAATAAGGGGTAAACAGTTTTGACAGATTCCCCATTGTCCACATTCCATGTGCTATAATACCCGGAAGTCCTAATCTTTTTGCTTGCTCTTCATCCTTATGGATAGGATTATGATCCCCAGAAGCATTAGCGTACTCAACCAATGCTTCTTTAGAAACAGGTTCCAATTTTACTTCTTCCAATTCATCACCAGTCTGTATATCAAGCAAACATGTCATGCTTTCAACTCCTTTTGCACAACTTCATTTATAATAATGACAATGGTAGAAGTAAATATCGAGTTTCCTTCTTTATCTTCACCATTGTTTTCAATCCGCAAAATGCCCATTTTTCCGTTACTTCCAGTTCTCTCTTTATAATCTTTTACTTTTGCAAAACAATATACTTCTTCATCTATTAATAAAGGTCTCTCATAATGATAGATTTGCTCTCCATGGATTAGTCCTTTAGATGGCAGCTCCAGACCTTCTAACTCTCCATAATTGAATACTCTTGGATATGTTGGTGGAGCGATATTCTCACCGTATCTTGATTTCTTGCCATATTCCCGATCAACATATATAGGATGCTCATCTCCAATTGCTTTGGCAAATTGTTTAACACGTTCTCTGTCAACTCTATTTAACACTCGATTTGATCTCTTGCCTACTGCTTGAGCAAACATTCATCTCACCTCAATTAATTTTTAGGTCCACCTGCCACATATAAAACCTGTCCGTTTACAAACGAAGACTTTTCATCAGCAAAAAATAAAACAGCGTTAGCAATATCTTCAGGTTTACCACTGCGTCCAACAGGAATGATTGAAACATTTGCTTCAATTAACTGTTCAAATGGTATACCGACTCGAGCAGCTGTCTCCTTTGTCATATCTGTTTCAATAAATCCAGGTGCCACTGAATTAGCCGTAATACCAAACCCACCCAGTTCAATAGCCAAGGTTTTAGTAAACCCCTGCAAACCGGCCTTTGCTGCAGAATAATTCACTTGCCCTCTGTTCCCAAGCGCTGAGGTGGAGGAGATATTAATAATGCGCCCATACTTTTGCTGGACCATATATTTTTGCGCTGCTCTAGTCATATTAAAGGAGCCCTTCAAGTGAACATCCATTACCAATTGCCAATCTGTATCTGTCATTTTAAAAATCAGGTTATCTCGGATGACTCCTGCATTATTAACCAGAATATCAATAGCGCCATAGTGTTCATATACTTCCTTTACAGCTTTCTCCACTTCCTCTGATGAAGTAACATCTGCAACACGAGTCATACAATCAAATTCTTTCTGTTTAAATTGTTCCGCAGTCGCTTGCAGTGCTTCTTCATTTACATCAAAAAGCGCTACCTTAGCACCTTGTACGGCCAAATTTTCTGCAATTGCTTTACCTATCCCTCTACTTCCTCCGGTAATAATGGCCACTCTATTTTCAAATCTCCCAGTCATGCTACGTTCACATCCCTTTCAAATAAGATAAACGTTAATTATTTCTACAAAAACCACAAAATTCCTTTTATTAGGAGTTGATTCAGCTAAATTCTCCTATTTTAACATGACCTTTTATAAGATTACGGGCGATGATCATTCGCTGGATTTCGTCAGTTCCATCATAAATTCTCCAAAGTCTTGCTTCACGGTACCAACGCTCAATCGGTAATTCTCTCGTATAACCCATACCACCATGAATTTGTAAAACCCGATCGACCACCCGATTTCCCATATTGGCCCCATACAATTTTGCAATCGACGCTACATGCCGGTTATCTTCCCCATGATCAAGAGTAAATGCAGCATTTAAGGTAAGCCACCTCGCTGCTTCAATCTCAACCGCAGAATCAGCTATCTGCCATTGAATGGCTTGTCGCTCGGCAATTGGTTTACCGAATGTGATACGCTCCTTTGCATAATCAATTGCCATTTGCAATAATCGCTCAGCCGCACCAACAGCGCGCGCTCCTACAATCCATCTTGCAAAGCCAATCCATTCAAGCCCTAAATTATATCCTTTATGCAATTCACCTAAGATATTTTCCTCAGGAACTCGAACATTATCAAACACTAATCCGGCTGGACCTCCTTCCCCCATCGTTTGGATAAACTCAGAACGCCATCCCATATCACGGTCTACGATAAAACAGGTTACTCCTTCACGACCTCTTGATTCGATGTGCTGTTGTTTATCGGTAATTGCCATGGCCATAACAAAGTCAGCATCATTTCCTCCCGTAATAAAGGTCTTCTCTCCATTAAGGACCCATTCTGAGCCATTCTTTACAGCTGTCATTTTTATATTTTGCGTATCCGAGCCTGCACCTGGTTCTGTCATGGCGAAACAGGATTTCTTGTCACCGTTTATTGTAGGGATCAAGTATTTTTTCTTTTGTTCATCATTTGCATAGTACAGAATATTGTCCGCTGAACCGCCAAAGGTGAAAGGGACAAACGTTTTGGCTACCTCAATAGCTACAATAGCCATCATCATCTGACCTAAGTCAGCGCCGCCATATTCTTCAGGTGTGTTAATGCCCCAAAATCCAGCTTCCTTCGCTTTTAATTGTAATTCCTTAAGCTTACCCGGAGAGAGGCTTGGTTTCCCTTCTCGTTCATTTCGTAACACTTCATTTTCTAATGGCATTAATTCCTTTTCCACAAATCTACGAATTGTTTTTTGAACCATTTTTTGTTCATCAGTTAAACGTAAATACATACTAATCCCCCTATCATTTAAATACTAACCAGTCGGTATGTTTTATTTACAGATGCTCTATAGAGCACCTGAATAGATTTACTAGATTTATAGAGTCGAGTGTTCTTACTTAAATCATGCCAACTTCGCTTTCAGAAGTTCTATAGATCTCTTCAATTTTCTTTCCTCTCGCCCTTGATAGAATATCCATTCTAATTTGAAGCTGCTTCATGGAAAAGTTAACAACCTCTTCAGGGCTTGTCCCAAATGCCTCTATATCCGCATCTGTTAATCCCTCTTCCACAATTGTTAGAGCCATCGGCGTTAACTCCGCCATCCGTTTCATGACAACATCATCATATATATGAGGATGCTCACAAATCAAACGCTGAAGCAAGTAAGTACCATAGCCGATATGGCGAGATTCATCCCTCTTCAAATTGCCAATTCCCTCAAGCAATCCTGGCATTAAATTTGATTTTTCCAGCGATTGATAAAATGAAAAATATCCCGTTTCAGCAAGTACCCCTTCTACAAACATGTTATATACAGTGGAGGCATCCGCAATCGCCTCAGGTGATTGATCTGTAAGCAGGCGATCCATTGCATTTGGTAAAATGACTTGAAATACTTGCTTATACGTATCTGTTAATAAAGGATTTAACTCACCCTTTTCTCCAATTGCGTCCAAGACGGCTCTAAAAAATTCAGTATGCTTTGCTTCTTCAAACAGGAAGGTAGTCAGGAACATTTCCTCTTCAATCCGTCCCTCCTTGGCAATTGCCATCATAAGCGGTAATAAATCAAGTGTGACAGCTTCTTCTCCTGCCTGAAATTGTGAAAGAAGACGAAGAATGCTATGCCTTTGTCCCGGTGTTGCCTGCTTCCAATCCGTAGCATCCTTTGTAAAATCGATATCAGCTGGATTCCATGTCCCCACCCTTTTTGCTTTTTGATACAAACGATATGGAAATGAATCTACCAAGAGGCCTCTTGACGTAGCTGTAATGGTTTCTCTCATATTTATAAACTCCCTTCATTAAAATTATTTATAGTCCCGCTCTATTATTCTCTCGGATGCGGCAGTTCGGAGATGAGTCTTCAGAATTTTCCCTACACCATTCCGCGGTAGTGCATCAAAAAATAATATTTTTCTTGGCGTTTTATTTTTTGCAAGATGTTCCTGACAATATGCAATTAGTTCCTCTTCCTGGATATCTTTTTTTGATTCCCTGACAATGCATGCTACCAACTCTTCACCCATACTGGCATCTGGTATTCCAATGACAGCCACTTCAGATACCGCATGATGCTGACTTAATATCTCCTCTACATCACGTGGATAAATATTGAACCCTCCACGGATAACTAAATCTTTTTTTCGGTCGACAATATATAAATAACCATCTTCGTCGATACGTCCTAAATCTCCCGTATGCAACCAACCGTCTATTAATACGTTGTTTGTTTCGCTTTCATTGTGAAAATAACCGGGTGTCACATTTTCTCCCTTCACCACCACTTCTCCAATCTCACCGGTTGGCAGCTCCAAAGCCAATCCATCCACAATTTTAATTTGTACCCCCGGTATAGGAAATCCAACAGATCCGGGTCTAACCGGCTGACCCTTTTTATGAGCTGTAACAATAGGTGAGGCCTCAGATAATCCATAACCTTCATAAACCTTTGCCCCAAACCTTTCTTCAAATGCTGCCAGCAAGGCAGTGGGTAATGGCGCAGAACCTGAACTTATAGATTCCAAGCTTTGAAGATCGTATTGATTATAATCAGGATACGAGACCAAGGCATGAATCATGGCAGGAACACTGGCAAACGATTTAATTCTGTGCTTTTCTATTGCTGCTAATGTTTTTGCAGGGTCAAACCTGGAGAAGATAACAATTGAACTTCCCACTATGTAACATGTATTTGATATGGTTAACCCATACACATGAGCTAGCGGAAGAATTCCGAGTGTCGTTCCTCTCTCTGTATTAGCATGTTTGGCAGAGTTAACCGCATTTGAATAGAGGTTTGAATGAGTCAGCATAACTCCCTTTGGGTTACCTGTAGTACCTGAGGTATAGAGAATAACAGCAGTATCTTTTGAATCGATATCTATAGAAAATCGCTTGTCCAAATTCTCATTGGAATCCATATATTCATATATATTAATCGCAGTACTGGAAGTATCATCATCTGTAATAATTACGGTTGGTTTTATGTTTAATAAATCAATCGCTTGTTGGATATGATCGAGTATGATTTTAGAGGTGATAATTAGTTTGGCTCCGCAATTTGCGGCAATATAGGCAATTTCTTTTGGATGGAGTGAAAACATAACAGGTACAATGATAGCACCGGCTCTTGTTATCCCTTGATACGCAATTAATACTTCAGGCATATTTGGCATAATGACAAGGATTCTGTCTCCTGGCTGAATCCCTCTATTTCTAAATCCATTGGCCAATCGATTGGCATATCTCCTTGTCTCTACATTTGTAAATTGCTTGTTTCCATAGAATAAAAAAGAGTACTCATCGAATTTTTCGATATTCGAATCAAGCAATTGTGATAGCTTCACTTTTTCTCCTCCAATTCGCGGAATTTTTCACAAAAAAAATAAATTCTCATGTCTCCAGCTTGAAGCTTCCTATAAGGACCTACCAATTAAAACTACCAATTATATCAAACTGAACACTGCTAATCTTGAAGTGTTATTCCTATTTAAAACGCTACGATACCTCAGAGGATTCATAAATTTACCAAAGGATTTTCAATGTAGCAGTTAACCATTCTCTTGCATATTAGAAACAAAGAAAGATTACGGTACTACTTTACCTTTTTATCTAAAGACTCCAGGACGTAAATAAAAGAATAAACAAAGCCTATTAAACACCCCCTTTGCATGTAAGCGTTTTCAAATAAAATTTTAAAAAACTGTCGATACAAACAAAGCTATCTTTTTTCAGATGATTAATTCCACTATGCTTCTTACAATATGTTCTTTACACGACCTTTAAATTCCTACCTATAATTTTAAATATTCAGAAAAATTATTATGATAATTTGTTGGGGGAATAAATTTTTTTTGTTGTGGGAATAACCAGCTTTTTATACAGATTGATAGACCAAGTCCCTGGTTACAAGAAGAATGAACAGATAAAGGCACTCAGCATAAAAATCTGAACTAAGAAAGTTAGATAAGCAGCTAACTTTTATGTACAGTTCATAAACCGAGTGCTTTTATCTATATATGAATATTTCAGATTATTAAATCTATTTCATTCAGTTTAAGTGCTAGTTTTATAGACAGATACAGGTTACATGGATGATGATCTAACTACTTTGTAATTATTATGGCGCACGACCGTTCTCGGTGTTTCATAACAAAAATGCTCTGCTACTTCTTCATCTATTTCAACAATACATGATAACTCCCTAACAATTGATACTTTTCCTAAAATAGAAAGACCACGTCGCTCAAATTCAACGATATCTCCCACTTTACCTTTATCCTCTATAGCAAGTTCATTTAGTAGCATATTATCCACTTCTTTTCCTCCTCATCAGACTAATATATAAATTTTTATGCATAATTTAGTAATTAATTCAACAAATCAGTGTAATTTGTGACCATTTACATAGAATTTAACACAAATAGTATTAAGAATCAATTGAGTTTTCAAAAAAAAGAGTCTATTTTCTCATTTTGTTTTCTAAAATAACTACTATTCTGATTATTTACTATTTATATCTTAAATAGATAGAAGTAGCAGTACGTCTGTCGCTTTGCACTTAAAACCTAACAAAAAAGAATCCAGTCTAGTGCTGAATTCTTTTAATCTAAACTTTTAGAATATCATTTTTCAAAATTACGAAACTTTCTATTAAACAGCCTTCATGATTTCAAAGAAAGATCATTAAGTGAGACTGAACTTTTCTATTTTATCTTTTAGCTTTAATGCGTTATTATATCGTTTCATTAGTATGGATGCTTTACAATTAATGTTTATAGTTGTTTGATTGGAAAGGTATACGTAACACTCACTACTATCAATCGGGTCGCATCCTCGATAGTGATCTAGTGCTATCCAAGCACATTCTACATCACGACAAGAATGAGTCGGAAACATATAAATACTATGTTGGCCGCTAATCTGCAGAGGCAAAATATAACTTCCTCCCAGATATGATTTTGAACTGTTTTTTGCCCCTTGATAATCAGCACCATAGCCAATGATACTGTCTTTTAAAATAGCAAGCGGAGATTTCTCCACCATATAAAAAGTATCCTGAAAATATAACTGAGTATACAAATAACCTTCCACAAAAACGGGTAATAAAACCTTTGTATCTATCCTAATATATGGTCTGTTTTCCACTATCATATACTCCACCCTTTTTGAATTATATTTGCTTTCTATTCAATAATGGGTATACTACTATTATGTTGGTGTACCCAGCAACAGACTATTGGGCCCGGTCCCCCAGACTGCAGGCCCAATTTCTGATATCCTCTTAATCCCCTTTCCTGGAAATAGATAGGATTTTTATCCTATCCTTAAATAATTATATGACAACCGACATTCTTCTCCAAATCTTTCCTATATCATTTTTTATAAGCGTCTTTACCTTAAAATCTATCGTTTATTTACATCCTTAGGTTTTTATATTATAATAATATATTTTGAAATTGGTATTATAGCAAAATCATAATAAATAAGCAGTTTTTACCGTATAATTTTCATGTTTCCCGTAGGAAAACCTTTAAATTCGGAGAAAATTTACCTGTAAAATTTAATTTTTAATTTTTCACAATAAATTCAAATAAATGCTTTTACGCATCTCAAGAAAATAAAAAGAAGGATGACTCTACTGTCATCCTCCCTACCTTAATCAATCATCCTGTATTACGAAGACCTGCGGCTATACCATTAATCGTATGTAATACCTGAACAACTAATTGGGTATCCACTTCCTTTAAACTTCTTAGTTCTTTAATTAAGTGAACTTGAATGAAATTCAATGGGTCCACATAAGGATTTCGAAGACGAACTGAATCCTTAATATTCGGTGTTTGATCAAGTAATTCTTCATCTCCAGTTATCTCAAGCAGAACTGATTTGGTTTTGTTGTACTCTTCCACTATATCCTCAAATATCCGATCTCCAATTAAAGGATCTTCAACCAAATCAGCATATTCTTTCGCTGTTTTAAGATCTGCTTTCATTAATGCCATTTGCAAATTATCAATTGTGGATCTAAAGAATGGCCAATCCTGATACATCTCTTTCAATGTCTCTATATTGCCTTTTTCTTTATATGCGTATGTTGCTAGACCAGTACCGGAAGCATACCAAGCAGGAAATAACTGTCTGCTTTGTGTCCAGGCAAACACCCAGGGAATAGCTCGTAAATTTTCAAACTTATCACTGTTTTTACGAGCCATCGGTCTGGAACCAATATTCAGTTCACCAATTTCTTTTAGAGGTGTAGCTTGGTTAAAGTAAGTTAAAAAACCTTCATCCTTAAATACAAGTGACTGATATTTTTCATAAGAGATATCAGAGATACTTTCCATGGCGCGTACCCAGCTATCATCCCTTAAATGGCCTTGTTCAGAAGATTTCGAAACATTAGCAGCCGTTTCCAGAAGCGTTGACGTTGCTTGCTCTAAGGAACGATATGCGATGTCTTCTATTAAATAACGAGACGATAATACCTCTCCTTGCTCTGTTATTTTCACCCCGTCTCCCAGTGTTTCGAGCGGCTGAGAGAGAAGACTTCTGCTCAAAGGCCCGCCACCACGGCCAAGAGAACCACCACGGCCGTGAAAGAATTTTGTTGAAATATCATATTCCTTTGCCAATTCATGCAGTTCTATCTGTGCTTTATAAAGCTTCCAATTGGCGGTCAGAGTCCCCCCATCCTTACTGCCATCCGAATACCCCAGCATAATTTCCTGCTGGTTTTTCAGCTTTCTTAGATGCTCACGATAAACTGGCAGGTCAAACAATGCTTTTAAAATAGCAGGTCCGTTTGACAAATCTTCTATTGTTTCTAGTAATGGAGCTACATTCAAATCACTTTCAACTGTACCATCTGCATGAAGCTTATATAATCCCGCTTCTTTGGCCAATAATAAAACTTCCAGCAAATCACTTGCCGAACGTGTCATACTGACGATATAGACCCTAATGGATGCTTTTCCAAATTCTTTATGGGCCTTTTTGATTAATTTAAATACCGTAATAATTTCCTGCGTTTCCTTGGTATATTCTTCATTGTCTAGCAATAGCGGCCTTGGATCCATCAACAATTTTTCCAGCAGCTTTTCTTTTTCTGGCTCAGTCAAATTTGCATAACTGTCTGTAATCTTAATTTTCCTTAGGATTTCATCAATGGCACCTGCATGCTCATCACTATGATTTCGAATATCCAATGTTCCAAGGTGGAAGCCAAACAACTGAACCTGTCTAATTAATTTATGTAAAAGCTTTAACTGATGCCCTTTTGGATGATGCGTATCTATACTTTCTTTAATCATCAGTAGATCCTCAAGCAGTTCTTCCGATGTTTGATACCCTCGTTCATCATTAGCCACCATGCGGACACGTTCAACCATAATAGCCAATTTACGACGGTACGCTTCATTTTTGACAGGCCATTTTTTATCGTCGTTTATATATTTTGATTCTCCCAATTCTATCGATCTCATTATCTCATCACCAACTCTAATTTGGACTGTTGAGTGAGATAAACGTTTCATTAATTCAATTAAAGCCTTTTCATATTTTTTGAGAACTAATGCTCTGTGTCTATTTAGAGTTTCCCATGTAACAGCTGGGGTTACATACGGATTTCCATCCCGATCCCCTCCAATCCATGAACCGAATCGAAGAAAATTTGGCACATTCCAGATTTCACCGCTGTAATGTTCAGTCAATTTGTCTTCTACTTCCTGATGTATTTCGGGTATGACATCAAAGAAAATCTTATCAAAATAATACAATCCATTTCTGACTTCATCAATGACTGTTGGTTTCCTGTCCCTTAATTCATCAGAATGCCATAAAGTAGTAATCTCATTATAGAGGTCTTCTTTAATTTCCTTATATTCATTTTCGGTTAACATAGGATTATTAAGCGTTTTAAGGAGAAGTAATAATCTCTTTTGGATTTCTAATATAGACCGTTTAGCCGCCTCTGTAGGATGGGCAGTAATAATCAATTCCAGTGATATTCGTTCAAGAACATGCTGTATAATTTCACCACTAATATTTTTATCCTTCATAGATTGGATGGCTTTTTCAATTGAACCAGGCTGCTCATCGGAATTGTTCAGTTGATATTCACGCTTTCGTCGAATACGATGATTTTGTTCAGCTGCATTTATTAAGTGAAAATAAACGGAAAAAGCCTTAATAACTTGCATTCTTGTCTCTGGGCTAAGCATTTCTATTTCCTTTTTTAATGTATGATACGTCTCATCTTCCACGTGTAAACGAAGAGATTTACACATTGTACGAATCTTTTCAACGGTATTAAAAAGCTCTTGTCCACCCTGATAGATGAGAACCTCTCCTAGTATATTGCCTAGCAATTTTACTTCCTTGCGCAACGGCTGATTCGTATCCTGTTTTGTGACCACTCAAAAATCCCTCCCACTCTCTAACCAATAAATACTTCAAATATTTCGAGTATTTCTATTAATTATATATAACTATCTAAATAAATGACATTATTTAACTCAATTTCATTGTTTTATTGATAACCATGTATAAAGTGACATATCTCTTTCGCTTTTTAAAAAGGATTATTCCATTGTTGTAAAAGTCATTATAATCAAATAAAATAACTGTATTTATCAGGATTCCTTTGTAAATCCAATGCAGTATTCCTTTGTTCAAAAGCGGAAAATTTAATTAGTCCAGATACTCTGGTTGCAGCATTCATATATATATCAACATGTATAATATGTATCTAAGGCAAACTACATAGAGCAATTAAACTCCGAACTGTTACCCGATAAGACACACACCTGCAAGCATGTATATTGTCATGCCCTATTTGAAAATGTATACTTTGAACATACAACCAGATAGACCAGGGAGGCTTGAAAAATGAGAGTTGATATATGGTTCGATTATGCTTGTCCTTTCTGTTATATAGGGAAACGGCGATTAGAAGCCGCCATAGCTGAATTCATATACAAAGATCAGATAGAAGTACATTTTCACAGCTATCAACTGCAGCCTGATGCTCCAAAGAAATCAAATTCAAATATTCATGAGCTTATTGCTGCTAAATATGGCACTACAGTTGACCATGCCAGAAAAATGAATGAACATATATCTGAACAGGCCCGCGAAGAAGGGATTATATTTCGCTTTGATTCAATGATTCCTACAAATACAACAGATGCTCACCGTCTTACCCACTATGCTAAGGAGTATGGGAAAAGCGAGGAGATGACTGAACGAATACTTAAAGCTTATTTTTCTGAATCACTGCATATAGGAGACCGCGCAACCCTTCTGAAACTTACAAATGAAATAGGACTTCCCGGACATGAAGTACTAGATGTACTTAACACGGAGCAATATAAACAACAAGTAAATGAGGATATACAAATAGCCGAACAAATAGGAGTTAAGGGAGTCCCTTTATTCGTATTCAATAATAAATATGCCATCTCCGGAGCCCAAAGCACTGAAACACTTAAAGAAGTGCTTCAGGATGTATGGGAAGAAGAATATGATATGGCATTAATGACCGCTTCAAACAAACAACATGTAAATGAATTTTGCACAGATGATGGATGCTTCGATTAAAATTGAATAAAACGCGAGAAGGCAATAGATCCTAATAGCCTTGCTCGCGTTTTTTATTTTTGGATAGATACTTTCCCTCAACTAAAAAGCCTCTTGTTCTATGCATAAGAACAAGGACCTAATTTACTAGTTAATTAGCGATTCTCCTAAGCTTTGTTTTTAGTTCATGTGCAGGCACAGGTTCTGAATATAAATAACCTTGGACTTCGTCACAGCGGATACTTTTTAGAAATGCCATCTGCTTATCCGTCTCCACACCTTCAGCGATTACTTTCAAATTTAGAGAATGTGACATCGAAATAATAGCAGAAATGATTTTACTATTACTTTCGAAATCATCAACAAAGCTTTTATCAATCTTTAAAGTGTCAACAGCCAATTGATTTAAATAACTAAATGAACTATATCCGGTTCCAAAATCGTCAATACTGACTTGTATCCCCATTTGACGGAGCTGTTGTAATAAATGATTATTTTCCTGTTTATCATGCATCATGATAGTTTCGATCACTTCAATACCAATTTCTTTCCCGGTTAACCCATATTCTTTTAATGCTTCTGCAAAAAATTCAACAAAGTCCTCCTGTGAAAAATGAATAACAGATATATTTATTGAAATAAGTTGAATATATATCCCTTCCCTTTTCCATACCTTAATTTGCTGGAATACTTGGCGGATAATTAACCTTTCAAGCGGTACAATAAGTTTGGCCTCTTCAGCTATCTTGATGAATACAGCCGGCGACATGAATCCATAGGTATAATAATGACTAAACAAAGATAGCTCACCTCTTTTCATTTCTAGCAGCCTAATCAATAATTTAGTGAGTATTAAAAAGAATCCCACTCTATTTATCGACCATTCTTGGGTGAAGTTCAATCGACTATTTCATTCCTATTTATTTAATTCACTAAAGAATATATATAAGCCATCAATTCTGAACGGTTATTTACTTTAAACTTTCTGTATAGCTGACTTACATAATTCTTAACTGTACCATTAGATAAGAATAAATAGTGGGCTATTTGTTCATTTGTATGCCCTTCTGACAATAGTTTAATAATGTCATGTTCCCGATCGTTCAGGTTAATTCCCTGTTTCTCCAGTTTAATTGGTATTGGCGATGATGGTTCATTTTGTAAATACATAATTAAATTCTTTTGAATAATAGAGGGCAGTACGATATGCCCATTCACGCATTGCCTAATTGAATAAAGAAGATGCTTCGTTTCCACATTTTTTAAAATATACCCGGTTGTTCCCTTTTTGATACTATCGATGATTTCATCTTCATTTGTATCCGCTGCAAGCATGATTACTTGACTAGAAGGATAGGCATTTTTAATGATTGCTAAGGCTTCATTCCCTCCATTTGGAGGAAGATTGCTATCAAGGAGTATTACATCTGGTTTTTGCTCAGACATCATTTTTATAAGACTATCAGTATCTCCAGCACAACCTGTCATTTCAAAGTCATGTTCATCCTTCAAAATCATAAATAATCCATCACGAATAATGGCCTGACTCTCTCCTATAAGAATATTTATTTTACTCATACATTCCACATCACTTCTTACCCTTCGTTACTGGATTATTGAAAAGTTTTATACACTTTACCTATTTGTAATTTTTGGTAAAACAAGTCTATAGTCCTAGTATAATAACAAGTTTTGTCGAAGTATATACTTTTTTCCTAAGTATTCCTAGTATTGTAAAATAAACTAAGAGCCTCATTCCCTAAAAAGGAAATGAGGCTCTTATAAAGATCAGAAAAATAATATGATTAGTTATTAATAGATGGATTTACGCTGTGGTATGTATCTATGAAGTATATGGATTCCTCCAAAGTTTCTTTTTTTAGATGATCTCATATACTCAGCATATAAAGTTTGGGCACGTTCTGAATAATATTCCCGATAATCTTCATGCAATTCCGCATTAATATAATTCATAATTTTTATGTACTGTCTCTTTATCCTTTTTGCATCTTTAGATAATTGAATCATCTTCTCAAATTCCATCAGATAACCTTGAACCAAAAGTACATTCCCGGCTACATTTAATAAAACATCAAGTTTTTGATCCGGATTATCCATATAGGGTACCTGTGTACTTATCCTGCTTCTATTTTTATGTAAACTCTTTTCGTGTGAATGAATCAACAAATCTTTCATCCTCCCTGCTTTAGAGTTTTTCCAATTCCATAATACCAAATATTCTGACTAATTTATATTTTTAGTATAAGTCGTTACCTACGGATATGAAAAGATGCCCAAAGTCATTTTAATATTTAAGGAAGATAAGCCCTTTTACTTATTTATCTAACTAATAATCATGAAATTTTTATCCTTCTAGAAGAAAATCTGTGGGCAGCTGTATTATTACATTGCTATAAATTTAATTCATTATTGCACGTGCTATAATATATTTTTGTTATTTATTATCCAGTCGGTGCTTATCATATCTATTTATATCCAATTATTCAGCTGATTTATCCAATTGTTTCTTAATTTGCTTAAGCATCTCTTTAAATACCTTTACATCGTTTTTCGGAATATCCTCTTCCCCATAACGAGATCTTTCATATATTTCGCTTAATTGACGATTCAGCTCATCATTATTTAAATGAATCCGGTTCAGCCAATCACGGAATAATTCTCCAAACTTTCTTTTATGTATACCCTTCATATCCCTTTCAAATTTATAAACTAGCATTCTGATCGGTATATTTGAAGGAGGATTATGCTGAGCTCTATTGTCTTTATTTCGTTTTATTTGTCCCAGCCTCTTTAACATTAACTATTTATCTACCTTACGTTGTGATTATATGTTTGTTTTTGTTTGTTTACCGGGATACATGATGCAATAAAGATGATAACAGCCAACCCATATGCCATGTAGGCAATGCCCTCTGAAGTCTCCTGATTACGAATTCCAATCGCATTGTATGCCCAAACAAAGACAAAGGGATATCAATAATTCGATTCCTTAAATTTAAAGATAATCGCCAGTCCTGTACCAACCACAAGCATAATAGCTGTCCATATCTCACCGGATAAATCAAAGCCGTCCCACCCATATTCTTTCAATACATAAGCTACATTAACAATTGTCGCAACACTAATCCATCCAAGATTGATTGAAAATGGTGCGATGTCTAATAAGCCAGGATTGCTATTTTTCATTCGCCTATACAAGATGATCAAACTGATTAAATAGGTAAACATAACAGCAAGACTAGCTATGAAATATTCATAATGCCAGGTCAGGATCCACGTACAGTTCAATAGCCCGCTTAACATAAATATAATGCTAGTATTTGTATAAACAGGCAATCCTCGACGCTCCCTTGGATACTGTCGAATAATCCATATACCTATTAAAATATTAAAGACCAGATAGAAAATGCGTAACCTGCACGTGTGATTAATACATCAATTCGATTTGATATTTCTCCTGTCGTCTGACCGTTGATTGGCAGCAAGTTAGCCAAAGCATTAATAACCACAATTAAGATAAAGACAAGAGTATTTAACTCCCGTCTAATCATAAACAACCCCTTCCAAGAATAAGATAGTCAATATATTCCTCAATTCACAACCCTTTAACCATTTAATACAATAGCCAGGTTATCACCTAGAACTTGGAGAATAGTTCAACAAAACTCTTCCTATACTGTTTAGATAATAAATGGCCGACAGTACTCTGTCGCATTTTATTCAATTGGCTTCAACTTGCTTGCAAATTATTATCTGATTTAGACTAACCTCTCTTTAACATTTCTCTTTACTATACTAACCTGACAATTTGGCAAGAATATTAATTAAAACATTCTTTTTATTAGGTAAACCCAATTATAATTAGGAAATGAAGCCTTTCAACTAAGATTGCTTTTTTATATTTAGGGGTATGATGATTAATGAAACTTTTTCACCCATCAAACGTTATATAGTGTAAGAAAGGAGTGCAAAAATATTGAAAAGAGGATCAATCATATTACTTGCTGGGGTTGTGGTTATTGGCATTATAATCGCTATGTTTGCTTCGAGTTATAATGGCTTTGTGAACGCAGAAGAGAATGTCGATAAAGCTTATTTCCAGATCGACAACCAATTACAAAGAAGGATGGACTTAATTCCTAATTTAGTTAATACCGTTAAAGGGTATGCCGAGCATGAAGAAGCCGTTATAAATGATGTCTCAACTGCTCGTGCAAATCTTGCCGGTGCTAATACACCGCAGGAACAAGCAACGGCCAATGATGAACTTACAGGTGCATTAAATCGACTATTAGTTGTTGTTGAAAACTATCCTGATCTGAAGGCCAATCAAAGTTTCCAGCAATTAATGGATGAACTGGCCGGTACTGAAAATCGGATTGCTGTAGCAAGACAGGATTATAATACGGAAGTATCCACTTATAATAAAAAAGTGAAGCAATTTCCCGGTGCCTTGATTGCCGGATTATTTAATTTTGATAGCAAGGAATATTTTAAAGCTGCTGATGGCGCAGAGCAGGCACCGACAGTAGATTTTAATGGAACTGAATGATGTTTAAAAGAATTCTCCACTCAATGGCGACTTTCTTATTCTTATTGGTCAGCTTGATTGGAAGTCCAGTGTCCGCAGCTGTTCCCAAACCACAAGGGGATATTTACGTTCAGGATTTCGCCAATCTATTAGATGACAGTGAGAAACAACAGTTGATTCAGTTAGGTCGTACATTGGAAGATCAAACAAAAGCCCAAATTGCTGTGTTAACCGTAAATACTTTAGATAATCAAACACCTGAAGAATACGCACTGGATGCCTTCCGTACATATGAGCTAGGTGATAAGGAACTTAATAATGGTGTCCTTTTATTAATAGCGAATAAGGATAGAAAAGCCCGTATTGAAGTTGGATACGGTCTTGAAGGGGCATTGCCTGATGGAAAGGTTGGCAGAATATTGGACACGTATACTATTCCATATATGCAATCTAACCAACCTAACGAGGCTGTCATCAATACGTATAAGGAATTATTTAATGTCGTCTCTCAGGAATATCAACTAAATGAATCAACCGATTCGAAAGCTTATGTCTCCGAAGTAAATAATGAAGGCGGTATGGCGACCTGGAAAAAACTATTAATAGGAGCTGCACTTGTTACATTTATCATTATTGATATGACTTTCTTTGGTGGTACATTTACTTATATGCTTCTTCACATTCTGTCTGCATTTTCAAGGAACGGCGGAGGTCGTGGAGGTGGAAATCGCGGCGGCGGTGGCGGTTCATCTGGCGGCGGCGGGGCTTCGAGAGGCTGGTAAATTATAAATACCTATAACTAATCAATACCATAATTGAACCCGGCGATAGAAAATCAGTTTGTTTTCCTTTCCCAGTTTCGTATTTTGTATATACAGAATATATTCTTAATCAGTCATACTGAACAAAAAAGAATCCTTTTCGGGATTCTTTTTTTGTTTCTATTTACTTTTCAGAGCGATAGGCTTCTAAAGCTTTTTTGACTTTTTCAGCATCAGGGGATAATTCGTTACCTGTATCAACAAGCGGGCTGACGGTTGAAATAGCCTTTGCTTTATCGCCTTTATAGAATTGAATGAACTCATCCTGATTAATGGAATAAAGAACTGCCTTTCTTAAGTTCTCACTTTGTGCAACATCACGATTTTTCGTGTTAAATAACAAGTAAGAAACGGCATTACTCTGGATGCTTTGTAGTTTCATCTTGCTGTCTTCCTTAAGAATATCAAACTTTGTTTCTGGTACACCGGATAGCATGTCGATTTCACTGCTTCGTAGTGCACTAAATGCGCTATCAGGGTCTTTGATAAATCGTACGGAAACTCTATTAATATATGGTTCGTATTCTCCCCCTTCCATATAAGCAGGGTTCTTTTGGAATACAGCTTCATAGTCATTTTTGTACAGCATTATATAAGGTCCGCTTGTATATAACGTGTTATTATATTGGCTGCCCTCGGTTACCGTACTTTGATCTCCATAAGGGATATCTTTCTTGACATCGAAAGAAGCTACATCATAAGTATTGATGCTTTCAACTTGTTTTTTCGAAACAATTCCTGCAGATTGGTGGGCTAGATAATTCAACACCTGTGGGAATGGCTCAGTTGTTGTCATTTTTACGACTTGATACTTCCCATTTTTTTGATCGGCATCCTCTTTTGCTTTGACTAGTCCCGTTATTTCACTTTCCAGATCTTTATTAAGAGCGTCCTTTACGGTGCCTTTCTCATTGGAAAGCTTCACTGATTCAAGGCTCGCCACGTCCTCAACGATTTCTACTTTCTTGATATGCTCATGCAAGCTGTATGTTCTGTGGTCCGGTACGGAATCTTTGTCTTTCGCACGATTCAAGGAAAATATGACATCTTCTGCTCCGACTCTTTCACCTGAGCCAACTGCCTTTTTATTTTCTACTTTAGCAAACCGAATGTCATTTCTGAGTACAAAATAATATTCCGTATTTCCTTCAGCAATGGCATGATTCAACGATAAGGATGCATCCGAGGTGATTTTATCATCGTCAGTCAAATTCACCAAACGTATATACATATTCGTATTCAATTGGTTGATGGAACCATCATTTCCTTTGATTGGATCAAGAGAAGTTAGCGTAGACATCGACTGTGTCAATTTCAAAGGTTCCTTATCACGCTTTGTAGTATCGGCAAAATCAATTGAATCCCACGCCAAGGCCCGCGACTTCGACAAACGTACGGATTTTTCCTTTAATATATCTGTATTAACCGCTTGATTTTTGTTGGATATATACAAAGGAGCAATATAAGCCTTTTCAAATACAAGGTGGTCTTCTAACTCTTTGTAGGTTCCTTTATATTCTTCTGGAGTTTGAGTAGATGCTTTATTAATCAATTTATCCAATTTAGGATCTGATATAATGCTATAATCCCCTCCTGTTATAAACAACGATCGCACCGCATAATCCGGATTACCCGTAACTGTGGTCCAACTCGACATAGACACATCGAAATTGCCTGCATCTTCCTGTGCTTTAAAGCTTCCGAAATCCGGTTGAAGATTCAATTTGACTTCAAATCCATTTTTCGTAAGTTGATCACGAAGAATATTTACATCTGACTCGTTGGCACTCGTACTCAATATTTCAATCTCAATAGCTTCCTTTTTTTCACCATCATTAACTTTATTACTTACATCATCTTTTGTTTGGACTGTGCATGCGCTAAGAACCAATAAGAATACAAGCAATAACGGCATAAATCCTTTTATCTTCAAAATAACTCCCCCAAATGATTCATATTTGATAAAGCTTCTTTTCATAATCAGGATGATCGATCAAGCTTAGGATCAAGTGCATCCCTCAGACCATCCCCAAGAAAATTGAATGACAACACAAGCAAAACGATTGCTACTCCAGGAAAAATAGCAAGATAAGGATTAGATTCCAAGTAGGCGCTTCCAATTCGCAAAATATTTCCCCATTCTGGTATATGTGGTTCAACCCCAAGTCCAAGATAACTTAAGCTGCTTGTCGATATGACAGCTGCACCTATTGTTAAAGTGGATTTCACGATCATAGGAGCCATGGAGTTAGGGATGATATGTTTGAAAATGATGGCACGATCCTTTACTCCAAGAGCCCTCGAAGCCTCTACAAATTCATAATTAGAAACCTGGAGCACATTAGCGCGCATCGTCCTGGCATATGTAGGAATAGCCCCTACGCTTAAGGCGATAATCAAATTAACAGTATTAGCTCCAAAGGCAGCAATGATTGTAATCGCCAGCAAAATACCTGGGATAGCATATAAAATATCTAAAAGCCGCATGATGATATTATCAGTATGTCTGCCATAATAGCCTGAGATGGCACCTAGGAATCCTCCGATCAATACAGGAATAAGGGTAGCCAGGAATCCAACAATGAGTGATATTCTAGCACCGAATACAAGCCTGGAAAAAACGTCCCTGCCGAAATTATCCGTACCGAATGGATAAACGAGACTCGGAGATTGCAAGATTGCTCCGTAATTATTTTCGATTGCAAGACTCATTTCAAAAGTAAACATACTGCACACTGAAATCATGAACAGAAAGATGATAAAAAACAAACTCAGCATCGCTGCAAAATGCTTTGATAACCTTTCCCATATTGATTCCCACTCTGTCTTAACACCATACTGCAGATTTCTAGCCCTTAGTAGGATCGTTATTCCAAACACTAGAGAAAACAGATTTCCGGTAAGGGTGCTCAACAGAAAGAAAATAGCGACAACGATGGATGCCTTCTTATGCAGTCTCCCTTTCAGGAGCAACAAAACACCTAACAGATGGAACAATGTTATCGCAATCAAGGTAGCCATTCCTGTCATAAAACTGTTTGACACATACGGTTTAAACAAATTAAGGGCAGAAACACCTATTACAAAGCAATCAACCAATAGCATATAAATTCCAAGAGAGTAATAGAGATTTTTCTTCTTTTTAATCAAGATCAACGCAGCTGCTGTCAAAAAGACATTCCCGCTGAATAGACTTGCCAGTTGAATAATCCCCAACCTCCTGGTAATAATCGAAATATCTCCTTTTTCCAGTAAGTCTATTTTCATTCTCCTCAGCAAAATGCCCTGTATGGCAGTAAAGCAGGTATAAATCCCAAACATCCATAAGAAAAATCCTCTACTTTCCATACTTTTGAAATCATAGACATTTAGCAGAAAAATGATTGTAAGTATCAAAGAAATACCTAAAGCGAACTTCGCCTGTCTATATTCCTGTGAAGCTTTTAAACTATTCATTTCATACACCTGCTTTAGTATTGTTTCATCTTATGCCGAATCCGCGGATCAAAGAATGCATACAAGATATCGATGAACATATTAACAATAGAAATGATAATGGCTGTATAGATGACAGCGCCCATTACTGCCGGCACATCCGGTATAAATTGTTTATCGACAATATAACTGCCCAGACCGCTGATATTAAACACTTTTTCTGTGACTGCTGCCCCTCCGAGCATTCCTCCAAATTGTAGTCCTATCACCGTAATAATTGGGATAAGAGCATTTGGTACTGCATGTCTCATGACAACTCTTTTTCCACTTAAACCTTTTGCCCTTGCCGTCAACATATAATCTTCATGTATGACTTCAAGTGTCGATGACCTGGTCATTCTGGCAACTGCAGCTGTCAGTCCTGTTCCAAGTACCACGACAGGCATGATTAGCGAAAGCCAATTGTTAGCACGATACGTTGCAGGTAGCCATTCTAAATGAACCGAGAAGCCCAATATGAAGATCAGCCCTTGCCAGAAACTCGGAATTGATAGTCCAAGCAAGGCAATTAACATAAAAGAATGATCAAAGATTGTATTCCTTCTGATAGCCGAAATGATTCCGGTTGGTAATGCGACCAGTACTGCGAGCAATAAAGAAAAGACGGCGATCGTCAATGTAATTGGAAACTTACGCATAATGGAAGATATCACGTCTTCATTTCCAGCAAAAGAACTACCTAGATCAAAAGTGAAGATTCCGATTATGGTGTCTCGTAATTGAATAAAGTAGGGCTGATCCAATCCATGCAAAGTATTGAATGCGGCAATCTGCTCCTTCGTTGCCGTTTCTCCCAATATGTTAGCAGCAGGATTGAACGGTGAAATATACAAAATCGTAAAGACAAGTATACTTACACCCAAAACAACGAAAATAGTCATGATTAAACGTTCCATCACGTATTTTACATAAGGGTAACTAAAGATAAACATCAATATGTACATAAAAAAACCAGCAATGAAGGAAATGAAGAAGAACCACCTTTCGCGGAGCAATACAGAAAATACATCCTCGAACTGCATCTTCCCTTTCCACGGTTCACTATCATCGCGAGTCGAAGAGACCATTAACTCTGATATATAGACATTTAATCGATGCTCGGCAAGTTGGGTTGCTTTTTGCTCAATCTCCTTATCGTCTACTTTCTTGTCAAAGAAATCCCGCTTTTTTCTAAGCTGATCCTGATAGTCCTTCTTAAAAGCAGTGAAATGGCCAGAATCGATAAGGGATTGCTTTAGCTCTGCTTCTGCAGCTGTATAACTACCTTTGTTTCTTTTGAAAAGATAATAAAACATAACAATTAAAAAGAGCGGAGCCCCCAAAATCAGGAGGAAACTTTTATATGCAGAGTTAGCCATCATTTTCCTAAAAATTTGATCTATCCTCTGTACAAAAGAATGGTTCCCCTTCCACTCCTGCTCATTAATCAATAATATCCCCTCCTTTTTTCCTTCAGCGTTTAGCCGAATACATATAATCATTCGTATAAACAAAAGATTTAAGAATAATTGCACTTTTCCGAGTGGTATAGTATATTTTATTTTAGCAATTGGTAAAAGTCAACAGTACGAGGAAATATATCCATTAGTCTTTTTTGGACCAATATGATGATTTGGCAGGTGTCTTTTGATGAATTCATTATTGCAAGTGCAACACTTATCGGTATCTTTTGAACAAGAAGAACAGGAATTTCAAGCTGTACAAAATATCAGCTTTTCACTTAATAAAGGAGAAACCTTAGGAATTGTCGGTGAATCAGGCAGTGGTAAAAGCGTCACTGCACGTTCAATCATGCAGCTGTTACCAGTGAGCGCCAGACGAAAGAACGGAACGGTTCTCTTTAACGGAAAAGATATTGGGAAATACTCAGAAAAAGAAATGGAGGTCATTCGTGGACGCGATATCGGAATGATATTCCAAGATCCAATGACATCTTTGAATCCGACCATGAAAATCGGAGATCAGATTGCAGAAGGATTAATAAAACACGAAAATCTATCCGATAAACAAGCCAAAAACCAAGCGCTCGATATGTTGGAATTGGTCGGTATTAAGGACAGCGAAATTCGCTATGAACAGTATCCTCATGAATTTTCTGGGGGAATGAGACAGCGGGTAATGATTGCAATAGCATTGGCATGCCGACCGTCTTTGCTAATAGCAGATGAACCTACAACTGCTCTTGACGTCACCATTCAGGCGCAAATCCTTAATCTAATGAAGAAGATGCAAGAAAAGTTCGGAACTTCAATCATTTTAATCACGCATGACTTTGGTGTAGTAGCTGGAATGTGCGACCGAGTAGCCGTCATGCAAAACGGGGAAATTGTAGAGACTGGTTCGACAGAGAAAATCTTTACCTCACCCACTCACCCTTATACAAAGAAGTTACTTCATGCACTTCCGAAACTAAATGAAAAGAAGAAATTGAAACCGGTACCTAATATAATCAGAAATACTGAAGATGTCCCGTTGCTGGAAGTGCGCAATCTTAAGCAATACTTCGATATTGGCAAAGGCAATACAATAAAAGCAGTAGATGATATTTCTTTCAGTATTAAAGCTGGGGAAACATTAGGAATCGTCGGCGAATCAGGAAGCGGTAAATCCACTACCGGACGCTCAATCCTTCAATTACATACCCCTACCGGAGGGGATATTCTTTTTAAAGGTATGGCGCTAAACGACTTTTCTCCTAATGAAATGCTCATCATGCGGCGTCATATGCAAATGATCTTTCAAGATCCTTATGCTTCTCTCAATCCAAGGATGCGGGTATTGGATATCATAGGTGAAGCACTGGATGTCCATCATCTCGCCACCAATAAATCAAATCGAAAGAAACGGGTTGAGACTTTGCTTGATATGGTTGGTTTGGATCCTGCATTCGCGATGAGATATCCGCATGAATTCTCTGGAGGGCAAAGACAACGAATCGGTATCGCCAGGGCATTAGCAGTCGACCCTGCCTTCATCGTGTGTGACGAGCCATTATCAGCCCTCGATGTCTCCATCCAAGCACAGATCGTTGAATTGATGGAAGATTTGCAACAACGGCTCGGTCTCACCTACCTGTTCATCGCTCATGACCTTTCCATGGTTAAACACATTAGCGATAGGGTAGCCGTCATGTATAAAGGAAAAATAGTAGAGTTGGCCGAAAGTGAAGAATTATATTCTAACCCTCAGCATGATTACACAAAATCGTTATTGGCCTCGATCCCTATCCCGGATCCAAAGATTGAAACACAAAAAAGAAAAAATGATGGATCAATTAAAACAGAGAAAAAAGAGTATAATGTTGAAAACACAAAACTAGTGGAAGTGTCTGCCGGACACTGGGTTGCCATTTAGCCTTAATCATTGGTTTGAAAACTTAAAGAGGCATCCAAGATCCTGAATGCCTCTTTCCACTTCTTTGTTTTTTACATAACCAGCTCTTCCACAACTGGATACACAAACTGGAAATTTTGCTCGTCTGGCAGTATATAGTAAGTATAATCAATGTTGATCTGTCTAAACTCTTCTTTCATATACTCACAGAAAAAACTTATGTTTCGCACTTAACAGACCTCAATTAAAAGTTACAACTTAACAATACTTTGATCTTTGATTGATTTATAACAAGCTTCAATTATTTTCATATTTTGCACGGTATCCAATGGCGTATATGCTGGGGTTTGATCGTTAAGTATACATTCTGCAAAATGATCCACTTGCATCATATATTGATCACACATAATCACTTCTTTTCGGGTCTCCCCTCCGCTTTTAACCAATAATTCCCCTTGATGTCCAACAAGATCTGGACGATAAGCATTTCTGCATATAATCTCTCCTAGAGTGCCAACCACGCGGTATTCATTTCGATTAGTCATTTCAAAACTGCAATCAAACATCGCTCGCACACCATTATCCATCGTCATATGCGCTGTGGTAGTTAAGTCTACATCATAAGGATTATTCAGATCTGCAAAGCCCATTATTTCTATTGGTTCAGCTCCTAAAATATGCCTGATAGCATGGATATTATAACAGCCAACGTCATATAGGGCCCCTCCCCCTTTTTCCGAAGATAAACGAATATTATCCTCATCATCACTTAATAAAAACGAATGACTGGCATACATATACTTTACCTCGCCTATTTCTCCCGTTTTAATAATATCTTTTACACGTTTATGTTGGGCATGAAATTGGTACATGAACGCTTCCATCATTTTCACACCATAACGCTCACACGCATTCATCATTTCAATTGTTTCTGCCTCTGTCAAAGCAGCTGGCTTCTCAACCAACACATGTTTACCAGCTTTTGCTGCTTCCATTGTCCATTTTGCATGCAAATGATTTGGTAATGGAATATAAACAGCTTGTATTTCAGGATCCGCTAATAATTCTTCGTATGAATCATATGTCCTCGGAATCTCCAAGCTTGCAGCCACATCTTTAGCCTTTTGACTTTGGCTGGCAATCGCTGTTGCCTCTCCATGGACAGAACGTTTAATGGCGGGAATCACTTGAGTTTGCCCAATATCTGCCGTACTTAAAATACCCCATTTTATTTTTGGCATTCTTATTTCTCCTTTCCAAAGTCCTAAAAAAAACGGATCATTACAATGATCCGTTTCTTAGAAGTTACTTCTATTATAGATAATAATGTACACATTTGGCAATTTTCATCAGTATTTTATCTTTCATTTTAAGGTTATCAAAATAATCTAATTTAATTTCCTTTGAATCCCCGAGATCTACATCTAATTGTTTTTGAACCGTTTGACTAAATGGTGATGATTTCATAAATAAAGTCATTTCATCATTCAACCTAAATGAACGTGAATCGATGTTGACTGTTCCAGTCATTAATCTTTCATAATCTACTAGGACAACCTTCCCATGGAAAATTCCTTTATCATATTGGTATACCTTCATTCCGTTTTCGAGTGCTTCTCTGACAAAAGGATACGCAGCCTGGGTTAACATTAATCCATCTGAATGTTTGGGCCACATGATGATAACCTCCACATCACGTTTTCTTGCCCGTTTTAAAGCATCCATAAAATCACGATTATCTGGAATAAAATAGGGGGTCGCAATTATAATTTGTTTTTTTGCCGCATCGAATTCTTGAATAAAATCCTCAACCAAGCCAAATCCACTTGAATATACCTTCAAATAATGATTGGTTTCTCCTTTTTCCAAGTCAACCTTATGTATAGGTGGAGAGTTACCTGTATTTACCTTCCAATCCTCGCAAAATTGTTGTTCAAAGTCCTGAACACCCTCACCTGTCATACGGATCTGATAATCATGCCATGTATTCTTTGTATATTTTTGTGCTACATTAAGTCCGCCTGTGTATCCGATTTTCCCATCTATCACAGCTATTCGACGATGATTTCTATGCTGGATGGAGTACCAAATATGAGGAAAATGAGGATCATTGCTATAGGTTATATGCACCCCTGCTTTTCTCAGTTCATCAAACCAATCATTCTTACCCTTTAAAGAGCCTGCTCGGTCTACCGAATAATAAACTTCGACTCCTTGATTCGCCTTTTTCTTCAATAAATCGAAAAATTTTTCGCTTGCTTCACCGCTACCAATTGAAAAATAATGAATATACACATATTCCTTAGCCTCTAAAATATCTTTTGAAAACTGAGGATAAAAAGTTTTCCAATCCGTGTACAATCCAAAATTACTGTTACGAATTGGATAGGTATGAGGTTGGCTACCTGCTTCCGCCGCTTCTCTTCCCGCTTTAATATCATAATTCACCCATACTAAAAGCAAGCCTATAAAGGTACTAAACAGTAAAAGACCGTTAATGAAATATATAATTATTTTTTTCAGCATCCTGACTGTCCTTTGAATGGAAGACAAATTACATCTTCCTTTTTGCTTAGTATGTGTAAATGAATCCATATTATTAAATAAGTAAAAAAGCCACACATCACACCTTTTTAATAAAGGAGTAATGTATGGCTTTCTAAAATTAGCAGCTATGGCTGTGAGAATTATTTTTTACTTTTGAGCCAGTTTCCCCACGTAACAAATCACCATTAGTTGCTTTAATGATTTCATCTGTCACTGTATTTGAGATGACATTAGCTACCATCTGCAGAAGATCATTAACTTCCATCTGCGATTGTTTGAATTCCTGGACAATCGGAATTTCATCCAATTCACGTTCTACCTTCGCTAATTTTTCCTCTGTCTTTTTAAAGGCTTCTGTCTTTCCATAATGTTGGAAGTTGACCGATTGCTTTTGTAACCCCTTGATTACTGACATTAACTCAGCTACATTTTTATTTTCATTGATTTGTGCTTCCGCTCGTTTAAAGAAATCAACTTCATTAGTCGTTGAGATCATTTTAGCCAAGTCTTTTGCTTTGTCAATAATTTGTTCTTTCGTGTAGTTCCCCATTTTTAAACTCCCACCTCTACCTCATTTGTTTCTTCCACATACTCACCATCAAGTGACCATGTTTTAGCATTTGTAATTTTTACTTTTACAATTTTACCGATAACAGATTTTGGAGCTCTAAAGTTAACTAATTTATTTTTAGTTGTGTATCCTGCCAGTACATCCGGATTGTTTTTGCTTTCCCCTTCAACTAAAACATCGAGAATCTGGCCTTTATATAATTGATTTTTTTTGTTGGCTGTTTCGTTTACCAGTGCATTCAAGCGTTGAAGACGCTCTTTTTTGACTTCCATCGGAACATTATCCTTCATTTTTGCGGCTGGTGTACCTTCACGCGGAGAATAAATAAATGTATAAGCCAAGTCATATCCAACTTCTTTATAAAGAGACATCGTTTCTTCAAACTGTTCGTCCGTTTCATTCGGATAGCCAACTATAATATCAGTTGTCAGTGTGACGTTAGGGATTGCTTCCTTTATTTTACGAACCAATTCCAAGTATTGTTCACGAGTGTATTTACGAGCCATGATTTTTAAGACATCATTATTACCGGATTGAACAGGCAAATGGATATGATCCATCATGTTTCCGCCCTTAGCCAGAACTTCAATCAAATGATCATCAAAATCACGAGGGTGACTTGTCGTGAAGCGCACACGCGGGATATCGATTTTACGAATTTCTTCCATTAAATCGCCTAGACGATAGTCGATATCTTCAAAGTCCTTACCGTATGCATTTACATTTTGCCCAAGCAATGTGATTTCCTGATATCCTTGAGCAGCCAGCTGACGAACCTCCTGAATGATATCTTCAGGTCTGCGGCTCCGTTCCTTTCCACGTGTAAATGGAACAATACAGTACGTACAGAACTTATCACAGCCATACATAATATTAACCCAAGCCTTGATGTTTCCTTTTCTTACTTTTGGAAGGTTCTCAATAATATCCCCTTCCTTGGACCAAACCTCAATAACCATTTCTTTGGACATATATGCTTCCATCAGTATTTCCGGTAAACGATGGATATTATGTGTTCCAAATATCATATCTACAAAGGCATGCTTTTGTAAAATTTTATTCACAACAGATTCTTCCTGTGACATACATCCACATACACCAAGCAATAAATCAGGCTTATTTTTTCTCAATGCTTTTAAATGGCCAAGTTCACCGAACACTTTATTTTCAGCATTTTCTCGAATGGCACATGTATTCAATAAAATTACATTGGCATCCTCCACGCTGTCAGTTGGTTCATATCCAAGAGCTAAAAAGATACCGGACATAACTTCAGTATCATGCTCATTCATTTGGCAACCGTACGTACGGATATAAAACTTGCGTCCTTCACCCATACCACGGAATTGTTCATTAATATTAAAATCCTTATGATAATTAATCGCTTCTTTTCCGCGTTTCTTAGCATCTTTTAAGGATGGTGGCATGTAAACCGTTTCAAAATACTTGCTATAATCTTTCTCTTGCTTTTTGTCATTTTTAACAGCGGTCGTCGTATCCAATCGTTGCTGCTCGTTCATATAAATCCCCTTCCATGTATCCACACTTATTGATTAAATCTATATATATTATTAAATAGACCAAACCACTCATAAACACAATTATAAAAGCACTAAACTCAAAAATAACAATTACAAACTGTATTGCAATCATTTTTAAAACTATCGTTGTCACATTCATTTAGTATAATGGTTTTGGGCAAATTTCTCAATATGAAGTGTAAAATAGCCTTTTTTGGGATAAACATGCAGATAAAAATACCTGTACAGGCATATATACAATTTTTTTGGTTCTTCCTATTACTTAAGAGCATTTGTCTTTCTAAACAATCCCTAAATCAATCACATATGTCTCCAAAAAAAATGTTTGTCTGCGTTATACCAATGTATTCTTTGATATAAGGCAGACAAACATCCTCCAACAACACTATTCATGTTACTTCGCAAAACCAATATCACTTATTGGCCAAATGCGCAGTTTCACTTCACCAATAATTCGATCCATCGGCACAAAACCAAATATCCTGCTATCTTTACTGTACAAGCGATTATCTCCAAGAACAAACATTTGTCCCTTTGGAACTTTTTGTTTACCTGTCAAATTCTTCAATGTAAAATCTTCAGTCAGACGTTCCCTCTCTTGTAAATCCTTCTTAAATTCCACCAGATAAGGTTCATCAACCGCTTTTCCATTGATATATAGAACATCATTCTTCATCTCAACAGTATCTCCTGGAAGACCAATTACACGTTTTACATAACTATCAGATGAATCTGTTGCATGAAATACGACCTCATCAAAACGGTTAATCGTTGTCATTTTACTTAAGATAACCCGATTTCCATCCTCGAGACTGGGAAGCATAGATTCTCCCCTCACTGTAGTTGGCGTAAAAACAAACTGACGCATTAAAGTCACAATAACAATTGCCAATACGACAGATTTAAACACTGACATAGCTTCTTTTCCTATATTTATCTTATCATTCATAAACCGTACTCCTTTAACCTAATTCATGTACACCCGCTCTGTTCTCTTCTTCATTCATTCCCTTACAAAGAAAAATACAAACGTGTTGGATGTATAAGACGTACAATGTCAATGAGCTAACAAGCCTTTATGTTCTATCATTCTTAATGAATTTTCTGTACCACTTAAAGACTGTTGGAGAATAGCAAAAAAACAGATAGCGCAATAGGACAATTACATAGAATAAAGCCACCTGAATAGGATTACCTAGTGAATCAATGACAAGTTTCCCCCCACTGCTTTTTCTTCATTTTGTTCATTGAAACTACTTTCAGAGATATCGACCCTAAAGGTTACTCATCCTAAGTAATTAAACAAGCGAGAATCCTTTTAAATACTATTTGTAATTTTCAAATATTTGGTTTTGGGATATAGTTATACTATTAATAAAAAGGAGTTGTGGATATGACCGCGCATATGGCAGTCGATGTTTTGTTAACCAACAAATAATCTGAGGGAGTGTATCTCCGACTGCACCCCTTATTAAAGGGAGAAAAACATGAAACAATTTTTTGATAACTATTTATCAGGTAAAACAGTTTTATTGAAACAAATGGAACCACATCATTTTGAGCGCTTTGCTGAAATTGAAAATGAAAATAGTACACTATTACTTGCAAATGATGATATTCCATTTCCATTAACAGCTGAAGATCACACAAATTTTTTCAAAACGATTAGTGGGAAAAAAGAAGAGTTTATGTTTGGTATTTTTGAGAAAGAATCAAATGAACTTATTGGATCATGTGGTGTATTCGCAATTAACTGGAAGAATAGCACGTGTTTTGTTGGGATATCCATTGGCAACGAGTGGCACAATAAAGGCTTTGGCACAGATGCTATGAATACATTAATTTCTTTTGTTTTTAATTACATCCATATCCATAAAATCAAACTTCAGGTGTTCAGTTTTAATACCAATGCTATCCGCTCTTACGAAAAATGCTATTTTAGTAAGGAGGGTACATTACGAAATGAAATCTTCAGATTTGGGTCATTCCATGATGTACATGTATATGGTTTACTGAGAGAAGAATGGAACAAGCAACAGACTAACTAACTAAAAAAAGCATTAATTCACGTTCTTCATGAATTAATGCTTTTCTGTATTACTATTAACTTGTTAATTAGAGATATCTGAAGTTCCCTCTAAGTAGCCTATTATTTTAAATAACTATTTTCGAAAGACCATTCATACAGTTTATTTAATAATCCCCAGCTCTTTACCAGCCTTTTCAAATGCATTTAATGCTTTAGCCAGCTCCTCTTTGGAATGTTCTGCTGTTACAATGGTCCTGACACGTGCATGACCCTTTGCAACAGTTGGGAATGCAATCCCCTGAGCAAATACACCATATTCCATTAATTTATTAGACAGCTTATTTGTCAAAGCCTCATCCCCAACGATAATGGGAGTGATCGGTGTTTCGCTTTTTCCGGTATTAAAGCCCATAAATTCTAGTCCTTCTTTGAAAAACTTTGTATTCTCCCACAAACGCTCAATTAATTCCGGTTCTTCCAATAATACATCAATTGCTTCTATATTAGCCATTGTCACTGCAGGCGGGTGTGATGTACTAAATAAGAAAGGTCTGCCTTTATGAATTAAATAATCAACCAATGTACGGCTGCTTGCCACATATCCTCCAAGAACCCCTATAGCCTTGCTTAACGTACCTACCTGAATATGAACACGTCCATCCAAACCGAAGTGATTGACGGTTCCACGCCCATTTTGGCCAAGTACTCCTGAGGCATGCGCATCATCGACCATAATAAGTGCATCATATTTTTCTGCTAACTCCACAATCTCGGGTAGCGGTGCGATATTGCCATCCATGGAAAAGACACCATCTGTTACAACTAAGCGTTTACGATAGGATTGAGTCTCTTTCAGGACATCCTCCAAGCTGTTCATATCGACATGCTTATAAACACGGCGTGTAGCTTTTGTTAGTCTTATTCCATCGATTATGGAAGCATGGTTTAATTCATCCGATATAACCACATCTTCCTGTGTAAGAATCGCGGATAGAACTCCTTGATTCGTTGTAAATCCAGATTGAAATACTAAAGCCGCTTCCGTATGTTTAAATTTCGCCAACTTCTCTTCTAACTCTATATGCATATCCATGGTACCGGCAATTGTACGTACCGAACCTGTTCCCACTCCATATTCTTCAATGGCATCAAGCGCTGCATCCTTTAAACGAGGATGTGAAGTCAATCCAAGATAGTTGTTAGATGATAATTGAATCAAATTTTCCCCATTAATCTTAACTTTTGTACCTTGTTCTGATTCCAGAGGAATTAATGGATGGAACAAACCTGTTCCTTTCATTTCGTCTAATTCTGTTTGCAAGTATTCAAACCCCTTCAAATCGCTTCCTCCTCATCCAATTGTATACCTTATATTCCTTCTATTCCCTATATTTTTGCATTATATCAATAGTATTGAATAAATTTATTACTCTTCCTCATTCAGCACCCTTTTACGGCAGTAATATCACTTTTCCACACTCACCTTTGATCATAAGGTCAAAGCCTTTTTCATACTCTTCTAAAGGGAAGTGATGGGTGATTAATGGTTTAACATCAACCTGCCCTGATTCCAGCAATCGGGAAACCTGCTGCCACGTTTTAAACATTTGTCTCCCTGTAATTCCTTGAACGGTTATCCCCTTAAAAACGATATCATCAGTAATATTGAGAGGCACAGGCTTAGAGGGTAAGCTTAAAATAGAAAACTTGCCTCCATTCGTAATCATTTTAAATCCTTGATCGATGGCTATAGGATGACCACTCATTTCACAAACAATATCAACCCCATTGCCACCCGTTAAATCATAAACTGCCTGAACAGGATCTGTCTTCAATGAATTAATCATCACAGTAGCGCCCAATTTACCCGCTAGCTCTAAACGGTAATCATTAAGATCTAACGCAATGACCTGTGAAGCCCCAGCTGCTTTTGCCACTCCCACTGCCATAATACCAATTGGACCGCAACCGATAATAGCGACCGTTTTCCCGACTACTTCACCTGACAATACGGTGTGGACCGCATTCCCCATAGGCTCCTGTATAGAAGCTACATCTATAGGCATATCTACAGGATTTTTCCAAAGATTAGATGCCGGTAAAGCTACATATTCAGCAAAACACCCCTGTGTATCAACCCCAATTATCTTTGTGTTTTTACATATATGATATTGTCCCGTCATACATTGAGGGCAGATTCCACAAACTAAATGTGTCTCAGCGGAAACATAATCACCTATCTGGAAATCCTGTACTTTATTTCCCACTTCAACAATCTCTCCTGAGAATTCATGCCCAAATGCATAAGGAGGATTAACCCTATGTTGAGACCATTCATCCCAAGTATAAATATGGACATCCGTCCCGCATATGGACGTCGCCTTTACTTTAATCAACACTTCATCCTCTTTGATAGAAGGAATATCAATCAATTGGAGTTCTGCTCCATAACCTCTTTTATGTTTTACAACCGCTTTCATTTTTCCATCCACCGTATACACACTCCTGTCTAAAAAAACCTGGTTTATACCAAAATTTTAAATTTTTAACTTAATTATGTAAATAGGCTATTCCTCGTATGGCGGACAGTTGATTATAAGAAGAATATTTTTTTAAAAAAGTATACTAAAGTGAATATTTTTTCCGGACTAAGACAACCTACATTGTCATCTAAGAATGAATCCCCATGTATAAGTCGTTATCAAAGGTATCTGCTAATCATAATAAAAACCCCTGATATATCAAGGGGTTCATTCTTCAAGAGATTTCTCCATGAATACTTACCTCACATTACATAAAAATAATACCGACCGATTACTCGGCCGGTGTTTATTCAATTACATAAATTCTGCTGTCAATTTATCAAAATGTTCCTGAGTCAATTTCAAATCAGCAGAAGATAAAGGTTTTTCAGCATACCCCTGAATTAATTCCTGATAGGAAGGCTGAGCAGTATTTTGATAAATTAAGCCGGTAACTAAGCCTTTATGCTCCATTAACGTCTGCATCGCTGCTTCTTTATTGGATGGATCGTAACCTTCAATTGTTGAAAGCTTTGTTAAATTACCCTTGAACCAATCATACGTATTCACTTTATTATAGGTCACGCATGGACTGAAAACATTAATTAAAGAAAAACCTTTATGACGAATACCTGCTTCAATCAATGCTGTCAAATCTTTTAAGTCGCTGGAAAAGCTTTGCGCCACAAAAGTCGCACCAACTGACAAGGCCATTTCCATTGGAGATATCGCCTGTTCAATCGAACCTCCAGGCGTAGATTTCGTCTTAAAGCCGGCTGCAGAGCGCGGTGATGTCTGACCCTTCGTTAAACCGTATATTTGATTGTCCATAACAATATAGGTGATATCAATATTTCTCCTAATCGCATGTACTGTATGACCCATGCCAATTGCAAATCCATCACCATCTCCACCTGAGGCAAGGACGGTTAAATCACGATTCGCCATTTTGACACCCTGTGCGATTGGTAAAGAACGGCCATGTATACTGTGAAACCCATAGGATTGGATATAACCGGAAATACGGCCTGAACAGCCTATTCCGGAAATCACAGCAAGTTGATCCGGTTCCAGACCTACATTAGCTGCTGCCCTCTGGATAGCGGCCTGAACAGAGAAGTCACCACAGCCGGGACACCAGTTTGGTTTTACATTATTTCTAAAGTCTTTAAATGTAGCCATTTAAACCAACTCCCTGCATTTTGTATACACTTCGTACGGCAAAAATGGATTGCCGTCATATTTTAAAAGCTTCGTAATCTTCTCGGCATGGCCAATATTCATTTTCAGAATGTTGGCAAGTTGTCCTGTTGCATTATTCTCGATAACAACTACCTTTTTCGCATCCTGAACATAGGGCAGTAACTCATGGGCAGGGAATGGATGAAGAAGCCTTACATGTACATGGTTGACTTTAATCCCGTCATCAGCCAGGTTTTTCATCGTCTCTTCAATGACACCTCTAGTAGAAATAAATCCGACCAATAGCAAGTCTGGATTCTCATGGACAGCATTTATATGGATTGGATCTTTAAATCTTACAGACTCGATTTTGCGCATTCGTTTATCCATTTGAGCTACACGATTGGAAGCAACCTCTGAGGGTTTTCCCGTCTCATCATGTTCAACGCCTGTAACATGATGGATTCCATTTTTCATTCCTGGAAGAGGTCTTGGTGATATCCCGTCTTCCGTTACAGCATATCTCTTAAAATAACTTTTATCAGTAGGCTCAGGTAACTCCTCAGAAATTAATTTACCTCTCCTAATCTCAACCCTGCTAAAATCTAAAGGCTCAACGGTTTGTTTACCCAATGATAATTGTAAATCGGAAAGGATAATCACCGGAACCTGATATTCTTCAGCTAAATTAAAAGCTTCTACTGTATCGTAGAATGCTTCCTCCACTGTACTTGGTGCAAGAACGATTTTTGGAATTTCACCATGAGTTCCATAAATCATTGCCATCAAATCGGATTGTTCCTGTTTTGTAGGCATACCTGTCGAAGGGCCTCCACGTTGTGTGTCGACAATTACAAGCGGAGTTTCTGTAATACCCGACAATCCAATTGCCTCCATCATTAGCGATAAACCTGGACCAGCTGAAGCTGTTAAACTGCGTACACCTGCATAATTTGCGCCAATTGCCATCGTACAAGCAGCAATCTCATCTTCTGTCTGTATGACGGCTCCTCCAAACTTTGGCAGTTGCTTAATTAAATACTCCATTATCTCAGAGGCAGGCGTAATCGGATAGGCAGCCATAAAGCGAGTTCCACCAGCCAGAGCACCCATGGCAATCGCATCATTCCCAATCATGAATAAACGTTTTTTTCCATCAGCTTCTACTAGCTGCAACACTCCAGCCTTGTTACCCATTTGTTCCATTAAAAAGTCATAGCCAGCTTGAATCGCTTCTAAATTCTTTTCAACGACAGCGGCTCCTTTTCTTCCAAATATTTCCTCAACCACTTCTGAAAATACCTGAATATTTAAACCAAGCACAGCACTAGAAGCGCCGATAGCTACCATGTTCTTCATCAAAGATGTCCCAAGCTGAGAGGCTATTTCTGTAAATGGGACGGAATAGAGTACTGCTTCGGTATCTAAAGGAGCTTTGGGATCAAACTTGGTGTCGGCCAAAATAATACCGTCTTTATGTAATTCTTTATAATTCACATCAATGGTTTCTTGGTCAAATGCCACTAACACATCCAAATCGTCGGCTATTGATCGAACCTGTGTTGTGCTTACTCGAATTTTATTATTTGTATGGCCCCCTTTAATACGGGAAGAAAAATGGCGATACCCATACAAGTAATATCCCAGACGATTTAATGCAATAGAAAAAATTTCTCCAGTACTTTCTATGCCTTCACCTTGCTGCCCTCCAACTTTCCATGAAAGTTGTTTATTCATTTCCTTTACACCCCTTCGATTCCCTTATATGAAATATTGGTTTTTCATGTCAGCTATAAAACTATTAACAATAATTTTATTATTTACTAGAATATACCATTATGTCTACAATATTAAGCTTAAGTTTCTAAAAAAACCATAAATAAAGAAATAGCGTATTCAATTCAACCCCTATTGGCCATATCTTGATGCAAAATTATCAAATAAGAAGTGACGGACATCCTCTTCCTTATAATACTTCAGCAGCTCGTTAACCAGATTACTATATTGTTCCACTCTGCTGAGAGAATGTACGCTTGTTGTCGTCCCATCAAAGTCAGATCCAAATCCTACATGACGGGCACCTCCAAGTGAACAAACATGTTCCAGATGCCTCAATACATCAGTCAAGTTTGCCTGATTGGTACCTGTTAAAAATTCAGGGACAAATGTAAGTCCCATAACCGATTTTTTTTGAATTAATGCTTTAATTTGTTCATCACTCAAATTTCTTGGATGATCAACTAGCGATCGGCAATTTGAGTGAGAAGCAATTGGTCTGCTATGTATTTCCATGCAATCCCAAAATGCTCTCTCCGATAAATGAGATACATCACACCAGTTGTTCGTAACATTCAACAATTCAACTACCTTTTTCCCAAAGGCGGTTAGACCGGCAGCGCGTTTTTCCAATGCACCATCAGCGACCAGATTAGCCCAGTTCCATGTCAACCCTACCACTGTAACACCAAGCCTCAGTAATAGCTTCAACTTCAACATGTCGTCGCCAATACAGTCACAACCCTCCAACATGAGAATCGCACCTGTCTCTCCCTCTTTAAGCCTGCCAATATCCTTATACTTTCGAATGAATTTTAACTTCCCTGTGCCAATTATTTGGTCATAAAAAATATCCACCATGGCAAGAGCTGCATCAAAGCGGATAGAAGGATGTACATTTTCCGGTATATAAATAGCGAAAACTTGTACTTGTATATTAGCTGCTTTCAAACCAAGATTTGTTACCTCTAGCTCCCTGCTATGATAAAAGTCCAATTTTGGATTAAGAAACAGCTTCATTAACACATCACAATGTGCATCAAATATTCTCATTTAAGCTAATCCCCCATGTTATGTTAGCTTCGGTTAACAAAAAGGAGCATCCTCCCGGTCGGAGAATACGCCTACCGATCCCTTATCAGAGTCAGCTCCAGTTTTACTGCAGTTTCATTTCACCGTGGTTCTATAATTAGTTTTATGGCGGTACGTTCCTCACCATCAATTAAGATATCTGTAAAAGCAGGAATGCATATAAGATCCATCCCGCTGGGTGCGACGAATCCTCTTGCAATCGCTACGGCTTTTACTGCTTGGTTTAATGCACCTGCACCTATTGCTTGGATTTCTGCTGCTCCTCTTTCTCTAAGTACTCCAGCCAGCGCTCCAGCCACAGAGTTGGGATTAGATTTTGCTGAAACCTTTAATATTTCCATTTCTGGTCCTCCTCATCTTATTCCAAGACATGTCCCCTAGTGAGTATGTTTTTTCTGTTAACTATATTCATAATGAACAAAAGATATACCATACAAAAAAGCCAACCCCTATAGGTTGGCTCCTCGCAATCGTTTTTAATAAAAGAATGGATGATCTTCATTAATTAAAATTCTCTCAGTTTTTTTCGCTTTGCCCGTTTTAGGATCTAAATCAATAATTAAACCACTAAGTACAGCTCTTCCCTCTTTTGGTACTTCAAATCTCACAGGCAGGCTTGTTAAGAATTTCTTGATGACAGCATCGCGTTCCATTCCTAGAATACCATCATAAGGCCCTGTCATTCCTACGTCAGACATGTAAGCAGTTCCTTTAGGCAGAATTCGGTTATCAGCTGTTTGGACATGTGTATGGGTCCCAACTACCGCTGACACTCGTCCATCCAGATACCATCCCATTGCCTGTTTTTCACTGGTTGCTTCAGCATGCATGTCAACAAATATAAATGGCGTTCGCTTACTGGCCTCTTCTACCAATTTATCTGCACATAAAAATGGATCATCAAGCGCAGGCATAAAGGTTCTGCCCTGCAGGTTAATAACAGCCAATTCAAACTGATTCATCTTAACAAAGGAAAGTCCCGTGCCCGGTGTTCCCTCCGGAAAATTCCCAGGGCGCACCAGATATTTTGCTTCTCCTATAAATTCAAAAATATCACGATTGTCCCAGGAATGATTACCAAGTGTAATGATATTAGCTCCGTACTCAAGTAATTCTTTATAAATTTTTTGGGTAATCCCTCTTCCAGCTGCAGCATTTTCTCCATTAATGATGACAAACTGCGGTCTATATTTTTCCTTTAACTTCCCTAAATATTCTTTCACCATTGCTCTTCCAGGTGATCCAACAATATCCCCTATAAATAATAACCTCATTTTCGCTTTCCTTTCTTTGAAACTAGGCCAAGATTATCTTTGGTATAGTTTAACTTTTTTGTTTAAAAAAGTTTCGATCTCCAAAAAAATAAAGCGGTGAGGAACACCGCTTTATTTTGCATATTCAACTGCTCTGGTCTCACGAATAACCGTCACTTTAATATGTCCCGGATAGTCCAGTTCATCTTCAATACGTTTTCTAATATCTCTGGCTAATCGGTGTGCCTCTAAATCATCAATACTTTCAGGCTTAACAATAATACGAACTTCTCGTCCTGCCTGGATTGCAAATGATTTTTCAACACCTTCATAGGATTCAGAAATATCCTCAAGTTTTTCAAGGCGACGAATATAGTTTTCAAGCGTTTCACTTCTAGCTCCAGGTCTAGCTGCAGATAATGCATCAGCAGCTGCTACCAGAATGGCAATTATAGATTTTGGTTCGGCGTCTCCATGGTGAGAAGCAATACTATTAATGACAACAGGATGTTCCTTGTACTTCGTAGCAAGTTCCACTCCTATTTCCACATGGCTTCCTTCTACTTCATGGTCAATCGCTTTACCGATATCATGCAATAGTCCAGCGCGCTTTGCCAATGTAATATCTTGACCAAGTTCTGCTGCCATCAAGCCGGATAAATAAGCTACTTCCATCGAATGTTTAAGCACATTCTGACCATAGCTTGTACGGTATCTTAAGCGGCCAAGAATTTTTATTAAATCTGGGTGTAAGCCATGAACCCCAACTTCAAATGTTGTTTGCTCACCGATTTCACGGATATGCTCATCGACTTCCCTTCTTGCTTTATCAACCATTTCTTCAATACGAGCCGGATGGATACGCCCATCCTGAACAAGCTTTTCAAGGGCAAGTCTTGCAGTTTCACGTCTAATTGGATCAAATCCAGATAAAATGACAGCTTCAGGTGTATCATCAATAATTAAATCGATTCCCGTCAACGTTTCAAGTGTTCGAATATTACGTCCTTCTCGACCGATAATTCGACCTTTCATTTCATCATTTGGAAGATTAACAACAGAAACGGTCGTTTCGGCCACATGATCTGCTGCACAACGTTGAATCGCAAGTGACAAGATTTCACGTGCCTTTTTGTCTGCTTCTTCCTTCGCTCGGTTATCGCTCTCTTTCATCATGATTGCAATATCATGTGATAGCTCTTTCTCAACACGATCAAGGATAATGGCTTTTGCTTCTTCTCTAGTCAGGCTAGAAATACGTTCAAGTTCAGAACTTTGAGCTTGAATTATCTCGTCCACTTTGCTTTCCATCTGTTCAATATGCTGTTGTCTTTGGTTCAGAGAATCTTCTTTCTTCTCCAATAAAGCCTCACGTTTATCTTGAGAGTCTGCTTTACGGTCCAGATTCTCTTCTTTTTGTAGAATTCGATTTTCCTGTCTCTGTAATTCAGTTCGTCGATCACGAACTTCCTTTTCAGCATCAGTCCGAAGCTTATGAATCTCATCCTTTGCTTCAAGAAGGGATTCCTTTTTCAAGGCGTCCGCTTCACGCTTTGCGTCCTCAATAATTTTTTCAGCTGCGTTCGTTGCGCCGGATATTTTAGATTCAGCTATAGATCTTCTTAACAAATAGCCAACAACTGCACCAACAATTAGGCCAAGCAAAATGGAGATGATAGCGATTGGATCCATCATTACACCTCCTCTTGCTATTAACTTTTTTAATCTCTTTTACTACATTGTTTTCAATTCTGGCATGTACATCATCTAAAAATATACAGCACAATCGCTTTTAGGCATGTCATAAAAAAAGATATTAATACATTTCTATTGTAAAGTTATGAAAATTTGTTGTCAAGAGCAAGTCCTGACGCTCTTTTAATCGTTTTTAGAAAATACAGACAGATATACAATTTTCGTGACCCTATCCACCTAGGTCATAGTTTCTAATAATACTCTCCACTTTAAGACAGCCGCTTCCCATTAAGTTGAGTAAAAGTACAAAAGCCGAAGAAATTATTTGTTTTTCGCATCTTTTCTAATAAAGTTATAGATTTTTCTCAAACAACACTTACTGATTGATCATACTCTGCCAGTCACAATACTACCTAAATATTATTTCTTTCATGATTCTCTTCAGAAACAGCTAAATTTATAATAAAACACACCCTGAGGCCCACCTATAGAAAGAGCAAACCCATAATCAGGTTTGCCCATTACAAACTACTTATTCAGGTAAATCAAATTTATCCATTTCCTCTGCTGCTTCAACCACTTTCGCTTCACCGTTTAATCCATAGGCTGAGCGGATTTTAATGGAAATTTCATCCCGAACATCTGGATTTTCTTTTAAGAAGAGCTTCGCATTCTCTCTTCCCTGTCCTAAGCGATCTCCATTATATGAGTACCAAGACCCACTCTTTTCAATAATATCCAATTCAGAACCAATGTCGATGATTTCTCCTTCTTTGGAAATACCCTCACCATACATAATATCAAGTTCTGCCACTTTGAAAGGTGGAGCCACTTTATTTTTAACAACCTTTACTTTAGTCCTGTTCCCTACAATATCATTTCCCTGTTTCAGTTGTTCTGCACGTCTTACTTCAAGGCGAACCGTAGAATAGAACTTAAGAGCACGACCACCTGGAGTTGTTTCTGGGTTACCAAACATAACACCAATCTTCTCACGGATTTGGTTGATAAAGATTGCTATGGTGTTAGATTTATTAATGGATCCAGAAAGTTTACGAAGAGCCTGAGACATTAAACGGGCTTGTAGACCCATATGAGAATCTCCCATTTCACCTTCAATCTCAGCTTTTGGTACTAAAGCAGCCACTGAGTCAACAACGATAATATCAATTGCACCACTTCGTACAAGCGCCTCAGCAATTTCCAATGCCTGTTCACCTGTATCTGGTTGGGAAAGTAATAATTCATCTATATTTACGCCAAGCTTTTGTGCATATGCCGGATCTAAAGCATGTTCTGCATCAATAAATGCTGCTTGTCCACCCTGTGCCTGTACTTCAGCAATTGCATGTAAAGCTACTGTCGTTTTACCGGAACTCTCCGGTCCATAAATCTCAATTATTCTACCTCTTGGATATCCACCCACACCGAGGGCTGAATCAAGAGCAAGCGAACCACTTGGAATGGTAGAAACCTTTCTGTCTGCTCTTTCCCCCAGCTTCATTACTGAACCTTTACCAAATTGCTTTTCAATTTGTTTTAGCGCCATATCGAGCGCAGCTTGACGTTCACTCACAGTTTATTTCCTCCCCATATCTATATAAAAACATTACATGTATAATTTAGAACTTATTTATACTATACCTCATCTGTCCCCATTTAACAAGTAAAAAAGCGAACATTTATTCGTATTGTTTTAATGGTAATTTTGCTAATAAATTTAAAGAAACTCTCTAGCAAACAGAATGCTTTTAGCAGTAATTAAAGTAAAACTAAAATTATCTCAATTTTATAAACAATAGAAATCCCCAACCATATAAGTTGGGGTTTTCTATTATGCATATAACTCTCTCAACTTTCGGATAAGAAAATGACAGCCATACTTCATGCTTCTTACCCGATTAACCTCACGCATACCGCCTAAGTCCAATCTCTTTGCGTACGTTTTCTGACCGGAAATGGCTATACCGATATAAACAGTCCCTACCGGATGACCTTCCAATTCATCTGGTCCAGCTACTCCAGTAAAACTAATCCCAATATCAGATTGGAGCATGGCTTTAATATTATCAGCCATTTCCATAGCACATTGCTCACTGACAACTCCATATTGGTCGATGGTTGATTGTTCGACCTTCAAAAGCTTTTCCTTTGCTTCATTGGTATAAACAACAATACCGCCCTTAAGGATTAAACCGGCTCCCTGTATATCCGTCATTTTTTCCTGAAACATTCCGCCGGTTAAGCTTTCTGCTGCCGATATTGTAAGCTCATTTTCTTTTAAAAGATTGATAAGTTCAGTCATAATAGTCGCATCATCATATCCGTAAAAATATTCTCCCACACGCGAAAGAATTTTTTCTTCTGTCTCTTTTAATAGTTTGTCAGCTTCTTCAATAGATTCATGTTTAGCTGTAATACGAAGAGTTACCTCTCCATCTGAGGCAAGAGGCGCTATTGTCGGATTACTTTGCTGATCCAGTAAATCTTCTATTTCTGTTTCAAGCTGTGATTCCCCAATACCAAAGAAACGGAGGACTCGGGAATCTATACGCTCCACCCTGTCCATTAATCTCAAAAGATAAGGAACTGCAAAATTTTGATGCATTGGCTGCATTTCACTTGGAGGACCTGGTAATAAAATGTGAAGAATATCCCCATGAGACACAACCATTCCGGGAGCCATTCCATTTTGATTAGGGAATACTTCCGATCCTCCAATAACCAATGCTTGCTTCCGGTTGTTTTCTGTCATCACCCGTTTTATTTTCTTGAAATATTCTTCAATATTTTCCATAGCTTTTTGGTCTGTTATTAATGTTTTACCTATATGGGCAGCTACAACTTCTTTTGTTATATCATCCTTTGTTGGTCCCAACCCACCAGTGTATATTATGAGATTTGCTCGGGATTCTGCAATTTCAATAGCCTTTTTTAATCGTACAGGATTATCCCCAACTACTGTATGGTAATATACGTTAATACCTATCTCTGCCAGGCTTTTTGATATAAACTGAGCATTGGTATTTGCAATCTGTCCAAGTAATAACTCAGAGCCTACCGCTATTAATTCTGCATTCATTCTGTCACCCGCCATTTAACAAGTTATATTTAGAATGATACCCTTATTTAGAATTTAAAAACGCATGTTTATTCTTAGCAAAGTAATCCCAGCCAGACCATAGAGTAAAGAATAAGGCTACGTAAAGAGCTATATCAGCAAACGGGAAATTAATCCACGCAAATGGTAGATTATGCAATAGTAATGCAGCTATAGCTATGATTTGAGTCCATGTTTTAATTTTACCCAATTGATTCGCTGCAACCACTTCACCTTCACCGGCTAGAACCAGGCGAAGACCTGTTACCGCAAATTCACGGCTGATAATTAAAATAACAATCCAAGCAGGGGCCAACTCGTATCCTACAAGGATAATTAATGCTGCAGATACAAGAAGTTTATCTGCCAACGGATCAAGAAACTTTCCAAGGGTTGTGACCAGATTATGTTTTCTAGCATAATATCCATCAATCCAATCAGTAGTGGAAGCAATGATAAAAATGATAGCTCCAACAAAATGAGAGATAGGCAACTCCACATCGTTAATCACCCACGTTCCCCAATCAATGGATGGAAGCATGATAATCATAAACACAGGGATCATGCAAATTCTGGAAATCGTTATCTTGTTCGGTAAATTCACTTGATGTTCCTCACTTTACTTTTAAATTTTATTTATAAAAGGATAGACGAGAGAAGGCCATCCATTGATGACCTTCCAATCTTACTCCTTCGTGTAATCAATCGTTATGTTTTGAACAATCAGTTCACTTTCATACTCCAGTTTTTCATCATTAACAAAAATTTCAGTGTCTGGAGTTTTCCCTATATTCATGACTATTTGATTATCATCTGAAAGATCAAAATCCTGGCTTTCTCCATTTTGAATCACCCCATTGAAGAGATTTTCTCCCTTGGAGTTTTTAACAGATACCCATGTCTCGCCGGTAGATTTTACTGATACCTTAAATTCATCTGTATTACTTAATTCATATGTTGTATTTTTTCCATTCGCGGAGGTCACTTTCAGCTCAGCAGAACCTGCTTCTTCCGGCTCTTTAGATTCTTCCTCAGCATTCTCTGGATTACTTTCTTCTTCTGTTTCCGCTTCTTCTTTCTCATTGGTGTTTTCTTCTTGGTTTGTGGATTCACCCTGCTCAAGTCTTACAGGGTCACCGTTTTGATTAACTGTCCCTGTGTCATCATTATTACCAATGGCTTTTGCTACAAAGTAATAAATAATAGCCACTACTGCAACAAGGAACACAGCTATCAAAATTTTAGGAAGTACTTCCATCCACTTTGAATGCTGTACTGGCAATGTTTTTTTCGATTGCACTCTAGATAATTTTTGAGGAATCTCCTCCTGCTGAACTGCCGCAGGAATATCCGTTTGATGCTCCGCAAAAAGCTGTTCAGGATCTAATCCAACTGCTTCAGCATATTGTTTAATAAACGCTCTGACATAGAATTTGCCCGGCATCATTTCATAATTGCCTTCTTCTATACCAACAAGATAACGCTTTTGTATTTTGGTTATCTGTTGAAGGTCATCCAGGGTTAATCCTTTAGACTCTCTGGCTTCCTTTAATACTTTACCTAATTCCGTCATATAAACACCTTCTAATCACTAAAAATCAAACGATCCAAATTCGGATCCTCCAAATAAAGAGGACTGTTGGTCTACTGCTTCATATGTGATCTCTTCGTTCGGGTCATTACGTAGTTCAATAATATAATCAAAATCGTTCATTGTATACTCTGAATTTTGTACAAACACATCAGGATGTTCAACAACTTTAATTGAATCAAGTCTCATGATCTCACGCACAAGCTGCCAATGCCTTTCATTGGCTCTGCGAGTTGAAACAATCCCATCCAGAATAAATAAGTTATCTTCATTGTATTCATCTTCAATTAATTGATTTCGAACGGTTTGTTTTAATAAGGTGGAAGATACAAATAACCACCGCTTATTCGCACAAACACTTGCAGCAACAATCGATTCAGTTTTACCAACCCGGGGCATACCCCTGATTCCAATTAGTTTATGGCCTTCCTGTTTAAAAAGCTCGGCCATAAAATCAACTAGAAGCCCAAGATCTTCTCTTACAAATCGGAATGTTTTTCGATCATCTGCATCTCTTTGTATATAACGACCATGTCTGACTGCTAACCGATCTCTTAATTTCGGCTCTCTAAGTTTAGTTACTTTTATCGTATCCATTGTTTGCAGAATTGATTCCAGGCGTTCAATTTGACGATTATCCTTCGCCAAGAGAAGCATACCTCTTCTCCCCTCATCCACACCATTGATGGTTACGATATTTATGGAGAGCATTCCTAGCAAAGAAGAAATATCCCCTAACAAACCGGGACGGTTAATTTTAATTTCATATTCAAAATACCATTCCTTCTTGTCCATACCGTTCCCCCTAAGAGAAATATTTGACAAATTCCTTCAATATTTTCCCTATATCCTATCATATCTGATTTACTGACGAGTGGAAAGCAAAATACATAGTGTAGCATTAAATACTTATGTATTCCATCCGCCATTCACACTGATAATCTGCCCTGTTATATAACTGGAGTCTTCTGAGAGGACAAAGGAAACAACTCCAGAGATATCCTTCGGATGCCCCAACCGCCCCATTGGGATTTCTTCTTCCAATTCTCTAAGCTCTTCAGAATCGAATCGATTGAGCATAGGTGTGGAAATTGCACCGGGTGATATAGCATTTACACGGATTCCAGAAGGTGCAAGCTCCTTCGCAAGTGCCTTGATAAAAGAATTCTGTCCACCTTTTACCATTGAATAAAGAACTTCACAGGAAGCACCCACTTCTCCCCAAATAGAAGTAATGGCAATGATACTGCCATCTTTTTTTTGTATTAACTTAGGAACTAGTCCTTTAGTCAATAAAAAGGGAGATGTAATATGTAATGAAACCATCTGTTTGGCTCGGTCATCGGTTATATCTGTTATTAAACCAAAATGACTGTCACCGCTATTTAGTATTATCGTATCAATTTGATTAATTTCGTCAATTATAACTTGATGTCCGCCATCTTTACTTAGATCAGCCTGAATTACTTTCACCTGTATTTGAAATGGTTTTAACTGATCTAAAAGCGAATTAATTCCGCTAAGATTACGGTTATAATGGAGATATAGATTCCAGCCCTCTGCAGCCAAACGTAATGCAATTGCTTGACCAATTCCTCCACTAGCACCCGTAATGAGTGCATATTTTCCATTCATAATAAAAACCCCTTGCCGTAAATAACACTTACAATACTTTTCATTATAAAGCTTGAAGATGAAAAGTAAAACCACCAATTGAAAATAGTCAATTGTTTCTAATATAAGCTTCTTTAATCCTACCAAATAGTTATCGTAAACCAGTGAATCAGTTAAGCTGGTTAATTGTCCGTTTACCTTGTATTATATAAACAAATTTAAATACAAAAAGAGCCAAAACCATTACGGCTTGGCTCTTACCCATTCAGGATGGAAGTATTTGAAATACTGACATTCTATCCTCATCTATAAATTCCTGTACTGCTTTATTCACTTCATCATAGGTCAAAGCTTCCAAAACAGTCACAACATCAAATAGCTTCATGTCATTAAAAGCATATCGTGTAAATTGATTGGCTATCGATTCAGGTGAATTCAATGACCTGAGGAAGGCACCAATTTTCTTCTTACGAATTGAATTTAATTTTTCCTCTGTTACAATTTTTCCTTCGCGGGCCGCAAAAAGAATATTTTTCAATTCTTCCTCTAAATGATCCGGCTTATCTGTATCACTGCCGACCATTCCAAATCCAAATCCATATTCCTGTGTATAATCATAAAAGAATGAATGGTCAATTAACCCTTCAGAATATAGTTTTTCATAATACTCGGAGCTTTTTCCAAAAGTCATATCCAGAAAGAGGTTGATAGATAGCTCTTGTTTTAATAAATCAATCCCCTGGAGAGTTGGATTATTTGCCTTCAATCCAACCACACACTTAGGCGTCTGGACATGCATATTGGTTGAGCGTTTTTTAGTAGCGACATTAGCCGGCTCTGCATCAAATTTCCGTTCGATTTCCCCACGTTTATCGAAGTTTTTCTTAGCCTGGTTGTCACGAACTTGCTGCATGATTGTTTCCGGATCCAATGGCCCTGTAATAAACAGAAGCATGTTGCTTGGATGATAAAATGCATTGTAGCACTTATAGAGCAGTTCTTTTGTTATTCCTGAAATCGACTCAATGGTACCAGCTATATCAATTTTCACAGGATGATTATGATATAGATTTTCAATAATACCGAAATATAATCTCCAATCTGCATTATCATCATACATGGTAATTTCCTGGCCAATAATCCCTTTTTCTTTTTCCACACTCTTATCCGAGAAATATGGTTCCTGGACAAAATCAACTAATGTTTCTAAATTTTTCTCTACATCCGTTGTACTGGAAAAAAGGTACGCTGTTCGAGTAAAGGATGTAAAAGCATTGGCCGCTGCACCTTGTTTACTGAACTGCTGGAATACATCACCATCTTCTTTTTCGAACAATTTATGCTCTAGGAAGTGCGCAATTCCATCCGGGACCCTGGAATATTCATCTGCACCGGGCTCTTTAAAATGATTATCGATTGATCCATATTTAGTTGTAAAAGTGGCATAGGTCTTATTAAATCCTTTTTTCGGAAGGATGTACACAGACAAACCATTATCCATTTTTTCGAAATATAATTCTTCCTGAAGCTGGTCAAATAGTATTTTCTCCATTACTCAGTCACCTCATCTCCACTTAAAAAATAGATCGTATCCATTTGAATTTTTTCTCCACAAGCCACAATTTCATCCTTTGTTACTCTATCAATCGAAGACAACCAATCATCCAATGGTTTATCAACAGCGGCAACCACATTATGATATAGAACTTCTGTTAGACCACGGGAGGTGTCGATCGTTTCGAGCAATTGATTTTTAATGATTGCTTTTGTTTGTTCCATTTCTTGATCCGAAAATTCGCCCTTTTTCATAGCTTCCATTTGTTCTTTTATGATCGTTACTGCCTGATTATAATTTTTATTATCAATGCCGGACATAACCATTAAAAGACCTTTATGACTTTCAAGTCGTGATGCGGCATAATACGCCAAACTTGCTTTTTCACGAACGTTTATGAAAAGTTTAGAGTGTGAAAACCCTCCAAATATCCCATTAAACATTTGCAAAGCAAAATAATCTCGATCGCCATAAGTGATATTTGTTCGGTAGCCAATATTCAGCTTACCCTGTTTGATATCCTGCGTTTCTTTCAGTTCTTTCACTTCAAGGATATCATGTTTATTATGCATAACCCGTTCAGGTTTTCTCTCCGCGAACTGAAAGTATTCACTAGACATTTGCGTTACCCTGGCTTCATCCAAATCCCCAATTACATAGAGGTCCAATTCATCTTCGGCAAACGCTTTTTTATAATAATTGTATAGGGATTCAGGAGTGATTTCATCGACTTCGCTTATAATCCCGTTTGCTTCCAGCCGATAATTTTCTTCCATACACATTTCCTGAGTTAAGCGTAATGAAGAATAACGCATTTTATCATCATATACAGCCTGCAGCCTTTGTTTCAGAGCACGCTTTTCCTTTGCAACTGTATCCGCATCAAAAGCATCTCCCTTTACATTAGGATTAATCAAAACATCATGTAAAAGCTTAAACGCTTGTTCCAACAGCGGTTCAGGCTTGGATAAAAATCGTTCATTTACCATTTCCATTTGAAAACTCATAATATGATATTCGCCTTTTTTACTGACATCTGTAAAAAGACTGGCTCCATATAATTGATCTAGATGGGAGCGGAAAGCTGTAGATGTTGGATATGCAGCTGTATTACTTTGCAGGACATTTGGCAACAAAGCTCTATATGTAACGGTTTCTTCCTTTAAAGGTGCTTTCATCTTCCAAACAAGCGTCGTTGTTTTAAATTTCTTAGTTGGTACAAAATGAATCGTAATGCCAGCTTGTTTTAGTTTAATCTCATCAATAACTGCCATATTTTTGACCTCCCTTTACTCAATGTTATGCAGGTTCTTAACCATATTGTTCGTCTCAAGGATTTTTTTTAAACCTTTAGTTTGAATATACAGGTTAAATGGAATGTAAATCAAGGAACTGACCCTGACCTTCTTTCATTCTTTCTTCTAAATTCGATCTAATTAAAATCGACACGCTTTAGGTTAGAAAAAAAAAGACAAGGACTGCTCTTGCAATAAGAACAGCACTTGTCTTTGATTAAATCATGAATGAGTTTACCTTTTAACGTTTTCCTTTGATATATGGCGTACCGGATGCTTTTGGAGCATCTGCACGTCCAATAAATCCTGTTAAAGCCAGAATCGTTAATACATATGGCAAAATTAACATATATACATTCGGAATGTCACTAAAGAATGGCAGCATTGAGCTTACAATACTTAAACATTGCGCAAATCCAAAGAATAACGCTGCGCCCATTGCACCAATTGGATGCCATTTACCGAATATCATAGCTGCAAGCGCCATAAAACCTTGTCCGGATATTGTCGCATGAGTAAAGTCTAAAGCAATAGTCGAAGCATAAATAGCTCCACCCAACGCTCCCAGAATTCCACTTAAAATAACACCAATATAACGCATTTTATTAACGTTTATCCCCATTGTGTCAGCGGCCATTGGATGTTCACCAACTGAACGAAGGCGTAAACCAAACGGTGTTTTATAAATGGCATACCAGCAAATCACAGCAATCACAATCGCCAGAATCGAGGTTAAATATACATCTGAGAATAAAATTTTACCCAATACAGGTATATCACTTAAACCAGGTATATCAAAACTGTAAAATGGTTCAGCAATTTTATCAGTTTGTCCTTTTCCGTAAACTAATTTCACAAGGAACATACAAGCTCCAAGCGCCAACATATTAATAGCTACCCCACTGACTGTTTGGTCAGCCCTGAATGTTATAGATGCAACTGCATGCAATAGGGAGAAAATCCCACCAACTACCATAGCTACAACTAATGAAATCCAAGGAGTCCATTCATGAAATGTATCTGCAAATGTCAAGTTGAATACAATGCTTGTAAAAGCACCAACTACCATTAAACCTTCTAATCCAATATTTACTACACCAGAACGCTCAGAAAATACACCACCGAGGGCTGTCAGAATAAGTGGAGAGGCGTAAACAAGTGTAGAAGGAACAAGTATCGCTAGTATCTCTAAAAAACTCACTTATTCCACCCCCTTTTTCTTGCTAAACTTTCTCAGCATGAGACGAATAACATAACTGGATGCAACAAAGAATATGATTAAAGCTATAACTACATCAATGATTTCAGTTGGTATTCCAGTTTCCATTGGCATATTTAATGAACCATATTTCAATCCACCGAATAATAAAGCTGCAAGCACAACTCCAATCGCTGTATTAGCACCTAGTAATGCAACTGCGATTCCGTCAAAACCTACTCCTGTATGCGCCCCTTTTACACCAATATACTCGAATGTTCCAAGTCCTTCCATAGCACCAGCAAGTCCTGCAAAAGCACCAGAGATTAGCATGGCATAAACTATATTGCGATCTACACTGATACCTGCATATTTAGATGCATGCTGGTTAAAACCGACAGCTTTTAATTCGTAGCCTCTTGTTGTTTTCTCTAATAAAAACCACATTATGATTGCTCCAAGAATAGCTATCGCAAATCCCCAGTGTAATCTAGAGTTAATCGTCATTTCAGCTAAAAAGTCAGAACGTAAAGATGCTGATGGAGCAATCTTTTCAGTTTTGTCCATGTTATCTGTTAAAACGTAAGTGATAATATAGTTAACTACATGAAGAGAAATGTAGTTCATCATAATGGTTGTTATAACTTCATGCACTCTAAATTTAGCTTTTAAGAGACCTGGAATGAATGCCCATAAAGCACCAGCTAAAGCAGCAACAATGACCGCAAGCGGCAAATGGATGATTTTAGGAAGGTCAGTAAATAACGTTCCAATCCAAACAGCACCTAACCATCCCATTAAAAACTGGCCCTCAACACCAATATTAAAAAGTCCAGTCCTAAATGCAAAGGCAACGGCTAAACCTGCAAGTATATAAGGGCTCACTTGACGGATTGTCTCACCTATTGCATAGGAATCATAGAATATACCATCCCATAAAGCTCCATAACCAGCTATCGGATCATAACCGCTGACCCACATTACGATAGCACCTGCGATTAAACCGAGCAAGACAGCTATAACAGGGATTAATAAGTTCGATAATCTTTTATACATTAGCTTTTCCCCGCTTCCTTAACCTTACTTCCTGCCATTAATAATCCGAGTTCCTGTTCAGTCGTTTTCTTAGGATCAACAATAGCCACAATGGAACCTTCATATATAACAGCAATACGGTCACTAACATTTAAAATTTCATCCAGCTCAAAGGAAACAAGCAATACTGCTTTCCCCTGATCTCGTTGCTCAATTAAACGTTTGTGAATGAACTCAATAGCTCCTACATCAAGGCCACGTGTTGGCTGAGCAGCAATTAACAAATCAGGATTTCGATCTATTTCACGAGCAATGATCGCCTTTTGCTGGTTTCCTCCAGACAAAGCTCTTGCCGGAGTATACTCACTTGGAGTACGAACATCAAACTCTTTAATTAAAGTACGAGCTTTATTAAAGATATTTTTATAATTTAAGATTCCCCATTTTGAAAGTGGTTTTTGATAATATGTTTGGAGAACCATATTCTCGCCAATTGAATAGTCTAGTACAAGACCATATTTATGTCGATCCTGAGGAATATGCCCAATTCCTGTTTCTGTAATTTTCCTTGGACTCTTCTTCTGGATTTCAGTCCCATTTATAGAAATGGTACCGGATTCTGGTTTTCTCAGGCCAGTGATTGCTTCAATCAGCTCAGATTGTCCATTTCCATCGACACCTGCAATCCCCACAATTTCTCCTGCACGAACGGATAGGTTAAGGCTTCGAATTGCTTCAACACCACGGGAGTCTTTAACTACAAGATCTTGTATATTCAATACCTCTCCACTTGGATTTGCATCCTGCTTCACAGTTGTAAAAACCACTTCTCGCCCTACCATCAGACTCGCTAATTCATTAGGATTCGTTTCACTGACATTTACAGTACCAATTCCTTTTCCTTTACGAATAACCGTACAACGGTCACAGACTTCCATAATCTCTTTAAGTTTGTGAGTAATCAGTATGATGGATTTACCTTCAGTGATCAAATTTTGCATGATCTGTATTAACTCTTTGATTTCCTGTGGTGTCAATACGGCTGTAGGTTCATCAAAAATAAGAATGTCAGCTCCACGATATAGAGTTTTAAGGATTTCAACCCTTTGCTGCATACCTACAGAGATATCAGAAATCTTGGCATCCGGATCAATTTTCAATCCATATCTTTCTGATAACTGCCTAACTTCCTGGGCAGCCTCTTTTAAATCAATTTTTCCACCTTTGGTGGGCTCCTTACCAAGAATAATGTTTTCTGTTACTGTGAACGTATCAACAAGCATGAAATGCTGATGCACCATTCCTATGCCCAAGTCATTTGCAATATTTGGGCTTGTAATTTTTACTTCCTTACCATTTACACGGATTTCCCCTTGTTCTGGCTGGTAAAGACCGAACAAGACATTCATTAACGTGGATTTTCCTGCACCATTTTCTCCCAACAACGCATGAATCTCACCTTTTTTTAATTGCAAGGTGATATCATCATTTGCGACGATGCCCGGGAACTCTTTACGGATGTGCAACATCTCAATAACATAGTCCACAGTTTTTTCACTCCTTTTTCCAGAGAAGATTCATAAGTAAGATGACAAAAGAAAAGTTGCCAATCTAGTTTTAGCAACCTTTCCTTTACCATATTGCTTAAAGGTCTGATGTCAGACTGACATCAGCCAAGGTAATCGCAAGGGATAAGGATCACATCCTCATCCCTTACTAGGAAGTGCTTATTTTAAGAATGTATCTAAATCTTCACGAGTAGATGGTACTTTAATTTCTCCACTCTTAATCTTTTCTTTATATTCTGCAACTTTAGTTTTAATTTCATCTGACAAGTTTTCTTGTGAAGGTGCGATATCAACTGCATCATTTTCTAAACCAAATTCAACATTTTCTCCGCCAGGGAATTTGCCTTCCTTAGCAAGATTGGATACTTCCACAACTGCCAAATCAACACGTTTAATCATAGATGTTAATGTGATATTTTTGTCTGTACCAGGTACATCACCTAATGCTGCTTGGTCAGAGTCAACCCCAATAACCCAGATTTCTTTGCTTGGATCATTTTTAGTGATGTTAACTGCTTCTGTAAATACGCCTTTACCTGTTCCGCCGGCTGCATGGTAGATAATATCAATACCGGATTTATACATTGCTTGTGCTGTAGCTTTACCAATATCAGCTTTATTAAAATCACCTGCATATTTTACCTGAACATCTGCCTCAGGTTTAACTGATTTAACACCTGCTATAAATCCGCTCTCAAATTTTTTAATAAGTTCACTTTCAACTCCACCAATAAATCCAATTTTATTGGATTTAGTTTGCATCGCGGCTACTACACCTACCAGGAAGGATCCTTCATGCTCTTTGAATGTGATACTTGCCACGTTATCAACATCTACAACAGAATCAATTAATGCGAATTGGCTCTTAGGATTTTGCTCGGCAACTTCTGTAATGGAGTCAGACAATAAGAAACCTACCCCATAAATAAGGTCAAATTTTTGTCGTACCAGCTGATTTAAGTTAGTAGTGTAATCAGCATCAGATTTGGACTGGAGGTAATCATAACCGTTTTTACCTTTTTCAAGATTGTTATCTTTACCAAACTGTTGTATACCTACCCAAGCGGATTGGTTAAAGGATTTGTCATCAACCCCGCCTGTATCTGTTACCATGGCAACTGTGAAATTGTCCTTACCTTCTGTTTCACTGCTGTTACCTTTCTCTTCTTTGTTTCCACAAGCACCTAAAATTGTGCCCGCAGCCAGAACTAGTGACAATGCCATTCCAAATTTGCGTTTTTTCAAGGTCTTAACCCCCTATATTTTTTTGGCAGTAGTTCTCTTATTTTGCGCATAAATTATGTTCTTTTACGCAAAATATGAAAGCGAAATGTATCCGCTTTAAAGAAGTTGGCCGAGTATAGATATGGTTTGTCCTTACTATCATAGTGAGTTTGTTTTAGTAAAAGCAGAGCAGTGTCCAATTTGCAATTTAAAATAGGTGAAATCTTTTCGTGATAGCCATGTGGTTCGATATCAGCCACAGCGTATGTAATTTGTATACCGGCAGTTCTTTCTAAGACATGAAGTAATGATTCCTCTTGATAAAGAGATGGTTCCGGTAACACACGAACAGGTATCTTGTCCAAGCAATAAACGACAGGTTCCCCATTAGCAGTTCTGACTCGCTCGATTACTAAAAACTGATCCTCAATTTGACAGTCGAACCTTCGCATATCTTCTTCTGTTGCACCCTCTATGAATGAGTTTAAAAAAATTGTTCCTGGTTTCATGTTCGCTTCGCAAATCATATCTGTCACACTCTTTAATTGTTCAATTCCCGAAGAGAATAAAGGAGTGGAATTCACAAAAGTACCTACCCCATGCCTGCGTATAATCACATTATCCTCTTCCAAAATTCTGAGTGCTTCTCTTAATGTCGCTCTACTCACACCGAGTATTTTGGCCCATTCAGACTCAGATGGCAATTTTTCATGCTCCTTATAGATACCGGTTCTTATGTCCTGTCTAATCTTGTCGATTACTTGCAGATATAATTGTCGGTTGTCGTGTCTGATAGACATACTCTTTTCCCCCAGGAAATTTCCCACTCTCATTCTATTGATGTTATCTACTAACCACTCATAATTTATCATGTATTTCCAAAGAAAGAAATAGCTATTCACAAAAATATCATATTTTGGAAGCGTTACCTTATCCGTTTTTTTCCACGGAAATGTCGAAAAAACCCTGGTATATCTGACTTTTTTTCACGTAAGTCTTTTTTCCTACAAAAAAAGTTTATATATTATAAATATTCTGTTAAAACATAAACTGAAAAAAAATTCAATAAATATCTATTTTCCATCTAATCGCTAGGCTACCCTTTTGTACCATGTGACTGACTTTTAATATTTTTCTAAAATACCTTTCATATTCTTCTAGCCTAATTACGAAAGACTGGCATCGTGGTCCATCCTCAAAACTATTTTCCCTTTGCTAAGTCCTAATAGGTCCTTTAGAGATTAAAGGGATAAGGACCGAGGCCCTTATCCCTTTATCTTATTTTAAAAATGCATCAAGTTCTTTTTGAGTAGATGGTACTTTTATATCACCATTCTTAATTTTACCTTTATATTCATCAACTTTTTTAAGTATATCGTCAGATAAGTTATCTTTAGTCGGTGCAATATCAACACCGTTATTTTCAAGACCAAACTCTACGTTCTTTCCTCCTGGGAAGGATCCTTCCATCGCTTGTTTTGAAACTTCTTGTACAGCTAAGTCAACACGCTTAACCATGGAGGTGAGCGTTACGTTCATGTCTGTACCGCTGATTTCACCTTCATCAGCTTGGTCTTTATCTACACCAATTACCCATATATCTTTTTCAGGATTGCTTTTCTTAATGTTTTTTGCCTCAGTGAAGACTCCTTTACCACCATTTCCTGCTGCGTGATAAATGACATCAATACCTGATTTATACATAGCTGATGCTGTTGCTTTACCAAGAGATGCATCACTGAAACTTCCTGTATATTTCACTTGTACTTCAGCATTAGGATTTACTGTTTTAACACCAGCAATAAAGCCCTTTTCAAATTTTTGAATTAGCGGGTTCTCTATTCCACCTACAAAGCCAACTTTATTGGATTTTGTTTGCATACCGGCAATAACACCTACAATAAATGAACCTTCATGCTCCTTGAATGTGATACTTGCAACGTTATCAGCTTCAACCACTGAGTCGATAATTGCAAATTTCCCATCCGGATTTTGATCAGCCGCTTCTTTAATTGCATCCTCCATTGTGAATCCGACACCATATATTAAATTATACTTTTGGCGTACAAGTTGGTTTAAGTTTGTGGTGTAATCAGCATCTGATTCAGATTGCAGGTAGGTATAGCCGTTTTTACCTTCTTTTAATCCATTCTCTTTACCAAAAGCTTGAATACCTTCCCATGCAGATTGATTGAAGGATTTGTCATCAATACCACCTGTGTCACTAACCATTGCGACAGTGAAATTATTTTTCTCATTGGCCGTGCCGCCTTCATTGCTCTCCTCTTTGCTTCCGCAAGCACCAAGAATGGTACTAGCAGCTAGCACAAGAGACAAAGCCAGTCCAAATTTACTCTTTTTCAACATAACAACCTCCAAAATAATTAGTCGGTGCTCCATATAGTATGAGCTTTTCCCTATCCTTTTACACATAACATCGTTTTAGATGAATCTGTTAAATGATTATAGAAAATCCATACTTAAATGGTGCATTGTGTACTTGGGTACAATTTTTCGCTTTTGTATTATACAAATATGTACAATAAATAAGTGCATGTACTTCTTATCCGGAAAAATTATTTCCTGATAATTATATATATATATGTTTGCTAATTCGATTTTAATTTAACATGAATTTAAGTAAAAATAAATAAATTATCCTAATATAAAATTATTGATAACTTTTTGAAAAAATACTCACTTATAAAATTTCTTTACAGTTCAAAATTCAGTTATTTAACATACTAAAAAACCCAAAAGTTAGTTTTTTAATCTAACTTTCGGGTTTGGTATCTATACTGCTCTTTTTATGAATTACTAGCTTGATCGAAGTCCTTGGGAACAAGTACAGTTCTTGGTTTGCTTCCTTCATACGGACCAACGACACCGCGAGCTTCCATCTCATCGATCAAACGTGCAGCCCTTGTATACCCAATCCTGAATCGTCTTTGGAGCATCGAAACAGAGGCGGTTTGCATATCAGCAATTAATTTGACGGCTTCATCATATAAGTCATCTGTTGATTCACTTACTGTTTCCTGAACTTCATCCGGAATCATATTCTCTTGATATTGGGCTCTTTGCTGAGAAATCACGAAGTCTACTACATCTTCCACTTCCTGATCTGATAAAAAGGCACCTTGTACCCGTACTGGCTTTGACGCACCTACAGGCAGGAATAACATATCCCCGCGACCGAGAAGTTTTTCTGCCCCTCCCATATCTAATATGGTTCTTGAATCAATTTGGGAGGAAACACTAAAGGCAATCCTTGATGGTATGTTAGCTTTTATAACTCCTGTTATAACATCTACAGATGGCCGCTGGGTTGCAATAATCAAATGTATGCCTGCAGCCCTTGCCATTTGTGCAAGCCTTGTTATCGCATCCTCCACCTCGCTGGACGCAACCATCATAAGGTCTGCCAACTCATCCACAATGACAATAATATATGGCAATAAAGGATTTTTTTCGCCTTCTTCTAAATTTTGTCTCGTCACTAAGTCATTGTACCCCTCAATATTTCGAGTTCCTGAGTGGGAAAACAGCTCATAACGTCTTTCCATTTCCATAACAACTTTCTTTAATGCCTGAGCTGCTTTTTTAGGATCCGTTACAACTGGAGCTAATAGATGAGGAATTCCATTATAAACATTTAACTCCACCATTTTTGGATCAATCATCATCATTTTAACTTCATGTGGTTTTGCTCTCATGAGTACACTAGTAATGATTCCGTTAATACAGACACTTTTCCCGCTTCCGGTTGCTCCGGCTACGAGTAAGTGAGGCATTTTATTCAGTTCAGCAGAAACTGCTTCACCTGATATGTCTCTACCCAAAGCAATTAATAGTTTAGAACCGCTTTTTTCAGAAGGCTGTACCTCGAGAACCTCTCTTAATGAAACGACTGCTACATCTGAATTAGGCACTTCTATCCCAATCGCTGATTTACCTGGGATTGGTGCTTCAATACGTATATCCTTAGCAGCGAGCGCTAATGCCAGATCGTCTGATAATGACACAATCTTACTAACCTTTACACCTACATCAGGATGTACTTCATATTTCGTAACTGCAGGTCCTAAGTGAACTTGAGTGACCCTAGCTTTCACTCCAAAGCTTTTAAAAGTACTCTCTAATTTCTCAGCATTTGTATGTATTAATTCATATTCTCCACTTTGATCTGCTTTTTTTGGTGACTTCAATAGCGATAATTTTGGAAGTTTATAGTCCACATTTTCAACTTCTGTAAAATTCATATGTGGCACAGGTTCAGCAGGAGCTTCTGTGCTATCATTTGGTTTACTTATCTGATCATCATTTTTCTTATCATCAATTTCCTCATCCAAATAGGCACGATCAGCAAAATTCGAAATAATTCTTTCTTCAAGTGTATCTTCTTTTTCTGGATTACTTCCCTCATCTTGTAGTACTGAGGAAGCTTGTACCGATTCACTTTTACTTTTAGCTTTCTGGTTTTTGTTTTTATTCTTTGAAGTCTTAGGCTCTCGCAGTTCAGCCATAAACGATTTCCACTGGCTGACGATAAATCTTCCAATCGCACCAAGTACTTTGCCAATTGAATCACTTAAGCCTTTACCGGTTATAAGAATTAAACCTGCAACAATCAATAAAAATGAAATAAATTTACTGCCGGCATCTGCAAATAAAAAATGGAAGACGGCATAAAGGATTGCACCTATCATCCCACCGCCAAGATCAATGGTACTTGCAGTTCCCTGTAATTCCATCCAAAAGATTTCCCAAGTATTTAAAATGACACTTGGCTGGGTAAATCCATTATTAGAGGACAAATTCTCAAATAAAATAATATGTGATGAGAGTAAGATTGCTAAAATAATGAAGTATATACCGACCAGCTGGCGTTTAAAAAAGAACGGAATCTCTCTTTTCCACATTAGGAACACACCAAAGACCATTAAGCCAAGCAGAAGTAAAATGTACCACTCACCCATAAAAAACCTAGAAAGAAACACGAATGAAGTACCTACTGCCCCAAGCTTTGCCATCGCAATCGCAGAAAACCCAAATATAGAAAGTCCCGATATTTCATATTTTAAAGTTGACTTTATTTGGTCACCTTTTTTGGAGCGAGATTTCTTTTTTTTCTTACTCATTCGACCACCCGTATTTCATATAGAATTAAAAACGAAAGAAAGCAGCCAACTTGGCTGCCTTTACCCCGTTCACCCTTTATTATAGCATAAATAATACACACTGACTGCTATTACAGGTTGTTAATTACCGCTCCTGGCGCAAGTGTCTCTGATAAGTAATCATTCGGATCTGTACTGATAATCCGGTTAACCTTTACTGCTCCATTAGGTAATCTTTCACCAATAAACGGAATACCATCCTTCTTAAACATTTCATGACTGGCTTGATATAATTCTTCATACATCAAAGTATCCAAAGGCATAATTGTATAAAAAGTCATATTTAATCTCCTTTCGAAGAGTCACTTTTTTCTCTTATCATCTCGTTAAGCTTTGAAATCGCTGCACCGATTCCGCCAACCTCATCAATTAAACCTGTTTTCACAGCATCTTCCCCCACTACATTTGTTCCAATATCTCTCGCAAGATTTCCTCTCGCAAACATCAAATCCTTAAATGTGTCTTCATTAATGTCTGAGTGCTTGACCACAAAATTCACAACCCGATCCTGCATTTTATCAAGATATTCAAATGATTGGGGTACTCCGATTACAAGTCCTGTAAGACGAATAGGGTGAATTGTCATAGTAGCTGTTTCTGCTATGAAAGAATAGTCACAGCTAGTTGCAATAGGGACGCCGATACTATGACCTCCCCCCAAAACGATAGATACAGTCGGCTTTGATAGAGAAGCAATCATTTCTGACATAGCAAGCCCTGCTTCCACATCACCCCCAACGGTATTTAAGATAACCAATAACCCTTTAATATCAGGATTTTGTTCTATTGCCACCAGCTGTGGAATAACATGTTCATATTTTGTTGTTTTATTCTGTGGAGGTAATTGTACATGACCCTCTATTTGCCCTATAATCGTTAAACAATGGATGGTTGAATCTTTTGGCAACTGCGGCACATTGGTTTGTCCCAAAGCTTGTATCTTATCTACAAGTGCACTGGGAGCTCCCTTATTATCATCCACTGGCTTTTCCTCATGAGGTACCTCTAACTTTTTATCCACTCTTAATCCCCCTCTACAAAAACGCTCTCCCCTTTAGTATGTACAGCGGAATCATTTCCATTCAATTTGAGGGGCACTTAGTACATACAAAAAAAAGAATCCTTATTTAGGATTCTTGAGGAGAAACAATCGTTTAACACCTTAGGAGACTCAACCATGCATCAGCTGATTATAACTTTTTACTGCCCGGTACTTCTGTACAAACTTTTCAGCTGAAGTGTGTTAGTTCCGCATTATAAAGGTTTCTTTACACCTTTTACGTTTACCTTGAAAACACACTGCATATTCAATTATTGGTTACTCATACCCGATTTTCCATTTCAATCAATCCTGATTATGTGGAACTAAACAACCATTCCACTCTTATCCAATTGTGACCATCACCTTGCCTTTTTTGGTTTTTCATTTGGTAAGAATCCTATTATTATTAACTCCACCCTTTTGAAAAATATCCGGTGAAAGGCTTTTGGTTAAACATATCTGGACTTTTTTATACTGAAACTTCTTACTATCCAGTATAAATCTGTCTTTCAATCCTTCCCCATTTGAGTTAATTTCCTAAGAATTCACCATTAGAATTAAACCACATTATCACATTTGTTTAAGATTCACATAATCCTTTTAGAAATAGTTTCGATCATATATCGTTCACTCTTATTACTTAAGCTTCCTTTTACGGAACGAACACTATATGATTGAGTCACCTGAAGTGTTAAACTTTATTGTTTCCTCCTTTCTTATTTATATAATACCCATTTCTAAGAGAATAAACCGTTTTCATTTAAATTTTTTTTATTTTTTTTGATTGGTGAAATTACTTCCATATCATCAGTCTTAAATGTGAGCAGAAACAAAACAGAGCGGCTTTTCTATAACAAGCCGCCTGTAACCTTAAAACTAAACTAGATGCTTTTCGTAATGAACCCTATCTTTCTCATTACTTGTATCTTGTTCACTAGCTGTATACCCATTTCTCTCCCAAAATAATTTGATTCTGTTGTTATCACTTCTCACATTCAGTGTAGTTTTTTTAAATCCACGCTTGATAAATAGATCCTCCAATTCATAGTAGGCTGTAGTACCATAACCAAATCCCTGGTAATCTGCATGAATGATCATCAGATTAATCGTAACGAGCTGCTCCTCTTTATGCTCCATAAAAGCAGTTAGTCCAATATACGTATCCTCGGCTTTAATCAAATAATCACCTTGGTTTGGAGTCAATAATTTTAACACTTCCTCCCTATTTTTCGATATACCGTACTCATTATCAAAATAGGAAGAATTAGAATCCATCATTTCTTTTGCTATATATAAATTCTCTTCTGTTACGCGTTCAAATGTAATCACTATGTATCACTCTCCCATTCTTCTTTAATTCATAAACTAGCCTATCTTTTTCACCAGGAACTTACCCGAATAAGAAAAATGGCTATCCGCTGGATAGCCATTTACGTCCTTTTTTACACTTCCATAATAATTGGTAAAATCATTGGGCGTCTTTTTGTTTTATCGAACAAATAATGATTTAGACTATCACGGACTTCCTGTTTCATTCCGGCCCAGTCAAAATGGTCTTTAGAAGTATTTTTGATTACAATCTCACGCACAATATTTGTTGATTGTTCCATTAATGATTCTGATTCTCGAACATACACAAATCCACGTGAAATGATTTCAGGACCTGCTACTATACTCTTATCCGCACGGCTTAAAGTCACAACTACAATTAGAATTCCGTCCTGAGATAGCAAACGGCGGTCACGCAAGACAATATTTCCTACATCACCAACGCCACTTCCATCAATCAAAACATTCCCAGCAGTCACTTTTCCAGCGCTTTCAATCGAGTCATTTGTTATTTCAATAACCTCACCATTTTCTGGTATATGGATTTGATTTTGGTTAAAGCCAATTGATTTTGCAATGCGCATATGAGCAATTAGCATTTTATAGTCACCTTGGATGGGAATAAAATACTTCGGTTTCATGAGGTTAAGCATCATTTTTAGCTCTTCCTGGCTGCCATGGCCCGATACATGGATTTGATTTTTACCAGCTACTACCTTTGCACCTGCTCTAAATAATAAATCGATAGTCCTGGACATAAGCAATTCTCCGCCATGGACAGCATTAGCCGCCAATAATACAGTATCACCTTGCTTAATATTAACTTGTTTATGACCATGCTTAGCCATTTTTTGCAGTGCTTCAAATGGCTCTCCCTGCAATCCAGTCGCAAGGATAATTATTTCACGATCTTCATATTGGTCGATCTCAGTTATCGGAATCAACACATCCTCATGGACATCCAAATAATTAAATTCCAAGGCAATTTCCAATACTTTTTCCATAGATTTACCGACAACCGCTACTTTTTTATGATTATCAAACGCAGCATTGAACACTTGCTGTAGACCGTTAAGATTAGATGCATAGCATGCTACAATAATTCTGCCTTTTGCATTGTAAAATTCATCAGACATATTTCTTGCAACAAGGGATTCAGAAGGTGTAAATCCAATCCGTTCTGCTCCTGAGCTATCTGATAATAGACAGAGAACTCCTGACTCACCGATTGCTGCCATTTTGCCAATTTCCGCTTTGTAAAGTCCCTGGGCAGCCTGATCAAATTTAAAATCACCCGTATAAACGATTGCACCATCTTTTGTTTCAATACAGATTCCAACAGAATCAGGAATGCTGTGATTTGTTTTGAAAAATGTGATTCTTGCAGAAGAAAAACGCAGGGATGTATTTGAATCTATTACTTCAAAGTCAACATTTAAATTTTCGTTAATTTCTGCGATTTTGGATTTTGTTAATTCTATGCTCAATCTTGTACCATAAACCGGTGCATCCAATTCCTCAATAATATAAGGGAGTGCACCAATATGATCCTCATGACCATGGGATAGAAAAATCCCCTGAATTCTTTCTTTATTTTCGATAAGGTAAGAGATATCTGGAATTACTACATCTATTCCAAGCATTTCGGTTTCCGGAAACATTAACCCGGCATCCAGCACAAATATATCTTCGTCTACTTCGACGAGATACATATTTTTTCCAATCTCTCCTGCTCCGCCTAATGCAATTACTTTGATCTTCTGTCTAATTTGTTTAACCAATTTATTGTTCCTCCTGTTATCAACTACTCGTCCATTTTCCAGTTGAATCCATTATAACCGATAGTGTATCGGCATGCCACTGACATCATCTTTTTAGATTTATCTATGAATTCCGACTATCGTTCTTTTTTTGAAAATATGCTTTTCTTTAGGTTCATAATATATATACACTGCTGTTTGTTTGCTATAGGCATAACAAAAAAAGCAGACATCTTCAATGCTAACTAAACATGTATAAAAAAGAATATGTATAAAATTGTACTAAATAGATAGATAAGCCAATCGCATTGGATTGGCTTATCCTCAACAGACTCTAAAAACAGACAAACTAAGCATTATTTTAATGTATTTAATAGATTTATCAATGTGTTCCGTTCAACTTCATTCATTGGTACAAGAGGCAAACGAACAGACCCAACGCTCATACCCTTGATTTGCAAGGCTGTCTTTAAAGGAGCTGGGCTTGGTGTCAAAAATAACCCCTCAATGACTGGCAGTAATTTCTGGTGCATTTGGGCTGCCTCAGCCATTTCACCAGCGTAGAAATGTTCAATCATTTTTTGGATGTCACGTCCAATTATATGGGAGGCCACCGAGACCACACCTGCTCCTCCAATTGAAAGTACAGGTAAAGTTAAACCATCATCTCCACTGTATAAATCGAAATCATCCGGTGTGTTGGCAATAATTTTTGTCATTGCATTTAAATTACCGCTGGCCTCTTTTACAGCAACAATATTCGGAATCTCTGACAGGCGAATAACGGTTTCCGGATGAATATTCGTCACCGTTCTGCCTGGCACATTATAAATCATGCACGGCAGAGTAGTAGCATCCGCCACAGATTTGAAATGTTGATATAGCCCCTCTTGGTTTGGTTTATTATAATAAGGCGCTACAAGCATAATCGCATCTACACCGGCCGCTTCCGCCTTCTTTGTTAAATGGATGGACGCATACGTATTATTTGAGCCAGTTCCTGCTATCACAGGGATGCGTTTGTTTACAATTTTCACGACATATTCAAATAATGCCACTTTTTCTTCTGTTGACAAGGTTGGGGATTCACCAGTAGTTCCTGAAACCACCAGTGAATCTGTGCCTGTTTCAATTAAGTAATCTATGAGTTTTGCAGTCTTACCAAAATCAATATTCCCTTTATTATCAAAAGGTGTAACCATCGCGGTGGACACGCGTCCAAAAAGACCCATATTTCCACTTCCAATCTTATATTTTATTATTCCGCAAGTTCTTCCCATTCAAACAGATCATCGTCCATTAAATGGAGATTAAAGGCATTATGAAGAGCATTTACAGCTTCTACTAAATCTTCTTCTTTAACTAATACCCATATCGTTGTGTGGCTATCTGCGGATTGCAGAATCTGTATGCCTCGTTCTGATAATGGAGTAACAATTTTCGCTGTTACTCCCGGCACTCCCGTTATCCCGGCTCCAACGACAGACACTTTGGCACAGTTTGATTGGATACCAGGCTCATATCCTAATTCACGTAATACCGAAATTGCCTTATTAGCATCGTTGTTGGAGACAGTATACACAGCACCATTTGGATAAATATTAATAAAATCAACGCTTATGCCTGAATTCGCCATCGCTGTAAAGACTTCCGCCTGCAGATCATACTGATCTTCCTTAGCCTTTACTTTTATCTGAGTGATATTGCTTACATGGGCAATACCAGTAACAAGACGTTCCTGTATATCACTGCCTCGACGGTGTTTCGGATGACCTGTAACCAGCGTACCCTCACCTTCAGCATAGGTTGAACGGATTCGCATCGGCACCTTTGCCTGCATCGCAATTTCAACAGCACGTGGATGAATGACCTTAGCCCCCTGGTAGGCCATGTTACATACCTCTGTATAGGTTACTACTGACAGCGGTCTGGCTTGTTCCGCAATACGGGGATCAGCTGTCATAATTCCCTCTACATCCGTAAAAATGTCAACATACTCTGCCTTCAGTGCAGCTCCAAGGGCTGCAGCAGATGTATCACTGCCGCCGCGCCCTATCGTTGTAATATCGCCATTTTCAGCAATACCCTGAAAACCAGTCACAACGATAACGTCTGATTTTCCTAGCTCATCAATCAGTCTATCTGTCTTCATTTCCATTATTTTTGCATTTGTATAGTCATTATTTGTTCTGAAACCGGCCTGTCCGCCAGTTAAGGCAGTCGCTCGAATTCCTTTTTCTAAGAGCATATTGGTAAATACAACCGCTGAGATTATCTCTCCGCAAGATAATAGCAAGTCCTGCTCACGTTCCCCCAAGTACATTCCTTTTTCATTAACAAGTGAAAGTAAGGAATCCGTTGCATATGGATCACCTTTTCTTCCCATTGCAGATACAACAACCACTATTTTGTACCCTTTGCCTATACCTCTTTTTATATGTTGAAACGCATACTCTCTGCTCTCTGCATCTTTTACAGAGGTACCGCCAAACTTTTGAATGATGATCTTCACTTTTTACACCCCAAAATGAGCCTTCCTACTTTAGAGAAAATAAGAAGGCCAAGATATCCTATCATTTCAATAATTACACTAGCCCTAATCGAATAAGGCTCTCTGCAATTTGAACAGAATTCCAGGCGGCCCCTTTTAATAGGTTATCGGAAACAACCCACATATGGAACCCGGCATCTTCGTCCAAATCTTTCCTTACTCTCCCAACAAAAACTTCATTCTTCCCAACACAATCTGCCGGCATTGGATAGACTTGATTGGCGGGATCATCCTGAAGGACAATTCCAGGAGCATTTAGTAATATTTCTTTTACTTGCTCAGCACTGACACCGTTATTTTCAATTTCTATATACACGGATTCTGAATGACCAACTGCGATTGGAAGGCGAACGCATGTTGCTGCTACCTGCAGTGACGGCAAATGCATAATTTTCTTCGTTTCATTTACCATTTTCATTTCTTCAAATGTATACCCATTCTCACCGAAAACATCAATCTGAGGAATAGCATTAAAAGCTATCTGATAATGTTTTTCCGCACCTTTAACAGGTAATATAGATGGATTAACAGTCTTACCGGCTAAAATATCGCTTGCTTGCGTATTTAATTCCTCAACAGCTGCTGCACCCGCTCCAGAAACAGCCTGATAAGTGGAAACAATAATTTTTTTAAGTCCATAGGCTTTCCTGATTGGTTCAAGTGCTGCTACCATTTGGATTGTCGAACAATTAGGGTTAGCTATGATTCCCTGATGCTTACGAAGATCATCCTCATTCACCTCAGGAACTACAAGCGGAACATTTTCGTCCATACGGAAGGCACTTGTATTATCCACAACGATAGCACCCCTTTTAACAGCCTCAGGAGCTAATGCTTTAGATATACTTCCGCCAGCACTAAACAGGGCAATGTCTACCCCTTCAAAGCTCTCTGGCTTTGCTTCCTGTACTGTTATGGTCTCTCCATTAAATTCGATTTGTTTACCTGATGAACGAGAAGAGGATAACAGACTTATCTTCCCAATAGGGAAATTCCTTTTTTGAAGAGTGTCAATCATTTGCTGTCCAACTGCACCAGTAGCCCCGACTACAGCTACGTGTAATTTTTTTTCATTCATGTTTGTTACCCCTTCCTATAAAATTAGGTATTTATTTTCATGTAAACTACTAGAAATAATAAGATATGCTGTCATAGCTATTTATATATTTTTTATAAAAGGAGCAACCTTCTTTTCAGAACAATGAATATATTCTTCTATAAAATATATCATAAGATATCTTTTTTTTAAATCATGCACTTTAATCTCTGTATTTTTCGATGATAATAGGCTGGATTTGTTTTGCCTCAAGAGCATATTCCACCGTTTCCACGAGACTTTCCATTCGGGCAACCATAGAATTTGGTTTTTTTTCAGGATCATCCTGGCCAAATGGAATGAAGTATATGTCCTTAGTGCTTAAGAGTCTCATTAAATTCACACCATTTAAACCTAGGGCATCATTTGTCGATATACCGAGAACAACTGGGCGATGATTCCGAAGTGTAGCTTTTGCAGCCATTAAAACGGGTGAATCATTTTGTGCATTTGCAAATTTACTCATCGAAACACCTGTCAGGGGTGCAATCACCATACAATCCAACGGATATTTGGGACCTAAAGGCTCCGCATCGACGATGGTATCAATCGCTTTTCTGTTTGTCAGTTTTTCTATTCTTGCTATCCAATCCTCTCCCTTGCCAAATCTTGTGTCGGTATTTTTAACAGTATAACTGACAACAGGGACAACCTCGGCTCCTGCATGTACCAGCTTTTCAATTTGTGGATATACTTCATCATACGTACAGTGCGATCCTGTCAATCCAAACCCTATTCTCATCCCCTTAACATCCATCATGGTGTCTCCCTTCCATTTCCTAAATCATCCAACAATAACTGTCCCAGCACATTTGCAATAATCTGACCGGCTGTCTTTGGGGCCACTATACCGGGTAACCCTGGTGCTAATATGGCTTTAACTCCACGTTTTTCTGCATATCTAAAATCTGTTCCGCCCGGTTTCGAAGCCAAATCAATAATCAACGTTCGGGACGGCATCCTTGAAATAATTCCTGCGGTAATGATTTTGTGAGGAATCGTATTAATACAAATATCCACATTTTCAACCACAGATTCCAACGCAGATAAATGGAAGGGAGTTAACCCCATTTCCTCTATTCTGGCTATATGTTCTGATTTACGGGCACCAACTTGAACTTTGGCCCCCAGTCCATGGAAAGCACGTGCCACACTCATTCCCACTCTTCCTAATCCAAGAACAATCACATTTGATCCGTGTATCGTAAAATCTGTATGCTGAATGGCCATCATAATGGTACCTTCTACTGTGGGAATAGAATTATAAATAGCTACATCATCTCGTTCAAATAATTGAACTAGTTTACGGTTTGCCTGTTTCGTTATATTTATTAAATAATCATTGCTTATACCGGAATAGATTGTACAATGTTCCGGTGTCTCCTTTAAAAAAGCTTCTGTCAGGATGACTTGCATATTTGAAAAAATGGTATCCAGCTTACCTTCCATATTTGTGCCAGCAACAGGCAAAATAATCGCATCCAGCTCTTTTACCGGCAAATCTTCCAGTTTTTCCTTTACTGCTCCCGTGTATGCATGTGCTAACTGTTCAAAACCTGTTAAATATACCTTTGCGTCCAACTCGGTTAATTTTCGAATCACTTCAAGCTGCCTGGCATCTCCACCAAGAACGGCAATATTCATTCCTGTGAGCATGGAAGATTTTCACCTTCTTTATTTTTTAAAGATCAATTCATACAACCCATAGTATGAAATACAGGAACCAGACGTGATAAAAACGAGGTAAACAAAAAAAAAACGCCCTTCGGCGTTTTTTAAGTTTCCTTTATTGAATTTCCATCAGGAATATCAATGATGACCATATCCGTACCAATCTTTTTTATTTGACTCCATGGCACACGGACCTCATCACCATTCTTTCTAAAACCAAACCATTTTCCAGATGGGATTAAAAGGGCGGTTATTTGTCCGGTTAACTCATCGATCTCAAGGTCAGTTTGACCAAGGACGCCCAATCGTTCTGCTTTTTTTACATCCACAATTTCTTTGCCACTTAATTCGCTCAGCTTCATTTTAGGACACTCCTATCACATTCTGCTTAATCTCACTATATGAATGAGTGACATCCTTTTAGAAGAAAAAGTTGTTCCAAACACGCAAAAAAACAAGCCGGCGCAAAATCCAATGGATGTTCACGCCAGCTTGCCAGAGATTTATTTTTTAATCTAAGTTCCACTCATCTTGCGGACCCAATAAAGCTGCTGCATAGGAGTCTGTAAAAATATCTTCTATACACTGATTTACGCTGTTAAGCGAAACAGCATCGATTAATTCAACTATGTCATCAAGAGTTCGATGTCTACCCAATAACAGCTCATTTTTACCGTTACGGCTCATTCGGCTGTTTGTGCTTTCTAAGCTTAGCATCAAACTTCCTTTCAGCTGCTCTTTACAGTTATCAAGCTCTTTGGCAGTAATGCCGTCATTACGCAATTCAGTAAGAGTTTCCTGTATTGTATCATAAAGCTGATGAACTTGATTTGCCCCTGTTCCACCATAAATAACCACCATACCATTATCCTGATAGGAGGTATGATAGGAATAGACACTGTAAGCAAGCCCTTTTTCTTCTCGCACATTTTGGAATAAACGGCTGCTCATAGATCCTCCAAGTACATTGTTCAGAGTGATTAAGCTATAAATATTTTCATTGCCTATATCATAACCGTTATACCCAAGACATAAATGGGCTTGTTCGGTATCTTTTTTTCTGACAATCTTATTGGTATGGAAAGTTGGTTTTTCCAATTCAGGACGTGCTGTACCGCCTTCATAGCTTCCAAATAAACCTTCAACCTGCTTGATAAAACTCTCATCCACATTTCCTGCAATCGAGATTACCACTTTATCAGGTGTATAGTGATTATAGACATATTGTTTCAATGTCTCTGAATTAATGGTATCAAGAATTTTATCTGTACCTAAAATAGGGTAACCAAGCGGGTGTTTTTCGTAAACAGCCTGGCTTAAAATATCATGAACAATATCATCAGGTGTGTCTTCATACATCTTAATCTCTTCGCAAACTACATTTTTTTCTTTTTTCAATTCCTCTTCAGCAAATGTAGAATTAAAGAACATATCACCAAGAACATCCAGCGCATAAGGTGCATGATCGTCCAATACTTTGGCATAGTAGCACGTATATTCTTTTGAGGTGAAAGCATTTACCTGACCGCCAATCCGATCAAATGATTCGGCTATTTCTTTGGCAGATCTTGTTGTTGTTCCTTTAAAAAACATATGCTCCAAGAAATGCGAAATTCCATTATTTAAGGAATCTTCATTTCGGGAACCGGTTTTAATCCAAATACCAATCGCCACTGAACGAACAGTAGGGATTGTTTCCAATACGATACGGACCCCATTTTGACAAGTATATTTTTTTATCAACAAATGTTCCTCCTATTCATGATGCCCCTCTTTATTACCATACCCAATATGTATACATTTTTATAGCATAGAGAAACTTTCCCGCCAAAATAAAGGCAGGAAAGTCTTCAGGGACTTATACGTTCTTCTTTGAATGCCTCACTGACAGGTACAATTTTATATTCCTTCTCAATGTTCTTGATTAATATATCCATTGATTTTGATGTTGATTCTGTTGGGTGCATAAGAATAAGCGCACCTTTATGTATGTGGTCAAGGACCCTTTTTGTTAAGACTTCCGGTGTGGGTTTTTTCCAATCTACTGTATCAACTGTCCATAATATGGTTTCCATTCCAAGACTTGCTGCAACCTTAACTGTACGATCATTAAAACTTCCGCTCGGAGGTCCAAATAGCTTAGGAGTATATCCTGTTACCTCCTGGATGACCCGATTTGTTTCGCTGATTTCTTTCTCAGCAGCCGCAGCTGATAATTGTTGCATATTTGGATGAGTATATGAATGATTCCCTAATTCATGACCGGCTGCTGCTATCCGCTTGGCTAGATCCGGATTATTCTTTACCCAGCGTCCTTCCAATACAAATGTAGCATGAATCTTATGTCTCTTTAAAGTGTCCAGCATTCCTTCAATATACTCATTACCCCAGGCTACATTAATAATAAAGGATACAACGGGTTTATTTGGATTCGCACGGTATATTGGCGATGGTGACAAGTCTTGTAAATGAACATTAGGGCTGTTTTCTTTGAAAATGAGTTGAGCTTCCTGAAATTTACCCTTAGTTTTCATCTTTTTATAAGATTTCTCAATGTTGACCTGAATGCCATTGTATCCGGGTGTTTTCTTCCACACCTTATCTATAACAGCGTCTACAGGCTCTTGATTATATGTTTTAGCTGCTTGTTCAATTTGTTGGTACAGTTCATCATTTGTATTTGTAACATAAGCGACAGTTCCATTTGGAATACCTTTTACATATTGGTCCATAAATGAGCTTTGCACCAACACCCATGATATAACGCAAATGGTACAAAATGCAAGAAATTGCAACAATTTTTTATCCATCTCTTCTCCTCCTCACACAAAATGTATGAGCAGGTAGGACAGGTTAGAACCGCAAGAATCCATAATTAGATATGAACATGATTAAAAGACTAGGAAACCAATGTCTCCTAGCCGACCAAGTCATGTTTATTTCTGTTCTGCTTTTTCTTTTTGTTCTTTTAGAACTGCTTTACGAGAAAGGTTGACTCTTCCTTGTCTGTCTATTTCAGTTACCTTAACAAGGATCTCATCACCAATTTTTACTACATCCTCGACTTTTCCTACACGTTCTTCTGCCAGTTCAGAAATGTGGACAAGACCATCTTTACCTTTGAAGATTTCAACGAAGCATCCAAATTTCTCAATACGTTTAACCGTACCAAGATAAATTTGGCCAACTTCAACTTCGCGTACCAAATCTTCAATAATCATTTTAGCCTTTTCATTCATTTCCTGATCAGTGGATGCGATGTAGATTGTACCATCCTGCTCGATATCAATTTTTACACCGGTTTCTTCAATAATTTTATTGATTTGTTTTCCGCTTGGTCCAATAACGTCTCTGATTTTGTCAGGTTTAATAGCCATCGTTAAAATCTTAGGCGCATATTGAGAAAGATTTTTTCTTGGCTGCTCTAATGTGCTTGTAAGGTGATTCAGAATATGATTCCGGCCCTTTTGAGCTTGCATTAATGCTTCCTCTAAGATTTCACGAGTCAGACCTGCAATTTTTATGTCCATTTGAAGTGCAGTTACACCTTTTGCTGTACCTGCTACTTTAAAGTCCATATCTCCCAAGTGGTCTTCCATTCCTTGAATATCGGAAAGAACTGTATAATGTTCTCCCTTTTTAATAAGACCCATTGCAATTCCTGCTACCGGCGCTTTAATTGGAACACCCGCATCCATTAATGCCAATGTGCTTGCACAAATACTTGCCTGAGACGTAGAGCCATTAGATTCAAGTACTTCTGACACAAGACGAATAGTATATGGAAAATCATTTTCATTTGGAATAACCGGCTCAAGCGCTCTCTCACCTAATGCACCATGTCCGATTTCACGTCTGCCTGGTCCTCTGATAGGTCCAGTTTCACCAACGCTGAAATGCGGGAAATTATAATGATGCATGAAACGTTTAGACTCTTCAAGGCCAAGCCCGTCCAATATCTGAACATCTCCTAATGCACCCAGTGTAGCAATAGAAAGGGCTTGAGTTTGTCCACGAGTAAATAATCCGGAACCATGAGTACGAGGCAATAAGCCAACTTCAGAGGATAATGGACGAATTTCTTCAGGACTTCTTCCATCAGGGCGGATTTTCTCTTCCGTAATTAAACGGCGAACTTCATCCTTCACCAATTTACTCAAGATTTCATTTACTTGCTTAAGCTTTTCTTCATCAGCTTCTTTTTCTTCAAAGACAGCAACAACTTTTTCTCTTACTGCTTTGATTGCATCTTCACGAGCATGTTTTTCTTGAACTTGCACAGCAGTGTTCATTTCTTCTAAACACATACCTTTAACTTCCTCGATTAATTCTGCATCTAGCTCATAAAGAGTTATTTCACGTTTTTCTTTACCAACTGCAGCCACAATCTCATTTTGGAATGCAATCAGTTTCTTGATTTCATCATGTCCAAACATGATAGCTTCCAGCATGGTTTCTTCCGGCACTTCCTGTGCTCCTGCTTCAACCATGTTAATAGCATCCATTGTTCCTGCAACAGTTAAATGAATATCACTGTTTTCAAGTTGTTCGATCGTTGGGTTAATGACAAACTTACCATCAACGCGACCTACAATAACACCGGCAATTGGTCCTTCAAACGGGATATCAGAAACACAAAGTGCCAATGAGGATCCGAACATAGCTGCCATTTCAGTTGGGCAGTTTTGATCTACACTAAGAACCATACTGACTACTTGTACATCATTACGGAACCCATCTGCGAACAGCGGGCGAATTGGACGGTCGATTAGACGACTTGTAAGTACCGCTTTTTCACTTGGTCTACCCTCACGTTTAATGAACCCTCCAGGGATTTTACCTACTGCGTATAATTTTTCTTCATAGCTTACAGTTAATGGGAAGAAATCTAAATTCTTCGGTTCCTTTGAAGCTACAGCTGTACTTAATACGGCTGAATCGCCATAGCGAATCAAAGCAGCACCATTAGCTTGCTTTGCTAATTGGCCGATTTCAACCGTTAATGGACGTCCTGCCCAATCTAAAGAAAATGTGCGTTTTGTTTGCTCCATTTCTTCATTGCTCCTCTCTACTTACAATAATCTTACAAAATTTATCCTGTTTCTCATCATTTTGACAAGATCTGTTGGATTTCAATCAAATTAATATTAGTATACTCCATAGTTGTCGAGTTAAAAAGCGACATTACCCTTTAACTTTCCTCTTTCTCCTCTATGTATAACAAAAAAGCGGGAAAAATCCCGCTTTTTCTGAGTAGTTTATCGACGTAAACCAAGCTTGTTGATTAATTCGCGATAACGAGTAACGTCTTTATTACGCAGGTAAGTAAGTAAGTTACGACGTTTACCTACCATTTTCAAAAGACCGCGACGTGAGTGGTGATCTTTCTTGTGAGTGCGTAAGTGTTCGTTAAGTGTGTTGATTTGTTCAGTAAGGACAGCGATCTGAACTTCTGGAGAACCAGTGTCGCTCTCATGAGTTTTGTACTCATTAATGATCTCATTTTTACGCTCTTGCGTTAATGCCATCCTAATTCACCTCCTAAAATTTTCAAAATCCCCTATTCCTGAGCGAACGTTGGTGATGCGCTTAGCCAAGGAAAGGTTCTTTTCATACGATATTAAGAATACTACTTCTCGGTTAAAAAAGCAAGTACTTAATTCACTCCAAAATATTCTATTGCGAATTGTTTATCTTTTTCAAGCTGAGTAACCAATTGTTCCACAGAGCTGAATTTCTGTTCACTCCGTATGCGTTTATGCCACTCTACCACAACTCTCTCTTGATAGATATCAGCCTCAAAATCTAATAGATGTACTTCTATAGTGGGAATCTCTTCTTTTTCCATATGAAAAGTAGGTTTATAGCCTACATTACATATACCATTATACCAATTACCTCGTACTTTCATACGTACGCAATAAACTCCGGTACCAGGAAGATAATAATCGGGGTCCACTTCTATATTGGCAGTAGGAAACCCTAATAACCTCCCGCGTTTCTCTCCATCTACAATACATCCTTTAACAGTGAAATACCTGCTTAATAATTGATTAATTGTTTCAGTATGGCCGTTAATTAATTCCTCTCGAATACGAGTGGAACTGATTTTTTCCTCTCCAATATCTTGCTTTGACACGGTTGTTACATCAAACATACCCTTTGCATGGTGCGGAAGAGTTTCCATAGTTCCTCTTCCGTATTGTCCATATGAATAATCAAAGCCGGCAACCACATGCTGAATATGCAATGAAATCAAATAATCATCCACAAATTTTTGTGGTGAAAGACTTGAAAAATCAGGTGTGAATTGGACAATAAAAAGATAATCCAACCCTATGTTCTTCATTAATTCAATTTTATCCTGCAATGGTGTTAAAAGCCTCACGTGCTTTATATGTTTATTCAAAATGACAGATGGGTGAGGATCAAATGTCATCACCGCTGTTGCCAGCCCTTTTTCTTCACCAATTTGTTTTACCGTTTCAATAACCTTTTGATGGCCAATATGAACGCCATCAAAATAACCAAGAGCTACTGCTATTGGCGGAAAGTCCCCCCGCTTATAGTCATGGGGATGTGTAATATTGATTATTTTCATCTCTATTCCCCTCTAATTTCAATCTCCATCCATATCATACTATATAAATGGAATAACTTTAACCGGTTTACACAATCCTTTTTTCTCTGGATGATGCTGATAAATTGCCATTAGTTCTTCTTGTTCATTAAAAATAGCAAAAGGACTCTCCGTATTTTCAGCAGATAGGTTGTCAGAGGTCAGTACAGCACCATTACGGACTTTTTCTGCAATTTCACTGGAAACCTTAATAATCGGCAGATTGGGAACACCTTCTTCTATAGGCTTCAGTACGTCGCTTACAGTGCCCTTCTCCGCATGTAAAGCCAGCTGTTCAAGTGTAATTGCCTCCTCAAGGGTGAAAGCCGCTGAGCGTGACCTGATGAGCTTAGACATATGGGCTGGATAACCTAATTGGTCACCTATCATGCAGGAGAGCGTTCTGATATACGTTCCTTTCCCACATGAGACACGAAAAGAAAACGAAATGGATTCACCTTCAAATAGTTCTCTATCGTCCAAAAGTTCAATTTCATAAATATTCACCTTACGCGAGGGGATGTCTACCTTTTCTCCCTTTAATGCGTACTCATACAAGCGCTTTCCATTTACTTTAACAGCTGAGTAGATTGGAGGTGTTTGAACAATCGTTCCTGTGAGCGAGTTCAAAATCTCGATAATCTTAGTACGTTTTATCGGCTTCTCAATTACCTTCTTATCTACCATGTCGCCCGAAGCATCTTCTGTGGTTGTGGACCAGCCAATAGTCACTTCACCTATGTATTCTTTACCAGCATCCGTTATGTACTCCGCAACTCTGGTTGCTTTTCCAAGACATATAGGCAGTACACCTGTGACATCCGGATCCAATGTTCCTGTATGTCCGACTTTTTTCATCCTCAGTATTTTTCTGACTTTCATAATACAGTCATGAGAAGTAAATCCTGCCGGTTTATTGAGAATCAGGATTCCATTTAACTCTTCCATCACTATCACCCTGTTCTCCTAATTTTTTATATAAAAAGGGGATAGACATAACGTCTATCCTAGTCCTTATTCATTGGGTTCTTTATTTTCCTGATGAATTTGATGCAATAGATTTTCAATTCTGTTTCCATAGTCAATCGACTCATCAAATTCAAAAATAATTTCCGGAGTTTTTCGTAATCGAATACGCTGGCCCAGCTCAGAACGAATAAATCCAGTAGCTTTAGCAAGACCTTTAAGTGTATCTTCTCTTTTTTCGGCATCACCGAGAACTGATATATAGACTTTGGCTTGCTGAAGGTCTCCAGAAACTTCAACATCTGTGACAGTCACAAATCCAACTCGTGGATCTTTGATTTTTCTGCCAAGTATATCACTGAGTTCTTTTTTCATTTGCTCTCCCACACGGGTAGCTCTAAGGCTCATATTTTTCACCTCTTTTAAAGCCATTCTATATTTGTCGCAATACTCTCCAATTCAGGAAAAGAATCGAGGTAGGATAATGCTTTTTGCAATTCCCTTTCAGAACTGGTTCTGGACGACGAGACAACCACGATTGCGATAACCGTGCGTTGCCACATGTCCTGATAGTCAACCTCTGCGACAGAAACATTAAATTTTTGTTTTAATCGCGTCATAACGCGCTGCAGAACCGCTCTTTTTTCCTTTAAGGATTGAGCATTAGGAATCAAACATTCACATTCTGCCGCAGCAATCATGCTCTTTTAATTTCTTCCATTACATATGCTTCGATAACATCGCCTTCTTTAATATCATTAAAGTTTTTGATCGTTATTCCGCATTCGTAGCCTTGAGCTACTTCTTTCACGTCATCTTTGAAGCGTTTAAGTGTATCCAGTTCACCTTCAAAGATTACGATGCCTTCACGGATTAGACGGATTCCACTGTTACGTGTAATCTTACCATCTGTTACATAGCTTCCTGCAATTGTTCCTACTTTGGAAATTTTGATGGTTTGACGAACTTCAGCCTGACCGATTACTTTCTCCTCATACTCAGGATCAAGCATCCCTTTCATCGCTGCTTCGATTTCTTCGATTGCTTTATAGATAATTCTGTGCAGACGTACATCTACTTTTTCAGCTTCAGCAGCACGCTTAGCATTAACATCCGGACGCACGTTGAAACCAATTACAATTGCATTAGAGGCAGTCGCTAAAATAATATCGGATTCAGTAATTGCACCAACACCCGCATGAATAATTTTAACTTTTACGCCTTCAACCTCAATTTTTTGCAAGGAAGCAGCTACCGCTTCAACAGAACCTTGAACATCACCTTTTACAATGATATTAATTTCTTTTACTTCCCCTTGTTTTAATTGATCAAACAAGTTTTCAAGTGTTACACGGGAGCTTTCATTACGTGAAGCTAAGATATGTCTTTGAGCACGAGCTTCCCCAACCTGGCGTGCTGTTTTTTCATCTTCAAATACAACGAAGCGATCGCCTGCCTGAGGCACCTCGTTTAATCCGGTAATTTCAATCGGAGTGGATGGACCCGCTTCTTTAACACGGCGGCCTAAATCATTTACCATCGCACGTACTTTACCAAAAGTATCTCCAACAACAATTGGATCTCCTATACGCAGTGTTCCATTTTGAACAAGTAAAGTAGCGACAGATCCACGTCCTTTATCCAATTCCGCTTCAATAACCGTACCAATGGCTTTACGTTTAGGATTTGCCTTATATTCATTTACTTCACTTACAAGTAAAATCATTTCAAGCAATGTCTCGATACCTTCACCTTTTTTCGCAGACATTGGTACAAAAATAGTATCCCCGCCCCACTCTTCTGGTACCAGGCCATTTTCAACCAATTCCTGTTTTACGCGATCAGGATTAGCTCCTTCTTTATCCATCTTGTTAACTGCCACAATAATTGGAACCTCTGCTGCTTTAGCATGGTTAATCGCTTCAACTGTTTGTGGCATTACTCCATCGTCAGCAGCTACAACGATAATTGTAATATCCGTTACTTGAGCACCACGCGCACGCATTGTAGTGAAGGCAGCATGTCCCGGTGTATCAAGGAACGTGATTTTCTTACCATCTACCTCAACTTGATAAGCACCGATATGCTGCGTAATTCCGCCTGCTTCGCCTTCAGTAACTTTTGTATTTCTGATTGCATCCAGCAATGTTGTTTTACCATGGTCAACGTGACCCATAATCGTAACTACTGCCGGTCTTTCCACTGTATTTTCATCTGGATTTTCATCATCCGCAATGACAGCTTCAAGATCTGTTACATCAATTTTAATGATTTCTTCTACTTCTACGCCATAATCAGCACAAATAAGTTCAATTGCATCTTTATCTAATTCTGCATTAATCGTTGCCATGACTCCAAGCATAAATAGTTTTTTAATAATTTCACTTGGTTCACGATAAATCTTTTTACTTAACTCCTGCACAGACAGAGATTCGGTGAATGTGATTTTCTCCGGTAATTCTCTTTCTTTTCTAGGTGTTGGTTGATAAGTTGACTTACTTTGATGACGTTGGTTATTTTTTTTATTTCGATTATTTCTGAAGTTACCTCTTTTTTGATTATCTTGCACGCTTTTTTTCCCTTCATTACCCTTAGATGCCGGTTTATTCTTTGTATTTTGATTAGTTCCCTGGTTATTCCTAGTTGCTGTTACACCAGGATTAGGTCTTGCGGAACTTTGAGATTGCCTTGAAGCTTGCTGGCCACCTCTTTGCTGGTTACTATTTGTTTGCTGTTTTTGTTGTTGCCCGTTTATATTTCCTCGGTTTTGGTTCTGGTTCTGATTTTGACTAGTTCTAGTTTGGTTAGTATTTTGAGGTTTCTCGGTATTTATCTTTTCCGATTTAGGATTAAACAGTTTTTCTAATTTTTCTACTGCCTGATCCTCTAGAGCCGTCATATGATTATTGACGTCAATCCCCATATCTTTAAGTTTATTAATTACCACTTTACTAGAAACATTGTTCTTCTTCGCATATTCATATACACGTACTTTACCCATTCCTTCACCCCCGAATTAGTTAATCGAGCAAGGAGATTAATTTCTTTGCAAATCCATCATCAAGTACAGCGACTACCACTCTTGAATCCTTGCCTATTGCTTGACCAAGCACGGTTCGGTTTTCAACTCGGCATATCGGTACTTTGTAAAAATGACATTTGTCGGTGATTTTCTTTTCCGTATTTAAAGAAGCATCTTTTGATAATAAAACTATTTTCGCTCGACGAGAGCGTATTTCTTTTATAACCAATTCTTCCCCGGAAATAACTTTTCTCGCTCGATATGCGAGTCCCAAAAGGGACATCCATTGTTTTTGCATCATGGTCGTGATTTGTTCTCCTTAGCAGCCAGCTTTAAAAGTTCTTCGTATATAGAAGAATCTACATCTGCCTCCAGATGATTAGATAGGCTATTCTTCTTTTTGGCAGCGTTAATGGCTTCCTCAGATAGGCTCAAATAGGCCCCGCGGCCTGATTTCTTGCCGGTCGGATCTATTGAAACCTCTCCTTCCTTGGAGCGAACAATCCGGATCATTTCTTTTTTTGGTTTCATTTCACCGGTGCCGATACATTTTCTCAGCGGTACTTTCTTTCGGTTGTTCACCATTTTCACCTCACCAATAGGATCATTCTTCTGTTTCATCATCGAGTCCGAAAGTAAAGCCTTTAAATTCGAGCTCGTCTTCATCACTTTCTTCAGTCAGGCGATTAACAGGATAGATTCCCGCTTCACGCGCATCTGTTTCACTCTTAATATCTATCTTCCACCCAGTAAGCTTTGCAGCAAGGCGAGCATTTTGCCCACGTTTACCAATTGCCAGGGAAAGCTGATAGTCAGGTACAATAACTGTTGTTGCCTTCTCTTCTTCATTCACAATGACTTCAAGTACTTTTGAAGGACTTAAAGCATTAGCTACGAAAACAACAGGGTCATCTGACCATTTTACGATATCAATTTTTTCGCCTTTTAGTTCGTTTACAATCGCTTGAACACGTTGGCCTTTAGGACCTACACAAGCACCTACCGGATCCACCTCATGATTATCAGTATGAACTGATATTTTTGAGCGGTCTCCTGCTTCACGGGCAACAGATTTAATTTCAACTGTGCCGTCAAAAATCTCAGGCACCTCAAGTTCAAATAATCTCTTTAAAAGGCCCGGATGTGTACGTGAAACGAAAATTTGCGGCCCTTTTGAAGTTTTTTCTACTTTTGTTAGAAATACTTTATAACGTTCATGCGGTTGATAGGATTCATTCGGCATCTGCTCATTGGCTGGAAGCAATGCTTCTGTTTTACCGAGAGCTACATATATATATTTAGAATCACGGCGTTGGACAATTCCAGTCATAATGTCTTCTTCACGGTCAATAAATTCATTGTATACAATGCCTCTTTCAGCTTCACGTACACGTTGAGTTACAACTTGCTTAGCTGTTTGAGCTGCGATACGACCAAAGTTTTTTGGTGTAACTTCAAGCTCCAGAACATCTTCTACTTCATAGTTTGGATTGATGCTTTTTGCTTCTTCCAAAGAGATCTCAAGGCGGGAATCAAAAACTTCATCAACAATTTCTTTACGAGCAAATACACGCATGGATCCATTCACCAAATTAAAATCCACACGGACATTTTGAGCCTGATTAAAATTTCTCTTATAGGCTGATACAAGAGCGGCTTCAATCGCCTCTACGAGCACATCCCTTGAAATTCCTTTTTCCTTTTCTAAAATGGTCAGTGCATCGAGTAATTCATTACTCATTTTACTAATCCCCTCCTTACAATCTTAAACCCTTATGAAAAACTAATCGCTAATCTTGCCTTGGCAATCTTATCATAAGGAATAGTTATTTCCTTTTTACGTGTTTTAATTTTAATTTCGATTATAACGGTGTCACCATCAAAATCTTTTAAGATACCTTCAAACTCTTTTTCATTATCAATCGGTTCATATGTTTTAATATGTACATTTTTACCGACTGCCTTCATAAAATCGCTATCTTTTTTTAATGGGCGTTCAGCACCTGGAGAAGAAACCTCCAGGAAATAGTTATTGGAAATTGGATCTTTTTCATCGAGCTTCTCGCTCAACCTTTCAGAAACAATACCGCATTCTTCAATGTCCACACCGTTTTCCTTATCGATATACACTCTAAGGAACCAGTTTCTGCCCTCTTTTACATACTCTACTTCAACGAGCTCGAGGTTTAATTCTTCGAGGATCGGGGCAGCCATTTCCTCGACAATCTCAGTGACTTTCTTGCTCATGCTTTCACTCCTTTACGTCTATGTAAACGACTGAATATCATCCTAATACAAACGAAAGAGTGGGTTTCCCCACTCTTTAGCACATACGTATCAGCAGTAATTCTTACTTGAATATAACATAAAGAGTTGGTTTTTGCAAATTAGCGATTCTGTATCAGAATAAAGAAAGTTGGTTTTGATCAGGCATATCGCCCAAGCAACCGTGATTATCCAAGTATTCTAATATAGTTTTGGAAACTTTGCCTCTTTGCTGCAAATCTTCTTTAGATAAAAATTCGCCGTTTTCTCTAGCTTTCACAATATTGAAAGCCGCATTCGTTCCAAGTCCTGGGATTGAATTGAACGGTGGAATTAAAGTATTTCCGTCAATAATAAATTCATTTGCACTGGATCGATATAAATCAACTTTTTGGAAGCTATATCCTCGCTCACACATTTCAAGTGCTATTTCAAGAACAGTCATCAAGTTTTTCTCTTTAGTAGAGGCTTCGAGACCTTTTTGATTGATTTCATCAATGCGGGAACGAATCATTTCTGATCCTTTCACCATCGCATCAAGGTCAAAATCATCTGCACGAACCGTGAAATAAGCTGCGTAGTACAGGAGTGCATGGTGCACTTTAAAATAAGCAATTCGGACAGCCATTAATACATATGCTGCCGCATGGGCTTTCGGGAACATATATTTAATCTTTTTACATGAGCCAATATACCATCCTGGTACATTGTTCTTCAGCATTTCTTCTTCCATTTCCTCAGAGAGCCCTTTCCCCTTACGGACAGACTCCATAATTTTGAAGGCAAGTGATGGATCAAGACCCTGATAAATTAAATACACCATAATATCATCACGACAGCCAATTACCTGGCTTAGATTACAAATATTATCCTGAATCAATTCCTGTGCATTGCCCAGCCACACATCTGTACCGTGTGAGAGCCCGGATATTTGAACAAGCTCTGCAAAAGTGGTTGGCTTAGTATCCTCAAGCATTTGCCTTACAAAACGAGTACCAAATTCCGGTACACCCAGTGTACCTGTTTTGCAATTGATTTGTTCTGCAGTAACACCAAGTACTTCCGGTGTACTGAAAATCTTCATGACTTCAGGATCGTCTGTAGGAATCGTTTTTGGATCTATTCCGCTTAAATCCTGTAGCATCCGGATTACAGTTGGATCATCATGACCCAGAATATCAAGCTTCAAAATATTATCATGGATGGAATGGAAGTCGAAGTGAGTCGTTTTCCATTCAGAGTCACTCGCATCAGCCGGGAACTGGATAGGCGAGAAATCATAAATATCCATATAATCAGGAACTACAATAATTCCGCCCGGATGCTGCCCGGTTGTACGCTTAACACCTGTACATCCACTTACTAAACGATCTGTTTCTGCTGAACGGAAATGAAGATTATTTTCCTGGGCATATCCTCTAACATATCCATATGCCGTTTTTTCAGCTACCGTACCAATCGTTCCTGCTCGATATACATAATCTTCACCAAACAGGACTTTTGTGTAATTATGAGCCTGCGGCTGATATTCACCCGAGAAGTTTAAGTCAATATCTGGAACTTTGTCCCCCTTGAAGCCAAGGAATGTTTCAAACGGAATATCATGTCCATCTTTCACATAGCTTACAGCGCAGTCCGGACAATCCTTATCTGGGAGGTCAAAACCTGACCCGACCGATCCATCATTAAAGAATTCAGACTTCTTGCACTTCGGACATACATAATGGGGAGGCAATGGATTCACTTCCGTTATTTCAGTCATCGTTGCCACAAAGGATGAACCTACGGAACCACGGGATCCAACCAAGTATCCATCATCAAGTGATTTCTTAACCAGCTTATGCGAAATTAAGTAAATAACCGCAAATCCATGACCAATGATACTCTTCAATTCTTTTTCAAGACGAGCTTCCACGATCTCCGGCAAATTTTCACCGTAGATCATCCGTGCTCTTGTATAGCTCATTTCCCGAATATCCTCTTCAGCACCCTCGATTTTCGGTGTATATAAATCATCTTTAATCGGTTTGATTTCATCAATTAAATCGGCAATTTTATTGGTGTTTGTTACAACAATTTCTTTTGCTTTTTCTTGCCCAAGGAACGAGAAGCAATTCATCATCTCATCTGTTGTACGGAAATGTACATCAGGCAAGCTGTGGCGATTTAGAGGGTTTGCTCCCCCTTGTGAATTGATTAATATTTTTCGATAGATTTTATCATTTGGATTCAGGTAATGAACATTGCCTGTCGCCACAACTGGTTTGTTTAATTTCTCTCCCAGCTTTACAATATTGGCGATTATAGATTCAAGAGCCTTATCGCTTTGAACCAGTTCCATTTCGATAAGAGGAGCGTAAACTTCTTTTGGATGCACCTCAAGATAATCATAGAATTCAGCGACATCCTCTGCCTCTTCAAATGATTTTTGCATCATATTTTCAAATACTTCGCCGCGATCACAGCCGGATCCAACCAAAATCCCTTCTCGATATTGCATAAGGACGGATCTTGGAATCCTTGGGACACGGTAAAAATAATCAATATGAGCAATGGAAACAAGCTTAAATAAATTCTTTAAACCTTCCTGTGTTTGCGCGAGTAATGTGCAATGATACGGACGCGCTCTCTGGAATGCCTTTCCTTTTCCCATATTGTCATTTAATTGATTATGATTCGTAATGCCTTTTTCATTGGCATCCTTTAACATTTTCATTAACAAATGACCGGTTGTTTCAGCATCATAAATCGCACGGTGATGCTGAACAAGCTCAACATCAAATTTTTTCGCCAAATTATTCAGGCGGTGATTTTTCAAATCCGGATAGAGGAAACGAGCCAGCTCCAATGTATCTATGACCGGGTTGGTGGCTTTACCAAACCCAAGCTTTTTATAACCCATATTCAAGAAGCCCATATCAAAGCTCGCGTTATGCGCAACAAAAATTGCATCCTCAGACCAATCCCTGAACTTCGTCAAAACTTCATCGACTTCAGGAGCATTCTCTACAAGGTCATCGGTAATCCCTGTTAAATTAATGGTTGTAGATGATAATTTATGATGTGGATTGGCAAAAGACTCAAAGCGATCAATAATCTCACCATTTTTCATCTTAACTGCCGCAAGCTCGATAATGGTGTCATATATGGCAGAAAGTCCTGTTGTTTCCACGTCAAATACAACATATGTGCTTTCTTCCAAATTTAAATCTGCCGTATTGTAAGCAATCGGCACGCCATCATCCACTAAATTTACTTCTACGCCATATAAGATTTTAATATTATTTTTCTTTCCGGCAGCGTAAGCCTCAGGGAATGACTGTGCGACCGCATGATCTGTTATAGCAATCGCTTTATGTCCCCACTTAGCTGCCTGGGACACTAGTGTAGAGACAGGTGTAACAGCGTCCATTTGGCTCATTGGTGTATGCAAATGTAATTCAACACGCTTTTCATCTTCGGGTGCTGTATCCTTACGATTTTTACCTGCTATTTCATTAATATCATTTGCAATCATTACTAAGTCACGGACGAATGTATCATTTTGTACACTTCCTTGTACACGTACCCACATACCTTTTTTCACACGTGCCAATTGGCTTGCGTCTTCTCTGTCGCGTGAGAACATTTTAACAAGAATGCTATTTGTATAATCCGTAATTTTAAAGGTTAATAAGGTGCGTCCGCTCTTTAACTCTCTTGTTTCAGCATCGAAGACATACCCTTCAACGGCAATTCGACGTTCTTCTTCAACTATCTCATCAAGTGTCTTAAAATCAGCATCCGGCTTGATTTTGTACCCGATAACCAATGGGCCTTCAGGTACTCCGCCATCATCCTTAGCCTCTGCGGCCTTCTTCATATCCTGAACTGCCTGCAGAGCTTTTTCTTCATCTTCTATTTGCTTTTGCTTTTTGAATGTCTCCATTGCCTCACTGTATGCATCTTTATCTACAATGGCATCGAGCTGCAATGGCGGAAAACCAAAACGCTGATAAACTTCTGAAATTAAGCCGGTATATTTCCGTTTAAGCTGGCCGGCCTCTGCATCGTTACGAGCAGTTACAATCAGCTTATTCCCTTCAACCTTTGGAGCTTGTCCATGCAATAATTCCAGAATTGCCGGAGAAATTCCATCGATTTCGCTAATACAGTTTTTCCAATAATCCGTAATCAATTCATTCGTGATGAGTGGATTCCTAACCTCAACCGAATACCCGACAGTGGCTATTGGAGAAAAGACCTGCATTAATTGTGTCGTAAATCTGGTCCAAATACTGCAAGGAATTATATGTTCAAATCTGAAAAAGAAATGCCATTTGCGGGCAACTTTTTCAATGATTACTTTATCGATTTCCGCATTAGAAAAATGCACAACAACCGCATCTTCCGTCAGCTGAAGTTGCTGGAGCAACGTTCTGAATTTATCTTGTTTAATACGAGAATTCTCTTCCATTTCTATCTCTCCCAAACGTCATTCTCCTTTTCCGTCTTGTAATTATAACACAACTCTTTTTTATTCAAATCCCTTCTTGCAAAGATTAATGCTTTCATCAATTCAGAAAACACCTTTAGCCATACTTATTAAAAACCGGTGTTGGGAGTAAAAAGCATTATCCAAACCTTAAAACAACTATCAAAAAAAAATCGGCACGTAAAAAACAAGCTCTCCCCATTGCAAAAGGGAGAGCTTGTACTTTAATATTTTACAGGATTTCGTTTAATCGACCAGCAAGATCAGTAACAGGCACTTCAAAACTTTCCCCTGTTCGTCTCACTTTAACTTCTACGATTCCTTCGGCAGCTTTTTTACCAACTGTGACTCGAACAGGTAGTCCAATTAAATCAGAATCAGCAAATTTAACACCTGCACGTTCATTACGGTCATCCATTAATACATCATATCCAGCTTGCATAAGCTCGTCATATAATTTCTCACCTAGATTCCGTTGATTTTCATCCTTCATATTAACTGGAATAAGATGCACTTGATATGGAGCTATATTAGCAGGCCACATTAAACCTTTTTCATCATTAAATTGCTCAGCAATCGCCGCAACGGTTCTGGATACTCCAATTCCATAGCAACCCATAATCATCGGCTGACTGCGACCATTTTCATCCAAGTACGTACCGTTCATTGCTTCACTGTATCGTGTTCCTAACTTAAATACATGACCCACTTCTATTCCTTTAGCAAACTGAATGGTGCCTTTTCCATCTGGAGAAGCATCACCAGCCTGTATAAAACGAAGATCTTCATATTTCACATTAGTAAAATCACGGTCAGGATTTACATTAATGTAATGTATCCCTTCTTCATTGGCTCCACAAACCGCATTTTCCAAAACTTCAACAGCGAAATCAGCAATAATTGTCACGCGGTTTTCATCCACTCCAATTGGTCCAATAGAACCAACGCTGCAATTCAGTATATCCTGTGTCTCCTCCGGACTTGCAGGTTCAACGATTGTAGCATTAAAGATATTTTTTAGTTTAATATCATTTAATTCATGATCTCCTCTGATCAATACAAGCACAAACTGATCGTCCACTTTCCAAAGAAGTGATTTAATACACTTATCATTAGTTGTATTTAAATATCTTGATACTTCTTCGATTGTTTTTTGATCAGGTGTTGATACTTTAGTCAGTTCTTTAAGCTCTTCACCTGTTTTTACAGCCGTGTTAACAACAGGTGCCATTTCAATATTAGCTGCAAAGTCAGATGTATCCGAATAAGCGATTGTGTCCTCACCTATTTCAGAAAGCACCATAAATTCATGTGTATCTTTTCCGCCCATAGCTCCAGAATCTGCTATAACCGCTCTGAAATCAAGACCACAACGGCTGAAAATATTGGAATAGGCTGTAAAGATACGATCATACACTTCATCCAGGCTTTCCTGGCTGGAATGGAAAGAATACGCATCCTTCATAATAAATTCACGGCCGCGAAGCAAGCCGAAACGAGGACGCTTTTCATCGCGGAATTTTGTTTGAATTTGATAAAGAGTTAGAGGTAAACGTTTGTATGATTTCACCTCATCACGAAGTAAGCTTGTAATGACTTCTTCATGGGTTGGTCCCATTGCAAATTCACGATTATGGCGGTCATGCATTCTCATTAACTCAGGACCATAGGAATACCATCTGCCGGATTCCTGCCATAGCTCTGCCTGCTGCAGTGTCGGCATTAGTAATTCTACCGCTCCTGCGCGCTCCATCTCTTCTCGAATAATTTTTTCAACATTTTGGATTACTTTTAAACCAAGTGGAAGATAACTATATATTCCACTTGCATTTTGGCGCATAAATCCGGCACGAAGCAATAATTGATGACTTTTTACTTCAGCGTCTGATGGCACCTCTCTTAATGTTGGAATCATCGTCATACTTTGTCTCATATCTATTCACCTTTCTATCCTAATCACTTTACTTTATGTATAGCAGGAGCTTAACACGTGTTTAGCCCCCGCTACTGACTATTTTAAAAGAAAAATCGCTGTATATCATTCCAGGTGACGACGATCATTAATAGCATCAATAAGGCAAAACCAATAAAATGGAACATACCTTCCTTTTGCTTATCAACCGGTTTCCCTCTAATTGCTTCAATTGCAAAGAATAACAGCCTTCCTCCATCCAACGCGGGCAACGGCAAGAGATTCATAATCCCAAGGTTAATACTTAAGACCCCTGCCCATTTTATCAAGTAAAAAATACCTGATTTTGCCACCTCTTCTGTGGAAACATATATACCCACAGGACCTGATAATGCATCTATGGAGAATCCTCCTGTGATTAAATCACCAAGTACAATGAAAATTTGTTTAGTCCATAAATACGTTTCCGTAAATCCATAACCGATCGCTTTGATAAAGGATTTTTCCGTCGGAGCATAGACCCCTATGATTCCCCGTTTGCCGGCTGAATCATCCACTAATTTAGGTGTGACATTTATCTCCTTATTTTGGCCATCACGTTCAACCTCAAAAGTCAGTTCATTATTGGCATTCTTTTGAATAGTTGATTGAATATCACTCCATGAATCAACTTTTTCACCATTAATGGAGTGTACGATGTCTCCTGCCTTAAGTCCAGAGCTAATAGCAGGTCCATCTTCTGTCAGTTTGCCAAGCTTCGGCTCATCGACCACAACACCTTGGGCAATCCCAATAATCATGAATAACACAGCTGCTAAAACAAAATTCATCATCGGTCCGGCAAAGATTGCCATCGCTCTTTGCGGTAATGTTTTTGAATTAAACTGGCGGTCATATGGTGCTATTTGAAGCTCAAGGCCATCTTCTACCATTACCGCTTTTGGATGAACCTTAAAGGTTTGGATAGCTTCATCATTTCCATCTTCATATCCACGAATGATTAACTGATGATCCAGATCTGCTTGTTCCACCTCAATAATTCTTGCTTCAGGATATTTATCCTTGTTAGTGACAATGATTTTGTTAATTTCCTGATTTTCGTTAAACAGTACCCCAATTCGATAGCCTGGTTTCAACTCAACTGTTTCTGCGTCTTCACCAGCCATCCGTACAAAGCCTCCAAGCGGAAGTAAACGAATGGTATAGACAGTTTCATTCTTTTTTATTGTAAAGATTTTCGGCCCAAAACCGATGGCAAACTCTCGACAGAGTATACCTGCTCTTTTTGCAAAGATTAAGTGGCCTAATTCATGAAAAAACACTAATCCTCCAAAAATAAGTATAAACGCTAATATTGTTTCCACTTAATCGACCATCCCTTTTAATATAGTGACTCGATATACCTTCTTGTCTCCTGATCGACTTCCTGAATAGTCTCGAGTTCAGGTTTTTTGATTAGCTGATGACGCTCCATAGCTTTTTCCACCAGTGCCTCAATTTCCAAGAATGGAATCTTGCCCTGTAAGAACAATTCGACCGCCACCTCATTGGCAGCATTTAAAACAGTCGGCATTGATCCGCCAATTCTTCCGGCATTATAAGCGTATTGTAAACATGGATAGCGGTCAAAGTCCATCTTTTTAAAATGTAAAGTTGCCGCTTCTGCTAAATTAAGTCTCTTTGAAGAGAAAAGCGGTAACCGATCCGGATATGAAAGAGCATATTGGATAGGCACACGCATATCTGGGGTCCCCAGCTGCGCCATCACACTTGAATCGTGAAATTCCACCATAGAATGGATAATGCTTTCCTGGTGCAATAGGACATCAATCTGTTCATATGGCAAATTAAACAGCCAATGGGCTTCAATCACTTCAAGTCCCTTATTCATCATTGTGGCAGAATCTATTGTTATTTTTGCGCCCATAGACCAATTTGGATGATTGAGTGCATCTTTAACTGTAACATTCTTTAACTCATCTCTTGTTCGGTCTCTGAAGCTTCCTCCAGATGCTGTGATAATCAAGCGTTCAATATTTTTAGCCTTTTCACCCTGTAATGCCTGGAATATAGCAGAATGCTCACTGTCAACCGGCAGTATAGGCGTTTGAAACCTCTTGGCAGCCTCCATAACTAAATGTCCGGCTGTCACCAATGTTTCCTTATTAGCAAGGGCAATTTGTTTACCAGCTTCCATCGCCTGCATGGTAGGAATTAAACCAATGCTTCCCATTACGGCATTCACTACAATATCTCCGTTTACATAAGTAGCTGCCTCTATTAAGCCTTCATGTCCGTATACAATTTTCCTGCCCGGATATTCCGTCTTCAGTCTTTCCGCATCTTCTTTTAGCTGTACACAAATCAGTTCGGGCTGGAATTCCTGAATGATTTTCCGAATTCCGTCCACATTTCTTCCGCCTGAAACAGCTGTTAAGTTAAATTCCTCTGGATGATTGCGTACAATATCTATCGTTTGCATACCGATAGACCCTGTAGCCCCTAATAAATTGATCCTTTTCAAACTAAAGCTCCTCCCCCAGCAATTGTATAGTTACGTTTAAAAAATGAAGAAGTGCAATATGGGAAGAATAAAAATCAAACTATCAAATCTGTCCAAAATTCCTCCATGTCCCGGTAAGATATTACCGGAATCCTTAACACCATAATGCCTTTTATATGCAGATTGTACAAGATCACCCAACTGCCCAAAAATCGAAATTAATAATGCCATTATAATCAGCTTACTTATATTGTAGTCCAAATTAGAGAAAAAATAGAACAGAATTGCAACAACTAATGCACTTCCAACTCCACCAAGGAATCCTTCTACTGTTTTATTTGGGCTGATTTCCGGCCAAAGCTTTCGTTTTCCTAAAGATCGCCCTACAAAATAGGCACCTGAATCAGTGACCCAAATCGTAATTAATACAAAAAGTATCGTTAAGAGGCCATTCTCAACATCTCTTGTCCCAAAAAAGTAATAAAAAGCTACACCTATGTATAGAGAAGACAACAATAGAAAAGCCGCATCATCAAACGTAAAAGCATTTTTAGAAATTACCGTAATCACTAATAACAAAAATGCAATGATAATAACTATATCCATTTTATCGTATTGAATCATATCAAAGAAACTACTGTAACGATCAGGTATCAATAAAACCCATACTAATAAAAACGATAGTAACGATGATATCGTCATTAGCGGCATTTTCTTCATCTTAAGTAGTTCATATAATCCAATTGTCGCCATCGCATAGATTAAAATAAGAAACGGAATATTTCCATAAATTAATATCGGTAAAAATAATGCAATCGCGACTATCGCAGTAATGATTCTTTGTTTCATCCTAAAACCCCTGCCTTCCTCATTATACGCCGCCGTATCTTCTCGATCTGCCCTGGAATTCTTCAATTGCATTGAGCAATTCATGGTCATTGAAGTCCGGCCACAATACATCTGTAAAATAAAACTCCGTATAGGCTAATTGCCATAACATAAAGTTGCTCAGTCGAATTTCGCCGCTCGTTCTGATTAATAAATCCGGATCCATCAGCTGATTGGTCATCAAATACTCAGAGAATCGTTCTTCTGTCAAATCGCTTTCTTCCAAACGACCATCTTTCATATCAGCTGCGGCTTTTTTTACACCTTCGAGGATTTCTGCACGGCTTCCATAATTAAGAGCGAAATTTAAAATTAGACCATCATTATCTTTAGTTTGATCTAATGCTGTAGTGACTGCATTGACAGTATGCAAAGGCAGTCTCTTTTGATCACCCATAATTTGAACCCTAACGTTTTCTTTCATTAATTCCGGCAAAAACGTTCCTAGAAATTCTTCGGGTAATTTTAACAAATAATCCACTTCATCTTTTGGACGTTTCCAATTCTCAGTTGAAAAGGCATAAACCGTTAAAACCTTAACTCCCAATTCATTAGCTAATTTAGTCGTTTTACGCACGACCTTCATACCCTCATGATGTCCAGCTACTCTTGGCAGTGCTCTTTTTCTTGCCCACCGGCCATTCCCATCCATAATAATGGCAATATGGTCTGGTATTTTATTTTGTTTTACCTTTTCTATTCTTTCTGGTATAGAATACTGTTTCCCTTTTTTCTTAACTATCTTCCATCCAAACATGTTATTTCCTCCAAAAGGAATTAATCTTCCCTGCTTATGTATATTTGATCATTTAGCCTTAGTACAAATTCCATAACCTATCATACCACATTTAATTGTCACAAACATTTCTGTTTGTATGTTTGTTTCCTGGCAGTTTTATGGATTTCTAACAGTTAACCTTTTTGGACACACTGTATGATTCTGTTATTATATAATTTCGTCACCTAATACATACTAGGTGTAACAAAAAAGCCCCTTTAGATAAAAGGGGCTTTATGATATAAAAATCAAACTTCCATGATTTCCTTTTCTTTATCTTTAGCAAGAGCATCGATTTTCGCGATATGATCATCCGTCATTTTTTGAACGTCATCAGAATATCCACGAAGTGCATCTTCTGTAATTTCCCCGTTTTTCTCAAGCTTTTTAAGGTCATCATTACCATCACGGCGTACATTACGAATCGCAACTTTCGCTTCTTCAGCTTCCTTCTTCACTTGTTTAACAAGGTCACGACGACGTTCTTCAGTTAGTGCAGGAACACTTAAACGAATAATATTACCATCGTTCACTGGGTTAAGTCCAAGATCAGATTTCAGAATTGCCTTTTCAATATCACCAAGAATGGTTTTGTCATAAGGTGTAATAACCAGCATACGAGCTTCCGGAACGCTGATTGACCCAAGCTGATTTACAGGTGTAGGTGCTCCATAATAATTTACAGTCAATCTGTCTAAAAGGGATGCACTAGCACGACCTGCACGGATAGAGGCTAATTCTCTGGAGAATGCCTGAATTCCTTTATTCATCTTTTCCTTCGTATTGTCTATAACTTGTTTTGCCATTATTCTTTCCCCCTAACAATAGTACCTATAGTTTCACCCATAACGGCACGTTTAATATTTCCTTCTTCCATTATTGAGAAGACAATTAGTGGAATGTCATTATCCATACATAAAGATGATGCTGTGGAGTCCATTACAGATAAACCATCCTTAATTAAATCAAGATAAGAAAGTTCATCATATTTTACGGCACTGCTATCTAATACAGGGTCTGCACTATATACACCATCAACATTATTTTTACCCATGAGAATGACATCTGCTTCTATTTCGGCAGCCCGTAAAGCTGCTGTCGTATCTGTAGAGAAATACGGATTTCCAGTACCTGCAGCAAAGATAACCACACGTGTTTTCTCTAAATGGCGGATTGCTCTGCGACGGATATAAGGCTCAGCTACTTGTCTCATTTCAATAGATGTTTGGACACGTGTCTCAATCCCTTGTTGTTCCAAACTATCCTGAAGCGCAAGTGAATTCATGACTGTTGCAAGCATTCCCATATAATCGGCAGTTGCACGGTCCATTCCAAGTTCACTGCCTGTTTTACCGCGCCAAATATTTCCGCCACCAACCACTACTGCGACTTCTACACCAAGCTCCGCAACTTCTTTCACTTGTTTAGCAACTGAAAAAATTATGGTTGGGTCAATCCCAAATCCTTGAGCACCGGCAAGTGCCTCTCCACTTAACTTTAATACAACTCTTTTATACTTTACGCTGCTCATAGTAACCTCCACCGTCATTAGTTATCGATCTATCACAAGCTTTAATAGTCGATATCCTCATCTAATACTCTGTTTATTTTAAGGAAATGTATTCTTGAAAAATAGGGAACACAACGTGTCCCCTATTTTTATGCTATACACATGTAATTAGATTAGTCTTTTTTAATTTGGCTCATTACTTCTTCAGCGAAGTTATCTTGTTTCTTCTCGATACCTTCTCCTACTTCGTAACGTACGAACTCAACGATTGTAGCGCCATTTGCTTGTACAAATTGACCAACTTTTTGATCTGGATTTTTAACGAATGTTTGATCCAGTACACAAATTTCTTCAAAATATTTACCTAGACGGCCTTCAACCATTTTCGCAACGATTTTTTCAGGTTTTCCTTCGTTTAATGCTTGTTGTGTTAGAACTTGACGCTCATGTTCAACTTCTTCAGCAGTAACTTGGTCACGTGATACGTATTTAGGGTTTAAAGCAGCGATGTGCATAGAAACATCTTTCGCAACCGCTTCTTCAGTTGTACCTTCAACGATAGTTAATACGCTGATACGTCCGCCTTGGTGGATGTAAGCTCCGAAAGCTCCGTTTTCAGGTTTTGTTTTGATTTCAAAACGACGAAGAGTGATGCGCTCACCAATTTTTGCAATAGCAGCATTAATGTGGTCAGCAACAGTTGCACCGTTAGTCATTGTTTGAGTTAAAGCTTCCTCAACATTTGCAGGTTCATTTGTTAAAAGATGTGCAGCCAATTCTTTTACAAGAGTTTGGAATGCTTCATTTTTAGCAACGAAATCTGTTTCAGCATTTACTTCAAGGATAACTGCTTTATCGCCTTCAACAACGATAGAAGTTAAACCTTCAGCAGCAATACGATCGCCTTTTTTAGCCGCTTTCGCAATACCTTTTTCACGAAGGTAATCGATTGCTTTATCCATGTCACCGCTTGTTTCTTGTAGTGCTTTTTTGCAGTCCATCATACCTGCACCAGTTTTTTCACGTAATTCTTTAACCATTTGAGCAGTAATAGCCATTTGGTCTTCCTCCTTTATATCATCCGATAAAATCAGTATGTAGCAGTGTGCGAATCCGTATACACCACTCTATTTTATTTCAAAAAAAGGTGATAAAAGGCACTGTCCTCTTATCACCTTTAAAAAATCAATTAAGCATTTTCAACTGTAGTTGCTTCTTCTGCTTCAACAGTTTCTTCAACTACTGTTTCTTCTGCAACTGGAGCTGTTTCTTCACCTTGTTTACCTTCAAGGATAGCATCAGCCATTTTACCAGTAAGCAATTTAACAGCACGGATTGCATCATCGTTTGCAGGGATTACATAATCGATTTCATCCGGATCACAGTTTGTATCAACGATACCTACGATTGGAATATTCAATTTATGAGCTTCCGCAACAGCGATACGCTCTTTACGTGGGTCAATGATGAACAATGCATCAGGGATTTGTTTCATATCCTTGATACCGCCTAAGAATTTTTCAAGACGCTCTTGTTCTTTTTTCAATTGAATAACTTCTTTTTTAGGAAGAACTTCAAACGTTCCGTTTTCTTCCATTTTTTCGATTTCTTTAAGACGTGCAATACGTTTTTGAATTGTTACGAAGTTTGTTAATGTACCACCTAACCAACGTTGGTTAACATAGTACATACCAGCACGGCCAGCTTCTTCTTTTACAGAATCTTGAGCTTGCTTTTTAGTACCAACGAAAAGCATAGTACCGCCATCAGCAGCCAAGTCTCTTACGAAGTTATAAGCTTCTTCTACTTTTTTAACCGTTTTTTGAAGGTCAATAATGTAGATACCATTACGCTCCGTGAAAATATATTTTTTCATTTTTGGGTTCCAACGACGAGTTTGGTGCCCGAAGTGTACACCTGCTTCAAGCAGTTGTTTCATTGAAATTACAGACATGTTTGTTCCTCCTATGTTTTGTTTTTCCTCCGCTCAAATCATTTTCAGGCTGAAACTGTAGGTTTACAGCACGATCAGTCCAAATCCTCAAGCGTGTGTATTAACACCATGTCATAATATAGCATAATCTCAGCATACAATCAAGTCTTTTTACTTTACTTTTGATTTAATTTAAATAAAAGGTCAATTTCTGTTTTGCCACGGCCCATTTTTTTTGCAATTTCCTCAATTGTTTTCCCTTGATTCTTCATATTCTGGGCCTCAGCCAATATAGGGACTCGTTCTAAATCTTGGTCGATAACATCTGATTCCGTTTTTTCTTCCTTAAGATGATTCGTAACGGATTGCCGGCTCGTATTTTCGTAGGCATTCCGTGCACTCTGCTGTCTATATCCATTTGGTAACCCTGTCATAGTGTGATCTATTTTCTCTTCTTGATCAGATAGCTTTCGAGGTCCTTCAGTGCGTGATATCTTACCAGTATCACCCACAAACAACTGTTTAATTTCATCGTTTTCTTCCTTCATTTCGATTATAAACGTATGGATTAGTTCCTCAACTTCTTTTTGATATTCTTTACATTCCTTCTCGAATTGAATAAGACGATTCTGCCTCAAATAAAGGATAACAATTGCTAAAACAGCCACCATATTGACCATGATGCTTACTATGAGTATAAATGTCATTTTGTCTCCTCTTATCCCGAAAAATCTATTCTCTTTCCCTTATAAGGTTGGGTTTCTGCTTGCGAAAAGGCAGAATGATTTTTAGTAGATTCATCATTCTGCCGCCGTTTTTCCTGCTGCCGGCCCTTGGAATGATTATTCCAATCAACCGAGCTATTCTTTTCTTGCCTAAGTACTGTTTCATTTTTTGCTCTTGTACTCTTTTTTTCCTGTTCGGAAGCATGCTCAATCAGTTGTTGACTACGATTCTGCAACAGCTCCTGGATTTTACCTGCATCCTGCGTTCTGGGTATTGCAACTTGCAATTCAATCGCTTTTAAACTCATGATTCATTGCCCCCTTTTAGAGCGGATAAACAGATATCTCGTTTCCCTTATCAGTAAATCTCACTGACTGGTAATTTTGATTCAGAGGCATGCTATACTTACCCATTTTTATATAAAGATTAGGGTAGCATGCACCGTTAATAATTAATTCCTCATCGATTTGCAGCTCATAATCTAACATTAATCTCTCTTGCTTAAGTTTTTTCATTTCATCCACTAAAAAATCTTTTGTTTTCCTTTGTTTTTCCAGCAAAAGAGCATCCTTTTTGTCATTCGATAACCTTGTTTTTTCTTCAAGCTTCACAGCTATATACGAGAGTTTCGAGAGTGTTTTTTGCATTTTTTGATAACGAGAATCCAAATCCTGCTTAATCATTTCAATTGCATCATTATTTCCGATATGTATTTCAGTACGTGTATAGTGTAAATTCCCTGCATCCATCAGTTCCACTCTCTTGCCAGCCCTTAAAACTCCGCCTATTAGATGTCCTTTTTTACAGGTTACAGATTTCATGGAAGTTACAAAACTATGGAGAATAGCATGTTGAATAATGATATTACCGCTTGATATTACATTTGCATAGTTTATGTATAAGGCGTATAGATCTCCGCCTGTTCGAATACTGCAATTCTTTTCCCCAGTAATTCCGCCCTTGACAATAACCGAGCCGCCAACATTAATGTCTGATCCCTCAATCATACCGAAAACTTTTAAATCGCCACCGCACGAAATCGTATAACCGACGGGTATATTGCCCTCAATATACACATTTCCAACAAAATCAATATTGCCTACCTCCAGGCTCAAATCTCCTTTTACATAAAAAACAGGATTAACCTGTATAGTATGACCTACTATACTGATTTGTCCGTTAATCGTTGAATAGAGGCTTGATTCATGTTCAATGACATTGGGTCCCAATTTATAGACGGCTCTTTTGCCTGGTTTCGGTTTGATTTCATTTCCGAAAATATCCATTCCAAATAGACCATAAGTTGGTTGAGATGCAGCCGCAATTTTATCTCCTGTAGAGATGGATGGGATATCCATTACATTTCGGAAGTTAAACGGTTGCTCCCCTGTGTCTATTCCCTTTGTATATTCGAGTTTTAATTCTCCATCCTGTCCGTTTTCCGGTAATTTCCCTTCAGCAATCAATAAAGGAAAAACAACCTGCTCCGTATTCAGTAAATGTACTTTTGTTTCCTTTTTTATGCCAAAGATAATCGGCAAAGAAACAAGCCATTCATCTATTTGTCTATCAGAAACCGATTGTGCCTGATTCCCTATAGGTATAATCCAGGCCTTCATTTTATCTTGGGAAACCTCTAGTTTATATGGAAAATCCATTATTCCACTCCCAAACCAATAGCTTTAGCGGTAGATTGTTTTTGCTAATAACTCTTTTAATTTAAATAGTGCACGTGAATGTATTTGTGAAATTCTCGAAGTCGATAGCTTCAAAATGTAGCCGATCTCTGTAAGAGTCAGCTCCTGCCGATAAAATAAGTCCAACACTAATTGTTCTTTTTCACTTAGCCTATGAATGAGGTCTCCCATCTCTTTGAGCAATTCTTTTTTAACAAGGGCTTCTTCAGGAGATAGCATGCGCTCGTCTTTCACTGTATACGATTGCGCTTCCTGTTCCGAGTGAGTATCATGCGGCTGTTCATCCATTGATAAAATATTGGAAAAGAAATTCTCATTCGTGATTTTGACAACCTCATCCTCTGTAATCCCTAATTCTTCGGCAATTTCAACAGGTGTGATATTACGCATATTCTTCTGCTCTAACGCTTCTATAGTCGAATCTATTAATTTTGCTTTTTCTCTCGTACTTCTTGGCAACCAATCTTCTTTACGCAATCCATCTATAATGGCTCCCCTAATTCGAAAGGAAGCATAGGTCTCAAATTTTAAATCACGGGATGGGTCGAATTTTTCTAAAGCATCAAATAGACCCATATTCGCTAAACTTCTTATATCATCTCTATTCACATTTTTAGGCAGGTTCACTGAAATTCGTTGTACATGATAACTGACCAATGGCAAGTATTTTTTTGCCAATATGTCTCCAGCCTGCGCGTCCCGGCCTTCAAGCCATTTATGCCAATACGTCTGTTCTTCACCGGTATTCACTTGAGACATTTTGACCCTCCCCTTAGTTGGTTTATTATGGTAATTAAATTATAACAAAAAACAACAGATATACATCCGACAAATTTCCCTTAATTTCGCTCTTTACCGAATGAAAACTTAAATAGAGCAGGAACCCTGATTAACCGTACGAATGTGCAATATACTTGTAATCGGATTAAATTCAATTGTTCTTCCACTGTTTCCGCCAACATCTTCAGCAATTATCTGGATATGATTTTCCATAAGCTGAATTTTCACAGCATCTACATTTCGCGGTCCGATTCTCATCAGATCACTTCCTGAACTGAATTGAAACATTTGCGCTCCACCTGCAAGTTTTGCCTTGAGCAATTGACTTTTTATTCCCTTATTCTTGAATTGTTTAATAAGCTCTGGTATTGCAGTATCTGCATATTTTGCTTTATTAAATGTTTTACCTCTGGCAAGTGAGGAATCCGGCAGCATAACATGAACCATTCCTGCTATCTGTTGAGATGGGCAGTAAAGGACAACACCAACACAAGATCCAAGACCGGCTGTTCTAATAATGGAACCCTTATAAGCAAAATTCATATCTGCAATTCCAACGCGGATAATTTCCTGTTCGTGACGAGGATTCATTCCATATTCACTCCCAATGTAGAAAAGAGTGTATCAAATGATTCAGGATCAGGCAGTAAGAAAAAGTGCCCATTTACATCTTTTTCTTCCTTACTATCAGACTCGGTAAAATCCGTATCAATGATAATCGCATAATCGCCAACTTGGGAAAATTCCAGTAATCCATACCCGAGCAAGGCTCCCACCATATCAATCCCCAGCACAGGAACAGAAGGATATATTTTCATACCAGTAAAATCAGACAAGGAAGATAAATACGAGCCAGATAGAATATTGCCCATTTCTGTCAGGGCAGATAAAGAAATTTCATCATCCAATGAATGATCAAAGGAAAATTGATTGGAACCGGTCATTTGGTTAATAAATCTGGTTGCCTGCGATAAAGAAAGGATAAAATACATATTGCCGGTGATGTCACCTTCTATTCTCATGTAAACACTGGCTACAACATTATCCGCTCCTCCTGCAAGCTCCATTGTTTCGTCAAATGTTGCAATTTTCACGGAAGGGACACTCATCATAACCGGTTTGTTCACTAATAGAGATAAAGCAGTCGCAGCATTACCTGCACCGATATTACCAATTTCCTTTAAGGTATCCAGTTGGAGATGTGTTATGGAATCCAGATATGACATGTCCTGCCCGCCTTCTTCCTATATAGATTGTGTTGTTCCAAGTACTTGTAAAATTCGTTCGAGTTTGATTAATATCAACAAACGTTTATCAACCTTCACAACGCCATTTATAAAATCAATCTCCTGCATACCGATAACTTTAGGCTGCGGTTCAATTAAATCAGCCGGAAACTCTAAAACATCCCTGGCTGAATCAACAATCAATCCCACTTCAAATTCATTAAAGGAAATAATGATAATCCTTGAAGACTCATCATATTCTTTTTGCTCTAGGCCAAACCGCATTCGAAGGTCAATAATCGGTGTAATCGTCCCTTTAAGATTAATTACTCCCATCACAAAGGGTTCTACACCCGGAACTCTTGTAATAGTTGATACTTTTTCGATAGACAGCACATACTCGACAGGTATTGCATATTCTTTATTCACTAACTCAAAGACTATAACTTTCTGCATCTGTCTATTATCATTGTCAGCCATATAAACTCCTCCTTATCTTACAGCCCTGCTTACTTAACAAGAGAATTGCAATCTATAATCAATGCAACTTGACCATCCCCGAGAATCGTAGCTCCTGAAACAGCGAAGACAGAATTTAAGTAATTACCCAATGATTTTAAAACGATTTCCTGCTGACCAATGAATGAATTGACAACTAACCCGGCCATCTTGTCTCCATTACGCACAATTACTAATGACAAAAAGTCTTCCTCCTCCCGACAAACAGGGATAGAAAGAATTGAATGCAGATACACGAGCGGGATAATCTTACCTCTAAAGTCAATGACATCTTGATTATGTGATCTTAATACTTCTTCTCTTTGGACGATATACGTTTCAATTATGGAAGATAAGGGAATTGCGTACTTTTCATCCTGAACTTCAACTAGCATGACTGATATGATTGATAAGGTAAGTGGCAATTTCACAGAAAAAATAGATCCATATCCTAGGCGTGAATTAATAGACACACTTCCACCAAGAGATTCGATGGTATTTTTCACAACATCTAAGCCAACCCCCCGGCCTGATATATCAGAAATCTCCTTAGCTGTGGAAAAACCCGAAGCGAAAAGAAGTTCGTTTTTTTGACGTTCTGTCATGATTTCAGCTTGTTCTTCTGTAATAATTCCTTTATCCACTGCTTTTGTTACAACCACATCTGTATTAATACCAGCGCCATCATCTTCTATTTCTATAAAAACGTGGTTGCCACTATGATAAGCCTTCAGGATGACTGTACCCTCTTCAGGCTTGCCCTTGTCCCGTCTAGCTTCCGGTGTTTCAATACCATGATCCAAAGCGTTTCGTAAAAGATGCAGCAGAGGATCACCAATTTCGTCAATAACAGTCCGGTCTAACTCCGTTTCCGCACCAATAATTTCAAGACGGATGTGTTTATTCAGATTACGCGCAAGCTGCCTGACCATACGCGGAAACCGATTAAAAACTGTTTCTACTGGTACCATCCTCATATTTAGGATTATTGTTTGCATATCACCAGAAATTCTTGTCATATGTTCAACTGTTTCAAACAGCTCTGCATCTTTTAAATCCTTCGAAATTTGTTCGAGTCTTCCGCGATCAATCACTAACTCTTCAAATAGATTCATTAATATGTCAAGGCGCTCAATATTGACCCGTATCATCTTACTATGAGCCACTGCAGTATTAACAGAGGAAGCTTTTTCATCTTCCTTACCCTTTACCTGCTTTGTTGAATGCACCTGCAGCTGATTCGCATTTTCCAGATCCTTTGTGGCTTTATATTCCTGATCCTTAGATGTCTTATTCGGCACCAGCGAAACTCGTACAGACTCAAGCTCTGATACTTTTAAGATTCTCTGTTCGATATCTATTGCAGATTGTTTTGATAGGATCGTTGCCGTAAACTCCTGCCCAAAATCTTCTTCCTCAAGAACATCGACGGGAGGAACCGACTTAATTACTTCTCCCAGTTCAGCAAAAATTTCATAAACCATAAAAACACGGACTGCTTTTAAGATACAATCATCATTTAAAATCACCTTAACAGAGTAAGCTTTAAAGCCTTGGTCGATTGATTGTTCCATGACCGCCCATTCGTATTCGTCATAAATATCCGCACGGGATTCCATTTCTACTGGAGCACCAGGATGTTCTCTATCTGCAGAACCTATCATAACGATTTGACCTGCTACTATGTTTTCTAATTTTTCTATTGTTAAAGAGACATCTCTTTTTCCGTTTCCACCATCTGCAACCGATAAAACCATTGCTTCCAAATCATCAACAGCTAAAAATACAATGTCTAAAATGTCGGTATTAACTTTTATTCGCTGATTTCGGATCTCATCCAACACATTTTCCATTTGATGAGTTAATCGTGCTAAATCATCAAAACCCATTGTCGCAGACATTCCTTTTAATGTATGGGCTGACCTAAAAATTTCATGCACAATCATGACATCATCAGGATTTTTTTCGAGCTCCAATAATAGTTCATTACAAGTTTGTAAGTGTTCCTTGCTTTCTTCTATAAAAACCTCTAAATATTGATCTAAATCCAAGCTCATTTACCTTCACCTCTCACCCTTACAAATTTCATTCAATACTCCAGCTATATGACCCAGAGGAATTATTTCATCCACCAATCCCGTAGCGATTGCCGCTTTTGGCATACCATAGACCACACAAGTTTCTTCAGATTCAGCAATAATTCTGGACTTTTTAAACTTTCTTAAATTCATAATTCCCTTCGTACCATCTGATCCCATACCTGTCATAATAACGGCTACACATTCGTATACAGGGGGCAGTTCGGAAACTGAATCAAACAAGACATCCACCGATGGACGGTGGCCATTAACGGAATTAGTTTTATCCAATTTGGCAATCAGCACACCAGCTTGAACTGAAGCTTTTAAATGAAATCCACCAGGTGCAATATAGGCTGTTCCATTACATAAAATTTCTCCCTCTTCAGCTTCCTTCACAGTTATTTCTGACAACTCATTTAGTCTCTCAGCCAAGTGTTTTGTAAACCCTTCCGGCATATGCTGTACAATGAGAATAGGTACCGTATTCTTTTTAAGTAATGGCAATACGGTATACAGTGCTCGCGGTCCTCCCGTCGAGGTTCCGATACAAATAATTTTTTGGAAGGGAACATCCGTATTTTTTTCATTGACATTTTCAGTCAGATTCAGTTCCTGTGAAATTTCAGCGATTGGCGGCACATTCATCAGGCGATTATTTTGGTCAAACACGCTCATATTTACTTTGGCAGCCTCTTTCACTTTCTGAATCATTAGACTCTTAATTCTGTGTAAATCCTGTGAAAATGAACCAGAGGGCTTTTCGATAAAATTGACTGCACCAAGCTTCATGCTCTCCATAATCATATCTACACCCGATCTGTTAGTACCGGAAAGCATAACCACAGGCATTGGATTTTTTTCCATGATTACCTGCAATGTCGTTATACCGTCCATTACAGGCATTTCTATATCCAGTGTAATGACATCAGGTTTCAGCTTTTCCATTTTCAAAAGCCCATCTGCTCCATTTCTAGCAATGCCCACCACTTCAATTTGTTCATCTTCTTGTAAAAATTCAGTTATCAACTTTCTCATAAAAGGTGAATCTTCAATGATTAGAACTTTAATAGCAGCCAAATCTTAAGCCTGCCTTTCGAAAAGAAAATTCTTCATCTTTTTCATAAACGAAGCAGGTGAATTGCCCTCTTTATCCACGCTTCCCATATACTGAGCAATGATTTTGTTTAGTGCTTCACTAGATGGAGCCCGAGAATTCAAGAGGATAAATGGAATTTGTCTTATGACTGCTTTTTGTACCGTTTTATCATCTGGCAAAATCCCAAGTGCCACGATTTCTTTATGTAAAAACTGTTGCGCAGCTCTCGTTAAACGTAAAATGACCTCATTGCCTTCTTTCCGGCTTGAAGCCCGGTTACAGAGAAGATAGAACGGTGCATCCGTTCTGCTAACAAGATATTTCATCATGGAATAAGCATCCGTTATTGCCGTTGGCTCTGGTGTTGTAATATAAATCAATTCATTCGCAGAAACGATAAATTGCAAGGATTGTTCTGATATTCCCGCACCCATATCCAAAATAATAAAATCATATTCTTCCAGAATGCTTTGAAATTGATGGCTAAAGTGAGCAAATTGTTTTTGATCCATTTTAAAAAAATTTGTTAAACCTGTACCCCCAGGAATATAATGGATTCCTTCAGGCCCGGCAGAAATAGCCATCCTTAGAGGGATCCCCTCATTAAAATGATTTGCTATTGTATATCTGCCCATTTGGCCTATTAAGATATTGATATTTCCCATTCCTACATCAATATCTATAATCAATACTTTTTTATTTTGCTTAGCGAGTCCAATTGAAAAATTTAATGAAAAATTGGATTTACCGACTCCGCCTTTTCCACTTACAACTGCAATTACTTTGGCAGATGGCTCTTCTTTTTTATATTGTATCTTTTGTCGAAGCAGTTCCGCTTGGTCATACATATAAATGACCTCCACATACCATTTTGACAATTTTGTCCGGGGTGGCAGCAATAATATCATCGGGAACATCTTGTCCATTTGTCATATAAATAACTGGAACATGATGTTTAAGAATAAAATTCACCACGGAACCATGATAGGCAGTTTCATCTAATTTGGTAAAAATAGCTCCGTGAATGGGTATTATGGAAAACTGGTTATAGATCGCTGTCATATCAATCTCTTTGGAAGTAGCGGAAAAGACAAGATATGTCAGCATATCGATATTAAAATCAATCAGCCCTTTAAGTTCCTCAACAAATTCCTGATTTCGAAAATTTCTGCCTGCTGTATCTATAAATACATGATCGTAATGGGCAAAACGCTCAGCAGCTTGTTTAAAATCATCACTGTTATACGCCACTTCGACTGGTACTCTCAATATCTCTGCATATGTTTTCAATTGTTCAATAGCTGCGATTCGATAGGTGTCCGTAGTGATGAACGCAATTTTTTTATTATGCTTAATCACATATTCAGCTGCAATTTTTGCAATTGTAGTGGTTTTCCCAACACCAGTCGGACCTATAATATTTATATATTTTCTCTTAAATAATTGCTCACCATTAACGGCAAAATTCTTTAATTGTTCAAGTAAGTAGATATGGACCAGCTCTGATAGGTCCGCCTTAGTCATTTCAGCAGACCTTTGATTATTCCTCCATTTTCCCAATAGATACTCCAACAGTTTGTCGATTATATGCTTATCCAACTCCATTACAACAAGCTGATGGTGTAATTCTCTTAATGGATCTGGAAAGTGATTGTATTTGGATTCTAGTGATAACATTTGTTTCATATCGTGCAATTTTTTAAGTATTTCATTAGATGGGTTATCGATATCTTTTTTTGTTGAATTGGAAAATTGAACAGGTTGTTCAATTGATTCCTTTTTTATGGATGGAATCGTATCTTTATTTACCTTCGTGAATGTTGTTTTTTTACTTTCCACTGAATCGGTATCCAATGCGGCAATCACTTCAAATGATTTCTTTTTAAATAGACCAAGAATACCATTGCTATTGACTACTTTTGAATTTAATATGACGGCATCATTTCCAAATTCCGCCCGTATTTTACTCATCACTTCTTGCATGGATATCCCTGTAAACTTCTTCACATTCATTCAGCATTCACCACCCCTACACTTTGTACCTCTATATTTGCTTCCAATTCGTTATATGATAGTACCGGAAGCTGCGGGAAATATCTCTCTGTCAGCTGGCGCACATACATCCTTACAGCTGGTGAACATAACAATACAGGTGCCTGATCAAGTAAGGCATGCTCCTCAAGCTTTCCTGCTACTGATTCAAGGATTTTCTGTGAGTTAGTCGGATCTAGCGATAGATAATTACCTTGTTCTGTCTGTTGAACACTGTCGGCAACGATTTTTTCAACTCTTCCAGAAAGAGTTAACACTTTTAAATTATCACCCGTTACATATTGGTTTGTGATTTGACGGGCAAGTGCCTGTCTAACATATTCCGCTAAAATGTCAGTATCATTTGTCATCCTTCCAAAATCAGCTAAGGTTTCAAAAATAACTGGTAGGTTCCTAATTGAGACCTTTTCTCTCAATAATTTAGCCAGAACTTTTTGTATATCACCTACAGATAAAGGATTAGGCGTAACCTCTTCTATTAAAATTGGTGCAGACTCTCTGAGATGCTCAATTAATTGTTTTGTTTCCTGACGCCCAATCAAATCAGCTGCATTTGTTTTAATGACTTCAGTAATATGTGTGGAAACAACTGATGGTGGATCCACAACGGTATAGCCTAGCATTTCAGCATATTCCTTGGTCTCTTCCGTAATCCACTTGGCCGGCAGCCCAAAGGAAGGTTCTATCGTATCAATTCCTTCTATAGAATCATCATCCATTCCTGGAGCCATCGCTAAATAGTGATCTAACAAAAGCTCACCCCTGGCCATTTCAGCACCTTTAATTTTCAGCCTATATTCATTAGGCTTAAGCTGAATATTATCTCTGATTCTTACAACGGGTATAACAAGACCCAATTCAATAGCAAGCTGCCTGCGAATCATAACCACCCTGTCCAAAAGGTCTCCGCCCTGATTGGCATCCGCTAATGGAATTAACCCATAACCGAATTCAAACTCAATCGGATCAATACTGAGAAGACTAATGACGCTTTCCGGACTTTTCATTTCTTCCGCTTCTGCGGTATCATCTGGTTCCAGTTCAGAAACAGTGCTTTCTTTTTGTTGAATAGATGTAGCTTTATAAGCCCCCAAAGCCAATAGACCAGAAATAAATAATGTTAGAAAATTATTAATCGGTGTAAAAAGCCCTAATAACAGAATAGTTCCGGCAGCAATATACAGCATTTGTGGATAAGCAAAAAGCTGAGATGTAATATCTGAAGCAAGATTGCCATCTGATGCTGCTCTCGTCACGATAATACCTGTCGCAGTTGAAATCAGTAAGGCTGGCACCTGACTGACAATCCCGTCCCCTACAGATAAAAGTGAAAATTTCACAGCCGCCTCACCAAATGATAAATCCATTTGCATAACACCGATAATCATTCCGAATATCAGGTTGATTAAGACAATAATAATACTGGCTATGGCGTCACCTTTAACAAACTTGCTGGCACCATCCATCGAACCAAAAAAATCAGCTTCTCTCGACACCTTATCACGTCTGGTTCTCGCCTCTTGTTCAGAAATCATTCCGGCATTTAAATCGGCATCAATACTCATTTGTTTACCTGGCATTGCATCAAGCGTAAATCGGGCTGCCACCTCTGCTACACGTTCAGCCCCTTTTGTAATGACAATGAATTGAATAATGATTAAGATTAGGAAAACGACCAATCCAACGATCACTTGACCGCCAACTACAAAGTCACCGAATACATGAACGACTCCACCGGCATCCCCGTGTGTCAGGATTGCTCTAGTCGTAGAAATATTAAGGCCGAGTCTAAATAACGTGAGGAGCAACAGTAAGGAAGGGAAAATAGAAAATTGCAAAGGTTCCTGTGTATTCATTGAAGTCAATAATACTAATAAGGCAAGAGAAATATTGACCATGATTAAAAAACTTATCAACCATGTTGGTAAAGGGATAATTAACATGGCTACAATCATTATGACGGCTATTAAAACTGATAAATCTCTTGCTCGCATGCTACTTCTCTCCTAACGGGTAATTAATAGAACGTGAATCTATCAATATCTTAGATTAATTATGCTAACTATAATCAAACGGCAAAAATGATATCAGGCTAATCATATTTCCTACGACTTGCCTTTCAGTTTATAGACGTACGCAAGAATCTCAGCCACTCCTTTGTAAAACTCTTCAGGAATTGCCTGACCGATATCTGCCTGATTGTACAATGCTCTTGCTAATGGTCTGTTTTCCATCATCGGAATATCATTTTCTTTAGCGACAAGCTTTATTTTCTGGGCAACAAAATCCAGCCCTTTTCCTACTACATATGGTGCATCCAGCTGATTTTCGTCATATTTTAAAGCAATCGCATAGTGGGTCGGATTCGTAATTACTACATCAGCTTTTGGTATCTCCTGCATCATTCTCGACATGGCCATTTCTCTTTGTTTTTGCTTGATTCGAGACTTTATTATCGGATCTCCTTCGATTGTTTTATACTCTTGTTTAATTTCCTGTTTAGACATTCGAATGCTCTTTTCAAAATCGAAACGTTGATAAAGATAGTCCAACAGGGCTAAAAACAATAAAGCTCCCGAAGCAAACAAACCGGTTTTGACTGTAATATCTGCAAGTGTAATTAAGGATGCCCCCATCGTTTTAGTTGAAAGCATCATAATTTCATCCAACCGCGACCAAATAGAATAAAAGGTTATAACTCCAATGACCGAAATCTTTAATATAGATTTGAGCATTTCGACGAGCGCTCTCATTGAAAAAATCCGTTTAAACCCTTTTATTGGGTTAATTTTTTCAAGCTTAAATTGTATAGTTTCGGTTGAAAACATGGCTCCTACCTGCGCAAAATTAGCGATAATTCCGGCTATAAAAGCCGCTAACATAATAGGTCCCAAGATAATAGCCATTTGTTTAAGAAGTTCAATAAACATTAAATATAAATCCGCTTCTGAATATGAGAAGGTAGCAGATAGATTGATTGGATACTTAAAAATAGCTAGTAATCTATCTTTTAAAAAACCACCTGCTATATATAAAATGAGAAATACCCCTAACAAAACAACTGCTGTATTGATATCCTGACTTTTGGCAACCTGCCCTTTTTTCCTTGCATCCTGTCTTTTTTTAGGAGTAGCCTTTTCTGTTTTCTCCCCCGAAAAAAATTGCAAATCCAGTTTTAGTAGGCTCATTCTAACTTCCTCCAAGCAGATGCATAAGCGAACGCATTCCTTCCAATGTTGTATTCAAAAGCCCTTTTACCAGAAGTAAGATGGTTCCCATCGTAATAGTTAACAAAATTAAACTGACAAATATTTTGATTGGAAAACCAATAACAAATATATTCATTTGCGGCACCGTTCTTGCTACAATACCTAGTGCTATATCTACCAAAAACAAACTTCCAACAATTGGGATAGACATTTGAAAAGCAATGATAAATGACTGTGTAAAGAAATGAATCATCAATGTGAGGATTTGCTCATTTCCAAACGGAAGAAAATCTGTTGACAAAGGGATGAATTCATAGCTGTAAAAAATTCCGTCCAATAACAAATGATGTCCGTCAATCGCCAGCAAAAAAAGGAGTGCAAATGTATAAAGATATTGACCCATTAAGGGACTTTGAACCCCTGTCTGCGGATCAATGACATTAGCCATTGAAAAGCCCATCTGAAAATCAATGAATCCTCCGGCTGTTTGAACAGCTGAGAACATCATATACGCAAAAAAGCCAATCATTAATCCGACTAAGGCTTCTTTTAACACCAATAAAAGATATAAACCGTCAATTTCAAAGCCTGGAGAAGATACCGTATAATACATAATCCAGGCGAGCAGAGCACTGATTCCTAAGCGATGCTGTGCAGGAATCGTTCTATATGAAAAGATAGGCATTGTAATAAAAAAGGATGCAAGACGTACAAAAATCAATAAGTATACACTAAATTTGGGAACAATCTCTTCCATAGCCTATCCTACAAACTTCGTTAGATTATTAAAAATGTCAGCCGTGTAAGAGAGCATTTTACTCAGCATCCATGGCCCAAAAAATACAATGCCCAACAAAACAGCAACGATTTTCGGAATAAAAGCTAACGTTTGCTCCTGGATTTGTGTGGTCGCCTGAAAAATACTGACAATTAAACCAATCCCAAGAGCTAGGATCAGTAAGGGAGCACTTATGATTAATACGGTATAAATCCCCTTTTCAGCCAATGAAATTACTGCTTCTGATGTCATCTTTCTCTCACCTGCCTAAAAACTTTGTAATAAAGATTTAACAACTAAATACCATCCATCGACCATCACAAACAGTAAGATTTTAAAGGGTAATGAGATCATGACCGGCGGTAGCATCATCATACCCATGGACATTAGAACACTCGCCACAATCATGTCTATCACCAGAAATGGGATAAAAATCATGAAGCCAATTTGAAAGGCTGTTTTCATTTCACTGATCGCAAATGCAGGTACCAGCGTAGTTAAAGGAATATCTTCAATTGATTCAGGTGTATCCGCCTTAGAATATTCCAGGAATAGCTGTAAATCCTTTTGCCTTGTATGTTTACTCATAAACTCCTTAAAGGGCCCTGCTGCCTTTTCATATGCTTCTTCCAGCTTTATTTCATCCTTAAAAAGCGGTTGAAGCGCCTCATCATTCACTTCAGATAAAACCGGTGCCATTACAAAAAATGTAATGAAGAGCGATAATCCGATCAACACTTGTGTAGGGGGCATTTGCTGTGTCGATAAAGCTGTCCTAACAAAGCCCAGAACAATAACAATTCTTGTAAAACAGGTCATTAAAATTAAAATGCTTGGTGCAAGAGAAAGAACCGTTAATAACAGGAGCAGCTTAACTGATGTAGAAACGGTATCGGCATCCCCACTGCTAAAGAGAGTCATTAAGTCATTCATCTCGGTGTGTTCCTTTCTTGCTTATTTCTTTTGTAATCTGTTTGCGGTCTTCCTTTAGTTGTTTCAACTGTTCATTAAATTGACTTTTGAACGACTTCTCCGTTTGCCTGGAAGTTTTTATTTTCCATTTATCAATGAGCTTGCCTGCAAGGTCCATTGGGGCAATCTGAGTTTCTAATTTCTGATTATGTTCTTCAATTAGCTTGCTGTATTCTTCCTTATCATCAATCACATTGAGTAATTGAACCGAGTCTCCAACACCTACAATGTAGATTTTCTCCCCAACCCTTACCATCTGGACAGAGCGATTTCCACCTAACGGAGTCCCTCCCAGGTTTTCAATAGTTTGGCCGTGCTGATATCCACGATTCTTTTTATTAATGACGCGCAGAAGAATGTACATTAATCCAGCAACAAATAGTAGGGCGAATACCATTCTAAAGATATCTCCAATTGTAATTCCAATGTCATTTGTCTCATTTTCAGCTGAATCAGAGATACTGTTATTATTGGTCTGGTCGATATCCCCTGTCTCTGTCTTACGATCTTTAGTATTGTAATAACTGTCCACACTTTGGCTGCCATTGTCTGGCGCTGCATTTACTGCAATTTCTTTGAATGGTGCAGTAATGGCAAAACACAAAATGAAGAAAAGAATAACCTTTATATAGCTTGGCATCCGTTGCACGTTTACTTCCCCTCTTTACGATAAAGCTTTGCTGATTGCCTCCAAAACTCGGTCAGCTGCAAAAGGTTTTACAATAAAATCCTTTGCACCTGCCTGAATAGCATCAATAACCATTGCCTGCTGACCCATTGCCGAACACATAATAACCTTGGCATTTGGATTGATTCTGCGTATTTCTTTTAATGCTGTAATTCCGTCCATATCTGGCATCGTAATATCCATTGTGACCAAATCAGGATTTGTTTCTTTATATAGCTCAATAGCCTGATGACCATCCGCTCCTTCTCCCACAACATCATATCCATTCTTAACCAGGATATCTTTAATCATCATTCTCATAAATGCAGCATCATCGACTACTAAAATTTTGTGTGACATTCTTTCTTCCCCCAGCTTACTTTAATTTTTTCAGACGGTCAGTTCGGCTAATAATATCTGTAACCCGAACACCAAAATTTTCATCAATTACAACGACTTCTCCTTTGGCAATCAAACGCTTATTCACCAAAATATCGACCGGTTCACCGGCTAATTTATCCAATTCAATAATAGATCCTGATGATAGCTCAAGAATTTCTTTGACGGACCGATTCGTTCTTCCCAGTTCTACGGTTACCTGCAAAGGAATATCCAATAACATATTGAGGTTATTAACCTCTTTTTCATCTAACCGCTGCGTGTGCTCAAATTCAGAAAACGTGGCAGGCTGTACCTGAACCGGCTGGCTATAGGGAGCAGAATTCGTTCCTAGATATTGATTGCTTTGCATATTTATCTCTGTTTTACCTCCCAACAGTGCGTCGTTGATGTGCTCCGCTTGATACGATTGATCAGATGCCGTTTTAGCTACTCTCTCATTACTGGTTCTCACAGTTGGTTCCACTCCACTCATGGAATAGGCAGCTGGTTGATTCTGTTTAATTGTCTCTCCCATCTCAGGAGAAGTTTTCTTCATCAATTCATCTACTAAACTTCTGGCAAAATGCGCAGGCAATAATTGCATGATATAGGAATCTATTAAGTTCCCTATCGTTAATCTAAAAGACACTTTCACAAGCAAATCAGCTTTTGGAAAAACATCATGTCCAGAGCCTTCCATTAAATCTATAAGCTCTATGGATGGAGGCGAGATATCTACACGCTTATTAAAAACAGTCGACATGGAGGTTGCAGCAGAACCCATCATTTGATTCATCGCTTCCTGTACAGCGCTTAGATGAATCTCAGATAAATCCTCAGCTGGAGAATGCCCATCTCCACCCAGCATGAGGTCAGCAATAATAGCAGCATCTGTCTGCTTTATGACCAACAAATTAGAACCAATAAAACCATCTGTATATTCCACCTGAATGGCTACATATGGCTGTGGAAATTCTTCCACTAATTTTTCACTGGCAACTATAGAAACGCAAGGTGTCGTAATATCCACTTTGTGATTTAATAGTATAGATAAAGCAGTTGCTGAGCTTCCAAATGATATATTGCCAATTTCACCAAGAGCATCCTGTTCCATTGATGAAAAATAATCACCTATCGCTGGTGAAGCAGGAAACACTTCCTGATTAGAACTATCTAATAATGCATCAATTTCTTCCTGAGTAAGTCTTTCATTGTTCATCATTCTAAGCTTCCCCCTTTCAAGTTCTCCAATATTTGAATGCCTATCTTCTTATTTACCTTTCCTGCCTGTCCAAGGAATTTAGGAACATCTCCTATGGACAACACGATTGGGCTGTCTATTGGCTGACCTAATTCAATAACATCCCCCACAGTTAGATTTAAGAAGTCTTGGATTAAAATATCAGCAGTTCCCAATTGAGCAATCAGGGGTAACTCTGCTGTTCGAACTTGTTGTTCTATCGCTTGTACTTCATTTGGTTCTCTTTTCTTTTTGTTTGTATGCATCCAATAATGTACAGATAAATTAGGAATAATAGGCTCTAATACTACATGCGGTATACATATATTTATCATCCCGCTAACTTCACCGATTGTAATATTTAATGAAATTACAACCACCGTATCATTTGGGGAAACCATCTGTAAGAATTGTGGATTAACCTCAAACTCTGATAGCTCCGGGTTTATATCGGCTATGTTAGCCCACGCTTCCTTTAGATTCTCAAATGCACGTTCAAATAGATTGGACATAATTTTGGTTTCTATCTCTGTGAGGCTCTCAACTTTATTAAGACTTGAACCTCTGCCGCCTAATACACGATCGAGCATGGTATAAGCGATAATCGGATTAACTTCCATCAAGATTCGTCCATCTAAAGGAGGAACCTCAAAAACATTCATAATCGTCATTTTAGGAATTGAACGTATAAATTCTTCATACGGAAGCTGATCAGCTGTCGCAACATTGATATTGACATACGTGCGTAACTGCGCTGAAAAATAAGTGGTCAGTAAACGAGCAAAATTCTCATGTATTCTTGTTAAATTTCGAATTTGGTCTTTCGAAAACCGTAAAGCTCTTTTAAAATCATAAACTCTTACTTTTCTTTCATTCTCTTCCTTTTTCAATTCATCTGCATCCATTTCACCTGTTGAGAGGGCAGATAATAATGCATCAATTTCATTCTGTGATAAAACCTCGCCAGACAATCGAATCACCTCCGTAGTTTCAGATACTTTTATGTCCGTCGCTTTTTATTGGAGAATAGACGAGGTAGTATAAACTTGAATAACCTTACCTTCCTGCATCAACTCATTCACTTGTTCCTTAAGTTTATTTTCAAATTCCAGTTTGCCCTTTTTATCATTCAGTTGTTCAGCTTTCATCTCAGATAATTCTTTAATGACAATGTCATTTACTTGGAAAATTCTTTTTTCTAATTCCTCTTTTGCCTTTTTACCGTCTGTTTCCATCATATACGTTACTCGAATTAACGTATTATCCGTTAAGTTAGTCGTAATTTCCGGTATTTCAACAGAATATTTAATAACCTCATCAATACTCGGTTCTTTATCTGCAGAGTCGCCTGTGTAATTCATTAACACAACAACCGCGATGATCCCCAGCAAAGAAATAGCTGACAAAAATAAAAGTATTAATTTATTCTTCATCGGTATCCTCCCGGTTCTGCTGATGTCCTAAAACGTTTATGCTGCGATAAAAATGATTAATCATCTGTATAAGTTCTCTTTCCTCAGTTGCGACGATTAACTTTTTTCCATTGGTAAGTGTTATAGTCGTATCTGGATTTGCTTCTACAGACTCTATGAATAATGCATTTAAAAAGTATTTTTTTCCGTTCAATTTGGTTACCTGTATCATAATTGGGAGGGCTAAAGGATTTCTTTAGCCCCTGCCTCCTTTACCATTACCTTTTCAAATTAACTAATTCCTGAAGGATTTCATCAGATGTTGTGATAATGCGGGTATTAGCCTGAAAACCACGCTGTGCCACAATCATATCTGTAAATTCTTCAGATAAATCCACATTTGACATTTCAAGTCGACCTGATGTCAGTTTCCCTCTACCTTCGGTGTCTGCTGTTCCTATGTCGAGTACCCCAGAATTTGCAGATGCTTGAAATGTATTATTACCCGCCTTCGTTAATCCGGCCGGGTTAGTGAATTTAGCTACTCCAATTGTTGCTATAGTGTCACTAGCTCCATTTGCATCGACACCCGTTATTTCGCCGCCCTGTCCAATACTGAAGCTGACTATATTTTGCGGGATAGTGATCTCCTGTTCGTCTATATCTAGAACCTTAAATCCTTCACTTGTCACAAGTGCCCCATCCTGATCTAAATAAAAATTCCCTGCACGTGTATATGATTGTTGATTTCCATTTTTAACTACGAAATATCCATCACCTTCAATAGAAAAATCCAGTGTTCGATTCGTCGTTTGGGCACTTCCCTGTGTATCAACATTATCAATCGAAGCCAGTGAGCTTCCGAGGCCTACCTGAATAGCATTCGTACCGCCCTTATCAGCAGTGGCTCCGCTGGCACCCGAAACAGTTTGGCTCATAGTATCTTTAAATGTAACCCTGCCTTTTTTAAAGCCATATGTGTTCACATTTGCGATGTTATTACCGATTACATCCAATTTTGTTTGGAAGTTTTTTAATCCGCTAATGCCAGAATACATGGAACGTAACATATTATTATTTTTCCCCTTTCAGCTTGGCTGTATCAGTCGATCAACAGCCTGGCTTCCTCTCATGAGGTCCAGCCATCCAGTTTTTATTTTAAAATGATTGCCCCATTAATATTTGTGAAAATTTGGGCTCCCGCTTCGTCTCTATCCATTGCAGTAATGACCGTATTATTTTTTGCATTTACAATGAGGGCTGCATGATCCATCAACACCAATGAATCATTTAAACCCTTGCGCCTTGCTTCAGCCAATTTTACTTCCAGCTGGCCCCATTGATGTTCATCTATCTGTAAATTTCGTTGTTGGATGCGCTGTTGGGCATGCTTGCTGATTGTAATACCTTTATTTGCAGCGTCCAGTTCAGGCCTAAGAAAGCTTTCAAAAGAATCATTTCCACTTTTCATTTGGTTTTTTTGCGCACCTTTAAGTGGATTGGCAATTGGCACTTGTGGCCTGAATATAATTTTTTGATCCATTGACTTCGCCTCTTATCTTTATCCTACTTTAATCAACTGATTGAGAAGCAGAGAGGTTTTCGCTTCATCATTCACCTCTAGTTTAACTTTTCCGTCTCTTTGAAAGACCGAAGATACTTCTGCCGTGTGTTCTTCCCCTTTATCATCCAGCCAAGTCACTTGTTTCCCTATTAGACGACTCGCTTCGGCAAGATTATTGCCCTCTGATAGCTGATTTATGGAAGAAATATTTGCAGGCTCTAATACAGTCCCGTCTTCTAGAATAAATTTCACACTCTCATCAACAAATTGGATGGATTTCACAACACCCTTTCCTTCCACAACCTCCGTGTCCCCACCTTCGTTATCTGGGTTGGCCAGTTTATGATAGGTCACTTCCTGCCCCACAAACTGCGAATAGGTGATTAATAGATTTTGATTTTGTGAGTTCACAAAGCTCTCTAACGTCGTATTCATATTCGTCATTTGCTCAAGACTTGAGAAGGTTGCCATTTGCGCTATAAAGTCCGTATCGTCCATTGGACTGGTTGGATCCTGATTTTGTAGCTGTGTCAGCAATAATTTCAGAAAATCATCCTTATCCAGGTTATTTTTTACTTCCCTCGTTTGATTCTGTAAGGAACTATATAAAAGACTTGTATCAATCGTTGTCAAAATGACTCCTCCTATATTTCCTGATTAATGATTGATTCTTCCAGAACACTTGAAAATCCTGAAAATAATTCTTCATCATGATCCCTAACATTTTGATCTTCTTGATGTTCATGCTGATTTCTTCTCTCTTCCGAAGGAGATTCTTCCTGGAAGTGCGTATCCTGTGATTGTTCTAGGTCTATTTCGTCGAAATCAATTCCCTGTGCAGCCAATGAAACTCTTAGTCCTTGAATCTGAGATTCTAATAGCTCTTTTCCTTTTTGTGTATTGGCAATAATTTTGGCTACCAGCTGGCCGTCTTTTTGTATTAATTCAATTTGCAAGGTACCCAGGTTCTCCGGTGTCAATCGAACAAATAATCTTTGAACACCATTTTGGTTAGTAAAATTCGATTTAGATAAGAGAGATTCAAATGATTTAATGAATTCATCTGCACCTACTGCTTGTCCACCTTTTTCAAGGGTCAAGACAGGACTCTGCTGCTGTGTTTGTAACTGAAGGTCTCCAATCATCACTGTTTGGTTTAACGGAATATCTGCACTTTTAGCAGACATAGGATTGAATCCGACAATGGAACCACCATTTTTGAAGTTTAATGAATAGGTTTTAGATTGCAGATTGTATGTGTTCATGCCTATATCTCTTAATGAAGCAGGATTGTTTTTTACATCAGACAGAATTGGTTTTTTTGTTTCATCCAAGGCTGTCAATTTGTATTTCCAGTTCATTAAAAGAGCATCTAATTGACCAACATTTTCTGCTCCTTTTTGATTGAACGTATGCTTATGGCTCATCACAACCAATTTTCCGAAATTCAACAGAGTAAGAAATGCATTTCTTTGATTATTTGTTAAACCTTCAAATGGTTTTGCTAACCCATTAGTTAATATGCCATTAAGTGTTTCAATATCATCTTCAACAGGAGGCAATTGAGTAAAATCGATCTCCTTAAATGTATCGTATGAATCCAATAAATTCCTTAATGCCTCTTTAATTGCTTCAGAAGGATTTTCACCCAGAAGCTGTTGAATAAACTCTGATTCTGGAAGAGCTTCCTGGTTATTGGTTAGCAGCATATTTAACAGCTCAAATGCTCCTTCCAACTCTTCAAGTCCCTCTTTTTCCAGGAAACTCAAAGTATCATCTACTTCAACTCCATCATGCAGTATTTCATATACTGGATCCTCTGTTTTCTCTGCTTTGTCCAAGCTCTTTTCATCTTGGAGCATTTTATGAAAAGATTTATCCTGAGATTTTTTATTTATTTGCACTTGGTCATTAGGTAAAGCAGTTGTTTTTACAAATTGGTTGTTAGGCAATACACCCATCTGATTCATTTATTCACCTCCTTTCAATCTTTCTGCTTTCCCCTTAAGAATCCTCAGCACCATTACTTTTCTCGGCCGAGATTTTTTCCATTAATACGGCAGCTTTTTTAGCTTCCATCTTTTCCATAATGTCAGCCAAGGCTTCTGTAGTAATAGAGGATAGGATTTTCACCGCTTCTTTCTCATTCATTTCTGCTACTATTAAGGCCGCCTGTTTGGGAGCCATTTTCTCATAGGTATCAATGATATCTTTTGAGGATCTTGAGTTTTGTTCTTTTTTTTGATCTAATTCTGAAATCGTCTGTTCCAGTTGCTCTACGGATAACTGACTGCGCTTGAGTTCAATCTCCTTGTTATCCAGCAATTTTTCAAGACTTTCCGTTTCTTTCTCTTTATCCTTAAGCTCTGACTTAAGACTAGCAATTTCTTTCACATAATCCGCTTGATTTGTTTGATTTGTCTGTTTTTCTGCCTTTTCCTCACTCTCACCTAAAAAGGGAATATTTTCAGCAAGTTTTCCAGCTTGTTCCCCTATACTTTTACCTGAGAAAGTTACGGTGATTACCAGAATTCCAGCTATGAATATCAGAACAATCAATATAGTAAGGAACAAATTCAGTTTACTAAATCCTTTGTTTTCCTTTTCTTCCATACGATCCAACTACTACGCCTCCATCATGAACGGCTCATGTATTGTTGAATAGATATTTCATCCATTTGCCGATTTTCTTCGTATTTCATTGTATTAAAATATCTTTGAAAATCTTTCTCTTTGATTTTCTCGTATTTTTTAACCTCTACATTGCTTTCTATCAGAAGCTGGTGATAAAAGTGCATTTTAGATCGTGTATCCATCACACGCTTTTGATAATGGGCAATCATCTTTTCATGATTATCCAAAAAATGCTGATTATATCTGACCTGCTGTACGGACAATCCCTGTTTTAATTGTTCAGATTGTGAATCCAATAACTCTTCTTTCTTTTTCAGCACTTGATAGAGATTTTCGGCCTCTGATTCAAACTCTTTTACAGCTTCTGTATATTTTGACTCTGAATCATTCTTTTCTTTTTCTTTTATCGTTAATATTTTTTCGAATTTATACTGATAGTGCATTGAATCATCCACCCATCTCTACTAATAAGTGCAGTTGTTCGATACTTTGCTGTTTCGTCACTTTTTCATTTACATCCTGTTTTAAATAATCAATGATTGCAGGATATTTAGTAATAGCTTCATCAATGATTGGGTTGGAGCCCTTTTTATAGGCACCAATATTAATTAAATCTTCTGCTTCCATATAAGCAGCTAAGGATTGTCGTACCTTTTCAGCTGCTTTAGCATGAGCCGGTTCTATAATATGAGCCATTATTCTGCTGATACTTTTTAAAATATTGATTGCTGGAAACTGTCCCTTATTAGCAAGGTCTCTGTCTAAAACAAAATGTCCATCTAATATCCCACGTACTGTATCAGCAATAGGTTCATTCATATCATCACCATCTACCAATACCGTATAAAAGGCTGTAATCGTTCCCTTACTGTTCGTTCCAGTTCTCTCTAGCAATCTTGGCAGAATACTGAAGACAGATGGAGTATACCCTTTAGTTGTCGGCGGTTCCCCAACAGCCAGACCCAATTCTCTCTGTGCCATAGCAATCCTTGTAACCGAGTCCATCATCAGCATGACATTCATCCCCCGATCGCGAAAAAACTCAGCTATGGCTGTTGCCGTATAAGCAGCCTTTATTCTCATTAAGGGCGGCTGATCTGATGTGGCCACAACTACTATAGATCTTTTTAATCCAAGAGGACCTAAATCTCTTTCGATAAATTCTCGGACTTCTCTCCCACGTTCACCAACAAGAGCTATCACATTTAAATCAGCTGTCGTATTCCTGGCAATCATTCCTAATAATGTGCTCTTTCCTACTCCGCTTCCCGCGAAAATTCCAACCCTCTGACCTTTTCCAACCGTTAGTAAACTATCAATCATGCGGACACCTGTTTCAATTCCCTCATTAATGGGCGGACGTGACATTGGATTTGGAGGATCCTGCTCCGTTGCTGTAGAGGATAAACCGTATGGAAGTGACCCTCCATCAAGTGGGTTTCCGATAGCATCAAGTGCCTTGCCTATTAAACCTGTTCCTACTTTGATCTCGAGCGGTTTACGAGTCGCCTCGACAATAGAGCCGGGTGCTATCTCACTTACAACACTATAGGGCATTAAAATGACAATCTCATCCCGGAATCCTACTACTTCAGCCTTTACCTTGTTCTTTTTGCCGGTATGGATCAAGCATACATCTCCAATTGAGCTGGCCGGCCCCTGAGACTCAATCATAAGACCTACCACTCTTTTAATTCGCCCATATCTCTTAAACGTATCGAGAGTATCAATTTGATCTATTAATTGAGAGACTTTCATGAGAGGTCCTCCTCAAGGATTTCCTGAAGCTTAATTCTGATTTGTTCCAGCTGTTCATCCACACTTGCTACCAAACGTCCATTGGATGATTCAATTACACATCCATTTCCTTCTAACTCATCATTCGGATAGATATAAAACTCTGTTTCTCTTGGAAATAAGGACATTAATTCTTTTTTATGTGTTAAGACAAAAGAGTAATGAAGCGGAGGAATATGTAGTTCAATATTTTTATATTCTCGCGCTTCCTTAATTGCTTTTTTCACAATAAATAAATAATCTTCCTCATTTTCGTCTAAGTGCTGATTCATAATTTTTTCAGCTACCTTTATTCCGAGGTTGAGGATGGTAAACTCAGACTTTTCCACAACAGATTGGTATTCTTTTTTAGCTTGGTTCATTGTCTCTTGTGCAAGGTTCAGCATGTGCTGATATTCTCTTTTTGAGTCCGAAACACCCTGTTCCTTACCAATGAGATACCCTTCCTGTCTGGCCTCTTCAATGAGAATTTGTTTTTCCTTATCCCATTGCTTTACTTCTTCCTGTATCTTTAGATAAACTTGATCAGCCTGTTTCTGAGCTTCTAAAACAATTGCCTCAGCTTTTTGATTGGCTTCCATCAAGAGCCGATTTAGATCAGAAGCTACTGACTCTTCTTGAAAAAGGGACTCATTCTGTTCATTCATTATTTTTTTAATCCGGATTATTTTCTTCTCTTGCGCATGTGTTTCTGTATAATGGGACTTTATAATTCTAGACAATAATGTCATCTCCCCCACCACGGGCTAGGACGATTTCACCGGCATCCTCAAGGCGTCGAATAATCGCAACAATTCTTGACTGCGCTTCTTCTACATCCCGTAAACGAACCGGTCCCATAAATTCCATCTCTTCTGTAAATGTATCGACCATCCGTTTGGACATGTTTTTATAAACAATTTCCTTAACCTCTTCACTGGCGACTTTAAGAGATAGCATTAAATCTTCGTTTTCTACATCTTTAATCACCCTTTGGATGGCTCTATTATCCAAGGTGACAATGTCTTCGAATACAAACATTCGTTTCTTAATTTCTTCAGCCAATTCAGGATCCTGTATTTCTAAAGCATCCAAAATGGTTCTTTCTGTTGAACGATCAACACCATTTAACACTTCTACAACGGCTTCAATTCCACCGGTTTGCGTATAGTCTTGCGTAACAGTGGCAGATAGCTTTCGTTCTAGAATTTGTTCTACCTCATTGATGATTTCAGGCGAGGTGCTGTCCATTAAGGCAATCCGTTTCGCTACATCTGCCTGCATATCCTGAGGAAGCTCTGATAAAATCTGTCCTGCCTGTCCCGCTTCCAAATAAGATAGTATTAAGGCAATCGTTTGAGGATGCTCATTCTGTATAAAATTCAGAATTTGGCCCGGATCTGCTTTTCTGACAAAATCAAAGGGCTTCACCTGCAGAGATGATGTTAAGCGATTGATAATGGCCTGTGCCTGGTCACTGCCCAATGCTTTTTCTAATACAGTTTTGGCATAACCAATTCCACCCTGAGAAATGTAATCCTGTGCCAGCGCAATCGTATGGAATTCATCTACGATGTCTTCCTTCTCTTTTGGGCCTACCTTTCGTACGCCTGAAATTTCTAAGGTCAGCTTTTCAATTTCCTCTTCCGATAAATGCTTATAAACATTTGCAGATACATCCGGCCCCATTGAAATGAGCAGGACTGCAGCCTTTTGTTTTCCCGTTAGACCACTTTTTTTATCTCTGATAGACATGTCTTCTTACCCCCTAGTCTTCCGTAATCCATGATCTTAAGAGTTTCGCAAATTCATCAGGCTTTTCTTTCGCCAATTTTTCTAGTTGCTTTCTTTTAACAGTGGCTTCTGATTCTGCTTCGTCTTCAATATCGGCTACCAAAACAGGAGGGATCGGTTCTTCATATTGTTCTATCTCAATTTCTTTATTTTTTCTGGATTTGATAATAAAAATCAAAAGCAGAATAATCGCTAAACATAATACACCGCCAATTACATAAATCCACCACGGAGTACTGTTTTCCTGCTGTTCGTCAAATGTAACTTTCCCATTAAATGGCTGGATGGAAATCGCAATTTTTTCCTCTAATTGATCATCTGTTAGAGGATTTTCATTTTCTGATTTATCGATACTTGTTCGCACAATCGTCCCCAAAATATCTCTTATATCAGTTATTCTTTCTTCTGGGAGAGAGTTGGTGTCATTAGCATCAGGTGGTTCAACCATAACCTGAATCCCCAAATCTCTTACTTTGTATGGAGATTCACTAATCTCTTTACGTATTCGGTTAACCTCTGTGTTTACTGTTTCCTCAGTCTTCTCATAATCACCATTTCCATTTGATCCTTCAAGATACTGCGATCCCAGTGAGTCTGAAGGATCTTCAGTAACAGGTGTACCGCCTTCTGCTCCTGTTTCGCCTGTATAGCTCTCTGATAGTTTTTGGGCACTGATCGTCAGGCCTTCCATATTCTCTTCATCCACGGGTTCCACAAGATTCTCTTCTCTATTTTCTTGGGTAAAATCCACATCAGCTGTTACAGAAACAACAACTTTATCGTTACCCATGATCGTTCCAAGCATACTTTGAACTCTGCGTTGTATATCCTTCTCAATCTCTTTCTTTATTTCATTTTGGGATGCAAAACTATCCGTACTATTGCTGCCACTATTATTTAAATCAAAGTACTCAAAGTATTGATTCATAATGACGATATTATCTGTAGGAAGATTTGGGACGCTTTTTGATACTAAATGATATAAGGCTTGTATTTGCTTCTCTTCAAATTCCTGTCCAGGCTTTGTATTTAATACTATGGAAGCCGAGGCCTCCTCTTTTGTATCACTAACGAATACCCCCTTATCAGGGAGGGTGAGAATAACCTCAGCACCTTGAACTCCTTCTATCCCTTTAATAAGGCCTGCTATTTCATTCTGCATAGCATCCTGTTTAATGACATTAAATTCATTATCAGTCATACCAAAGCTTGCATTTTCACTGAAATATGAATAATCTATGCTTCCTGACTTCGGAATACCCTCTGCAGCAAGCTCAACTAGCAACGTATCTGCCATTTCACTTGGAACTAGTATCGTACTGCCATTATTAGCGATTTCCGACGTGATTCCTCTGCCATCCAGATTCTCTTTTATAGATCCAGTTTCTGTTGGTGAAAGATCACTATATAGAGGAACGAGCGTTGTTCTTGAAGTAAGAAAAACAACCGCAGCAGCAATTAGTATTACTGCAGCCATCATACTGATATAGAGTGTTTTCTGTTTACTTGAACGGCTCTTCCAAAAATCTTTTATTTGATTTCCAATTTTTATGAACGTTTCCTTCATCGTGATCCCCCGAACTTAGCTTTTGCATCAATATTAACGTCCACAGAGACTTCCCTGTCATATGTAGGGAATATTAATTTCGTTGGGACAATGCATATATTATTTTTCTACATGCTCATTCTCATTATTTCCTGATAAGCTTCGACTGCTTTATTGCGGACTTCCATAGCCGCCTGCAGCGTTATACTCGCTTTTTGGGATGTAATCATTACATTATGCAAATCAACATTTTCACCAAGTGCTAATTTTTGTGTCATCGTAGCTGATTCTTGCTGAGTCGTATTAATTTCTTCAATAGATTTCTTTAGGACGGACGCAAAAGAGTTTTGAGATTCGTATGGTGTAGTATTGGGTGAGTTAGGTAGTTTTTGAGTAAAAATTGAAGAAACAGAGTTGTTTAATTGAATTGGTTCCATCCCTTATAGCCCCCTAATTTTATTTTCCTATTTCAAGTGCTTTCATCATCATCCCTTTGGATGCATTGAATACTGTAATATTCGCTTCATATGACCTTGTTGCACTGATTAAATCAACTGTCTCACGCAATGGATCAACATTGGGCATTTTAACGTACCCCGTTTCTGGATCAGCATCTGCATGGGCTGGATCATAGACCAGTTTATAATCGGGCTCCTCGATATAACCAGCTTCATTGGCTGCCTGATTGCCAGGGTCGTAAACCATATTGACATCTTCCTTAATCGCAGCAACTCTAACACCATTACCAACAGAAGAATTATTTGTTTTATTCATAGCTGTATTCAAAAAATTAGAAAACCCATTATCCTTTGTTTGCAATTCAATTGATTTCCTTTGATAAGGTTGCCATTCACCATCAACATACTTGCCTCTTGTTGTTTCAGCGTTGGCCATATTGGATGAAATCACATCCATACGCAGTCGCTGTGCTGTTAACGCACTGGATGTAATGTTCATGCCAGTGAACAAACCCATACCTACTTACCTCCCTGTATAACACTTTTTAATGTTTGAAAATTGCCATTCAGCCGTTCAATCAATGCATTGTAATAGATTTGGTTAGTAGCCAAATCGCTCATTTCACTATCCATATCCACACTATTTCCTGTACTATTATAATTCCAACTGTTACTGGTTACTTGAATGGCACTGCTTCCTGTTTTCTCAAATTCAAAGTGCCTGCTATCGGTTTTAAAGGATTGATTATTTATTTGTGCTGCTTGATCTAATTCAGATTTAAAACTCACATTTTTTGCTTTATAGTTAGGCGTGTCGACATTTGCAATATTTTGGGAGATAGCTTTTGATTTTAATGACGAGTAATTCAACCCTTGTTCAAGCAAGCTGACTGTGTTGGAAAAAAGCTTCATTTTATCACCCTTTCATACTTAAAGAGAGTTTTCCCTACTCTATTAGTTATTCATTTACTACGACAAATCCTTCTATATATTGAACATCTATCCAATATACTACTATATTCACTATTATTTTACAGAGTAATATTACATATTTCTTTATTTTAAGTATAAATAAGACAAAATAGTCACATTTATAAATTATTTGTCATAATTTATATTAAAGAAAATTAACATAAAATGATAAGTACAATAGTCCTATTTTGACCAAGAAAAATTAACTTTTTTTATTTTTTATGGTTTATTTTTGAATTTACCTGGCTATTTTCACATTTTGTTCAAATTTCAACTAACAAAAAAACGAACCCATTTTTAGGAGTTCGTTTTTTTTCATTACTAATAGAAGTAAATAAAGTTAGTTTGAAAACCCTTCATTGATTTCCCATTATTAAGTAATAAGAGTGCAATAACATTACTATCAACATCTTACGTTAATTGTAGTGATGTTAATTACGTCCAACCGGCTTCTTTTATCCAGTAACAAAAAAACCGAAGTCACTTTTTGACTTCGGTCTATCTATTTGCTGTATTAGCGTTTTAATCCTTCAAGCTCGTTTAAGAATTTAGCATTCAATACTTTGATATAAGTACCTTTCATACCTAAAGAGCGAGATTCGATAACACCGGCACTTTCTAACTTTCTTAATGCGTTAACAATAACAGAACGCGTAATTCCTACTCGGTCAGCTATTTTGGAAGCAACCAATAAACCTTCATTACCTTTTAATTCTTCAAAGATATGCTCAATAGCTTCTAATTCACTGTAAGATAATGAACTGATAGCCATTTGAACAACAGCCTTGCTTCTAGCTTCCTCTTCAATCTCTTCTGCCTTTTCACGCAAAATTTCCATTCCAACAACAGTAGCACCGTATTCACCTAGAATCAAATCATCGTCAGCGAATTTTTGTTCTACACGGGAAAGAATTAATGTACCAAGGCGCTCACCGCCGCCTACGATAGGAATAATTGTAGTCCAGCCTGATTTGAATAATTCTTTGTTTTCTACAGGGAAAGCTGTATATTCGCTTTCAACATCAAGATTGGAAGATGTTTCTTTAATATTGAAAAGATTATTTGTATACTCTTCAGGAAATTGACGATCTTCGAGCATTTTTTTCATACGCTCATTTTCAATTTGTTGGTTTATTTGAAAACCAAGTAATTTTCCTCTGCGGCTAACTACGAAGATATTCGCCTGAATTACTTCGCTTAAGCTTTCAGCCATTTCTTTAAAATTAACTTGCTTTCCGCCTGTTTGTTGCAGCATCGAGTTTATTTTTCTTGTTTTATTCAGTAAATCCATTGTTTACTTCCTCCTATAATGTCTTCTTTTATGGATATTTATCAAGTTTATTGAGTGAACAGGATAATGGAAAAGAGTAAAATGTAACTAATTAGTTGTACCCTTGAGCAATAATCTGAAACATCAAACTACTTATAATATAAACTCACTTAAGTCTTTATTTTTAGATATTGCGCCCAGTTTTTCATCCACATACTTAGGGGTAATCATAATATGCCCCATAGAAATTTCAGGAGCTTCAAATGATAAGTCCTCTAAAAGCTTTTCCATAATAGTATGTAATCTTCTTGCTCCAATGTTATCCGTGTTTTGGTTCACTTCAAAGGCAACCTCGGCTATCCTACGAATAGCTTCGTCTGAAAATTCAATTTCTATACCTTCTGTTTCTAATAATGCTATATATTGTTTAATCAAAGCATTGTCAGGTTCTATTAACACTTTATAAAAATCATCCACAGATAATTTTTTAAGTTCTACTCTGATTGGAAAACGACCTTGCAGTTCAGGAATAAGGTCAGAAGGCTTTGCAATATGGAAAGCACCTGCAGCAATAAATAACACGTGATCCGTTTTAACAGTACCGTATTTCGTTACGACTGTCGAACCTTCAACAACAGGAAGAATATCTCTTTGGACTCCCTCTCTCGATACGTCTGCTGAAGAGGCACCGCCGCTCTTACTCGCTATTTTATCGATTTCATCAATAAAGATGATACCAGTCTGTTCAGCTCGTTCAATAGCTACCTGTGTTACCTCATCCATATCAATCAATTTTTGCGCTTCTTCATTTGCCAATACCTTACGTGCATCTTTAATAGCTAGTTTTCGTTTTTTCTGCTTTTTAGGCATTAGATTACTGAATGCATCCTGCATATTCATACCCATTTGTTCCATACCGGATCCCTGAAGCATATCAAACATAGATGGGGGCTGTTCTTCTACCTCTACAGTAATTACTTCTTCTTCTAACTCACCTTTTAATAAACGCTCTTTGATTAATCTGCGTTTTTCATATATATTTCTTTCATCTTCCTGATTATCTTGATCAGATGGATTGGAAGTATCACCTGAACCGCCGAATATCATCTCGAAAGGATTTTTAAAGGAAGACGACTTTTTGCCTGAAGGTACTAACAATTCTACAATTCGATTGTTAGCATTTTCCAATGCTTTATCTTTCACTTCCAGCATTCTTTCTTCTTTTACAAGTCTAACAGAAGTTTCAGCTAAATCACGCACCATGCTTTCTACATCACGTCCGACATAGCCAACTTCTGTGAATTTTGTTGCTTCCACTTTAATAAAAGGGGCTTTAACAATTTTAGCAATTCGACGAGCTATCTCAGTTTTCCCAACACCAGTCGGTCCAATCATAAGGATATTTTTCGGTACAACCTCATCACGCATGTTTTCTTTTAAGAGACCGCGTCGATACCTATTTCTTAATGCTATAGCGACTGCTCTTTTAGCATCCGCTTGCCCAATTATGTATTGATCCAATTTCTCAACTATTTGTCTCGGTGTTAGATTTTTGATGTCCTGTTTCATTATGACCCTCCTTTGTTCATAGCTCTTCCAAAATAATATTAGAATTCGTATATACACAAATTTCAGATGCAATTGTTAACGAAGCATGAGCAATTTCTCGGGCTGTCATATTTTCACCGGAAAAACGTTTCAGGGCACGTCCAGCGGCCAGCGCATAATTCCCACCGGAACCAATCGCCAATATACCATCATCAGGCTCAATCACTTCTCCGGTACCTGAAATCAGCAGCATATGATTGGTATCCATTACGATTAACATAGCTTCAAGCTTACGTAAAACTTTATCGCTTCTCCAGGATTTAGCAAGTTCAACCGCTGCACGCTGTAAGTTTCCATTATATTCATGTAACTTACTCTCGAACATTTCAAATAATGAAAAAGCATCCGCAACTGAGCCTGCAAAACCGGCTAACACTTTTCCATTAAATAATTTTCTCACTTTTTTTGCAGTGTGTTTCATTACAACGGCATTTCCCATTGTTACCTGACCATCACCAGCCATAGCACATTCCCCATTATGTTGCACTGCAAAAATGGTAGTAGCATGAAATTGTTCCATAATACAACTCTCCCTTACTAAAATTAAGGCAAATATCTTTAAGCTCTCGGATGGCTGTTTCTATAAACTTCTCTTAGTCTTTCCTTACTGACATGCGTATAAACCTGCGTCGCCTGTATGGAGGAATGACCGAGAAGTTCCTGTACAGAGCGTATATCCGCACCGCTATTTAATAGGTGTGTCGCAAAACTATGCCGCAGCATATGTGGATATAGATGTTTATTAACGGAAGCTTTATCTATAATATTCGTTAAAATATACCGAACACCCCTTGGAGTTAAAGGGTTACCTCTTTGGTTAACAAACAGAAACGTGTGCTGTTGTGAAGATTTTTGTATCAATTCATTTCTGGGTCCTTCAATATATTCCTGCAATGCTTTTTTAGCATGTTCACCAAAAGGAATATAACGATCCTTCTTCCCCTTCCCATGAGCAAGAACAGTCATAAGAGAAAAATCCAAATCCCCCAGTTCCACACTGCAACATTCACTTACCCTCATACCTGTGGCATACAAAAGTTCTAATATAGCCAAGTCCCGCTTTCCTATGGTCGAAGTATGATCGATAGCTGAAAATATCGCTTCCATCTCTTCTTCATACATAAACCTAGGCAGCCTCTGTTCCTTTTTTGGCAATGAAAGCATTGCAAATGGATTTTCATCCACCATATTTTCCCTCATGAGAAACTTATAAAACGATCGTAAGCAAGATATTTTCCTGCTGATACTTCTTTTAGACAAATTACGTTCAGTGAGATTCGTAACATATAATCGAGCATCGGGATATGTGACTGTTTTCAAACTGGAAATAACTTGTTCACTCATGAACAAGAAAAATTCCTCTATATCCTGTTTGTAATATGCAATAGTATATTTTGAATAGTTTTTTTCGATTTGTAAATACTTTATATAAAATTCTAAAGAAGTTCCATTATTCAAAAAAGTCACTCCTTATCAAGGGCTACTAAATACTAACATATAATAGTAACCCTTGCAATTATTTTACAAACTATTCAAAAAGTTCCGAATTGTTTGTAAAGCACGTTCAGCGTGAGCTTCAGCTCGTTCTTGTTTGGATTTAATTTTCCTTCCTAAATCCGGGAATAAGCCAAAATTAGCATTCATAGGTTGGAAGTTTTTAGAATTGGTTGAGGTGATATAGTGAGCCATGCTTCCCATTGCTGTTTCCTGAGGAAAGGTTAATGGTTCCTGTCCTGAAGCCATCCGAGCTGCATTAATACCTGCAATTAAGCCTGACGCTGCCGATTCTACATATCCCTCTACACCTGTCATTTGACCTGCGAAGAATAAATTAGGCTTTTCTTTTAGCTGATATGTAGCTTCCAGCACTTTAGGCGAATTGATAAAGGTATTTCTGTGCATAACACCATATCTTACAATTTCAGCATTTTCCAGACCTGGAATTAATCTAATCACTTCTTTTTGCGGGCCCCATTTTAAATGAGTTTGGAAGCCAACAATATTATACAATGTTCCAGCTGCATCATCCTGACGAAGCTGCACAACTGCATACGGTCGTTTTCCCGTTTTAGGATCTTCAAGGCCAACCGGCTTCATCGGGCCAAACAGCATGGTTTTCTTTCCTCGCTTTGCCATCACTTCAATAGGCATGCATCCTTCAAAGAAAATTTCCTTTTCAAACTCTTTTAACGGAACAGTTTCTGCTTCAATTAGCGCGTCATAAAAAGTATTAAATTCCTCTTCAGTCATTGGGCAATTTAAATAAGCTGCTTCCCCTTTATCATAGCGTGATTTCAAATAAACTTTGTCTAAATCAATACTGTCTTTTTCAATAATCGGTGCAGCCGCATCATAAAAATAAAAATAGTCCTCTCCTGTTAATTGGCTGATTTCACGTGATAATAATTCACTGGTAAGAGGCCCCGTCGCAATAATCGTTATCTCATCTTTTGGTATTTCCGTTAATTCCTCATTATGAATCGTTACATTCGGATGATTTCTTAATGTTTCTGTTACTCTGCCTGCAAACTCATGGCGGTCAACAGCCAGTGCTCCTCCAGCCGGTACAGAACAGTGATCTGCAGAATCAATAATAAGTGAGTTTAATTGACGCATTTCCTCTTTCAATACTCCAACCGCATTGGTTAAAGTATTTGCTCGCAAAGAATTGCTGCAAACCAATTCAGCGAACTTATCTGTATGATGTGCCGGAGTTTGTTTCACAGGTCTCATCTCATATAAATCAACCTGTATGCCTCTCTCGGCCAATTGCCAGGCCGCTTCGCTGCCAGCTAATCCGGCACCTACTACTATTACTCTTTGCATTATGTATACCCTCCAGCTATATTTATTACGTAAATCGTTATATCATGTAACACATTTAAAAACAATATGTTTTATAAGTCATACGTATCTGTTATTAAAAAGTTTCAGGATATTTCACGTATTTTATTGAGATTTAAGAAGGAAGAGCCTCAGCTCTTCCTTCCTTTAACTTTGTGGTTCTTCCTTATAATTGCAATCAAGACATGTAACTTGAATGCCTTTTTTAAGTTTTTTCTCAACTAACGGTCCTTGACATTTTGGACAAGGTCGCTGTATTGGCTTATCCCAAGAAATGAATTCACAGGCCGGGTAACGATCACAGCCATAAAAGATGCGGCGTTTTTTGCTTTTTCGTTCAACGATATTGCCTTCATGACATTTAGGACATTTCACACCGATTTCTTTGACAATCGGCTTGGTATTCCGGCAATCCGGGAAATTACTGCATGCAGCAAATTTTCCGTAACGTCCCATTTTATACACCATCGCCGATCCACATTCCTCACATGATTCGCCTGTTGGTTCATCCTTTATTTCGATTTCTTTCATCTCTTCTTCAGCCTTGGCTAAATCCTTTTCGAACTCTTTGTAGAAATGATCGATAATATTAACCCATTCAACTTCACCATCTTCTACATTATCCAGTTCGTTTTCCATTTTAGCTGTGAATTCTACGTCCAGGATGTCAGGGAAGAATTCACTCATAACTTCAATAATAATCTCGCCAAGCTCTGTCGGAACAAAGCGCTTATTATCTAGAGCTACATACCCTCTCTTTTGGATAGTGTCAAGTGTTGGCGCATAGGTTGATGGTCTGCCAATGCCTAATTCCTCAAGGGTTTTAACCAGCCTTGCTTCTGTATAACGAGGAGGCGGCTGAGTAAAATGTTGATTTGACTCGATGTCCTTCGAAAATACAACATCCCCTTCTTTCAGATCTGGCAGTAAATTTTCCTTTTCTTCATTATTATCATCATTGCCTTCAATATATACTTTCATAAAACCGGCAAATTTTACTTTTGACCCATTTGCTCTGAATACGACATCACCGTTTTTTAAATCTACGGCCATCGTATCCATAATGGCAGGCGCCATCTGGCTGGCAACAAATCGTTCCCATATTAATTTATATAAGCGGTATTGGTCCCTGGAGAGATATTGCTTCATCATAGAAGGTTCCCTGATCACCCCGGTCGGCCTTACTGCCTCATGGGCATCCTGTGCTCCAGATGTTTGCTTATCCTTCCTTTGGGTCTTTGGTAAGTACTCTTCCCCAAACTGAGATGTAATCCATCCGCTTGCTTCTTTTTGAGCAGTTTCTGAAATCCTGGTAGAGTCCGTTCTCATATACGTAATCAGACCCACAGTTCCTTCTTTGCCAATCTCAATACCTTCATACAGTTGCTGAGCAATCATCATGGTTTTCTTTGCTCTGAAATTAAGTTTACGAGCTGCTTCCTGTTGCAGGGATGATGTTGTAAACGGAGGAGCTGGATTACGTTTTCGCTCCTTCTTCGTTACCGATTGTACTAAGAATTCGTTTCCATTTAATTTTGAAAGTATATTATTTACATCGTCTTTGGATTGCAACGGAACTTTCTTGCCATTCAAAGATTGAAAGTTAGCTTCAAAATCCTTCTTGCCTTTCAGAAACGATCCATTAATGGACCAATACTCTTCCGGTTCAAATGCCGCTATTTCTTTTTCACGATCGATAATTAGACGTACAGCAACGGATTGAACACGTCCGGCACTTAGGCCTTTTTTTATTTTTTTCCATAGAATTGGGCTTATGCTGTATCCCACAATACGGTCTAATACTCTTCTCGCTTGCTGTGCATCTACCAGATTCATTTTAATAGGCCTTGGATGTTTAAATGACTCTTTAATTGCGTCTTTTGTTATTTCATTAAATACGACACGGCAATCAGAGCTTACATCCACACCGAGACTATGAGCTAAATGCCACGCGATTGCTTCCCCTTCTCTGTCGGGGTCAGCCGCGAGATAGACTTTCTTAGCTTTTTTTGCGGCTGTCTTTAAATCTTTTAGTACATCACCTTTACCGCGAATGGTGATATATTTCAATTGATAATTGTGTTCAAAATCTACACCCATCTGGCTCTTCGGTAAATCACGTACATGGCCCATGGATGCTTTCACTTTATATTTTTTTCCTAAATATTTTTCAATGGTTTTCGCTTTAGCAGGCGATTCCACTATAACTAAATAATCCGCCATTTCTTTCCTCCTTAAGAGGGTATCATTCTCTATATTCATGCATGTATGATTATGAAGGTTTAGATTTACTTCTGTCAATGGTATGTTCTAATGATTTTTTTACTATTAACAACAATCAATATAATCTGAATAATTACCCTGACCAAAAAACCTTGTCTGAAGCACAATGTATAACAGAAATTATAATTTTGCAACTTAAAGAGTTTTAAAATAGCCTAACTAACAAAATGGTAATCTTCATCCATCATGTCCCGAAGCTCTGTTTAATGTCACCACTCATAGAGAATGTCATTCGCATGATTGATTAATTTGGCACCCTCTTTAATCAGTTCATGCGGACCTGCAGACAGTTCAGAAAACACACTTCCCGGTACCGCATAGATATCTTTACCCTGTTCTAATCCATGCTGGATTGTGATAAATGTCCCACTTCTTTGTTTTCCCTCTACCACTAGTATCGCCCGTGATAAACCACTAATAATTCTGTTTCTCATAGGAAAATGCCAGGGTTCCGGTTTCATGATGGGTGGATATTCAGACAATACTACACCATTTTTCATAATTAATTCAGCAAGTGCTGTATTTTCCTTTGGGTAAATATTAAAAAGCCCACCACCAATAACAGCTATAACCTTTCCACCGCTTTGGAGAGCTTTAATTTGTGCATGTGAATCGATCCCTCTTGCTAATCCACTTGCAATACATACATCCGCCTTAACTAAATCGGGAATTAGATAGTTAACCATCTTTTTTCCGTATTCAGTAGGGGCACGGCTACCTATTATGGCTAATATCCTTGAATTATGCAAGAGTTCAAGATTTCCTTTGCAATATAAAATCCATGGTTGTTGATAAATAACAGAAAGTTGTCCGGGATATAGGTCATCGAGGAATGTTATACAACGGATGTGGTTTTTCTCATATATAGAAGGCATTTTTTGAAGATCTTCATTGTGGAGGTCTTTCATGAATAAGGAGATTTTTGACGAGGGTAACTCCAATGTTTCCACCCAATAACGGTAGGGCTGATCATACATCTTCTGAAGGTTCGGATCATCTTTCAATATGCGAAATTTAGCTTTCCAACTCATACCCCGACAATGATCCAGGTGCACAAGCCTATTCTTCCATTCATCCATAACAGCTTCACCTCTTAATATTTAATATATAAAGACGCTCCCCTTAAAAAGGATAAGGGGAGGCTTGTCTTATTATTAATGCGTTTTACATTTATCGTATAGCCCTTTTTCTTTTAATACGCTTAGCATCGTTTCACCCATTACAGCCGGAGTTTCCGCCACTTTTATACCGCATTCATTCAACACACGAATTTTCTCATCGGCTGTTCCTTTTCCACCGGAAATAATGGCGCCTGCATGGCCCATTCGTTTCCCTGGAGGAGCAGTACGGCCTCCGATAAATCCGGTAACCGGTTTTGTCATATTTTCTTTCACCCATTGGGCTGCTTCTTCTTCCGCTGTACCACCTATTTCACCGATCATAATCACCGCATACGTTTCAGGATCTTCATTAAAAGCTTTTAAAACGTCGATGAAATCAGTTCCATTGACAGGGTCGCCACCAATACCAACTGCTGATGACTGTCCAAAGCCCGCCTGAGTTAATTGATGCACCGCTTCATAGGTTAATGTACCCGAGCGAGAAACAACGCCAATATGCCCTTTTCTGTGGATATAACCAGGCATGATCCCTACCTTACATTCTTCAGGAGTAATAACGCCCGGACAGTTCGGCCCGATTAGACGTGTTTTCTTCCCTTCCATATAACGTTTTACTTTTACCATGTCCAATACAGGGATATGCTCTGTAATACAGATGACGAGATCAAGCTCTGCATCAACTGCTTCAAGAATGGAATCTGCAGCAAAAGGAGCTGGTACATAGATAACTGATACATTGGCACCTGTTGCTTCTTTTGCTTCAATTACGGTATTGAAGACAGGAACACCTTCAGCCTCAGCGCCGCCTTTACCAGGTGTTACACCGCCCACAATATTCGTGCCGTATTCTAACATTTGCTTCGTATGAAAACGGGCTGTAGATCCTGTAATACCTTGTACAATCACTTTTGAATCTTTATTAACAAATACGCTCATTTCATATATCCTCCAGTCTTAGCCTATTAACGAAACGATTTTTTGTGCACCATCAGCCATTGATTCTGCAGCTGTGACATTAATACCGGATTCCTCTAATATCTTTTTACCAAGGTCTACATTCGTACCTTCTAGGCGTACGACCAGCGGTACCTGTAAGCTAACCTGTTTAGCTGCTTCAACAACACCCTCAGCAATAACATCACATTTCATTATGCCGCCAAATATATTTACAAAAATCCCCTTAACATGGCTGTCTGAAAGGATAATCTTAAATGCTTCCGTAACTTTTTCAGCCGTTGCACTGCCCCCAACATCCAGGAAGTTGGCAGGAGTGCCACCATAGTGATTAATAATATCCATTGTTGACATCGCAAGTCCTGCTCCATTAACCATACAGCCGATATTGCCATCAAGGGATATATAGCTTAGGTCGTATTTGGAAGCTTCGATTTCTTTTGGGTCTTCTTCCTCAAGATCTCGATAAGCGACAATATCCTTGTGGCGATAAAGCGCATTTTCGTCAAAATTCAACTTAGCATCCAAAGCCATCACTTCTCCGTCGCCTGTAACGACCAAAGGATTGATTTCAGCAATAGAACAGTCTTTTTCAATAAATGCCGTGTAAAGACTAGTCATAAATTTAGCTGCTTTGTTGATTAATTCATTTGGTATATTAATATTAAAAGCTATTCTTCTAGCTTGGAATGGTGTTAATCCGATTACAGGATCAATAACTTCCTTGAAGATTTTTTCCGGTGTCTTTTCAGCAACTTCTTCTATTTCTGTTCCGCCCTCTTCAGAAGCCATTAACACAACTCTTGAAGTTGCTCTATCAAGAACAAGCCCAACATAATATTCTTTCTTGATGTCACAGCCTTCTTCAATAAGTAAGCGTTTTACTTCTTTACCATCCGGACCCGTTTGATGCGTTACCAATACTTTGCCGAGTATTTCACCAGCATATGTACGAACCTCATCCAGCGATTTGGCAACCTTGACACCGCCAGCTTTCCCTCTTCCACCCGCATGGATTTGAGCTTTCACAACAGTAACCGCAGTTCCAAGTTCACTTGCTGCGTTAACTGCTTCCTCAACAGAAAAAGCGACTTTTCCATTTGGAACATTTACCCCGTATTGTCTGAGGATCTCTTTACCTTGATACTCATGGATATTCATTTCTTATCCTCCCATCAAAACTTTCAGACTATAAAAAATATATTGCGTTTTCATTGTATTAAAACTAGTATTCAAAGTCCAATAATTTAAAGCGATTTCACCAAATATCGGTAATTTTTTTACACTTATTACATAAAATGATAAAGAAAGCATACTAAAAGAAAGGCTGAAATCATCATTTTCAGCCTTCAAAAAAGATATATATTTTGGCATTCCGTAGAAAACTTCTTCGGATAAGTTACTATAGTAATAGAAGATAATTCTATCCACTACTCCCTCAAAATCTCACAACTTTTCTTTTTAGCTTTTCGCTTCATCCCAACTTCAGGAGCTATATCCATTAGGTTTGTTTTCGATACAATTTAACAAGCGAAACGATGATGGCAATCAAAAAGACGGCGATACTATTCCACAGCAAAATAGCTGCTATGTTAAATCCGTAAAAGAACGCAAATCCATCTTCTATCAGCCAGACGGCTAACATTCCAGCGACTAAACCAAACACACCGGCCAATAATAAAGTGACTAATGCAGCTAGATACAAATTGCGCTTTTTATTAAAAACAAAGAACGCAATTAAATTCGCTGCCAGAATGAAAATAATCATTAGAAACAGAAAAAAATCGATCACGCCCACTCCTTATTTACCCATATTTTTCAAACTAAAAGACCTGTCCACAATACACAGGTATTCTATGGCGATATTCTCTATCTCTTAGGAAACCCTTTCTATAAATTATTTACTAGTTTTATGGTCAACCTTATATATAAAGGCAAAAACCTCTGCAACTGCCTGATAAAGTTCCTCAGGAATCGATTGATTAATCTCAAGCTGTGATAGTAATTCTGTAAGACTAGGATCCTTTCGGACAGGAATCTCATGTTTTACAGCTTCCTTTAAGATATGATCAGCTACAATACCTTTTCCCTTAGCTATTAATTTTGGGGAGACATCCTGATTTTCCTCATATTTTAAAACAGAGGCAGATTTTCTGCTTTTTTTCATATTTTATAATCAACCCCGGTATACCCAAAAGAGGGATAATATGATTTACTTATTTCAGAACTTACAGACTTCTCCTGCGAAAAATCAGCAATTTTTACAGTTGATAGAATATACCCCTTCTCCTCTAAATTTTCCTTCAGTATGGTCACCAGGGAACTGGCAGCAATATTTGCCTCCTTTTTCTCCCCAGTCCATATCTTTAAACTAATGATCCGGTTTTGGATATTCATATCAATAACGGTTTCTTTTAAGTGGGCTAGCTCTAAATAAAATACAATTCGGCAATATGCTGGATCAATTGTCCCATCTTCTCGTTTTCGACCAGTCCATTGCAATGTCAAATCACCTTTAACCGAAGTTAAGGGAACTGGAATCTGCATAAATACATTCTGCAGTGGTCCGGTTTCCTGGGATAATAATTGAAACGCGGCTAACCTTGTCAGAATGGCTTCAGCCTGGTTTTTTAGTTGGATGGGTGTTTTTTCGGCCGTCAATTGTATCAATGTATCCTTTACTATACTTGTCTCAGGCTGTTTTGATTGATCCTTAATTCCTAGTGATTGCATGATGGAGTTCATCGCTTTATATAAGGTGTTATTCTTATCAAGATGACTAAACAGATCACTTTTCAAAATTTTTTCCTGAACCTTTTGCCATTCTTCTGCTGTTAGTTCAGGGGGACGTGTGCTATTTCCACTAAATACCCTTTCTATCCATTCCTGTAATCTATTATGACTAGAATTCGATAAAATTACCTCTCCTTCCTTAAGGATCAGCCCAGCCTTTTGAAAAATTTCCATATTCTCGTCCATAAGAGACATAGCTATCCCTTGAAAGGCTTCCCTCTTACCTGTCTGAAGAAATTCCTCTAATCTATTTATTATATGAGCATATTTACCTAGATTGTCGGAAGTCTTAAGATATTTTGTCAGGGAATCAAGCATACTAGTTAATGATTCTCCAGTTTTCAGTGATAAAAGAGCATCCAACACAGTTTTATGTATCGGAAGCTGGTTCATGTACGCTAATTTAATGGTTGGCATTCCTATCGATGGATCGCCTGTTGAATTCAGCCAGTTTAAAGCCCTGGTAAAGCTATCTTTCGTCACAGCCAGCTGGTTGGCAATCACCATTTCAGCCAGATTTCCCCCCGCCCTTGATGCCTTTATCTGGAATGCACTTAATAGTTGAGCGGGCAAATCGGGCTTTGATATTCCACTGCCAAAAGGCAATACCTTTAATTGCATCAAACCATTTTCTGTTTGCCTGACCTGAAATAATTGGCGCACATGCGCTTCCACTGATACATCCAATTTCGCTATCATTTTTGTTCCATTTACGAGAACTTCCGCCATATTATGAGGATAAAATTTCGTGATTTTTCCAGCAAATATTTGGCCATCTCTGAAGCCTGTTGATACCTTGCTATAAGGCAGTTTATTGATCCATGAATCTATATTTATGACAGGCTGCAAAAAATCACACCTCTCTTATCAGTAATTATTCTTTAAAGGAGCAAATGTCATCCTGTGCCAATCAACCGGACCATACTTTTCGATAGCTTCTAAATGACTGCTCGTTCCATACCCCATATGCTTATCAAATCCATATTGTGGATAGATTTCTGCATATTCCTTCATAAGTCTGTCTCTCGTTTCTTTGGCAATGACTGAAGCAGCTGCAATAGAGATAGACTTGGCATCCCCTTTAATCAGCGACATCTGTGGTATAGGCAAATCTAACTTCATAGCATCTATCAATGCATATTCCGGGAATACTTTTAACTGATTCACTGCTGAAAGCATCGCCTTTTTGGCAGCTTCATAAATATTTATTTTGTCGATTTCCTCACTGTGTATAATGCCAACCCCAACCGCAAGCGCATTTTCCAGTATGTACTCGTAGTATTGCTCTCTTTTTGCAGCAGAGAGTTTCTTTGAGTCAGTAAGGCCGGCTAAATAAAAGTTTTCAGGCAAAATCACAGCCCCTGCTACTACAGGACCAGCAAGCGGCCCTCTGCCTGCTTCGTCTATGCCCACTATATATTGATATCCTTCATCCCTTAGTTGGTTCTCAAAAACCGATATGGAGTCGAAATGGCGTCTTTCCTCTACTTTCCTGGCAATCGCTCTTTCAAAGCCTGAGAGGGCAACCTGGACGCCTTTACGCTGATCCTTGCGGCATTCCTGAACAAACGGATCCTCGATGGTTTCTAGCTCTTTAAGCTTATTTTTTATTTCTGAAATGGTAAGTGAATTCGTCATTTCTGCTATCCTTCCTAATTAATATCGGTTTTGGCACACAAATGTAAAGACCCCCAAACAAGGGGGCCTTCTAGTTTTTTATTATATATCAGATTCCAATTCAAATGGAGATTCAAACGTTAATCTTCCAAATTTTTGTGTACGGATATCTCTTATAATCAATTCAGCAGTTTTATCATAATCCACTATGCCACCGCCAGCTAAACATCCTCGCAATTTCCCTACTTGGTCAAAGGCTTCCACAATTTCTTCTGGAATTTCCTCAAGCTTATACCCATCGAGCAAACGCGCTGGATATTCCCTCTCCAAAAATTTCAATCCATAGATTGCAATATCATGAAGATTTAAAATGGTATCCTTAATAGCTCCTGTTACAGCTAGTTTACAGCCGACTTCCTGATCCTCAAACTTCGGCCATAGGATACCAGGAGTGTCCAATAGTTCAAGCTCCTTACCAACTTTAATCCATTGCTGCGCTTTTGTCACACCTGGCATATTACCGGTTTTGGCAATATTTTTTCCAGCAAGCCTATTTATTAATGTAGACTTCCCAACATTGGGAATTCCGACAATCATGGCACGGATTGCACGTGGTTTTATTCCTCTAGATTTCATCTTTTCTATTTTTTCTTTAAGAACTTCTTGAGCTCCCGCCATAATACTTTTCAAGCCTGTCCCTTGATGTGCATTTACGGCTACGGCTTTAATTCCCTTAGCTTCGAAATAGGCTAACCATTGATTTGTTTTACTTTGATCTGCCATATCTGCCTTATTTAAAATCACCAGCCGCGGTTTATGCTGAATAATTTCATCAATCATAGGATTTCTAGATGATTGGGGAAGCCGAGCATCTACTAGCTCAAATATTATGTCTACCAGCTTTAATTTTTCTGTTACTTCACGCCGAGCTTTAGCCATATGCCCGGGAAACCATTGTATCGTCATACTTTCACCTTTTCAGTCATTAGTCAACAATTCTAAATTCTTTTAACGGCCAGTACACTAGACTGGTTTTGCCCAAAATCTCACTTTTCTTGATCGTTCCAATATGGCGGCTATCTTTCGAGTATCTTCGATTATCCCCCATCACAAACACTTCACCCTCGGGAACCGTTTCCTGGCCAATAATTTCTTCCAGTGTAAATGGTTCTGTCAAAGGTCCTTCAATCATTTGTTCCTTGGCTTCATCCAGGTAAGGCTCTTCATATGCCTTGCCATTAATATATAAAGTATCATCTTTATATTCTATTTTATCTCCAGGTAAGCCAATTACTCTTTTAATGTAATCTTTTTCTTCTGTAGCGTGAAATACCACTATATCAAATCGCTCAGGTTCACCGATTTTATAGGACATTTTATTGACTACCATTCTATTTTCATTATGAAGGGTTGGCATCATCGATAAACCATCAACCAATATAGGTGCAAATAGGAAATATCGGATGATTGCTGCCAATACTATTGCAATAACTAAAGCTTTAACCCACTCGAGGATTTCACTTTTCCCTTTAGACTTAGCCATATTCGTACACCGCCTATATCTTCTCTATATATGTATAAATATATACTTTTCACATAAAAAGGCAATAATTTGATGTTTAATGTGAAAAAGGAGCTTGTGTCAGCACAAGCTCCTTGTATCCACTCACGTTAAACACGTAATTATCGGATTTCTTTAATACGTGCTGCTTTACCGCGTAGGTTACGCAAGTAATAAAGCTTAGCACGACGTACTTTACCGCGACGGATAACTTCCAATTTAGCGATACGTGGTGTGTGCAATGGGAATGCACGTTCAACACCTACACCATAGGAAATTTTGCGGACTGTGAAAGTTTCACTGATTCCGCCTCCACGACGCTTGATTACTACGCCTTCGTATACCTGAATACGTTCACGAGTTCCCTCAACAACCTTAACGTGTACTCTTACAGTATCACCGGAACGGAAAGTAGGAAGATCAGTTCTTAATTGATCCTTCGTGATTTCTTCGATTAATTTATGCATCGTATTCAACTCCTTCCACCCAATGCTCTTGCCACCCCTTCTCGAGATAATGACAGCGGAACATTGTTATAAAAGCAAGGCTTTACAGCCTAACTCACAAAATGTATCTTATCATATAAAACACCTAAAGCGCAACTATCTATCTTCATTTTTTATTTCTTCGAGCCATTTTTTTTCTTCTTTGGTCAGATCATAATGATTCAATAAATCCGGACGCCTTTGCCAGGTTCTGCGCAAAGATTCTTTCTTTCTCCATTCCTCAATATATTTATGGTTTCCCGAAATGAGAACATCCGGGACCTTCATCCCGCGAAAATCAGCCGGACGCGTATAATGAGGGTGTTCCAAAAGACCTGAACTAAATGAATCCAGTACAGGTGAATCCTCATTCCCCAGCACCCCTGGCAATAGCCGCACTACACTATCGATGATCACCATTGCTCCAAGCTCTCCACCCGTTAATACGAAATCACCAATTGATATTTCGTCTGTTACCGCATGTTCGCGTATCCTTTCGTCATACCCTTCGTAATGCCCGCACACGAAAATAAGCTGATCTTCCTTTGCCAGTTCCTCTGCTTTAGCTTGGTTATAGCGTTCCCCCTGTGGACATAAAAGGATGACCCGAGGCTTTTTCTTCTGCTCTTTTGGAGTGATTTGCTCCAAGCAATCAAAAATCGGCTGAGGTTTCAGTACCATTCCTGCCCCACCGCCATATGGGTAATCATCAACAGATTGATGCTTGTTATCTGAATACTCCCGGAAATTATGGGTATGGTATTCAACTGCCTGTTTTTCAGCAGCCTTCTTAAGGATGGAGGATCCAAACACTCCGCTGAACATTTCAGGAAATAAGGTTAGGATATCGATTCTCATTAATCAAGCAGTCCTTCCATCGGATCAATCGAGATCATTTTTGCATCTACATCAATTTCTTTAACAACATCATCAATATAAGGAATCAATACTTCTTTACCGTTTTTCCCGCTGATGACCCATACATCATTTGCTCCAGGTGAAAGGATTTCTTTTACCACACCCAATTCGGCACCATCTGCAGTACGTACTGTGCATCCGATGATTTCATGGTAATAATATTCCCCTTCATCAAGGCTGCCCATTTGTTCCTCTGATATCTTTAATACGCCTTCTTTATAAGACTCCACTGATTCTATCGTGCCATGCCCTTCAAACGTCAATAAATAAAAGTTTTTGTGTTGTCTTGAAGATTGAACAGTGACTTCAACAGGCTCATTTGAGCTCTTTTTAAAGATATATAAAGTGCTCCCATTTTTATATCGTTCTTCCGGGAAATCAGTGCTTGAAATAACCCTGACCTCGCCTTTTATTCCGTGGGTATTAACAATTTTGCCAACTTTAAACCATTTTTGCATTTCTTTCTGTTCACCTCTATTTAAATTCATCAATGATTCCATCTTTAATAATGATGGTTTTAGTTTGTACAACTTCTTCCCAATTTTGCCCGACTTCAACATCAATTATTGCCTGAACTTCTCGTTCCTTTAATTCACTCCCATAGGGGAGAATATCAAGCTGTTGAATTTGAAAGTCCAGCAGCTTCACTTTTTCCTTACGCATATCGATTTCTTTCTCAAAATGCGTTTTTAAGCTTGCGGGTTGAAATTTCTTTGTTTTTTCCAGCTTCTTTAATTCAAAGCGCAATTGATCACATTCTTTATTCAAAACGCTTTTTTTATATTCAAACTGCTCCAACAGCTGTATTTTACTCTTCTCAGTTAATACCTGTTTCACTATAACATTTTGAAGTATTTTCATTATGGCACCTCTTTCATACATACCAATCCACCAATTGTATTACGGTACTGAAGAAATCCTGAAACTTATCAACTCATCATCATTATAGCTACTTTCAAATCACGGTACTATGTATGGATTATACACTTCACACTTTAACCAACCCAAAACCCTCATAATTCATAACTTAATACTATCCCGAACCACAATAAATGACAACCAAAAGCTGAGGCGACTGTTCAGACCCGACAAGCATAAGAGGAGGCACGTAGGGAGGCGTCCTTTCCTCCCGCAGTGGCTACACTTATGTCTCGAGGGTCTAGGAGCCGAAGCTAGATGACAACCAAAAGCTGAGACGGCTCGCCCAGAAGCGAGGAGCATAAGACAGGGGCTCGGAGGGGAGGTGCTCTCCCCTCCCGAAGAGACCATGCTTATGTCCTGAGCTTCTAGCCGTCGAAGCTGGATGACAACCAAAAGCTGAAGGGCCCATATTCAAGGAACGAAGACTAAATTCGCCACGTCCTGTGGCAACGTCTTCATGACCTACATCCTGTAGGCCCGCGAGGAGCATAAGACAGAGGCTCGGAAGGGGGGGGAAGGTACAAAGACTAAGAACGCCACATCGTGTCGCAACGTCTTTGTGTCCAACATCCTGTTGCCCTCCTGTAGAGGCTATGCTTATGTCCCGAGCTCCTAGCTCATGAAGCTGGATGACAACCAAAAGCTGAAGGGCCTAATTCAAGGAACGAAGACTAAAAACGCCACATCCTGTGGCAACATCTTCGTTACCTCATCTCCTTGCCCTCTTGCTCAGCCCTTAGTGAGTATGCATGAATATATAAGAAAAAGGAGGGATTGCTCCCTCCTTTTTTCAATCGCGTATTTCCAGATAGACTTTTTTGTCATTCTTGGATGCAGCAGTATACACTACTGTTCGAATAGCTTTAGCTACACGCCCCTGTTTGCCGATTACCTTCCCCATGTCTTTCTTATTGACCGACAGGGTAAAAACAATCTTATTGGCTTGTTCATCCATTGCTACGGTCACGTCATCCGGATGATCGACAAGAGGCTTTACGATTGTTTCAATCAATTCTATCATAACGGACCTTTATATTACTTGCTTTGCTTCGCGTTGTGGAATTTTTCCATGATGCCTTCTTTTGACAACAAGTTACGAACTGTGTCAGATGGTTTAGCACCATTTTGAAGCCATTGTAAAGTAAGTTCCTCGTCAATTTTCACTTCAGCTGGGTTTGCAACTGGGTTGTAAGTTCCAACTGTCTCAATGAAACGACCGTCACGAGGAGAACGAGAATCTGCTACTACAATACGATAGAAAGGAGTCTTTTTAGCTCCCATACGTTTTAAACGAATTTTTACTGCCATTTTATACTTGCACCTCCGAATAGTATCACACAAGATAGTATATTACCAAATCAATATACCCTTGTAAAGTGTTTTTTCTTAACACCCATATTTTTTTACATAAAAGGTAGCTTAAAGCCGCCTTTTTTCTTACCTTTTTGCTGCATGCCAGTCATTTGCTTCATCAACTTCTTCATGTCTTCAAATTGCTTTAGAAGTCGGTTTACTTCCTGAATCGGTCTTCCGCTTCCTTTAGCAATCCGTTTACGTCTGCTGGCATTAATAATTTCAGGCTGATCCTTCTCTTTCTTCGTCATTGATTGAATGATTGCCTCAACATGAGCAATTTGCTTATCATCAATGGAAAGATTGTTCATCCCTTTAATTTTGTTTGCACCTGGAAGCATTTTTAAAATGTCATCCAGCGGTCCCATTTTTTTGACCTGTGCTAGCTGTTCGAGGAAATCATCAAATGTGAAAGAGTTTGTACGCATCTTCTTCTCGAGTTCGCGTGCTTTCTCCTCATCAACATCAGTTTGGGCCTTCTCAATCAGCGTGAGAACATCGCCCATCCCTAGAATCCTTGAAGCCATTCGTTCCGGGTGGAATGGCTCTAATGCATCCATCTTTTCACCCATACCGACAAACTTAATCGGTTTTTCAGCTACTGAACGAATGGATAATGCTGCACCACCGCGTGTATCTCCATCCAATTTGGTTAAAATAACACCGGTGATTTCGAGTTGGTCGTTAAAGCTTTTAGCTACATTGACTGCATCCTGTCCTGTCATGGCATCTACAACTAAGAAAATCTCATCTGGTTTTACAGCTTCTTTAATTTCAGCCAATTCGCCCATCAGATTTTCATCAATATGCAAACGCCCTGCTGTATCGACTAAAACATAATCGCAATGCTCTTCTTTAGCTTTGGCAACCCCTTGCTTGGCAATTTCTACAGGACTTACTTGATCTCCCAAAGAAAAGACAGGCATAGAGAGCTGACCACCTAAAGTTTCAAGCTGCTTAATTGCTGCGGGACGATAAATATCGGCTGCAACTAGCATTGGTTTACGATTATATTTCTTGCGAAGCAGATTAGCCAGTTTACCTGTGGTTGTTGTTTTACCGGCACCCTGTAAACCAACCATAAGGATAACAGTTGGAGGACGATTTGAAACAGCAATCTTGCTTTGTTCGCCACCCATTAATTCCGTCAATTCTTCCTTAACGACCTTGATTACCTGTTGACCAGGTGTCAAGCTCTTTAAAACTTCTTGACCAATAGCCCTTTCATTGACACGTTTGATAAAATCCTTAACTACTTTAAAGTTAACGTCTGCTTCAAGAAGTGCGAGCTTTACTTCTCTCATCATTTCTTTTACATCAGCTTCCGTCACTTTACCCTTGCCTCGGATTCTTTGCAAAGTGCCCTGCAGTCGGTCGGCTAAACCTTCAAATGCCATTATGCCGCCTCCTAATCTAACTTTTCAAGAGATGCTATAATCTCAATCAGTTGTTCTTTAACATCATTTTCATTCATCTGTTCTGTTAAACTTCCTAACTTATTGAGCAAAAGGCTGCGTTCCTGTGATTTATAAAACAGTAAAAGCTTAGCCTCGTATTCTTCAAGCATCGCTTCTGTTCGCTTAATATTATCATAAACGGCCTGGCGGCTCACCTCATATTCATCGGCAATTTCACCCAGGGAATAATCGTCCAGATAATAAAGAGACATATAACTTTTTTGCTTTGGTGTCAGCAATGATTGATAGAAGTCATATAGGTAATTCATCCGCATTGTTTTCTCGAGCATTACTGACCCTCCAACTCTGTTAAGTGAAATACCTTTACAATATACAAGTTTAATCGGAAAATCAAAGAATGTCAAGAACCCTTTCCTGAAGAGGCAAGGCTTGTATTACCAATGCTTTACTGTCATATTTCAGTTTTAAAAACACATGCAAAAGAGCGCAGTTTTTATTTAAAAAGATAGATTCATCTAAGGTGACGCCAATGGTAAATCTCTTCTATCCTTGCTCCTTTCGAACCAACTGCCTTTTCCCGAATGATTATCCCTGTCTAAAAATCCTCTAAAATTACGACATAGACTCCGTAAAAGAGAAAAGAGCCCGTATAAACACAGGCTCTTCCCTTCAAAATAATGGTTTACTCTTCTGCTTCATCTACTAACTCGGCAAATAATCCATATACAAATTGTTCTGCATCGAATTCCTGTAAATCATCCATTTGCTCACCCAGGCCAGCGAATTTAACTGGAATGCCGAGCTCATTGCGAATGGCAATGACAATTCCGCCTTTCGCTGTTCCATCTAGCTTTGTTAATACAATCCCGGAAACATCTGTGGCTTCCTTAAATGTTTTGGTTTGAATTAACGCATTCTGTCCAGTGGTGGCATCGAGAACCAACAACACTTCATGCGGCGCACCCGGTACTTCCCGTTCAATAACCTTCTTAACCTTTTCAAGCTCTTTCATAAGGTTAACCTTGTTTTGAAGTCTTCCTGCTGTGTCACATAGAAGGATATCCGCTTTACGTGATTTAGCAGCCTGCACAGCATCAAACATAACAGCAGCTGGATCTGAACCTGCTCCCTGCTTAATGACCTCTACACCAACCCGATTGCCCCATACTTCTAATTGTTCAATCGCACCGGCACGGAAAGTATCTCCCGCTGCCAAAAGGACCTTCTTACCCTCACTCTTATATTTATGAGCAAGTTTTCCAATCGTTGTCGTTTTACCCACACCATTCACACCTACAAACAGAATAACTGTCAGTTGATCTTCCTGAATGTTTACAGCATTGGATTTCTCCTCACCAGCCTGATAAATTTCAACAAGCTTCTCAGATATAACGCTTCGTACATCTTTTGTATCTTTTATATTGCGGCGTTTCACTTCAAATTTCAGCTTATCAATCAATTCCATTACGGTTTCAACACCGATATCCGCCTGAATCATGACATCTTCAAGCTCTTCAAAAAAGTCTTCATCCACTTCTCTGTAGCGGGCAACTAAATCATTGACCTTTTCGGAAAATGAATTTCTTGTTTTAGTCAATCCCTGTTTAAACTTTTCAGATGTACTAGTTGTTTGTTCACTAAATTTTTCTTTTAGCTTCTTAAAAAAACTCATGTATTTACCACCTTTAAGTTGATTCAATTAATTCCTTTGATTCCTCTAACCGGACAGAAACAAGCTTCGAAACTCCTGATTCCTGCATGGTAACACCATACAGGACGTCCGCTTCTTCCATTGTTCCCTTGCGGTGCGTGATTACGATAAATTGCGTTTCTTTACTGAATTGCTTTAAGTATTGGCTGAAACGGTACACGTTTGCTTCATCAAGCGCCGCTTCCACTTCATCCAATATACAAAACGGAACCGGTCTTACGCGTAAAATAGCGAACAAGAGAGCGATGGCTGTTAGTGCACGTTCCCCACCTGATAATAAACTGAGATTTTGCAGCTTTTTACCAGGAGGCTGTGCAATGATATCCACACCGGTATTTAGTATGTCCTCTGGATCTGTCAACTTGAGCTCTGCTCGACCCCCGCCAAACAGGGAAGGGAACACCAAATTAAATTCTTTTTTAATTGCATTAAAGGTAATCTCGAAACGGCGCTTCATTTCTTCATCCATTTCATCAATCACATCAAACAATGTATCTTTTGCTTCCTGCAAATCATCTCTTTGAGCTGTTAAAAATTCATATCGCTCCGAAACGCGATCATATTCTTCAATCGCACCAATATTCACTGTACCAAGCTCTTCGATAGAAAGCTTAATTAATTTCACTTTCCGTTTTGCTTCTTCAGGTTCAATCGTAAGTGGATATTGTTCTTTAGCTGCTTCAAAGGTGAGTGTATATTCCTCGCGAAGCGTATCCAAACGGGTATCCATTTCCACATCTAAACGATTGAGTTTGATTTCTTCGTCTTTTAATGTTTCTGATAACCCTCTATGCTGGCGTTTCCACTCTTTTAGTTCCATTTCATTTTCTTCAACAAGCTCTAATAGTTCCTGTCGCTTTGCTCGTGAAGCTTCAATTTCACGAACCGCTTGTTCTTTTTGTTCTAGCTTCTCTGCTGCAGTTTGTTCCAGATTTGTTTCACCCGTGGAGCTTGATGACATTTCACCATTTAACAGGGAAAGATCTTCTTCATTATCACGAATGTTTTGTTTTACCTCATTTAATTCTGATGTCAACCGTTCTACTTCATTTTGCTGATGCTGAAGCTGTTCGGTTTTTGATGCTAATTGAATCTTTAATTCATTCAATTCCTCTACAAGGGAGTCCTTGCTAGATTGATCCATCTGCTTTTGCTCGGTATACCTGCTAATATCAGCATCCATTTGTTTAATGGATTGTTCATAGGAGGAGAGACTGTTTACCAATTCCTTTATACGACTTTCTTTCATATGGCGTTCTTCATCAAGTGACGATTTTTCCATATCATAAATCGTTAATCGTTCATTGACATTGCGTTCTTCAAGCTGCAGCTCTCTTATTTGCCCTTTAATAGATTCTTCATTCAAACGAAGCGTTTCACCAGCTTCACGAAGACGGGTGACTTGTTTCTCAGAATCAGCCAAATCGGCTTTTATTTTCTTTACATGAGCTTCCAGCTTGGCTGTCTGCTCGTCCATTTGGGCGATTTTTTCAACAAGCTCCTCTTTTTCTCCCTTACGTGAAAGAATAGATGAACCCGACTGTCTGTTCGCTCCACCTGTCATTGCTCCACCTGGACTGACAATATCCCCTTCCAGGGTAACAATTCTATATCGATATCCTGTAAGCTTTGCGATTTCATTAGCTCCGACCAAATCCTGAACAATAAAAACATTTCCCAAAAGACTCGTCATGACTTCTTTATACTTCTCATCATACTGAACAAGATTAGAAGCAAGCCCAATAAAAGCCTGATGAGACCCAGCAGTCTGTATAACCTGAGAAGGGACAGACTTACCTTTTATTGTGGATAAAGGCAAGAACGTAGCTCTTCCAAGTCGATTGCGTTTTAAGAAAGCAATCGCTGTACGTGCATGATGTTCTTCTTCCACCACAATATTTTGCAGGGCTCCACCCAGAGCAGTCTCAATGGCAACCGCATAATCCTTCGGCACATTAAGTAACTCAGCAATAGCGCCTTCAATTCCATGTAAGTTTTTATTCTTTTCTTTAAGAATTTCTTTTACACCCTGGAAAAATCCGGAGTAATCCTCTTCCATTTCTTCAAGCATTTCTTTTCTTGATTTTGCTTTTTGCAAATATTGATATGCCTGATAAAGAGTTTTTTCCTGTTTTTCATATTGGGTTTTTAAATTTTCATGCGAATGCTGTAATTCACGATAACGATAAATTTGATTCTCTAGATCCTGCTGAACGGCATGGAGTCGGATTTCCGTTTCTTTCAAGCGAGCCGTCACCTGTTCCCTAGAAGACAATAATTTGCCATTATCAAGATCTAATTTTGCATGCTTACTTTGCTGTTGGCTTAATTGCTGTTCTAAATAGGTCAGCTCATGTTTCGCCGCAGCCTGTTGGTTTAACTGTTCAATATACTCACTTTTCAGAGCATCAATTTTAGCTTCCAGGTCTCCCGCAAAGTTACTAAGCAAATTTTGTTTTTCCTGTAATTTTTGTTTAAAGTTTTTCGTTTCTGCCTGAAGAAGATGCAATGTACCCACTTTTTCATCTCGGATACGTGAGACCTGAATCAATTTATCTCGCCAGTTTTGCAGACTTTTTTCAAGATGCTGCTTGTTTTGGCTTGCATTCTTCATTCTTTCAATTAAAACTTGTTTACGGCCTTCTACCTTTTCAAGTTCTTCACTGACAGATAACAAAGTAGACTGTAAAGACTGAATACGATTATCTAGCTCAGTCAACTGCAAGCGAGTCGCTTCTACTGCGGATTCCTTTTTCTGAATTAATAAACTGAATTCAGAATCCTTTACTTGATGCTCTTCAAGCTGCTTTGATAATGAAGTCCATTTTTCGTGAAGGACTTCAATTTCATATACAAGCAAGGCAGCTTCAAATTCCTCAAGTTCCTCTTTTTGCTGAAGATAATCGCGGGCAATGGATGCCTGTATCTTGAGTGGCTCCACCTGTCCCTCCAGTTCATGTAAAATATCATGAACACGGTTCAGGTTAGCCCTTGTTTCCTCAAGCTTAACTTCCGCTTTCTTCTTCCTTGTTTTATATTTTAATACACCAGCTGCTTCTTCAAATATAGTGCGGCGTTCCTCCGCTTTACTGCTTAAAATCTCTTCTACTTTCCCTTGGCTTATAATTGAAAAAGCTTCCTTCCCAAGTCCTGAATCCATGAATAAATCAACGATGTCTTTCAAACGACATGGTTTTTTATTAATGAAAAAGTCACTGTCACCAGAACGGGTCACCCTTCTTGTGACACTAACTTCATGGAAATCAATCGGAAGGAACTGACTTTCATTATTTAATGTAAGGGTAACCTCTGCAAAGTTAAGAGCCTTTCTGGAGTCACTTCCAGCAAAAATAATATCCTCCATTTTGGAGCCCCTCAACGATTTTGCAGATTGTTCACCCAACACCCAACGGATTGAATCTGTGATATTGCTTTTTCCGCTTCCATTCGGACCTACTACAGCAGTTACGCCCGAAACAAATTCAACGGAAATGCGTTCAGCAAAAGATTTGAAACCTACTATATCCAATCGTTTCAAAAACAATTGTTTATCTTCTGACATGGTACCCAACTGCCTTTTAATCATTTATTTACTGCTTTTCTGCAAGTGCATCAATGCTTGCTGCGCAGCATGTTGTTCTGCTTCTTTTTTCGATTTGCCCTTACCTGCTCCAAATTCCTTCCCATTCAAGGATACTCTGGCGATAAATTCTCTGTTGTGTGCAGGACCTTTTTCATTAAGAATTTTGTATTCCAATGTACCAATTCCGTCTTTCTGAACCAATTCCTGTAACTGGCTCTTAAAATCCATCACATGAGAAAAAGCACCGTTATCTATTTTTGGATAGACTGATTTTTTGAGGAACTCAATTACGACATCTAACCCCTGGTCTAAATATAATGCCCCGATAAAAGCCTCAAAGACATCTGCCAGAAGAGCCGGACGTTCCCTTCCTCCAGTCATTTCTTCCCCTTTTCCAAGTAATATTAAAGGACCAAAGGAATATTCAGTGGCAAACTTAACAAGTGAAGGCTCACAAACGATAGCAGCTCTAAGCTTTGTTAATTCTCCTTCACTCATCGTATTGAATTTTTTGTATAAAAATTGTGATACAGTCAATTCCAATACCGCATCCCCCAAAAATTCCAATCGTTCGTTATCTTCATATGGCTTGCGACGATGCTCATTCACATAGGATGAATGTGTAAATGCTTGTTTTAATAAATTGATGTTTTCAAATGAAACACCAAGCCGATCCTGAAATGCGATAAAATCTGCATCATTGTTTATCTTTCTTTTACTCTTCTGCATATTGACCCCCTGCTAAATCTGACTAAAAAGTTTCTCACATTTTAGTATATATAAATCCAAAGAATTGGAAAAGGTACAAATTGATAACGAAATTCTTTGATATATACAGGCTTTTATTATAATAGCATGAAAAGCCCCGTATTTATACGGAGCTTTTCATAAGAACTAATTAGTTTTGGCTTTTTATGTAGTTCACAGCATCGCCAACTGTTGAAATTTTTTCAGCATCATCATCTGAAATTTCCATACCGAATTCATCTTCAAGTTCCATAACCAATTCCACAACATCAAGGGAATCAGCACCAAGATCATCTTTAAAAGAAGCTTCAAGTGTTACTTCGGATTCATCTACACCAAGGCGATCTACGATTATTTTAGATACTTTCTCTAATACGTCTGACACAACTTCACCTCCCTTCAAGATTGCATCTAGTATATTGTACAAGGGTTAATCGACATATTCAATCTTTGAGTTATTACATAACCATTCCGCCATCGACATGAATCGTTTGGCCAGTAATATATCCGGAATCTTCCGCAGCCAGGAAAACAGCTGTTTTAGCCACGTCTTCCGGCTTACCAAATCGGCCCAATGGTATTTGCTTCAACATTTGCTCTCCAACATTCTCCGTTAATGCATTGGTCATATCTGTTTCAATAAATCCAGGGGCAATCGCATTTACAGTAATCCCACGTGTTGCCAATTCTTTAGCCGATGTTTTGGTTAACCCTATGACTCCTGATTTAGCAGCTACATAATTGGCCTGACCGGCATTTCCGCTCACACCCACCACAGACGAAATATTAATAATCCGTCCCTGCCTTTGCTTCATCATTTGCCTGGATACAGCTTTTGTACAAAGGAAAACACCTTTTAAGTTTGTATTGATGACAGAATCCCAATCATCTTCCTTCATACGGATCAACAAATTGTCACGTGTGATTCCTGCATTATTTATCAAAATATCAATCTTGCCAAATTTTTCAGTTACAATTTTCACCATATCAGTAACAGACTCAGCATTTGTCACATCCCCCTGGATGGATATTGCTTCTCTGCCAATCTCCGTTATTTCTTTAACAACATTTTCAGCTTTTTCGCTGTTCCCGGCATAATTAACAGCAACTGAAGCCCCTTCTTTTGCCAGAGCAATAGCAATGGCACGACCGATTCCTCTAGATGCGCCCGTCACAAGCGCAATTTTCCCATCCAATTTACCCATTTGCTTTAACCTCCGCATCAAGTGAACTGACCACATTTTTACATGATTCAATATCTTTGACTGAGTATACTTTAACACCGCGGTTGATTTTCTTAACTAGGCCTGAAAGAACAGTTCCAGGACCAAATTCGATAAAGGTTGTCACACCTTCATGAATCATATACTCAACAGATTGCTGCCATTTCACTGGAGAATACAGCTGTTTGACCAGACTGTCTTTTATTTCATTACCTGTTCCAGCTAGGGTTCCCGTATAGTTCGATATGATTGGATAATCAGGAGTCCTAATTTCTATTGTATTGAGTGTATCCGCAAGCTTACTCGCTGCGGGTTTCATCAACGAAGAGTGAAAAGGACCGCTGACTTCCAGGGGAAGCACTCTCTTTGCTCCTTTTTCCTTTGCAAGCTCTCCTGCCAATCTTACCCCATCCATTGTTCCAGAGATAATAATTTGGCCTGGGGAATTTAAGTTTGCTAATTGTACAGGTTCACCTTGATTCGTTATCGTTTTCGTTACTTCTTCTAGACTTGACTCATCCATACCAAGAATAGCACTCATCGTGCCTATCCCAGATGGAACAGCCTGCTCCATATATAAGCCTCGATTTCGTACGAGTTTTACCGCATCCTCGTATTGAATGGACCCAGCTGCAGCATAAGCCGTATATTCACCCAGGCTGTGGCCTGCCATATAATCAGGTTTTAAATCAGACATTTCACGAAATACGCTAAGAAGCGCTAAACTTGTAATTAACAGACTCGGCTGAGCATTGTATGTACGTGTCAATTTCTCTTGCGGTCCTTCGAAAATAAGCTTACTGAACTCTTCAGCCAAGCATTCATCTGCTTTTAAAAAGAGATTTTTCACATTTTGATAATTGTCGTAAGCATCTTTTCCCATACCTACAGTTTGTGAGCCCTGACCCGGAAAAATAAAAGCAAATTTAGTCATCATATCCCCCTTACTATTCGTCCCCTTACATTCGTTCCCTTTTCTTCGTTTATTTTATTGCCTCATGAATCGTTTCTGCAACATGATGTTCTACCATGATTTTCGCCTGACGAATGGCATTATAGAATGCATTTGCATCTGAGGAACCATGTGCTTTTATGACAGGAGCTTTTAATCCAAATAGACCTGCACCACCGTATTCAGAGTAATCCAGCTTATTTTTCAGTTCTTTAAACCCTGGCTTTAAAACAGCTGCGGCCAGTTTGCTCTTTAGATCGACCATCATCGCTTCTTTTAACATTTTAAATAAAGCAGAAGCCGTACCTTCAGTTGTTTTTAAAACCATGTTTCCGGTAAACCCGTCGGTTACGACAACATCAGCTACTCCATTTAACAAATCCCGAGCTTCCACATTACCGATAAAATTAAAGTCAGCATCCTTCAATAAAGCAAATGCTTGCTTGGTAAGCTCATTTCCTTTTTTATCCTCGGTACCAATATTCAATAAACCAACTCGCGGTTTTTCAATATTGCGGACCTTCTCAGCATAAACAGACCCCATCAAGCCATATTGGTAAAGATGCTCCGGCTTCGCATCAGCATTGGCTCCCACATCCAACAGAACAAATCCTTTTCCATCAATTGTCGGTAATGTTGGGCTAAGTGCAGGTCGATCAATTCCATCAATTCTTCCAACCACAAAGAGACCTGCGGCCATTAGAGCTCCCGTATTTCCTGCTGAGATGCACGCATCGGCCTGTCCATCTTTTACATACTGAGCAGCAAGTACCATAGAGGCATTTTTCTTTCTTCGCACGGCTCTTACCGGTTCATCATCACCAGTTATAACCTCATTCGTATGGATAATGGTTATCCGTTCATCTGAAGTTAAATGCTTTTTAATTTCAGCTTCATCGCCAATAAGCATAATTTCTAGTTCCGGGAAAGATTTAATCGCTTTTTCTGCGCCTTTCACAGACTCTTTTGGTCCGTGGTCTCCACCCATAGCATCTAATGCAATTTTCATTCTTGTTCATCCTTTTTCTCTGTAGTCGTTCGGTACATGGAAAACTCCCCTTTAAATACAAGCTCCTTACCTACATAGCTATGCACAGTAATCAGGGATCTTCCTTTATCGTTATCCACTTCAATAACCTTGGCTTTGGCAATCACACGATCGCCTTCATACACAGATTTTGTGAAGTGGATGGCAGCTTTTGCTGTTAACGCCAGTTCCTCATTAGTTACCGCAACGGCCAATGAATTGGCTTGTGCGAATAAATGATGCCCTCTGGCTATTTTATTTCTCTTAAATACATGTTCAGGTTTTATATCCAACAAGGAAATAGCACTGTGATCTAAATCAAGATCAATAATATCCCCGATTATTTCATCAACAGGTAAAGATTTAATCTCGTCTGTCATTCTTTTCTCGGCGACAGACTTTATTCTTTCTCTCAATTCCGGGATGGATAGTTCGAGGCGATCCAGACGAATCGTTTGGATACTAACCTTTAATTGTTCAGCCAATTCCTCATCGGTAATAAAAGGATTATCCTGTATCATATCCTTTAATATAGCTTGTCTATCCTTCTTGTTTCTTTTCAAAAACCTTCACCTTCCGAAGTATTATGACTAGGTACTAATAGTAGTATATAATTTAAAAAACCAGATTGCAAGAATTTTTCGGGTTATCATGCAATCTGTTAATCAATCTAATTTCTCTCCCTCTAGAACCCCAGAGCCAGCCAGATAATCTCTTAGATATTTATACTTTTCGTCAGTCCAGAATTCATTTCCGGAAATTAATTCTTCAGCATCCTTCCTGGCCGTTTCAAGCGCGCGGTAGTCATGCACCATGTCTGCTATCTTAAATTCAGGTACCCCACTCTGCTTTCTGCCAAAAAAGTCCCCTGGTCCTCTTAACTCTAAATCCTTCTCACTCAATGCGAAACCATCAGTTGTATCGCACATTGCATTCAACCGTTCAATTCCCACCTCTGTTTTTGGGTCTGCTATTAAGATACAATAGGATTGTTCTGCACCCCGTCCTACACGGCCTCTTAATTGATGAAGCTGCGACAAACCAAATCTTTCGGCATCATAAATCACCATCACAGTCGCATTAGGAACATTCACCCCCACTTCCACGACGGTCGTTGATACGAGGACTTGAATATCATTATTTCCGAAACCGCGCATGATTTCATCCTTTTCATCTGAATGGAGCTTACCATGCATAAGCCCAACAGAATATTTCGGGCTAAAATACTGTGTCATAGCCGTATGAACATCCAATACATTTTGCAAATCCAGCTTTTCTGATTCCTCAATCAGTGGACAAATCACATATGCCTGCCGTCCATTGTCCAATTCCTTGCTCATAAATGCCAGAATTCTGTCTAACATATTATGCTTGGCCCAATACGTTTCTATCTTTTTCCTTCCAGATGGCATTTGATCAATGATTGATACATCCATTTCACCAAACACCGTTATCGCAAGAGTTCTGGGAATAGGCGTAGCGGTCATGAATAATACATCGGGACTCTCCCCTTTTTCCCTCAATATACGACGTTGCTCCACACCAAACCGATGTTGTTCATCTGTAATGACAAGGCCGAGGTTTTTGAAATTAACATCCTTTTGTATTAAAGCATGTGTTCCTATTAATATATCGATTTCACCTTGTTCAAGCATCTCCATCATTTCTCTCCGGCGTTTTCCCTTCACACTCGATGTTAGCAGAGCTACATTTACACCAAAGGGCTGCAGAAGTTCAAACAGGGAATTGGCATGCTGCTCTGCCAAAATTTCAGTCGGTACCATTAAGGCGCCTTGATACCCGGCAGTCACTACAGCATAAAGAAGGATTGCTGCCACTACCGTTTTTCCAGAACCAACATCCCCCTGGAGCAGTCGATTCATACGATAAGGAGACCGTAAATCCTGCGCAATTTCATTTACGACCTTTTTTTGAGCATCTGTCAGCTCAAATGGTAAAGAAGCGATAAACTTCTTCAATTTCGTATTATCGTACATATGAGACTGTCCATTTGAATTTTCCCTTTTAACTTTCCTAAGGGCCTGCATTTTAATTTGAAACAATAAAAATTCCTCGTAGACAAATCTCCTGTGTGCATGCTTTACTTCAGCGGCGTTCTGAGGAAAATGCAAGTAACGTAAAGCAAGACCTCTTTCCGGTAATTTATATTGGGTAAGATAATGTTCAGGTAAAATTTCTACAAGATCTTCTCTATGAGCAAGATACGCATTTTTAATCCATTTGCGCAGTGATTTGACAGAGATATCACCTTTTGTATGATAAACTGGTTCAAATTCCTGTTCCCTCGCCTCTGAACCCAGTTTATATTCAGATGCCGTCAGGGTTAAACGGTTTTTATCCCATTTCCCTGTTACCGTTATCGTTTCATTCAGTTTTAATTTGTTTTTCATATAGGGTTGATTGAAGAATGTAACAGTAATAATGTGGCGTCCCGTTAAAAGTTTAACATTTAAGCGGGATTTTTTTCGTCCGAAATAGGTTAAATTTGGGGCTGATTGAATAACACCCTCAATCGTTAGACGTTCATCATGGGCTGCTTCCACGATATCTTTAATTCGAAAATCTTCATAGCGATACGGAAAATATTCAAGCAAATCCGCAACTGTATAAATGCCAAGATTATTAAGCTGCAGAGCGGATTCAGGTCCTATCCCCTTTACTGTATCTACTGATAAATCATTTAGTCTACTCATTTTATATCCTTTGAAATCCTAAGTATTTTTCATTTATTTCTTTGCACGTTGGTGTAGCAGCTAATCCACCTTGAGCTGTTTCATGCAATGATATCGGCAACATTTGTATGATGTTAACCATTGCTTTAATTCTTTCATCACAGAGGATGCTAAACCGTATATGAGAACGAATGTCATCCCATCCTCTTTCGATAGCTTGTTCCAAAACGGCTAGAATTTGATTCATCTGCCTGATAAGCGTTTCCTTTGATATGACGATGCACTTCATTCCCTGCTGAATCATGTCAAATATCTTCTCACCTTTATTTTCAGCAAGTTTAACTAATTCGGCAACATTGCGAAACATACAGTAACCTCCTAATAAAGGGTAGTCTGCTTTTAATCTGAAACTTTTGTAACTTGTGTCACATGATTCAGCAATGAAATTTCCTCTACTATATCATCACCGATATTTTGATCGACCTCAATTGTCATTAGAGCCATTTTTCCTACATCTTTTCGCGATACTTCCATATGACCAATATTAATTTCATGCTTGGCTAGGACATTAGAAACACTTGCTATAGCTCCGAAACGATCGTCGTGTACAACTAAAATGGCCGGGTGATGGCCTGATAAACGTAATTCAAACCCATTCAGTTCAAGTATTTCTATTTTTCCACCGCCTATCGAAATGCCGACTAATTCCATTTCTCCGGTATCATCGCCCATTCTAATTCTGGCTGTATTTGGATGATCAGTTACAGCATCTTCTTCTACAAATGTGATTTCTATGTTCTGCTCTTTTGCTATGTCAAGAGATTGAATAAGACGTGTATCCGAAGTATCGAAATCTAATAACCCAGCCACAATGGCGACATCGGTTCCATGTCCCTTGTACGTTTTGGCAAATGAACCATAAAATGAAATAATCGCCCATTTAGGCTTTCTATTAAACAGGCTTCTCGCCACCCGTCCTATTCGTGCAGCCCCAGCCGTATGAGAACTGGAAGGACCAACCATGATTGGGCCGATTATATCAAATCCACTTTTATATTTCATTTCTAATCCTCTCCCAGTAAAATCAAAAAAAATCTTTACATACTGAAATAGAAGGGGTATCCCCCTTCTATTAATGTGATGATTTATATATGCTTTTTATTCAGCAGCAAAAATATAGGAGTACAACGGCTGTTTTCCGTTATGCACTTCAACTTCTACTTCTGGGTAGCTATCCGCACAGTATTGAACTAGACGGTCCACTTCATCCTGTGAGCTCTCTTCACCATAAAGAATCGTTAAGATTTCAGCATCATCCAGAATGTTTTCAAGCACCTGTTTAGCCGCTTCCACTCTATCCTTGTTTTTCACTTTTATCTTACCATCAATTAGGCCCATATAGTCGTTTTTCTCGATTTCAAGACCTTCAATGTTTGTGTCACGTACCGCAAACGTAACTTGTCCTGTTATAACACTCTCCAGCGCGTCTTTCATTATACCTTCATTCTCGCTTGCTGAAGCAGCAGGATTAAAGGACAACAAGGCAGTTAACCCTTGAGGTATCGTCTTACTTGGAATCACTGTAACAGCCTTTTCCATTACATCGGAAGCCTGTTCAGCTGCCATAATAATATTTTTATTATTTGGAAGGATGTATACATGATCTGCATTAACAGATTCAATTGCTTTTACGATATCTTCAGTTGAAGGGTTCATAGTTTGTCCGCCTTCAATCACCACATCTGCACCGATGCTTCTGAACAAATCAGCAATTCCTTCGCCCATAGCAATCGCTACTACACCAAAATCTTTCTTCTCTGTTTTTACAGGTGCAGTTTCTCGTAAGTCATTCGCAGTTTCATTTAGTATCGTTGAATGCTGTTCACGCATATTCTCGATTTTGATTTTAATCAAGCTGCCGTATTGTTGAGCGTAATTTAAACAGTTCCCAGGATTTTCTGCATGAACATGGACTTTTACGATATCATCATCTGCAATGACAAGCAGGGAATCACCGTACTGGCTCAAGTCATTTCTGAACTGCTCTTCATTGAAAGGATTCTCAGCAATCTTTTCAGGTTCAAAACGGACCATGAACTCTGTGCAATATCCAAATTCGATATCTTCTGTTTTCATATGTCCCTGAACATTGATATGATGCTCTGCTTTTACAAGCTCATCCATCTTAGGCATGGATTCAGGTGTTTCAGCAAGCTTTTCACCTTTTAATTCAGCCAGAAATCCTTCATAAACGAAAACTAATCCCTGACCACCACTATCTACTACGCCTACTTCTTTAAGCACTGGCAATAAATCTGGAGTACGTTTTAATGAAGCTTTAGCTTCTTTCAAAATAGCTTCCATAATTGCAATGATATTTGTTTCCGTTTCAGAAGCTGCAAGGCCTGCTTTTGATGCTTCTCTAGCAACCGTCAGGATCGTTCCTTCAACAGGTTTCATAACCGCTTTGTAGGCAGTTTCTACACCAGCTTCAAATGCCAAAGCAAATTCTTTACCATCAATGGTCGCTTTTGGCTCAATATTTTTTGCAAATCCCCTGAATAATTGGGATAAAATAACGCCTGAGTTTCCACGCGCTCCCATCAACAATCCTTTAGCTAAAGAAGAACCAACCTTACCAATATGGTCCTGTACATTATTTTTCACTTCTTTAGCACCTGATGTCATGGAAAGATTCATATTTGTTCCTGTATCACCATCAGGCACAGGAAATACGTTTAATGAATCAACTAATTTAGCGTTGGCAGACAGCCTGTTCGCACCCTGTATGACCATTTCGGCGAATCTTTTGCCGTCAATAGATGTTATAGCCACTCAAATTTCCTCCTTAAATTACGGATTCGTAACACGAACCCCTTGAACAAAGATATTAACGGATTCTACCGAAAGTCCAACAGTTTGGCTTAATGTATATTTAACCTTAGATTGAACATTATGAGCTATTTCGGAAATTTTTGTTCCGTAGCTTACAATGATATACATATCAATATGTAATTCATCTTCAACCTGTCTGACTACGACTCCTTTGGAAAAGTTCTCTTTACGCAGTATCTCACTGATTCCGTCTTTAATCTGATGTTTTGAAGCCATACCGACGATCCCGTAACAATCTACGGCTGCTCCACCAGCAATGATTGCTAATACATCATTAGAAATATCTATTTGTCCGTATTTTGTACTCATTTCAATGGACATGTTTGTTCCCCCTTTATAGTAACCATAGCTAGAATCCATTTTACTATAATCACTTTTGAATGGAAAGCCTTTATCCTTTTCCAATTAATCAAAGATAAAATAGTATGTCAAGGTTTTTTTCTTGAAAGACCCTTTCAATTGTATTGCATTATAGCGATAGGTATGTTAAATTATTAAAGTATCTTTTGAAGAGACCGACTAAAAAAGAAATGATTAATATAGGCAGTAAGGAGGGAATTGGGCTATGTCACGCAAATGTGTTATTACCGGCAGAAAAACAACTTCCGGAAACCATCGTTCTCATGCCATGAACGCTAACAAACGTACATGGAAAGCTAACGTTCAAAAAGTTCGTATTCTTGTTAACGGAAAACCGAAAAGAGTATACGTTTCTACAAGAGCGTTAAAATCTGGTAAAGTTGAACGCGTATAATAAACGAAAACAAGCATCCTTTTAAAGGATGCTTGTTTATTTTTCCCATCATAACCCCTGTTTAGTCTTGTGTTCTTGAATATTTTTATGAAAATAAAACCACCGAAGGAAAATTTTTATAATTTCCAGGACTTAGCCTAAGACAAAAATTTTATAAAGAATTAAATTAAACATAAGAAAAACACCCTTTTACAGGGTGCCATATATTTAATTATCCTTTCTTAAAAGCTCCCAACATCGCCTTGACGATTCCTCCCAAAAAGCGGGGCAATTTAATTGTATAAAATTTCATTGTGTCCCTCCTTAGCTCTGCCCGGTTCTCATTATACATTTTCATTTATATAGTAAAAATTCCAACACATAAATCAATCTCTGCTTCTTACCACCAATAATATGCCTTTCAAAAACGAAAAAGTACCAGTTTTAAAATTTAATTCATTGCTAACCGATAATGTCCGGCCACGGTAAAGAGTGACATTTGATAATGGATATTTAAAGTTTACAAGGGTGATTCCCTCTATTTCTTCTGTTATTGGTATAAACGATATGTATTTAAACTCAGTCTCATCCAATACATAGGAACCAGGTTTAAAAAGTCTGATCTCATTGTTACGATCCACTATTCTTGTAGGAATTCCTTCTTTCATATGCTTCTCATCTGCAAGCATCATGATATTGGCCAATGTATGGTCCATTCTGCCGCCCGTTGCCCCATAAATCGTGATTCTGTCCGGCACTTGCTTATAAGCCCATTCAAGAGCTAATTCCAGGTCGGTAGCATCTTTTTCAGGAGGATACTCATAAAAGTGTTCACTGTGCTCTCGTACACGGTTGAGCTCATCCTTAGAGATTGAATCGAAATCACCAAACACACTATGTAGATGAATACCCGCCTCTAAAATTTGTAGCGAGCCCCGATCAACACCAACCCAAATCATCTCTTTGCTATTTAACTTCCTTAAATCCGGAATATATATATCAGGACCGCCTGCGACGATATTTATTTCCATAAAGTCAGCTCCTTTACTTATTTTCACAAAAAAAGGGTTATCCTCTTTTAGCGAATGGACAACCCTTTACTTTTTTATTATATGATTCTTTACTAATTCAGATACCAGATCGGTTTCCCCCTGGTATACAAATCCTGCTCACTTCTTTTATACTTACAATGATCTGGCTAATAGACTTAGAATCATTTATAGACCACATAAACTGCTCTTCTAACTGAATTTATAACAGGGAAAAAACTCACACAAAATTATTCCCCACGAATGGCAGCGATTGCTTTCTTTCTATCATCCTTATTATATATAGCCGAACCTGCCACAAGAACTGTTGCACCTTTTTCAATGCACAACTTGGCAGTTTCCTCATTTACACCGCCATCAATCTCAATTTCGATAGACAAGCCTTTTTCTTTGATCATTTTATCCACCTGCTCAATTTTATCAAGGACACTTGGAATAAAGGCTTGTCCACCAAAGCCAGGATTGACCGACATTAAGAGGACCATATCAAGATCATCCAAAATATATTCCAAAACGGCAGGTGACGTCCCTGGATTTAATACTACCCCTGCCTTAACCCCATAGGATTTAATTAATTGGATCGTACGATGCAAGTGTGTACAGGCTTCCGCATGAACTGTTATATAGTCAGCACCGGCCTTTGCAAATGCTTCAATATATTGGTCAGGATTTTCAATCATGAGATGAACATCAAGCGTTAATTTAGTGATGGGGCGTACAGAATCAACAATAAGTGGACCAATCGTTATATTAGGAACAAAATGACCATCCATAACATCGATATGAATCCAATCTGCTCCCCCTCTTTCTACATCCCGTATTTCCTCTCCCAATTTCGAAAAATCAGCTGATAATATGGATGGAGCAATTTTAACCATCGTTAATACCTCGGCTTTCTATCTTTTATTTCCTCCAGAAACTGCAAATAATGCTCGTATCTATATTTCTGGATTTCCCCAATTTCAACACCATGCTTTACAGCACATTTTGGCTCTTTTACATGCAAGCAGCCTCTAAATTTGCATTCTGAGCTTCTTTCCCTGATTTCAGGGAAACAGCCTGGCAGCTCCTCTGCTTCAATTTCAGTAAATTCAAGCGAACTAAAACCAGGTGTGTCAGCTAATAACCCATCACCAAGGTCAATAAGCTCCACATGTCTTGTTGTATGCTTCCCCCTGCCCAAATGGGAGGAAATGATATTAGTTTTCAAATTAAGAGAAGGATCAAGCACATTCAACAAAGAAGACTTGCCTACTCCGGATTGTCCTGCAAATACTGAGATTTTCCCCCTCAAGAAAGGCATTAACTCTGATACTCCTGCTTCTTCCAAGGAAGACGTTAATATAACATCATAGCCAATTGCCCTGTACTGATCGGCATATTCATGAATCCTTTTTTCATCTTCAGGTTCCAGTAAATCCATTTTACTGATACAAATAATTGGAGCAATATTCTTCGATTCAACCAAAACTAAAAATCGATCCAATAAACTCGTACTGAAATCCGGTTCTGCAGCGGAAAATACGAGAATCGCTTGATCCACATTTGAAATAGGAGGACGTACCAATTCATTTTGGCGTTCTTTAATTTCCATTATATATCCATCTGTTGGATTTTCCGCTTGATAAATAACTGTATCTCCAACAAGCGGAGTTACCTTTTGTTTTCTGAAAACACCTCGGCCTCTGCATTGAATGATTTGACCTTCATCCGCCACATAATAAAAGCCGCTCAGTGCTTTAATAATTTTTCCTTCAGGCATATGTTCCCTCCTTCAAAGTTAACTATCCGAATAACTAATAACGCCCTCATCATAAACACTGTTATCCTTTATAATCTTATACCCTGCTTTTCCATCATGCGGGATTGTAAATTGCAACGTTTTTTTGACAGTTGAAGTCATTTCAAACGTTTCAACAGGTTCTGTCATATTGTTATTTAAGTCCTCAATTAGGATGGTCACGGTTTGTGGCACACCGGCTAATTCTTCATCATACGTTATGGTAACCTCTTTACTCATAACCTTAGGAGGAATTTCTTCTTCTCCTTTTGAAACTGTTACTTTGACTTCCGACCCAATCTCAACAGCAGTGCCGGCAGCCGGTTCCTGGGAAATGACTTGTCCCTCTTTAATTTTCGAACTGTACTCCTCTTTTGCGATTGTAATCTTTAACCCGGTATCAGCCTCATAATCATCCAGTGCTCTCTGGTTGTAATCCGTTAAATCTTTCAGGGTGATTTTGGCTGGGCCGCTGCTTAGCGTTAATTTCAAAATGGTTTCCGATGGGATGACCTCATCCCCTTGCCTAGGATCCTGTTCAAGTACAGTCCCTACTTCTGAATCATCATTTACCCGCTCTATCTCAATATCTTTGAATCCGAAACCCTCAATGAGTGATTTAATATCTTCATAATTCCGATCCTCATAATCGAGAACTTCTACCTGCTCTTTGCCACTGCTGAAAAATACATTAATAACTGAACCTTCCTTAACGGTATCACCTGCTTCAGGATCAGTGTTTATAACATTTCCCGCGGCGATTTCTTCATCAGGCTTTTCAACCGTCTCACCGATTTCAAAACCTTGCTCAATTAGAGTCGACAGAGCGTTTTCCAATTGTTCATCCCTTACATCAGGTACTTTAACATCCTTTGCTGCGAGCATTCCCGGCAAAAACAAGACAGCCAGAACAGCAATCAAAATTAGACTGGCTAAAATAACCCCAATTATTTTAGGCCATTTTTTCTTTTTCTTAGGCTGTTGCTTTTGCTTTTTTGTTTTATCTTTCTTTTGCTTTTGTTTTTGCTTTTTGTTTTTTAACAATCCCTTTTTACCGCTTGATTGTTCCGCTGGTTCCATCATCACGGTATCTTCGTCCAGAGTCAGGATTTTCGTCTCATCATGATTTCCAAACATTTCATCGTTTGTAATAATCGGAATCGCTTTTGTCGCGTCATCATCACTTGGGATGATAAATTTGCTTTCATTTAATCTGTCTGGATTCAAGGCCGTTTCTATGTCTTGTTCCATTTCCTCCACACTCGAATATCGGTGAAATGAATCCTTTGCGGTTGCCTTTAGGATAATATTTTCCACACTTTGAGGTATAGCTGGATTCCATCGTCTTGGAGACGGTGTCTCTGATTGCAGATGCTTCAGGGCAATCGAAACAGCAGACTCACCGGAAAAAGGTAATCGGCCTGTAAGTAATTCAAACATCACTATCCCCAAAGAATAGATATCGGACTTTTTATTCGCCATACCGCCTCTTGCTTGTTCAGGAGACAAATAATGAACCGACCCAAGAACAGAGTTCGTTTGAGTTATGGACGTTGCACTAAGAGCCATTGCAATCCCAAAGTCAGTGATTTTCACATTGCCGTCATGATCAATTAATACATTATGCGGCTTAATGTCTCTATGTACAATATGGTTCTGATGGGCATGTGTGACCGCTGATGTAATTTGTTTCATAATATCCAAGGCTTTCTCAACCGGAATTGGCGAATAGGCTTGGATATATTGCTTTAAGGTCATACCATCGACAAATTCCATCACAATATAATATATATCGCCTTCTTCTCCAACATCATAAATACTAACAATGTTTGGGTGAGTCAGGCTTGTGGCTGATTGTGCCTCCCTATGAAAGCGCCTGATAAATTCCTCATCGTTGGAAAAGTCCATACGAAGAATTTTTAATGCTACATCACGATCAAGAATCATATCTCTTGCCAGATAAACATTAGCCATACCGCCTCCGCCAATCATACGGAGGATTTTATATCTATCGCTAATTCGTTTGCCGGTCAACATATAACTCACCCTCTTTCACTTTCAAAGCTGTGCAGAAGGATTACTAGAGTTATATTATCTTCTCCTCCGTTTTCATTAGCTTTTTGAATAAATGTATCTGCAATATGGTCTAAAGAATCATTGCCTGTAATAATGGTTTCTATTTCAGTTTCAGATAGTTTATCAGAGAGGCCGTCTGAGCATAATAACAGACGGTCCCCTTCCTCAAAACTGATTGTTTTAATATCTACATCCACACTATTTTCTGTTCCAAGAGCGCGAAGGATGACATTTTTTCTAGGATGATGTGCGGCGTCTTCTTTAGATATTTGACCGGAACGGACAAGCTCATTAACCAGGGAATGGTCTTCAGTTACTTGTTTAAACCCACTATCATTCAGCAGATAACATCTCGAATCTCCAACATTCACAATGGTGGCTGATTTGTCTGTACAAACTACGCCAACTATTGTTGTCCCCATTCCTTCACATTCCTCGTGTGCCATGGAGTGCTCAAAAATTTCATGGTTAACCCTTTTAACCTGCTCCTCCAAAAACAATTCGATTGAACTTGGTGAATCAGACTGCAACTCGGTTTCCCATGCTTCTTTTAGTTTGGAAACAGCCATTTCACTTGCTACATCACCAGCTTTGTGACCACCCATTCCATCGGCAATGACAGCAAAAACCATTTGAGAATTTTCCTTGTAAAATATACCGCCCTGATCCTCATTATGGATTCTCACCTTGCCCCGGTCTGTCCTAAAAACTGCCTTCATCCCATCACCTCGTCTCTTCTTTCCTCTCTTTTGCTCTTAGTTGTCCGCAAGCCGCATCAATATCATGCCCTTGCTCTCTTCTCGTAGTAACATTAATGCCTTGATCCTTCAATGTTTTTTCAAACAGATCGATTTGCTCTCTTGGTGTCCGGACATAATCCCGTTCTGGAACATAGTTGACCGGTATTAAATTCACATGGCATTTTATATCCTTGATAAGTGCCGCAAGTTCAAGCGCATGCTCTACTTGGTCATTTTCACCACCAAAGAGACCATATTCAAATGTAATCCTTCTGCCCGTTTTTTCAACATAATACTTAACAGCTTCCATTAACTGCGGAAGCTTGTAGGCTCTGTTAATAGGCATAAGCTTACTGCGAAGCTCAGTGTTTGGCGCATGCAGGGAAATCGCAAAATTAATTTGTAATTTTTCATCTGCAAATTTATATATTTTAGGAATGATTCCGCTAGTTGAAACCGTTATATGACGCGCTCCGATATTTAACCCTTTATCATGGTTAATGATTCGTAAGAATCCCATCATATTATCATAGTTATCGAATGGTTCCCCGATACCCATGATTACTACGGAACTAACACGCTCATTAGTTTCATCAAGGGCCTGCTGCACTTTTACAACCTGTGCAACAATTTCACCTGCTTCAAGATTTCGCTTTAACCCGCCCAGAGTGGATGCACAGAATGTACAGCCTATTCTGCAGCCAACCTGTGTGGTTACACAGACTGAGTTTCCATAATCATGGCGCATTAATACGGTCTCGATTGAATAACCATCCTTCAATTCAAATAAGAATTTAATCGTGCCGTCTTTTGATGTTTGCTTGATTAGTGTATTTAAAGTGGTTAATGTAAATGATTCTTCCAATTTTGTACGTAAATTTTTGGAAAGGTTCGTCATATCTTCATAAGTAGAAACCCTTTTTTCATATAACCATTCAAAAATTTGTGTTGCCCGGAATGCTTTTTCTCCGTTTTCTTCAAGCCATTCTTTCAGTTGATCTAATTGTAAGGAATATATAGATGGGAGTTGCTCCTGTTTCTTTACTTCCTTAGCTGTTGTTTGTTCCATTCCTTATGCCTTCTTTCGAATAGAAGCAATAAAAAATCCGTCGCTTCCAAAATATTGAGGTAGTACTTGCAAACTATTATCCATTATATAAGGTCTTACCGGTTCCGGCATTCTTTCCTTTAGGGTAAGATCCTTTTCAAACTCAGGATGCGCCTGTATAAACGCATCAATCACATCATTATTTTCATCATTGCCAACAGTACAAGTACTATAAACTATTGTACCGCCTTTTTTTACCAATTGGGATACTTGATGTAAAATATCAAATTGAATTTTCGCAAGCGCGCTCAAATCGTTCTCGCTTTTTGTATACTTGGCATCCGGTTTACGCTTTAACACTCCTAGTCCTGAACAAGGAGCATCCACAAGGACTTTATCAAACATCTCTGTTTCAAAAAATTCTTGAGTTTTTCTGGCATCCATTTGTTTGGTTACAATATTCGATAAACCAAGACGTTTTGCCTGCATATCAATTAATTTAGTTTTATGTGCATGAAGGTCAAGTGCGTAAATTTGCCCGGTATCGTTCATCTTTTCTGCCATATGCATGGTTTTCCCGCCTGGAGCCGCACAGCTATCAAGAATCGTATCATTTTCTTTCGGTGCTAAAGCATAAGCCACAAGCATGGAGCTCTCATCCTGAATACTAAAAAGCCCTTCTTTAAAGCTTGCTGACAAAGCCATATTACCTTTGAGGCAGCGAATTCCTTCTTCTATTAAAAGACTTGGTTCAACCATGTATCCTTCGCTTTTCAGCTTTTCCATCAATTCTTCCCTGCTGATTTTCGTCAGGTTTACTCTGCCGGTTTGAACAGGAGCGTGCAAGTTCTCCTCACACATTTCCTTGGTTTTAGCCACTCCAAATTCCTCTGCCCACTTTCTTACAAGCCATAATGGATGGCTTGTTGAGACTGAGATTTTTTCCAGGGGATCTTTTATGTCATCCAATGATGGAACTCCTTCACGTTGGATAGACCTCAGTACACCATTAACCAATGAGGCAATTCCGCGATGGCCGCGTTTTTTTGCAATTTCCACTGCTTCATGGATAGCAGCCCGATCAGGAACCCGATCAAGATAAAACATTTGAAAAACTGTCATTTCAATGAGCAATAACACCCAGGATTGAAGCTTTTTAGGGTTTTTGATAAACGGTTTAACATAGTATTCCAATGTCATTTTCCGTTGTATCGTTCCATACGTCAGCTCGGTCAACAACCCTACATCCTGTGGGGAGAGTTCATTTTCTTTTATGGCATGGTTTAATGATAGATTACTGTATGCCTGGCTTTTTTCGACAGACACCAGAATATCAAGCGCAACTTCTCTTACATTCTTTTTTTGTGGCATTCTTTATTCTCCCAATTTCATTCCTGTTGATATGATTGCAGTACCTCGGAGCATCTGTTCAGCAGTCATTCTCTTTTTACCAGCTAGTTGTAAATCAGTAATTTTGATTGCTGTATCATTTCCTGTCTTCACAACGAAACCATCTTTTTCGATATCAAGCACTTCACCGGCACTACCTTGCTTGGCGGTCTTCACTTTTTCGCCCCACCAAACCTTTAAAACTGTTCCATTTAACAAAGTATAGGCTACAGGCCATGGATGTAAACCGCGGATATGGTTATAAACCTCTTCTCCGCCTTGTGCCCAATCGATTAATTCCTGTTCTCTTTTAATATTGAAAGCGAAGGTAGCATCTTCCTCATTTTGTTTAATTGGAGTGATTTCTCCATTCAATAATTTTGGAATGGTCTCAGAAACCAGTTGTGCACCAGCTTTACTCAATTTATCATGTAAACTGCCTGTATGGTCAGTTTCCTCAATTGGAACTTCTACTTTTGACAGCATGTCACCTGCATCCAGCTTTTCTACCATGTACATAATGGTTACACCTGTTTTTTCTTTCCCTTGCATGATTGCATAGTGAATAGGTGCACCACCACGTAATTCAGGCAGTAAGGAGGCATGAACGTTTATACAACCATACTTTGGAGCCTCTAATAAACGATTCGGCAGGATTTGTCCAAATGCCGCGGTAACAATTAAGTCTGGATTTAAAGCAAGTACCTTGTCAACTTCTGAATCCACACGAATTTTTTCTGGCTGGAGAACTGGAATACCATGTTTCTCGGCTGTCACCTTTACAGGAGGTGGTGTCAAAATGCGTTTCCGTCCAACCGGACGGTCAGGCTGGGTTACGACACCAACGATTTCATATCCATCATTTATTAAACGTTCTAATACACCGACAGAAAAATCAGGTGTTCCCATAAATATTATTCTAGTCATTCTACTTCATACCCTTCTAACTCTTCTTCACTTATATAACGCACAACTTTTGAAGTAAATAAGATTCCTTCCAAATGATCCATTTCATGTTGAATAGCTCTGGCCAAGTAATCCTCAGCTTCTAAAATATACGTTCGTCCCTGACGATCCTGTGCTTGTATCTTAACATATGCAGGTCGTTCAACCTCTCCATACAGATTGGGAAAACTTAAACAGCCCTCCACATCACGATCCTTACCCTTCGTGGAAAGAATTGTCGGATTAATTAATTCAAATGTTCCAGACTCATCATCTACATCAACAATCGCTACTCTAATATTTTTGCCGATTTGCGGCGCAGCCAATCCCACGCCATCCGCGTCTATCATTGTGTCGTACATATCATCAAGTAACTTCGCTAATTTACGATCAAAAACTTCAACCTTTTTACAGGGAGTTTCAAGAATTTTATCCGGATGTTTTACTATAGGTAATACTGCCACTTATTCTTTTCCGCCTTTCTATTTACATCATAATGAACGGATTGACATCAATCGATAATTGTAACCCTGATTGGGTGGCATTACGTCCATATGTTTCATTCAATTTTTTTAAAATTGTACTTAGATTAGGTTCCCGCTTGTATTTTATCAGACATTGGTACCTATATCTATTGTTGATTCGAGACATTGGGGAAGCAGATGGTCCAAATACAACCGTTTCCGGCCCTACCTGCCGCTTAATAAATGCTGCTATTTTCTCGGCTGCTTCCACCGTTTTCATCACATCTTCATGAGAAATTGTTAAAAGCGCGATATAATAATAGGGAGGATAGTCATTTTGTTTCCGTAAGAACATCTCTCTCATAAAGAAATCGTCATAATCCTGCTCTGATGCCAGTTGAATGCTGTAATGTTCAGGAGTATAGGTTTGAATTACCACTTCGCCTGGCAATTCATGTCTTCCGGCACGCCCACTGACCTGCGTTAGTAGCTGAAAGGTACGTTCTGATGAGCGGAAGTCAGGTAAGTGCAGCATTGTATCTGCAGTAAGAACCCCTACCAAAGTCACTCTTGGAAAGTCGAGGCCTTTGGCAATCATCTGCGTACCAAGAAGAATATCTGCTTGTCCATCTTCGAATTTTTTCAGCAACGCTTCATGTGCTCCTTTGCGTCTGGTTGTATCCACATCCATTCGAATGACTCTGGCATGCGGCAGCAATTTCCCCAGCTCTTCCTCAACCTTTTGAGTTCCTGTACCAAAAAAACGGATATGGTCACTGCCGCAGTCAGGACAAACCTCTGGAACCCGTTCTTCAAGACCGCAATAATGGCATTTCATAAGCGCTTGAACACGATGATATGTCATTGATATATCACAATTTGGACATGTAACTACTAGTCCGCAGTTTCGGCACATCACAAAGGATGAATGTCCTCTTTTATTTAACAAGAGAACAGTCTGTTCCCCTTTGTCTACACGATCCTTCAGCTTTTCAAATAATAGGCCGGAGAACATCGAGCGGTTTCCCCCTCTCATTTCATCCCTCATATCAACGACTGAAACAGCTGGTAAAGCCTGATCGTTTACTCTGCTATTTAATGTTAACAACGTATATACACCTTTTTTCGCTCTTGCAAAACTCTCCAGAGACGGTGTAGCACTGCCGAGGACAACCGGACAATTGTGATAGGCCGCCCGTTTAAGTGCTACATCGCGTGCATGATAACGAGGTGTTTCTTCCTGTTTATAACTACCCTCATGCTCCTCATCAATAATAATCAGACCTAAATTAGTAAACGGTGCAAATACAGCGGAACGGGCACCAACTACAACCTTAACTTCTCCGCGTTGTATTTTGCGCCATTCATCATATTTTTCACCATGAGACAGGCCGCTATGTAATACGGCTACCAAATCTCCAAATCGTCGCTTAAATCTAGTCACCATCATGGGTGTTAAAGAAATTTCGGGCACCAAAACAATGGCTTCCTTCCCTTTATCTACGATTTGCTTGATGGATTGTAAATAGATTTCCGTTTTGCCGCTTCCCGTTACACCATACAATAGGAAATTTTCATTTCGATTTTCCTTTATAGCTAACTTAATCGGATTAATAGCTGCCTGTTGGTTATCTGTTAACTTCAGGCATTGATCCTTTGTAAATTGGCCTTCCGCATATGGATTACGATATTCCTCTTTCTCAGTAATCTGAACGATTCCTTTTGAAACAAGAGGTTTGATGGCAGAGGAACTGTTAATATTCGTTTCTTCCAGCACTTTTGCCAGCAATTGCTCTCCAGGATGTTCTACAAGATAGGATACTAGTTTTTTCTGATTGCTGGCATTCGCATTTAAGTGGTCTAATTGTTCAAGCAACTCGTTCCTTGTTAGCAATGACGCTATATATTTTTGCTTTTTTATTTTTGTTTTATCAGATACCTGAACAGTAATTTCAAGATTTCCATTGTCAATTTCAGTCTTTATACAGGACAAAAGCTCGTCATTTTGAATCTTAATCCAGCTGACGGCTTCCGCTTTACTGAACAAATACTGGATTTGTATTGGGAGATCATTTGTCTGCTTACCTGGAGCAAGCCGGATTTGTTTTTCATACTTTGCTTTCAATGCTGCTGGAAGCATTGCCTGGAATGCTGATATTTTAAAACACATCGTCTCATCCGCGAGCCAATGTCCTACATCCAATAATTCGTTATTTAGCGCTGGTTCAATATCTAATAAACTGCTGATTGATTTTAAGCCCTTTACTTCTGTATGCTCCTTTAGTCTTACGACGAAGCCAAGCAACTTCCTTGGGCCAAAAGGAACTGTCACTCGCATTCCCTCACGAATAATGCCGGCCCATTTTTCCGGGATTTTATAATCGAATGGACGGTCCGTTTGCTGGGCCGGTACATCTACGATTACTTCTGCTATCATAAAGAGTGATCCTCATTTACTTGCAGTGATTCTATTTCTTTCAATATTTCTTTGGCAACTTCAGCTTTACTTAGTAAAGGAAGTTCTCTGAAACTGCCATCCTTTTTATATAAGGTAACAATATTGGTATCCGTTCCGAACCCGGCACCTTCATGGGTCACATTATTAGCGACAATCATATCAGCATTTTTCTTAACCAGCTTTTTCTTTGCATACTCATCCAAATCATTCGTTTCAGCTGCAAAACCTATCAAGATTTGGTTTGTTTTTCTCTTACCAACCTCTCGGAGAATATCCTTTGTACGAGTCAGTTCAAGCGTACTGTCGCCTGCTTGTTTCTTCACCTTTTGATTCTCATAAACAGCTGGTTTATAATCAGCTACAGCAGCTGTACCAATAATAATATGCTGCTCATCCATTACATCCATTACCGCTTCATACATTTCGGAAGCACTTTCTACTTTAATTACTTTGACACCTGCAGGAGCGTCCAATGACACCGGGCCTGACACCAATGTAACCTCAGCTCCCATGCTTCTTGCCACCTCCGCTAAAGCATATCCCATTTTACCGCTCGAAAAATTGGATATATAACGTACCGGGTCGATTCGTTCACGGGTTGGACCAGCTGTAATCAGGACTTTTCTGCCACTTAATGATTTCTTTTCTTCAGCAAAAAAATCTTCTAAATTAGCAACAATTGTTTCGGGTTCTTCCAGCCTTCCCTTACCAACATACCCACAGGCTAAATAGCCTTCTGAAGGCTCCATAAATAAATAGTCATCTTCCCGTAGCTGCGCCATATTTCGCTGTACAGCTTTATGGTGATACATATGGACATTCATAGCCGGGGCAATCATAACAGGCGCCGTTGCTGCCAGCAAGGTAGTTGAAATCATATCATCGGCAATTCCATTTGCCAATTTCCCTATAATATTGGCTGTAGCAGGTGCAACCAGAATGACATCCGCCCAGTCAGCGAGCTCAATATGTGCGATTTTACCAGGGATTTTCTCGTCGAATGTATCTATATAAACATCGTTTTTGGATAAAGCCTGAAAAGTTAACGGCATCACGAATTTAGTTGCTGATTCACTCATTATTACCTTTACTTGCGCACCGGCCTGAACAAGTTTACTTGTTAAGGCGGCCGATTTGTATACAGCAATACCTCCTGTTACACAAACAAGTATCTTCTTATTATCAAGCATCTAATCACTCCATAACTGGTATTCTTGAGAATTCCTTTATATACATCTTTTATATCATATATTATCTATTAAATTTGCACTAATATGTTTTACTATAATTCGAAAACATATCATCAGCCAGCAAAAAAAAACAACCTTATTATCAATCGTAAGGTTGTTTTTTCGAAAGCATTGCCTATTAAAAGTCTTGACGACCTTCAGTTACCACTCGATACGTTAAGTCACCAGAATGGATTTCCTCAAGCGCTTTTCCAACATATTTATGAGATACCGGCTTTGCAATTTTTGTGCTTTCTCCAGATTCCTGCATATAACGTGCACGTTTAGCTGCAACGGATACCAAAGAATATTTAGAATCAATTTTTGTCAATAGTGAGTCAATAGATGGGTATAACATATTATTTATCATCCTCCAATAATTTTTTGTATCTTTTTTCTACTCGTTCACGGCGTAGATGTTCAGCCACCACGATTGCATTGATGCGCTCGCACGCATGCTCTACACGATCATTTTCAACTACATAATCGTAAAGATTCATCATTTCGATTTCTTCCCGAGCCGCTTTCATTCGGTTACGGATTAACTCATCTGTTTCCGTGCCTCTTGTTACGATTCGATTTTCAAGCTCCTTAAGGCTTGGCGGAGCAAGGAAAATAAATAAACCGTCAGGAAACTTCTCACGAACCTGACGCGCTCCTTGTACTTCTATTTCAAGAAATACATCCTTGCCTTCATTTAACGTTTGGCGAACGTATTCAATTGGTGTGCCATAATAATTTCCCACATATTCAGCATGCTCCAAAAGTTCATCATTGGCAATCATATCTTCAAATTGTTCCTTTGATTTAAAGAAATAATCCACCCCATCAACTTCTCCCTCACGAGGTTTTCTGGAAGTTGCTGAAATTGAATATTGAAAATCAACATCCGGCTGAGAAAAAATCGCCTTTCTGACTGTACCTTTCCCCACTCCAGATGGACCTGATAAAACTATTAATAACCCTTTTTCCTCCAAAACAATCACCTATCCTTCCAACACGCTCTCATCACGGTCATGTAACCTCGCAGCCACGGTCTCCGGCTGTACCGCTGAAAGAACCACATGGTCACTATCGGTTATAATCACTGCGCGTGTTCTTCTTCCATATGTAGCATCTATAAGCGAACCCTTGTCCCTGGCATCCTGAATAATCCTTTTAATAGGTGCAGATTCAGGACTTACAATGGTAACAATGCGATTAGCAGAAACTATATTCCCAAATCCAATATTAATCAACTTTATGGACATTGAAGCAGCCTCCATCCCTCTTACCTAGTGTATGCTTGTATGTACTGTCATAAACTGTATTATTCTACATTTTGAACCTGTTCCTTCATTTTCTCAAGAATTGTTTTCATCTCGACAACTTTTCTTGCAATTATTGCATCGTTTGCTTTAGAGCCGATTGTATTTGTTTCCCGATTCATCTCCTGGATGAGAAAATCAAGCTTTCTTCCAATCGGACCGCTTGCCTCCAATGATTCTAGAAATTGTGCAATATGGCTTTTCAACCTTGAAACTTCTTCATGTATGTCTGCTTTATCTGTAAATAAAGCTACTTCTGTTAACAGCCTGTTTGGATCAAAGATATCTCCAACTGCTTCTTCAAGCTTTTGTTTGAGACGGCTGCTATATTGCTTAACAACTTCCGGTGCACGCTCCCTGACATCCTCAACCTCTGCATCAAATTTTTTAATATGCTCAGTTAAATCGCTCTTTAGGAACTCACCTTCTGTTTCCCGCATATTTGACAAGCGAGAAGCAGCTTTTTCTACCGTACCAAGCAGCATTTTCTCAAGATCGGCATTAACTTCTTCCTTCTCATCAATAGAGATAATATGTTCGAGATGAAGCAAATCAGTCATCTCCGGTTCTGCAAACGCACTGTACTTATTATTGAATTCAGTAGATATATTCATGAATTGGTCAATTAAATCCCAATTAGGTGTCATCGTTCTTTTAACGGTTCCTTCACCCTGAAGGCTGATAAATACTTCTATTCTACCTCTATGCAGCTTTTGCTGAATAATCTTTTTAATCCTGTCTTCATACATGAGCAGTTGACGAGGTGATCGGATACTGCATTCAAAAAAACGATGATTCACACTTTTCATCTCAATGGTTATGGATAAAGAATCGTTTTCTGTCTTCGCTCTTCCATACCCTGTCATGCTTAAAATCATCCGGCCCCAGCTCCAATCAGTAACATTATACACGCTAATATAAAATAAAAAGGTAATAGAGCTCACTCTACTACCTTAAAAATTATATCACAATTTATTTAGATTTACTTACATAAAATGTACCCGCCAATAAAAAAGTTGGAATAGACGCCATTCCGACAATTAATAGCCAATCACGAGGGGCAATCGGCACCGTATGGAAAACGGTTTGTAAAGGTGGATAGTACAAGGCAATCAGCATAAGAATTAAAGAAGAAACGACTGCCCATACAAGATACATATTGCCAAATGGGTTTCTTGAAAAGATTGATTTTTCACTTCTGCAGTCAAATACATGGATTAATTGTGCAAGAACCAAAGTTACAAAGGCTACGGTCTGAGCATATTGTAAATTATCAGGGTTTGATTTATATACAGTTATAAACGCGAGCAATGTGGCGATACCAATCAAGAATCCTCTTGATATGATTTTCCACCCCAATCCCCTAGCGAATACGCCTTCTTTTGGATGACGCGGACCCCGCTTCATCACATTTTCTTCAGGTTGATCGAGTCCCAGTGCCATAGCCGGCAATCCATCGGTAACCAGGTTTACCCATAAAATCTGGATTGGCAATAAAGGCAAGGGCAATCCTATGACCATCGCAAATAGCATAACTAAAATCTCTCCTACATTTGATGCTAATAAATAGCGTACGAATTTACGAATATTTTCGTAAATATTTCTGCCTTCTCTTATGGCCGATTTTATGGTTGCAAAATTATCGTCCAATAAAATTAAAGAAGATGTTTCTTTGGCCACATCTGTACCGGATATACCCATCGCTATTCCAATATCTGCAGCCTTTATAGCAGGTGCATCATTCACTCCGTCTCCTGTCATAGCCACTATATGTCCTACTCGTTGAAAGGCACTGACTATTTTTAATTTATGCTCTGGTGAAACACGGGCAAAAACAGTCGTCTCATCAACGATATTTTCCAAATCATCCACAGACATCGCATCTAAATCTTTACCGGTCAGCACACGGTCTCCTTCGCGGAATATCTCCAATTGTTTACCGATAGCCTTTGCTGTTATTAAGTGATCGCCGGTTATCATCACCGTTTTAATACCGGCATCGCGACATTCCAGCACCGCTTTCCTTACTTCTGGACGCGGTGGATCCATCATTCCTTCAAGGCCAAGGAATATCAATTCATTTTCAGCATCCGTTTGGTCAAGAATTGCTTGATTGGCTGGTACACTTTTGTAGGCAACCGCAATTGTCCTTAATGCTTGTTCAGCCATATGTTCAGTTGTATTCCCTATGGACTCACGAAGTTGCTCGTCCATATGCTGCACTCTTCCATTGGACATAACCGTTGTACATTTCCCAAGTAAAACATCAGGTGCCCCTTTAGTAATGACAAATTGCCTTCCGTTATGATCCTTTACCAATACACTCATTAATTTACGTTCTGATTCAAAAGGAAACTCCTTTAAAATCTTATACTTTTCGAATAAAAGCTGGCGGTCAATTCCCTTCTTCATAGCGGCAACAAGCATAGCTCCTTCAGTCGGATCCCCATCTATATAATACTTTTTCTTTTTAAGCTTAAGCTCAGAGTTGTTACAGAGGATACCATAGGTTAGCAATTGCTTCAGCTCTGTATCATCCTGATGACCGCTCACACATTCAAACTTACCGGTTGGATCAAACCCCTTCCCAGACACTGACCACTGCTGCCCTGAAACCCAAACCTTAGTCACCATCATCTTATTCTCAGTCATCGTCCCTGTTTTATCAGAACAAATGACTGATGCACAGCCCAATGTTTCTACAGCAGGCAGTTTCCTTACGATTGCTTTCTGTCGAATCATTCGCTGGACTCCCAGGGATAAGGCTACCGTAACAATAGCCGGTAAACCTTCCGGAATAGCAGCTACGGCTAAAGATACTCCCGCAAGAACCATGGTGTATAAGTTATTTCCTTGTAAAACACCAATTCCTACAACCAATAAAGTCAGCAGTAATGCAACAACAATGAGTATCTTTCCCAGTTGTTCCAGGCGAAGCTGCAAAGGTGTCTGTTGCGTATTGGCATTTTGCAGCAGATCTGCGATTTGGCCCATTGCCGTTTTCATTCCTGTCGCAACAACTATACCCTCACCTGACCCACGTGTTACCATCGTTCCCATAAATGCCATATTAACCTGATCGCCGATTCCGTCTTGCCCATCTCTTTTTGGTTCTTCCGTTTTAGCAACAGGGAGCGATTCACCTGTCAATGCAGATTCTTCTATTTCAAGATTATACTGCTGGAAAATCCTCATATCTGCACCAATACGGTCGCCACTTGAAAACTTTACTATATCTCCCGGAACACATTCTTTAGCCGGAATTTTCGACCATAACCCATCACGTAATACAATCATTTGAGGTGCAGCCATTTCCTTTAAAGCCGACAGCGATTTTTCTGCTTTCCTTTCCTGAAAGAACCCTAATAAACCATTAATCAATACGATCATGATAATGGCAATTGCATCAATATACTCTCCCAGCAAACCTGAAACGAGAGTAGCCGCAAGCAGGATAAGGACCATAAAATCTTTAAACTGCTGAAAAAACAGAATTAAAGCAGATTGCTTTTCTCCTTCTGCTAATTCATTTTCTCCGTATTGGTTTAACCTTTTTTTTGCTTCCTGATGACTTAACCCTTTTTTTGTATGTACTCCAAAAGCGGATTGTAGCTTTTCTTTGTCCATTTCTGCAAGTTTCATGTGACGGATACAACCTCCTTAACAATCCGAATAACTTTCTTTGGTACATGTTTATTCAGAGTTGTCCTAAAAAATGCTATACTTGTTTGAATGGAGATTTATAATTCGAATACTTACTAAAGAAGGTGTCACATATATGTCCTTTGACGGTTTTTTTACAAGAGCAATGACCGAAGAATTATCAGAGACGTTAACTGGTGGACGAATAACAAAAATTCATCAGCCCTATAAAAATGAATTACTGCTAGTCATTCGCGCAGGCAGAACCAATCATAAGCTTCTGTTGTCTGCACATCCCAGCTATGCTCGTGTACAACTAACAGAAGAAAACACGGATAACCCTTCAGAAGCACCCATGTTTTGCATGCTGCTTCGTAAACATTTGGAAGGCTATTTTATAGAGAAAATCGAACAGCCTGAATTGGAAAGAATCATTAAATTTGAGATTAGAGGGCGCAATGAAATCGGCGACATAACTCAAAAATTATTAATCATAGAGATAATGGGCAAACACAGCAATATTATTCTTGTTGATAAAGAAAGAAATATGATCATAGACTGTATCAAGCATGTACCGCCTGCTTTAAACAGCTACAGGACATTATTGCCAGGTCATTCCTACGTTTTGCCGCCAGCTCAGAATAAAATCAATCCGCTATCAGATATAGATAAAGGCTTGACACATATTGATTATTTTGCTGGCAAAATTGATAAACAATTGGTCACACAGTTTGCTGGTATCTCTCCTCTTCTTGCGAAAGAAATAACATACAGGGCTGGACTCGTAAACAGGGAGACCGTTCCAGAGAGCTTCAATATAATAATGGAGCAATTAAAATCACATAATTATCAGCCAACATTGGTTACAGGTGATAAGGAAGCTTTTTACCTCATCCCCCTTCAGCATTTGAAAGGTGATAAGAAGGAATTCCCTTCGCTAAGCTTATTGTTAGATCGCTTTTATTATCAAAAAGCGGATCGGGATCGCGTCAAGCAGCAAGCGCATGACCTGGAAAGAATTCTCTCAAATGAAAAAGAAAAAAATGAAAAGAAACTTATAAAATTAGAAGAGACTCTGCAGGATTCAGAAAAGGCAGATATATTCAAGAAATACGGGGAACTGATAACCGGTCATATTTATGCTTTAAACAAAGGAATGAAGAGTGCTGAAGTAATTGATTATTTTGATGAAAATCAACCTACTCTTTTGATTGAGCTCGATGTCCGAAAAACCCCTTCTGAAAATGCTCAATGGTATTTTTCTAAATACCAAAAGGCAAAGAACGCCAAATCCTTTGTAATCGATCAAATCGAAAAAACAAATGAGGAAATTCAATATCTCGATAATTTAATCCATCAAATGAACACCGCCTCACCAAGAGATTTGCAGGAAATCCGCGAAGAGCTTGAAGAAGGTGGATATGTAAAAAAAAGATATACCAAAAAGCAAGGGAAGAAAAAAGATCTGAAGCCTGTCCTTGATTCCTATTTGTCCAGTGATGGCATTGAAATTTTGGTAGGTAAAAATAATAAGCAGAATGAATATTTAACCAATCGCTTAGCGGCTAAAAATCAGCTTTGGTTCCATACAAAGGATATTCCGGGATCCCATGTTGTCATCCGCGATACAAATCCTACCGAACAAACGATAAAAGAAGCCGCCATTCTGGCTGCCTATTTCAGTAAGGCAAGGCAATCAAGCCAAGTCCCGGTAGACTCCACTCTAATCAGACATGTAAAAAAACCAGCCGGCTCAAAACCAGGCTTTGTAACCTATGATAATCAAACAACCTACTATGTTACACCGGATGAAGAATTGGTTTTATCCTTAAAAGCATAGAAAAAACGCAGCGGACTAAATCTTCCGCTGCGTTTTCATTATATCATTCTTTTGTTATTGCTCTAAATAGAAAATATGAATAGCCTGTTGGCACAATCACTATAATGGCAGTTACACCTATGATCATATAATACTCCCAATCTGCAGGCATGAAAATCGTAAGGAAAATGAGTAGGCCCCCACCCATAAATAACTTGCCGCCTAAACGATGCGTCTTTCTCCAAACTTCATCATTGCTGAGTGTCCAGGGCGTTCGTATACCAACAAAAAAATTAGTTCTTGCTTGCTGAATATAATTTCCAAGAATCATAAATAGCAGACCTACAATAGGCCCAGCCAAACGTTCCATTGGGATATCAATTCCCAGACATATGAGTAATGTAATCATATTGATAACAAAAAACAATGTAATAAGTGCATAATTAATGATCAGATAACCTTTTGAAAAATAATTAAAATTTTTCTTTTTCGGATCAATTTTAGGAATTACCATCATGAGAACATAAGTAAAAATCATAATGGAATGCAAGGTAAAAAAAGCAGCTCCCTTCGATTGAAATCCATCTGCTCCATCTTTACCCCAATGAATCGGCACCTCTGCAGGTAAGGATGGGAAAAAGGCCAGCCAGCTAATGATTGATATGGCAATTAAAGTAATTGGAAAAATATTCCTTTTTCATAATTTTCCCCTCTTTCTTTATCTGTTTTAATCTTTTTGGGGCTGAGTAATCCCATATGCCCAACTGATCAGATCCTGCAGAACAGTTGTATTTAAAGAATAATACACATATTGCCCCTTTTTGATATGATGGACTAAGCCTGCGCTTTTCAAGATTTTTAAATGCTGAGATATGCTTGGCTTGGACATATCAAAATGTTCATGTATCTCCCCGGCTGTTAAATCACCATCTTTTAATAAATCAAGAATTTTTCTGCGTGTGGGGTCCGATAAAGCTTTAAAAGTCTCATTCATTTTCAATAACCCCCATAAATATTTGATGATGTATAAGTAATTAAGTAATTACTTAAATAATAAACGGTAAAGATAGCCTTGTAAATAGGTAGCAACCTAAGAATTAAAAAATTTAATTATGAACAGGATCAAAGTGTATCCACAGTTATATTAATCTGTTTTTGTTTTCTTCTTGAAATTTCCCTCTTATACACAACTCGCTAAAGTATGGAAGCAAAAAAAGACTGCAATAAAATATATCAGGGATCATCCCTGATATTTTTTAGCCTCCGTGATGGCCAGTCAGTTGATTTTCACCTATCGCCCGATTGAGCTATCTAGCTAATAGTCCCCCATCCACGACATACTCCGCTCCCGTTATATAGGAGGCGTCGTCCGAGGCTAAAAACAAGACTGGTTTAGAGATTTCTTGTGGGTCTGATAATCGTCCTATCGGAGCTGTAGCATACATATCCAGTTGTTCTTGTGTATAGGTTTCTTTTAGCAGCGGGGTTAATACACCTCCTGGACATATCACATTGATTCGAATATTCTTGTCGGCGTATTCTACGGCTGCTGCTTTCGTCAACCCGTTCACTGCATGTTTGGCTGCCGTATACGCCACATTGGGGGTTCCATTGACATGTCTTAATCCTGCGGTAGATGATATATTCACAATGGAGCCTCCACCCGCCTCGATCATATGCGGAATTAACGCTTTCATCCCATAGAAGGTTCCATGTTGGTCTATACTTATGATTTTGAGGTAGTCTTCATCTGCCAAATCGGTCAGCGAAGACACAGGACCAGCATATCCAGCATTATTCACCAAAACCGTCACAGGTCCAAAGGCTTCAACCGCTTGGTTTATGACATGTTTCCAATCGTCTGGATTGGTTACATCGTGTTTCACAAATAGTGTGTTCTCCCCGAGCTCTTTCGATAACGTCCTTCCCTCCGCTTCGAGTACATCCGTAATCACCACTTTAGCTCCTTCTTTGACAAACTCTCTAACGTGTTCAGAACCCATTCCTCGTGATGCACCCGTGATAATTGCCACTTTTCCATCCAGTCTCCCCATGCTCTTTTCCTCCTTTTTATTCACATTCACACTCATATTTTTACCCAATTTTTGGTATTTGCAAGCGTCTTTTAGTGGGATTGTCTAACTAAAACTGATGTTTCCTGGATGAACAAAATCAAAAAAAGACAGAATATTTCATTCCGCCTTTGACAACCTCTGACACGCAGGACAAAAGTACGAGGTGGTGCTTCCTGTTTTGATCGATTGAATGGTCTCCCCGCATCTAGGGCAAGGTTCCCCTTTTTTATACGCTATCTGAAAATCACTCGTCGAGTACCCACCGTTGTGTCCATAAAAATCCTTTTCAAGAGAAAAACTCCCCTTGGATAAAGAATGGTGCAATTGTTCCTGCATGCTGTCATAGAGGTTTTTGACCTCTTCTTCCGATAGGTCGGATACTTTCTTCTGAGGATGAATTCCGCTTTCAAACAAGATATCGTGAATATACATATTGCCGATTCCGCCAACGTTTTTTTGATTCAACAAGAAGGATTTAATTCCCGCTTTTTTCCCGTTAACCAACTGTCTGAAATAGTCATAGGTAAATTCCTTATCGAATGGGGTGAAAGCAATAGCTTTGATTATTTTTTCTTCTTTGATTTCTTGATCATTGGCGATATACACTTTTCCAAACCACCAAAATCGGATGGAAAACCCTGTCCCATCTTGAAATTGGATGAGGAATTGATATTTTTCCTGAACGGGATTGGATTAAATAGGTTCAAAATAAAGCAAATCCCCTCCCATCCCGAGCGAAATTAACATGTTTTCTCCATTCGATAGGGAAACGATGATCCCTTTCCCTTTATTTTGAACCGCTTTAACCGTTGATCCTATTACTCGTGATGAAAATACCAACCCCGAAACATTGCAGCACTTTTCCTGCTTTATTTCCACCCGTTCGATTTGTTTGCCCGAGAGAGAGTCATTCATCTGGGTACTTAATTGATAGATTTCGGGTAACTCTGCCATTCTCCATTCCCCCTTTTATGCAAATTTACCTCATCGGAGACTATTCGAAGAACCGAACGAACAAAAAGGCTGAATATAACCACTCAGTCTTTTTCATTATGATATTTTTTGTTGGCAGCTTGCTGCATACTCTTCCTCTAATTCTAGCAATCGGTCAATCAGATTATATATTTATCAACATCTAAGTTTAACAGACACAAATAAAAAGAGATAAAATCCAACTATTTCAGATTTTATCCCACTGATTCTTTATGTTTTTAGTTAACCCAGCTCTCATCATAAGGGTTTTGCTTCCATTTGCGGAGCTTATTCAGCTCCTCCTTTGTCACGTACTGATGTTCTTCCGCAACTTCGATAAGAGTTGAATAATCGCTTAAGGGGTAATATGGAACCTCGCTATCAGCAAATGCAATTCTTGCTTTATCCATTTCATATGTAAAGATCGATACAACCCCTAGTACATCACAACCGGCTTCACGTAATGCCTTGGCACATGTGATCGAACTTCCTCCTGTTGAAATCAAATCCTCCACGATGACTACTTTATCATTCTTTTCCGCTTTCCCTTCAATTTGATTTCCTTTTCCATGCCCTTTTGCACTGGAACGAACATAAATCATCGGCAAATCTAGCTGTTCACTTACCCAGGCAGCATGCGGAATGCCTGCTGTAGCTGTTCCTGCAATAATCTCAGCTTCAGGAAATTTTTCTTTTATTAATTGAGCTAGGCCTCTCGCTACATCCCTCCGTACTTCCGGGTAAGACATCGTTAATCGATTATCACAATAAATCGGGGATTTGATACCTGATGACCAAGTAAATGGATTGCTTGGCTGTAAGGCTACAGCTTGAATAGATAATAAATGCTCTGCTATTTTTCTTTTCATATCGGTCTCTCCCATTCTTCAACTATCTTATAATAGGCCTCTATTGGATTCTCTGCCGTTGTAATACTTCTTCCCACAACGATAAAATCACTGCCCTGCCTACTAGCCATAAACGGTGTAGCCACTCTTTGTTGGTCTTCTGCTGTATCACTAGCCAGACGAATTCCAGGAGTAACGGTTATAAAATTTCGGCCAACCTGATTTTTAATTTGCTGGACTTCATGTACGGAACAAACCACTCCATCAAGGTCTGATTCTTTTGCTAATTGACTATAATGAATGACACTTTCAGCCAGGGTTGACTGAATGAATTGCTCTCTTTGCATCTGCTCTTCACTTGTACTCGTCAATTGAGTAACTGCTATACATAGCGGTCTTTTTTCTCCAGGAGGAGTACCCTTTTCAAGACCTTCAAGTGCATATTCCATCATCTTTCTTCCGCCTGCTGCATGAACATTAACCATATCGACTCCCAGTCTTGCCACTGTTTCCATTGCTTTCCCAACCGTATTGGGAATATCGTGCAATTTTAAGTCCAGAAAAATGTCATGTCCCAATTCTTTAATTGCCGTAATGATAGAAGGACCTTCCCCGTAATAAAGCTCCATACCTACTTTAACAGCCAGTTTTTCCTCATTAAATTTATGTAAAAAACGCAAGGTAAGCTCTCTATTAGGAAAATCAAGCGCGATAACCGGTGTACTGCGCATTCTTATTCCAACTCCTTCCTATACATTCAGATATACGATCAAACCCGAGTGATAAAATAAGATCTGGCAGAGCGTCAATAATCTCTGGCATTACAAACGGATTAATGAAGTTTGCTGTTCCAACCGCAACCGCACTCGCACCTGCATAAAGGAATTCAATAACATCCTCTGCTGTTTCAATGCCGCCCATGCCAATGATAGGAATCGAAACCTGCGAGCTAACATCATGAATCATTCGAATCGCAACCGGTTTAATGGCTGGCCCTGATAAACCGCCTGTCCGATTAGCCAAAATCGGCTGGGATGTTTTGAGATCAATACGCATTCCTATTAGTGTATTAATCATCGTCAGTCCATCAGCACCACCATCTTCAACTGCCTTCGCAATGGATACTATATCGCTGACATTCGGAGACAATTTAACATAGACTGGCACTGAAGATACTTCTTTTACCGCTTTAGTTAATTCTTTAGCCACAGACGGATCGGTACCAAATTGAATACCTCCGCATTTTACATTCGGACAGGAAATATTCAGTTCAAGAGCATGCACATTTGGAGCTGTACTGATCCGTTTCGCCGTCTCCACGTAATCCTCCATCATGGTTCCTGCCACATTAGCAATAATCGGTACATCGTACGTATCAAGCCATGGAAGCTCCTCATTCATCACATGCTCCAAGCCAGGGTTTTGAAGTCCAATGGCATTTAGCATCCCTGCATTTGTTTCCGCAACCCTTGGAGTCGGATTTCCAATACGCGGTTCAAGTGTCGTTGATTTAATGATGACGGCACCCAGCTTATCGAGATCATAGAACTGGCTGTATTCCCTCCCAAAGCCGAAACAACCAGATGCCGGCATAATCGGATTTTTTAAGGCTAATCCAGGCAGATTGATGCTTAATGGATTATTCATATGACGACCTCCTCTGAACGAAATACCGGGCCATCGATACATATCTTCCGGTATCCATTTCCCGGGGTACGGCACACACAGGCAAAGCAGGCACCTATTCCGCAGCCCATTCTCTCTTCAAGCGAAATAAACACCTTTTTCCCTTTATATTTATCCTTAACGGCCTTTAGCATTGGTGTTGGCCCACATGTATAGACCACATCAATGTCCATTGGAACTGAAGCATTTGTTACATAGCCTTTTATTCCGTAAGTCCCGTCTTCAGTTGTGATAATGGTCTCCCCAAGCTCAGCAAATTCGTTTTCATAAAAAATATCTACTGCGGTACGGAGGCCCAAAATATGAATCACAGATACACCTTTAGCCGTTAAATCTCTTGATAGCTGCAATAAAGGTGGTATTCCAATTCCTCCGCCTATCAAAAGCGCTTTTCCTCCCGGGTTCACATCCTCAACCGTAAACCCGTTGCCAAGCGGCCCAAGCACATCGACTTTTTCCCCTGTTTTTTTTTCAGAAAGAATCCTGGTTCCTTTCCCTTCCGCTCTGTAAACGATTGTAAAACGAGATTGCTCAGGGTCAATTTTACATATACTGATTGGCCTGCGCAGCAAAGGATCTATTCCGTTCGATACTTTGATATGTACAAATTGCCCAGGCATTGCCATGGAGGAGACAAGTGTCCCCTCCATAGTCATTTCAAATATATTCGGCGCTATCATTCGATGGCTGACGACTGTCATCATCTCTTTTTGAATCATAAGCTGATTGCCTCCTTGGCTGTTTGCATATGGTTCATTTTAGTTGTCGAAAACGTTAGCGATTCCAGTACTGTTAAAATGGCATTGGCCGTATCCAAGGAAGTCATGCAAGGAATCCCATTTTCAACCGACTCACGACGAATTCTAAAGCCATCACGTTCAGGCTGTTTTCCCTTGGTTAACGTATTAATAACCAGCTGTGCTTTGCCATTATGAATCATATCCAATAAGTTCGGCTCTTCACTGCCAATTTTTCCAACAATTCGACATGGAATATTCGCTTGATCTAACGCTTGAGCCGTTCCCTCTGTAGCAATGATTTGATAGCCGATTTCATTGAAACGTTCCGCAAGTAAAACGGCCTCTTCTTTGTCTTTATCCGCAACAGTCAAGAGGACAGTTCCATATTGCTTAATTTGAATTCCTGAAGCAATCAACCCTTTATACAAAGCCTTTTGCAATGTATCGTCTTTTCCCAGTACTTCACCCGTTGACTTCATTTCTGGTCCGAGCGTAATTTCAACCTGGCGAAGCTTTGCAAATGAAAATACTGGTACTTTTACGAACACACCCGCCTTTTCAGGGACAAGGCCATTTTCAAGACCATAATCCTTAAGCTTTTGTCCCAAAATGACCTTAGTGGCCAAATTCGCCATTGGAACATTAGTGATTTTGCTTAAGAACGGTACCGTCCTGCTTGAACGGGGATTAACTTCAATTACAAACACTTCATTATTAGAGACTACATATTGGATATTAAACAGACCAATTATATTCAAACCCTTTGCTAGTTTAATCGTATAATCTATTATTTTTTCTTTCGTATTTTCTGACAGATTCTGTGGAGGGTAGACTGCTATAGAATCACCAGAATGGACTCCAGCACGTTCAATATGCTCCATGATACCCGGAATAACAACTGTTTCACCATCAGAAATTGCATCTACTTCAATTTCTTTCCCTGTTAAATAACGATCGATTAATACAGGATGCTTCGGATTTATCTTCACGGCATTTTTCATATAATGAAGCAAATCCTCCTGATCATCCACGATCTCCATTGCCCTTCCACCAAGAACATAGGACGGTCTTACCAAAATAGGGTATCCAATCTCATCAGCCACTTCGACTGCTTCCTCCACTGACAAGGCTGTTTTCCCTTTAGGCTGCGGGATATTCAGTTCTGTTAAGGCTTGCTCAAACATATCGCGATTTTCAGATCGATCCACATCCTCTAAAGACGTACCCAGTATCTTAACTCCTCTTTCTACAAGGGCTGAGGCAAGATTAATGGCTGTCTGACCGCCAAATTGTACAATAACCCCTTCTGGTTTTTCTAAATCAATGACATTCATCACATCTTCAATCGTTAAGGGCTCAAAATATAGTTTGTCTGAAATGCTAAAATCTGTTGAGACCGTTTCCGGATTGCTGTTTATAATAATCGCTTCATAGCCGGCTTCTTTAATCGCCCAGACAGAATGAACAGTTGCGTAATCAAACTCAACTCCCTGCCCGATTCGAATGGGTCCGGAACCAAGTACAACGACACTCCTCTTTGGCGTTACGATTGATTCATTCTCATCCTCATAAGTGGAGTAAAAATATGGTGTTTCAGATTCAAACTCCGCAGCACAGGTATCGACCATTTTAAATACCGGTTTGATTTGATTGTCCATGCGCCACTGATACACTTCCAATTCAGAGCTTTTCCAAAGCTTTGCTAAGATATAATCAGAGAAACCAAGTTTTTTGGCTATTAATGTATATCTCGGATGGAAGGGGGCTTCTAACAGTTTAGCTTCCATCTCAACAATCTTTGCAAATTTATGCAGAAAGAATAAATCAATCCGAGACCATTCATGGATTAACTGAATCGTTAATCCGCGCTTTAACCCTTCAGCAATATAAAATAGTCGTTCGTCTGTTGCTATTTTAATTTGTTTTTCTATCTCTTCATCTGTGATCATCTCAGCCTTAGGCAGTTCAAAGTGCAAGATTCCAACCTCTAGGGAGCGAATTGCTTTTAATAGAGATTCCTCGAACGTTCTGCCGATTGCCATAACCTCACCAGTTGCTTTCATTTGCGTTCCGAGGGTTCTGTTCCCTTCCTCAAATTTATCAAAAGGCCAGCGTGGTATTTTGGTTACGACATAATCAAGTGCCGGTTCAAAGCTCGCATAAGTTTTTCCGGTTACGGGATTGATCATCTCATCGAGTGTCAAACCAACTGCAATTTTAGCTGCAAGCTTTGCGATAGGATAACCGGTTGCTTTAGAAGCAAGGGCAGACGAACGGCTCACCCTTGGGTTAACCTCGATAATGTAGTAATTGAAGCTATCTGGATCAAGAGCAAGCTGAACATTGCAGCCTCCTTCTATTTTTAAAGAACGTATAATTTTCAACGACGCATTGCGCAATAATTGGTATTCCCGGTCACTCAATGTTTGGCTCGGTGCCACTACAATCGAATCTCCCGTATGTATTCCGACAGGATCGATATTTTCCATGTTACAAACTACGATTGCATTATCATTCGAATCTCTCATGACCTCATATTCAATTTCCTTGAACCCTGCAATGCTTTTTTCCAGCAAGCATTGGGTGACAGGACTGCTCTTGAGACCACCGGCTACAATCTCGCGTAATTCCTCTTCGTTTGAACAGATTCCGCCGCCTGTCCCTCCAAGTGTATAAGCCGGTCGTACAATTACAGGGTATCCTACAGTCTGAACAAAAGCCTCGGCTTCTTCCAGATTATGAATGATCGCACTGTCAGGAACCGGTTCACTCAATTCGTTCATTAAGCTTCGGAATAGATCACGGTCCTCAGCCTGCTCAATTGCCGATAGCTTTGTTCCCAGAATTTCAACACCGCATTCCTCGAGCACTCCAGATTTGGACAGTTCTACAGCCAGATTTAATCCAGTCTGCCCTCCAAGAGTCGGCAATAGAGCATCAGGGCGTTCTTTACGGATAATTTTACTGACAAACTCTAACGTTAATGGCTCAATATAAACCGCATCTGCAATTTCCGTGTCTGTCATAATTGTAGCCGGGTTGGAATTAACCAAGACAACACGATACCCTTCTTCTTTTAATGCCAGACAAGCTTGTGTACCCGCATAATCAAATTCTGCTGCCTGGCCGATTACAATCGGTCCGGATCCAATAACCAGGATGGATTTAATATCTGTACGTTTACTCATTTTACTGCCTCCTTCAGTTTGGATCTCTCAATCATGCTAATGAATTGATCAAATAAATAATTTGCGTCCTCCGGGCCAGGCGATGATTCCGGGTGATATTGGACGGTGAAAGCATCGTAGTATTTATGTCTTAATCCCTCAATCGTTCCGTCATTTAATGCAATATGCGTAACTTCCAAGTCTGTTTGTTCAATAGAGTCATATTTCACTGTGTATCCATGGTTTTGCGAGGTCAGTGCAATTTTGCCTGTTTTTAAATCTTTAACTGGGTGATTGGAACCGCGATGCCCAAATTTCATTTTTTCAGTTTCTGCATTACATGCTAGAGCAAACAACTGGTGCCCAAGACAAATGCCGAACATTGGCACTTTTCCGATAATTTTTCTTATCATTTCAATCGCTTCCGGTACATTTTCAGGGTCTCCCGGTCCATTTGTCAGCATGATACCATCTGGACGAAGTGTCATAATTTCTTCAAAGGTAGTATTATAAGGCACAACGATTACATCACAGCCTCGATTATTTAATTCTCTTAATATTCCATGCTTCATTCCGAAATCCACCACGACTACTCGATAACCGCGTCCTGGACTGGGAAACGCTTTTTTTGTAGATACCTTTTGAACCTGATTACGAGGCAGCACAGTTGCTTTCACTTGGTGGAGCATCGTTTCAGCATCTTTAGTTATTGAACAAATTACACCTTTTACTGTACCTCTTTCACGAATCATTCTTGTCAATTTCCGAGTATCAATCCCTGCAATGCCAGGAATATTCTTTATTTTCATGTATTCATCAAGAGAAAAATCACTTCTCCAATTCGAAGGAAAATCAGCCACTTCTTTTACAATTAGGCCACTGAGACTCGGAGCGATTGACTCAAAATCATCCCTATTGATTCCATAGTTGCCGATTAAAGGATAAGTCATCGTAATAATTTGACCACAATAAGAAGGGTCAGATAAAATCTCCTGATAACCGGTCATCCCCGTATTAAATACAACCTCACCAATTTTATCGCTTTCTCCTCCAAATGCTTCACCAATAAAAATTGTTCCATCTTCTAAAATTAATTGTCTCTTCATTCAGTTAGACTTCCTTTCTGCCAAACTACTTTACCTTCCACAATCGTCATAACCGGCCATCCTTGACAGCTCAGGCCAGCAAATGGTGTGTTTTTTCCTTTGGAAAGAAAGGTTTGAGGATTAATTACTTGCTCTTCTTCTAAATCAATCAGAACTAGATCCGCTTGTCTTCCTTTTTCTATTTTTCCGTAGTTAAGTTTAAATGCTTGAGCTGGTTTTATCGTCAAGAAATCAATTAATTGTTTCAGGGTCATCGCTCCCTTTTTCACCAAATATGTATACAACAGCGGAAAAGCTGTTTCTAATCCAACTATGCCAAACGGTGCAAGCCTGATATGTTGTGATTTTTCTTCTTCTGAATGGGGGGCATGATCCGTAGCGATAAAATCAATCGTCCCGTCTAACAGGCCTTCTAGCAATGCTTTTTTGTCATCCTCACCTCTTAAAGGCGGATTCATTTTAAAATTAGGATCCAGCTCCTTAATGTCCATTTCGGACAGTAACAAATGATGGGGGGTTACCTCTGCTGTTACATGTATGCCTGCTTTCTTGGCATCACGAACCGTTCTTACAGATTCCTTCGTGCTTATGTGGCAAACATGATAATGGCACCCTGTTGTCTCGGCCAGTAATACATCCCTGGCAATATGGACCGCTTCACATACTGAAGGGATGCCGGGTAATTCATGTTCTCTCGAATAGATTCCTTCATGTACACATCCACTTTGAATTAACGAATTATCCTCACAATGAGCGACAATGGTCATATCCAGTTTTGCAGCTTTTTTCATAGCTTCAAGCATCATACCAGCTGACTGGATGCCGACTCCGTCATCTGTAAAGGCAAATGCTCCGGATTTTTTCAGAGATTCAAAATCAGTTAATTCCTTTCCGAGCTCCCTGACTGTAATTGATGCATAGGGCAATACCCTTGTGCTCGCCGTTTCTCTTATTCTATTATTTAACGAACGTAAATGTTCGGCTGTATCCGGAACGGGTCGTGTATTCGGCATAGCAGCTACAGTGGTAAATCCGCCTTTTGCTGCAGCCTGTGTACCTGTTTCAATCGTTTCTTTATGTTCTCCTCCCGGCTCTCTTAGGTGAACATGCAAATCGATAAAACCAGGTGCCAATAAAAATCCTTTAGCATGAATGATGTTTGCCTGCTGATTTTGCAATTCATCCTGGATATCGGAAATCACTCCGTTTTGAATTAAAATATCCTTTGTGACCTGTGTTCCATCCTCAAGATAAAATTGCGCACTTTTTATAATTGTATTCATGATTTGCCGCTCCTCCCCTTTGCTCGATACTATTTTTTAAAGCAGCCATTCTCACATATACTCCATTGGTCATTTGTTTAAATATTCGCGAACGTGCGCATTCAACTAAAGAATCATCAATTTCCACACCTCTGTTCACTGGCGCGGGATGCATAATTATACAATTACTCCTCAGCCGTCTCTCCCTTTCAATCGTCAAGCCATATCTGTTCAAATATTCTATTTTGCTCATTGGCATTTCCACTGAATGACGTTCATGCTGGATCCGGAGCAACATAACTACATCTGCGTTTTCGATAGCGTCATCAATTGGTTCATAGGCCACATTACTTCCCGGAGGATTCGCCCAAGTTTGTGGGCCTGAGAAAACAACCTTTGCGCCTAATCGGGTCAGTGTTTCCGCATTTGATCGCGCTACGCGGCTATGCCTGATATCTCCTATGATTGCCACTTTTAAACCTCGAAACGTTTGAAATTCCTGTTTAATGGTCATCAAGTCCAATAAACATTGTGTAGGATGATGCCCGCATCCATCACCAGCATTCATTATGGATAAATATACACCACTTTGTATTAAATTTGCAAAAAAATTATCTTCTGAATGACGAATTACTACGGTTTCCACTCCAATTGCTTCTAAAGTCTTCACTGTATCGGATAGGCTTTCGCCTTTTAATACACTTGATGTTTGCACTTCAAAAGGGATTACATCCAGCCCAAGCTTCCGCTGTGCCATTTCAAAGCTGATTTTAGTACGCGTGCTCGCTTCAAAAAATAAATTTGCTACAAAGTGTCTTTTTGCTGGCATCCACGTTTCCCCATTAGCAAATGCCTCAGCATCTAAAAGCAAGCCTGTAATTTCCTCAATCGACAAATCTGTCATCGTAAGTAAATGTTTCACAATCAACCAGCCTCCCATATTCTAAAAAAAACCCTAATTCGTTTTTTACGAATCAGGGTTTTAGTTTATTTAGTCGATTCATCCCAATATCGCATACTGGAATTGTCGTACTTAACCTAATCCCTGTATTTTACTTGTTGGATCTACTATCAACCCTGACTTTCGCTGGTTTCCTTACCGGGAAGTACAAGATTTAAGATGACACCTACAATGGCGGCTAATGCCATTCCTGAAATGGAGGCATGATCGGTGATTTTGAGCATTGCACCACCTACACCAATGATTAAAATGACAGAGGATATGACTAAGTTTCTATTTTTAGATAAATCGATTTTGCTGTCGATCAACATCCGTAAACCACTTGATGCTATGATACCGAACAGAAGAATGGATACCCCACCCATCACAGCTGATGGAATGGATTGAATAAGGGCTGAAATTTTTCCAATAAATCCGAACAGGATTGCAAAGACTGCCGCTCCGCCTATAACATACACACTGAATACCCGTGTAAGAGCCATAACACCTATATTTTCTCCATAGGTTGTATTCGGAGGACCACCAAGACAAGAGGCAATCATAATGGATACTCCATCTCCTAACAATGAGCGATGCAATCCTGGTTTCTCAACAAAATTACGTCCTGCGATTTTACTAATAACCAATTGATCACCTATATGTTCTGATATAGGGACGATGGCAATCGGAATCATAACCAGAATAATCTCCCAGCTTAACGTTGGCGTATAATCAACAAATGGCATCGTGAAGTTTGGAAGCTGGAACCAGGCTGCTTCTTTTACCGGAGTGAAATCTACAATTCCAAAGAAGAGGGCTGTAATATAACCACCAATAATACCGATTAATACTGGAATCAGTGAAAAAAAGTTTTTTAAGACTACACTGCATATGATCGTGATGACAAGTGTAATTAAGGCAACCGTAATATGTTTTGTGCTGTAAACAAGCACTTCTGCATTCGGATTTTCATACATGGCCATATTGACTGCTGTTGAGGCAAGACCAAGACCAATTACCATAATGACAGGACCAACTACTACAGGCGGTAAAAAATTTAGGATTGTTTTAGTGCCTAGTTTTTTAACTAATAAAGCAACGAGTGCATAAACAAGTCCAATCAAAAAGCCGCCTACTAAAGCAGAACCAACACCGCTGCTTTCATTTAGTAAAGTAATCGGATAGATAAAGGCAAAGGATGAACCAAGATAAGCAGGTATTTGCCCTTTGGTGATCAGAATGTAAACCAGTGTACCTATACCGCTTGTCAATAGGGCAATTCCAGGATCCAGCCCTGTTAGAATCGGTACAAGAATGGTTGAACCAAACATCGCAAATAAATGCTGCAGGCTTAATATAAACCATTGCTTCGGAGTAGGTTTTTCATTGACATCGTACCTTATTTGAGGATTGTTTGCTATTTCTGTAGAAGTCATAATTATTGCCTCCCTGATGAAATTAATAGGTTTCGAAGGGAGATGATTATTTGCATAAGCAAATATCGCATGCTCCCCTTTTCAGCCTCACAGGACTGAATTAAAAAGGTTTTTTTATTCAAAAATGGAGACTTGTTCACCATCATCCATTTCTTTTAATTTGACGACAATCTTTTCATTTTTTGCAGTAGGTATATTCTTGCCTACATAATCAGCTCGGATTGGAAGCTCTCTGTGCCCTCTGTCGATCAGGACAGCTAATTGGATTTGAGCCGGTCTGCCAATATCTATAAGAGCATCAAGAGCTGCTCTCGCCGTTCTGCCAGTATATAAAACATCATCAACCAGAATGACTTTCTTATCTTTTAAGCTAAATGATACATCTGATCCATTTACCTGTGGATCCCCACTTTTTGTCTTTGTGCTTAAATCATCCCGGTACAAGGTAATATCCAGTTCACCAACAGGAATTTCCGCTCCTTCAATTTCGTGAATTCTTTCTCCCAGACGTTTAGCAAGAAAAATACCACGGGTACGAATACCGATCAACACACAATCACTCACACCCTTATTTTTCTCGATAATTTCATGAGAAATCCTTGTTAACGCTCTTGAGATTGCCTTTTCATCAAGCAAGATTGCTTTCTCTAACATATCATCGTCCCTTTCCTAAAAAACGTAAAAAATCCTTTTGCCGTGTAGGCAAAAGGATATAATAAACCATAGAAAAAGACATACATCTTCCATTAGTTTTCACGTACCTTTTCAGCCTCACGGGACTGTATTTAAAGGACCCTATTCAGTTGTATCTATATTACTTTAGGATTGTTATCCTTGTCAACAGTCAATTCTTAAAGTTTCCAAATAATCGACAAAATATGCTGGTAATGGAGCTTCAAATTCCAAATATTCCTCTGTTCTAGGATGGACAAATCCCAGAACTGCTGCATGTAAAGCCTGTCCATTTAAATCAGGAGTTTTTCTTGGTCCATACTTAGGGTCACCAGCAAGAGGATAACCAATATATTTCATATGGACACGAATTTGATGAGTGCGTCCTGTTTCAAGCTGACATTCAATAAAAGTAAAGTCTTTAAATCTTTCCAGTACATGAAAATGTGTAACTGCATGCCTAGAATTATCGTCTGTTACTGTCATGCTTTGACGATCTCGTTTATCACGGCCTATCGGCGCATCTACCGTTCCTGCATCATGTGGAATGATACCGTGGACAAGTGCCTTATACTTCCGGGTAACTGTTTTTTCAGTTAATTGCTTTACAAGTCTCTCATGCGCATAATCATTTTTAGCGACCATGAGCAATCCTGAAGTATCCTTATCGATACGATGGACGATACCTGGACGCATCACACCATTGATCCCTGATAAATCCTTGCAATGGTACATTAAAGCATTTACAAGTGTACCTGATCCATGTCCTGCTGCCGGATGTACAACCATGCCTTTTGGTTTATTGACAACAATGACATCCGCATCCTCATAATAAATATCAAGAGGAATGTTCTCAGCTACAACATCAAGTTCCTCTGGCTCTGATGGTGTGATTTCAATAGAGTCACCAGGCTGACATTTATAATTTGCCTTTATCTGTTTGTCATTCACCAGAATATTCCCTTCTTTTATCCACTGCTGGACTTGAGAACGTGACCATTCTTCATTTAAAACGGAAAGGACTTTATCAAGCCTTTCACCTTTTTGTTCTTCTGTTACTATCAGTCTTTGACTATCCATTCTTTAGCTCCTTAGCTCTTTTTTCCTCCATAAACATAGCAATAACCAATAATCCAACTCCTATACAAAGAGCAGAATCTGCCACATTAAAGACAGGAAAACTGTATGAGAATATATACGTATGCACAAAATCAACCACTTCATTGCGGAAAATCCGATCAATAAAATTACCAATCGCTCCCCCAAGAATAAGTCCAAGGGATATCCCCGTCAACTTATCGGTACTGAATTTTCTTATGTAAAAGACAATTCCAATAATAACCACGGTTGTTACGATGTAAAAAAACCACATTTGTCCCTGAAGAATTCCCCATGCCGCCCCTCGGTTTCTGTGCGAGGTGATGTATAGAAAGTTTTCAATGATTGGTATACTCTCCCCTAAGGTCATATACTTAACGACCAACCATTTTGTAAATTGGTCAATCATGATAATGAGCAACGCAATCAAATAATACATATATAACATAAGCTTGCCCCCTGCCTGCTTAAAATGTACACACTGCTTAACAAATTGTAGCATATCTATCTAACAAATGTTTTAGAACTTTAACAAAAATACAGGCCCTTTCGAATAAATGAAAGGGCCTATAGAAGGAATAGCATCCTAGTATTTTGGACAGGTTGGTCTATCACCTCTACTGCCCACACATAAAACTTATCTAACACTTCAAATGAGAGTATGCCTCACTTTTCGCTGATTGCTTAAGCACTCAGGAAATCGGTTCTCTATCATTTTAAATAACCTTATCCGAGTTCTGGATATTCGTTATCTACCACTGTAGAGCAGCGTTCACATAAAGTTGGGTGTTTCTCAATTGTACCAACCTCTTCACTAATATTCCAGCAACGTTCACAAGTTTCTCCATTTGCTTTTGTGACTAAAATTGCCGCATGCTCTAACTTAATAGCTTCTTCCGGTGCATCGTAAATGTATCCGGCAACTTCCACTGAAGAAACGATAAATAATTGTTCAAGGCTTTCTTCAATGCTTTCAAGCAAATCTTTTGTTTCTTCACTTACATACAATGCTACTTTCGCATTTAATGATTTACCAATTACTTTTGAATTTCTTGCTTCTTCAAGCGCTTTAAGGACATCATCACGTAAATTCATGAACAAATCCCATTTCGCTTTAACAGCTGTACTATTTGGATAATTTTCAACCGACGGCATATCTGTTAATTGTACGCTCTCTGCATCAGCATCATCGATAAAAGTCCAAACTTCATCAGCTGTATGCGGCAGAATAGGAGCAATCAATTTAACTAGCTTCATAACGCATTCATGCAGTACAGTTTGAATTGCACGGCGGCCATCACTGTTTTCCGCATCGCAGTATAGAATATCCTTTGCATAATCCAGATAGAAGGAACTTAAATCCTGTGTACAGAAATTATTGATACCATTATAGATATCAGCAAATTCATAATTGTCATAGGATTGTTTTACCTGATCAACCAAATCATTTAACTTAATGAGCATATATTGGTCCACTTCACGAAGATTTTCGTAAGAAACAGCATCATGCTCTGCGTTAAATCCGCTCAGGTTTCCAAGCAGGAATCTGAATGTGTTACGAATTTTACGATATACTTCGGATACTTGTTTCAGAATATTATCAGAAACACGTACATCAGCCTGGTAATCGACACTCGCAACCCAAAGACGCAGAATATCTGCACCCATTTGATTAATAACTTTTAATGGGTCAATTGTGTTTCCTAGGGATTTACTCATTTTACGGCCTTCTCCATCAAGTGTAAATCCGTGGCTTAATACTTCCTTGTAAGGAGCTTTACCAGTAACAGCAACTGACGTGATCAAAGAGGAATTAAACCATCCACGATATTGGTCTGAACCCTCGAGGTAAAGGTCAGCTGGTCTTCTCAAATCTTCTCTTGCTTCAAGAACTGATTGATGGGAGGAGCCAGAGTCAAACCATACGTCCATAATATCTGTTTCTTTCGTAAATAAGCCATTAGGGCTGCCTTCATGTGTAAAGCCTTCTGGGAGAAGATCTTTTGCGTCTTTCTCAAACCAAACAGTGGAACCGTATTGTCGGAATAAATCGGATACATGCTTAATCGTTTCATCCGTAATGATTGCTTCACCATTTTCTGCATAAAACACCGGAATCGGTACGCCCCATGCACGCTGACGGGAAATACACCAGTCTCCACGATCACGAATCATGTTAAATAATCTCGTTTCACCCCATGCAGGTACCCATTTAGTTTCTTTGATCTGCTGCAATAGGTCTTCACGGATATCATCAACTGAAGCAAACCATTGGTCAGTTGCACGGAAAATTGTTGGCTTTTTCGTTCTCCAATCATGCGGATAAGAGTGTGTAATGAAATCAAGTTTTAACAGAGCACCGACTTCCTCGAGTTTATCCGTGATTTCTTTGTTTGCTTTATCATAGAATAATCCTTCAAATCCAGGAGCATCAGAAGTCATATGGCCTTTTCCATCCACTGGGCAGAGTACTCCAAGATTATATTTCTGACCTACGATAAAGTCATCTTCACCATGTCCTGGCGCAGTATGAACACAACCTGTACCTGCATCAGTGGTTACATGCTCTCCTAAAATAACAAGTGAGTCACGGTCATACAATGGATGTTTAGTGACTACATATTCCAGTTCAGCACCTTTAACAGTCTTCTCAACTTCAGCATTCTCCCATCCAAGTGTTTCTTTAACGGAAGGCAATAATGTTTCAGCCACAATATATTTTGTACCATCCACATTCACAAGTACATAATCAAGGCGTGGGTGAACAGCAATTCCAAGGTTAGCTGGAATGGTCCAAGGTGTCGTTGTCCAAATAATGAACTTCGCTCCCTCTTCCACTACTCCTTTGCCGTCCTTCACATCAAATGCAACAAAGATAGATGCTGATTTCTTGTCGTGGTATTCGATTTCCGCTTCAGCTAGTGCAGATTCACTGGAAGGAGACCAATAAACCGGTTTTAATCCTTTATAGATATAGCCTTTTTTCGCCATATCACCGAAAACTTTGATTTGCTCAGCTTCATATTCAGGTTTCAGTGTGATGTATGGATTTTCCCAGTCTCCTCTTACACCTAAACGTTTAAATTGAGTGCGCTGCTGATCAATTTGTGTATAAGCATATTCCTCACAAAGTTTACGGAATTCAGCGATTGTCATTTCCTTACGATTTACTTTTTTGTTTTTAGTTAGAGCTGTTTCAATTGGTAAACCATGAGTATCCCAACCTGGTACATATGGCGCATTATAACCATTCATTGATTTAAAGCGAACAATAAAATCCTTTAAGATTTTATTCATTGCATGCCCGATATGAATGTTTCCATTCGCATAAGGAGGTCCGTCATGCAGCACAAATTTAGGAAGGTCCTTTGTACGCTCCTGTACTAATTTGTAAATATTTTTTTCTTCCCAACCTGCTTGAACTTCCGGTTCTCTTTTTGGTAAATTCCCACGCATTGGAAATTCTGTTTTAGGCATCAATAATGTGTCTTTAAATTCCATTCCATTCACTCCTTAAACTTCCTCATAAATAAATACAAAAAAGCCTTTTCATCCCGGTAAAGGGACGAAAAGGCTATATTTCCGCGGTACCACCCTTTTAGAATATTGCCTGACAATATTCCTCTTGGTATTCGTAACGTGAATGACTCGCCGCTATTTACTGCCAGCCAAGCTGGGTTCAAAAGCAGACTCAGGGATGATCTTCCATCCAGATTCTTTTACCGGACTCCCACCTTCCCCGGCTCGCTACAAAAAGTATGATCTGATGTACTGTTCCCGTCTTCGTTTTAACATTTTTTGAATAGATTTGTTAAAATATTATATTCAATAACTTACGATAAAGTCAAGACCTTACATTTCTTCTTCATTCAGGTCGATATCAAATTCAGTGGCATCCACGTCATATTTAAGAAGTTTATCCCAATCTTCACTGTTTAATAAATCAAGCTGGGCTTCAACAAGCATTTTAAAACGCATTCTGAATACTTTAGATTGCTTTTTAAGGTCTTCAATTTCAATAGCAATTTTTCTTGCTTTAGATAATGCCTCATTGACAATTCGGTCAGCATTTTTTTCTGCTTCCTTCATAATCAATTTAGCCTCTTTTTGAGAATTTCGTTTGACATCTTCTCCGGCTTCCTGAGCAATGACGATTGATTTATTCAACGTTTCCTCAATGTTGGAGAAATGCTCAAGGCGTTGTTCCAACTCTTCCACTTTAGCTTCAAGATCTTTCTTATCTCGAAGGACCAACTCGTAATCTTTAATTATTTGGTCAAGAAACTCATTTACTTCATCTTCATCGTAACCGCGGAATCCTCTGCCGAATTCCTTGTTATGTATGTCTAGCGGTGATAATGGCATAGACTGCACCTCCGAATACTGATTCTTCTCTTAATTATTATACTATGCTTTCGACAGTAATGGTGATATTCCTTCTAAATTCCTGATTATTTTTGTATACCACACTTTATTTTCCATTTATCTTTCTTTGTTTTTCCTTCAATGGAAAATATCTTCATTCTTCCTATCCCACGAGTGGATAACACATCACTTTCTCTGATTTCATATGATGGATTATCGACTTGTTTCCAGTTTACCTTAACACGCCCCTGCTGTACGAGTGTTTGGCTCTTTTGCCTCGAAATATTGGCGATAGCCGACAATATCGTATCAATTCTCATGGAGGAAACTGTCACTTGGCATTCCTTCCATTGTTCCGTAACAGTCATAGCCTGATCAGCAGGTATTTCCTGAAACTTTACACCCGCATTGCCCATTTTAGATATATTCATCTCCAGATAGGATGCTACATCTTTTGCAACAACGAATTGTACTCGCTCGCCTTCAATCCATATATCACCAAATTTTTCTCTCTTTAAGCCAACAGACATTAACGTGCCAAGAATCTGCCTATGTTTCAGTGTCGTAAATTTTGCAGAATAAAATAATTCATAAATGGTCAGTTCGTAATCCTCGATTTGCGGTTCATAATAGTCCGGATAGAGGAGCGCTCTTTGCCGCTCGGCCGCTTCGCTTCCTCCAAAAAAGGAAACATGTACATCTCCATTTGTACCAATTAGCATCCTTACAATCTCTGATTCTCTGGGGTCAAGAAAATCTGTCAGTTTAGGGGCATATTGCTCCTGCACTTGATCAATCCATCCAAGCACCTGATCGATAAATTCTCTTTCTTCCTGACGAAAATGCTGATAAATATCCATTTACATCCTCCAGCTAAAATATAAAAGCTCCCTGTTTTGAAAGGGAGCTAACATTCTTCTTAAAAAATGCCTGCCAACGCGGAGATTCCTACTCGTGCCATATTTAACACAAGAATCGCTATAATTGGAGAAATATCAATCATGCCGAGCGAAGGTACAATTCTCCTGAATGGTTCCAAAAACGGCTCACATATGCGTGCTAAAAACATTCCAATTCCTGTATCCCTTGCATTTGGAAACCACGACATTAATATGTAAATAATTAAGGCCCAGGAATATATATCTACTGCTTTATAAAGTATATAAAAAAATATATCCATTATTTACTTACCACCTTATATCCTCCAGTTCATCTTCTTGAGCATATCCAGAGATGGAACCTGAAACATCAACATTATCAGGGGTACATAAGAATATATTTGACCCGATACGCTGAATATCCCCACCGATTGCATAGACTGTCCCACTTAAAAAGTCAACAATTCTTCTAGCCTGGTCTGGTGAAATCCTTTGTAAATTCACAACAACCCCACGGCGATTTTTTAAATGGTCGGCAATCTCCTGAGCATCTGCATACGCTCTTGGTTCCAGCAATACTAACTTAGAAGATTTCTGTATGCTTTGAAGACTCACTATATTTTGTTGTTTTTGCTGCTGATCATGTTTATTCACTTTTGCCGGAACTTTTTCTTCTTCAACATATTGTTCCTCATACTCATATTCTTCATCCTCGAGTGCAAAGAACGTTTTCATTTTTGATACGATTGACATCATTTACACCTCTCTTTTATTCATTCCCTACCAAGGCAGTTCCGATTCTAACCATGGTTGCACCCTCTTCAATGGCGATTTCATAGTCATTAGACATGCCCATTGAGAGTTCTGTGCATGGGGCATTGGGCAACTTCATATTTTGTATCACTACTTGCAATTCTTTGAGTTTACGGAAACAAGTACGTATTTCTTCTTCATCATCTGTGAAAGGAGCCATCGTCATAAGTCCCATTACCCTAATTTTTTCAAATTCAGCAAGCTGTTGTACAAACTCAATTGCAACCTGAGGCTGTATTCCATGTTTAGTATCTTCTCCGCTTACATTTATCTGAACAAAACAGTCAATCGGGCGCGTGGCTCTCTTTTCTATTTCTTCAGCCAATGATAAGCGATCAAGAGAATGTAGAACGTCCACACGATTTATGATCGTTTTTACCTTTCTCGTTTGAAGCGAACCGATAAAATGCCAAACTGGTCGTTCTTTTATACCCTCTTGCTTGGCTATTAATCCTTCCGAGCGGTTTTCACCAAAGTTTTTAATTCCGGCTTTATAGGCTTCTAGAGCACGTTTTGTTGAAACATATTTTGTAACAGCAATTATTTGTATATCTTGTGGATTACGACCTGCACGTTTTGCAGCACTCTCGATTTTTTCATGAATGATTTGCAGGTTTTCCGTCACTTCCAATATCCTACTCCTCCTTCCAGCCGATTAACCCCAACATTCGACCAGTTTTCCCCTCATCACGTCGGTGAGAAAAAAAGTAAGAATCATCACAACTTGTACAAAAACCAGTTGTCATAATATTCTCTGGTAAAATACCGGCTTTCTGAAGAATTAAAGCATTCGCCAGCTTTAAATCAAGCTGATATTGATTCTCCGTAATTTGATTATAAGCGGTTTTTGTCTGTTCTTCTAGTATAACCTCTAAATAGTTAATTACTTTTTTGTCGACCGTATAACAGTTTTGGCAAATAGATGGCCCTATTGCAGCATATATCTCTTCAGGCTGAACACCTTCATCCTGTCTCCAGATATCAATCATAGATGAACCTATGCCAGCAACCGTCCCCTTCCAGCCTGCATGTACAATCCCAATCAAATGATGGTTAGGCGCCATAAAATATACGGGTACACAATCTGCAAAACAAAGCGTCAATAATATTCCGCTTTCTTTTGTATATAAACCATCCGTTGCTTTTAATGCTGTTTTATAATCTATAGCACCAAGCCCGGCATGACTTTTGTCAATTTTCAAAATAGACGCTTCATGCGTCTGCTCAGCTCCAACCCATCTTTCAACAGGAAAATGGAGCTGGTCAGCTAGAATACGCCTGTTTTCTATTACTTTTCCATCTAAATCAAAGACGTGAAAAGCTGTATTCATCGACTGAAACGGAAAATCGCTGATGCCTCCGTTCTTCGTAGTAAATCCCGCCAATAAATTCGGATGCCAATCCTTCCAACCTTTTATCGACATAAATGATTCGGAAAACTGAACAAATGGTTCCAAGCTAATACCCCTCGATTTTTCTTTCATTTTATCACAATCCCGCATAATTTTCTTCTTCTAATCATTAAAACTTCCGTATCCCTTGTATTCCACAAGAATCACATCTTCTCCAATCATTTTAATTTTATACCACGGAATGACAGTGTCTTCCTCTTTATTTAAAAACGAAAGCATTTTACTGTTTGCTACCGTTATACTTTCTATTTTCCCAGTACTTAGATTAATTTCAATATCTTCAACATTTCCCAATCGTTTTCCGTCGAATGTATTTACGATATCTTTGACTTGTAACTCAGAAATTTTAATCATACTCTATCTCCTCCACTCGGGATCTGTAGTTACAGGCATTATATGAATGGAAAGAACAATAAAGAACTTCTCTCTCTGGCACGCCCTCCTATCCATCAAATCTTGAACGTTATAAGAAAAGGATTTAGTTTCTTTCATATCTGGCTATCTACAAAACCATAAAAAACAGATGCTGGTGATGCAAGAATTTTGAGTTCCCCTCTTTTAAATAGGAATGAAGACTCTGCTATAATAAATTGGCCTAATATAAATAAAAACTATCCTGCAAATGAGGATAGCTTAAGGGCAATACATATTTAATTATAAGTTCATTAATCAGCAGCTAGATATTTTTATTCATTTGGCGAATAGCCGCTTTTTCCAAGCGGGATACCTGTGCCTGTGAAATTCCGATTTCCTCAGCAACTTCCATTTGCGTTTTCCCTTGGAAGAAACGTTTCTTAAGGATCATTTTCTCACGCTCATTTAACCTGCGCATGCCATCTTTTAATGCAATCTCATTAATCCATGTGCTATCTTTACTCTTCTCATCACTGAGCTGATCCATTACAAAAATTGGATCGCCTCCATCATTGTAGATAGGTTCAAATAATGACACTGGGTCCTGGATTGCATCTAGTGCGAATACTACCTCTTCATACGTAACATCAAGAGCTTTTGCAATTTCTTCAGATGTCGGTTCTCTCGATGTTTCACTCATCAGTCTCTCTCTGACCTGTAAAGCCTTGTATGCAATATCTCTCAACGATCTGGAAACCCTAATCGGGTTATTATCCCGTAAATAACGGCGAATTTCCCCAATAATCATTGGAACAGCATACGTAGAAAATTTTACATTCTGACTTAAGTCAAAGTTGTCAATCGATTTCATTAAACCAATGCATCCAACCTGGAAGAGGTCATCAACATACTCACCTCTGTTATTAAAGCGCTGAATGACACTTAGGACAAGTCTAAGATTACCGTTAACCAACTTCTCCCGTGCTGATGATGATTCTCCAGATTGCATCTGTTTAAACAACTCTCGCATTTCATCATTTTTTAAAACAGGTAATTTTGATGTATCCACACCACATATTTCTACTTTGTTTCGTGTCAATCCATTCCCTCCTAGCAGGAGCTGCTGTACAAAGTAAAGTATCTCCGCGGGAGGGAATTATATGCATATGAAAATTATTTCCGTATAGTGACTAAATGAAAAATCCCTGATTTCATAAAGCTTTTATACGACTAAATATTTTTTACACCTTCCTTAAACCATTTTATTAAATTCTTTTCTAAGCCTTTTTATAATTCGCTTCTCAAGACGGGAGATATAGGATTGCGATATCCCCAGTAAATCAGCAACATCCTTTTGTGTTTTTTCCTCCCCTCCAACCAAGCCAAATCTTAGTTCCATAATCTGCTTTTCCCGATCATTCAATTGTTCCAGTGCTTTAGCCAAAAGTTTTTTATCAATACTTGTCTCTAAGTTTTTTGTGATGATATCATCATCTGTGCCCAATACATCTGATAAAAGCAATTCATTCCCATCCCAATCAATATTCAGCGGTTCATCGAATGAGACTTCGGAACGTGTTTTACTATTCCGTCGTAAATACATTAAAATTTCGTTTTCTATACATCTTGATGCATATGTTGCCAGCTTTATTTTCTTTTCAGGATTAAAGGTATTTACTGCTTTAATAAGGCCGATTGTGCCAATACTGATTAAATCTTCAATGTTAATACCTGTATTCTCAAATTTACGTGCTATGTATACAACTAAACGAAGATTTCGTTCAATTAGCATAGATCTTGCTGTTTCATCTCCAGCAGGCAGTTTATGAATTAATATTTCTTCCTCTTCCTTACTGAGTGGCGGTGGAAGAGCCTCACTGCCGCCAATATAATACACTTCATCTGACTTAAGCTTTAATTTAACTAAAACTTTTGTCCAATAATAGGATAGTCTAAAGCGGAAATTTCTCAATTGTTTAACCCCTTTCCTAATCCTCAACGTCTATTTTCTTCCTGAAATGAGTATAGTGATTATTACATTAAGAGGCAGATGCTGAATCACCGGCCGGTACCATTTTTGGATGAACAATGGAATCGAAAAGCCCTTCTCCTGATAATTGCTGCATGGTAAAAGAAATTAAACATTTTTGAACCTCACGACATTCATTGGCTACTTTAATGGATAGGACATCTGGTTTAAATGCAATTAACAATTGACTGTCATTCCCAACAACCTTACACGGAATAATTCTCATTTTTTCTTGCCACTCATCAGGGAAATCAGCAAAATCGCCATGCAAATTCTGGATCCCTTTGTCAATTAACTTGGATACAGACGCAGGTATCATTGTTTCCCTTCCATAGAGTGAAATAATTGCTACAGGAGAACCGGATAATGGATCGAGTAATTGATTCCCTGTGTCAACAAGCCCTTCTGATTCAAATGAAACGCCATTAATTTCAACAATCATGGTAACCCTCTGCTCTTTATTCCACTTGGCTAGATCAAGGATGTTAATGTGTTTTTTTGAAAAATGCCATGCCAATGGAAATCCAATCATGACAAAAATCCAACTGACCGGGTCACCGAAGCTGCCTGCTCCACTTGTGAATCCGTTGAAATATTCAGTCACTTCAAAGCTAAAAAAATAGTGACTGCCTAAGAGGATTCCACCAATTGTAAAGGTTACAGCATATAAAGTTACAACTCTTTTAAAAAATGCTCGGATACTTCTAAAACCAAATGCGGTTAAAACCATCAAAATAGAAACCATGCTTTTCAGCCAAATTTGATCAGCTAAATAGGAAAAGGGAGTGATATATAGCCAAACAACCATAGATCCCACTAATCCTCCAGCTAGCATTCTAATCCATTTTATTTGGTTTTTTAGTAAAACCGCAGTCCACACTAATATACTTGTATCAAAGACCCAATTGAGAAACCAAATGGCATCAATATAAATAGTCATATTGTTTCCCCATACTTTTTTTAATAGAACATATGAGAAATTATAACCTGACATAATCCAAAAGGTTGTCACTTCATGTAAAGAGTGCAACCGTTTTTTATTTATATTTTCATCAGTATTTGTCGATGGTTTACTGCAAAATTTCCCCAATCATATTTAATTTGAACTATTAGAACTATCGGGGTGAAAAAAGGAATTGAGATAATCAATCAGATTCTTAATTAAAATGTTTGAAATAGAACTATCGGACTAAATCCATAGAATGAGCTATAAACCCTGCAGCGGGAATCTACAAAAACAAAAAAAGATGATGATGTAATTTACTATTACATCATCATCTTCCTCTATGAAATATATTATCTACGACGATTACGATTTCTTAAGAATGTTGGAATATCAAGTGTATCATCAGTATTGCTGCTCACTTGATTATTTCTGCTAGGTTCTGAAGTATAAGATTCCTCACGCTTAGGTACTTCGCGCTTGATTGGATTCGTTTGAGGAGCAGGGCGTGATTGGCCAAAGTTCGGTCTTGCCGCCGGACGTTGTTGTTCAATTTCATTGAAGCCAGTCGCAATCACAGTTACTACAATTTCATCTTTCAGATTCTCATTAATAACAGAACCAAAAATCATATTTACTTCCTGATCGGAGGCTGATGCTACAATATCGGCAGCTTCCTGAACTTCGAATAAGCTTAAGTTCGTTCCTCCAGTGATGTTCATTAACACACCTTGAGCACCGTCAATGGATGTTTCAAGCAATGGACTGGAGATAGCTTTTTTAGCCGCTTCAGCAGCACGGCTTTCACCTGATGCAACCCCGATTCCCATTAAAGCGGATCCTTTATTGGACATAATTGTTTTCACATCTGCAAAGTCCAGGTTAATTAATCCTGGCACTGCGATTAAATCAGAAATACCTTGTACACCTTGTCTTAAAACATTATCTGCTTCACGGAAAGCTTCAAGCATTGGTGTACTTTTATCAACGATTTCCAATAATCGATCATTTGGAATAACAATTAATGTATCAACAGATTCTTTCATAGCCGCAATTCCACCCTGAGCCTGCGTGGAACGCTTACGGCCTTCGAATGTAAATGGTCTTGTCACTACACCAACAGTCAGGGCACCCAACTCACGGGCAATCTGAGCTACAACTGGAGCAGCTCCTGTTCCGGTACCACCGCCCATACCAGCTGTAACAAATACCATATCTGCTCCTTGAAGGGCTTGCTCAATTTGTTCTTTACTTTCTTCAGCAGCTTTTTTTCCAACATCCGGATTGGCGCCTGCACCAAGTCCTCGTGTCAATTTACCGCCTATTTGCATTTTTATTTCAGCTTTTGATAGATTCAAAGCTTGGGCATCTGTGTTAACCGCAATAAATTCTACCCCTTGTAAGCCATGTTCAATCATTCGGTTAACGGCGTTATTTCCGCCGCCCCCTACTCCGATTACTTTTATCGTTGCTAACGAATCAATATTTGTATCAAATTCTAGCATGGAAAGTCCTCCTATTATTTTCGGTAAAGTGTTTCCCTTATTCGAAAAATACTCCGAAGAATTTTTTCATTTTTGTACTCACTTTATCTTCTGGATTTTTTGGTGCTTTTTCTTTTGGAGCTGGTTTTTGAGCCGGACGCTTTTCTGTTGTTTCTCTGGTAGCAGCAACAGTATGCGCTCCTAACTTCAAGCCTTGCGATCTGGCTTTGTTACATGCATATGTGATAAGACCAACAGAAGTTGTGTACTGAGGTTCTCTGACACCTATGTAATTTGGTTCCGCTCCACGAACGCGATTTTGCAAGATATTCTGTGCTAAATCCAGTATACCAGGGGTTTTTACTACTCCACCAGTGAGAACATACCCCCCAAGCAAATCAGTTACACCCATATTCACTATAGCATCTTCTACCATTTCAAAGATTTCTGTTAATCTATCTTCCATAATATCAGATACGATAAATTGATTGCAGGTCTGTTGTTTTTCGCTGCCAATCACCGGTACTGTGAATGTTTCTTCTTCCGCATCATCATCAATAAATGCATGACCATGTCTAACTTTAATTTGTTCGGAAACATCAGTTGGTGTTTTTAACACAATGCTGATATCTTTTGTAATATTATTTCCGCCAAGCGGGATAACTGTAGCTCCTTTTAACTCCCCATCTTCAAATACAGCGACTTGTGTAGAACCGCCACCTATATCAACTAGGGCTATTCCAAGATTACGCTCATCCTTGGATAAAACAAGTGAGCCGGCCGCCATAGGCTGCAATGCAATATCAGTTATTTCTAAACCTGCACGTTCTACAGCGCGAAGGGTATTATGTAAAATGGTTCTGAGTCCGGTAATTAATACGCCCCTCATTTCAAGGCGAACTCCAGTCATACCTTTTGGGTCGCTGATTTCATCTATTTCATCCACTTTGTAATGAACAGGAATAACATCAATAATTTCTCGATCAGAAGGAATTGTAACTAATTCCGCCTGTTCTCTAACACGAGTTTTATCCTCTTCTGTAATCTCTCGATTGTCATTGGATACAGCGACTACCCCATGGCATGGCTGAAGCATAATATGATTGGCGCTGATTCCGACAATCACTTTACGAATCTCCATACCTACCATTCTTTCAGCTTGTTCAACTGCTTTTCGAATGGATTTGACAGTTTCATCTATATCAACAATCTGACCTTTTTTCAAGCCTTCAGATGCTGCATTCCCCACACCGATTATGTTCAAGGAGTCATTTTCCATTTCTCCTATTATCACTTTCACAGTGGATGTACCGATGTCAAGGCTAACATAAATTTCATTGTTGTGCACCCTTTGGCACCTCCTTTAATAGCTATCTATATTATGTTTGAGCTTTTTGAAACCCTACAAAACAACTATTCGCCAAAACCCTTTATTATCCTGTTATTTCCTGTAAAATATCAGAATGTATAAAGAATGTCTGTTTTTTAATGATAAGAAATATTTTAGAAAAACAATTTGTTATTTCATATTACCTTATTAACTACAAGTCTACACCAATATGAACGCCTAGAAAAGTCAAATTTGTAGCATATATCATATAAAAAAAGAATTTTCTCACATCTAACCAATTCATTCTGTTTTATTTCAGAAAATTAAGCTACTAAAATAATACGCTATGTCCTAAAAATTCATTTTCTATATCAGTTGACTTAAAATTACGTTCAAAGATTCTTTTTATGTTCCTAAATACAATTTTTGGAATTACCTTCATTTTTCACTCCTTGAATCTGACTAATAAGAATGAAAATATGAACCAACTTCGAGATCGATAACCCCTTTGCTGCCTTCCTCCAATTGACTCACAATTGCAGCATAATGCACCAGCTTCTCAGCAAGAGTTTCTCCACTCGCAGTTACTTCAAAACCGTCATTCATGTAAAGAGTGACTTTCGTTTTATCAGTCTTAGATGGATTGTGGTGAATCTCAGATATTGAGTTCATCACATCCTCGGACATTTCTTCAAGCTGACCAATAACGATTGACAATGGTTTCCCCTCTTTAAATGAAACAAGTAAAGGCCCTGAATCAGGAATATGGCTTAACTTCTTGTCCAATATCTTACCATTCGATAATATTGGATAATATTCCTTTCCCTTTTGTACATAGGCGGTGTATTTATATTCACTGACTTCCAATGTTATATGGTTGGGAAATCCTTTTTTTAATTTAACATCCTCAATCTCGGGATGTTTTTTAATCATCGTTTCAATTTTGTCACCTTTAATCTCCCAAATATTATCCTCTACTTCCAAACCGCTTTGCTCAATGATTTCTTTATCTGTCAAATACGCATTGCCTTCGACCTGTATAGATTGGATTCGACTCAATGGAGATTGCAAATAGATAATACTGAATATAAGTAAAAAGAAAATCGTCAACAGCCCAATTAGGCGCCTATTTGCTTTCTTTTTTCTCATCTGTTTCAATTTAGGAATTCGATCTTCAAGAGATACCAAATTCTTATCCAATACAAACACCTCATTTAACCAACAACTAAGAATCTGCATACCCTCGTCGTTTTACATATACATAATAAAATATTCTCACCATGATATATAGGTATTATTGCAAAATTATATCGATGGGTGAAGATTTTATTTTTAAATTTCAAAGAACTCATTTACCAAAAATTGATAGATAACGCATCAATTATGAGAAAATTATAACATATAATCTCTTATTTTTTTCTGCTTTTTTAAAGGAATGAATCAAGAAATCCACTTCCGATCCCAACGGTTAAAAAACAGGAGGATTGGATTATCATGAATCGGAAGGGACGAGGTATTCATTTTTCATAGCAGGCCATCAGAAGGTAAAACCAACATATCTAATGAGTCCTTTAATCACAATAGAAAAGAACATAAGTATAAGTCATTAACCGTAAGTCCTGCTTGATATCTTTAGAATCAAGATTTTTATTCCTCTTTGATTTCATTTAGTCCTATTTATTTACTGCAGATCCTGCATCATTTTTAATAAACGCTCAGCCGAATCAGGTATACCCATTTGCTTCGCTGACTTCTTCATAGATTCAATCCTGTCTGTATCGAGCATTATTTCATCAATCGCTTTAATTAAGGTGCTACCATTCAATTCACTTTCTTTTATCATGGTTGCTGCCCCTTTTTGTACTAAAGCCTGTGCATTCTTTTCCTGATGATTATTCGTTACATAAGGACTTGGAATCAAGATACTGGCTATTCCCAATGCTGTTAATTCAGCCAAAGTGGTCGCTCCCGCTCGCGATACAACCAAATCAACCGAAGGCAATATTTCCGGCATATTGTGTATAAATGGTTTTACAATGACATTATCTGGAGTTCCAACTAAATCAAGCTCTTCTTTTACAGATTGATAATGAACGTCACCAGTTATATATATCACTTGGTATGGTTTATCCTTTAATACTTCAACATTTTTTAAAACAGCTTCATTAATTGCTTTTGCTCCGCGGCTTCCTCCGAATATGAGCACAGAAGGAATGCCTTTCTTAATGCCCAATTGCTGAATTGCATTTGAGCCAATATGTGATACAACCTCTGAGCCCCTCGGATTTCCAGTAAAGACCACTTTTTCCTTCGGGAAATATTGCCGAGCCTCTTCAAAGCTTATAGCCACTTTATTAACATATCGACTTAAAAATTTATTTGTTAAACCTGGCACACTATTTTGTTCATGTATAATCGTTGGAATCTTCATTTTGGACGCTGCATAAACAACCGGTCCACATACATATCCACCGGTCCCGATGACGACATCCGGCTTAAACTCTTTTAATAGTTTTTTGCTGTTTGAAACACCTTTTAAGAAGCGCCATATTGTTTTAACATTTTCTAAGCTTAAAGATCGTTTAAATCCTGTAATCTCAATAGCTTTAAAATCAAGACCTTCTCGACTAACGAGGTCTTTTTCTAATCCTTTTTCGGTACCTATATATAAAAAAGATGCCTCCGGATTTAACTTCTTAATTTCTCTTGCCATGGCCAGTGCAGGGTATATATGTCCTCCTGTACCTCCACCACTTAATACTATTTTCATGATTGATTCACCTTTCACTTAACATACATGTTACTAACTATATGATTTACCCATATTCTACTACACTCTAAACCAGGTTTACATAGGTTCTTCATTATATATATTACTTAAAAATACCATTATACTTAAATAATGATAATCTGTAAAAAAAAAGAAGCTAAATGGATCAGCTTCATTTCACTCTAATAATTAGAATACCTGCTTATATTGAGCAATACACCAACCGCCATTAACATCAAGGTCAATGAAGAACCTCCATAGCTTAAAAACGGCAATGTAATCCCAGTAACCGGCATAAGTCCTGTCACAACACCAATATTAATCATCACCTGTATGGCAATCATAATGATGATTCCAACTGCTAAAAAGGCTCCAAATAAATCAGGTGCTCCAAGGGCGATTCTGATACCTCTCCATAACAGGAGAGAGAATAAAAGTATTACAAGTGAACCACCTATAAAACCCAGTTCTTCGGAGAGAATCGCAAAGATGAAATCTGTTTGCGGTTCAGGCAAATAGAAGAACTTTTGTCTGCTTTGGCCCAGTCCGAGCCCAAACAACCCGCCAGGTCCAATAGCATAGAGTGACTGAATGATTTGAAATCCGCTCCCGAGAGGGTCCTGCCAAGGGTCAAGAAATGATGTGATTCTCTTCATCCGGTAAGGTGCAGATATAACAAGTGCGACAAAGCCTGCCACCCCAAGCATTCCAAGACCGACGAAGTGACTTATCCTGGCACCTGCAATAAAAATCATCGCTATACATGTTCCTACCATTACAGTTCCTGTTCCAAGATCAGGCTGCATCATAATTAACCCAAATGCTAAAAAGACAAGACCTAACGAGGGTGCTAAACCTTTCTTAAAAGAAGTTATGTACTTTTGTCTTTCAGATAAGAATTTAGCGAGGAAGACGATCATTGCGAGCTTCATAAATTCAGAAGGCTGAATGGAAAAAGCTCCTACTCCAATCCAACTCCTCGAACCATTTCTTAATGTTCCTATTCCCGGGATGAGCACCACCAACAATAAAATAAAACAAATGATGATTAAAGGTTTTGCCCATCTTCTCCAATTCCAATAATCAATATTCATAATAACCAGCATAGCTACAATTCCTACACCTGCAAATAATAATTGTCTCTTTGCAAAGAAAAAGGTGTCATCAAATTTATAGGTAGCCCATATTGCACTGGCGCTGTATACCATGATTAGCCCTATTGAAAGCAAGGAAAACATTGCGATGATCAAAATAAAGTCAGGAGTGGTTTTTTTTGCAGGCACTTCCATGCACCTCTTTGTTTTAAATTAGGGAAGTATTCCTGGGCGTGATAAATGCTAACAAAAAGAGACGACTTCAAAATCGTCTCTATTGCATTTAGGCAGTGCCTTTCATGAGAAATACTGACTCTTGAACAAGCTCCCTATTTTAACTTATGCACGGCATCCATAAACATGTCTCCCCGGGCTTCAAAAGTTTTATATTGATCCCAACTTGCACATGCCGGTGAAAGTAAAATAGTATCGCCACTTTCTGAAAGTTTATATGCTTCATTGGCGGCTATAGCTACATTATCGACATGTTTGATTATAGATATCCCTGCTTCCTGTGCAGTTTTCGTTAATTTTTCAGCTGTTTCTCCAAAAACAATCATTGCCTTAACATGAGTGAGAAGCGGAATTAATTCATCAAATTCATTTCCTCGATCCAAGCCTCCAGCTAACAGGATTAATGGACTTTTAAACGAGGATATAGCGGCTGACGCAGCCAAAATATTTGTTGCTTTGGAATCGTTATAAAATTTTCGTCCATTTATTTCTGCAACAAATTGAGTACGATGTTTAACACCGCTGAATGTTTTTAGTACATATTGAATCGCTTCATTAGCTACACCATATAATTTAACAGCAGCAACAGCGGACAAAATATTTTCGAGATTATGCTTACCAGGCAATACTACCTCATCTATAGCGATAATCTTTTCATCTCTGAACCAAATAAATCCGTCATTCGTGTAAGCACCTGTTTCATCCACGGATTCAGTGCTGAACGGAACTGAAATAGCAGCTGAACGCTCTGCCGCCTCTTTGGTAGGCGCCTGACTGGCATTATACACTATGAAATCAGTATCCTTTTGGTTTTTGGTTATTTGTGCTTTAGCGAATGCATATTCTTCTTTCGTCCCATGATAATCCAAATGGGCATCAAATAGATTTAAATAGACTGAAATATAAGGTCTGAACGTTTGAATACCCATCAACTGAAACGAGGACAATTCAATTACTATAACATTCTCCGCCGTTGCTTCCTGAGCCACTCCGCTTGCTACCGTTCCTATATTCCCGGCTATAAGCGGCTTTTTCCCTCCGCGTTCAAGCATCTCATAGATCAATGTAGTCGTAGTTGTTTTTCCATTCGTACCTGTTATTCCAATAAAAGGAGCCTCAGATATTCGATAAGCAAGCTCTACTTCAGTAATAATTTCTATATTCTTTTTCAGCGCTTCCTGTATCATCGGATTTGTATACGGAATCCCGGGGTTTTTTACGATTAACTCGAACCCTTCATCCAATAATTCAATCGGGTGGCTACCGCAAACGACCTTAATACCTTCTTCCAGTAAACCTTGAGCTTCTGGGTTTTCATTCAAAGGCTTAAAATCATTTACAGTTACAAAAGCACCAAGTTTATGCAAAAGTGAAGCCGCACTTACCCCGCTCTTTGCCAGCCCGAGGACAAGCACTTTTTTTCTTAAATAATCATTTATTTGCTTCATATTATAACCACACCTCTAAGTAGATTCCTAAAATAGCGAAAAGTAAGCCAACCGTCCAAAACGTTACAACTACACGCCACTCTGACCATCCGCTTAATTCATAATGATGGTGTAATGGACTCATTTTAAATACACGCTTACCTGTCGTTTTAAAAGAAGCTACCTGAATAATAACGGATAAAGTCTCAATAACAAAAACACCGCCAATAATAACAAGAAGTAATTCTAATTTTAGCAATATCGCCACTGTCGCAATAGCTCCACCTAAGGCAAGTGATCCCGTATCACCCATAAACACCTTCGCAGGATGAGCGTTAAAAACTAGGAATCCCAACACAGCCCCGACAACAGCTACACAGAATAAAGCAATATCATATTCTTTTAAATCCCAGGCTAATACAGCAAATGCTCCAAACGCGATAGCAGAAGCCCCAGATACCAACCCATCAAGACCATCAGTTAAATTGACAGCATTCGAAAAACCGACTAACCAGAAAATAATAATAAAGATGTAAAACCATCCAATATCAATGCTGTAATCAGTCAATGGAATACTAATTTCAGTAGACATATTGCTCTGTCTCATAATGAAATAAAAGATACAAGATATAACTATTTGCCCAAGCAATTTTTGTCTAGATGTTAATCCAAGATTTCTCTTCATGACGATTTTAATAAAATCATCCAGGAAACCAAGTAAACCAAAACCGATGGTTACAAATAGCAGTAAATAGGTTTCAGTACCCGGATCTCTAAATTTACCAGTCATTACAAGGGTTGTAACAAGGATTGACAGTAAGAATACAACCCCTCCCATCGTAGGTGTACCTGTTTTTTTCTGATGGGATTTCGGTCCTTCTTCTCTAATACTCTGACCAAATTTCAAACGTCTTAGGAACGGTATAAAAATAGGGGAGAGAAGAACCGTAATTAAGAATGATACGAGTATAGTAAAAAATAAAACTTGCTCCAGCATGGTTCTACTCCCTTTCGTCTCTTCGGTTCAAATTTAATTTCTGTTCAATTGCTTCTAATGCGACTTCTTTATCGTCAAAATGAAGAACTTCCTTACCAATGATTTGATAATTTTCATGACCTTTTCCGGCAATCAGGACTACATCACCAGGTTCAGCACTGAACACGGCATCATAAATTGCTTCCTTACGATCAGCAATAACTTTGTAATCATAGCCGGCGACACCATTTTCCATATCAGAAAGAATGGATAAAGCATCTTCACTCCTCGGATTATCAGATGTGAATATGGCATTTGAACTATATTCACATGCTACCCGAGCCATAATTGGACGTTTTGTACGATCACGATCACCACCGCAGCCAACGATCGTATATACTTTTTTAGAAGCAAACTCATTGATTGTCTTCAGAACATTTTCCAAGCTATCAGGTGTATGTGCATAATCTACTATAACTGTAAATTCCTGTCCTCCGAAGACCGGCTCAAAACGCCCCGTCACTCCTTTAATATTCTGTAAAGACGATAAGATCTGATTGATATGAAGACCTGAAACAAGTCCAACAGCAATGGCAGCCAGACAATTGTATACGTTGAATTTTCCAATCATCGGGATTGTTATTGGACAGCTATGGTCTGGCGTTGTCAAAGTAAATTTTGTTCCTTCTGAAGTAATAATAATATCAGTTGCCCTAACATCTGCTTTTTGAATAATTCCATATGTTACCACACTAGCAGAAGTTGATTTTTCAAACATGATGGATGCTGAATCATCAGCGTTTAAAATGGCATACTTCGGCTTATTATCCTGATAAGTATTTCCTAAACGTGAGAATAATAAGCTTTTTGCATAACGGTAATTATCCATTGTTCCATGATAATCAAGATGGTCCTGTGTTAAGTTTGAAAAAACAGCAATATCGTAATCACAGCCAAATACACGCCCCATATCGAGTGCATGCGAAGATACTTCCATAACTGCAGTATGTACACGATTGTTCACCATATCTGCAAATGTTTTTTGTAAGGTTAGGCTATCAGGTGTTGTATTTTTTGTTTCGAACTTTTCAGATCCAATCTTCGTATACATGGTTCCGATTAAACCTGTTGTATAGTTTGCATCCTGAAATATTCTTTCTACCAGATGACTAATTGTTGTTTTTCCATTTGTTCCGGTAATTCCGATTAGATTAAGCTTTTGTGTAGGGTGGCCATAAAAGAAATCAGCCAGTAAAGCCATTAACTTTTGTGTGCTTTTAACAATTACGACAGGTACAGAGAGTGATAGAGGCTTCTCTGCAACAATAGCGACTGCTCCATTTCTAACCGCCTCTTCTGCAAGATCATGGCCGTCGACAGTATATCCCTTAATACAGATAAACAAGCTGCCTTCCTTTACCTTGCGGTGGTCATTCTCAATGGATGAAATAAGAGGGTTGCCATCTCCCTGTTTCTGTTTAAACGGTATTCTAGAGATTAATTCATCGAGTTTCATAAAACTGTTCCTTTCTTTTTAAAGCAATCTTCACTATTGTATCGTAATTTAAGCCGTTTAGAAATAATAAAGTATATAATCTTCTAGTCAGGTAAAAGAATAACCGCTTACACTTTTTTCAGATTACGAAGAGGCAGCTGAAAAGAACTTTTATCAGCTGCCAATTTGTTATTCTATGCAGAAATATCCTGAAAGCAGCACCACTTTTATAACCTATTATTCCTCTGTATCATCCTCTTCCAGATATATTCGGATGGAAGAACCCTCTTTCAATTTGACACCTGCTTGCGGTGATTGCTGCACAATCCGATTTCCGCTCCCAGACTTTTCTACTTTGAAGGTAGAATATTGCTCACCCAAATCCTTTAGTGTCATTCCAATCAAATCAGGAACTTCTTCCATTCTCGGATCTAAATAGTTTTTTTCTTTCTCTACTTGATTTTTACGCTGCTCAATACCAAGTGCTGGCAAACTATCCTTCATGATCCTTCCAACAATAGGAGCTGCTACGACCCCTCCAAATTGAACCGTTCCTTTTGGATTATCAATCGCTAAATAGACAACCAATTGCGGATCATCAGATGGTGCAAACCCGATAAATGAGACAATGAAATTATTTTCTAGGTATCTGCCGTTTTGAGCCTTCTGAGCTGTACCGGTTTTCCCGCCAACTCGATAACCATCAACAAATGCACCTTTCCCTGAACCTTGTGCCACTACTGTTTCAAGAGCTTCACGAATTTCCTTTGAAGTTTCCTTTGAGATAACATTCCTTTTCGCCTTTGGAGTTTTCTTAATGATGGTATCACCTGTGACAGGATTTACAATTTCTTTTGCGATATAGGGGGTATAAAGTGTTCCGCCGTTAATCGCCGCCGACACAGCCATCACCTGTTGGATTGGTGTAACTGAGACTCCTTGGCCAAAAGCAGTTGTTGCCTGTTCAACCGGGCCAACTCGATTTATATTAAATAAAATCCCTTTCCCCTCTCCCTGTAAATCAATACCCGTTTTTTCTCCAAATCCAAAGTCATGAATATAATTAAATAATTTTTCTTTTCCGAGTCTTTGACCAAGCTCAACGAACCCAGGGTTACAGGAGTTCTGTACTACCTCAAGGAATGTTTCAGATCCATGTCCCCCCCGTTTCCAGCATCTTAAACTAGCTCCGCCTACCTTTGTATAGCCTGGATCATAAAAATGATCATTTTTCAAATCCACTTTTCCTTCTTCAAGCGCTGCGGCCAACGTAATAATCTTAAATGTAGAACCTGGCTCATAGGTACTCCATACAGGTAAGTTCCGATTATAAACCTCAGGTGCCACATTTCTAAAATTCGACGGATCAAATGTAGGCCTGCTCGACATTGCCAGTATTTCTCCTGTATTAGGATTAACGGCAATAGCAACAATACCATCGGGGTTATATGTTTCTTCGGCAATTTCCAGTTCTCTATCAATAATCGTTTGAATTCTGCTGTCAACTGTTAGCTTTAAATCATACCCATTTGCTGGAGCTTTATAGTCATCAGCCATATTCTCCATCCGTTTTCCTTTTGCATCAGCATAAAACTTAACATACCCTTTTTGTCCCTTCAGCTCATCATCATAGGCCAATTCAAGGCCCATCAATCCTTGATTATCGATACCCGCAAATCCAAGAACATGTGCCAGTGTAGATCCTTTAGGATAATAACGAATTGAGTCCTCAGCAATATAGACTCCTTTTAAATCTAAGTTTCTAATTTCTTTTGCTTTATTGTGGCTGATTTTTCGGCCTTCAGGTATCTTTACGATAGACGTATTTGAGGTTATGAGTTTAAAAGCTTTATCCGTCCTCATATTCAGTACTGAGGCTATTTGTTTAGCTGTATCCGCTGGATTCACCACCTGGCGAGGGACAATATAAACAGTAGGGGCGGATTTATTGGTAGCATAAACCACTCCATTACGGTCCTTGATCTCTCCCCGTTTTGGCTCAAATGGAACATTTCTGCTCCACGAATCTTTAGCTAAGCCCGTCAAAAAATCTCCTAAATAAAACTGAACATATCCTAGTCTGATGATGATTACCAGAAATACGAACAATCCGATCAACAATGCTGCGATTAATCGTTTTCTGACAGTAATATTTGATGCTCTCATGCCCATCCCTCCAATGCACGACTCTTTTTCACTGTATGCTTGTACCCTTTGGTTTATGTATGCACATTATGAAAAGAAAAAAAGAGCCTGATAGCTTTAAAAGCTATCAGGCTCTGAAATAAATCTAATCGGATTCTACATCCTCTTCCTTGGTTTTTGAACTATTCTCTTTTGATTTTTCATATATGGTTTTAGGATTCTCAAATTGAACAACTAGGAAAGTATCATCCTTCAATTTTGTTCCTGCTTTTGGTTTTTGAGTAACAGCATACCCGGAGCCTGAAGTATTTAACTCCACCTCCATTAAGGAAGCCGCCTTCATAACATCCCTAATTGACCATCCTGAAAAATTAGGTACTGTTAAGTCGCCATCGGTCAGAAGAAGAACCTTCTCTCCTTGAATAATCTGAGATCCTGCACTCGGCGATTGTTTAGAAACACTCATCCCTTTCCCTATAACAATAGGTGTCAGGCCAAGCTCTTCAACCTTCGCCTTAGCAGTCTCAACATTCGTTTCTTTTAATTCAGGAACTTCACTAGTGGATTTTTTCTTTGTATTATCTGATTTAATATTTAGGTACTTTAATGTATTTTCCATTACTGAGTTAAATACTTGGGAAACTGGGGCTGAACCAGACTCAGTAGCGCTGATTTTCGGCTGTTGAATAGCCACATATACTACAACCTCAGGATTATCCTTCGGTGCCATTCCTAAGAAAGAAAATAAATAATTTTCATGACCAGTAGCGTAACCCGCGCCAGTTTGACTGCGAATCTGAGCCGTTCCCGTTTTACCTATAACATCATAGCCATCCAATTTATATGGCTTACCGGTTCCATGTTTAGAGGTTACGACCGTTTCCAATATATCACGCACCTCAGCTGCCGTTTCCTTGGAAATCGGTTTGCCTGCTACAGTAGGTTTCGTTTCCTTCAATACTTTTTTCGTGTTGGAGTCCACAATTTTTTCAACTACATAGGGCTTCATCATTTTTCCGTCATTTGCGACGGCAGTTGCTGCCTGAATCATTTGGATCGGTGTAACAGTTGAACCCTGCCCAAAGGCAGTCGTGATTTGTTCAGATTTATATTTATAAACAAATTTACCGGTCGTTTCACTCGGGAGATCAATACCTGTTTTTTTACCAAAACCAAAGCTTTCAAAGTATGTTAAAAGTTTTTCAGTTCCGATTTTTTCATCAGCCAATTTAGCAAAAGCAACATTTGAAGAACGTTGAACCCCTTCTAGATAGCTAATCGTCCCCCACCCTGCTCCACCATTATGGTCTCTTATCGGTCTAGAACCTTTAATCTTAAACATGCCTGATTTATATTTTTCATTAGGATTAAATACTCCTTCTTCAACAGCAGCAGCCAACGTAAAAATCTTCATGGTAGAACCTGGCTCAAAAGATTCTTCAACCGCTAGATTCTGCCAGGTATCTGCAAGTCCATCCCTTGTGTTTAAATCAAAAGTAGGGCGCTGTGACATAGCCAATATTTTCCCTGTCTTTGGATCTGCTACGACACCAATCATTTTAGTTGGGTTGTATTTCTTATTGACTTCCGACATTGCGTCTTCTAAAAAGATTTGAATTTTTTTATCGAGCGTCAGCTGAACAGAAGCTCCATTCGAAGGTTCGTTCACTACCGTCTCTTTATTAGGAAGAATATTTCGCCATAGGTCACCCTCAAACTTGATAGATCCATCCTCTTCCTGTAAATACTTATCCAATTCTTTTTCTAGCCCTAACGCTCCAGTTGTTTTCCCTGTTTCTTCATTATTCTCAACAAACCCTATTACATGTGAGGAGAAGATTCCATTCGGATAAAATCTCTTCGTATCCTTTACAAACGTAATACCTGGTAAATTTAATCCTTCGATATCATTTTTTTGTTGATGGGTTAAATCACGTCCAGCAGCACCAAATTCAGTTTGATAAAGTCCCTTTTTGTTCAAACGACTTAATATTTCGCTTTCATCCATATCAATGTGCTCAGCCAATACTCTTGCTGTTTCTTCCTTATCTACAACATGTTTTGGCTTTTTCGGATTTTCAGTTACAGATGAATTAAGGAGGGCAATTAGCTTATAGGTTGACGTATCCCTTGCCAGCACCTCACCATTTTTGTCAACAATCGTTCCTCTTTGTGCCGACAAGGTACGGGTGACTTCATACTTATCCTGCGCTTTAGCAGCAAGCTCCTGTCCACCGGCAACACCAGTATACTGAATATACAAAAAGCGAAAAAATACTACACAAAAAAGCAGCCCAAATATTACAAATAAGAGTGCTGCTCCCCTATTGCGGCTTTTTCGATTACTCATTAATCTTGCACTACCTTAACATTTTTATCTTTTAGTGTTAATCCCAATTCTTTTGCTTTTTGCCAGATTCGGTCATATGTACTTAACTCCGCCACTTGATCTGCATAATCTTTATTAAGCTTTTCCTGATTCTCTATCTTGCTTTCAAGAGCAATAATTTCATTATTCGTTGAGTATATATTCGCTTGTGCGGAAATGATTTTTACAGCAAAGAAAGCGATAAACAATGAGAACGTTAAATATAGAATCTTCTCACCAATCGTAATGCCGCCTTTTACTTTAACCTTCTTTGTTGTTGTTCCTACATGACGTTGCTGTTCTTGCTGAAGTTTTCTTGCTAAACTACTCAAGTTTATCCCCTCCCATTAAATAATTTTTCATAATCTATTCATTTCTTTTCTGCTATTCTTAATTTAGCTGAACGCGCTCTTTTATTCGCTTCCACTTCTTCTTCACTCGGTAAAATCGGTTTTCTGGTTATCAACTTTAAATCCGGCTCGAATTCTTTTGGAATAATCGGCAATCCATGTGGCATTGGCGGTAATTCCGAATGTTCTTTAAAGAAGCTTTTGCAAATCCGATCTTCCAACGAATGGAACGTAATCACTGAAATTCTGCCGCCTTTATTGAGCATAGGAAGCACTTTTTCTAAAGATACTTCAAAAACTCTCAGTTCATCATTCACGGCTATTCGTATGGCTTGAAAGATTCGCTTAGCGGGATGTCCGCCTTTTCGCCTTGCTGGAGCAGGGATAGCTTCCTTAATAATATCTACCAAATCAAAGGTTGTACGAATTGGCCCAATCTCTCTGGCTTGTTCGATTTTGCGGGCAATTTGTTTCGAAAACTTTTCCTCACCGTACCTAAAGAAAATCCGGACCAACTCTTCGTATGTCCAGCTATTCACTACATCATAAGCTGTTAAAGGAGATGATAGATCCATTCGCATATCAAGTAATGCGTCATGGTTATAGCTGAATCCTCTTTCCGGGGTATCAAATTGAGGAGATGAAACACCCAGATCGTATAGAATACCGTCTATCTTTGTAATACCTAATTCAGTGAGTTTTTCATCAAAATAAACAAAATTACTATTAATTAATGTTACCTTGTCCATATAAGGCTCTAGCTTCTTCTCTGCATGCTTTAATGCAGTCTCATCCTGGTCAAACGATATTAATCTTCCTTGTCCGGATAAAGACTTCGCAATTAATTCACTGTGTCCTGCGCCCCCAAGGGTACAATCAACATAGATACCGTCAGGTTTTATATTCAGTCCATCCACAGCTTCTTTTAATAGTACAGTCGTATGATTAAACATTTCTTCACCTTCCTGAAAGGAAGTATGCGCATTAAATATCAAAACCAATCATATTTTCAGCAATCTCTGAGAAAGATTCTTCTGATTCCGAGAAATATTCTTCCCATATTGATTTACTCCATATTTCTATCCGGTTAGATACTCCTAAAACTACGCATTCTTTTTCCAATTTTCCATAGTTTAAAAGTGGTCCCGGGATGTTCACACGTCCCTGTTTATCCAGTTCACATTCAGTCGCACCTGAAAAAAAGAAACGGGTAAATGCTCTTGCATCCTTCTTCGTAAGTGGAAGGCCTTTTAGTTTTTCTTCAAGTTGAGACCATTCATCCAGTGGATATCCAAACAGGCATTGATCAAGGCCGCGTGTAATTACAAACATATCGCCTAAACTTTCCCGAAATTTAGAAGGTATGATTATGCGTCCTTTTGAATCAATTGAATGATGGTATTCACCCATGAACATGTCCTTCACCCCACTTCTCCACCTTAGAGTACCACATCGCCCCACTTTTCTCCACAATTTATATAAAAAAACTTTAATATTTGAATAAAATTTCAGACTATGATTCATTGATTTCAGCCAAGCCTAGAAAAACAAAAAAAACTGCCTTTCTAAGACAGTTTTTTCTAGATATTATTATCTGTTTTTTTATGTTCTATTTGGACAAAAGCTTCCATAATTCACTCTTTATTTATTGTCAAACGAAGCAAATCTCCACTTAAGTTCTTACAGCATCTTTATATGGTTACGACATAATGCGACCCATCAAATTCGAGCGATTCCGCCAAGAGGCAATCGACCCATAATGTCCCATATTGATTGAAAAAGTAAAACGGATTGAGAATTCTTTCCTGCAGGCCGCCTGCCGGATGGAGACTATTTTCGACACGATTGTATTTTGCAATCGTTTCTTCATTTTTTCTCTCTAAATGGCTCTCCACCTTTTTCTGCATAAAAAGGAGCTGTTCTTTAATCAAGTGGCGATTTTTTTCGAAAAGAGGTTCCAATCCTTTATCGAATTCAACCGCTTTTTGTTGCCACGTAAGATGAGCAGATTCCAGATTTTTAATTATACTGCTATATGTATCCGGAGCCTGTTTACGCAATTCTTCCAGATAGAACTCCCTATCCTCTGAACAACCTTTTCTCAAAACTTTTTCCAAGGGAAGATTAAGTTCCTCTAATAATCTTTCAATATTTCCTTCCAATAACGTAAAGGAAAGTCGAGGCCATATCGGTGGCATCTTTTCTCCAGTCATGGCAAACGCAGGTTTAATTTCACTCCAATAGGCAATCTCGCCGGGTCCAGCTATAAATCCTAAGACAGGAAACAGTTTTTCCTGTAAAAGTGGACGAGATACAACATTTGTACTGAAATACTCTGGATGTTTAGATAGTAAACGATCCAGCTCTATTTGTGATAATTTAATTCCGCTTCCCTTCCCAATTAAGTCACTTGAACCTTCTTCACGTTCCAACAGCAGCCGGTTAAGAGTTGAAGGCTCGTAGTAAAATAAGTTCGTACATTGTTCATCAAGATCAATAATCGGATTATATCCGTTTTTTTTCAAAAGATTTTGCTGTTCAATTACGGCTTTGCTAATTCCTGCTTCATAAGCAATTTGCTGATAGACAGGCCCAGCCAGCTTCCTAAAGCCTGGGTCACCTGAATCCACCATTAAGAGACCATGCATTTTAAAGAGATCATTTATAAGAATAGCGAAAAAATCGGTGATGGTTTCGGATTGATCAATTGCTTTTTCCGCCCAATCCAGCAATTCGTTCGTACGCTCTGTCTCTCCCCATAAGGAAAATACATCCTGCAGCCAATCTTTCGCTATATCCGGATTCATATTAATATCAGATATCATTTTTTTCGATAAAGGTTTTTCCGGGTACACGATTTTTTTAGTTTCATGCCCCTCTTCAGCGTAAACATGATTAATCTCTTGGTAATCATGATCCTCACCAGCAATCCAGAAGATTGGGACTACCCTTTTATTTAATCTTTCACTTTGTTCCTTTGCCAATTTTATAATCGAGATAACTTTATGAATAGAATACAGCGGTCCAGTCAATAATCCTGCTTGCTGGCCCCCAACGATTACTAAAGCATCCTCACGCAAGGCATCGATATTTTCCTTTACTTGCTCTGATATTCCATATTTACTCATGAAGGATTCAATATAGGTTGCCATTTCATCTCGTGGATAAGTTCGACCATCAAGCCAATCCGCCCGATCTTGAATATGCTTCTCATTCTTCCAATCATACTCTGCAAAAGATTTATTTATACTTCCCTTGATATAGTCAGATGCAAAACTATTCATAGCTGGAAGATTCATTTTTATGTATTCCATCATCAATGGTTGTCTCCTTTTGAACAAATTCATATAACAGTATATCATTCCCTTTGAAAGCTTTAAAAGGTATTGCTACTCGCCTATGTAAATACTTTTACTATTCTCTCAAGAATCCCAATTGCGGCCAATAAAAAATAGGCGGCAGAGAATAACAGGAATGAAGCTCTCCAAAAACCAGTGAAAACTCTTTTCAAGTCAACCTCTTCCCTTACTTTGTAATGCATAAACAACACAGCGGAAGCGATTATAATCAAGACAATTAAAATAATCCATAAGTATGAATGTTCAAAAAGAGCGATGATTGCATAATGAACTGCCATAATCAAAAAAACCGTCGTAGCGTCGGCAGAAAGCCTGACTGCCTTTTTGTTATTTTTAAGCATCTGTCGGGAAATTGTATATACGGTCAAATAAACAATAATTGGCATGATTACGCAAATAGCGATAAGGCCTGCTAATAAGCTGTCCACTCACATCTCCTCACTTTCTTCCATACCACGCACCATATTAAACAGCATTTTACATTGAGGTGCTGGGATATCATTCTTATCTGCTTCGCGAATACAATATCCAAGGATTGCCTCTATTTCAGTTTTTTTACCCAACTGAAGATCCCTTAACATAGAAGAGGTATTCTTAGCTGTTCGACCACATATTGTAATAACTCTCTCTAAATAAATCTGATGCTCAGTTTCCGGAATTAATAACGAATGACAAACCTCCTGACAGATGGATTTCAACAGCTTAATGTAATATGTATTTTTTATTAATTCACCGTTGCGAACCCCTAATATACTGGTCAACGGGTTTATAACAGAATTAATAATCAATTTTTCAGTATGAATTGATTTGATATCAGGGAGCAATTGCACCGGAAAACCATCCGTATCCAAATATTCCATACCCGGCAGCTTCCTTCCTCTATATAAGCCCATTTTTATCATTCCAATTCCTGTATGGTGAACCGTATGATTATTTTCCCGAATGGCACCATGCTCAACAATCCCAGTATAGATTGTGGAAACCAGCAATTCAGGTAAATGAGCGAAATGGCTCATACCGTTTTGTAAAAAGACAACTGCAGATGCATTCTCTTCTAGTAGAGACCATAGTTCTATGAGAGCGGTCTGCTTTACGCTTAGAATGATGATTTCTTGTCTTTGAATTAAATGTTCCGAATCATCAATACATACCGCATTAATATTTTTATAATTAACCTCACCCTGCATGTCAATTAGGGTAATTCCTTTTTCATTAATTTCGTCCGCTTGTAATGATGTGTGCGTGAATAGCGTAATTTGATGGTTATCACTCAGCTTGGAGGCTGCCAATAATCCAATTGCCCCTCCTCCTATTATCCCAATCCTCATGTTTTCCTCCAAGTGATCTTTTGCAATAATTGTAACATTTGCTATGTATGATGAAAAGAAACTCCATCCTGTTTTAGTCAATCGTCATTTAGCTGAATTATCGATGGCTTCCTCTCTATTTCCTTGTAGTTTGGAGGAATAGCATAATCGCTTATCAACCACTTCATTCTTGTGGCTGGATTAATCATGAACTCCGCTCTATTTCTTTGTCGATTGGCCGGATTACCTACTTATTCGGCTGAATTTCACACTTATTCACACTTATTCGGCCGATCACTCACTCAACCAGTGTTCAGCAGCCGTCCTGACGACTAAAAATTATGATTTTTCTATATATTTAGCTATAATGGAAATATAAGTATAAACTTTTCACATACATTTAAGGGGGCTATGAAGTGAGTGTAAAGGTTGAAAAATTACGCGTTAACTACCGCACGCTTGAAGAATTCAAGAAATTTAAGGAATATGGTTTGCAGGAATTATCCATGCTAGAAGATCTGCAGGCAAATCTTATTGAAGATAATAGCGAATCACCTTTTTACGGCATCTATTTTGGGGATAAATTAGTGGCCAGGATGAGTCTTTATAAAATCGATGCCAGGTTTGATAAATATTTTGACCCTCCACAGGATTACTACGAAATATGGAAGCTTGAAGTTTTACCGGATTATCAAAAAAAGGGATACGGCTCCATGCTCGTCCAATTCTCCAAAGACCTTGGCCTGCCGATCAAAACAAACCCAAGAGTCCATTCGCGTACTTTTTGGGAAAAACAGGGCTTCGAACCTGTAGAGTATGATATGGAAAGAGATTTAGGAGAGAACCCACTGATTTGGCAGCCTAATAATGATAAATAGATTGACTTTAAGCTTTCCAGCGAGAAAGCTTTTTCTTTTCATCAAACATTAATAGAAGCACACCTTTTAAAAAGGCATGCTCCTGTAGCAATCATCATTTTTCCTCCGATAATTGACGTGCCCGATTCAGTAAATCAAGCAATCCACGGTAATCCTTCTCCATCTGCTTAAATCGTATTTCTACTGTATCTCTCTCTTGAACTAAATAATCTGCGTGCTTTTTTAACTCTGAGTATTCCAGCAGTAATTCTTCAGGCGAGCGGAATGATCGTTCTTCCAACCTACTCTTTAAGTTGGTTAAATAGGCAATAACCGTATCTAGAGAAAGATTGAGCTCAGCATCCCCGACTATTCCGACCGAGATTTTTTGTTCCTCACACTGCGGCTGCTCCACCTCCAATTCCGCAGTCCCTAGCGATTTTTTAAGATCTTTACGTACTTTTTTAGCCAGCTCTATCCCTTCCGAATATTGCTTACGGACATAAGAATTCCATCTAAAGCCACATGCAGCCGGAGTTCTCGACAACCCTTTACCAACCTCTTCAAATGCTTTTAATTGTGTGCTTCCCTCACGGATATGGCGTAATACCACCTCCGCCAAATATACATCCTCATCCTGCGACCATCCATCCTGCCTTGAACCTGTCATCCACTCTTCCCCCCAATAAGCATTCATAATATTCAATCATATGCGTCTAGTAGGAAAGATAGAATAAACAAGATTCTATTAACATGATAATCGCTTCTTATTGAGACTTTTTCTGAAATCGTTCCACAGTCTCCATATGGAATGGTAATACCCATAACTCTGAACATCGTTTAATCTCTTCTTGCATCCGTTTATACAAATCAGATGCTTTCTTTTTGCGGATAGTCATACTTTTATACGCCATCAACGCATTAATATCATTTTTAATAATAGGCTCAATAATCCCTACTATGGTTTTCTCATCTATATTTGACACAACGCCATTTGCAAATCCATACAAGCTTGCCTCTTCTTCAGTAAATTTTCTCCCCGACATCAGCCATTCCAGTCCCTTGGATTCTGCCACCCTCTCAAGTAAAAGAGCTCCACCGCCCCAACCGGTGGTAATTCCCTGCTGAATTTGAATAAAGCCCATAAAAGATCCTTTTTTTACATATCGAAAATCACATGCTGTAGCCAGTTCCAATCCACCGCCGACAGCCGGTCCATTTAAAAAAGCAAAAACAGGCTTCGGCAAAGTAGCTATTTTATATAAAATTTCTCCCATACGCGATAACATTTGGTAAGCATCTTTTTGATTATCAAGAAGATGAAAGACTTTTAAATCACCACCCGAACAAAAAACATTACCAGTTCCTGTGATCACCATGGCCTTACAATTTCCATCCGTTTTCACTTGTTCGATGGACTCTTCCAATAAATCCATAACCTCAAAATTTATGGCGTTCCTAACATGCGGCCGGTTTAGCGTAACAAGCAAATATCCTTCTTTTTTCTCCACAATCACTTCTTTCACCGTGAATCCCCCTTAAAAACAAAAAAGAACACAGGTTTCCCTGTGTTCTCTCGAGTTGATTATTTATTTACAACTTCTTTTCCTTTGTATGTTCCACATGCTTTACAGATACGGTGAGATAATTTCATTTCACCGCAGTTTGGGCATTCAACCATACCAGGGACTTGAAGTTTGAAATGCGTACGACGCAATCTCTTTCTAGTTTTCGAAGTTCTTCTGAAAGGTACAGCCATGTTTTACACCTCCTTAAAAAACGATGGTTCTATGGAAGACTTATGTAGTCTTTCATTTTTCACTGTTATCATCATTGTTGTCAAAAAAATGGGCCAACTTTGCCAGTCTTGGGTCAACTTTTTTAACTTGTTGGTCCTCTAAGATTAATTCCCAGTCATCTCCAGCTAGCGGAGCAGCACCTACAGGATGATCCGTATCACAGAATACCTGCAATGGAATCTCCGTGAGAATTATTTCTTTGATTACCGGCGTAAGATCCACTACATCACCCTCAGCCACATGATATTCTCCATCCTCAGTCTCCATACCTTCATATTGATTAAAAAGGTATGTCTCTGTTGTTTGAACATCGATTGGGAATGGGACATCAACTAAGGTTCTTGAACATGGTAATGTCAATGTACCAGATATTTTCAAATGAAAAGTAACTCGATTGGAACTCAAGTCAGCTTTCCCAAATACACGAATTGGTGAAATATCACGAATTTGCGGATCTGCCTTTTTCAGTTCAGAAAGATCTGCTGTCTCATCTACATTAAAACCATTGTCGCGAAATTTTTGCAGTTGTGGAATTGTCCATTTCATATTATATCACCTCAAGGCAACAAAGGTAATTATAGCTTTGGTAAATTCATTTGTCAATGTTTTTTCTTTACAGCCATATGTGATACCCTTATGCAAATTTTAAGCGCTTATCTATTTATTTTACCCGAAATGTTTCATTTTGAAAACAGAATTAATCAAGTGCAAGTTTAGGGAATGCTTGCTTCCTGATTCCTCCATCATATACTATAAAAAAAACAACCATTTATCAGGAGGTGTACAATATGAATGCCCTGGGACTTGTAGTAGAATATAATCCTTTTCATAATGGACATTTATATCATTTACAACAAGCCAAAGCTATTACAAATGCTGATGTGACCATAGGCGTGATGAGCGGAAATTTCCTTCAGCGGGGGGAACCAGCCCTGGTGGATAAATGGACAAGGACTTCCATGGCCTTAAAGGCTGGTATTGATCTAATCATCGAACTTCCATTTGTTCATGCTGTTCAAAAGGCTGAATATTTCTCCGAAGCATCTATCCTATTATTAGAGGAAGTTGGCTGTCAGTCTGTTTGTTTTGGCAGCGAGCAAGGAGAAATAGAACCTTTTATACATACATACTCAATTATTCAGGAAAATTCTAAGGAAATCGATCAATGGATACAGCACTATAGCAAGGAGGGATACAGCTACCCCAAGGCTGCCTCTCTGGCCTTTTCGGAACTACAAGCGCGTCATCCTTCTATGCTTTCTTTAGACCAGCCTAATAATATCCTTGGATATCACTATGTATCCGCGATTTTAAAACATAAATTATCCATCGAGCCAGTAACCATTAAACGAACAGGTTCCGGATATCACGATCCAACTCTCATGCCAGGTACAATAGCAAGTGCAACTGGTATACGGAAAGAATTAATGGAAAGCGGTAAACTGGATGCTATCTCTTCCTTTGTTCCGGATACAACATTTGCCCATCTAAAAGCATATCTAACAGAGCAGCGCACTTTGCATAATTGGGAGTTGTATTGGCCATTTTTAAAAGTTAAATTAATCACGACGCCCGCAGAATCTCTTGCCCAAATTTACGAAATGAAAGAGGGCTTAGAGAATCGATTAATTGAAGCCGCTGAACGCGCCAGTAATTTCATGGATTTTATGTCATTAATTAAAACAAAGCGTTATACCTGGACTCGGCTACAAAGAATACTAACCTATACGCTGTTAAATTTCACAAGAGATGAAATGCCAAAAGACCTGACTCCGCCATATATTCGCGTATTGGGATTTACAGCTGCCGGGCAGCAATATTTAAAAAGCATAAAAAAAGAAAAGGGAAATCAGATCGTATCACGCCTAGCAGCCTGTAAAAATCCTTTAATAAATATTGATAAGAGGGCTGCCATTGTTCATGCTGCCGCTCTTCCCTCAGCTATTTCTATGAAAGCTCAAAAACGTGAATATATGTCACCCATTGTATTAACTGATTAAAAAACGAAGCCATTGATTCACCGTACGAATCAATGGCTTATGCTTTAAATCAAGCAGCTCTTATTTCATGCTTTTTAAATAATCCAGTGCATCATCAACTGTGTCCACAGGAACAATAATCATATCTGTTCCAATCTCTTCTGCTGTTTTTACAGCAATTTTATAATCCGATTCCTCAGCACCTTGTTGATTGGGTGCAAAAAACACTTCCGCATCTGCACGATCAGCTGCTACAATTTTCTGATCAACACCACCGATAGGACCGACTGTTCCATCATCAGAAATGGTACCTGTTCCTGCTATTTTCTTCCCTTTCGTGTAATCCTCTTCCGTTAATTGATTAAAGATCTCCAATGTAAACATTAACCCAGCAGAAGGCCCCCCAATGCTATCTGCGTTTATCTCGATATCTCGGTCTGTTTCAACACTTCGATCCTCAACCAAGGTAATGCCAACGCCAACTCGTCCAGTTTCCTCTAGCATCTCCAATTGAAGTGTCTTAACAATATTTTTATTATCACGCTTTATTTCTAATTTCACTTGGTCCCCAGCTTTTTTCGAGGAGATATAGTCTATGAAAAATTCACTTGACTCAATTTCACTTCCATCGACTTTAATAATTCGATCTCCAGGTTTCAATACTCCGTCTGCAGGTTTACCCTTGGCAATCTGCAGCACATATATGCCTTCTACTTTTACTTTGGCTTCATAGCCTGCTTTTTTATACCCGTTCAGGATAGCGGATGTTTGGGAATCATCCATCAATTTCAATTGTCTAACCGTATATTCTTCATCGGTTTCATCCTGACTTCTAATTTGTTCCAGTTCATAAATCCTATGATAATCTGCTATTTTAGCCCATGCATATGTATAAATATTCGCTCTGCCCATTCGGATCGTTGTCAGCATAAAAGAGCCATCTGCTTCACTTCCATTTTCAACCTCTACAAATTGCTCCAATGTCTCCGCCGACCCAGGGGTGGAAACATAATAAGGCAATTTATAAAATGCAGCCAGAAATGCCAGCAATAGAACTGCAACCCCAATTTTGCCTATATTAAGTTTACGCTTATGCTTCATCTTTTTTCTCCTTCCAATGCTGTATGGCCTCTTTAATCTCCGGCAGTTTTTTTCTTGCTTCTTGCTCCCCAATCATAATAATTTCAAGAATGTTTGTAAATGCCAATGAACTAAATGATTCTACAGCAGGCTGAATCATTACGTCAGCGTTAATCCCTTTCATTTTGACAATTTCCATTTGCAGTATATCTAAACTTTTAAAAATAACATCGTATATAGATTCAATATCCGTATCTCCTCTTGTTGCAGAGACATCGCTTGCAATCACAATATCCGCTCCCATTTCTTTCACAACCGATACAGGGACCCGATCCATTAATCCTCCATCTACAAGTAATTTCCCATTAATCCTTTTGGGCACAAAAATGCCTGGTATAGAAATACTTGCTCTTACCGCTTCATAAACAGGACCTTCCGTAAAAATAACTCTCTCTCCTTTTTCTATATCCGTTGCCACTATAGCCAATGGAATTGAAAGATCCTCTATATTTTGATTTTTTGTAAATAATCGAATGTATTCCTCAATCTTTTTCCCGGCTACAAAACCTAATCTGGGTACAGTCAGATCCATAAAGTATTTTCTTTTAAATTGCAACGAAACTTTTTGCAGCAGTTCTAAATCTGATCCACTTGCATAAAAACTGCCTATTAAAGCTCCCATACTGCTCCCGGCTATGCAGTCGATATTTATACCTTCACTATTTAGCACTTTTAATAAACCAATATGTGCAAATCCCCTTGCACCACCAGAGCCAAGCGCTAATCCAATTTTAGGTTCCATTTCTTTTGACTCTCCTTTATCCGTACTGATTTAAGGCATGTTCCCTTAATAGGAGTCTTAGTTCTAAATTATTTTACTTTGAGTATATTTTGTTATTGGGGACAACCCAGCTATATACAAAACTTCTTTTGATTTTACTAAATATATTTTAGCACCAGATTATTTACCACGCTTAAATTTAATAAGGGAAGGGATATAAATTGGATAAATCAATCTTAAAATCAATGCTTTTTGCGTTAATTGCAGTTATTATGGCAGCTGCATTGATCTTGATGCCACAGGAAGCCTTCGAAGCCTCTGTTCGAGGGTTGAATATATGGCTTGAAATTGTCTTTCCTTCCTTATTGCCTTTTTTAATTATTGCAGAAATGTTGATTGCATTTGGTGTCGTAAAACTACTGGGTGTCTTTTTAGAGCCACTAATGCGTCCATTGTTTAAGGTACCAGGAGTAGGAGGATTTGTATGGGCAATGGGACTTGCATCCGGTAATCCTTCTGGAGCAAAACTAACAGCTAGGCTGAGAGATGAAGGTCAGCTATCCAGAATAGAAGCTGAACGGTTAGTGTCGTTTACCAGCTCATCGAATCCATTATTTATTTTCGGTGCTGTATCTATCGGTTTTTTTAATAATGCTAAACTTGGAATACTTTTAGGATTAACTCATTATGCAGCGAATATTTTCGTCGGTTTAGTAATGAGGTTTTACGGGAGAAATGAAGAGAAAAAAAATCTTAACCGCAGTAAAAAAGATACAAGTATTTTCCCAATCATGACAGCTTTAAAAAGTATGCACCGTACCCGTCTAAATGACCAGCGGCCATTTGGAAAAATATTAGGAGACGCAGTTAATTCCTCCATACAAACCCTTTTGATGATTGGAGGATTTATCATTATTTTTTCCGTGATCAACAAGCTATTGTTTCACTTACATATTACCAGCTTCTTTGCATCCATTTTCAGCAGCCTGTTCCACACGCTTCATCTGCCATCTACTTTAAGCATCCCTTTTATTTCGGGGTTATTTGAAATCACGTTGGGATCGCAATTAACAAGCCAAGCTGGCGGTGCAACACTATTGACACAAGCAATCATAGTCAGTGCTTTACTCGCATTTGGAGGATTCAGTATACAAGCTCAAGTTGCCAGCATCTTAGCCGAAACAGATATACGCTTTAAACCATTCTTTCTTGCACGCCTCATCCATACATTTTTTGCTGCGATACTTACATTGATTTTGTGGAAACCTGTATATCTGCGATTATCTACTTCTGAAAATACATCAATCACCGAATTTGTTTTTTCAATGGAAACGCAGGGATTATCCAGCACTATCTTCAGTTTCTTCCTTAATTACGGTGCATTGATTACTATTCTTTCTTTGGCTGGCTACACCCTTTTATTATACATACAGTATAGGAAATCCATATAAAAAGCCAATCCCTAATTTAAGTAGGATTGGCTTCTTTTTAACAGCAATATAAATGAGTACATTTTATTCAGACATCTTTATTCTCAGCCGTTTTTGTACACATTCAGGAACAAGCTCTGAAACATCTCCACCGTACTTCGCTACTTCTTTTACGATCGATGAGCTCAAAAAAGAATATTGATTATTTGTCATGATAAAGAATGTTTCAATTTGATCGTTTAATAAGCGATTCATAGAGGTGATTTGCATCTCATACTCGAAGTCAGAAACGGCTCTCAACCCTCGGATGACTGCATTTGCATTTCTTGCCTTAGCATAATCCACGAGCAACCCCTGAAAGCTATCCACTTTCACATTTGGTATATGGGCAGTTGCTTCTTCAATGATTTGCACTCTCTCCTCCACAGTAAATAGAGATTTTTTAGCAGAATTATGAAGGACACCGACATATATTTCGTCAAATATGTTTGCTCCTCTTTGAATAATATCAAGATGTCCATATGTTATAGGATCAAAACTTCCAGGACATACAGCTATTTTCTTCACTATTCTCCCCCCATTTCTATAAATATTTAACGCTCAAAAAAGGACACAGCCGTAATGCCATACTTTTCAACACGGAACTTAGTAAAATTACCAATCTTTTCAGGCAACGTTAATTCTTCTCCATGTTCGCATATTATCATACCGTCTTCTGCCAATAATTCAGCACTTTCGATTTCTTCAATAAGAACAGGTATCATATTAGCTATTTTATAGGGAGGATCCATAAAAATGAGGTCAAATTGAGCTTTTCTCTTTCCAAGAGCTTTTAATGATCTTAAAGCATCACTCCTATGTACCTCGGATTGACTTTCGAATTTACATGAACTGATATTCGTTTTAATAATTTGAATAGCTTTTGAGTCCTTATCAACAAAAACTCCTTTTTCCATTCCTCTGCTCAAGGCTTCAAGCCCAAGGGATCCGCTTCCTGAAAATAAATCCAGAACCGCTCCACCTTCAAAATATGGTCCTACAATATTAAATAAAGATTCTTTTACTTTGTCCGTTGTTGGCCGGGTTGTCATGCCTGGAACAGCCTTTAATGGCCTTCCTTTACAAGTACCTGAAATGACTCGCATAATCTGTCACCAAATTTCATATGTATTCAACTTTCTAAAATATCCTACCACAAAATCTTGATTTCACAAATAGAAATCAAATTTCTGCGATCAGTGAATAGTTCAGGTTGATTTGGTCATACTACTAACAACAACATCTTCAGAGGTGTTGTTGCCAACCGCGGAGAAGACTTACGTTTCCCCATAAGTTCTTCCTCCGGTTTCTCCTCTCCCTTTGCCTTCTGCGTTTGTAAAAGCGCGTAGAAGGAAGCCCTGGCGCCTATGTGTGCCAGGGCTTTTCTTTTAGGTGAATTAACTACAGATCAACCGACACCCATTTTTTCCACAGTGAACAAGGTGGACAGTTTCAAAAATAACTAATTTGATTAATAGAACAGTTGATTCGAACACTTTATTGGGATACATTTATATTCCTAATGAACTAGACCGGATTATGATACACTTATCAATATCCGATTTACAGGAGGAAAAACAAGAATGAATCAACGTTTTATAGAACTAGGCCCCGGATATTCTGACCTTTATGAGCTATTGGAATTAGCAAAGGCTAATCAATATCGAATCAATTATTTTTTATGCTTACAGTCAGAGGGACCTAGCGGCAAAGTCATGTCGTTTGTATTGGTTATGAAAAAATCAAGCTATGGCGACTTCATCCCACTTTATATTTGCAGAGAAGGAATACCTGTTTTAGTTAATAAGCCAAGCAAGCGTTATGAACTTTTTGACCAAGCAGCCAAGGAGCAAGGTAAAGAAATTATATCGTTGGAAGTTAGGCATTCATCTACTTTTGCTGACCCTGACCTTTATTATCAGTATTTAATAGGTATCCTGCGCATGAACCGTTTTTTACCCCCATGGCAATAAAGAAAAACCGGACCCATTAGGATCCGGTTTTCTTTAAATGCCTATTCTATATTCTTCCTTTTCTTTTTCATGCTTTTTACTCTCAAATTCAGTTTTAATAAAAGGTTTTTGAGAAAATTCAACTTTTTTGACAAAAGCATAGGAAGATAATTTTTCTGAAACTGCTTCTATTTCGTCCATATTTACATATAATACGGCATATTTTAATTTGCGGGAAACATAATGCAGATTGCCTGTTTTACGCAGAGTTTTCACTTGTTTTAGACTATGCAGCCAAACAATCAGGCTTTGCCTTTCTACAAACATATACATACCCCTTTAGGATGCAATTTATATTTAGTGTACCATATTACTAAAAGATGTATCAATATTTAGAAATGCTATGCAGAATTAGTGAATAAATCTAGAGATTGCAACTAACTCGATTATCTCCTTGGATAGGTCTGCACTATCAGAGTTTATATCAAAAATGATAGGAGTACTTTAAATGAAACTGCATAATAGAAAAGATATCGATCCCACTTTCCTATGGAGAATCGGATAGGTTTATCATACAACCTCAACGTTTGTATTAGTTGCTACAAAATCTAATTTCGGCCATATACCAAAAGGCAACCCCATTTGTTCTGGGATTGCCTTTTTTTCTCGTTCCTATCAGGAACATCCACAGCTTCCTCCGCTGCCACAGCCTCCGCTACAGGATGATTCAAAAAACGGATTTCCTGTCGGGACTTTTATATGAGGGGATACTGAATGACCAATCAGCATACTAATTTCATCAAGTAATTGCTGTAAGTTTGTTTCAGCCTGTTTATATTCAATAACAGATGGATGAAGGTCCATTTCTCTTTTAGCCTCACGAATTGCTTTAGAGACAGTACGATAATCCGGATGGTATCTTCCGAAACGCTGTACTTCTTCGTAAGCGTCCTTTAAAGAATTAAACGCTTGAATTTTTTTCTGGGCCGTTTTATCCTTATACATCTGAGTTAAACTTAAAAAGTATTGCTTAGCTATATCTGAGTTCATTATATCTTTAGCCAATTGTTCAGCATGGTCAATGATTTCAACCGTTTCAATAGTAGCAAGCATGAAAATACTCACCTCCAACTTTATCATACCATGTAATATCCAAGGATGCTATAACTTAGAAATATTATCCACCTATAAAAGATATATGGCTTGTCCCCTATTACTTTGGTAAGTAGAAGAAGTAATTCGCTGCCAAACACCCCTTACTTCATCTACTCTTACAGAACGTCCTCATTTTTTTAGGAACCGTTATTCACCAGTATTCATTGACTGAAACATCGAAACCATCATAGAAGCCATTTGAACGCTGTTTGAAAGCTGATGAACACGATCCGGAATCGTTTTTTTAAAAAAGTACTTAGCTTCAGTATCAAATTTCGAAAAATCCTGTGGATTTCTGCACAAACGTCTGTACCAGATTGGTTGTTGCCTCAAAAAACTCAGTAAATCTTCATCTGCCTCAATTAATTCATAGATATCTTGTCTCAAGCTCTCACTCCTACCTAGCTAATCTTGCCGAAATTTGAAAGGATGATTATTCTGGACGGAAGGTGGTGCACTTTCTGATTGTCCGGAAGATTGAAATTGAGACATGACTCCCTGAACCACTCCTAAAACCTGACTAAAATTCCCAATTTGTTTTTGAATTTGATCAGGGTCCATTTTTTTAAGTTGATTTAAAAGCTGCGAAATAAACTCGCCCTTATCTGTTTTTTCAGTCTCATCCTTTTCCTTTTTTTCCTCTTTATATTCATTCCACACTTCATCCTGATCACCCAGCAAAGACCAATCTTCATAAATTTCCTGCCATGTTTTCTTACCCATTCTTACATCTTTTACGATTTTCGGATTACTCTTAAGAAAAAGCTTAAAATCCTGGACAGAAGGATGCAATTTGGAATCATCCATTTAATTTCACCTCACCACATGACATACGCCTAGGGTAGTATATGTTTCGAAATATAGAAAAGTGATGCATATTTCCAAAGAATTCCGCACATAGACTTCCTTTATACAAATAATATTTACACACAAAAAAGAGCACTGAGGAGAAATACTTTCCTTCAGTGCTCTTTTTTGTATCATTTAATCAGATAACGCAACAAAGTTTTGAGTATAGTATCTTTTATATACTCCCACACCAAGGCGCGTAAAATCTTCATTTAACATTATATCTCTGTGCCCTTTACTATTTAACCATCCTTCAACAGCCGCAATTGCATCTGTATACTGAGCAGCTATGTTTTCGCCAGCTGAGTAGTAAGAAACACCGCCTTCCTTCAAACGATCACCAACATCTTTATCATCGGGTGATACATGATCGAAATACTCATTCACCATCATGTCTTCGCTATGTTTAAATGCCACAGCTGAAATTTTTTCATCAAATTCAAGGGTACCTAAGTCAAAACGTGTTCGTATGATATTTGTCAAATCAAGAATTTGCTGCTGACTTCCTTCTTCAACCAGCTTCCATTCTTCATCCGTTAACTCTTCAGGTTCATCCAATTCTCCACGGTATGTCAGCTCATATGGCTTATGCATAATCAATGTCTTTGCATCCATAAACCTCACACCTGATACCTGACCGAGAATTTTATCCAAATAAACCTGAGCATACATATCGCCAAACTTTATTAGAGGGCGATAATGAAGATCTTCTTCCGACAACTCGAAACGATATTCAGTGCCTTTCCAATTCAGTTCTATATAACTATTCATATTCAATTCCTTATACAAGGACTCCACTGTTTGATCAATAAAGAATGGATATAAATTAATATCTTCTGCTGAACTGTATAGGGTTACAATTTTTTTATCTTTTTCGTTTACGCCAAATTGTATATACTTACTTAATGTATCATTATAGATCCACCAGTTATATCCATAAACTGAAGGATCAATACGGTCTGGCTCCCCATATTCATCCAGTAACTGATTACTGGTTTTACCAATCCATTTAGATACACCCTGTTCAGGTCTGGATTCGTTATCTGTTAATTCTTTAATCTTATCCGAAGTTTCCATTGTATTTTCATTAACGGAATTTTGATCAATGATAGCTGTATTTTCTTTGACATCATCTTTAACCGTTACATAGATGCCGAAGATAGTGATTAAAATTAAACTAAAGAAAACCCTAAAGACCAATTTCAGAGGTGGTCCCTCCTGTCATTCTTACTTTATATTTTTTTATTATACCATTAGAATTCAAACAAACCTATCACTTAAATGTAAACAATGAAAAATAAGTATAATATAAACATATTGGATAGCAAAATGAACGAATTTACCTTTCTGCCTCTATAAAAGAACAATTTATTGCAGATAAGGTAAAATAATACTAAAATTAAAATTGAGAATTTCCAAAACTTGTTTCATACCGAACAAAGCATTTTCTAAAAGGGGATAGGAGGAAATAAGATGAGATTTGAAAATACAGGACTTGAAAAATACCAAGTTAACCTTAACAGGCTCGATGAGGTTATGAGTGAAAACGGTTTAGTCAGAGCCGAACAATGGGATTACGAACGCGTATCCTACGATAAGAAATATGAATTAAGGGATGGCACTTTTTATTTACGTGTCTTTGGCTATGCGGTTGAAGGTGACGTAGGTGCACATCGGGCAACTATCCAACTCATGACACCAGTCCTAGGTAAACACTATTATCCACATGGTGTTGAATATGGTGAAACAGAGCATTTTCCTACATCTCTTCAAAAACAATGCGAGACAGTTCTTGCGGCAGTTAAAGCTGAACTGGATATATTTGTAGAAGTGGAATAAAGGATTATTAAATAAGCCTGCAGATTGTATGATCTCCGCAGGCTTATTTTATTTTTTTTCTCATTAAACAATAATCCCCCTCCACTCCCACTGCTTTAAATCCATACTTTTTTAAGGTTTCCTTATAATAAAAACGTTTATCTGCTATTTCTGTTTGGATCATTTGGGCAATCCCTATTTTATGAATATAATAGAAAAAACCCTCCATAACTTCAGAAACAAACTCTTTTTCTGTCTGAGCATCTGTAAAGCTTAAGGAAAAGGTTAATTTTTCACCTTCTCCCTCCAACTCCAATTCTCCAATGAATTTTTGGCTTTGCAAATCAATAATAAAACAGATCCACCAACCTACATCCCCACCTTCCAATTCATATAATTCTATTAAAAGAGGGAGTATACATTTTACGCGATCAGATGGGAAAGATTCAGGAACAATTACCGGCGATACCATTTTGAAATCATACGGGTACAAAATAAGGGACTTAGCCAATGAGATGGAACAAGGAAAGATAAGAATGCGATTAGTCCTAATTTGTTTCATTACCGCACCTCCGATTAATTGCCTCTAAATAAAGCCTATGATAAACATCAGCCAGTCCTGACAAAATCCATTCCTAAGCCGCCATGTAAAAGAAAGAAACGAAAAAAGGTCATCTCTAATTCTATGAGACGACCCGTTTTACCTATGCAACTTTTATTTTTTATGAACCAATAATCGCTTTAAATACACTTGTTGTTTTACCACCTTCGTATATTACATAAAGCAATAAATATACAGTGACACCAGCAACCGCGTTCACCATCCAAATGACGCTTGTAGGCGGAGCGATTTTTCGATGTTTCTCAATCTTCCCTTTAAAACCATAATACAGACTGATAATCCCCATTACGGCTCCTATTGTAGCCAATGTAATATGTGAGATTAAAAAGATTGTATAGTAAATTTTTATTGATTCAGGTCCTCCAAATGCCGTGTTCCCTATAAATAACGTTCTGCTTGCATAAATAATGAAGAACACAACTGCAAAAACAGCTGCCCAAAACATTAATTTTTCGTGGACCTTTATATTCCCTTTTTTTACTTGCCATACTCCAAAGCCTACAAGGATTGCGCTGATTACGATACAAGCCGTGCTGATCGTAGGCAGGACTGGTAATGAACTGCTCATAATGGTGGAACCTCACTTTACTTATTCTGTTAACTCTATAATTGTAAAATACTAAATTTGAAAACTCAAATTATTTTACAGTATTCACTAAAGTTTCACTATTATTAATTAGTTCCCTAAATGCGGATTTGCCTCCATAAAACGTTTTGTTTCTGCATCCGCATGTTTGGTATCTTCTTTAAACCAAGTGAAGAAAGTTGTAGCCAGGATAATTCCATATACTATTTCTTGAATTATTTTCATAATTACACCGCCTGTTTGCTGATCTTCAACAGCCGGCATATTTATAAACATTTGAGGACTGCTTAAGTCCAAAGTGGATAAGGTACCGGCAGGAACACACAATTTCATCGCCTCCATCCATACAGCTGGATCTGCATAGGTTGCATACATGGGATCTTTAGAAAAGATGATAAGCGCACAGGCCGGTGTAATTAATATACCATTGGCAAAGATATAGCCAATTTTCTTTAATCCTGATAATCGCTGGCTTTCTTCGATTTTATTAACTAGATGCCACCACATGAACAGCGAGGAAATAAACAATACCACTGTGAAAAGCCCATGAAGCAACATATTGACTTTGACGATATCAAAAATTGACGGAACATGGTAAAAAGAAAACAGTCCATTAAAGAAAATCAATGTTATTAATGGTTGTGTAATCATTAAAAACCATTTTTTAAATACGAACTTTTTTAGTAACCAATCCGGCAATCCCAATAGAAAAAATGGTGGAATAACTAAAAATAAAAAAGCCATTTGAACCATATGAACCGTAAAAGAAAGATGTCCCAATAAATCTATTGGCGACCCCTTTATCATGTATAAAAGAATCATAGCTATCGAGAAGTATACAGCTTCTTTCTTTTTAAATTGGTCACCTGCTTTAAAATAGGTGATATAAAAATAGAAGGCTATGATCAATAGTGTCACGAGGAACAGGTAAGGACTCCATAGGGCCCTAAATCCAAATATATCTAATTCCATTTATCTCACCTCATAATTAGTTTTCCTGCCCAGAAATTCACAAGAAAATATCAAATAACCCAGAAATCATATAGTTTTAGTTTCTAAAAAAAATCGGCTTAACAAGTTAAGCCGATTCCATCTTAAATCCACACAATTAATACAAATGCAAGGATAGTAGTCACACCGATCAGTAACCCGGTATACATAAATCCTGCCATCGTTCCATGACCTTCTTTATTCATATGCATGAAATAATAGAGCTGAAAAATGACTTGGATTACCGCAAGCAACAAGATGAATGGTAAAACGAACCACTTGGAAAATCCATCATAACCTACTGCAAAGAACGCAATTAAGGTTAGAAAGATCATCATAATAAATGTAATAACCTGCATCTTCATATCTTCCGCATTTTTCTTACGTCTATATTTAAGAGCTTCTTTACTAAGATGTGTTTTAGGTTGATTTTCCATTTATCATCACCCCACCATTCCCATTAAGTAAACGACTGTAAAAATGAATACCCATACAACGTCGATAAAATGCCAGTATAGGCTCGCAACATAAAATTTCGGAGCATTATACAGATTTAAGCCACGTTTCGAATTACGGAGCATTAACGTAATAATCCACAATAGTCCAAAGGTTACATGGGCACCATGGAAGCCGACTAATGTGTAGAAGGCGGATCCAAATGCAGAACCTGTAAATGTGTGATGATATTCATGCACATAATGATTAAATTCATAGATTTCTAAGCCCAGGAAAGCAGCCCCTAATAAAACAGTGATTAACAGCCAAAACTGCATTTGTTTAAAATCGTAGTTTCTCATATGATACATCGCATAAACACTTGTTAATGAGCTGGTTAACAGCAGCATAGTAGCAATAAACGCCAGCGGCATATCAAATAAATCTTTGGCTAGAGTCATTTCCTTATTAGGCGGTACACTATCTTTCAGAGCTAAGTATGTTGCAAATAATGAAGCAAAAAGCACTGTCTCTGCAGCGAGGAAAAGCCAAAAACCTAAAAATTTATGCTTTCCGTCATCTGTATGTTTCTCAGGATGAGATGGCCATGTTTCTGGTGTGAATTTTTGCCCTGCATTCATTACACCTCAACCCCCTTATCACTTTTAGCATTAGAAGATACCAAATCTTCTTTATGGATATGATACCCATGATCATCTTTAACGGAACGGATGAGCATAGCTATAAAGGTAATCAACAAACCAATCACCATTACCGGGACTGTCCATTCTTTATCCGTTGCATTATAAAGTGCTCCAAATGCAGCAACAAACAATCCAAAAGAAATAATAACAGGAAGAATTGAATTGTTAGGCATATGGATATCACCAAGAGGTTCAGCCGGTGTCATCGCATTTCTACCTTCCATTTTTTCAAGCCACCATGCATCATATCCTCTTACTAATGGTAATCTTTCAAAGTTGTATTCAGGAGCCGGTGAAGAAATTGCCCACTCAAGTGTACGTCCATCTTGCCATGGGTCATTACCGACTTTAACATTTTTAACTGAAGTAACTACGATATTAACCAATAATATAATGACTGCTACAGCCATCATGAATGCACCGACAGTAGATATTAAGTTGCCATTATCCCATCCCTGTCCGTCCAAATAAGTGAAAACACGTCTAGGCATTCCCATTAATCCAAGGAAATGTTGAACAAAGAATGTTAAATGGAATCCGATTAGGAATAACCAGAATGTGATTTTACCCATGAATTCATTCAATACTGTACCGAATATTTTTGGCCAGTAAAAATGTGTACCTGCCAACAAGGCCAGAACTACTCCACCGACGATAACATAGTGGAAATGGGCAACAACGAAATAGCTATCATGATACTGATAGTCAGCCGGAGCTGCAGCATTCATAATTCCCGTTACTCCACCCATTACAAAAGATGGAATAAATGCAACGGCGTATAACATAGGGGTCGTAAACGTAATCTGACCACCCCACATCGTGAAAATCCAGTTGAAGATCTTTATACCAGTCGGAACAGCTATCGCCATTGTTGCTACTGCGAATATCGCATTTGCGACTGGCCCAAGACCAACCGTAAACATATGGTGAGCCCATACCATGAATCCTAGGAAACCGATTAAAATAGTTGCAAAGACCATAGATGAGTATCCAAATAATCTCTTTCTCGAGAATGTTGGAATAATTTCAGAGAATATTCCGAATGCCGGAAGAACCAAAATATATACTTCCGGATGTCCAAAGATCCAGAATAAATGTTCCCAAATAATTGTATTTCCACCCAAAGCCGTTACAAAGAAACTGGAACCAAACATACGGTCAAACATCATTAGTGTCAAACCAACTGTAAGCGGCGGGAAAGCAAATAGAATTAAGGCAGATGCCACAAATGTTGTCCACGTGAAAAGCGGCATACGCATAAACGTCATTCCAGGTGCTCTCATATTAATAATTGTGGCCAGGAAGTTAATTCCCCCTATTAACGAGCCCATACCTGATATCTGAAGTCCAAGTATGTAAAAATCTATACCGTGACCTTCAGAAGCCAATGATAGAGTTGCATAAGATGTCCATCCGGCATCAGGCGCTCCGCCCATAAACCAGGATAAGTTTAAAAAGACTCCTCCAAAGAAAAACAACCAAAAACCTAATGAATTTAAAAATGGAAATGCTACGTCTCTAGCCCCGATTTGCAGCGGCATAATCGCATTCATAAATCCAAGCAATAAAGGCATGGCGGCAAGGAAAATCATGGTTGTTCCATGCATGGTAATAATTTGGTTAAACATTCCACCACTGATAAAATCATTTTCTGGCTTTACAAGCTGAATTCTTATAAACATTGCCTCAAGCCCACCCAGCAAGAAGAAAAATCCACCTGCAAAGATATAGAGCTTGGCAATTTTCTTATGGTCAACAGTCGTTAAATAATCCCAAATGACACTAAGAAACCCCTTTTTTTGAGCAATAGTACTCACGTTTTAACCTCCCCTTTGAAAACTAGCAAACTCTTATTTTTGCGATAAGGTTTCCAGGTACTTAGTAAGCGCATCGATTTGTGAATCAGAAAGCTCTCCGTAAGTGTCAGTCATTTTGTTTCCTTCTTTAACTGACTCCGGATCCTTAAGCCACTTCTTCACATTTTCTTCATTATTTTCCAAATAACCCGCTACTACTTCACGATCAGCAAAATTTGATAGATTAGGTGCTAATCGAGCCTGCTCCGGTCGCTGATCATTGGAATCGATCGCATGACATCCGATACAGCTTTTATTGAAAATTTCCTGGCCTTCACTTGCTGTTGCATCAGTAAGTTTTACTTCCGTGTGCTTTGTTTCTTTCATGCTGGCTACCCATTGGTCAAATTCATCCCTTGGCAAAGCTTTCACTTTGAAATCCATTAATGCATGGGAAGCCCCACATAATTCAGCACATTTTCCATAAAAAATCCTGCCGGCTTCTTCACTTTTTCCATCATCAAACTCAAGCCAGAAGCTATTTTCTCCCTCTGTGTTCGTATCAAGCTTACCCCCAGCTGAAGGAATCCAGAAGGAATGCTTTACATCTGACGCTGTTAAATTAAAGTAAACCTTTTCATCAGTTGGAACAACAAGTTCTTGCCCTGTCATGATACCTTCGCCAGGATATTCAAACTCCCACCAGTAATAATTAGCCCTTACATTTACAGTTAAGGCTGTAGGATTCCCATCCTTATCCTTTTCATCCTTGGCAGATACATCTGCAAAATCAAATGTATAATAAATCGTTGGAACTGCAAGGATGATTAATAAAACAATCGGGATAACCGTCCAAAGTATTTCTAATTTGTGGTTACCCTCAATTTGCTTAGGGATTGTATTATCTCCCTTTTTACGACGAAATTTTAAAATTGCAAGTACAAAAAGAATAACAACAACAATGATTACCAATACCATAATGGCAGTACTGAGTATCATTAAATCATACTGTTTCTTCGCTACCTCACCTGCTGGATCCAATGCTGATAGATACGGCTTTCCACAACCCGAAAGTATTAGCATCAAAACAGCAATTAAGGATGCAATGCGCCATTTTTTCATAGCAAATAATTACCCCTCTTTCGTAAAAAATTTCTTCTTTCCAAAGGAACATCTTATATATTGAATTTCTTTAAGAAAGAACCCCCAATGTTAAAAACGATTAATTAAAGAAACAATGACCATTGCCACAAAAGAAATAGTCATATAGTTTAATGAATAAATGAACATCTTATTGGCCCACTTTAAATCTTCTTCTTTGGAAAACTCCTTTTTTAATGAGAATCCCTTTAAAGTTAATATAAGCCAACCTATATTTAAAATTGTTGCCAAAACTACAAAAGAAACCCCGATTGGTTTCAGTATAAATGGAATTGGAAACAATAAAGCTACCCATATAAGCATATGAATCTTAGTTTCTTTAAATCCTTTTACTACAGGCAGCATAGGAATTCCAGCCGCTCTGTATTCCTCCGTCCGCTTCATAGCCAATGCGTAGAAATGTGGAGGCTGCCACACAAACATTAATAGAAATAATCCCCAGGCAATCGGATGTAATCCTGGGTCAATGGCGGCCCACCCAATTAGTGGCGGTATAGCACCAGAAAAACTGCCGATAACAGTATTTGAGACAAACCGTCTTTTTGACCACATTGTATACAGCAATACATAGGCCAATACCCCAAGTAACCCCATAAAAGCTGCCATTGGAGTAGCCATTAATAGAATCAATAATCCAGTTACCACCAGTGCCAGGCCCATATACAACACTTTTATAGGGTTCACCTTCCCAGTAACTGTCGGACGCTTCTTTGTACGAGACATAAACACGTCGATATCCCGGTCTATGTAATTGTTTAAGCTGCCAGCGCCAGCTATGATCAGTGCTGACCCTATAACACCATATAGAACGAGATCAAGATTCCCTAGGAAACTCTGGTCAGTAAAATAAAGACCGAGCCAAATACCTGCAAAAACAGTGATTAAATTTGAATTGACGATGCCTACCTTTACTAATACCAAAAAGTCCTTAAATGCTGTACTGTTCATATCCTTCTCCACGTCTAGTCCCTTCTGGTTTTCATACGAGGTCTGCGATGCCGGTTTAGGTTTCATGCTGTTACCTCCTATCTGAATAGTAGATTTCCAAACTTTTAGTTTCAAGCGATATATTCACAAATTATAACAGTGATATTTATATAGAAAAATTTGCCTAATATATATTTAAACACAGATTACACTTCTATTGTGAAAATAATTTGTCCATTTTTTGTCATAAGTGTGACCTAATCATTATATAGTGGTAATTTTATCCTGTAAATATATTTTTGTAACATTGAAAGTATGAAAACCTTATTTAACCAATTAAATCCCCTCTCTATTTCTAACAAACTCTTCTTTAAGTTTCAACTATAAACAATTACATGAATTTTCAATTATCACTAAATAAATAATTTCTTTGACTATTTAGAAACTTTTCTTTGTAATTATAGTAAAAATTATTTATGATATGTTAGTAATGATTATCAAACTTTGTAATATTTACCTCATTATACGGTTCCAGTTATTAGGAAACAAATGTTTAAGCTTACTATTTTATAAAAACAAAGCAGGTGTTAGATTTACATGCAAAAATCTTTGAAATGGTTTGCCGTTATGACATCCTTTGTCATGCTTGTAATCTTAATCGGCGGTGCGCTCGTCACAAAAACAGATTCTGGTTTAGGATGTGGACGCTCCTGGCCGCTTTGCAACGGAGAATTGATTCCCACGGATATCACGCCCGCACTACTAATTGAATTCGCACACCGTCTTTTTACCGGCCTTGGATCCTTCATGGTAGTTGGATTAGCGATCTGGTCATGGAAAGCCATTGGACATATTAGAGAAACCAAATTTCTTGCTCTCCTATCTATTGCATTTCTAATCATTCAAGCATTGCTGGGAGCTGCCGCCGTCGTTTGGAGTCATTCTGATGCCGTGCTGGCTTTGCATTTTGGGATATCACTCATCTCTTTTGCCGCCGTTCTACTTTTAACTCTACTGATTTTTGAAGTTGATAAAAAGTTCGATGCGGAAAAGCTGATAATCCCGAGGAAAATGTCCATTCACATTATCGCTCTATTTATTTATTCCTATATTGTTATCTATACCGGTGCGCTGGTACGTCACGCAGAAGCAAGTCTCGTCTGTCCTGAGTGGCCCCTTTGTTTTAATGATGGTACTATAGTCCCTCATAATATGTATCAGTTTATTCAAATGGGGCATCGCGCTGCTGCAGGCCTCATCTTTATCTGGATTTTATATATTTTCGTCTATACTTGGCGCAATTATCGCCATATAAAAGTTTTATACTGGGGATGGACGCTCTCCCTTATTCTTGTCAGTTTACAGGTTATAGCAGGTGCTTTTATCATTTATACCCGTTTAAACTTGTATGTAGCCCTCTTACACGCCATATTGATTTCTTGTTTATTTGGAGTTTTTTCCTATTTTATCCTTCTTGTAACGAGATCACGGAAAAGCAAAGCTGCAGAAGCCTCGAATCCGTCTGTTAGGAAAACAAGCTGATTAGAATGTATAAAATCATCCTTTTGCATCACATTATACAAACTAGGGAAATAATCCAATACATAAAAAGGAACGTGAGTTAAAAACCCACGCTCCTTTTTATTGTGTTTTAGTTTTATTTATCAAGCACAATCAACAAATCGCCCGTCTGTATGGCTTCTCCATCATTAACATAAATCTCTTTGATGACTCCGTCAAATGGTGCCTGAACTGTTGTTTCCATTTTCATTGCCTCCGTTATGATTAAATGGTCTCCTTTTTTGACTTTTTGTCCATGAGACACTAATACCTTCATCACGGTTCCAGGCATTGTTGCACCAATATGGTTTGGATTGGAAACGTCCTGCTTTGGTTTCGACTGAATAAGAGTTTTAACACTTTCGTCCTTAACTACCACTTCTCGAGCCTGTCCATTGAGTTCAAAATAAACCATTCTTGTGCCATCTATACGTGGCTCACTAATTGAAATTAGTTTAATAATTAAGGTTTTTCCCTTTTCGATTTCCACTTCTATTTCCTCTCCAATGGAAAGTCCATAGTGGAACGTTGGTGTATCTAACTCTGTTATATTGCCATACTCACTATTCGAGTTCACATAATCAAGGAAGACTTTTGGATATAGTGCATAAGCGAGTGCATCAAACATCGTAACTGGACGTTTGATTTTCTCAAACAACTCTTCCTTTATCTTCACAAAATCCACGTCCTCAAGCAACTCACCTGGGCGAACTGTAATAGGAGATCTATTTTTTAGAATTACCTTTTGAAGTTCTTCAGGGAAACCGCCATATGGCTGTCCTAAATATCCGCTGAACAATTCAATAACTGAATCAGGGAAATCGATCAAATGGCCTTTCTCCAACACACTACTTTCTGTCAAATCATTTTGTACCATAAACAAAGCCATATCGCCTACTACCTTGGACGATGGTGTTACTTTGATAATATCACCAAACATCATACTTACTCGATGATACATTTCTTTTACTTCATCCCAGCGTTCACCTAAACCAACTGCTTTCGCTTGCTGCTGAAGGTTGGAGTATTGACCGCCTGGCATTTCATGTACATAGATTTCTGTATGGGGGGACTTCATTCCACTTTCAAAATCAGCATAGTAACTTCTGACCCCTTCCCAATACTCTGATAACTTTTCGACTGGCTTAATATCGAATTGCGGCTGCCTCTCATGACCCTCCAATGCATAATAAAGAGAATTTAAGCTTGGCTGTGAGGTAAGTCCAGCCATTGATCCAAGTGCCGTATCAACGATATCCACACCGGCATCAATCGCTCGTGCGTACTGATAGATACCATTCCCGCTCGTATCATGTGTATGAAGCTGGATCGGTATGTCAACTGCATCTTTTAACTCTGAAATCAGGCGGTAGGCTGCTTCCGGCTTCAATAAGCCTGCCATATCTTTAATAGCTAATAGATGTGCTCCCTGTGCCTCTAGCTCTTTAGCAAGATTTCTATAGTATTGCACATCATATTTTTGCCTGCTTAGGTCGAGTATATCACCTGTATAGCAAATCGCTGCCTCGGCAATTTTTCCTGATTGGCGAACATAATCAATTGTCTTCTCCATTCCCTTAACCCAGTTAAGGCTATCAAAAATTCGGAATACGTCTATTCCCGCATAGGCAGATTTTTCAACAAATTCCCGGATAACATTATCAGGATAATTCTTATAGCCAACTGCATTAGATGAGCGCAGGAGCATCTGGAATAATACATTAGGGATTTCCTGTCTAAGTAATAATAATCTTTCCCATGGATCTTCCTTTAAGAACCGGTAGGCTACATCAAATGTTGCCCCGCCCCACATTTCAAGTGAAAACAGATTCGGCATAAGCTTTGAGGTTGGTGCAGCAATCTCTTGTAAATCCTTCGTTCTCACTCTGGTAGCTAAAAGTGATTGGTGTGCATCCCTGAATGTAGTATCTGTGATTAACACATTTTTTTGTTCTTTAACCCATTGAGCCAGCCCCTCTGGTCCCAGTTTATCTAATAATTGCTTGGTACCTGTCTGAGATGCTAAGTAATCGTGAGTTTGGGGAACTTTTGGTTTTTCGAAAACCGGTTTCTCCTTAACACCTATGCCCGGAAAACCATTGACAGTCACATTAGCGATATAATTCAGCATTTTGGTTCCACGATCTTGTCGGTTAGAGAAAACAAAAAGCTCAGGTGTTGTATCGATGAATGATGTATCGTATTCTCCTGCAATAAATTTTTTATGCTTTACCACATTTTCAAGGAAAGGAATATTTGTTTTAATTCCTCTGACACGGAATTCTCTTAAATTACGCAGCATTTTTATAGCTGCCTGATCGAATCTGGTAGCATGAGTGGATACTTTAACAAGCAAGGAATCATAATATGGTGTAATAACCGATCCATGAAAAGCATTTCCAGCATCCAGACGAACACCAAAACCGCCGCTAGAACGATAAGCTGCAATTCGGCCTGTATCCGGCATAAAATTATTTAAGGGATCTTCCGTCGTCACCCTTGCCTGAATGGCATACCCATTGATATGTATATTGTCTTGTTTAGGTATGTTTAATGAAGTACCGTGTAAACTGTGTCCCTCAGCAATCTTGATTTGAGATTGAACAATATCAATGCCCGTAATCATCTCAGTGATTGTATGCTCAACCTGGACACGAGGGTTTACCTCGATAAAGAAAAATTCATCTCCAGAAACAAGGAATTCTACCGTACCCGCATTTACATATTCTACATTCTTCATTAATTGAACTGCAGCGTCACATATCCTTTCTCGTAAGGAATCGGTAAGTGACACACATGGAGCTACCTCGACTACTTTTTGGTGACGGCGTTGCACAGAGCAGTCCCTTTCATACAAATGGACAATATTTCCGCTTTGATCACCCAGTATTTGAACTTCAATATGCTTGGGATTCTCAATAAATTTTTCTACGTAAACTTCATCATTGCCAAAAGCAGCTTTTGCCTCTGATTTTGCCCGGTTATAGGCTTCTTCTACTTCCTCTGGGTTACGAACAATGCGCATACCCCTTCCGCCGCCGCCGAGAGAAGCTTTTATAATAATCGGGTAACCATTGATTTCTCCAAACTTCGTAACTTCTTCCAAACCAGAAACTGGTCCTTCACTTCCTGGAATAATAGGAATACCTGCCATTTTCGCTTGCTCTTTTGCCTTTACTTTATCTCCAAACATATCGAGATGATTTGTTTTAGGACCAATAAAAATAAGTCCCTCTTCTTCACATCGTTTTGCAAATTCGATATTTTCAGAGAGCAAACCATATCCAGGATGTATAGCATCTACATCACTCATCTTAGCAATCTCAATAATTCCTTCAATATCAAGATAGGCATCAATCGGCTTTTTACCGGCACCAACTAAATAGGCTTCGTCTGCTTTATATCGATGATAGGATTTGTAATCCTCTTTTGAATAAATAGCAACAGTTTTAATATCCAATTCATTGCAAGCTCGAAAAATACGGATAGCAATTTCTCCACGGTTGGCAGCCAATACTTTTTTAATTTTTCTCATCCTGAGCACCTCACAGCTTCCTGAAAATTATGACAATATAGTAATTTTTTAGTAAAAATAATGAGTAAGAAGATTATTCTTACTCATTATTTTAAGCCAGCTTATCCCTGGAGTGTCTCCCCTTTTTCAACTGGTTCTTTTTTGTAGGCTGCATCATATCTCGTCATCATAGAGACATTGACCAGTAATCCGACAGATATCAAAAGAATAATTAAGGAAGAACCACCATAGCTGATAAATGGTAAAGTAACCCCAGTAATCGGTATTAGTCCAGCTACTCCACCTAAGTTAACCATAGCTTGAATTCCAATCATACTGGAAATACCTACTGCCAGCATACTCCCAAATGGATCATTCGATTTTATCGCGGTATGAATCCCTTTTAATACAATCGTAGCCAAGCATATAATAACAAATCCTACCCCAATAAGTCCTAACTCTTCAGAAATCACAGACATTATAAAGTCAGTGTGCGGTTCAGGCAGATAACCATATTTCTGCGTGCTTTGTCCAAATCCCACACCGGTAATGCCACCATTGCCAATTGCCACATAAGAATTGACCAACTGATATCCTTCATACTTCTCACTGGAAAACGGGTCTAAAAATCCTACGAAACGTTCAAGCCTTTTTGGAGTAAAGATCTTGTCTTTAAAAAGAAAAATGATTGGTGTCGCAACAAGGATAGCTCCGAACAAAATCGATAGCAGTTTACCTAAACTCTTAAAATTCATACCAGAGCATAAGATAATAGTACAAGAACTCATAAAAAGAATGAATGCCGTCCCGATATCCGGCTGCAAAACGATCAATAAACAGATAACTAACAAGAATAATAGTGGTGGTACTACACCCTTATTAAAGACATTGATATATTTTTGTTTATTCGAATAGACTGCGGATAAGTATATAATCATACCTAACTTAATAAACTCTGATGGCTGCAAACTCCCTAGCGCTCCAAGCTTAAACCAGCTCTCCGCATTTCCGGCGGTGTGGCCAATAAAATTTAAAGCAACGAGAGAGATAATCGAGCCTAGTACGATGATCACCAAAAACTTTTTATTTTTAAAAACCGGATAAGGTATAGCAGCTACAATGAAAAACAGGATAAACCCGATGATTAAATGCCTAAATTGTTTTATGTAGAAAAAATCGCTCGGAAGTCCAAATCTTGACACAGCCGTTACCATACTGGCGCTATAGACCATTACAAGACCAAAAATACTTATAGCGATAATGACAGCGATGAGGGTAAAATCATACGATTTTAAAATACGTTTTATCATATAGGTCTCCTTGAATAAATTTCATTTTAAAAAATATGCTTGTTTAAAAATTATATAAAGAAAAACAAAAAAACTCAAACAACATCGGCATCGTTTGAGTTTCGACTGCTACTTATTTTCTTAAGGAAGCATCATGAAGAGCAGAAAGTTCTTGTTCAAGGAATCCCAATAGCTCTTTACCGTCTTTCTCTTCTATTAATCCTAATCGAACGGCAAAGTCAATTTCTCTGGAGAGACCAAACATTTGGGTATCTAAAACTTCTTCATATAACGGACACTGAGGCATAGTCAAATTGTCCATTTGCACCTTTATTAGTTTAAATATTTTATCAGCGTCAGCCTTTAACAATGCGTAGGCCTTTTCTTGATGATTGACAAGGATATCAGATGTCAATGTGCAACCCCCCATTATGGCCCAATGAACCAATCTATTATAAAATTCTACCCTTAAAATCGTAAAATTGCAAGAAAAGGTAATGTCAAGGAGTTTAGTTTTTTCTAAAAAAAGATAACCTTCGTGCAGCGAATTACTGTACATACTCATTCAGCAGCTATAAGATTAAAATTGGAAAGGAGAGTCAATTATGAAAGATATTCTACAAATAAAAGGGAATGTAAAATTCCCGATATATCTCGACCCTGGCACTTGGATATTTGATGACAGGAAATTCGATCTTGATGCTTGGCATCCAGAAAACAATCAGAAAGAAAATCCTGAACAGGAGACCTATTTAAAACAGGTATCATCACAATGGGATAAAGAGATCATTGAAGGGGCATCCCCACCGCCAAGTAAACCTGTAATAAAAACAAAGAAACAGCAGCTTACTGAAAACAGTTTCGGGATTGTATTAAAGCCTTTTTTCTTGAACACTGAACCTGAAAGTACTTCTGCAGCTGTTATTGTACATACAGAAAATGCTAATTTCACATTCTCTTTTGAGGAAGCGCTTCAACTGGTTGCTGGCTTTTCTATTAAAGGGCGACCAATCAAAGCGGATGAGGGTGGACCCATTCATATTTACCACGGCGATGGCTCCAACAGGCAAGCACCCATTAAAAACGTAACAGGTTTTACAATTCAATAAAGAGTTCAGGAGCCGTATAGACGCTATATGGCCCCTGATAACTACAAGCTACTAATACACAAACACTCTAAATGATTTGGAGCAGGAAGTACACTGACCCATTCCTGTTAGGATAATTAGATAGAAGATTCACTCATAATAAATCTGCCGCTAATTGAGCTAATCCGGAACGTTCCCCCTTCACTAAATTCACATGGCCTGCAATGGCTTCATTCTTAAACTTTTCCAAAACATATGTCAGCCCATTGTTCCATTCATCCAAATAAGGATGATCAATTTGAGCAGGATCCCCCAGTAAAATAATCTTACTGCGCTCACCTACACGTGTCAGTATGGTTTTCACTTCATGTTTGGTAAGGTTCTGAGCTTCATCCATGATAATAAAGCTATCCGGTAAGCTGCGTCCTCTTATATATGTTAAGGCCTCCACCTCAATAGAATTTATACCAGCTAAAATAGAGTCCAATTCACCTGGCTTTTTTGTGTTAAATAAAAATTCAAGATTATCATAGATTGGCTGCATCCATGGACGCAGTTTTTCTTCTTTTTCACCAGGCAGGAAACCCAAATCTTTCCCCATTGGTACAATTGGCCTTGCTACCAGTAATTTATTATACTCCCCCAAATCCTCTGTTTGAAGCAAACCTGATGCGAGTGCTAAAAGTGTTTTCCCTGTACCTGCTTTTCCAGTTAATGTGACTAACTGGATATCACTTCTTAATAATAATTCGATTGCCATATGCTGCTGCACATTTCGCGGCTTTATACCCCAAACATGCTCCTGATTATATCGAAGCTTTTTTATTCTTTTTTCATGTCCGCTAATAATTCCTAAAGCAGAAAGCGAAGTTATTTCTGTGCATTTCATAATGACAAATTGATTTAAATGAATCCCCTCTGCTACATCAGCAGGAGCTGCTATCTCTCCCTTGGAATAGAATTCATTTATATCAGCTCGCGAAACAAATATCTCGATAAAGCCGGCGTACATCTGATCCTCATGTATAACTCGATCACTCAAAAAATCCTCTGCTAAAAGTCCCAGTACATCCGCTTTTACCCGCATTAGAATATCTTTACTTACTAATATTACGCTCCGCCCATTTTCTTTTGCCTGTTCTTCCAGCGATAAATTTTTGGCAATTGCCAATATACGATTATCATTTGTTTTTTCTGCAAAGTATTCTGCGACATTGTGGGGTGAGCGATGATTCATCTCTATTTTTAACACCCCACCATTCGACAATGGGATTTTATGATGAAGCTTACCTTTTGTACGCAGCTGATCAATAAGTCTTGAAACATAGCGGGCGTTTTTCCCTACTTCGTCCAAGTTTCGTTTTTTTGAATCCAGTTCCTCCAATACTACTGCCGGGATGATGACCTCGTTATCCTGGAATGAAAAAATAGACATTGGATCCTGCAATAATACATTCGTATCTAGAACATAAATTTTGCTCAAAATATATCCTCCTGTGTCATAATTTCATTACCTATCCAGAGCTTTACAACACGCTGATGACTTATTGAAATACAACATTTAATAAGCAAGAGTTGCATTTTTCACGTTTAATCAAAATAAGCCGGATGGAATTTTGTTTTTAATAGCTGGACAAATCTGATGCTCAAATATATGTATTTACATACAAAAATAGAAGAAAATAACCCATTTCCTTTAAATTGTTTTATTCTTAAAGTTTGAAAAAAATTTTAATCATTCATCTTATCCGTTTCAAATAACCAGACCATTCCATAACCATGTATGGAAAATCCTTATATGGTATAATGACTTTACATGCAATAGATTGGGGTGTCCTGTAATGCGAGTTAAATGTGTAATCTGTGATAAAATCGAATCAATTGATGATGAAACGTTAATGGCTAAACGACTTAGAAATCGTCCAATTCATACATATATGTGTCAGGAATGCAATAAACGTATCGAAGAACGAACAATTGCACGAAAAAGCACTGGAAATTTCAGATTATATCGGGCGGCTAAAGAAGAGGACACGTGGTAAACTACATATACCTGAAAGAAATCGGGCTGTTTTACCTGTAATCTTCAAATAAAAACAAAAAAACAGAGAAGAATGAGATACTCATCTTCTCTGTTTTTTTATGATGGATAATTACGGTAATGATCCGGATTCTGGAGTATTTGATTGAGCATAACCTCAATCATATCCTCCGGAAACCTGAATTCATTTACAGACTCTTCATTTTTATAGGTGACGATATACCAACCGCCACTTTTTTTATAGTGATAGTCTGATATACCAAACTTCTCCTGCAAGGTATTTTCGAACCAGAGGACTGTTTCATTTGCTGCGGTATCTTCAGGTCGATGATCAATGACAACTTTTATCGTTAACCAATTATAGATCGTATCCTGAACAGAGTTCATTCGCTCACTCCTTATTCCGCATTTACCTCGTTTTTCATTTCCTTACGGAGTCTATATTTATAAATTCCCAGAAAAGCAGCAGCCACTACCAGTACTTCTGCTACAGGCAAGAATAGTGCCAAAAAGGTCAAAAAGCTGCATCCAAAGGCCATAATGGCATAGACTACTATGCTTTTTCCAAGACTTAATTTTCTAGCAAACCCCAGTTTATACACTATTCCGCAAAGTACTATAATCGTCAAATATAGAGCCCACACCCCTATTTGTGAATATTGTGGGTCTCCTATTCGATACAAGTCTGCAAAGAACGGCAGGTTATTTGTAATATCCACTTTAAAACGCTCCCTCTCCCCAAAGGTAAAAGTTATTCAGCGAATTTCTTTTTCTTAGCTGCTTTTTCACGTTCGTTTTTATCCAAAATCTTCTTACGTAAACGAATTGATTCTGGTGTTACTTCGCAGTATTCATCATCATTTAAATATTCCAATGCTTCTTCAAGTGACATGATTCTAGGTTTTTTCATAGTAACTGTATTATCTTTTGTAGCGGAACGAACGTTTGTTTGTTGTTTAGCACGAACAATATTGACAGTTAAGTCATTTTCACGATTATGTTCCCCAACAATCATACCTTCATAAATTTCAGTACCTGGCTCTACAAAGATAACGCCGCGGTCTTCAATTTGAATGATACCGTATTGAGTAGCTTTACCTGTCTCAATGGATACAAGAACACCTTGTCTTCTTCCTCCAACCTGACCTGCCTGCATAGGTTGATAAGAATCGAATGTATGGTTCAAAATACCATAACCACGAGTTAATGTTAAGAATTCAGTTGTATACCCGATCAATCCACGGGAAGGAACGTTAAACACTAGACGTACTTGTCCGCTTCCGTTATTGACCATATCCAGCATTTCGCCTTTTCTTTCCCCTAATGATTCCATGATTGCACCTGTGTATTCCTCAGGAATATCAACTTGTACGCGTTCCACAGGTTCACATTTAACACCATCAATAACACGGATGATTACTTCAGGCTTAGACACTTGAAGTTCATATCCTTCACGGCGCATATTTTCGATAAGAATGGATAAGTGTAACTCTCCGCGTCCGGAAACAATCCAGGCATCCGGAGAATCAGTAGGATCCACACGTAAACTTACATCTGTTTGGAGCTGGCTCATTAAACGCTCCTCGATTTTACGTGATGTTACCCATTTACCTTCTCTGCCGGCGAATGGACTGTTGTTTACTACAAATGTCATTTGTAATGTAGGCTCGTCTATACGCAGAACTGGAAGCGGCTCCTGAACATCTACTGGGCAAACTGTTTCCCCAACGTTAATGTCTTCCATACCGCTGACAGCAATCAAATCACCCGGTAAGGCTTCTTCTACTTCCACACGTTTCAATCCTTGGAAGCCGAATATTTTAGTTACACGGAAATTTTTCGCAGTTCCATCAAGTTTCATTAAGGATACTTGTTGTCCAACTTTCATTGTGCCACGGAAAACACGGCCAATTCCTATTCTTCCTAAATAATCACTATAATCCAGCAAAGCAACCTGGAATTGCAGCGGTTCTTCACGATTGTCAACAGGTGATGGAATATTTTCTACGATTGATTCAAATAAACACTCCATATTTTCTTCTTGATCAGCCACATCAGGGCTTAAAGAAGCGGTACCGTTAATTGCTGATGCATAAACAACTGGGAATTCCAATTGTTCTTCAGTAGCACCCAATTCAATAAACAAATCAATAACTTCATCAATTACTTCCTCAGGGCGAGCAAAGTCACGGTCAATTTTGTTAACAACAACGATTGGCGTAAGTTTTTGTTCTAATGCTTTTTTTAGTACAAAACGGGTTTGCGGCATACAACCCTCATACGCATCAACGATTAAGAGAACACCGTCTACCATTTTCATGATACGTTCTACTTCTCCGCCGAAGTCTGCGTGTCCCGGTGTATCCAATATGTTAATACGTGTATCTTTATAGTTAACGGCAGTATTTTTCGCTAAAATTGTAATACCGCGCTCTCTTTCAAGATCATTGGAATCCATTGCTCTTTCAGCAACTTGTTCATTAGAACGGAATGTACCTGCTTGTTTTAACAATTGGTCGACCAAAGTTGTTTTACCATGGTCAACGTGAGCGATAATCGCTATATTTTTGACGTCATTTCTGTATTGCAAACTATTTCAACTCCCAGATTTTATGCTTATCGAAACCAACCTTGTCATTATAACATACTGAAACTAGAAAGCTGCTATCGTATTGTGTACAATGAATATGAAGATTGGGGTGATTACATATGAATATTAACTTTATATTTATGCTGCTAGCAGTTCTCGCTGTGACAAGCTTATGCGGAATTGCTATATCCATCGCTGAAGGAAGTGTAGTGGCCATTGTCCTATGCTTGTTAGCTTTTATCGGCATTATGGGAAGCGGCTTTACACTAAAAAAGCGTTGGAGAGAAAAACTTTAGACTATTCTTTTAACTAAATAATTTTACCGCAATATCATATTTTAAGCAATAAAAAAGCATCAGTACTGATGCTTTTTCTCTTTTATAGCCATCAGGATGATAAATACTGCTCAAGAATCACTCCATGTAAAGCTGGCGATGACACTAGGAATGAGCTCTTCTTTAGATAATGAATCGGGTTACCTTGCAGATCAGTCACTTTTCCACCCAATTCTTCAATAATCACGGCTCCCCCCGCAAAATCCCATGGCGCCAATCTCATCGATATATAAGCGTTCATTCTCCCAGTAGCAACATAGGCAATTTCAAGGGCAGCAGATCCATAGGACCTGGTCCCTCTTATATCTTTGACAAGTCTGCCCGTCAGATTCTTATCAATTTTTTTATTGTCCGTCAGCCAAATTGGATTTAAACCTATAATAGATTCGGGAAGTGGAACTTCCTTTATCTTAGGAATCTCGCTATCATTGAGAAAAGCTCCTTTTCCCTTTATACAGTGATACAGTTCATCATGGACAACATCATATATTAGCCCAATCTTTCCAATACCATTTTCTATTATACCTATTGATATCGCAAAATTTCTTTGCTGGTGCACAAAATTCATTGTTCCGTCTATAGGATCGATAATCCAAACTACTCCATCCAGTGACTGCAAATCATGGCCAGAACCTTCTTCACCGAGAATATGATGAGTAGGAAATTGTTCAGATATTTTTTCTTTAAAGAATTGCTCTATTTCCATATCCATATTAGTGACTAAATCATTTACATTTGATTTTGTGTTAATATCTAAAATTGATTCAAATGAGTTAATAATCTTTACCCCTGCTTCTTTAATCCATTGAACCGCCATCTCGTGAATGTTGGACCATTCCGCCATTTTTCCCACCTCAATTAAAATCTTTTCTATAGTATGTATATTAATTCCAGCTTAATTCGAATGACATTAAATAACAAGAAAAGACGAACATCATGAACGAGAACATGCAGTTCGTCTTAATCAATCAAAAAATCATATAATAATATCCACTATTAAAGTGCTTTTAAGCGCAGAAGTTCTTTTCTTATTCTTTCAAGTTTTTGTTTTGAACAATTTTTTTGTTTTTCATCATCCTGCTGAATAGCTTCATATAAGGTAGCCAATTCATAATCCAGTTCCATCCGGAGAACTACTTTTCTATGTTTCTCGACTTCTTGAGCTTTCAGTTTGTGATTAACTACCTGTTTCATAAAAATCCTCTCCTTGCATTTATTTTAAGAAAATTCAGAAATTTAATTGTACTTTGTACTATAGTATGTTCTTTCTGGATTATTGCAACCAAAATAGACAAGCGCCTAGTTACATATGCATAATATTATTTGGCCTCTCTATTCTTATGCTAAAATAAGAGAGAATAGGAGGTAATATATATGGTTATAAAAGGTTTCACAAATGAAGACTTTAATGTATTTACAATAGATGGTCTCGACCAACGAATGGATGCAATCAAAACCTTAATACGTCCCAAATTTGAAACATTAAGTCAGATTTTCACAGAGGAATTATCTGTTTTAACACAAGATCCAATGTATCCCCATATTGCAAAGCATGCTCGTCGTACGATTAACCCGCCGAATGATACATGGGTATCTTTTTCATCCAATCCACGCGGTTACAAAATGCAGCCACATTTTCAAATCGGTCTGTGGGAAACCCATTTATTTATTTGGTATGCAATTATTTATGAAGCCAAAGACAAAGCGCAAAAGGGACAACGATTGGCTAGCCAAACTGAATCGATAAAAAATCTTATCCCATCTGATTACGTGTGGTCTATTGATCACATGAAGCCGGAAGTTATTCCTCACAGTACATTATCAACCGATGGCTTAAACGATATGTTTAATCGTTTACAAACAGTCAAAAAAGCTGAATTATTATGCGGCTATCAAATTCCACGCGAGGAAGCTGTTCAACTTTCCGGTGATCAATTAGTTGAAATTATTCATGATGTATTTGTACATTTAATACCCCTGTACAATGTCTAATAAACTCGAAAAAGACATTAACCCCCATTAGCACTATGCCAAGAGGGTTAATGTCTTTTATCGGCTTAATTTTATAAATCCTTCATTAGCACTGTTTTTTGCTCGCTTAATTGCTTGATAGGCAGAGTAGCCACTCACTTCTTCAAACTCATTGCACAATTTCTTTTCCTCAGATTTAGAAGGAACAATTCGCTTAAACTCATTGTAAAGGTTCATTAACTGTTCCCTTTCTATCCCGTTCTCATAAGCTTTCTCGATTCCTTGAAAAAAAGATATAACCTTTACGATCTCATCAGTAGACCATTCATAATCAATCGGATATTGATAATCCATATGTACCACCTCTTATGTTGTAATTGCTTTCCAGCGTTCTCTTATAGCTGCTGCTTCCGCTAGCATTCTACTGAACAATTGCTCTACTGTTGGCTCATCCTTAATTATACCAACAACTTGACCAGCCCAACCAAAACCAGCTTCTGAATCTCCATTATATATAAATGCTTTGTTTCTTACACCACTAATATAATCTTTTAAATCCTCATATGTACAATTATTATCCTCCATTCCAAGGATAATATCCGTAAGCGGATTATGAATGGCACGTCCTGGAGCACCTAAGCTCTTTTTAATCACTACCGTATCCTTTTCAGAGCTATCTATGATTGCTTGCTTATAAGCGGCATGAGCATGTATACATTCTTTCGTAGTAATGAATCGTGTACCCATTTCTATACCTTCAGCACCCAGGGCCAGCGCTGCCATTAAACCTCTTCCATCTCCAATACCTCCAGCAGCAATAACAGGAATGGAGACATGATCAACTGTCTGAGGCACCAGGACCATTGTACTCAACTCATCTCTTCCTATATGGCCTCCACCTTCATAGCCAACCACCATAACTGCGTCTGCTCCAAGTTCTTCAGCTTTCATAGCATGCCTTACCCCTGCAGTCAATACGAGTGTTTTTACTCCAGTACCCTTAAACATCTCTAAAAATTCTTTCGGGTTTCCCCCTGTAACAGAAACAACTTCTACTCCTTTGGAGAGTACCACTTGTACAAATTCTTCATAAGGTTTACCGTGGTTACCAATAGCAAAATTAACTCCGAATGGGGAAGAAGTCATAGAACGTACCTTATCAATTTCACTAGCTAAATCCTCAGGACTGCTCAATGACATAGCTGTAATTTGACCAAGTCCACCAGCGTTTGAAACGGCGGCAGCCAATTCAGCATAGGCTAGATAAGCCAGCCCCCCTTGAATTATTGGCAGCTCTATGCCAAGCAACTCTGTTACACGCGTTTTCCACATAAAACACCCTCCTTTGTCGTTAGGATTGCTTTTACACAATGGCAATATATGATTCGCTTCTTAATTGAAAAGTGAAACCAATCATTTGTGTATCATTAATTTATCATATAAAGAATAAGTAAAGAATACACCGTGTTCTTGCGAGTAAATAAAAAAGACAACCCCTGGAAAATTGAAGGTTGTCATCGCTAATGTTAACTTTTTATAGTTTTCAAGATTAAATGATTATAGTTTTTGAAATGAACCGGTTTTGGTCTAGTGACTATTCTTGTTCACAACTGTGGCAATCAGTGCATGTTGCATACAATACTGTTACTTTTTCGTCTTCAAAATGATCGATTGTATTGTTGCATCCTGTACATACGATTGTACCCATTCATTTCATCTCCTTTTCTAAATGTAAACACCTTCCAAGAAAGCGTTTTAATTCCATAAATCAATAATAGTATAACTCATTGAATATTTCAAGCCCAAATTGTATAACACATTAAAATATTTTTCGTTAAATTGTGTATAATATATTATTAATATGACAATTAGACACTCTTATCCTGCAAATGTATCAGTAAGTGTAATATCAATATTTAAACAGTTAAATTGGCTATTATTCTAATGATTTTATCCATGAATTCCTTCATTAATGAAATTAAATACACTTAACCAAGAAAAGCGTTTTCATTATCACCCTTGTTATCCATTTTCAGGTAATGATAAACTAATTAAAATAAATTAATTCAGGGAGGTTCCTATGACTTTATCAACGTTTATAAAAATGAAGGGATCCATAAAAGATGACATAACTATTGAGGACATTAAACAATTGATCAATCAGTATAGACAATCAATCTCGCATACTTCCGAACAATTAGCATGGGATTATAGTAAAACTGCATTTCCTTATGTTTTGAAAGTAACAGACGAAGGGAAACATAATTGGTTTTATTTATACTCAGAGGAAAAGGACTATCACATGATAGCCATTGGAGTGGATTATGAATATATACAAACCCCTGATGAAAATAAACAAAGAGTCCCTTATATCCAAATCAGTCTATCTCAACACTCTACAATTGGTGATAAATCGAAGGCTAATGAGTTTGCTAAATTTTTATCAAAGAAATTAAAAGGGGAACTTCATTTATTTAACGGGAGAATCATCCATTTTAATCTAAAAAAGTAGAGCCATACTTTATACTTTAAATTGGTTTATTTAGAGGGCTTATAACCTATATGTACCTAATAGTGATGATCAAGCTACTGGTTGAATAGCTATCTAGAAAGTCGTCAAATCATGAATCATCTACCGAGCAAGGACAGATCTAGTTTTGCCAACACATATTAACTCAATCCGGAGGTTTCCCCTTAAGCAGGCGCTAACCATACCAAAGGATTTCTGTACAAACATATTACCCACCCATCCACTCTTCAACTAGTTACTTAAAAATAGTATTGAAAAAGGCAGCCTAATTACTGAGGCTGCCAGAACTCTTCCATTAAAAAGATTTTATTTCACGAGGATTTATCACCCTATAACCCTTTGCACGTAATCCTTCAACTAATTCTGGCATTGCATCATTAGTCCATTTACGGTCATGCATAAGCAGGTTTGCTCCCTGATACAATTCTTTGCTAGTAAGCATAACTTTCACTAAAGCGTCCTTATCTTGGTACTGTTTTTCCCAATCGTATCCTATTGTCCAATTCATTAACTGCATTTTTTCTTCTTTGGCTATTTGTTTTGAGAACTCTGTGTTTTGCCCATATGGAGCTCTAAAAAATCTGGGCCTTTCACCGGTTATAGTTTCCACCATATCATTCACTTTAATAATTTCTTCTTTTTGCGCCTCTTCATCCAATTCTGGCAGGACGGCATGGCTATATGTATGGTTACCGATTTCAAATCCCATATCATAGATTTGTTTCAATATCTTTTTTTGCGCATCCGATTCCAAAAAATGTCCGTTAACGAAAAATATAGCAGAGGCATTCATTTCTTTTAATTTTTTTGCCATTGCTAAACTATATCGATCCGGTGCATCATCGATGGTTAATAGAGCTACTTTCTTTTCACCATCTTCTATAGGCTCAATTTTCCAATTTGTTAGATTGACCTGATAGTTTTGTGAAATCTCCTCTATCGGCTTCGCTGCTGTTTCTTTAGGTACCTCTTTGTTAATTTCAGCTTTATTAGGCTTTGTTCCCTGATTTGATTGTGTCTGTTCTACACTTTTATTAGGTGTATCTTCTTTCGCCTTCTCTTCTTCTCCGCAACCAGATAGCAACAGAACCATAGATGTAAGCAAAGCTATAGCATATCTCATGAAATTCCACCTTTCGACAACCTTATCCTATATTTTACCACTTTACCGACAAAATAAAACACCCCTGTCCAAAAAGGATAGGGGTGTAAAAAATAATTAATTATTTAATAATGTGGATTGGGCTTCCCATCGCAACTTCTGCTGCTTCCATTGTGATTTCTCCCAATGTAGGGTGAGCATGAATAGTCATAGCGATGTCTTCAGCAGTCATTCCTGCTTCAATTGCAAGGCCTAGCTCTGCAATCATATCAGAAGCACCAGGTCCAGCAATTTGAGAACCGATTACTAATCCGTCTTCTTTACGTGTAATTAACTTCATAAATCCTTCTGCAGAATTTAATGCTAAAGCACGTCCGTTTGCTGCAAATGGGAATTTAGCAGCAACGATATCTAAACCTTCTTCTTTTGCTTGTTGTTCAGTATAACCAACTGTTGCAAGTTCCGGTTCGGAGAATACAACTGCAGGAATACCTAGATAATCAATCTCAGCTGCATGTCCTGAAATAACTTCAGCAGCGATTTTACCTTCATAAGAAGCCTTATGAGCTAATTGAGGGCCAGAGATGATATCACCAATCGCAAAAATATTACTTACAGATGTACGGCATTGCTTATCTGTTTTAATGAAGCCTCTTTCATCTAGTTCAATACCGACTTGTTCTAAACCAATTTCATCAGTATTAGGTTTTCTTCCAACTGTTACCAATAGATATTCAGCTTCAACTTTTTTCTCTTCGCCTTTTTCTTCGTAAGTAACAATTACACCATTTTCAGTTTCTTCCACGCCTTTAGCTTTAACTTTAGTGAAGATATCTACATCTTTCTTCTTCAAGTTACGTTTAACGATAGAAGACATTGGTTTTTCGAAAGCAGCCAAGATTTCGTCCATACCTTCTAGAATGGTTACTTTAGTACCAAAGTTAGCATATACAGAACCAAGCTCAACTCCAATTACTCCACCGCCGATAATAGCCATGCTTGCAGGGATATGATCAAGGTTTAAAGCACCAGTGGAATGAATGACACGATCAGAATATTTAAATGTCGGTAATTCAATCGGTCTAGAACCTGTTGCGATAATAGCGTTTTTAAATGTATATGTTTGAGCGCTATTTTCAGTCATAACACGGATGTTATTAGCGTCTACAAAGTAAGCTTCACCTTTAACGATGTCTACTTTGTTACCTTTAAGTAATCCGCCAACACCACTTGTTAATTTTTCTACTACAGTACCTTTCCAGGCTTGAACTTTAGAGAAGTCCACTTTTACGTTTTCAGCAGTGATACCAAGATCTTCAGAATGTTTGGCATCATGATAACGGTGACCTGCAGTAATTAAGGCTTTGGATGGAATACATCCAACGTTCAAACATACGCCACCAAGGTCTCCTTTTTCAACGATTGTTACTTTTTGTCCAAGTTGCGCAGCACGGATTGCAGCCACGTAACCTCCTGGACCAGAACCGATTACTATAGTATCTGTTTCAATTGGAAAATCTCCAACTACCATGTCTTATCCCTCCATCAATAATAATTCTGGGTCATTTAATAAACGTTTAATGTGATTTAATGCATTTTGACCAGTAGCTCCATCAATCATACGGTGGTCAAAGCTTAAAGATAATGATAATACAGGAGCAGCTACAATTTCACCATCACGAACGATTGGTTTTTCTGCAATACGTCCGATTCCAAGAATCGCAACTTCTGGGTGGTTAATAACTGGTGTGAACCATTGTCCACCGGCAGAACCGATATTTGAAATTGTGCAAGAAGCACCCTTCATTTCATTAGGAGCTAATTTACCATCACGAGCTTTTCCGGCAAGTGTGTTGATTTCATTAGAGATAGCAAACATAGATTTACGATCTGCATCTTTAACTACAGGTACAAGAAGTCCTTTTTCAGTATCAGCTGCAATACCGATATTGTAATAGTGTTTATGGATAATTTCTTGTGTAGCATCATCAAGAGATGTATTTAATGCTGGGTACTCTCTTAATGCACTTGTTAAAGCTTTAACAACGTAAGGAAGGAATGTTAGCTTAATTCCTTTTTCAGCTGCAACTTCTTTGAATTTCTTTCTGTGAGCAACCAATTTAGTCACATCTACTTCGTCCATCAATGTAACGTGTGGAGCTGTATGTTTAGAGTTAACCATCGCTTTAGAAATAGCTTTACGAATTCCACTCATTTTTTCACGAGTTTCAGGATATTCTCCTGCAGGAATAGCCGCTGCAGCTGGTTTAGAATCTTCTTTGGCAGCAGGAGCTTCTTGTACAGGCGCACTTTCTTGTCCACCATTCATAAATGCTTGGATATCTTCTTTTAATACACGGCCATTTTTGCCTGTGCCTTTAACCTTGTGAATATCCACACCGTTTTCTCTAGCAAATTTTCTAACAGATGGCATTGCGATTACACGGTCACTTGCAGTTTCTTCTGCTTGTGGCTGTGAACCTGCACCAGTTGGAGTATCAGAGTTTGCTGGAGCTGCTGCTTCTTTCTTAAGGTCTTGTCCGCTTTCTAAAGTAGATTGAACTTGAGCTTCAGTTTTTTCTTCACCGTGCTCATCACCTTTAAATTGTACATCTTCATAACCTGGTGCATCAAAAGTTACAAGTACATCACCAACTACTGCTACAGTACCTTCTTCAACTAATACTTCTTGAACAGTACCTTCTACTGGAGATGGAATTTCAACAACAGATTTGTCATTTTGCACTTCACACAGTACGTCATCTTCCTGTACTTTATCACCTGGTTTAATAAACCATTTTACTATTTCACCTTCATGTATACCTTCGCCGATATCCGGGAGTTTAAATTTAAAAGCCATGGCTTTTCTTCCTCCTCTTTCTTTTCAGTTTTTAAAGTTATGATTGTGTTAGTCAGGAAATGCCACGAAAGCATCTCCTGTTATGTTAAAATTCTAAAACTTTTTTTGCAGTTTCAAGTACATCTTTATGATTTGGCAACCATATAGGCTCAGCTTGAGAGAATGCAAATACTGTATCAGGAGCAGTTACACGCAATACTGGTGCTTCCAGGCTTAGAATGGCACGGTCGTTGATTTCAGCAACAACTTGAGCAGCAATACCTGCTTGTTTTTGTGCTTCTTGTACAACAATTGCGCGTCCAGTTTTCTCAACAGATGCAATAATTGTATCAATATCAAGCGGGCTAATTGTTCTTAAATCGATTACTTCTGCAGATACACCTTCTTTTTCAAGTTGCTCTGCAGCTTTAAGTGATTCCTGAACCATTGCGCCATAAGTAATAATAGAAAGATCAGTACCTTCACGTTTCACATCAGCTTTACCTAATGGAATTGTATATTCCCCTTCAGGTACTTCTTGACGGAAAGAACGGTATAATTTCATGTGTTCTAAGAAGATTACCGGATCGTTATCACGGATAGCAGAGATTAACAAACCTTTTGCATCATAAGGTGTAGATGGAATAACCACTTTTACACCTGGTGTTTGAGCCATTAAACCTTCAAGGCTGTCTGCATGCATCTCAGGTGTATGTACACCACCACCAAATGGTGAACGGATTGTAATTGGTGAAGTATAAGTACCACCGGAGCGATATCTCATACGAGCCATTTGACCAGCAATAGAGTCCATAACTTCGAATACGAAGCCGAAGAATTGGATTTCAGGAACAGGACGGAATCCTTGCAATCCAAGTCCAATTGCCAATCCACCAATACCAGATTCAGCTAAAGGGGTATCAAAGATGCGGTCTTCTCCAAACTCCTTTTGTAATCCTTCAGTAGCACGGAAGACACCACCGTTTACTCCTACGTCCTCACCAAAAACGAGAACTTTAGGATCATTACGCATTTCAGTACGTAATGCATCAGTGATGGCTTGAATCATCGTCATTTGGGCCATGGCTTATTTCGACTCCTTTTCTTTGTAAATTTCATATTGTTCTTCTAGGTTGTATGGAAGCTCTTCATACATATTCATAATTAAATCAGTTACTTTTTGTTTTGGAGTATTATCCGCTTCTTTAATAGCAACTTTGATATCTTCTTTTGCTTGTTCAATTACTTCATTTTCTTTCTCTTCGCTCCATAGTCCTTTTCCTTCTAGGAATTTACGGAAACGAACAAGTGGATCTTTTTTCTCCCACTCGTTATCAAGGTCAGCTGTACGGTAACGTGTTGGATCATCACCAGCCATTGTATGTGGACCATAACGATAAGTTAAAGTTTCAATTAAAGTAGGACCTTCTCCATTAATTGCTCTTTCGCGTGCCTCTTTAACTGCAGTGTAAACAGCTAATGGATCCATACCGTCTACCTGAATACCTGGGATACCGGCAGCCATTGCTTTTTGAGCGATTGTTTTAGCAGCTGATTGTTTTTCAACCGGTGTAGAAATCGCAAAACGGTTATTTTGAACGATAAAGATTGCAGGAGCTTTAAATGCACCAGCAAAGTTGATTCCCTCGTAGAAATCACCTTGGGAAGCACCGCCGTCACCTGTATATGTGATTGCAACAGATTTCGCTCCATTTTTCTTCATACCAAGAGCTACACCTGCACATTGGATATATTGTGCACCAATGATGATTTGCGGAGAAATCACATTAACGTCTGCAGGAATTTGATTTCCAGCAAAATGGCCACGAGAGAACAAGAAGGCTTGAGTCAATGGAAGACCATGCCAAATCATTTGTGGTACATCTCGGTAACCAGGTAAAATGAAATCTTCTTTTTCCAAAGCAAATTGAGATGCCAATTGTGAAGCTTCTTGTCCAGCTGTTGGAGCATAAAAACCAAGACGACCTTGTCTATTCAAAGAGATAGAGCGTTGATCAAGAATACGAGTGTAAACCATTCTTCTCATTAATTCTTGAAGCTGTTCATCGCTTAAATCAGGCATAGCTGATTTATTTACGACTTCTCCCTCTTCATTTAAAATTTGCAACGTCTTGAACTGGTCGCTAACGCTTTCCAACTGCTTCTCTGCCTCAATAAGGACTTTCTGTTGTTTAGAAGCCATAGGATTCACATCTTCCTTTCTATAAATGGTTAAATATCCATCTTTAAATTATCATAATGCCAGTTTTCCACACCTAAACCATTAGATAACTGTATTAGTTTCCTCTTGATAAAAAGTAGTACAACTGTATCAATGGTTAAAGTTTACACGATTTAAATAATTGCCGTCAACTTATATGATTCGAGTATGTAAACATTTTCACAAACTTTCTTTAACGACAAACTGTTATACATTAATATTTTTTTATACTAATACAGAATGTGGAAAAAGCGCTTACAAAGATGAACTTTCTGTATTTATAATCCCCTAAACTAAAGTAATATGGGCAAAATAACTAACCTTATTAAACATGCAATACTAAATGTATAAAACCTAATAACCATTTTTAAATTATAATAAAAATAATCATACTCGATACTGGTCGAAAATCAATTAGGTTTTACTACTTAACAAAACATACCAAAACTTATCGAATTGATTATCGACAACCTGGAATTTCTATAAAAAAAAGCCATCACTCCTGATGGCTTTTTCTTATTCTGTATCAACATCTAGTTTTGCCCTTTTATAGAAAGCAATCTTTTGTTCATTATATTCATTCGTTAAGTCATTAAATTTTTTGTTTGAGTTCATCAGTGAATTATACGTTTCATTGATTTTCTCAATTTGTTCTTGTAAATCTTCTTTGGTCACATCCTCTTTTTTAAAGAGTGTGTATAACTCATTCTCCTGTGTAAGACTCTTTGTATAATGTTTATACAGTTCATCATACTCATCATATCTTTTCGTCATTGTATCCTTTAATTCATTCGCTTCTGCTTTTAAGGATGAGTCTTCAAGATCGTTTATATGACCATTTAAATCCTTAAATTGTTCCTTAGCTTTATCGATAGCTTCTTTTTCCTTCTTCATTAACGCTTGTCTTTCTTCTATTCCTTTAATAGCATCATTTGATAATGATTGTATTTCTTCTATTTCCTTCATACCCAATTGTATAATCTTTCCATACAGTTCATTATCTTCTTCCTCCAGCTTTTGAAGCGGCTCTTGTTGTTTTTGGAAGTCTTCCTCCAATGCAGCCACTTCCTCCAGAGTATCATAAATTTTCTCTTCTGGACTGCTATTGTTTAGACATCCTGTTAATGCAAGGATTACTACTAACATACCTGTAAGTGTAATAATTTTTTTGTATTTTTCCATGATTAGCACTCCTATCTATCCCTACTTTACTATAACGAAATGGAAATATTTTGACAACAAATAACATATATAATAGGAGTAATACCCCCGAAATTACTTAGTAATCTAAATATAAGGTAATATATTGTAGTATGATTGCTATTGATTAATTCCTAAACTTAAAATACGCTACTACGTAAAGATAAGTAAGGCGTACAGACCCCTTATATGTTTGTTAAGATTACAGAAGTCATAATTAACTTTTTATGCAAGGTTTGATAGACTATAGAGTATAAATGGACAGTTTTATGAGGTGAAATAATGATTACAATGCAAGATATTATCAGAGAAGGGCATCCCACTCTACGAAAAAGAGCGGGGGAAGTACAAATTCCGCCTTCCAAAGAAGACCAAGAAATTCTCAAAAGCTTAATGGAATATGTACAAAACAGCCAGGATCCAGTAAAAGCAGAAAAATACGGTCTACGTCCTGGGGTTGGGCTGGCAGCTCCTCAAATTAATATTTCAAAACGAATGATTGCCATTCACGCTACAGACGATAAAAATAAGCTCCATAGCTATTCTCTCTTTAATCCAAAAATTATTAGCCATTCTGTTCAGAAGGCTTATTTAAGTACCGGAGAAGGCTGTTTATCAGTAGATCGTGCCATACCAGGCTATGTTCCCCGTTACAATAAAGTAAAAGTACAAGCTTATACGCTTGAGGGGGAAGAGATTACTTTAAGATTAAGCGGCATGATGGCCATTATTATTCAGCATGAAATTGATCATTTAAATGGAGTCATGTTCTATGATCATATAAATCCTAAAGATCCATTTGCCCATTTAGACAATGCGGTAGCCATTGAAAAATAAAAACCGGTGATTAATCACCGGCTGTGACTGTAGACATTTTCCCTATTTAGGTTGGTCTACAGTCTTTTTTTGTTCACTTATTTATAGAAACTATGTGGCTAAACCGCTCTGCCCTATTTTATGACTAGTCAGTTGCTGATTACTAACAAATTTATATAAGCTTTAATTCCTTTAATCCGTAATAAATCCCATCTGAATCTACGCTTTTTGTAATAAAGTCCGCTTCTTTCTTTAACAGCGGTACACCATTTCCCATGACCACACCCGTACCTGCTGCCTTAATCATTTCAAGATCATTTAATCCATCACCAAATGCATAAATTTCATCCATAGAGAATCCCTTGCGCTCAATCACATACTCAATTCCTTTAGCTTTTGACCCTCCATTTGGTACTACATCCATTGCATATGGATGCCAGCGTATGAATTGCAGATCCGAATAGTTTCCTTCATAAAGAGACGTATGATGTTCCTCACAAAATAAAAGAGCTTGGTAAATTTCATGATTTTTATAAAAGTCTCCCTTTTCCTCGGGATGTGGAAAATGAAGAGATCCCATACTCTCTTCTATAAAGGGATCATGTGTAACGTTGGCTTTCATTGTTTTCTCATTCATATAGATCATGGAGTGACCATTCGCCTTTGCTTCTCTCGTTAATTTTTCTAATTGTGATTGAGATAGAGGGTTTTTATAAATCATCTCATGCTCAAAAACAACATATTGACCATTAAAGCTGACAAAAGAGTCGATTTCCAGTTCATGAATAAGATGGCTGAACATAAAAGGTGCCCTACCTGTCGCTATTGCAACGTATGTCCCATTTTTTCTAAGTAAATGGATTGCTTCCTTAGTGGATTCCGGTAATTTCTTTTCAGAATTTAGAAGTGTCCCATCAATGTCAAAAAATACAATTTTACCCATAAACATTTCCTCCCAGATGCGCAATACTATATATAACGTATTATTGTCTACAATCATACTATCATAATAAATAGTAAACCTCTGCATGAGGAATCTCATACAACAGGAAAACAGCTATGATTAGTTATCTTGACTCTTCAGGAAAAATAGTAACGGTTAAAGATATTAGTTATACTTAGATTATGAATCAGACGCGATTGTAAATAAATTACAATATAAGCTTTTGAATCCAAGCATATACTATTTATGAGTGGGACGATAAATTTATTTTTACGTTTAGGTACTTATATCCCTCAAGCATATTTACCAAACGCTTAATTACCATTAAAATAATAGATAAAGGAGATGGTCAGCCATGTTAAAAAAGCTCAGAAAAAAGCTTCTCAAACAATGGAAAGACCTGATGGGCAGGAAATCAATTGCATAATTTTTTGAAAAGCCCTTCAAATATCCTTGCGGAGGGCTTATTCTATACGGTAAAGTAGATAACAGTCCTTAAAGAAAATTGTTTAAACATGCAAATGTTAGGAAATTTTCTTATAATAGAGATGATGAACTGTTTAGACCGACAGTCTAAGATGAATATCAATAGATAAGGTGGCCTGGTTGTTGCTCCTTGCCACCTCTTTATTTATAAATTTTACAAGAGTAAGTTAGGAGAGATTTACATGATTTTTAAAGTTTTTTTTCAGGAGAACGCAGCTGAGACACCCGTTCGCGAAAATACTAAATCTATTTACGTTGAAGGGAAATCGGAAAGAGATGTCCGCCAAAAGTTAAAAAGCCTTCCATACAATATTGAATTTGTTCAAGTTCTTAAAGATGAATATTTGGAATTTGAAAAACAGAATCCAGATTTCCATATTACGGAGACCAAATAATATATGAAATTTGTCAAGAACGACCAAACAGCTGTTTTCGCCCTCGGAGGGCTAGGCGAAATCGGCAAAAACACATATGGCGTTCAATTCCAGGATGAAATTATTCTAATTGACGCCGGAATAAAGTTTCCGGAAGATGAATTACTTGGCATTGATTATGTCATACCGGATTATTCCTATATCGTAAAAAACGCGGACAAGATTAAAGGTTTGTTTATTACTCATGGTCATGAGGATCATATTGGCGGGATACCTTATTTACTAAAGCAAGTGAATATTCCACTTTATGGAGGCAAATTGGCACTTGGATTAGTAAAGAAGAAATTAGAAGAACACGGTTTACTAAGACAAGCCATTATCCATGAAATTAAAGAGGACGATGTGATCAAGTTCCGGAAAACATCTGTTACTTTCTATCGTACCACTCACAGTATCCCGGATGCATACGGCATTGTGGTTAAAACACCACAGGGCAATATTGTACATACCGGTGATTTCAAGTTCGATTTTACTCCGGTTGGAGAACCTGCCAATTTAACTAAAATGGCTGAAATTGGTAAAGAAGGTGTTCTATGCCTTCTCTCAGACAGTACAAATAGTGAAATCCCTAATTTCACTATGTCTGAGCGTAAAGTTGGCGAAAGTATACATGATATATTCCGAAAAGTAGAAGGACGCATTATTTTCGCAACCTTTGCTTCGAATATTCATCGCCTGCAGCAAGTTACAGAAGCAGCTGTACAAAACAACAGGAAAGTAGCCGTTTTTGGTCGCAGTATGGAAAATGCCATCGAAATTGGACTTCAACTTGGTTATATTACCGCACCAAAAGAAACATTTATTGATACTCAGCAATTAAATAGATTACCGGCAAACGAAGTAACGATTCTTTGTACTGGTTCACAGGGTGAACCGATGGCTGCCTTATCTAGAATTGCAAACGGTACTCACAGACAAATCCAGATTAATCCTGGTGATACAGTTGTATTCTCATCATCACCAATACCAGGTAATACGGTTAGTGTATCACGCACCATTAATATGTTATTCCGTGCTGGAGCCGATGTCATTCATGGTCCTTTAAGTAATATTCATACATCTGGCCATGGTGGACAGGAAGAACAAAAATTAATGCTCAGATTGATGAAGCCTAAGTTCTTTATGCCAATCCATGGAGAATACCGCATGCAGCGAACACATGTACAAACAGCTGTGGATTGCGGTGTCTTGGAGGAAAATTGCTTTATCATGGACAACGGTGAAGTGCTGGCACTTACTCAGGATAGTGCTACCGTTGCTGGCAAGGTACCTTCCGGCAATGTCTATATTGATGGAAGCGGAATCGGGGACATTGGAAATATCGTCCTTCGCGACCGTCGTATTCTTTCAGAAGAAGGTCTTGTGATAGTTGTTGTCAGCATCAATATGAAAGAGTTCAAAATTGCTGCTGGGCCGGATATCATTTCTCGCGGGTTCGTCTATATGCGTGAATCAGGAGATCTGATTAACGATGCTCAAAACCTAATCACTCAGCATTTAAATAAAATCATGGCACGTAAGACTACACAATGGTCTGAAATTAAAAATCAAGTTACAGACACACTCGGACCTTTCTTATACGAAAGAACCAAAAGACGTCCGATGATTCTGCCTATTATCATGGAAGTATAAAAAGCACAAACGCGAGTACCTTAACAGGTACTCGCGTTTTTCATTTTGTTCGGAATAACATTTTATTGATCAATAGAGTAAATGGAGTCAGAAGCAATAATCCGATTACCAATAAGCATCCTAATGTTAACCATAAGTGGCTCCCATTAAACGAGTCCAATGTAATGAACGGATCAAGTATAAAAGGCAAATGTGAAATACCATATCCGTAGAAAGCAAACAAAAACTGAAGTAATACAAATATAAATGCTAAACCATGTCTTTTATTTCGAATGATTAAGTATAGGGCAGCCATAAAGCTAATTAAAGAAAGCGCAAATAACCACCAAATCTCCAGAGCATTTTGAAAATGACGCAAATTATGTCCCCTTAATGAAATAGTCGCTAAAGCAACTGCAATGATCGTAGGAACACTCCAAAAAAGAGCATAGCCTCGCACAGTCATACTTGCCTCCTTATCATTAGACTTTTCCTTATAATAGAGCAAGAATACGGCGCTTATAAACAATACACTTACAATTGTCAGAAACACGACACTCCAGGAATAAGGACTGAGGAACAATTTTTTTACCAGGAGAAACACTCGTTCTCCTTCTTTTTTTATAAAACCTCCCTCAGATATCGTAAGCCCAATGGATAAAGAGGCAGGAATAAGGATCCCAGTCGAAACATAAACGAACAAAAATGACCAGCTTGTTTTGTTCCCTTTTTTATACAAAAAATGTGCCATAAATCTGATGACTACCAGTAATAAAACGACCAGCCCTGGTAGAACCAATGCTCTGCCAAAATAATTAAATGTATCCGGAAAAAATCCAATTAATCCTGCCACAAAAAATATAAAGAAAATAATCGTAATATGCCAGAGTCGTGGATCATAATGACCTGTCGATTTAGGAATTCCCACCTGCTTACCTTTAAAACGACCATAATATGTAAAAAAACCAACCCCAAACTCAATGGAAGCAATTATGACATATACATAAAGGAAGGACCATAATACCGTTATTGTCAGCAGTTCAAAATTCAAGGTTACGACGCCTCCTTTTTAGTTTTATAAAGTGATTATTACCTATCCATACTATTTACCGGAAAGAGAGAACCGCTCTTCATTCTTCACATGTTTCTTGAATGTCCCACGGAACTATTAATCACCGATTGATTTCCAATCAACGAACCCTCTTTTCGCCTAAAATTCCAATATATATCCAAAATAAATATCACATATGCAAATAATACATAATCCGGTTAAATGTTTACAGTATTTTCAACCAAACTTTTTGGGAAAATAGTAAAAGTGGCTATGAACACACCAGTAACATAACTCAAGGGTCAATATTTAAAATGTGTAGAAATTGATAAAAGCAAGCTTTATTATCTATAACTTTATCATTGTATCAGTTTATGTTGAATAATGATTATGTCTTTTCAAACATTTTACCTTTCACTTGGCAAATCATTCAACTTCCTTTATGGTATATCTATATTATTCTATTATGATAGTAAAAGGCTGCATACATTTTCCTTCAAGATGAAGGTTATAGTATACCAAAAAAATTGTATCTATCATAATTGAATACTTCCGTTTATATCAATAAAGAAGTTGTTAGGAAAGGATTGGTTTAATGGAGAATTCGTTCATAATGGGTTTTAAATTTTCAGATCTCAAGTGGGAAACCTGGCTTTTCGATATTGGAATTTGGGTTCTAAAAATCTTTTTATTTTATTTAATCTATAAAGTAATACGCACGTTTACTTTTAAAATCATTGAAAAGATTTTCTCGCGCATGCAGGCCAAAGAGAATCTTTCTGAGAACCGTACGAAAACATTGGAATCCTTAACGAAAAACGCTTTTGGGTACGTCTTTATATTTATCTTAATAGTCACCATCCTGGAAATGTTAGGAATCAACGTTAGTGCGATTCTAGCCGGTGCCGGAATCGTTGGTTTAGCGGTCGGCTTTGGGGCCCAGGGATTAGTGAGTGATGTAGTAACCGGCTTCTTTATCCTGCTCGAAAAACAGATTGATGTTGGGGATGAAGTGACAATAGGAGTTATTAAAGGCGTTGTAGAAGTAGTCGGACTTAAAACAATCCAAATAAGAGGTTATGACGGAAGCCTCCACTATATTCCCAATCGACAAATTGCCATACTAAGCAATCATTCACGTGGAGCTATGAGAGCTATGGTGGAAATTAAACTTAAAGCAGAAGATAATTTGGAGGAAATCACAAAATCAATTAAAGAAATATGCCATACAATGGCCGAAAAAGATGAAGATATCCTAATGGGACCCGAGATTCTTGGCATCCAGGATATGGGTACAGCTGATTATACAATTCAAATTGTAGCCCGAACAACAAATGGACAGCAATACCATGTTGAACGTCAGCTGCGCTCTAGGATTAAAATAGCCATCGATCAAATAAGGCTTCAATACGCTGCTGAAGGAACAGAATAATATAGAGAACCCGGCTGCTATCTCTTTAGCCGGGTTCTCTTTTTATATTGATTTCATTCGAATATAATCTGTTATAACCGATACAGCAAAGGGTAGTGCCTTTTCATCAGGATTTAATTTAGCATGGTGCAATCCATACGATGACTGAACACCAAGCCAGAACATAAAGCCTGGAATCTCCTTAATCATGTATCCAAAGTCCTCACCCGTCATTGCTTCCTTGCAATTGACGAATGTCGTATCCTGCCGCTGATACAGAAATTTCATAAACTCTTCTGTTAGATTAGATTCGTTATATACTTGATAGTAGGAAGAACCAAAATCAACATTAATCTTACAATCAAGAGCCACTTCCATTCCTTTTGCCATTTCCAGTATTCGATTCCGGATCAATAGCATAGAATCCTCAGATAGCGTCCGAATCGTCCCTTCTATCCGCGCATTTTCAGCAATACTATTTTGGACAGTCCCTCCTGTTATTTTCCCAATTGTAACAACAGCCGAATCAAGTGGATTAATATTTCTTGCTACAATAGTCTGAAGCTGAGTAACAAATTGACAGGATGCAATCACCATATCATTCGTCAGATGCGGATAAGCAGCATGTCCACCAACCCCTTTAAAATCTATAAAGATCTCCGAGGTATTAGCAAAGAGTAAACCTGTTTTGGTAGCGATTGTTCCTACCGGATATTCCGGAGCTATATGCAATCCAAAAATCAAATCAGGTCTCCACTTAGAAAACTGCTCAGCAGCAATCATCTCCTCTGCTCCTCCAGGGCCCTCTTCTGCGGGCTGGAACATAAATAATACATGGTCATTGATTGGATTTTCCACTAAATCTGTTAATACACCAAGGGCGATGGTCATATGAAAATCATGGCCGCATGCATGCATATAATCTGCATGCTCGGATTTAAAGGGAAGCTCCGTTTCTTCTCGAATCGGCAAACCATCAATGTCAGCACGGTAGCCTATGGTTTTCTCAGGAGATAGCCCTTTTACTCGAACAAAAATTCCTGTTCTCCATTTTTCCCATTCTATACGATCCTGAGGAAGATTTCTTATGTAATCTATCAAATATTGTTGCGTCTTAAATTCCTTATAACCAGGTTCAGGGATCCTATGCAAATCTCTTCTTATAGAAATTAACTTTTCCAAATTGCAGCTCACCTCATCTCCAATTTAAAAACAGGCGCGGAAATCATCATCTCCACGCCCCTTCCATTTTTATTATAGCTGACGAAGCTCATCCTTAATTTCAATTTTGGATTTAGTCTTTTCATCAATTGTTTTAATTACTTTAGCCGGAACTCCAGCAACTACTGTATGAGCAGGAACATCTTCTACTACAATTGCTCCAGCCGCTACTACAGCTCCCTCTCCTACTCTGACGCCTTCTAAAATAACCGCATTAGCACCAACAAGTACATTATCTTCGATTACAACAGGATTGGCAGATGGAGGCTCTATTACGCCAGCCAACACTGCTCCTGCTCCAATATGGCAATTTTCACCGACAGTTGCACGTCCGCCAAGCACGGCATTCATATCAATCATAGTCTTATCCCCGATGCTTGCACCAATATTAATGGACGCTCCCATCATAATCACCGCATTATTTCCAATATGAACCTGATCACGGATAATCGCCCCCGGCTCAATACGTGCATTAATCCCTTTTAAATCCAGCATTGGAATTGCGGAATTTCGACAATCATTTTCAATAACATAATCTTCTATTTTCGCCTTGTTTTCCTCTAATGTTGGTTGAATATCAGACCATTCTCCAAAAATCACCCCTGTGTTACCGGTAATAAATGTTTTAACCTCAGGATTAAATACCAGCTCACTGATTTCTCCCTTTATGTATACTTTAACCGGCGTTTTTTTCACACTGTTTCCGATAAAGGATATAATTTCATTTGCATCCATCATTTTCATAGTATATTTCTCTCCCCTAAATAATTTTCTATTACTTTATCAAACAAGAGTAGGAAAAACAAGAATAGAGATTTCATTTCTATTCAATTAACATTTCCTCAATCAAACTTACAAAAGCCTTAACCTGTCTTAATTCTAAGGAAGCATCGTAGCTTACAAGCCATGTCTTTCTTTCAACAGACTGCCCCTCCAAATCATACAAGGGATGTTTAAAATACGAGGCTTCACCTTCTCTTAAAGAAATACCGGGCAATATGGCATACCCAATTCCATTCATCACCATTTGTTTACAGGTTTCAATTTGATCCACAAGAATGGTACGTGTCGGTGGAATTCCATAATGGCGGATCCACCAATTTTGAATCTCTCGATAATAGTTCGAATCACTTTTAAACAAGATAAATGGGCGTTCTGTAGTTAACGCATCTGATAATTGGTTAAGCTCGGTATCCACAAGGTATAAGTGATCACTGAACAATAGCTTTTTATAACCATGCCAGTCAGGAACCCCTCTCAATATACCAATATGAGACTCTCCATTATAGATATTTTCGATCATTTCACTGCTCCAGCCTGTCACAAGTGAGATCTTAACATTGGGATATTTGTTAACATATTTCTTTAAAATCATCGGGAGCCAATATTGGCCGACTATAGAAGCACTCGCAATTTTTAATGTACCTTGTACATTATGATTGAGAGCATCTACTTTTTCTCGTGTTTTTTCTTTTAATTTCAGGGATTCCCTGGCATATTGAACGACAATTTCTCCCGCCTCCGTCAACGTCATTCCTTTTGCTGATCTAATAAAAAGCGGTGTTCCCCATTCTCTTTCTATTGATTGAAGACGTTGTGAAAGTGCCGGCTGAGAGACAAACATTCTTTCGGCAGTCTTACGTAAATTCAGTTCAACAGCAAGAGTATCCAATAATTCAAAATCAGTTATAACCATTTGTTCTCCTCACAAACCAATCTCTTCTTAATCAGACATTCATTTTATTTTACCTTTATATTCTGCTGAACTGCAAATATTACAATATAGCAGATTTAATGAGGCTGTTACGATTTCTCTTTTGGCATTTTCAATATCAAGAACAAGCTCAGTATAGCCAGTAGTAAGACAATGAAATACACAATACCCAATGAATGTGTTAATCCACTTTGGATCTGTTCCAATCTTTCCGGCTCTAAAGAAGATCGAATCTCAGTGTTAAGCAATTCGTTTACCGAATTTAAATCTATATTTTCATTTTGTGAATAATAAGCGTTTAAACGATTATTCAATATACCTCCCAATAATGCGGCACCGATTGTGTTTCCCAGATTTCTCATGAACATGTTTGCAGCTGTTGCAGCACCTCTTTGTTCCCAATCCACAGTAGATTGGATGGACACGATAAAAGCAGTGCTTGTAAGCCCCATTCCCACACCAAGCAAGAAGGATCCAGAAGCGGCCAAAAACACATATCCATGGGAGGGCAAAAATGTAAAAGCCAGTGCACCCAGTATGATAAAGATTCCACCTGTTATACAAGTAGTACGATACCCTATCTTCAAAATCATATTGCCTGATATAAAGGATGCTATCGGCCACCCTATAGACATGGCAGTAAGAGTAAATCCTGCTATCATTGGGGATTCCTCCATTACTCCCTGTACAAATGTTGGTAAATAGCTTGATACTCCAATTAAAACAATACCGGTTGTAAGAGAGGTTAAATTAGCAAACAATATTGATTGATTCTTCCAGATAGAAAAAGGCATAACGGGCTCTACAGTTCTGTTTTCATGCTTCACAAAGCAAAACACCAAAATTAGCAGGAGTATAATTAACAACGAACTTTTTAAAGAAAGCCAGGAAAATGAAATCCCTCCTTGCACAAATAAAAACATTAAAAGCGACAAAGAAACAGCAAGCATTGCTGAACCCATATAATCTACCTTTTGTTTTTTAACCGTCTTTTGCTCATGGAAGAAAAATAGCAAACCTCCTAAAGAGAGAAATCCTAACGGAATATTAATCCAAAAGATCCAGCTCCATGATATGTACTCGATTAATAATCCGCCAATAGCAGGTCCCAAAATAGCCGATATTCCCCAAACACTTGATAAATAACCCTGAACTTTTGCTCGTTCTTCTTTCGTATATATATCCCCTACAATTGTCATTGCAACGGGCGTAATGGCTCCAGCTCCAAAACCCTGTATTAAACGAAAAAAAATTAAGCTTTGCATGGACCATGCATATCCAGAGCCGAGGGAACCAAGCAGAAACACTGTAATCCCAAATAACAATACTGGTTTTCTGCCAAATAAATCAGATAACTTCCCATAGATCAATACCGTTACCGTATTCATTAGCAAATAGGCTGAGAAGACCCAACTATACAGGGAGAAGCCTCCCAGATCACCAACGATCTCAGGCATTGCAGTTGAAACGATAGTACCCTCGATGGCACCCATGAATAAAGCCAATAGGATTGAAATTAATACTAAAGGGCGTTTTGTCTTCTTCTTTGCCCTTTTGAAAGACTTTTTTTCTATGCTTGAATCGATTGAATTCATTTTTCCACGCCCCTCCCTATCATTTTAACGAAGTTCCTATCCTGGATAAAGTTAATTTGGAATATTATATCTATTAAAAGTTTTGTTGAGTTATTAGCATGTCTTAGAGTGTTTTATTGATAACATTGTTTAAAGTCACTTTTAAATTTAAGTTATACAACTTTATAAACCATGTAAAAAACGCCTGGATCTTTATCCAGGCGTTTTAAAAAATGTTTATTTTTTAATCCACTCATCATTATCGATTGAGATACTGATATTAATTATATTTAATGATTTTTATTAAACGATTTGTATGCTTCATAACCTGCCTTCTGGTCAATATACCTTCGAAAGCTCCCTCAGTACCTACCACACATACAAATGGATGATCAATGAGAAGTTCCATTGCTTTTTCAATTGAATCACTTTCTTTAAGACATGGAAGATTGGGATCCATCACTTCTGCAACCTTCATCTCTTCCAGTTTTTCAAATTCAATTCGCTCCAAGCCCAATATTGCATCCATTATCTTTGGTGTACTAATTAATCCATGCAGCTTATAATCATGTCCCAGAACTGGTATAGCAGTATATCCGCTTCTAGTAAGAACCAATAATGCATGTTCGAGATTATTTTCCTGCTGTACATGAGCAACACGTTCAGACGAAATCATTAAATCCTTTACAGTCAGTTCGAATCCATCTAATTTTTGCATATCTAACATGGTTAAGAACCCCTTATATAGTTAGTTCCTGGTTATCCACTTTTGGTTTTATTCGGAAGACTTAACTGTTCGATTTGTCAGTAATTATCTTCCCTTCCCCACTTTAAAAATTTAAGTTAGAGATTTTCAGAAGCATAACCTACATGATTAGGAACAAATACCTTCATCATGATAATGGAACATAACCAAATCATCTCAAATTTCCAAATTAGCTATAAATTAACTCAAAAATTTCAATGGCAATCATATCAATATTATCAAATTGATACTTCATAGTTTTTCCTTTATCCTGAAAAATCTCTAATTCGAATGTTTCAGTTTTATCGAAATAAGATACTTGACATTTAACTTGACCTTCAACTTCAAACACACGTTGTGCTGTATCTGATACTTTCCCTTGCTCCTGTAAGTTTTTCAAACGTGATAAAATTCCTTGTAATCGTGACATATCTAATATATGCTCCTTTCATGACTTACCAACAAATAAAATATATTGTCGCTTATGGACTGGCCATTAGTAACAGAATAGAGGAATAGGCATTATTTGTATACCCAAATTCATTATAACGTATTTGATGGTTACACCTTTTATTTCATCTCTTTTTTTAGAGACTTCATCATTTTATCATAAAAACGTTCCAAGAAAAATTCCAGCGCCATATTTTTCACTTTAAAGCAGACTCAATCAAAATAAATTGACAAGATCTCTCTGGTGTTGGCAATTCTTTTTCTCTTTCTAGTTCTTTAATTTGATAAAAGATAGCCCTGCCTGATATCCTACTTAAAATTTGTACTATAGTAAACAAAAAAGTTTCATGTATACTGGTAGATACAAATTAAACAAAAGAAAGGATAGAAAAAAGTGGAACCAGTTCTTTTTTTTACGCAACCAGGCTGTCCGCCATGTGCTTACGCCAAAAATTATTTTGATGAGCACAATATTCCCTATACCTTAAAAGATATTCAGAAGGATGCAAAAGCAAAAAAAATACTTATGACCAAATATGATTCATATTCTACCCCAACGTTTGTCATTGGTGATCAAGTAATCATTGGATTTAACCAGGAACGAATTATGGAATTGTTAAATATTAGAGATTAATACAAAAAAGCTAATCCTCATTCAAGCAGGATTAGCTTTTCCATTCATGCCATCAGTATCTAGAAAGCAATCATCCCAAACCAATGAGACATATGATTAATGAACCCGTAGCTAATATAATCTGTCAATCTGTTTATGAAAGTCGGATTGGATGGCTCCTTATCCACACTCGAATTTTGGGCTATTTCTTGACTGTCATCAAGTGTTTTCGGATCGAAAGCAATTTGGTAATCATTAATTACCCATTTATTATGGTCATACATCAGCCCGATTGCCTCGTAATGCCCTTCATAGCTGACTGGTCCATCTGTATTGCCTGGAAACCATTCATACACATACCATTGATCATTAGCAGAACTATATCCTAGTTTAGTATGTTCACTATATGTAAAAAAAGGAATATAATAAAGGGCTATATCCGTACCATAGGTTTGATAGCCACTACCATCCACACTTTTTTGTACATTCATGTTTATAAAATCCTCAGTGTATTCCTCTGAGAAGGAATTTTTTAATAAATCTCGAATATTGTCCATTGATCTTGGTTTTTCTGAAAGAGATACCTGCAATTGAAATGCGCTATCTAAAAGATTAAATGCATCTTGTTTATCCAGTGTACTTTTAGCATCTACTTTGACAAGAGGAGAAACCGCTAATACAAGCATGGTAATAAACAACGAAGTTAAAACCTTTTTCATTATGATCCTCCTTTTTAAGTACATATCTCAAGGCCTTTATTAGCTTATTCCCCTTTTTACCAGAATAAACACTTTTTACTGAAAAATAATACAAGGATAGTGAAAACTAAAATATCATCTTAAACAGCTAGTCAAATGAACGCACAAAAAACAGTTCAATTAAATCAGCATATTGAACTGCTCTTTAAAGATTTCAATTCTTATTAAAACCATTCATCCATCCTATGCCTAAAACGGAAATTGATTGAGATGAGCACCGCCATCCATTGTAATACAATCACCATTAATATAGTATGCCCGATCAGACAGTAAATACAGGGCTAAATCTGCAATTTCCTCCGGTGTTCCTAATCTTCCAAGCGGAACACTTTCAAGCGTTCTTTGAGCTGCTTCTTCCGATTGAAATAACTTATCTGCTCCCCCAGTTCTTTCAATCGGCCCGGGAGCTATCGCATTTACGCGGATTCCATATTTTTTACCCCATTCCACAGCCAAAGTTCTAGTCATTGTCAGCACACCAGCCTTTGCTGAGGCAGAGTGAATGACATATGGACCTGCATCCCACGCATAGGTAGCGACCATATTGATGATTGATCCTTTAATGCCATTTTCTATCCAATACTTGCCGATGAGGCTGCTGCAGTAAAAAGTACCATTCAAAACAATATCAATGACAGATTTCCAGCCATTCGGTGATAGATCCTCTGCCGGACAAATAAAATTACCTGCTGCGTTATTAATCAAATAATCGATTGTACCAAATCTGTTAACCGTCTCTTCAATGGTTCTTTTAACATCCTCCACATTTCGAACATCCATCTGAACAGCCAGTATATTCTCCTGATTTTCTGCAAATTCTTTAATGGTGTTATCCAGTTTTTCTTTATTCCTTCCGGTAATGACTACTTTAGCCCCCTCATTTGCAAAACGTTGAGCCATAGCCTTTCCCATTCCACTAGAACCACCAGTTACAATCACTACTTTTCCCTTCATATGAGCCCTCCAAATAAAATGAATGATTATTCACTTTTATTATATCACAAAATTCTGTCAATAATATCCAGAAATGCTGAATTAGCAAAATAGATGAAAAATATAGATATAACGGGATTTTTAAATTTTAGCCAATCAAATTAAATGATAAAAGGGCCGCCTAATGGCCGCCCTTAAAAATTTTATATGTTTTACTTATGATTGATTGATTAGTTCATTAAGTTTAGAAAGAGTACTAATCAATGTTTCCTTTTTATTCGTACCTTTGCCATTTACTTTTAAATCATTAAGCATAACAAATACTCTGCCGGGATCTCCTTTTTTATGGAATCCATACATATATACTTTTATCATTCCTATTTTTGCAGGAAGATAGATCATTTCATATGATTTGGCTTTATTCATCTGTAACACCCTCGTCCTCAGAATGAAACATCCCATTCAGTTAACTAAATATATAAATCATTATTTCTATAAATCTAAATACCTATTGTATTTTAATTTTACCTTATTTTAGGTAGTTAATCTATAGACCAAATAGCACATAAATTTTGTAATCAAAAAGTAATACTCATACATCTTAACAATTTTCTTAATGAATGATAGGATTAGACTGACTATTATGAGATAGGAACTTTATAATGAAGAAAATAACCAGAAGATTCTTTTTAAAAAAATCATTTGCCTATATAGCTACTATTCTTTGCTCTCTTATAGGAGGGCGATTTTATATGAAAGATATTGAACCCTCCTGGGTTGATATAACACGTTTTTCCTATTCCCACCCACTTATTCCAGACTCCTTTCAAAATATTAGAATTGTCCAATTCAGTGATACTCATTTGGGTTTCCAATATAATTTGACAGATTTAGAAAAAACGGTTGAAACCATTCATTCACTTAATCCCGATATTATTTGTTTTACAGGTGACCTGATGGATAATCCGAATGAATATAGAATAACTCCTAAGCTCAATCAATTATTAAGTCAGCTGGAGGCACCTCTTGGTAAATATTGCGTTTTTGGCAATCATGACCATGGCGGTTATGGTACGGAAATTTACAAAGAGACTATGGTTAGTAATGGATTTACCCTGTTAGTAAATGAATCAAACTTTATAACCCTGCAGAATGGCCGTCAAATCGTAATAAGCGGGGTAGATGATGCAATGCTCGGCAAGCCCAACCTGGATGTAAGTATACCGGTACAATCCAGTGATTTATTTACCATTCTTCTATCTCACGCTCCTGATTATGCTGATTATGCCGCCAGTTACCCAGTTCATTTACAATTAAGCGGACATAGTCATGGAGGACAAATTCAGTTTCCTCTTTTGGGTGCGATTGTGACTCCCCCTTTTGCAGAAAAATACAGGGAAGGATCCTATAAAGTTGGCCCTTTATCCTTGTATGTAAATCGTGGTTTAGGTACAACCCGAATTCCATACCGGTTATTTTCACGTCCTGAAATCACGGTCATTGATTTGCAGAAAGGCCAAGAAGGCTTAAAAAAACGATAAAGGCAAACGAGCAGACCCTACATTCTGCCCGTTTGCCTATTTTCTGGCTGTTTTATGCCATGTGTTATTTCTTCTTTTTCAGATACTTCTCTTCAGCTTCAATAGCAGGAATTGGTCTTGAAAAATAAAAACCCTGTGCTTTTTCACATTGTATATCTAACAGAAAATCTACCTGTTTATTACCTGTATAGCTTTTAATGTTACTCTTTAAAGTTGTCATAGTCAGGGCACCTAATAGTTCATTTTTTGAAATAAATTACATTTCTTTCGATTATTTTATAATACATTGTCGAATTTTCATAGAGACGAGCGGTTAATGTCCTATATTTTTCATAAGATGATAGCACAACATACAACAAACTGACGTTCCTGCCAAAGAAAAACTTACATAAAGCAATAACTTGCGGTGTTCCCGGCTCAGCATTAAATCCAAGGCTTCAATTGCAAAAGTTGAGAATGTAGTAAAAGCCCCCAAGCTTCCTATCACAGTAAACATATGCATACCGCTTCCCCGCTCTATTCCTATCCCGGCCGATATACCAATTAAACACGAACCAATTAAATTAATAACAAGAGTAGCTAGAGGAAATGAATGATTATATTTTTTTAACCAGCCAGTCATTACATATCTTAAACATGCTCCGAGAAAACCACCTAATACAATTAATATAATCAACGCGCTTCCCTCTTTATCCAACTAGACATAATAAACCCTAACCATGCCATTAAGAGACCTGCAATCATACTCAGAAAAAAATAAATAAGACTATATAGGGGATAAGTTGCTGCGAGATTGGTTATTTCCAATGCAAAGCTACTCATCGTTGTAAATCCTCCACATAAACCAGTTCCAAAAAATAATTTTAATCTTTCATTTCCCTCATTTTTAAATAGCGAATAGGTGAGATAGGCTAAAACAAAGCTTCCAAAACCATTTATGAATAAGGTGTTAAACGGAATAGGACTGCCAGATGACGGGATCAATAAACTTATCCCGTATCGAGCTAACGCACCCATTGCCCCTCCGCAACCAGTAAGTAGCAGCTTTTGCAAGGTATCACACTCACTTTCATAATTCTTTTACCTTCAATTTCTCAATAGTCTGTTTTGAAAATTAATTCGTTCAAATAAGATATGAAACGTTTTTCCTTTTATCCCATAGCAGAACACGTTATAATCAGTTATATGCTTTTACTTATTATCATGAAATATTCTTAGAAGAAAGGAACATTTATGAATCAAAATAATGGGAATCTTCCTAATCCCGCCTGTTTTACTGCCGATGAACTGGGAGAAGCGATTTATTCTGTGAATAGACATGCAAAAACTGCATCAGACCCTAAATTTCTATACAATCTAAAGAAAAAAACGATTATTAAAATGCTTGAAGAAGGAAAGGCAAAGAAAATAGGCCTTCAATATTCAGACCATCCTCATTTAAGCTTCCAACAATCAGATGTACTGATACAATGCGGAAAGTATACATTCCATATTCCGCCCTCAAAGGACGACTTTCAAACATTAACACATCTTGGTCATTTATCAAAAGAGGTAAGAAACCCCTCTTCACGTCTTTCTTTATCTAAAGCAAAAAAACTATTGATGTCTTATACAGGATGCAAGGAAAATTCAGATAATGATCGCGCTAAAGACTATAAAAAGAAATACCAAAAACCGACTTTTACGCGTCTTGGTGAATCCTATCCATATCAAAATTGGAAAAAGTAAAGCTGCTGAACAAAGGGTTCAGCAGCTTTACTTTTGTAAAAGTTTGTCTAACTGTTTGACCAGTTCAACTATTTCAGGTTTACTAATTTGTGCATCTGCTCCTACCAACTCTCCCTTATTCCTTAAATCGTCCGTAATTAATGATGAAAAAATGATAACAGGCAAATCCGACAAGGTAGGATTTTCTTTAATTCGTTTGGTTAGATGGTGACCATCCATTTGTGGCATTTCTATATCTGTAATTACCAAATGTACATCATTCAGTAAGGTTCCTGCTAGTGCCTTTCCCTCTATAAAGGTTAGCGCTTCCTTGCCATTTTCAAAGAAATCGAGTTGTTCATAACCGGCTTCTTTTAATGTCTGCATCAACAGCTTCCGCAACAGCGGTGAATCCTCAGCAATTAATAAATGCTTATTAGATCGTTCTCTAACTCCTAATTTTTGAATCTGATTAATGGTTATTCCTGATTCAGGATTGATTTCCAAAATAATTTTTTCATAATCAAGCAGTAAAAGCATTTCATTATTCATTTTAATGACACCAGTAATCTGACTATCCAATCCCTGGTACATATCAGATGGTTTTTCTATTTGGTTCCATGAAATCCTATGGATTTGGGTAACGGTATGTACATGAAAAATGACCTTTATTTTATTAAACTCAGTCACTATAAATTTATCTTTTTCAGGAGCTTGGGATGCTGGGAGATTCAGTGCACTGGCAATATCTACTACAGGGAGTATCTCTCCACGAAGTTCAATGATTCCTTCAACATGATGATGTGTTTGTGGAACACCGGTAATCCGTACTGGGTTAATAATTTCTTTAACTTTGATAACATTAATTCCAAATTTATGCTCGCCAATACCAAATTCCACGATTTCCAACTCATTTGTTCCGCTCTCTAGCAGGATTCCTTTTTGTTCATTCATTTTTAACAGCGCCTTTCCATATCTCTTACGATTAATTGCAGTAAGATAAAGCCTTCTTTCTAGTATCGGCTTAAATTAATGTTTTTTTATAAATATTTAAATTTAAATCGATAATCGTGTTTATTTTGTGAAACTTTGCTCAATGATATAGACGCTTTAACAAATGAGGACTATTATACAGATAAAAGCATAACTTAAATCAATATGCTGGAAAGAAGGGGTTGACTTATGAAAGGTACTGCCATTTTATATGAAGATAACCATGTTATTACTTGTTTAGAGAATATTCAATTTAGCGAAGTTGAAAAATACACACATAACCAAACTGATGAATCTTACGCAACTCCTCAGCTTACTATGTGGCATCCAGAAGAAATCGATTGGGATTACGGATATTAATATAAATAAAGGACCCAGTCCTGTAAACATGACCTAAGCGGCTTTAGTTCTAAATACAATAGAGCTAAGCCGCTATTTATTTTTCATTTCTGTACAGCCTTCGGAATAACCAACCTTTCAGCATAAAGAGAATCATCATTATAACTGTGATGATGATCATAAAAAGAAGAACATACCAAAAACCATTGCGAAAACTTAAACCAGGCATTTCAGAAAAATTCATACCATATAAACCTGCAATAAATGTTAATGGCATGAAAATAGTCGTAATAATCGTCAAGGTCATCATTGTTTCATTCATTTTATTTGAACTGACCGCCATATAACTATCTCTCAGATCTGTCGAGAACTCTTTGTAGCCATCAACCAATTCTTTTAATTTCAATAAATGATCATACACATCATTAAGGTAATGATGATGTTCAGAAAGAGCACTGATTCTCTCAGAATGAATAATCCTGTACATCAAATCATTCATGGGCAAGATAATTCTTCTTAGTCGCGAAATCATCGTTCGAATTTCGTATAACTGACTCATTGGATCATTATTAAGAGAATGCTGCAGGTGATCTTCCAAGACATTTAATTGCTCCTCTATTTGATAGGCCTTTGGAAGATAAGCATCTACCACTGCATCAATAATTTTATGCAGGACATGGATAGAAGTATCCAATTGATCTGTTACTCCCCATACTTTATCTATTTCCTCTATATGATCTTCATGAACGGTTACGATTGCTTTTTCATTTACGTAAATATCAATCTCATTTCTTTCGAAGTTTTCATTTAAGGAATGAATGATAAAAAACATATAGGATTGATAAAAATCCACTTTAGGTCTCTGGTTGATTCGATCAAGACAGTCCTCTATAGTGAGAGGGTGAAAATTAAAATACGTACGGAGTATATTAGCCTCATATTCTTGCGGTGCGAGGATATCAACCCATACCAGGCTATAATCACGCTTCTGTAAGTCCTCCAAAGTCATTTCCTTTATACCATCAGTTTGATCCTTAACAAGTATTCGGTACACTATCTTCCCCCACCTAAGCAAAACGAATTACCCATAGTATTCCAAACCAAGTATGCATCATTCACCCAATCTTGCATACAACCATTTAGAGTAGGATAGTGTACACTTTCCTAAAGCAACCTTATAATAATAAAGATAAGAACTGTAATTAGGAGGTATGACCTGGAATGGAACACTTAATTAATCCTCATGTAAAAGAGATAGAAATATCCGGTATTCGGCAGTTTTATAATATGGTATCTGATATTGATGATGTCCTGTCCTTTACAATAGGATTACCTGACTTCCCAACACCCTTACATATAAAAGATAAAGCAATAAACGCCATTCAAAAAGATTGTACCACCTACACCCACAATGCCGGTTTACTCGATCTCCGGCAAGAAGTATCAAAATTTATGTATAGCCATTATTCACTTAAATATAATCCGGATGATGAAATTTTGATTACTGTAGGAGCAAGTCAGGCGATTGATATTGCCTTCAGGACTATTTTAACACCTGGAGATGAAGTCATTCTGCCTGGCCCTGTTTATCCCGGTTATGAACCATTAATTCACTTAGCAGGGGGAAAAGCAGTCCATGTTGATACAAGAAGCACCTCCTTTAAATTGACTCCACAATTAATCACAGAAAGTCTAACCGAAAAAACAAAATGTATTGTTCTTCCCTATCCGTCCAACCCAACAGGGGTATCATTAACGAGAGAGGAACTGGAGGAAATTGCTGACCTTGTTAGAGGAAAAAATATTTTTATCCTGGCTGATGAAATCTATAGTGAATTAACTTTGGACAGAACTCATACATCGATTGGTTCCATTATAAGAGAGCAAACCATTACTATAAATGGTCTATCAAAGTCACATTCCATGACCGGTTGGAGAATCGGCTTTCTGATGGCACCAAAAGCAATCATTAAACATATGATAAAGGTTCATCAATATAACGTATCCTGTGCCTCCTCTGTCTCACAGATGGCTGCACTCGAGGCTATGAGGAACGGTGAACATGATCCAGCTGCTATGAGAGAGGAATATAAAAACCGTCGTGATTATGTTTTTAATAGACTTGCGGCGATGAATCTCCAGACTGTATTACCGGATGGCGCATTTTACTTTTTCATTAAAATACCAGATGCCTTTAAAAATTCACTCGATTTTGCCCTCAAGCTGGTTCAATTTGAAAAAGTAGCTGTTATACCTGGATCTGCTTTTTCAAAATATGGAGAAGGATATTTCCGATTATCATATGCTGTTTCCATGGAGCAGCTTAAAGAAGGATTAAACAGACTTGAACATTTCCTAATTCAGCAGATAAAATAACAAGAGGCATTTCGTTAAAGGCATGATACCTTTTCGAAATGCTTCTTTTTTTAATGAGACTAAGTTACTGATTGGATGCCTCAGTATAATATTTATACAAGGCTTGTGTTCCACGGTTCTCTTCTCCCATATCCGCCAATTTTTCATACATAGCTTTGGCTAAAGTTAGCCCTGGAAAGTCAAGACCTAACCGTTCGGATTCTTCTAATGCAATTTTTAGGTCTTTTAAGAAATGTTTGATATAAAATCCCGGTTCAAAATCACCTTTTAATATCCTAGGCGCTAAATTGGTTAAGGAAAAACTTCCAGCAGCACCAGTTGAAATGCTTTTCAAAACTGTTTCAGGATCCAGGCCAGATTTTTCGGCATAAACAATCGCTTCACATACACCAATCATATTCGTAGCAATGGCTATCTGATTGCATAGTTTAGTATGTTGGCCCGAGCCAGCATCGCCCTGATGGATAATATTTGTCCCCATTGCTTTAAATACAGGCATCATGCTCTCAAAATCAGATTGATCACCACCAACCATAATGGCAAGATTAGCATTTTGTGCACCAATATCTCCTCCGGAGACAGGTGCATCAAGGACATGCAATCCTAATTCCTTACCAGCAGCATATAACTTTTGTGCTAAAGACGGAGCTGAAGTGGTCATATCAATTAAATAAGTACCCGGCTTGGCATATTTTAATAAGCCTTCCGCCCCTAGATATATCTCTTCAACGTCAGAAGGATAGCCAACCATCGTAATAATAACATCGGCTTCCTCAGCGATTGCACGAGGGGACTCCTTCCAATCTGCACCTTCCGAAAGCAAAGGCTCACATTTGGACTTTGTTCTGGAATAAACACTGACAGGGTATCCCGCCTTCATTATATTCAATGCCATACTTTTACCCATTACACCAATACCGATAAAACCAATATGTAAATTCATCATAACGCTCCCTCCTATACCTCTATAATAGCAAAAAAAATCAACTGGAAAACCAGTTGATTAAGAAAGGGGGGTCACTAAAAGCATGTTGCTGTTTTGTGTCCACCTTTAATGTACCCCTCCGTTCAAATAAATAAACCTGTATATCTATTTTTATTGAAACTATTTTTGAGCTGTAGCTTTTTTAACCATTTCAACAATCTCTGCTGATGTTTGCATTTGTATAGCTTTTTCAGCCAAGTCTTGCATTTCGGTTCTAGTAAGTGTTTTAATTTGGGAACGTGCACGCAGAACAGATGTTGCGCTCATTGAAAACTCATCCAACCCTAATCCAACAAGCAACGGAATCGCCAGTTCATCCCCAGCCATTTCTCCACACATTCCAGCCCATTTGCCTTCTTTATGTGCAGCTTCAATCACCATTTTTACTAAACGTAAAATAGCTGGATTATATGGTTGGTACAAGTAAGATACACGTTCGTTCATTCTATCTGCAGCCATTGTATATTGAATCAAGTCATTCGTACCAATGCTGAAGAAATCTACTTCCTTAGCAAATTGATCTGCGATTACCGCAGTTGAAGGGATTTCCACCATGATTCCCAATTGAATAGAATCTGATACTTCAATACCTTCTTCAATTAATTTCGCCTTTTCTTCTTCAAGAACCTTTTTGGCGGATCTGAATTCATCTAAAGTGGCAATCATCGGGAACATAATTCTTAAATTCCCATACACACTTGCCCGTAAAAGTGCTCTAAGCTGCGTTCTGAAAATCGGTAGTTCCTCAAGGCATAATCGAATAGCACGGAATCCAAGGAATGGATTCATTTCTTTCGGTAGATCTAGATAAGGAAGCTCCTTATCTCCACCAATATCCAATGTGCGTACCACAACCGGCTTACCTTCCATACCTTCAAGTACAGCTTTATAGGATTCAAACTGTTCTTCTTCTCCAGGAAGATTATCTCTTCCCATATACAAGAACTCTGTTCTATATAAGCCTACAGCCTCAGCACCATTTGCTTTAACACCTTCAAGATCTTTAGGAGTGCCGATGTTCGCTGCTAATTCTATGTGATGGCCATCTGCTGTTACCGTTTTTTCGTTAACAAGCTTAGCCCATTCAAGTTTCTGCTGTGCATAAGCATCAGCAGCTTTTTTGTATTCTTCAATCAATTCAGGTGTCGGATTAATATGTACTTCACCTTTAAGCCCATCAAGTATAATCATATCGCCGTTTTGAATAGTTTCAGTTGCCTGTTTAGTCCCAACAACTGCTGGAATTTCAAGCGAGCGTGCCATAATTGCGGAGTGAGAAGTACGCCCTCCAATATCAGTTGTAAAGCCTTTAACAAATTCTCTGTTTAATTGAGCTGTATCTGAAGGAGTTAAATCCTCGGACACAACAATCACTTCTTCAGCAATCATACTTGGATTTGGTATTTGTACCCCAAGAAGATGACTGATAACCCGTTTTGTTACATCACGAATATCAGCTGCTCTTTCTTTCATATATTCATTATCCATTTGTTCAAACATAGTGATGAACATATCAGCAATTTCGCGCATAGCAAATTCAGAGTTGATTTTTTCAGACTTAACTTTCTCCTGTACAGCACCAAGCAATTCAGGGTCATTCAAAACAAGTATGTGAGCATCAAAAATGGCTGCTTTATCTTCACCTTGTTCTGTTTTGACTTTTTCACGAATTGTTTCCAATTCGGTCTGAGCCTTATTAACCGCCTCTTGAAGACGAGTTAATTCGGTATCCACTTCATTAATCGTGCTTTTTGTTACAGTTAAGTCAGGCTCCATTAAACGATAAGCTTTTGCTATGACAATTCCATTAGATGCCGCTATCCCGTTTAACATCGTTGTCATTACTTAGCCAATCCTTCTTTTGTTAATGTTTCCTCAATGGCATTTAATGCATCTTGTTCGTCATTTCCTTCAGCGATAATTGTAATATCTGAACCACTGCCGATTCCTAAAGACATAACGCCCATAATTGATTTAAGATTAACTTTCTTTTCTTTATATTCGAGGTTGATATCAGAGTTGAATTTACCTGCTGCTTGTACAAGCAATGTTGCTGGACGAGCATGAATTCCTGTTTCTGCAGTTACATGAAAAGTTTTTTGTACCATAAGTAATCGAGCTCCTTTATTAATAATTATTTTGTTTTAGCTATACGAATTCTAGCTGCTTACATCTTATGATTTTACCCAGTTTCAACCGGTCCTATGTATAAAAGGATGAACAGTCGAAATTATGTAGCTTTTCTCACAATATAGAGTAAAACCCTATAAGAGAAATGTACCTGAAAAATTAAAATTGTTCAACTGCTTTTATAAATTAAGAACCATAAATATATCTCACCTGTAAGATTGATTGAAACATAGTCTTTCAATAAATATAAGATTCATTTCTAATATATACCAGAATCCTATATACAATGAATTTATTCAGTAAAGTGTTTGCACACAGATAAGCAATTCTACAACTAAATTTCACATAGCTTGGAGAAATATCTATATATTGTATTTCCTATCGATTTTACAACAAAGGTATTTCTAATGACAAATTTGAAGAACCTTTCTATTCTGTTTTTTATTCATATTTTCAATCTTCATAAATCATTTTCCTTGTCATTCCACCATCAATAACCAGATTCTCTCCATTAATAAAATCGTTCTCTGGATCACTTAGGAATAAACATGCTTTTGCTATATCTATTGGCTTACCTACCCTACCCGAAAAATGCTGGGCGTGATCTATCTCACGTAAACCAGTGTAATCAGTCGTTTGAATCCAGCCAGGGCTAATACTGTTAACTCGAATACCTTTTTTGGCTAATGATGCGCCAAGAGCGTGCGTTAGAGCTAGGATTCCACCTTTGGATGCAGCATAAGCTTCAGAATTCGGTTCAGATTGTATGGCTCGGGTTGATGCTATATTAATGATAGAACCACCCGTTCCAGTCATCAGCTTAGCTCCTTCTCTTGCCAAAATAAATACACTTCGTAAATTGGTATTGATAATGCGATTCCAATTCTCTGTTGTCATTTCAAATAATGGAGTAAATTCACTTATGCCTGCATTATTTACTATAATATTTAACCTACCCCATTCACCTCTAATTATTTCCATTATATGAAGGCAATCATCCTCTTTGCTGAGATCGGCCTCAGCAAATAAAGCAACTTTTCCCATTGCCAATAGTTCAGCTTCAATTTTCTTTCCAGCTTCCACATCTATATCGGTTAAAACAACTTTCGCGCCTTTATTTGCATATTGTATTGCGATTTCTTTACCAATCCCATTTGCAGCACCTGTTACTAACACAACTTGATCCTGAAAATTCATTGTATCCAATCCTCTCTTTTAAATTAAATGGTTAGATTTTGTTATAGGAATCCATATTTTTTAAAATAATGATTATTTTAATAGAATTTATCCTCATTTTTCGCTAAAAACTCAACAAATTTTCAAATTTGCTTTTTTTACAGAAAGAATCTTTAAGCGTACTTTAAAGGTACCCGGGAATATAGAGGTCGCTCCTCATAGGGCAGGATTACGAGTATGGAAGACTTCGAATCATTAGTTAACCAATATAATCCATTAATACATCATATTATGAGAAAGCTTAATATTATTTGTGAAAAGGATGAATTTTACCAAATAGGATTAATTGCACTTTGGGAGGCCAGCCAAAATTTTAACCCTGAAAAAGGACAGTTCCTTTCCTATGCCTATAAGTCCATACAAGGTAAAATGCTTATACAGCTTTGCAAGTCCACTAAAATAAATGGGAGAGAATTAAAAAAATCACCTGAGTATTGGGATTTATTAAAGGTTGAAGAAGATGTTTCCTTCCTTGAATGGTACTTCCCTAAACCTTTTCTAACTTCCTTAACAAACAACCAATATATTTGGTTGGCTGAATACATTCAATTTGGTAAAACCATCACAGATATCGCATACGAATACCATACAACGTATGCAACGGTGAAATCTTGGAAACGGATGGCGCTAAAAAAACTAAAGCATTACCTTGAAATACATCCAGATGTGTTTATCAAATAAGGACAATACTGATTAAAATGTTAACAAACCCAATTACTTTATAATTGGGTTTGTTGATTTCTATTCAGCTTCTAGGCTCCTCTAAATAATGATAGGTCACACCCCCGCCTATATGAGCAGTTCCCCGAAAATGTTTAAAATCTTCCCTTTCTACAAGCACAGATCGAAACGCCATGAAATCCTGCTTTGCAACTTCAAGTTTATCTATTTCTCCATTTTTTAATTGATCAAATATGGATTGGATCTCTTCTTTATTCATTCGTAAAACCTCCTATATATACAAAACATGATACTCTCAAACCCCTACATTAAACAAGTATTCCATAGGAGCGAAAATATAAAGACTATTTATTCTTTTAACATTCCAATTAATCACAATTTATACTATAATTACAATATTATTCTGCATAAGCTAAATAGTAGGGATAATTTCTTTATAAGCGGACTTACGAATCCCGAAATTGCAAGGATATTAGTTTACTAATCAAGATCTGTTGATAACTTTAATAAACTGAAAAGGTGTGAACATGATGAAAAAGGCTGATGTAGGCAATATAATTGAATTCCGCGATGGATTGCGTGGGATTGTAGAAAAAGTAAATGAAAACTCAGTGATTGTTGATTTAACTTTAATGGAGAACTTTCATGATCTTGAATTAGAAGAAAAGACAGTCGTTAACCATAAAAATTATAAAATCATATATGAATAATTCGAGAACGGGGCTACTTGCCTCGTTCTCTTCTTGTCCCATTAATTTCCCTTACTTTAAATTTGTAAAAAACTTAGATATAATAGTGAGAATCGATTCCATCTGGAACCTTTCCACTAAACTTTTTATACTAATGAAGAGCATTACAGAAAGCAGGTTTAGTATCATGATTGTAAAAAACGAAAAAGATTTAGAAGGATTAAAAGCAGTAGGTGCAGTTGTTTCACGTGTCAGGGAAGCAATGAAATTAGCTACCGTTCCCGGTATTACAACACTGGAGCTTGATTTAATCGCAAAGAAAATATTTGAGGAAACCGGAGCTGTTTCTGCACCTAAAAATGAGTATGATTTTCCCGGGTTTACATGTATCAGTGTAAACGAAGAAGTTGCTCATGGAATACCAGGAAAACGTATAATTAACGAAGGCGATATGGTAAATATCGACGTCTCTGCAGTATTAAATGGATATTATGGGGATACAGGAATTTCGTTCCCGGTTGGCACTACAACTAGTGAAAAAGAAAAATTATGCCAATGCGCAGTTGATGCTTTTTATCAGGGAATCAGCAAAGCTAAAGCAGGCTCCAAGAAAAACCAAATTGGTAAAGCTGTCTTCAATACAGCAAAACAAAATGGATTCACTGTCATCAAAAATTTAACCGGCCATGGAATAGGTAGAAGTCTGCATGAAAAACCAGATCATATTTTAAACTATTTTGACCCATGGGATTCAGAGCTTCTTCATGAAGGTACAGTATTGGCCGTTGAACCGTTTATTTCTACAAAAGCAACCATGGTTACAGAAGCCGGTGATGGATGGACATTTATCACGAGTGACAAAAGCTTGGTTGCACAATGTGAACATACTATCATAGTGACAAAGAATGAGCCGATTATATTAACATTATAATGTGCCTACGGCATTGACCTTATAAAGAGAGGGGACTATCCCTTCTCTTTCTTTTTGTCATTTTTATAAATCTTTCTAGAAACAGCATAAATCGTAGCTGACACTTACTTTTTGACAGTTATTAACAGCAAAAAGATTAAACTAATATATCCAAAAATCGGATACAATATAGAGATCAAAGGACCATATTCAATTTGGCCAATTATTAAACTTATGGCAAAAATCCCAACATATAGCGACCAGGAAGGCAGTTCCGTTGCTTTTTTTAGTTGCCTTTCGAGTCCAAAGGCATTTCCAATTAAGGTTGAAAAAATTTCTCCAAAAATAATGAATAAATAGAGCCCATATAAAAAAGGTGCTATTTGTTTCATTACATAGGCAGTAGGAATGTTAATCTGTTCAATTCCTGGTATGGAGGATAAGGAAATATGGCAGCTTACCAAAACAACGGATAAAATAAATCCTCCTAAATTTGCACCTTTTCGAATAATATCTTCATCCTTTATTTCGGCAGCCAATGGAACCAAAACAGCCTGTGTCAAAGCAAGGTTAAATGCCGTATAGGAGAAGGGCGATAAGACCATCTTCCAGCTTACTTCATCAGGAATGGTTAGCAGATTTTGAACAGGATTCATATGGAATAATGAAGCAAACATCAGGATTAAATTAAACATAATCATTGCAGGTACCACAAAGGTGTTAATAGATAATAAACCTTTAGTCCCCCAGCTCATGACAACAATTGATAGAAATGTAGTAAAAAGCATGCCCCCTATTTTAGAAAATCCCAATTGCTCTTCAAATAGACCGCCAACTCCTGACATCATAACACCTGTAACCCCAAACAACATGCCCATAGAGATGATATTAACAAAAAAGGATATACGTTTACCAAATAACCAATCATTAAATTCCATATAATTTTTAATATTTCTATGTAATGCTACAATCATTATTTTTCTGCCAATCCGAATAAAAATAAATCCCGAAAGAAGAATCCCTAATAGGCCATAAAGTCCATATTGGGTAAAAAATTCATATATTTCCTTTCCAGTTGCAAAACCCGCTCCAATAACCGTTCCAACATAAACAGCTGCAACTTGAAAAATATTTACATATTGACGATTCACCCTTGTCCCTCCCCGCTTACTACTCACTGTATGCGGGCTGATTGTCTTTATGACAAATTATTATTCTGGAGAATACCGGTTGCTTCTTACCACCTTGTTTCATTAATGAACGAGTGACATCTTATTTCCTCCTCAGCTTTTAGACAAAAAAATAACTGCCGGTTAACGACAGCCAGTCCATCTTATTCTTCTATTTCATTTTATTCATTAATATATAGGTATTAATGGATTATTTAGTTAACGGTACGGATTTACCAATTCTTTTCAGAAGCTCAATCACCGTTTCCTTCTCTTCGACTGTTAACCCATCCATTAAATGCTCAATTCGTTCCTGATGCTCCGGGAATATCCCTTCCAGGAACTTCTTTCCCTTTTCCGTAATTTGCGCATATGTTACTCTTCGATCATTGGGACATGCAATCCTTTTTAATAATTGCTTTTTTTCCAGCTTATCTACTACATACGTGATACTTCCACTGGCAAGCAGGATTTTATCCCCTATATGCTGCAATGGTTGATCACCTTTATGGTAGAGTAGCTCAAGGACAGCAAATTCGGTTGGATTTACACCTGAGGCTTGGATATATTTGTTGGTATAGTCACTGATAGCTCGAAAAGCCCTCGACAGAACTATAAATACTTTTAAAGATTGATTTTGTTCTTCCATATTTAATCACCCACAATTAACGGATAAAATTCACTATTATCATCCGCGTAATTATACTTCTTTCCTATTAAAAAGTAAAACTTTATAATCATCCTGATAGTAGTAATAACCTAGTATTTAACCTTTATTTATTTTTCACTTTACAATTCTTTTGCAGAACATCCTAATATTTTGAGCACTAATCCTTTATTGATGATGTATAACCTTATGCAAACGAGGAGATTATTTTTCCTAAGGTACAAAATGAATCTTCTAATGTCTTCTAATAGGTATTGCTCTATATAAATAGACATCATATAAGGAATATCCTCTGGATGCAAACAATCATTTCATCTATTCGTAGGATGAGATTCAGTCATCCAAATCGTGCTGTATTGATGGATTTTTTAAGTATGAGCTTTTCAATTCCCAGAAAAAGTACTGCGCACTTAACCTGAAAAAATAGGATTTATAACGAATATGGAGAAGGTCTCGCCTGAGGATAGGTGACGGAAGTGTATGGTATACCTATTCCTTCCACTGTGATCATTTAGAAAAGGGGTTATTCATGCATTCATAAATATGGCCTAAAATCGCGTATACTAAAGGAGTATATAAATCGACCTGGGCTAAAATGTACTTGCCGACCAGGTAGAGATATCTTTTTCAGAACTGATTATACCTATCCTAGTATTAAATTGTTACTTTGCTTTTATCCACAAACCATATGTAAATAGTAAATGGTAAATACGTTTTATGTCATAAAATCCTAGTTTTCACCTTTACGCATTCCTTGTTTATTTAATAATTAGTTATTGAGTATTTCATCCTAATATGTTCAAGAATTAACTGGTCAAGCTGCCGACTCAGATTTAATGTACCTTCATCTAGAAGGCCATTGTTCTTAGCATGGCTAATCATTTGTTCTCTTTTATTTCTTATGGCAGTTTCCAGCCAATCTTTTTGATTCTGCAAGAAAAGCTCCTCCTTCTTATTCACTAAAAAAATAACATTAAGTGGTATTATGTCAGAATTTTAAAATAATGTAAATACAATCGCAAAAAAAGACAAAAAATAATAATTATTTCATCTTCTTATTAAAGAATCTGTCTAACACTTCCAGCAAACAAAAATAAGAAACCCTTATAAATCAGAAGAGTTTCCATTTTACCATCCTATTCTAATTTTTTCTCTCAAGTGAACTCATGATTAATAGGCAGATAGATTTGAAACAGGGTTCCTTTCTCTTCTTCACTGGCAACTTCAATCCAACCGGCGTGCTCTTCAATGATTTTGTAGGTAACCATCAAACCTAGACCCGTCCCCTTTTCTTTTGTTGTATAGAATGGTTCTCCCAATTTATCAAGAACAGTCTCAGGGATTCCGGTTCCATAATCCTGTATCGATATTAATACATGGCTATCAAAAAATAATTCTGTTGTGATATCAATAAACCCTCCTGTAGGCATAGCCTCTATAGCGTTTTTGATTAAATTTATAAAAACTTGTTTAAGTTGGTTACTCTCACAATGGATGGGTGGTATTTTAGAAAAATGTGTGTGGAATTGAATATTATGCATAGATGCCTGCGCACTTAGCAGATCCAACGTATTTTCGATTGTGTTATTTACCTGTTTAATTTGATAGGAAACTGCCTGTGGTTTTGCAAGAATTAAAAAATCTGTAATGATTGTCTCGATTCTTTGTAATTCTGAAGAAATAACCTGGAAATAGGTTGAAAATTCGCCATTCAAGCTGCCTTCCAGTAATTGAATAAAACCTTTCAAAGCTGTCATAGGATTCCTGATTTCATGAGCAATACCAGCTGCCAGCTCACCCACAACATTCAACGTATCTGATTTTTTTAATTGTTCCTCCATTCGAATCTTATCTGTTACATCTCTAAAAATGGTTAGATTCTTACCCGGTATAACATCCAGTCTGGAGGAAAAATCCAGCTGTTTATTTTGCCCATCCCTGCAAGTAAGCTCACACACAAAATGATGATGCTTATTTTTATTGATCAAGGAAATATGCCTTTGTAAATGTTTCATCTGATGTTCAGTCAGTTCGAATATTTCATGGAAGTTTTTGTTTTGGATATGATCAATAGAAGCCCCTATAATTGCAGCACCAGGTTCATTAATATCATATATTTCCCCGTCTGCTCCCCAAATCATAATTCCATCAAAGGTACCGTCAAAAATTTTCTTGAATTTATTTTCCGAGATAAGAAGTTCCTGCTCCATCACCCACTTTTCACTAATATCTTTACAACTTAAAAGAGTATAAGGACTACTGCTAATCTGACTTTTTGTTAATTCTATAATCTTCTTTTTCCCACTCGATGAACTGAAAATAAGCTCATAACTCTCTTGTTCTTCCAAGATAAAAAGCGTATTTATCTTTTCGCCCGTAATTTTCTCTATATTCGTATTAATTAATTCCACCTGCGTTTTCTCAAACAATATGCAGGCTTGCTCATTAGCCTGTACGATGATTCCTTTAGAGTCCAGCATGATTATTCCATCCACGGATTGACAAAAGACATTTTGAATTCCTTCTATTAAATAGTGATTTTGCTCTGATTCTTCAAAACAATCGTAAATAATTGTATAGTACAAACCACTGTAAAAATTAAATTGTGTAGTATATTGATATGTAATCTCTTTTGAATCAAGACAAAGCTGAAATAAATTAAAACGGGAATTTCCGGATGATAGATGCTTGATAACAGTATCAAATTTATCTTTATCGGCGGCAGTAATAAATTGATAAATACTTTTGCCTAGAATTTTCGATCTCTCAATTTTGACCAACCCACAAAAGGCTTTATTACCATCCACGATGATTCCTTCTTTAGTATGGATAACAATATAGCACTTTAAATCATTAATAATATCTACATATAAATTATCCTTTTTTACATGATCCCTTGTACTCTCTGTTTTTAATGGGATTAACACATAGATAATTTTTTTTGAATATGAATCCAAAAGTCCATTAAGTTCAAGCTCAACTGAGCAGGTGTCATCAGAATTCCTTACTGAATATATATAATTTGAAAAACCATGCTGTTTCACGTTTCTGAGTTGATCATCAACCACCTCTTTTGAAACAGAGATATAAAAGTCCCGAAGATTTCCTGGTTTACCCTCTCGCCCTAACTGATGGTATAACTTGATTGCCTGTTCATTCTGAGATATGATTTCCATTTCCAAATCAGTAACAATAATTGCTTTTGTAAATGAGTTTAAAAAATGCTCCCATGTCTCGTAATCAGTTTTCAAGGCCGTATTTTTTTCTATAATCTTTACTTCCTTATCATTCAAATCCATATCAGCCAAGGGGATCCTCCTAATACCTGTGACATAATAAGATACTTATTCTACAAAATTATGGAAAAACCTTTTTAAACAATCAGAATCAGACTAAATACCTCCTTATGGTATAGATTAAAATATAAAAAAACCTGAAGAGATATCTTATAGAATCTCTTCAGGCTTTTAAAATACTATTAAAGGGATGGATTTTCATGCTTAGCCAGCAATCGGTTCCATCTTCTATCCACTTCTTGTTCAAATTCCTCAAGCATACCTGCATTTTCTTCCTGCAGCAGATGCTTTGTTTTCCCCATATATGTTAACCATTCAGATAGTTGAATACGTTTTTTCCTCGTTTCCGGATTATAAGTAATGGTAGTTTCACCATTCTCAACTTCGTATAGAGGGAAGAAACATGAGTTTACTGCCGCTTCCATAATCTTAGCACCATAACGTTCCTCTGCCTTCCAATTCAAAGGACAGGTGATTAATATTTTGCCATAAACGGTACCTACATTCTGCGCATACCATTGTGCCTTCACCGCTTTCTTAATTAAATCCTGCGGGAAAGCTTCCGATCCTGTAAATACATATGGTATTCCAGTGGCAGCCATGATTTGAGCTGTATCCTTATGATGAAAAGCTTTTCCTTTTTGTGCTCTTCCTACACCTGTTGTACTTGTCATATGACCAAGCGGAGTAGAGTAGGACATTTGCGAGCCTGTATTCATATATCCCTCATTATCATACTCAAGCATAATGAGTTTGTGATTGCGCAGTGCAGTTCCAATAGCTGAACCCATCCCTATATCCATGCCACCATCACCGGTGATCATAACGAAGGTCGCATCATCACTGATAGAGATTTCACCACGGCGTTTTTTCTCCAAAAATGCTTCAAGTGTACCTGATAAAGTTGCCGGCCCGTTTTGGAATAAGTTGTGAATCATCGTTTGTTTGTGAGAGCTATATGGATATGCCGTTGTTACCACATAGGCACAGCCTGTTTGGAACAGAACAACAACATCCCCCTCGATTCCTTTAAAGAACAGCTCCAATGCTGGAAAAATTCCGCATCCTGGACATGCTCCATGACCGGAAGCCAAACGTTTTGGTTTGCTCATTAATGAGCGTAAAGGAGGTATACGTACCTTTAATTTTCCACTCTCCTCATCAGGAGTTACCTGAATAAGCCCTGTCTTATATAAATCTTCGTTATTCGGCTTTAAAAGTGGCTGTGGTTGGGCTTCAGGCAATCCCGGATTGACACCGTAATAATCAAATACTTTTTCAATTTGGCCATTATTTAATGTTTGCAATGCCATATCAAAAAATGCCCTTGCATCCTCCGGATAAAAATCCTTTCCTCCTAAACCAAACACACGGCTTAACACAGCAGTATGATTATCCTGATCTTCCTGTAAGGCAGATTTCACTTCATGTGTAAGGTTGGGACCATTGGCACCATAGGAATCTGCTCTCTCGCCAACCAACAGTACTTTAACATTCTTCAGAGCCTTTCTGATTTCTTCTGCCGGGAACGGACGAATTATGTTAGGACTGATCACGCCAGCTTTAATTCCTTGTTTTCTTAAATCATCGACCGTATCTTTAGCTGTCTCGGCAGCTGAATTTAACAGGAATAAGGCAACTTCCGCGTCCTCCATCTTATATAGATCCAATACTCCATATTGGCGACCTGACAGTTCAGCATATTCACAAGCTACCTGAGTAAAAACCTCTCCGGCTTTATACATCGCTTCAGACTGCTGATAGTGATTATTGATCAAATCATCCCCATTCATATGTGCACCAATCGTTACCGGGTTGTGAATATCTACGTGCGGAAAATGAGTTGGCATTTCACCAATAAATTTTTGCACAATCTCTCTATCTTTAAAGTAGTTTACTTTTCTCTTTTGATGGGATGTAAAGAATCCATCATAAGCGACTATAACAGGTAAACGTACATCGGAATGCTCCGAGATTTTCAACGCCATTATATTCATATCGTAAACAGCTTGAGGTGTTCTGGCTGTCAAAATGATCCAACCTGTATTTAAGGCAAAATATAAATCAGAATGGTCGCCCCGAATGTCGAGCGGACCACTGATTGATCTAGTAACAAGATTCATAACCATTGGAAATCTTGTACCTGATTGAACAGGTAGCTGCTCTAGCATATACATAAGTCCATTTGCGCTTGTGGCATTAAAAACCCTGGCTCCTGTCACGGCAGCACCATAACAAATACCTGCCGAACCATGTTCTCCATCAGCCGCAATTAATTGAATATCATGTTCTCCTCTGGATTTCATAATATCTAAATACTGAGCTATTTCAGTTGATGGGGTAATTGGAAAATACCCCATTAAGTGATAATTGATTTGTGCTGCAGCCATTGCGGCCATTTCATTACCTGATTCAAAGGTAGTCACTTGTTCAGCCATTGTATCCTTTACCAATTCAGTTAGTTCTACTTCTGATATCGCCATTATTTCATCCCTCCTGCTACATAAGGATTACGTTGTTTCACTGTATTTTCCTCAGCAAAACCTAAGATTTCCCGCATTTCCCGAAGGGCGCTAGTCGGACACGCTTCAATACATTTCAAGCAGCCTTTACAGTATTGATAATCAATCCCTGTTAAAAACATTTGCTTGCGTCCACGCTTATCTTCTCCCTCTTCCCAGACAAAACAAAAATCCGGACAAGCTGTATCACAGGCAGCACAATGTATACATTTTTCAGCATCCCATTCAGGTAAAAAACCCTGTCTGGAACCGGACAAGTCTTTAAGTATACTGTTACCCTGAGCAATGATCGTGCCGCCAATAACTTGGGTTTCGTATCCCAATAAAGGTAATGCTCTTTTAAAACTTTTGCCCTCTGCATCTTGAGGTACCTCAAAATGTTTAAACGTCACTTCATGATAGCCACGTTCAAACGTACGGATATTTGGCTCAACTAAATGTGGATATTTCTTTTCGAATGTTTTTCTAATTACGTCTTTCATGGACTCGGGATTGAGGAAATCACATATACGGAACAAAGCTCCAAGCATAGCTGTGTTCACTTTTGTTTTTTCTTCTACTGCAATACCAAGTGCATCGACGATTGCAAGCGTTCCATACTGAAGATTTAAGTCATTTTTTATTTCATCGAACTGACGAGTTGAATTAACAAGAACGATACCATCCGGACGTAAACCACTCACCACATCAACCATTTTATAAAGTGCTTCATGAAAAACACCAATAACATGAGGCTCTTCAATTGGACTATGATCACGTATTTCAGTTTCGGCATCGCAGAAACGAACAAAGCTCTTTACAGGAGATCCCTTTTTTTCCGAACCATAGGAGGAAAAATTGGATCCATTTAAACCATGCCCCAGAACACCTGATTCAGCCAGCATTTTTCCGGCTAGATTTGCCCCTAGTCCTCCGATTGACTCTAGGCGAATTTCATAAAAACCTTGCTCATTCTTTTTCGGAAGAATTGTCATTATTTTCCCTCCCTATTTCATAACGAAAAAGTTTGTTTAGTTTATCTTTAAATATTATTTAAATACTGATGTATACAGTTTTAATTGGAATTATTTATATATTGAAACCAATAGCTATTCTGCATTTAAACTATATATAACAGATATCTATATTCTTATAGTACAGATACATAGATTATAGTACGGAAATACACGATTATCACATTGTTAATAATGGTTCAAATGGATGGTTTTACTAATTCATCTCTCAATTGTTTGATTACCATTATAAAGGGGAATAATAGAAAGAATTTTTCCGGGAATAATAGGAGGCAGCTATGAGACAGAGGGAAAGTTATTTTGACAACGCAAAAGTCATATTAATGTTTTTTGTTGTCTTTGGTCATATTTTACGAACATATATTGATCAAAATGAAACGATTTATGCTTTATACACTACAATCTATACCTTCCATATGCCTGCTTTTATACTGTTATCAGGCTTTTTTGCAAAAGGCTTTAACAAAAAAGGCTATATAAAAAAGCTAAGTACTAAACTGATTCTTCCCTATTTACTTTTTCAGGTTATCTATACGATTTATTATTATTACCTATTTGATAAATCAACACTTAAGTTCGAAGCATTGGAACCCAATTGGTCCTTATGGTTTCTGTTAAGTCTATTCTTTTGGAATTTAATGCTTTTCGTCTTTACAAAATTCAAACCTTTAGTAGGGATTGGATTAGCAATAGCGCTTGCTTTACTTGTGGGATATATTGATACAATCTCTACTTATCTGAGTTTATCCCGAACATTTGTCTTCTTTCCATTTTTCCTGATTGGTTATCACAGTCAGAAGGAACATTTTCAAAAAATAACAACAGTGAAAAGTAAATTTTACGCTTTGGCATCCTTTGGTGTAATTTTTATATGGTTTTCATTTTTCCCGGAAATAGACTCCCAGTGGCTGCTCGGTTCAAAGCCTTATTCGGAAATTGAGACAGTATCGTTCCTTTCTATGTTTAAGCGCCTTGGATTTTTCATCGTTAATTCTCTTATGATCGTCAGCTTTATGGCCCTTGTACCTAGGGGTAGCTATTTCTTTACTAGATGGGGCACTCAAACCCTTTATGTATATTTATTGCATGGCTTTTTTGTCCGGACCTTTAGATTTACAAGTTTAAATGAATATTTCACTACTGCAGAACACTATATACTATTAGCAGCAATTTCATTGATTATTACAATCATCCTGTCGAGTACATTAGTCAAGTCAATTACACAGCCAATGATTGAGTTTAACACCCGTCATACTAAAATGATGTTCTATAAATTAAAAGGCTTATTACATTTTTATAAACAAAAATATGATTTATCTAAATCCATGAATCGCAGTCCTTCGGAATAATGAATATTCCGAAGGACTTTTTTGTACCGCTATATTTCCCAAAACCTTTTACCCATACACTCCATTATTCCCTTGGTCATCTCTCATTTTTAACTACTGAAAATTAAACCGTACCATCTTAGAACCCATGTAAAATATCGCCAATACTGTAAACCCATACTCAAATATGATAATATGAATTGTTAGCAAACGGTGAAAGGAAGTATGACAAATACATGAGAATTATTGGAACTACTTTAAATGCCAAATATATTCATACCAATTTAGCCCTTCGTTATTTAAAAGCGTATGCAGCACCCGAGTACAATGTAGAAATTATTGAATACACCATTAAAGATCCGGTTATGAACATCGTTACAGATTTGTATAACCAAAAGCCAGATGTAATCGGCTTTAGCTGTTATATATGGAATATGGAAGAAATTAAAAAAGTCATTACCATACTCAAAAAAATCAATCCGGACATCTATATTGTTCTTGGAGGTCCAGAGGTAACATACGATCCATTTTTCTGGCTCAAAGATATCCCAGGCGCTGATTTCATCGTAATAGGTGAAGGAGAAGCCACATTTAAAAATCTTATAGCTGAAATAGATGGCAATAAAGACTTTCACACTGTTCAGGGAATTGCGTATCTTGAAGGTGAAAAACCTATCCTGACACCTGCCGCTCCAAAGGTAGATTTAAAGTCTATTCCATCACCATTTAGATTTGAAGAAGATATCCCTAACTTGTCGAAGAGAATCACGTATATTGAAACAAGCCGCGGTTGTCCTTTTAACTGTCAATTCTGTCTCTCATCCATCGAAACCGGCGTACGTTTCTTTAATAGAGAAGATATTAAAGAAGATATCCGTTTCTTGATGAAAAATGGAGCAAAAACAATTAAATTTATGGACCGTACTTTTAATATCAGTCGTAGCTATGCTCTCGACATATTTGAATTTTTAATTAAAGAGCATGAACCAGGTTGCGTTTTTCAATTTGAGATTACAGCAGATATTATGAAGCCTGAAGTAATTGAATACTTAAACAAAGAAGCTCCTCCCGGCCTATTTCGCTTCGAGATAGGAGTCCAATCAACCAATGATTATACTAATGAACTAGTCAAAAGAAAACAGAACTTCGATAAATTAAAGCGTACAGTCACCATGATTAAGGATGGCGGGAAAGTGGATCAGCATCTTGATCTTATTGCAGGACTTCCCGAAGAAAATTATAGCTCCTTCCGAAAAACATTTGATGATGTGTTTGAAATGCGGCCAGAGGAACTTCAATTGGGCTTCTTAAAAATGCTTCGCGGCACAGGCTTGAGAACTCAGGCTAAACAATGGGATTATCAATATATGGATCAAGCCCCATACGAAATTGTCAGCAATAATGTAATGCCGTTTTCCGATATTATTAAAATTAAGCAGGTTGAGGATGTACTGGAAAAGTATTGGAATGATCACCGAATGGATCTTGGAATGGAGTATATAGTAGGCACTGTTTATAGCTCCCCTTTTGATTTCTTCCAAGAATTCGGAAGTTATTGGGAAGAAAAAAAATGGTCACGCATTGGACATCAGCCTGAGGATCTATTTAAGCGCCTCGTCGAATTTATCGGTGTAACGAATCCCGATAGCCTTAAAACACTGATTGCCTTACTAAAAGTGGATTATTTATCACAACTTACCTTTAAACCACGTAAACCATGGTGGGAATATTCCATGACAAAAAATGAGAAATCTCCAATCTATCAGGCCGTTTTGGCTAATCCTCATCTGGTTGGTGAGAAATTTAAGGCACTGAATTTAAACGAAAAAGAACTGTACAAGCATGTTCTGATTGATGAACTATCTATTGATATGAATCATTATTTAGAAACTGGCGAAATAATAACGGCTCCGACCTTGTTGATTGCATACTTCCACCCAAAGCATGGTGGGTCCAAGCTGTTTTATGTACCTTCAGCAGTATTTTCATAAGAAATAGAGCTCGACTAACGTCGAGTCTCTATTTTTTTATTCTCCCTGTTTACCACGCTTAGAATTACGGTTAGCGCCCTTCATTGGGTTCTCACCATGTGTAAATTCCGCAGAAAACTCAGTTTCCTGTAGATTTTTTTTAGGGGTTTTACTCAGTTTATTAACCGCATTCATTTCTGCCTTACGTTTCATTTTACACACTCCTTTATGCGGTTAGTATTTGTTCAGGAATCTATTTCATGCAATATTTCATACTTTATCAAAAGGGAAACCATGCCTATTCCTCCATACTTTAAACTGCATTAGATCATGTTTTTCATCCATATTAATGGTGTGGAGGAATCAAAAATCCACAGTATATGTAGTGAGGTGAATGAAATGTCCAGCAGTAATAAATTATTGGTACCAGGTGTACAGCAAATGCTTGATCAATATAAATATGAAATAGCCGCTGAATTCGGCGTTACGTTAGGGTCAGATACGGTCTCACGAGCGAACGGATCAGTAGGAGGAGAAATAACCAAACAGCTCGTTAAACATGCACAAGCGCAAATGAGTGGAAAAACTAAATAACCTTATATGGCAAAGAAAATGTCCGGTATTTTACCGGACATTTTCTGATTAGTTATGTAAATGACTGAATTTATTGATACATTCCTTTTCTTTTCTGATTCTGATTACGTTCATCTTGCTTCCCTCTTTGATGCTGCGGTTTCCGGACATCACGCTTGTCCACCTGATCTTGTTTCCGGACATCTCGCTTGTCCACCTGATCTTGTTTCCGACTTTTATAAGGTTGCTTATTTGGTTTATTTCGCTTATCTACTTGTTGTTTGTTTCGGTCAGTATCTCTTTTATTTTGATTGGTTTTCCTTTCTTTCTGGATGGTATCCTTTCTTACCTCTTTGTTTATAGGCTGGTCTTTAGAGGGTGGCCTCTGCTTTGAATTGTTATCCTTATGTTGTTGTTTTACAGCCTTCTCTTCTGTAGTATGTATAGCTTTAGCATCTTTTGTAACGGTGCCCGCCTTTTTAGGCACTTCAACAGATCCTTGCTTATTTTCCTGAATGACTGCAGACTTATTCGGAATTTGGGTTCGGTCACTACTGTTACTGGTTTGCTGTTTTATTTCAACTTTTTCCACACTTGAGCTTTTATGATTGCTTTTTTCTTCTGTTACTTTAATTTTATCATTTTTCTTTACTCCAGTTGAAGGCTGATTCTTGGTTTTCTTATTGGTTTGCTCTAGGTATGTACCCGTAGAAATCCCTTTATCTGTTGCTTCCTGTCTATCTTTAACAGAGGCCTTTTTCATTTCAATGTTCACGGAATTATCAATTTGCGGGATATCCTGAGTATCAGTTAATTTTTTCTGTAAGGAATATTCAAAATTTCGATTATCCTTTTCAATCATTACGGTGGAGAACAAGATATTGGAATTGGTTTTAAGATGCCCGGCACTGCGATTTAAAGTAACCATTTCACTGATAACATCGTCCATATCTCTGCCCTTCCATTCCTTAAGTCTTGCTATAATTTCTTTCCCTTCTTCGTTAATTCCCTTTACTTCAACCACTTTTAGTTCGTCTGTTATACCAAGTTCGATACTTGATTTAACATCCATACTGACATAAGCTGATACCTTTGAATTAGTTAAAAACGCAGGAAAGAAACAAACTATTAAAAAAACAGCTGCTGCTAATGCTGGAACCAGTATTTTTAATTTCCATCCATTCTTCTTGCTGAATATTGGTTTTGAGTTTGTAACATCAATCCTGACTTCTTCACCGATTTGATAGTCTTTGCGTTCTTTATTCAATTTAATGAAATCGCCTTCAGGGGTCAATACAGTAATTTCCGTTGATGATATTTGCATAATGATTCCACACTTCAATTTGAAAGAACCCCCTTCAAGTAATCCTTTAAGAACAAATAATCTCCCGTTAAAATCAAAACCATAGCTATTATATAAATGCGGTTGCGTTCAATTGTCTTTCTTGAAACCTCAACTTTTTCTTCCATCATTTTGATAGGCAGTTTTTTCTTGTCTATGACATATTGAAGCATCAAAGGCTCATCTGCTATTGTTTTAGCGATTTTTATGGCATTATTCCTTGCATCCACATGCTTTGGTGTATGTTTGACTAATTGGTCAAAGGTTATATGAAAGATTTTTAATAATTCAGTATATCGAATAATCTCATCCTTTAAATTTTCGGAGTTTAATTGTCTCTGATGGTTTTCAATTGATTTTTCTATATCTAATGGACTTTGTATGTATTCATCTTCTGAAACATGTTGGATTTCAAAAGACAGTTCATTCATTTTTTTTGATTGTGACCTTATATAATCTATAACTCTTCTTCGGATTACCGTATCTGCAAATGGCAATAAGCCATTTCCTTTATCAGGTGAAAACTTATCTATTGCATCGTTAAAAGCAATTAGACCAATACTAAATTCATCATCTGTTTCTCGGATATAACGCCGGCATACAGATGAAACAGATTTTTTAATAAAGGGTTTGTATTTTTTAAGCAAATTATTTCTTAATTCCAGATCCCCTTCTTGTATTAAGAGTACGGTTTCTGTTAAATCCTGCTTTTTTCTCAGAATCGGAAAAAGCATACCAAGCATTATGTTCACCTCATCCCTGCACAAATTATACCATATGTTGCAATGTATGGTCTTTGTGGGATGTTTTCACTCTTCATTTGTTATAAATAATGCTTGGTCGGTTTATTTATTATGCTATATCATACGTACACAAATTTCCGTATATAGGGGTTATAACCAAATTTTATCCAAGTGGTTGCAAAAATAAAAAAACCGGAACGCACATAATCATGCATCCCGGGTCTTCACTTAATCTATTAATTTATATCTTTGTAATTTTACATTTCCTGGTCAATTTGATTTTTAGCTTTCAAATCTTTACCTGATACGAGGTATCCAATAACCACAATCGATACTAAGACACCCCAGAATATGATTTTCCAAGTTGTAGACTCTGGGAAATGATGGTCAAGAATTCCAACACCTGGATGTGCTAATGTCATGACAGCCAGCTTAACCCCCACCCAGCCGACAATTAGAAAAGCAGCTGTTTCCAGAGATGGTCGCTTGTTCAATAGTACAACAAATTGTGTTGCAGCAAACCTCATAATAACTAATCCAATAAATCCTCCAAGGAACATAACAATAAATTGCCCACCATTGATACCGCCGATATTAAACGACCCTACCGCCGGTAGAGTTACAGCTAAAGCAACAGCTGCAAGCATGGAATCTACTGCAAATGCCAAGTCTGCTACCTCGACCTTTAGAACAGTCATCCAGAAACCGGATTTCTTTTTTTCCTTGACCGCTTCATCTTCAGATTTCAAGAAATAGTGTTTCACTAAATAATTAATCATAATGTAGAGCAAATATACAGCTCCAATTGCTTGTATTTGCCATAAATCTACAAGTAATGAAATCAGGAACAGGGAACCGATCCTAAAGACGAACGCACCAATTAGTCCATAAAACAAAGCTTTTTTCTGTTGTTCCTTCGGAAGATGTTTAACCATTACAGCCATTACGACTGCGTTATCGGCTGCAAGAATTCCTTCAAGTCCAATTAACACCAATAATACCCAGGCGTACTCTAAAATTATTGCCCAATCCATAAGTAAACCTCCTTTTATTTTCCAAACCAACAAAAAAGACCCATGCCAAAAAAGTAATTCTTTTTTGACAAAGGTCTTGCTAGACATTGTAAAAATGCCAACAAAGCCGATGGTAAAAACCACGTACTGACGACTTTGTTTTAGGTTTCCCTAACGCTACTCCCCTTTGAAAGGTTTGTATGAAGTTTGTATACCTATTATATTGGCTTCTGGATACAAGCGCAAGTATTAACTCATAGATAGTATTTATTTTGATAGTTTTATTAATTTCAGATATTCCTTGATTACCTTCATCATCGATTTCCTTTTGCCAAAGTAGGCTGTTAACAGTGCATGGAAATGTTCATATTTCCCTTCATAAGGATACCACTGAATCTCCGATTTTTTGAGGCCCATATCTTCCATTACTGCTTTTTCATGACAAAATATACGAAGACCCTGATCCCCATGATACCTGCCTATTCCGCTTTCTTTAACTCCGCCAAATGGAAGATTATTATTGGCAACTGTTATTAAAACATCATTAATTAACACAGCACCTGACAAAAGCTTCTTAGCTGTCAGCCGTCCTTTTTCCTTATTTGTTGTCCAAACACTTGCATTTAATCCGTATTTGGAATGATTAGCGGCTCGTATAGCTTCATCTTCTGTTTCAACAGTCAGTATAGGCAGAACCGGACCAAATGTTTCCTCCTGCATCACAAGCATATCCTCTGAAACATTTGTTAAAACAATCGGCTTAATAAACATGGAATTTTCATTCCATTCAGAAGGCGGATCACCAGTCAGGAGAGTGGCGCCTTTTAATAGGGCATCTTCAATATGCTCTCTTACAATAGATATTTGCTGTATTGAGGTCATAGAACCGATATCTGATTCTTTTCCATTTCCTTGCTTTAATTGATTAACAATTGGAAGTAACTCCTGTAAGAATGGCTCAAGCGCCTCTCTTTGGATAATCAATCTCTCTACACTCATACAAACTTGACCGCTATTTGTAAATGCTCCCCAAACAGCCCCCTTTGCTGCACGCTTATAATCAGCATCACTAAACACAATCATTGGATCCTTTCCACCGAGCTCAAGAGTGGTTGGGATAAGATCTCGTGCTGCTATTTCCTGAATAATACGTCCCGTACCTACAGACCCTGTAAAAAAGATATAATCAGGCTTTTGCTTCGTAAGACTGGCACCAAGTTCCTTACCGCCATGGGCTACTTGAAAAACATGATCAGGAAATCCAGCTTCTTTAAACAATGTTTCAATTAACTTACCCACTGCCGGAGTAACTTCTGATGGTTTCAAAATAACCGTATTACCGCCTGCAAGCGCGGATACAACAGGAACCATAGCCAAAAGGAATGGATAATTCCATGGTGAGATAACAAGCACAGAGCCTCTTGGCATATAATGAATACTCGATTTATGACCCATTAACAAAAAAGGTGTACGAACCTTTTGTGCCTTAAATGTTTTTTTCGCATGTTTTTCAATATGACTAATAGCATCGAGGGCAGGCATGATATCAGCCACTAATGCATCTGTTTTGACTTTCCCTGTATCCTTTGAAATGAGCTCAGCAATTTCATCAAGTCTATTCACAATCGTATGCCGCAACTGCTTTAGATAGCGTAAACGTTCGTCTATATCTAATTGTGACCACGAAAGAAAAGCCCCTTTGGATTTATTCATTATTTCACCAGCTTGACTAGCCGGCATCTCCTCATACTGCATAATCAGTTCTCCCGTTGCAGGAGCATATACATTTACCATTTCTTTCAAGGCTTCCAACTTTGTTCCTCCTCTAATTATGTAATCTCTATATGAAACGCCCGATTGTTCTTATTGGCTCTATAATATTCAACCATTGGCACTACACCTTCCTTAAAATCAGGACATACAATGCCTCCTTCAGCTAAATCAGCCTGTGCCTGTACACAATCAAATTCTCCTTTCCAGGTGAAATAATCAAGTGATTCAACTTCCACACCCAGAAACTTTCTTATTGGCTTGATTGATAAAGCCATTTTCGTCAGCCCGAACGGCAAATACCCAATTGGTCGTTTTCCATTATACCCTTTCAAAAACAACTTATAAATATCTGTAACCGTATATGGATTAGGATCCGTTAAATGATATGTTTTTCCAGCACCTTTAGGGCTTAAAGTTAAATAAGCTGTTGCTTTTATTATATAGTCAACAGGAACCAAATTGATCACACAGGTTGACTTAGTTATATTAGGGATAATTGGAAGGTATCTGATTCTGTCGAGGAAATTTAATATAAAATATGGGCCGTCAAATTTAATGGTTTCTCCAGTTAGGGTATTTCCTTTTACGATACCCGGCCGAATGACTGTAACAGGAACATGATCCATAATCTTTCGAACAAGGACTTCTGCTTCATATTTGGTTTCTTCATAATAATTTTTAAATTTATCTGGTTTAATTAATTCATGCTCATACAGCTTTCCTTCACGTCTTCCAGCTACATAAGCTGTACTAAAATAGGTATACCTCAATAGGTTAGGAAGGGTCAATACATAATCATTTACATTGTGTGTTCCATCGACATTCACCAAATAGGCTATATTTTTTGGAACAGCTAAATCATAAATCGCAGCTAAGTGAAAAAAATGGGTAATTTCTCCCTTTTTGAAACCGCTTTCTTTTTTACTGATGTTTAAACCGGGTTTGGTGATGTCTCCTTCAATAAGGATAAACTGATTTTCATCTAAATTGAACTCGTTTATAATTTTTAATCTTTCACTGACAGCCTTATGCCACACAGACGGCAGTACAATAGCAATCACTTTATTAAATAACTGATCCTGTTTTTTTAGCTCTCTTATTAGTTGATTTGAAATAAAACCTGGAAACCCGGTAAAAAAATAGACATGTTTCATTGTTTCACTCTCCTAATCTTCTTTCCACTATTGTAAGAATATTTAGAAAAATATGTCAACGGTTAATTGTTATATAACAGAAAAAAGCAGGATTTAACCCTATATAGGCTAAATCCTGCTTAAATTTAGTTAACGTTCGTGCTGATCCATTGGATTATATAGTTCTATAGAAGGATTTTTTTCCTGGAACCAACGCAGTGCAAAGTCATTTTCGAATAAGAAAGCATATTGATCATAGCGATCGCGTACCAAAAGACTTCTTGAACTTGAAAGCTTTTCATCGATTTTTTCATTCGTTGTCCAACGGGCAATCTTGTCACCCATTCTTTCCATGATAACTTCTGTATTATACTCATTTTTCATACGGTGCTCAAATACCTCAAACTGTAACTGTCCGACTGCTCCAAGAATATAGGATTCAATCCCAACTGTTTTAAATAATTGAATGGCACCTTCCTGTACAAGCTGATTAATTCCCTTGTGAAAATGCTTTTGTTTTAATACATTTTTAGCGCTGACACGTACAAACATTTCAGGTGTAAATTGTGGCAGACGTTCGAAAGAAAATGCTTCTTTTCCTGAAGTTAGCGTATCACCAATCTGATAGGTTCCTGTATCATATAATCCGATAATATCTCCTGCTACTGCTTCAGCAATATTGTTTCTTTCCTCTGCAAGAAATTGTGTTGAATTATTAAGTTTCATAGGCTTGCCTGTTCGGCTTAATTGAACAGTCATCCCACGTTCAAACTTACCTGAGCAAATGCGCAAAAAGGCAATTCGGTCACGGTGCATCGGATTCATATTTGCTTGGATTTTAAATATAAATCCTGAAAAAGTATCCTGAACGGGTTCAACCGGCCCCACGGATGATGGTCTTGGCTGAGGCTTTGGCGCAAACTCTAAATACGTATCCAAAAATGTCTGAACGCCAAAATTAGTAAGGGCACTTCCAAAGAATACAGGAATTAATTCACCATTTCTGACTTTTTCACGCGAAAATTCATTTCCTGCTTCATTTAACAATAACACTTCTTCCAATGTTTGCTCATATAAAGGAGACTCAACAATAGAGTGATTTTCATCTTCTACTTCGCCTTCTTCATTCAATTTTAAGTATCTCTCTTCATCTTCAGCCTTAAACATTTCAATTCGGTTATAATAACGGTCATAAATACCGAAGAAGTCTTTACCCATCCCGATTGGCCAGTTCATTGGATAGGATTCTATTCCAAGCACTTCCTCCAACTCAGCCAATAGCTCAAGCGGCAATTTACCTTGGCGATCCATTTTATTAATAAATGTGAAAATAGGAATTCCTCTCATGCGACAAACCTTAAATAATTTCAATGTTTGTGCTTCAATCCCTTTGGCAGCATCAATAATCATAACTGCGCTATCAACAGCCATTAATGTACGGTACGTATCTTCACTGAAATCTTGGTGTCCAGGTGTGTCGAGGATATTAACACGGGTCCCATTATAGTCAAACTGCATAACACTAGAGGTTACGGAAATTCCACGCTGCTTCTCAATTTCCATCCAGTCGCTTGTCGCATATTTACCGGTTTTACGTCCTTTTACAGTTCCAGCGTCACGGATTGCGCCACCAAATAAGAGCAACTTTTCTGTTAACGTCGTTTTACCTGCGTCAGGGTGAGAAATAATTGCAAAGGTTCTTCTTGATTCTATCTGTTCTTTTAAATTTGTCATGTAAGCCATCCTTTTATATATAGTAAAACTTCATAAATCTATTCATCTTGGATCTACATCTCCAATGATACTTTGATGTTGTAAAAAGAAAATAACCACTTTAACAATTCTTATTAAAATCAAAATCCATCTTATCAAATATACCATGTAAAAAAATAATATGTGAATAGGCGAATCATAAGTTTTAATCAAACAGTCATATTTTCTCATATGTAGTGAATTACAGTCAATTAGTGTCCGTTTAAGTATTTCGCAATTCTTTGGGGCAAGGTAAGATAACATAAAAAAAACGAGCATTATTGCCCGTCCTTTAAGCTACTTTTTTCTTATTGGTTAATTTTTTTGTAATATAGCTGATCACGAAAGGTGCAGCTGCTGCAATAACTCTTTTTAAGATTTTACTTTTCAAGATAATCACCATCCTTATACTTACCTTACCCGTATTCGGTGGAAGATAATCACAAGATTTACGCAAGTTTACCTTATTTGAATAAAAGAGGCTATCAGAAAAGTGAATAATTTCACAAGCTTATTGATTAATTATAGAAGTCATAGTAGTTTATTTAGTAGACGTTTTTTCAGCATAGGAGGAATTTAACATCATGGAAGAACAAGGATTACAGTATTTAGTTGCCCTTGCAAAGAAAAAGAAAAGGCTGTTAGACCATTTTCCTCTTCATTATTTCTTAAGAGCGATGATGGCAGGAATATTTGTAGGGTTTGTAATCATTACCTGCTTTAGAACAGGAGAATATTTCAGGGTAGCCGACTCACCTTTTGCATACCTATTCCCGGCACTTTTCTTTGGTATCGCATTAATACTCATTATTTACGGTGGGGCAGAGCTATTTACCGGTAATACCGCTTATTTCACTGTCGCTTATATGCGTAATGAGGTAACTCTCAGAGATTTAGGCCGAAACTGGGGCGCTTGTTATCTTGGCAATGCTGTTGGGGCAATCTTCTTTGCCATTTTATTTTACCTTACAGGCATATTCAGCCACATTCCAAACGAGCATTTAATGCACGAAATTGTTTCTTATAAAATGCATGGATCTGTTTCAGCTTTATTCTTTAAAGGAATCCTTTGTAACTGGCTTGTTTGTTTAGCTTGTTACTTGCCTAGCCAAGTAAAAGGTGACGGAGCTAAAATGGCAATGATGATTGCAGTTGTATTTTTATTCTTCTCATCAGGCTTTGAACATAGCATTGCAAACTTATCATTATTCTCAATTGCATTAGTATCACCACATCCTGATACCATTACAATCGGAAATGCCATCTACAATTTGATTCCTGTTACTTTGGGTAATATTGTCGGTGGAGCAATATTTGTAGGAATGTTATATCAGTTCTTAAGTAAATCAAGCACAAAGCTTCAATTACAGGACAACATGAATAAAATCTCTGAAATCACTGAGAAAGAAAATACAAAATAATAAAGTGAACCAAGAAAAAGAAGACCAATTCATAAAGTTTGAATTGGTCTTCTTTTAATTTCAGCTCATGACGGCCTCTTTATGAATGTGAATCAATTGATACTCCTCATGCGACAATGTTTCCTCCAACAAATCCAATAAATGATAATGATGAGTGAAAAAGATAACTTGAGTTTTTTTCGATAATTCTTTTAAGATAGATAACGTAATTTTTGAACGTTCATTATCAAAGTGAACAAGAATATCATCGACAATAAATGGAATAGGTTCATTTTCCTCACAATATTTTTCTATGCTTGCAACTCTTAAGGATAAATACAATTGATCTTTTGTTCCATCACTCATCGCGTCTATTCCAATTTTCTCGTTATTTCTTAAACCCAGTAGTACTTCTTCATCCTTTTCATTATAATCAACAGTCAATCCTTCAAAGGAGTTCAGTGTTAATTTTGCAAACAGTTTTGATGCTTTTGTTAAAATCGGATTTTGATTTTCGGAACGGAAATATTCTATTCCCTTCTGTAATACAAATGTAGCTAATTTTTTTTGGACATATTGATCGGTCAATTCTGCGAGCTCAGCCAGGATACTTTCTCTTTCTTCTGCGGCCTGAACAGCTGCATATGAATTTCCCTTAATCTTTTCTTCATATTCTTTTCTGCATACACCAAAGATTTGGTTCTGTTCCGTTCTTTTCTCTTCCAAATCTGCAAGCTCTGCCTTTAATTCTGCCATTTCACTTTCCATAAAATCTAAATCAAGCTTGTCTATTTCATCCTTCATTTCTTGAATCGATAAGCCATTGCCAATCTCAAGTAACACCTTCTCCAGATTGATCAGTTCTGCAGACAGCTTTTGCTTTTGTCGATATTTATCTTCAATAATTTGCATTTCCTCGATGGTCTTTACACTTGCTGTCTGTAACAATTCATCAAGACGATTAAGCGCCATCTCTTTCTTATCCTTCGCTAACCGATATTCTTTTTTCCGTTTATCCAATTGTCCTTGCCATTCGAGTTGATTTTGCTTACACTTTTTCTGCTCCTGCAACTGATTCGTTAAATCATAGATAAAGGATTGGATATTTATTGGTTCAGGTAACTGTAACGTGTTAGCTACAATTCTGATATGATCTACATAATCCTGTACAAATAACATGCCAGCTTTTGCTTTGCTATTGATATCTGCCCATTCATCATACGTAGTAGTCAATTCATTGTACTTATCAAGCCTTTCCATTGTGTAATCAATCGGAGCCTGACTTTCAACTTGCAAGGGTTTAGTAGCATCCTCCCATGCTTCTCTCCAATTGACTAATTCACTTTGCTTGCTCGCCAGCTCCTGCTCGATTTGTTTAAGATCAGCAGCCTTGCTCTTCCACTCTTTTTCCAATGAATTCTTCTCATTGAAACGCTCTGTTGCTAAATGGACTACTCTATTTGCTTCTCTTATTAAGTCTGTGAGTGTCCATTCTGACACTTGAGTATCTAGATCATCGATTACTTCTGACAGGGCAAGGTATAAACGGCTTTTGATAGCCAATCGTTTTTCTGTCAGCTCATCCCAAAGTTTCTGTTTCTTTTTATATTCGCCTTGATTCTGCTTAATAACCGTGTATTTTCTTACCCATTCTTTCATTTCAGTTGGCGATAATGGCTCAATACCGAACGGCTGCCATAGCTCATTCCACTGTTGAAAAAACAGATTCATCTCATCTTTAAGGAACTGCAGCTGTGTCTCTGCAGCTGCAATTTTGGTTTCAGATCTCTTTATATCCTGCAACGACTTATTCTTCATGCCCACCTTTGCAGATTCTTTCCACATAGTATCTGAAAGTTCATCCGTTGTTTTTAAATCATGCTCAAATTTTTCTTCTACCTCTTGCTGACTGCAGTATTCCTTAATTGCTTCACGATCAATGTCTTCACCTTTAAGTTTATTCTTAATTAAGCTCCAACCATGGTCGCGAATCTGACGGGTTCTCTCTAAATCATCTTCTGTAGGAATAACAGACAAAGCTTCTAATTCAGCAATCGATTTCTCCGCTTCCAAAATAATCGTTTTTTCAACCTTAATACTGCGCTCTAAATTTGTTTTATCTTCATTAAATCTTTCAAGTTGCCCGATGTACTGATTAATAGTTTCTTCTAAAATGGAAATGTAAAAGGAATCAAACTCCTCTACCGAACCATCCCATAGTGGTAAATAGTTTAGCTCTTCCATTGATTTGTCTTTAAGATCCTTCATTTCCTCTGATAAAACATCTATGGTTTTTTCAATATTTCCTTCTATCTGGGCATGGTCAAGCACAAGTTTAAGCTTGGCAATATTCTTTACTTCTCCAAAACCTTCCCATTCCGCACGCTTTAAAGCAACAGTTTCCTTTAGACTTTCATGTCGTTTATTTATTTCTTTTATCGTTTCATGTAAAATCCCATATTGCTTATAAAGCATACGGATTTTTTCTTTGCGAGAAATGGCAATTCTAAAATCCTCAATATTGACACTATCTACCCTACTATAGCCCAGCTTAAGGAGAATATCGTTCATCCGATTGAGTGCCTGCTCAGCCTTTGCCTCATTTACATGTAAGTCTTTATTCTCTTTCTCGTATGCACCAACTTGGCTGAAAAGAGATTGAATCCTAGACTCACATGTTAAAAGTTTTTCATCGATATCCAGTTTGGCTAACTTCTCTTCAAGCGCCATTATTTCTGTATTGGATATTTTGGCATTTTCATCAGCATGTTTTAATTCATTTAATACATTTTCTCTTTGTAAATTAAAATCGTTGGGTAAATCCGGAATTTCAGTGAAGCTCTTTTGTTGCTCTATTAATCTGTCTCTTTCAATAAGAATAGGAGCAGCTTGGTTTAACTTCGATAATTTTTTTAGAGTTGCGTCTACCTGGAGGTAATGCTCTCTTAATTCATCCAGCTGTTTCTTACCATGAAGATAATCATCCTCCAGCTGCATCCATTGTCTGGCGAGCATTTGCGAATCATTAAGTCGGCGAGTTAACTCTTTTTCTTTCTTTAATAATTCGTTTATTTTTGGTTTTGAACCACCTGATTTATATAATTCTTTACTTGCCGAATCAAATTCCTGCATAATTTTCTTTACTGTATTTATCCCTGAAGCTGCAGCAAATAAGCTCTCTCCGACGCTTCCATTTGACTCAAGCAAAGCTTCTCCGCCTTCTCGCAAAGTTTCATGATTGAGTGCAAACATATTTCGGAATGTTTCCTCTGACAGCACATTTATATACGGTAATAAAACATTATCTGGTAATGCTTCTCCCGCCTCATTAAGAATGGTCTTTGACTTTCCTTTCCTTCGTATGAAGGACAGAGTATTACCCGATGAATTGGATAGGCTGGCCTTTATACGTAAATTGGAATTGGGATGTAAAAATGAATCCTTAGAATTATGCGGAATGCCATACAAGAGTTGAGTAATAGAACGCAGCATAGTACTCTTTCCAGCTTCATTATTTCCATACACTACGTGTAAAGATTGATTTGGCTGAAAGTTAACCGGGTAATCAGTAAAATGACCAAACGCAGTCAGATTTAACTCTTCAAAACGCATGCCTTATTTACCTCCTTCCATTTGTAACTCAAGGCTCACCAGTTGTTTAACTTCCTCCAGTTTTTCTTCCAGCATGGCAACTGAATCAGGAATAACCATATTCTCTCCTCTTTTTAAATCGGTCGGTAATACGTTAGTAATCGCAGAAAACTCTTTTCTTACATCTTCGAGCAATTCATCCATATCACTTTTCTCAAGCCAGTTAAAAATGGAGGTCACTGGGTTATTTTCATCAGAGAAATGATTGGACTCTAACGGTGGAGCCGTTTTATTCTTTATTTTCTCTATCCATATTTGCCCATGTCCAACGGCAAAAGCTGCAGATCTAATGTCATTTAATACTTTTTCTTTATTTTTCATAAGCTCCTGATATAAAGAAGTATTGCCACTGACGACTACTCTGGCTGCGAGCATTCTACCATCTGCAGTATCTAGGTAATTTTCCAGCTGCACTTCGATTTTCTGGAGAAATTGATCGTAATCACCAAGGGGGGTCGCATCTATCTCAATGATCTCCCAGCGTAATACATCCAGTGATATATGATTTAATTCCTGTATCTGACCATCGCTAACTTTAACCAAGGAACATCCTTTTGGACCTGTCTCTTTGCTGTGCCGGCTTTGAATATTGCCTGGAAAGAGAATGACTGGGTTTTTCTCACATAAAAACTCCCGTTTATGAATATGCCCAAGAGCCCAATAGTCATATTCTTTCCCCTTCATGTCCTCTATGGAACAGGGGGCATAATTCTCATGTCCTTCCCGGCCTACTGCCGATGTATGCAAAATCCCAATATTGAAATATCCATCTTCCTTTTGCGGATAGCTTTTAGCAAGATTATCTGTTACAGCACGTGTTGAAAATCCTTGACCATGTAGGGCCACTCCAAGTTCATCTATAAACATACTTTTGCATTTTTTATCATCAAAAATATAAACATTATCAGGAAGTTTTATTTCTTTAGTAATGATACTTGCTGCATCATGATTCCCTTTAATCATATAAACAGGGATTTGATGCATTTTTAGCCTTGCCATTTCGTTTGCAAAAAAGAGACCTGTATTGTAATCCTTCCAATCCCCATCATATAAATCACCTGCAATAATGATGAAATGCACTTTTTCTTTAATAGCAAAATCAATCATATTTTTAAATGCATCTCTGGTAGCACTGCGCAACTTTTCGACTGGTGCTCCTTCATATCTTGATAAACCTTTTAATGGACTATCTAAATGGATATCAGCAGCATGGATAAATGTAAAGTTCACAAAGTCTCCCCCTTTCCTCATCCTCATAATCATAGAATAGCATAAAATGGTATACACTTGAGCCCTGAACCTAACACTCCCAAATATTCACAGCTATATACAACACCTACCAAAAAAAGAACAAATGTTCTTATTTTTATTATATAAAATCCATTTGTATTTGTCTCTACTATTTCTATGTAAAAATCAGGATATTCCTTGAAACCTTTGATATAGTTAATCGTAGATACATATATGATAAATAAAAGGAGAGGTAAATAAATGAATTCATATACGGAAACCAATAAATATCACATTCCAGCCGTTATCAGAACTTTCGCTTTATCATTAGCTATTTCTTTAATTGGCTTTATTGTAGGTAATTTTGTTCCTCCATCCTTGTTCTTGCCACTGATGATTATAGAATTCGGTATGCTTATTGCGGCGTTTTTTGTGAGAAGAAGGAAAATTCTCTCATATAGTTTCTTATATGCGTTTACTTTTATATCAGGCATCACCTTATATCCTGTAATCGCAAACTATTTAGTAACAATAGGACCGCAGCCCATTATCATGAGCTTGGCTGCTACAGTAGTTGTATTTGGCGGACTCTCTCTCTACGCCGCGACAACAAAGCGGGATTTAACATTTTTAAGCGGATTTCTGTTAGCCGCATTGCTCGCCATCCTGGTTATTGGGATTTTCAATATTTTTTCACCTTTATCTTCTACTGCCATGCTTGTCTATTCATTTATAGGTATACTCGTATTCAGCGGATACGTATTATATGATGTGAACCGTATGAAACAGTACGGAGTACCTGAAGATGAAATCCCATTGGCTGCACTCAATTTATATCTTGATTTTGTTAACCTGTTCCTTTTTATCCTTAGATTTATTGGTATTTTATCTTCGGATGATTAGGCAAAAAAGAACTGTGAATAACCTTCACAGTTCTTTTGTATATATATTCCAATCCATTTATGATAAGCATTTAAAAACACTTAATGTACATAATTTCTCATCCTGTGTGGCAAAGTAATTGCATAGAACTGCTTAGAGAGATGAGGGAATTAAATGAGTTCACAAACGGATACCGATAAAATTAGTTTTTGGTGTTTGGCCAGTATAGCAGCAGTGCCACTAATAATGACATTAGGTAATTCAATGCTTATCCCTGTTCTACCTATTTTAGAAAAGAGAGTTGGAATCTCCTCTTTCCAATCCAGTTTGATTATTACAAGCTATTCAATCGCCTCCATCCTTTTAATACCGATTGCAGGATATTTATCCGACCGTTTTGGGAGGAAAATGATCTTACTGCCTAGTTTAGTTTTAGCTTTTATCGGCGGGCTAGTATCAGGCTTTGCCTCTTGGAAAATGGAAAATCCATTTATGGTCATTATAATAGGACGGATCATTCAAGGAATAGGATCATCTGGTGCTTTTCCAATCATATTACCCTTAGTTGGCGATCTTTTTAAAGACGATGATAAAGCAAGCTCTGTTCTGGGAATTGTGGAAACATCCAATACCTTTGGAAAAGTTTTAAGTCCCGTACTTGGAGCTGCATTAGCCATTTCTCTATGGTTTCTTCCTTTCTTTGCTATCTCTTTTTTAAGTTTAGTCACATTTTTTATGATTCTTTTTTGTATAAAGTTGCCAAAGAAAACAGAAGAACCTCCTACACTAAAAGAATTTTTAAAGGATACCAAAAAAATATTTAAGAAGGATGGGTCATGGTTATACAGTGTATTCCTGACAGGGGCATTCGTCATGTTAATATTGTTTGCCATCCAGTTTTATTTATCTTCCATACTTGAATCCAAGTATGATATTCATCAAATTAAAAAGGGACTTGTGCTTGCTGTTCCCCTATTTTTCTTGTGTGTTGCTTCATTTATCACCGGAAAAAAAATAAAAGATAATATTAAATTAATGAAAATCCTAATTCTGGCTTCTATCATTGTTAGCGCGATTGCCATCACCTTTACAACTTATTTCGATAATATCTATATATTAATCGGAGTATTATCGATTTTTGGTGCCGGCCTTGGGACGATTTTACCGTCACTGGATGCAATTATTACTGAAAACATCGATAAAAAACAAAGAGGAACAATCACATCTTTTTACAGCTCGGCACGATTTTTTGGTGTAGCAGCAGGTCCTCCACTCATGTCTTATTTTATGAAGCATAATCAATCTTATCTTTTTTATAGCTTTGGTGCTATTTCATTGATTTTATTCTTTATTGTTCTCAAATTTATAAAGAGTGATGAAAAAGCAGCTACCTAAAAAACATGTCCCACGCCTATATAGGCAACTGGGACATGTTTTTTAATGTTATAATTATATCGGAAATTATCTTCATAAAAGGAGTGATTTGCTTTGTCACAATCAGGATGTTTAAATGTGGAAGCCTTGATGCCAGCCAAAAAGAAGTTTCTATGACAGGAACCGGTCTGTCAAAAATGTTTGATATTCAAAATAATCAATTTCTCGTAGTTTAATGCAATCATTGTGGCTATTCGGAGTTTTATAATAAAAAGTCCTCTGCTAGCAGCAATGTTTTAGACATTTTCTTTAGAGGATGATCATCCCTCCCTTCTCCTCCGTCTTACTTATGGCAGTAATCCATACCTTCCTCAAAATTAGATAACTCAATCCTCCATTTATAAGATAAAAACTCAATTAATCCTCTTAGGATAAATTTCCTGTTTTTTATTCATTACACGTTAAAAACGGTTACCTTCTTTTGTACAGGGAATGAACATAATAAGGATTTCCAAAGCCTTAATTACCAGTCAAGGAGGAATTATATGCAAAATACCAAGATGAAAGCAATAGTAATAGAAGAGTATGGCGGACAGAATGCTTTAAAAGAAAAAGTAGTTGAAAAGCCGCCTCTATTAGATAATCAGGTCTTAATCGAAGTAAAAGCTGCATCCGTCAATCCAATTGATTGGAAATTAAGAGAAGGCCATCTTGCTGATCAATATGCATTCGAATTCCCTATTATATTAGGCTTGGACGTTGCAGGAATTGTTAAAGAGGTTGGTAAACACGTCGTTGATTTTACAAATGGAGACAGGGTATTTGCACGTCCCGATACAACTCGTTATGGAGCCTATGCTGAATACACAGCTGTTGATGAATTACTAATTGCGAAAATCCCTGATAATTTATCTTTTAAGGAGGCTGCATCCGTCCCATTGGCTGGAATGACGGCATATCAGTGTTTATTTGATGCATTGGAAATTATGGAAGGACAGAAAATTCTTATTCATGGTGGTGCAGGAGGTGTTGGTTCGTACGCAATCCAATTAGCTAAACTTAAAGGAGCCTATGTAGCCACCACAGCCAGCAAAAAAAACCATGGATTTTTAAGGGAATTAGGAGCCGATCTATGCATTGACTACCATACCGAAAATATAGAAGATAAATTGACAGAATACGATGCTGTTTTAGATACAATTGGGACATCCGTTCAAACTGCCAGCATGAAAATCCTACGTCGAGGCGGCAGATTGGTATCCATTGTAGATCCGCCAAACGAAGAATTAGCCAATCGCTACGGCATTACAGAAGAATTTGTATGGTTAAATCCAAATGGTAACCAGCTAAAAGAATTGGCTAAGCTTCTTGATGAGGGAAGATTGAAACCAGTAGTTGGTGAAACCTTCCCTTTAAATGAAAAAGGTGTTAAAAATGCACACGAATTAAGTGAATCCTCTCATGCGAGAGGAAAAATAATCTTAGTAGTTGATTAATATTTAGTTATTTCTTGGGAAATGATAAATAAAGCAGGCAGAGGAGTCACGTGTACGTACCTTTGCCTGTCTTTTTCATTGGCTCAATTGCATGTAAAAAGAGGCCGCTGTAAGTCATTAAATAACCTACGAACAGCCCCTTCCCTAATTTATGCTTGACCTAAAAGAGGTCATACCACTATTTTATAGTATCTAAACCCGTATTAGATTTAACCAAAATTTCATCGAACTTCGCTTCATCTTCCTTCTTACGAGATAATAATGTCCCTACAAATCCAGCCAGAAACCCTAGCGGAATGGATACCAGACCAGGTGTTGACAAAGGAAATAAAGGGTCACCAACCAGTATCGCCGCTCCAGCTTCCGGATTAAACACGTTAGGGCTGACTAAAACAAGTCCAACTGAAGTGATTAAACCTACTACCATTGCACTGATAGCACCAGTAGTGTTAAATTTCTTCCAGTAGATTGTATAAATAATTACAGGTAAATTTGCACTGGCAGCCACGGCAAAGGCTAATGATACAAGAAAGGCGACATTTAAATTTTGTGCTACTAAAGCCAAAAGAATCGATAAGACGGAAACACCAACAGATGCATATCTTGCCATCTTAACCTGCTCTTTTTCAGTTGCCTTTCCTTTTCTCAATATCTCATTATAAAAATCATGGGCAAACGCAGATGCCCCAGTTAATACAAGACCAGCAACAACGGCCAATATTGTCGCAAATGCAACTGCCGAGATAAAAGCAAACAATATATCCCCACCAATAGCCTTGGCTAGTAATGGTGCTGCCATATTCCCTGCTGCATTCGCGTTTACTATATCAGCATTACCCACAAAAGCTGCTGCTCCAAATCCAAGGAAAATGGTCATGACATAAAAAATCCCAATGATCCAGGTAGCATATACAACTGAGCTTCGCGCTGTTTTAGCATCCTTTACCGTAAAGAATCGTACAAGGATATGTGGCAAACCAGCGGTTCCAAGAACAAGTCCCATTGTTAGCGATAATGTATCTAGGCCATCAGTGTATTTTACCCCCGGATTCAGGAACGCCTCCTTTAATGGAGTAGCTGTACTCATCTGTTCAAACATACTTGCAATATTAAAATTAAATTTGGCAAAAACGATGAATGAAATGATAAAGGTCCCTGCCATCAGTAATACAGCTTTGACAATTTGAACCCAGCTAGTAGCATGCATGCCACCAAAAATAACGTATATGGTCATGAGAGCTCCAACAATTAAAACGGAGGTGGCATATTCTAAGCCCAGCAATAATTTAATCAGTGCTCCTGCCCCTACCAACTGAGCAATCATATAAAATATAGAAATAGACATCGTATTAAAAGCAGCTACACCACGTATTTTTTTTGCATCAAACCTTGCTGCCAGCATGTCTGCCAATGTATATTTGCCCAGATTTCTAAGTGGCTCAGCCACCAAATAAAGTACAACCAAGTAAGCGACCAAAAAACCTATACTATAAAAGAAGCCATCAAAACCTGTTAAAGCGACTGCACCGGCTATTCCCAAAAACGAAGCTGCAGACATATAATCACCCGCTATTGCTAAGCCATTTTGCCAACCGGTCAGACCACCTCCTGCTGTGTAAAACTCACTCGCATTGTTTGTTCTTTTAGAAGCCCAATAAGTAATGAGCAAAGTAACAAATACAATAGCGAGAAACATAAAAAAAGCCGTATAATTCATCTACTGTTTACCCCCTATTTTCAACACCTTATCACTTAAGCGGTCAAATCTGGTTGCTCTTTTAGAATAGATCATACATAACGTCCACGTCATAATAAACTGTGCAAATGCAAATACCCACGCCCAAGTGATATGTCCATAGAAAGAATTATTCAGCACCGATGAATAGGATGTCATTATGGGAAGTGCAAAATAAAAGATTAGGAAAAACAAGGTTAAGGGTATTATAAATTTTTTCTTTTCATTTAAAAGTTGTTGAAACTCTGGACTTTTTACAATAGCCGAATAATCCCTTTTCCCCTTTTGTTCCTCCTTGGATAACATTTTTTCTTCCATCTTAATCCCCTTTCTAATATTTAATTGAAACGCTTACAAAATATTCTAAATATTCTAAACACTATTAGTATACTTCATTCAGAGCCTTTGGTAAATCAATATTTAGGCTTATTTTTATACAAGTTAAAATGAGGTTTGAATATGGGAGACCGTTTATTGAAAAAGGATTTACATACAGCAATTCCAGTCAACTAAACACTACAAAAAAGAGTTATTTAAGTAAGGATGTTGCTAATAGCATATAAAAAAGAGATAGCTTTTTGCTATCTCAGTGGTTGAAAGAAGTATTTACCTTTTATCCAGATGATTCTTTAGAATTTTATAAATGAGAATACCAGCTAAAATCCCCACCAATGAAAAAATAATCCCTTTAAGGATGTCTTGTGGTTCATTTAAGTCTTGTTTAAATTCATATTCTTCTCTTCTATCTGCTTTCACATATTGACCATCGGATTCTTGTACGGCTAACGCTTCCTCTGTACTAACCTCTTTAATAGTAAAGTATTTAGTACCTTTCGGATAAGCATTAGAAAAATTACCCGATTGCGGTTCCATATCCGAATACTTTGTTACTTGTCCAATTTCATCCCCAATTTCGGTCACAGATTCTTCACTTACCTCATAGACATACCCGCCCCAAACCACAAACGGATATAACCATTTAGTTGCCATTGCTTTTGCTGGTAAAAATGAAGTAAGTAAAACAAATAAGACTGTAATCAAAAGCAGATATTGTTTTTTCAACTACATTCCCCCTTTTTCGGGATTATTACTCATTATTCAAGTTTCATTGATAGTCTTGTTGAAATAGCCTACCTCAATCTTTAGTAAAATATCATTATTTTTATAATACCACAAAATGGATATTCGTTTTTTATTTAAGAGCACAAAAAAAGAGACCTAAAATGGCCTCCTTTAAAATCAATTTATATAATCCGTAGGATTTATAGCATTGGCTTTACTTTGTGTCCAAGGTCCTTTATGAAGCTCAAAGTGTAAATGCTGACCCGTTGAACGTCCAGTATTCCCCATCAAACCGATTTGTTGACCCTTGCTGACAGTTTGTCCAGTACTTACTCTCATACTATTGTCTCTCATATGCGCATACACAGTTGTGTATTGTTGTCCATTAATATAGTGAGTGATAAATACTACATTACCATAACTGGAAGATTTGTAAGCTCTAGATACAACACCGCTTGCAGCTGCCACGATTGGAACAGTACCAGATGTTGCAATATCAACTCCGCCATGTGATTTTCCCCATCTTGGACCATATCCAGAAGTATAATACCCTGCAGATGGTTTCATGAACATGCCAGATGAGCTGCTTGAAGCTGGTGCACTGTATGTTGGTTCACTGACTTTTGGTGCACTAGATTTTTTAACAGATGAACTTCCTGTAGATGCACTAGAAGAGGATTCACTCTTTTTAGCTTCCTCTGCTCTTTGTGCTGCAAGTTCAGCCTGACGTTTTTTTTCTGCAGCCGCCTCAGCCGCTTTTTGTCTGGCAACTATAGCCTGACGTTCTTTTTCCTGCGCAATCGCTTTGCTTAAAGCTGTTTCTTGGGCAGCTAAGATAGAAGATTCTTCTTCCATACTTAATTTATGCTCTTCCAAGTGTTTCTCTTCAAGTTTAAGCTTTTTCATTAGTTTATTTTTTTCTTGCTTCTGATTTTCTTGTTTTGCCTTCAAATCTGTTAATTCTTTTTTCATAGATTCTAAACTTTGAAGCTTAGTTTCTACTTCTTGCTTTTTCTTCTCTAAATCCTTTTTATCTTTTTCTTGTTCAGCGATTAGATCATTATCAGCTTCCATTATTGTAGATACGGCATTCACCCGTTCAACAAAGTCGCCAAAGCTGCTCGCTCCCACTACAACTTCCAGATAATTCATCTTACCGCCTGTAACCTGATAGGATCTAGCACGTTCTTTTAATAATTCTGTTCTTGCTTCAATCTTCTCTTCAAGTACTACGATATCTTTTCTTAATTGTTCAATATCCTTTTTTGTGTTATCAATTTTTGTATTTATCTTGTCAATTTTTGAATTCGTTTCAGTAATCTCTGATTCCAGCTTTTTAAGTTGTGCTGTTAAATCAGTTTGCTGATCTACTACATGACCGATAGATTCGTTTGTTTGATTAATATCTTGATTTACTTTCTCTTTTTCGCCTCTAATTTGATTCTCTTTTTTCTCTAATTCTGATAAGGATGCAGCCGTAGCATATCCTCCTGATAATAATGACCCTGCACCAACTGCTAAAGCAATGTTAAACGCAATAAATGACTTCTTCAAGCAATGATCCCCTTTCAATGTCTCACATGTTAGTTTGTATCTTGCTTCTCTCTATATAAGTGACTATTAAAAATTCATATATATAATTGCCAATCAAACCAATGATTGGTACTGCCTTATTATATCAATCTGACAATTTTTTTCTACCATTCAAACATTACATTTATATTTCGCGGAATTTCGATCTTGTAATATATTTAATAAAGTCCATTTTTCTAGTAATTTCGACATACTTTTTGCTAATAAAACTACAATTCGCTATTAAAAATGAATCTTTTCACCCATAGAAATAAACCTGGTCTTTCAAAAGGAAAACAAAAGTTTATATTTTCTGAATTATTGGATAATAATAAAAAGCCTGTTTCTTTACAGAAACGGCTTCTAAAACAAGCTTATCTATTCAAAATAAATCAGGAAGTCTCTTTTTTCCTGCGTGGGGCTCTTTTTCTGGCTGGCTTTGTTGCTGGTTTTGTTTGGTCAATAGATGCCTGGAGTGCTGCCATAAGATCAACAACATTTGATGCTGTTTTCTTTCCAGCTGTAGGTGTGACCGTATCGGATTGTTTTTTCTGCTCAATCAATTCAAGTAAAGCTGTCCGGTATTCATCATGATATTTAGATGGATCAAATGTGGTAGTCAACTGATCGATTAATAAAATAGCTGTATCCAATTCCTTCTGTACAATTTCTTCAACAGCGGGGATATTGGGTACATCTGCAGCTTTTCTTACCTCATCAGGAAAATGAATGGTCTCCATTAGTAAAGTATTTTCTAAGATTCTGACCACAGCAAGCGACTCCTTTGCACGGATCGTAATTTTCGCCAGCCCAACTTTTCCTGATTCCTCCAACGCCTTCCTCAACAGGGAATAAGCTTTTGTACCGCCCTCATTTGGTGACATATAATAACTCTTATCAAAATAAATAGGATCGATTTCATCTATTTTGATAAAATCGATAATTTCAACTGCCTTGTCCTCTTGCTCTTTCTTCAATTTTTCCAGTTCTTCATCATCGAGCACAACATATTTTCCTTTCACGTACTCATAGGCTTTAACAATATCCTCTTGGCTCACCTCTTCTCCGCAAACTGAACATACTTTCGAATATTTGATAGGCGCATGGCATTTATTATGTAAGGTGCGCAGGGATATATCTTTATTCTCCGTTGCCGCATGAAGCTTTATTGGTATACTGACAAGACCAAAACTAATGGTTCCCTTCCAAATTGTATGCATAAATACACCTTCCTTTTTTTGTATATTATATCCAAACTAATTAATTTTAAAATGATTATTCAAGGTGATGTTATGGTTTATGTTCTTTTTTAATGAAGTCTATGATTTTTTTCATTTGGTTCGATTGATCAACTGTAAAGTAATTTTCAAACGGATTCATTCCCTTTACTAATCTATCCTTAACAGTTTTCATTGAGTAATGCTCTGTCTGCAACCCGCTCTTTACTTCATCCCAAAACAATGGCGCTGCAATAGAGGGGAAGGCTGTTTCCCTCGGTGAATACGGACAGATAATCGTCTTGTCTTTGTCATGTTGAATATAGTCTATATAGAGACGATTTGCTCTATTTTTTTTCATCCGTTCTATTGTAAAATTGTCCGGAAAACGATTAATTAGATAGAGAGCAATGAATTCGGTAAATATACGTGTTTCCGCATAACTGATTGTAGCTCCCTTCAATGGAAGATGAATTTGAATCCCCTTTCTGCCTGATAACTTCACGAAAGCCGTTAACTGAAATTGATCGAGTATTTGTTTCATTTCCAGTGCAGCTTTTACAGCCAAGCGTAAATCGCCTAGTTCAGGTGGATCAAGATCAAACACGATTTCTGCCGGATTTTGTTTTTTAATATCATTAAAGGGAATATGAAATTCAATGGCTGCCTGATTCCCGAGCCATAAAAGAGTTTCGATATTATTACATACGGTATAGTTAATATCATGGTTCATATCCGTTTTTACAAAATCAGGTGCATAGTCAGGTGTTGCTTTTTGATAGAATCCCTGAGAATCGACACCTTCTGGATATCTTTTAACTGTTAAGTGCCTGTCCTTTAAAAAGGGCAGCATAAAGTCTGCGACAGTAAGAAGGTATTCCAAATACATTTCTTTGGTCACTGATTGCTCTGTCCAGATGATTTTCCATGGATTCGTAATGGCTACCTGTTCATATTGGGACAGTACTAATTTCGTCCATGTACAGGCTGTCCAATTCTCAGTCACCGCCAGGCTTATATAGACCGGAGAATTTAATTTATAATTTGTTACTGCCTTGTATGCCACTTGAATGCAAATACCAGGAGGGACCTTATAAATTTGGTTTTGCTGTGCTTTCCCAGTTTGATGTAAAATACCTAAAATTGCCTCGCGCTCTTCATCAGTAAAAGCTTCTTTTACTTCAGCAACCTCAATGATTTTTTCTTCATGAAGAACTGCCACTGTACAGACTTTATTTTCACTATCATATTTAGTTAAAAAACATAGACCTGTATATCTCATATCTCAAGCTCCAATAAACATTCCTTTGGATTACGGTCGACAAATGATTCTAATAAAGGCTGCCTTAATGTCATAGATTCTGTCCATTCCAGATAAGAGACCTTCACTGTATAAATGGGTTGTATCCAGTGATACTGCTTTGTATTTCCCACTTTTGAGGTGAAAGGATTTTCAGTTTGTAAGGCTTTTTCCATAAATTCTTTAATCACCTTCCACTCATCCAGCTTATAGCGTCCTTTTCCTGCACGACCAATATACTTGAGTCCTCCCGAGGAGTCATACAATCCCAGTACTAAGGATTGCAGTTCACTCCCCTTTGTCACATATCCCCCAACTATAGCAATGAGGTCTTTATAAAATTTCACCTTCTGCCACCGACCGTCTTTCCCATTCAAGCTATAGGGTTTACGCAAATCCTTTGCAACGATACCCTCTAATCCCTGCTCCTTGATGGCCTCGTATAATGCCTCTCCATTCGAAAAGCTTTCTACAACCTGTACATTCTCTGTTGGCGTAATTATAGATGACAATAATCTTTGACGTTCTGCAAGTTCGTCATCAATAACCCATTTTCCATCCAGGTAAAGAATATCAAAAATCATATAGATGACAGGTCGTTCCTTTATGGAAAGATGAATCAATTCTGATCGGTTCATCCGGTCCCGCTTCATTACCTCATGAAAAGATGGCTTTCCATCTTGCATAGCGATAATTTCGCCATCCAAAATTACAGAGGATGCAGAACAATAGCTGCCTAAATCCGTAAACTCCGGATATTGCTTTGTTCTATTATTTAAATTACGATTAACCAGCTCTACTTCATCATCTATTTTGTAAACTAACATCCGCACACCATCCCATTTAACCTGGAAGATCCATTCCTCCCCTATTGGTATAACTTCAGCGGAAATCGGCTCAAAGGGTTTTATAGGGTCCATATTTTCACCTTCCATCTAATAGTGCAACAGCATTCGACATTTCATATTTATAGTATGGGAATAAAAACAAAGAATATGTCAGAGAGTGAATGAATTCCGCCGGAATCGTTGTCATTATTTTATGAGGCAGTAGTATCATTAGAGGATTATAAAACCTCCAACGAACTAAGTAACTTGGCTTCAAAAATTTTGGAGGCATCTGAAGAGACAAAACATATGATCCATTACGGTGTTTAAAAGAAATCCTTGCTAAAGATACAAAAAAGATAGCCATTGCCTTGGCTACCTTTTGAGTGCTATCTATTAAATGATGATTACTATAATTACAGAATCTTTTATCAAATAACCGTATCTTATTTACTGGATGTAAATTAATCTACAATAAACTCACTTACAGTAATGATTCAGTTCCATCGACATATATTTCGGTACCGGAAACATGACTTGATTCGTCAGATGCAAGGAAGTATACCAAATTCGCTACCTGTTCAGCTGACCCCGGACCATCTGCCAATGGCTGCATTCCCTCAGGATATTCGATTGGTATTTCGATTTCCTTTAAACTTTCAGACTTAGTTGTGCTGCTATCTATATTTGTTTCAATTGCACCAGGACAAATAGCATTAACCCGAATTTTATATCTGGCCAACTCTAAGGCTGCCATCTTCATAAATCCAATTTGTCCGGCTTTTGAAGTACTATAGGCTGCCATACCAAAACCAGCGAACCGTCTATTTCCATTGATTGAGCTTGTGATTATCATGCTGCCACCTTGCTCTTTCATATAAGGAATGCAGTATTTAACAAACAAGAATGTGCTTCTAAGGTTCGTTTCAATTACTTCATTCCAATCCGAAATTTCAAATTCTTCAATAGAAGATAAGGTCCCGTTTATACCAGCGTTACTGAAAAGAATATCAAGCCTTTCCCACTTATTCATGACCTGTGAAATTCCTTCACGAATTTGGGCTTCATCACGGATATCAACCTGATAAACACAGGCTTCTCCTCCTGCATTTGTGATTTCTTCCTTTACTTTCTCTGCATTATCAAGATCTATGTCCATAATACAGACACGAATGCCATTGTCCGCAAACTTCTTAGCTGTGGCTGCGCCAATCCCAGAACCTCCACCAGTAACGATTGCAACTTTACCCTTTGATTTTTCAGATAACGCCATACGTTTCATCTCCCATGCACATTTCTATTTATCTACTTATTTATCCATTAAGCACAATATTGAAACGTATGCCCGAACAGTTTATACATATATTCATAGAACATTCCCTATATTCCACCAATTTTTTAAAAATTATTTTCAAACCCTCTTATAAACCGTACTACTAACAGATATAATTAACATATCAAGCATACGGTGCTGCCGAAAGGAGAAACAACAGGTTTATGTTTTCACTCAACCAATTTATAAAAAGCAGAGGGTTCGTCCGTTTTCTCACCATCTTATTTTTGATAGGGATTTTCTATGCCCTTAGAGGTATGATGAATTTAGTTCTATTCACTTTTATTTTTATTTTCTTAATGGGCGGTTTGGAGAGAATCATTTCATCGTCCCTATCAAAATTCAGCCCAATACGAGTTAAACCACAAATAATAATTTTCCTGCTCTACACAGTCATAATTTCCTCTTTGGTTATGATCGTATATAAATACATACCTATTATTACAATGCAAATAACCGACCTTGTAAAAGTAATTATTGATTTTTATAAACACCCGCCTGATAACACAGCAATCGATGTTGTGATCAGTGCAATGCAGAAATTTGTATCACCTTCTGAAATTGAGGAAAATGCAGTGGCACTGTACAGTTATGCTGCGAATATCGGTAAATTAAGCCTGCAGTTATTTTTAGCTCTGCTGCTAAGTTTATTCTTTCTTTTGGAAAAGGAAAAAATCAAACGATTTACCGGTTCATTCAAGAAAAGCAAACTGGGCGTTTTATTCACTGAATTAGAGTATTTAGGTAATATCTTTGTAAATTCATTTGGTAAAGTTATTGAAGTTCAATTTTTAATTGCATTTGTTAATGCTATATTATCGACTATTATTCTATATTTCTTAGGATTTCCACAGCTATTAGGGCTCGCATTTATGATTTTCCTATTGGGACTTATTCCTGTTGCGGGTGTTATTATTTCCTTAATTCCTCTTTGTACAATTGCCTATAATATTGGCGGAGGAGTGCATGTTTTATATATAGTTATCCTAATAGCAGCCATACATGCTTTGGAAAGTTATGTACTAAATCCTAAATTCATGTCGGCCAAAACTCATTTACCTACGTTTTTCACATTCCTGGTATTGGTGTTCGGTGAACATTTCCTTGGAATATGGGGCTTGATTTTAGGTATTCCTATTTTTATCTTCTTATTAAATATGCTTGATGTTCCAGATGCTGAAGTGACTGAACCTAAGAATATATAATGGATCGTAAAATAGGCATGAGTTTCGGAATCTTTCGAACTCATGCCTATTGTTATTCTTAAATATAATTCAACCGTACGTCTTACAGAGCACGGCTGCAGTCCACCCTTTTATATTCGTTGTCTGTACAAGGTTGATAGCTCTTTCGTAAAACCATCAATATCAGAAAAATCATTTTCAAGTGATTGAGCCAGCTGCCCCTTTTCAATGAATAACACCCGGTCGGCAAGTTCTGCGGCAACATCCATCATATGAGTAGAGAAAATCGTAATCGTGCCTGCTTCTTTAAGCTTTTTAATCATTTCTATAAATTCATTAATCCAGTAAGGATCGAGCCCATTGGTCGGCTCGTCCATAATTAAAAGTCTTGGTTCAGCTAAAATCGATTGGCCGAATAACAACCTTTGTCTCATTCCTTTAGAAAGATTTTTTACGAGCTCTTTCCGCTTGTCGGTTAATCCCAAACGATTAATCACCTCTCTCACTCGTTCATTGGAAATCTCTCGGATAGCTGCATAAAAAGACATAAACTCTCCCACATTCATGTCGCCCTGAGCATAAAATTCATCAGGCATATAACCGATCAATGATACATATTCTTTATTTTGTGCAGTCATATTGACCCCATCCAACAGAACGGTTCCGGCTGAGGGGGAAGAGATACTGGCCAAAATATTCAGGATAGTACTTTTTCCAGCACCATTCCCTCCGCATAAAGAAACACATTGCCCTTCCTTCACTGCCAACGAAAATGGCTGCAACGCTGTATTGGTTTTATAGTGTTTTGAGATATCAGTCACTTCTAACCCTGTCATTGTGCTCTTCTCCTTTTTAAATACCAAATTGCAATAAAGCCTAACGCAGCAATAAATACAAACGCATATAAGAATAGTACACCCCATACAATTCCTTCATTAAATAGCGGAACCAATCCATCATAGGCTTGGCCGAAGATAGAACCGCCGTCCAATCTAATCACCAAGAAAAAGCGTAAGAATTCTGCTGGATTTATGATCATCGCAATTTTCATAAGCACTCCTATCATTGAATAAGGTAAAGCACCTAAAATAGCAATTAACGCAGTCGGCCATATCATAATAAGAAGAAACCAGACTGCAACAGATAGAGTAAGTGCCTGCCATTTCGTGCTTACAAATGATCCTATAAAAAGGCCAAGTGTCAGGAAAAACAAGATTAACAGCATACTAAATAGAAAAAGCACAAGCATCCAAGTTAACGAAATATCAATCCCAGTCAGCAACCCAATTACCATACTCAACCAATACGCCAGTGAAAAACACACTGCCTGGGCAGTAAACTGGCCTCCAAGTTTACCAAAGAAGTAGGAGACGATATCTAATGGATACGTACATAATAATCTCCATTGGCCATTTTCCATTTCATTAGCTATTGAAAAAGAGCCAAAAATCAACATAAATAATGGCAATATATATAACATAATATTAACGACTGTTCCCGTAATATTTGTATATCCTGAGATTGCTCCATTTGTCCGCTCCAATGCCAATAAAAGAGAAATGACAACAATCCATAGAATGGCGATTGAATAATACGAACGGCCCCGTGATGTCATTCTCCATTCAGAGCTCCATATGTTCCACATTCTTCTTACCTCCCGTGACGACATCTAAATAAAAGGCAACCATGCCGGCTGCCTTGTTTTTTTCACCTGTTAACTATGGCTATGACTGTCCGTTTCCTTATGATTCATCTCTTTATGCTGTTTCCAATCATGTTTTTGTAAATCTTCATAGGATAATAAACTTCCCCCTGATTCTTCAGCAAATTCTTCAGCACTTGATTGGTCTTCAAAAGAAATTACATTGTATGACATTGGCGTCTTGATTTCTTCTCCATATACGAAATAGGATTTTTCAAATTCTATCCATTCTTTAGAATGATAATCACGTACAAAGGTCTTCTCAATTTCCTTATTCTCGTTTTCATCTGTCCAATTAAACATGCAACCGATATCATCAAAAACAAATGTTTTACCATCAGTTAAGATAATTTCTGTTGCATGCTGATTATCCGCAACCGACATATTACAGTTTGCGCATGTGTCAGTCTTCGAATCAATTTCCACTGGCTCAGTCGATTCATTACCGCAAGCAGACATAAGCATAACTGCAATTCCGATTAACGCAATTTTCCATAATGATTGTTTCATCGTTGTTTCCTCCCTTTTATGAATAGAAATAAACTGCCTATATACAATAATCCGCTGACTATCCATACTGGCAGATCAGCTTGATTGTTTTGATTGTTTGATTGGATAGGGTCCATTAAGGGACCTGAGTCCGTTAATAGCTCTTCATCGGTACTTTTCAGCATTTTTTGCAGAATTGTCATGCCCGGTGCCTGAAAAAAGAGTTGATACTCAGGAACTTCCTCTGTCAAAGCCAGAAAATAAGGATCGGCTCGGTAGATTAAATTACTTATACCATCTCCGTCTGAATCTATTTTCGCTGATGCGTCCCAGTAGTTCCCATCCAATTGATTCCCTTCACTTTCAATAGCCTGAGCGTCATTTACATTACCCAGAAAATCATTTTGATAGATTCGATTATTCTCTGATTCTTTAAACTGAATACCTACAAAATTTGATTGCAGCCTGTTATCCTTAACGGTATTCACATTGGCCTTTTCAATAAATATGCCAATCCGGTTATTGTGAATCTCATTTGTTTCAACAGTAACATTCCTAGAGTCATATAGTAACAAACCCTGAGAATTCACATTTTCATTATTTTCGGTGAATGTATTCTTACGTACCATTGCATCTTCAGCCCCCATAATCATGGCGCCGGTAAAGTTATTGAATGATTCATTTTCTTCAATCAAACAGGAATTGGAATACATTAAATGCACCCCATAATGGGCATCCCAAATTTTATTATTTTTAAATGTATTATGGTGGCTGTATTCTACATAAAATCCATCCTGAACATTCCGTATTGAATTTTTACCGAACGTGTTGTAATTTGACTCCCACAGATTAATAGCATGGCCTTCAGATGTCCCTGTAAATGAACTTTCTAGCACACTTACATGATTCGCCTTATCCAGTTTAATACCAGTCCCAGCTGACTTGATTGTGAGATTGTTAAGTTTATGATAATTTCCAGCCAGCACAATTGCAGATTCCTCAATTGGTAGGCGTGTTGCCTCTATTTCAATATTTGATATTTGTACACCCTCACCAGAAATGTTTATAAAGGATCCCTCTCCTGTATAACTCAGCACTGTATTTTCTGTTCCTTTAATGGTCATTGGCTTATTAATGGAAACCGGATCTTCATAGGTACCGCTTTTAACAATCAATGTTCCTCCAATGGGCGTTTGGTCAATTTGCTGCTGCAGAGTTGATTCTGCGAAACTACTCGGTTCATATATAATCAATAACGCTACAAACACTAAAAAGATGCGTAACCTTTTCATCATTAACCCACCTTTTTCTATCAATCGTTTGCTCCACTTTAAGCAGTTGATGGTATGATCATATTCATTATAATTTATATAATTATTTTACTTGAAAAATAATTATATTTTCCAGCATAAAGGTATCAAGCCCATCATCATATTGTATTAGGAGCTATTTTATGGAGAATTTTATATGTTTCAGCATAGAAGTTTAATAGGTTAAATTTACAGGCAACTATTATTGCAGAAGATTATTCTTGTGCAGGGGAAGTAACCAGGGAGATATTAGAGGGATAGGAAGAGTTCTTGCGAAGCAATGACCGAATAGGGTAAGTAAACTAACCGAAAATCTTAATAGACATTTGAATGCCAGATATGAATGGATTGGAACATAAAATAAAAGCCCACTACCATCTGTCAACATTATTATCACCACTGTGTCCTAACGACATTGTATATTTAGGTGAAGCGTTTACAAACGTTAACCTAAATCTTTGAAACAAATGGAAAAAGGAACTGAATGAACAGCCACACATAATTTCAATGTACAGTTCCATTATCATTTAGCAATGTTTCTTTAACCTCAACAGCCCTTTTATAATAAATAGATTTCGGCATATTCTTTATTAAATCACATGTTTTGTTAATTTGCTCCAGGGCTTCATCCTTGTGGCCCTGTTGATTTAAACAAAGAGCAATATAGATTCCTGCAGACTGTACCATTCCTACATCGATTGGATGCACCAACGCACCGGATAGATGACATTTAAGCAGATTTTCCAAAGCTCGATCAATTTCTCCCAGACCATATAGTGCTTTCCCATATTCCAGATAATAAAGTTCGTCTATCTTTTCCGGATTTATCGCAAATTCTTCTAGGTAGTGAATAGCTTTTTTGTAGTCTTTTGTTATTTCATTATGATAAACCGCATATAAAAGTGGAAACATCATCAATGCAATCTTATTTTCCGAAAAAATCGCATATTGACGAGATTTACTGATTAATCTAAGAAACTCCTTATCATCCTTCATCACAAGCGGATAATTGGAAGCAATCCTGTATATATCATCCATACGATAATAGACATTCGTCTCTTTGGACAATGCGATGGCTTCCTGCATTCTTGTATGGGATTCTTTATATTCTTCCAACGCTAATAAGACGATTCCTTCATCCAATAAAAGCTTTAATTGAAATACCGTATTTTCTTCAAGTCCATTACCAGAGTAGAATTTTCTAATTTCATTCAAAATGGATAAAGATTCATCCCAATTTCCATGAGACAAACGATACTGATGATAAATCCATAATGTTTCAGCACTGTCTAAGAATAAAGAATTCATCTTAAAATAGGAGGCTGCCAATTCGATATATTTCTTCATGTTTGGTTTATCTAAATAAAGGCCTGCTTCCGCATAAAGGCTGTATAACTTCGCCTCCATTACTCCCTGAGGCATATTTTCAGAAACCACATGGGATAATTTATCGTAAATAGCTGAATAATTCTCTTGTTTTTTATCATTCTTTATCTCATTTAATAAAGGTAGATAATCCTCTTTCTCATTCAGAAGATCACTAGGTTCACAACCAAGCTGTTGAGCAAGATATTCAAGTGTGCTCATCGATGGGGTTGCTTTACTGTTTTCAATTTGGCTCAGCATTCCTTTTGTCAATCGATTTCCAGCCAACTCGGATTGGGTCATCCCTAAAGCTTTCCGTAACGTTTTAATTTTATTGCCCAGCATGGTTATCCCCTCCTTATGGAAAGTATACGGTAAATAATTCTGATCCACAAATTAAAGTTTAATTATTTTAAACTTTTTGTTGACTTCCAAAAATTAGTATTTATATAATAAGTTTAATGACATTAAACTTTTAAACTAAAGGAGAAAAGCCCATGAGTGTACGTTATACCGAAGCAGAACAAGAGAGATTAAGCGCAAGGAATATTTTATTGTTTTTTATTGGAAAATTTATTTCATTATTTGGTGCAAGCATCTATTCATTCGCCATCGGATTATACATTTTAAAAATTACCGGTTCGGGTACAAGTTTTGCACTTGCTCTTGTGTTTGCCTCTGTTCCCAGAATTATTTTTGGACCAATTGCCGGAACCCTTGCAGATCGCTTTAACCGCAAAACAATCATTATATTGACGGAAATTCTTAGCGGAATACTCATGTTTTTTATGATTGCCTATTCTCACTTTTCGGGGCTCTCACTTGCATTGTTATATACATCAGAAGTACTGCTAGGGATTTTTTCTACTTTCTTTTCTGTGACTGCATCTTCAACCATTCCCTCAATGGCTGGGGATAAATCTATACAAAAGGCTGGCTCTTTAAATCAATCCGCATCATCGCTTGCCGGTATACTCGGTCCAATCATAGCTGGTATTTTATACGGGTTCTTAGCAATTGAGGAAATCATTCTGCTAACTGGAATCACCTTTATACTTGCCGGTATAATTGAATTATTTATTATTTTCAACCTGTACACTGAGAAAGCGGCACAACAGGAAAAGACGCAATTCATGAAAAGTTTGGCTGAAGGCTTCTCCTATTTAAAAGAAAACGATTTTTTATTCTCCCTGCTCAAAGTATCACTTTGGATTAACTTCTTCTTTGCGGGTATAAATGTTGCAATCCCCTACATCCTGAACACATCACTGAATTTTTCTTCTCAATCATACGGAATTGCTGCTTCGATGGTATCTGTTGGAGCACTTATCACATCATTGATCATTTCACAACGTCCTGAAATGAAAGATAAATTAAAGAAAATTAGATTGGGCTTAATTGGTTTAGCAATACTTGTCATTATGATTGGCTTGCCTCCTATGCTCCAAATGACTTCTGTGATTGCCAATGTCAGTTACTACATCATCGTCCTTGGAATGATAGGTTCCATCGTCATGGTTGTAAATATTCCTATTCATGTATTAATACAGCGTACAACCCCGAGCCACTATCTTGGTCGTATTTTCGGATTAGTTGAAACGATTGCATCTGCAATCTCACCGCTTGGGATGATTCTTTTCGGTGTCTTGCTTGACTACATACCAGCTTTTTATATACCTCTCATCACTGGATTTTCACTGCTCTTAATTAGCTTTCTTGCCATGTCAAAAGTAAAAGAACCAAAGGAATCTGAATTGGCAAGTTAATGATAAAGAAGTATCGCCCGGCTTGGGTTATATCCAGCCGGGCATTTTTATACTCCCCTAATTGTTTTTACTCGATTATAGGCGTATCTTGCAGATTCCTCTATAATGAATTGATTCTGATTGAATTTCTAGCTGGTTACTGTCTGTATCGACTTCGATTCGAGCCGAATCGGGCTAGATTCCGGCCGATTCACTGCTTTAATACAGCCGATTCCTCTTCGAATCCAGCCAATCTGAGCTTGAATCCGGCCGATCGCCCCTTGAATCCAGCCAAGCTCTAAATCAAGCATGACACAAACCGTCTCAGCAATTCAAAAAAGCCCCTTTATGCGATAATCTAAACTATCGCATAAAGGGAGCTCCAACTCTCATTTACTATTATTTTTCTTTAGGAAATGCCTTAGAATACAAATTATATCCGCCATCAAGGTTCTTAACTTTAATGCCGTTTCCTTCAAGTATTCTGGTAGCTAAGTAACCCCTCATACCTACCTGGCATGTAAGATATAAATCTTTATCAGTCGGTATCTCTGATAATCGCTCTCTCAGTTCATCAACAGGAATATTGACCGAGCCGGCAATTGCTCCTTTAGCAACCTCAGCAGGTGAGCGGACATCAATTAAATAACCTCCGTTTTCCACAATCTCATCAATTTCATGCCATTGCACTGTGCTGACCATTCCCTCAATAATATTGGTTGCTGCGTAACCAGCCATATTTACAGGATCTTTAGCTGAGGAATATGGAGGAGCATAGGCAATCTCGATATCCGGAAGATCCAATACAGTTAAGCCACCTTTGATAGCTGTCGCGATAACATCAATACGTTTATCTACCCCATCCTTTCCAACTGCCTGCGCTCCGTATATTTTCCCCGTTTCCTTATCGAAGATCAGTTTCAAATGCAATTGGGAAGCACCTGGATAATAGCCAGCATGGCTGCTTGGTGCAACATGAACAACCTCATATGGTATACCTAAACGCTTCAGCATCTTTTCATTGCTTCCTGTTGAAGCAACGGTCAATTCAAACACCTTGGCTATGGAAGTGCCCAATGTACCGTTATAAACACTTTCTTTCCCGTGAATATGATCCGCTACTAAACGCCCTTGACGATTGGCAGGCCAAGCGAGCGGCACATAAGTATCCGTTCCGTTAATATAATCCTTTACTTCAATGACATCACCGACCGCATAAATAGATGGGTCTGATGTTTGCAGATGCTCATTGACTTTTATCGCATTCCGAACCCCAAGCTCGAGGCCGGCATCTTTCGCAATGGTACTTTCAGGTTGAACACCAATCGCTAAAAGTATCATATCCGTTTCTACTTCTTTGCCGCTTTTCAAGCGAATGATACGACCATTCTTCTCAAAAGATGATACACCATCCTCAAGTATTAAATGAACTCCATTGTCCCGCAAATGTGTGTGGACCATTTGAGCCATCTCCAAATCAATTGGCGCCATCACCTGATTTCCCATCTCAATAACTGTTACATCTATGCCGCGCTCCCGTAAATTTTCAGCCATTTCAATCCCAATAAACCCGCCGCCAATGATAACAGCCTTCTCAGGTTTATCCTGATCTACCTTTTCTTTGATACGGTCCGTATCAGGAACATTCCGAAGCGTATAAACAGATTTAGCCTCATCGATTCCCGGAATGGCTGGCCTAACCGGTTTTGAACCCGGAGATAGGATTAGCACATCGTAGGATTCCTCATATTCCTCGCCTGTCATTGCTTTTCTGGCTATGACAGTCTTCTGCTCCCGATTGATTTTGATAATTTCTGTCCAATTACGTATATCTAAATTATAGCGTTGCCCCATTCCTTCAACTGTTTGAACAAGCAGTTTAGTACGGTTTTGGATAACTTCTCCTATATAATATGGAAGACCACAATTCGCAAATGAAATATATTCACCTTTTTCAAACATGATGATTTCATCTTTTTCGCTTAGACGGCGCAGTCTTGCCGCAGCAGATGCTCCGCCTGCCACACCGCCAACAATTAAAATCTTCATTTTAATAGACCTCCATTAGTTCATCGATTAGTCTAATCGTAATATACCCTATTGGGTATGTCAATTTATCAAACTCACATGATTACACTCTATCATTGCTCCCGATAACAGTTTTCATAACACCGTTTTACTTTTAAATAATACCAAAAAAAGCAAACCCACTTTTAACAATGGGTTTGCTTCTTATTACAGTTAAAAAGATTTTTTCAAATAATAGTTCTCGTGTTGTTTAACTTCCTCCATATTTTTAGGCAGTAAACGATAGAATAGGATTCCGCTTGCCAGAAGGATAACACCGAAAATAAATGTTTTTAAATCAGCCGTTCCTTTGATGATCACCCAAATGGAATATGCCGTCGCCAATATGGCTATGGTACCATCAATAATTCGTGAACGCATTTCATCAGATTTATATGTCTCGCCAGTCCAAACTAATTTCAGTTGGAATGAGGAGGAAATTAAATATGGCACTAAATAAGAAAGTGTCGCGATATAAATAATAAAGTCAAATGCATGAGCAATTGAATTTGAAATAGTTGAGAAAATAAATAATTGACCTAAACCATTTGAAACAATCATAGAGAAATTAGGAATCCCACGCTTATTGACCTGTAAAAACTTAGGGATAAATAAACCTTGTTTTGCTGCCTGATACGGGATTTCAGCGCTTAACAAGATCCAGCCAATTGTTGAACCAAATAAACTGATCAATCCAATGACCGCCAATGCTTTCCCACCAACAGGTCCCAGCACCGTTTCAATTGCATCGATTAATGGTTTTTCTGAATGGATAAGTGCATCCTGTGTTAATAATCCCATAACAAGTGTACTGATTCCCATATAGATAGCCAGGGCAATCAATAGCCCTAAAATGGTCGCTCTCTTTACATCTGCCTTTCTCTTCGCCCTTGATGCGAATACAACAGCAGATTCAACCCCTACAAAAGCCCATAAGGTTGAGACGGCAGCAAAATTTACCTGGCTGAGTAATCCCCGACTCTCACCATCAATTATACGAGTTTCCGCAAACGGTACAATATTAGATTGTTCAAAGGCAAATAGCCCAATTACAATGAATAATCCAAATCCAAGTACTTTTGCCGCAGTCGCCACAAAGTTTAATTTACCAGCATTCTCTATGCCTCGCATAATAAAGAAATGAACGCCCCAGAGCATGATTGTGCAGACAAGGAATGTTAAAGCATTGCCAACTTTTAGACTAAAATTCCCTATACTGAACAATTCAGCCGTACTAGTCAAACTTGGGAAGAAGGTAGATAAATACCCTGCAAACGTAGTGATGATGGCAATATTACCTGCAAAATTACCAATCCAGTATCCCCATGTAGACATAAACCCGGATAATCTTGAGGCTAAAGAATTTTCCTTGAACAATTCCTTAGCATAAATCTGAGGGCCACCTGTTAAATGTGGCTTACGAACAGCCAGATTCCCAAAAACCAGCGCAATAGTTAGTACACCCAATCCTGTTAATCCCCATGCCATAATTACTCCGGCAGGACTAGCTACTTCTGCCAGCGTACGCGGCAACATAAAAATACCAGACCCAACCATATTGCCGACTACAAATGCCGTTAAAATCCAAAAACCCAGTTGCTTCTTATTGTGCACGATAATTCCCCTTCCAAAGCTGTCATGTTACTCTCTATTTTTGAATTATCCATTTCTGTGTAAATAAACTAAATAAAAAACACACCTTATTGTTAAGGTGTGCAACATTTTATGATTAGCCACACCAGACAATAAATGGATAGTTCTCCATGGAATATATACATATCGCGATGTATATATTCCATGACAGTCCTGCACCTATTCGGATACAGTCCCAGCTGCTCTCTTCGGAAAAAAAGAGCGCTTCGGCAGATTTTCCTTTCAACTAAAGTCAGCAAGCTTTCCGGCTCTCTTTTTAGTTTACTAATAAAATCCGCGACCTCTACCTCATCTTTTAGTCCGATGAGGATTTGTATTAAATTAAATTATTCCTGTATAAAGGATACAGTGAAAACGCGAATGCTGTCAATATTATTCGACAATGTTATTTTCAAATCAACTTATTTATGATTAATCCATTTGTTTTGGAAAGCTGCTATACTGCTATATTCAGTCTCCAATTTTCTGTATATATTGATGTAAATTGGCAGTAATTCCTCGTATCTTTCTACATTTGCTTTAACCGGCGTATGGACATGTGTAGTTCCCACATAATTTGATACAACGGATAGGTCTTCAATTTCACCGAGTGCATATCTGCCGAGTACAACTGCTCCTAAACAAGAGCTTTCAAAGCTTTCTGGCACATCTACTTCCTGATTAAAAATATCCGCAAGCATTTGCCTCCATAACTCCGAGCGCGCAAATCCCCCCGTTGCCCTGATTTTACTTGGCACACCTATCAATTCCTGCAAAGCTAATAAGACTGTATAGAGATTAAAAATGACTCCTTCAAGCACCGCTCTGACCATATGTTCCTTTTTATGATGAAGTCCCAAGCCAAAGAACGATCCTCTGGCATCAGGGTTCCAAATGGGCGCTCTCTCTCCAGCTAAATATGGGTGGAATAGTAGTCCATCTGCCCCCGGCGCTACTTTTGATGCTATCTTGGTGAGTACTTCATATGAGTCAATTCCGAGGCGTTTAGCTGTTTCTACTTCCGCTGAAGCCAGCTCATCTCTTAGCCATCTAAAAGTCATACCTCCATTATTAACTGGTCCGCCAATCACCCAATGCTTATCCGTCAATGCATAACAAAAAATTCGGCCCTTTTCATCCGTAATCGGCCTATCTGTTACCGTACGAATGGCTCCGCTCGTTCCAATCGTGACTGCTACAATCCCTGGATCAATCGCATTGACACCCAGATTGGAGAGAACGCCATCACTGGCTCCTATTACAAATGGAGTATCCGGCAACAGCCCCATATCCGCAGCATAGGCGGAGTCCATGCCAGATAAATAATATGTAGTTGGTACTGGTTTAGACAAATGGGTCTCTGTAATACCCGCGATTGCCAATGCCTCAGAATCCCATTCTAAATTTTTAAGATGAAACATTCCTGTTGCTGAAGCAACCGAATAATCAATCACATATTGCCCAAATAATTTATAGAAAACATATTCTTTAATGGAAATGAATTTATATGTCCTACTCACTAATTCGGGATAATCATTCACCAACCAAGTGATTTTTGTTAGAGGAGACATCGGATGGATTGGCGTTCCAGTTCTCCGATAAATGTTTTGTCCATTCCTCTCATTTTTAATATAGTCGGACCACTTCTTTGAACGGCTGTCAGCCCATGTAATGCATTGAGTTAATGGATTCCCATTTTCCTCAACCGCAATTACGCTGTGCATAGCCGAGCTAAAGGATACTAACGACAGTTCATCAGGATTTATTTGGCTTTGGACCATTACTCCTCTTATTGCATTAAGTACAGCATGAAAGATCTCATCCGGATTCTGCTCTGCTGTAAGTGGAGTCGGGCTATATAATGGGTACTCTACATGATAGCTGCTGAGCACAGATGCGTCTCCCGAAAATAATACAGCCTTTGTACTCGTGGTTCCTATATCAACTCCTATATAAAACATCTATCTTCCCTCACTTCCCTAAAAGCTCAATACTAGATTCTTACCTTTATTCATATTTTTATAAACAACTTAACACAATTTGACGCCTATTGATTATTTTTTTCACGACTGGCAAATACTTTCTATTAAATAAAAACGGACATCAGGAGGCCTCATCCATATTGAAGAATAAAACAATTGCCATTCTTGCTCCATTCTTTTTATTTATATTTTTATTTATTTACACGCAGACACAAAAAGAGCCTATTACAGAGGAATCTATACCTGTTTTGACTCAAACAGGAATTAAGGAAGGTCAATCTGCACCTGATTTCGAATTAAAAACTCCGGACGGAAAAACCATAAAATTATCTGATTATCGCGGTCAAAAAGTTTTATTAAACTTTTGGGCAAGCTGGTGCCCTCCCTGCAAATTAGAGATACCAGATCTCAATGAATTTTATAGTGAACATAAAATGGGGAAGATCACTGTATTAAGCGTGAATATGACCTATTCAGAAAAAAACAAGCAAGCCGTTCAAACCTTCCAAGATATGTATAAGATCAAGTATCCTGTATTACTGGACCAAACGGGTACTATTGCTAAATTATATAAAATTATAACGATCCCAACCAGTTATTTCATTGACTCTAACGGCATCATTCAAAAGCGAATGATCGGACCCTTGCAAAAAGAAACGATAGAAAATCTGATAGAAACAATTGATTGAGGAGCGACCCAAAGTATACCCAATAAAAAATAACAAAAAAAGACAAAATTATACTTTTTTTATTTTATACCTAAACCATAGTAAAATAAAATCTATGAAAAAGATCAATTACAAATCAAGGGGTGTTGATTCACGAATGAAAGCATACAATATTTTAATTACATTAATGCTTGTGTTAATCAGCGTGTTGTCTATTAAAAATTTATATGCAGGCCATTGGGATTTGCAATACTCCCTATTAAACGGCGGAATGGCTATTATTGTATTAGGTATCTTTACGGCTTATACACAGTCTTTAAAAGAACAATCCAATTAAATAACAGCTGGTTTGGGAGAATCCAAACCAGCTATTTTTGTATCATTCATGATTTCTTGCAATCGCTTGAACACAAACGGGTTTCGAAAGAGAAATCGTATTCCCTGTAAAGGTTGGAATACCTTCTTTATTAATTTCAAATAAAACTAATGAATCACTTTGCTCATTTGCTGCAATGAGTACTTTTTCTTCGTCTATTAACTCGAAATTTCTCGGTCCCTGTCCTTCCGTATGTGTAAATGCGATAATTTCCGGTATACCTGATTCTGCCACTTTGTACGTTGCAATACTGTCATGCCCTCTATTTGAGGCATATAAGAATTGGCCATCCTCTGAAATATGCAAATCGGCTGCTGTATTTTCCTCTTTGTAATCATCCGGCAATGTAGTAACCACCCCTAGAAGAGAATCCGGTATATGTTGGTCATTTAATTCAAATACTGCGATTGTATTGCTTAATTCCTGGATGACATACATGATTGGCAATGTAGGGTGAAAGGCAAAATGTCTTGGACCCGATCCAGGAATAGTAGACATTTTAGCCAAATTGGCAAAATCCTTATCATCGTATACATAAATTTTATCAGTACCTAAATCTGCTGCAACTACAACGGAGGAATTCGGTACCGGTACGATTGAGTGAGCATGCGGTGCATCCTGTCTGTCTGCCCAAACCCCTGATCCAACATGTTCATTTGTTGTCGTATGTTCTCCAAGTGTTCCGTCCTCTTGTAGTTCTATCCTAGTTACCGTGCCACCATAATTACTAATGTATAAACAAGATTCATTTTCACTAAGACTGACATAGCAAGGTGCCATCCCATTCGTAGATTTGCGATTTAACTCTCTAATCTGTTCGGATTGCCGATTGATTGCATAAGAGACAACCATCCCATACTCAACTTCACTTACCGCGTATAAATGGGTCTGAGCTTTATTTATAACAAGAAAGGAAGGATTTTCAATACCCGTATATTTCTCAACTAAGTCAAGTTTTTTTTCTTTCACGTTCAATTTGAATAGATGAATACCCGTACTTGTTGCTTCTGCATAAGATCCGGTATAAATCATCCATTCATTTTTCTTATTTCCTTGAATTTCATTCATCTTGACTGCCCCCATCCCGTGTTAAATAAACTAATAGTTTCTGTTTCATTTCTATTCCCCTTTTTAAAGATATTGAATCTTAAAAAAAAACCCACAACCTATATTTCAAGGAAGTGGGGTCATTTATCCGTATTTATATTAATTCGTAACCAGCTCGGATTGTGGATACGCAGCATCATGCAATTCAGTTTCAAGCTCTTTAGTATACATTTCTGTTTGCTGTTCAGTCCAATGCAGTACTTTTTTCATATACGAAATCACTTGATCTTTGTATTCATGAACATGCTTAATATCAAATAGGACCATGCCAGTTCTGCGATTAAAGAAATCAAGCGGCGTATAAGCCAATTCATATTCAATTGCATAGCCCAATTTAGCCAATACTGGTAATGGCAGCCCTATTTCGCTCGCTTTTTCTTTGTTTTTTCGGGCTATTTCAAACAGAAGCGGAGCATTGGATCCATATGTTGAAATAATCTCTCTTGCTTCTGTATCTGATAACCCGGTTCCGATTGCTTTTTCTTTAGTTTTGCTTATATATGAACTAAATTTCGTTGAGCCTCCAACACGGCCGCCGGATATCGGCATTTTTTCAGTATAGCAGCTACCGAAATGTTTATATCCTTCATCTCTGAATTGTTTAGCTACTAAATCCAAAACGGTTTCAGCCATTTTACGATATCCTGTCAATTTTCCGCCTGCAATCGTAATTAACCCAGAATCAGATACCCATGTTTCATCTTTCCTGGATATCTCAGAAGCACCTTTCCCCTCCTGGCTGATTAATGGGCGCACTCCAGCCCAACTGGATTCCACATCCTCTTTAGTAACGTTTACTGAAGGGAACATATAGTTAATAGCATCCAATATATAATCTCTGTCTTGATCAGTCATTTTTGGATTGATTGGATCTTGACCATAGAATGTATCTGTTGTCCCAACATAGGCTTTCCCTTCACGCGGAATCGCGAATACCATTCTTCCATCAGGGGTATCAAAATAAACCGCTTGTTTCAAAGGGAAACGGGATTGGTCAATCACTATGTGTGCACCTTTAGTAAGCTGAAGCACTTTACCTTTTTTAGAATTGTCTTTTTCACGTATAAAGTCTACCCATGGACCCGTTGCATTTATAATCTTCCTAGCTTTAATTTGGAAGGAATCCTCATCCAATATATCCTTAACATTTACACCTACTATTTTTCCATTTTCATAGATTAAATCCTCGACCTTGGCATAATTCAGTAAGCTTGCTCCTTGTTCAAACGCTTCTTTCATGACTTCCATCGTCAGGCGGGCATCATCGGTTCTGTATTCAACATAGTAGCCCCCACCCTTTAAGCCATCTTTTCTAACCAATGGAGCTTTTTCAATTGTTTCATCTACTGTAAGCATAGTGCGGCGTTCTTCCTTTTTCACTCCAGCAAGAAAATCATACATCTGTAAGCCAATGGAAGTAGTAAATTTACCAAATGTACCGCCTTCATGGAAGGGTAATAACATCCATTCAGGTGTTGTAACATGAGGACCATTTTCGTAAACAATAGCCCTTTCTTTCCCAACCTCTGCAACTACTCCTACTTGCAATTGCTTTAGATAGCGCAATCCACCGTGAACCAGCTTGGTTGAACGGCTTGATGTACCGGCTGCAAAATCCTGCATTTCAACTAGGCCCACCTTCATCCCTCTTGTAGCTGCATCTAAAGCAATCCCTGCTCCGGTAATTCCTCCACCAATGACAAGCACATCGAAATGTGTGTTTTGTAATTTATTTTTATATTCATGTCTATTTAAACTATTTAAACCCATCCTCTTGTTCCTCCTCTGTTGATAAGTGCTATTGAGATAATAAAAAGAGACCACAAAATACATTACCCTTATTTAAAGGAATGTACTCGCGGTCTCTTAAAATCTCTAACCTTATATTAACTTATTTTCATTATATCATTTTTTGAGAAAAACTCATACAAAATTGAATTATCATTTAAAGGTTCTGGTACTTGCAACCGCTCTTTCCCAACCATCAACCAATTCATTACGTTTCTCTTGTTCCATAGTCGGTTCATATGATTTATCAATGATCCATTGCGCAGCAATTTCATCCTGGCTTTCCCAGAATCCAACAGCCAGCCCAGCTAAATAAGCAGCTCCAAGGGCAGTCGTTTCATTAATTTTTGGTATTTCAACCGGCACGTTTAAGATATCACTCTGGAATTCCATCAAGAATGAATTCTTAACAGCACCGCCATCGGCACGCAATGTTTTCAATTCAATTCCGGATTCCTCTTCCATTGCATCAATAACAGCTTTTGTTTGGTAGGCTAAAGATTCAACGGTTGCTCTGATAAAGTGATCCTTTGTAGTCCCTCTTGTCAGACCGAAGACCGCTCCTCTTGCATCACTATCCCAATATGGAGTACCGAGACCTACGAAGGCTGGAACGACATACACGCCATCCGTAGAGTCCACTGCCCGGCAATATGTTTCACTATCAGCAGCATCCTTAAGCATCCTTAATCCGTCTCGGAGCCATTGAACAGCAGAACCCGCTACAAAGATACTACCTTCCAATGCATATTCAACTTTACCGTTTAATCCCCAGGCTAAAGTGGTCAATAATCCTTTTTCAGATTTAACCGGTTTTTCACCTGTATTCATGAGCATAAAGCAGCCTGTTCCATATGTGTTTTTAGCCATTCCTTTTTCAAAACATGCCTGGCCAAACAATGCTGCCTGTTGGTCACCAGCAATACCTGCAATAGGTATACTCTTACCAAAGAAGTGATAATCAATCGTTTGTGCATATACCTCAGAGGACGGACGCACTTCTGGAAGCATGGATTTCGGAACATCCAATATCTCCAATAATTCATCATCCCACTCAAGGTCATAAATATTGTACATCATTGTTCTTGAAGCATTGGAATAATCAGTTACGTGAGCTTTACCGCCGGATAGCTTCCAGATTAGCCATGTATCAATTGTCCCGAATAACAATTTTCCTTCATTGGCTAAATCACGTGCACCTTCTACATTATCAAGGATCCACTTAACTTTTGTGCCAGAAAAATAGGCATCTATTAACAAACCGGTTTTAGAATGAAAAAGATCATTATGGCCAGCGCTTTTCAATTCCTCACATATATCTCTTGTCTGGCGGGATTGCCAAACTATCGCATTATAAATAGGTTGACCTGTTTCTTTATTCCAAACCACCGCTGTTTCACGCTGATTTGTAATTCCGATTCCTTCAATATCCGTTGCCTCTATACCTGATTCTGAAAGACAGCCCGCAATAACAGCAAGCACTGAACCCCAAATTTCGTTGGCATTATGCTCCACCCAGCCCGGCTTTGGAAAGTACTGTGTAAATTCCTTTTGAGCACTATGTACAATTTCCCCTTTTTTATTGAATAAAATAGCTCTGGAACTAGTAGTCCCCTGATCAATTGATAAAATATATTTCTCCATTTTTTTCATCTCCCATCTACTAATTTTTATATTATAATCGATTTCTTTAAAGTTAGTAACTTATAACCTTGCTTTTACTGGATCATTAGCTTGTCGTAGTGCTTGTTCTGAATCTTTATTAGTCATAAAATAAGCGATTACCAAGATAACTACAGTACCAGCTAATACTGCCCAGAAAGCGCCTGTCAGCGTATTATTGAAGACCGCTTTATGGAACAATGCCCCCAAGGATCCGCCAAGAATGGGTCCTACAACCGGAATCCAAGCATATCCCCAATTAGATGGGCCTTTCCCTGCTATCGGAAGAATCGCATGTGCAATACGCGGACCTAAATCACGTGCCGGATTAATGGCATAACCAGTTGTTCCCCCAAGAGCCATACCGATTCCTACAATTAAAAGACCGACTGCGAATGGATTTAAGCCTTCCGTAAAATCATTTGCTCCAATGAATTGCAGACCTAGCAATAAAATAAATGTTCCTATAATTTCACTAAGTAAATTTGAAAATGTATGAGGAATAGCTGGACCAGTTGCGAAAACTCCTAATTTTGTCCCTGAATCTTCAGTCGCTTTCCAATGCGGTAAGTATTGTAAATAAATAAGAGTAGCCCCAATCATTACTCCAATCATTTGCGCCAAAATATATCCTGGTACATCTGCCCAAGCAAAATCTCCGCTAAACGCAAGACCAAATGTAACAGCAGGATTTAAATGAGCACCGCTAATACCGCCGACTGCAAAAACGCCTAATGTAACACCAAGCCCCCAGGCAATGGTAATAACAATCCATCCAGCATCCTTTGCATAAGATTTAGTTAAGTTGGCTCCGGCACACGCTCCAGCTCCGAAAACTATCAAAATCATCGTACCTACTAATTCACCCCAAAATGGTGTCATTCCTTCCATCTCCCTATCATATAAAATCAAAAAAAATGGAGAAACAAGCACTAAAGCATTCCTACTTATTAAGGAATACTGCCACCTGTGTCTCCATGTCTTTTCACATACTTATTAACTTAAACACAGTGTAAAACTATTTGTAAACGCTGTCCAATAAAAAGAAATAAATAGGGAATTCGACTCATTCCCCTGCAAAATACTGCCAAAGTTCTCGTTTAGAAGAGGTTATCGAGACAGCGCCAGCTTCAATTGCTTCTTTCGCTTCTTCAACTGTTCGAATTAAACCACCCGCAAAGATCGGCAGCTGAATTTCCCCTGCAACTTCCTTAATCATATTAGGAAGTGCGCCCGGTAGTACTTCAATATAATCAGGCTGTGATTTTTTGACCATCTTATAGCTGCGTTCGAGCGCATGGCTATCAATCATAAAGATTCGCTGCACAGCTATTGCCTGATGTTTTTTTGCTTCTTGGATAACCGCTGATTTTGTGGATATGACACCAAACGGTTTAAACTCCTGACAAAGATATTGAGTACCATATTCATCATTCTTTAGACCATTGATTAAATCCACATGAAAGAACAACTGTTTATCTGCCATTTTGGCCATTTGAGTAATATGTTTGATTTGTCCCAGATGAGTTTCTAAAATAACACCTGTTTTAAATCCTGAATGTAAAAACCTTTCAAAGTCCTTCATATTTGAAGCTGCCGGTAATATTTTCTGTTCCAATCTAATCTCTCCCATTCAGACCCCTTATTCATAAGGAAAAATCCCTTTCAATATAGAATACATATAATCTATGTATTCTTCTACTAAAAGGGATTTATATGATTATGATTAACGTACTATTTCTGCATCCCCTGCTGATTCATTCTTCTTGAAAAAGGATAATCCAACAGATAGTCCAGCAAACAGAACCAGGAAGACAACTAGTATCATTGCATTTGCAAACATCATACCGAAGTCATCCAGAGATACCAATGCACGGAATCCCGCAATCGAATAAGTCATCGGTAGGACAGTGCTTAGATCACGTAAATATTCAGGCAGCATATCGATTGGCAATGCAGATCCGGTAGTAGAAAGCTGCATAATCAAAAGTGCCACACCTATAAACAAACCAATGTTGCCGGCAAGCATAGTCAAGAAGAACACAATTGACATAAATGAAATACTCGCCAATACAGCAAACAAGATGAGCAAAAGACTATTCGCAAATCCTGAATTAACAAAGAATATGGTAAATCCAGAAAGAAGAATCGCCTGACCAGCTACCAATAAAGCGAGTAAACCAAATCTTTTGGAATACCATGCGAAGTTTGAGATAGCTGCATCCATTGGTTTTCTAACCCCAACAACCAACATCATTAATAAAACACCCACAAATAATGCTAACGATAATACATATGGAGCATTTGCATAACGATAATACGAATAACTATTAATTTTCGAATCGATCAGCTCAACCGGCGAGGAGAACATGCTAATCGTTTCATCAGTAGCATTTATACCTGCCGTTTTTTCTGCTCCGTCACCTAAGCCGTTGGATAATTCAAGTGTACCGTCTTTGATTTGACCGACACCTTTATCAATTTCAGTCACGCCTTCCTTCATCGTACCCCAGCCAGTATTAACTGTTGCGTTACCATCAGCTACTTGCTTTGAACCGTCAAATAGTTGCTTAGATCCATCAACAGCTGTTTTCCAGCCTGCATTCACTGTGGCATTACCACCAGCCACTTCAGCAGCACCATTTTTCAACGTATTCAAAGATGTTGACAATGTACCCCATGCACTATTTACTGTTGCTGTTCCGTCTGCCACTTGCTTGGAACCATCATAAAGCTGTTTAGAACCTGCTACTGCGGTTTTCCAGCCATCGTTAACCGTAGCATTACCGTCTGCCACTTGCACAGCACCTTTATTTAGCGTATTTAACGATGTTGTTAACGTACCCCATGCAGTGTTAACTGACCCTGTGCCTGCTGCTACTTGTTTAGACCCGTCATAAAGACGTTTGGATCCGTCTACTGCGGTTTTCCAGCCTTCGTTAACTGATTGATTTCCGGCAGCTACTGTGGTAAGGCCACCATTAATTTCACCTACACCATTAGTGATTACTCCCCAATTTGTACTTACGGAATCCGTACCAGATTTTATTTGTTCTGCACCTACTGTTAATTCTGATGCTCCTTGAACAATACCCTTTTGACCCGGTATGATTTGATTTTCAAATGCAGCATTTAACTCTTCTACACCTGGTTTAAGCTTTTTAGAAATACCTGAAGCCAATGAAGCTGCACCAGCATTGAGACCGTTTTCCGCTATTATCCCCTGATTTACTTCACTCATCCCTGCGGCTACTTCTTTAGCCCCTGCTAATAACAATTGATAATCAGGGGAAAGTTCTATACCAGGGATTTTTTTAGCCAATTCTTCAATACCGGCGGCTACCCTTGCCGATCCATCTGCTAATTTAGGTGTATTTTCAGCTAATTTATTTAAACCTCCAGAAATTTTAGCACTTCCATTTTCCAATTCAGGCATACTACCATTTAATTGTTTGACTCCTGATTGAGCTGATTGTAAACCAACCAACATATCAGAAGTACCTTTTTTCAACTTTTCAGTCCCATCATATATGGCTGCTCCACCAGCAGCCAACTTTGCAATACTATCTTTATTGCCATTAAGCTGGGAATAAAGATAATCTGATCCATCTTTAAGATCTTTGGATCCTTTTGCAAGTGCTTCAATATCCTTCGCCTTCCCACTAAATGTTCCTGACAATGTCCCTAAACCATCTTCAATTGTCTTTGATCCGTCTGCTAGTTGTTGAATTTCAGCGGCCTTACCGCCCACTGTTGAATAAATTAAACCTGAGCCGTCTCTGAGATCAGCTGCTCCATCAGCAAGCATTGCAATACTAGCTGAACTTCCTGCCATAGTGCCATTCAACTGGCCCAACCCATCCTCAACCTGCTTCGACCCACTTGCAAGTGTATTGATATCGCCGGTCTTACCACTTACGGATGAATAAATAAGGCCTGAACCATCACTAACCTGGGCTGCTCCATTTGCCAATCTTGTGATATCAGCTGATTTTCCAGCCATCGTTCCATTCAATTGACCGAGTCCCTGTTCAAGTTCCTTTGAACCGTCTGCCAGCTTCTGAATATCTCCTGTTTTTGTTGTTAATGAATCCAGTAGGGTTCCAGTACCCTCCTTTAGTTTAACAGAGCCTTCATGAAGCTTTGTTGAACCTTCTTCACCGGATTTAAATCCTTCTGCTACATCACCAAGCTGAGCAAAAACTGTGCTCGTATAGGTAGCGGTGATTGTATCAGCAAGCTGCTCTTTAATTGTTCCTATAGCTGTTTTCGTTGCTGTTGCAGCTATAAAATGCAGACCTTCATTCTGCGTATACTTTAGTTCCGGTTTTTCCGGATTTTCATCCATTACGGTTGCTACCTTTTGGGAAAAGTCTTCAGGAATCTCAATTACCATATAATATTCATTATCATTAAGTCCGCGATTCGCTTGTTCCTTACTGACAAATCTCCATCCCAGGTCATTCCCGTCTTTAAGTTTCGCTACCAAGTCTCTGCCAACATTGACTTCCTTGCCATCTGTTACAGTACCTGAATCATTATTCACAACTGCGACCGGTAAGTTTGAAAGATTATCATATGGTCCCCAACTTGGCGTTAGCATAATTAATCCATAAACTAACGGTACCAGTAAAACAGCAATTAATGAGATCCAAAAACCTCTCCTGCGACCGAGTTCTGACATCCGATTCCCATTACCTAAAGCGTTCATTCATTACCCCCACTAGTCTGATTTATCTATATTAAGGTGGTTATGAAAGCGCAACCACTCGTATACTGATTATATATTCTGAATATTTAGTGAAAGTCCTTCTAGTAATTTAACAAATTTGTAAATTAATTAGATATTTTGTACCTTTTTTTAATTTTTAATAAGAAAATCTTATGACTTAGTTAAAGAAAAACTTATCTTTTGTAGTCTTTTAGACCTTTTATATTACCAAAAGACCCCATAAAAAAACCTCCCTACTCGAAGTGGGAAGTTCTGTACTCTATTATTTTGGTCTTTCCAGTTTAAATTGTTCACCAATCTTCATAAAATTTTGGCCAGCAAGCCGGGAAACAGGCTTGAGTAATTCTGTACGGATTGTACCATCCTTGTAGATGGCTTCATCTATATGATAAAAAACAATATTACCGATTAATAGATCACAACCTGCATCTTCTGCGGTATGGCCTCCAAGCGGTATTACTTTATGTACGGTACATTCCATCCGAATTTTCGCAGGGCTAAGCCCTGGGACTCGTACATGAACACTATCTACTGTTTGAAAGGGAGATCCTTCTAATTCACTTTGGTCCGGAGGCAATTCAGCTGCTGTCCAATTCGCTCCCTCCACGTTTTCTTCATCTGTAATATGTAGGACAAATTCTCCCGAATCGATTGCATTTCTTGCTGTATCCTTTCTTTCGCCATTCCTTCGCTGGATTGATACAGCAATCAGTGGGGGATTTGAACTAACGATCGTAAAATAACTAAAAGGTGCAATGTTCATAATTCCTTCGTTAGAAATGGTTGAGATAATGGCAATCGGTCTAGGAACGATTGCCCCTGTTAAAAAGGTATAATTCTCTCGCTCACTCATTTCGGTTGGATTTAGGGATATCATCTAATCATCTCCAATTTATTTAAATTGCTGAGAAAACCATAATCCTGCAGCCTCTACCTCTGATTGTGTCAGCTGGTGTCCATTTTGTTCCCAATAAACTTCTACTTTGGCTCCGGCAGCCTTCAGCATTTCACTCAGTTCTTTTGTTTCTTCTGGTGAACAAATTGGATCGTTTTTGCCAGCTCCTATAAAGATTGGCAGACGTTCCATTTCTGGCAGCTTTATTCCTCTTAAAGGAACCATAGGATGATGCAAAATAGCTCCTTTTAATACATGTTGGTAGTGAAAAAGCATACTGGCAGCTATATTTGCTCCATTTGAATAACCGATTGCCAACACATTGTTTCGGTCAAACCCATACTTAAATGAGGCTTCGTTTAAATAATCGTTTAGTTCCATTGTACGAAACTTTAAATCTTCAACATCAAAAACACCTTCAGCCAATCTTTTAAAGAACCTTGGCATTCCATTTTCCGAAACGTTGCCTCGGACACTTAAAATGGAGGACTCAGGTGAAATTAATTTAGCAATTGGCAATAAATCATGCTCTGTTCCACCTGTACCATGCAGCATAAAAAGTGTTGGAAGTTTCATATTTGTTCCTTTTATAAAATAGTCTCTCATGCATATTCCCCCAATTTATCGCTTAAAACGTTCCAATTTATCCCTCTAGTTCTTGGGATTCTTATCCCATAAAATTTCAATCCTATTAAGTTTACTTTAAATTTATCTTGAAACTAGTATATTATAGAACTTTATTTATTACAAAATTGAGTAGTAAGCGTATTACTTCTATTAAAATGATCGATTAGGATCATTTTAGTGAATGACCATTAAAAAGTATCGGGATAACCAGCACAAAAAGGTCCTGATCAGTATGGAAAAGCTCTGATCAGGACTATTCATTGGTACCGATAGTATGGTTTATGGTTCCACATTGTAACTTCTAACCTTTCTTTTAATCTTGGTTTTGTCTCTTTTGGTACGAATCACATCTTATTAAGCAGTTAAATATATGCTTGGAGTCTTTCAATAAACTAGAGAATTGAATTCTATTTTTCCCAATATCTCCTTACCATGCATAACTCTTTTTCATATATTGTGCCATCAATCGGGATAATTTCAATTGATTTACCCGTATGCGGTGAATGAAGAAGTTTACCTTGTCCATAATAAATCCCGACATGATGAATGGCTCCTTTTCCATTATCATATGCAAAGAAAAGCAAGTCCCCCCTTTGCACCTCATTCAGGGCAACCGGCGTACCATATTGCGCCTGCTCACTTGCATCACGTGGAATACTATAGCCATTTGCCTTATAAATGGTATAGGTAAATCCTGAGCAATCATACCCATAACTGCTCAGTCCACCCCACAAATAGGGTAAGCCGATAAATTGTTCTCCAGAAATGATGATGTCTGCATCACTTCCTCGCGACCTCTTTTCTTTTTTGTTAAATAAAGCAACATCATCTGTGTGTAAATATCCGATTCCTAAGGGGGTGTCTACAAGTATCCATCCATTTTTTTCACCAAGGTATGATAACTTCGTTTGATAGCTTAGCACTAGGGTTTCTTGTGTTTTCTCCAGTGTAAGCAAAGCCTTCCGACTTTCAATCAAAGCAAAAGTGTCATTGGATGCAAATTCATAATCCTCCAGCTGGCATAGAGGTACCCAGCCTGGATATCCTCTGGAATCTTTCTTTGAAGACTGCTCGATGGCAATGATATGGGCCCATCCATTTTTACATTCAAGCAGCAGAACTCGTTCACCAAATAATAATTGGGTCTGGATTCTATTGGATTCGCATATATCAAGCCGCTCAGCCTCATCCATAAATAGAAGCCATTCCTCCAATCGGACCGGTTGGCTAATGGCTGGACGATCAAGCTCTCTATAAGACTGATTTGTAGTCCAAACGGTCGCTACAGCTACATTTACGGTCATGATTTTGTGAGTAAATCCCACTTTTTGATCCTCCTCTCACTTGAGCTGAATATTCCTTATACCTAAGCCTTCTATTTCGGGTAAAGTAAATTTACTTCCCTTATATTGTATGCCGCCTTCAATCAAGGAGCGGGATAACATGAGAGGGGCATCAAAATCATAGCGGGTAATATTACGTTTACTTGCAGCAAAGTGAGCAGCAGCTGTTAAACCTAAATGTGTTTCAATCATACTGCCCATCATGCATTCCATCCCTGCCGCCTCCGCTAGTTGGTTAATGTACTGGGCATAAAAAATCCCCCCAGTTTTCATCAATTTAATATTAATCATGTCTGCACTTCGTGTACGAATGACCTCTAAGGCTTGCCTTGGGGTAAATACACTTTCATCTGCCATAATAAATGTATTCACCTGATTTGTTACTTGTCTGAGGCCTTCCAAATCATCTGCCTTCACCGGTTGTTCCACCAATTCAATTTGTAAACCCATATCTTCCATACGGCGGATTGCCTGAATCGCTTCCTTCGCTGTCCACCCCTGGTTAGCATCCAGACGAATCGTAATTTCATTCCCCACACACTTTCTAATTTCTTTTACTCTCGCAATATCCTCATTTATATTACCGAGACCTACTTTAACCTTTAAGGTCGTAAAACCGCTCTTTACATATTCCAGCGCCTCCTCCCCCATTATGTGAGGGATATCTACACTTACCGTAAAGTCTGTTTCAAGCTGAGAGCTTCTGCCACCTAAATACTGATAGAGAGGCAGCTTACTATTTTGGGCCAAACAATCATAAATAGCCATATCAATTGCCGCTCTTCCGCTTGAATTCCTTGTCATAATAGCGGATAGGTCATGAAAGATCTCTTCGAAACTCAAAATATCTTTTCCTATTAAATGAGGTTTAAAGAAGTCGTGAATCGCTGTTTCTATTGATTGTAATGTATCACCAGTGATAACAGCAGTTGCGGTTGCTTCTCCCCATCCAACCAGACCATTGTCACATTGAATTTTCACATAAACAGAGTCAGCTGTATTTACGATTCGTAACGCTGTTTTAAATGGTTTAAGTAAAGGAACTTGTATACGATAGGTATCGATATTAATAATCTTCATCTGCAATTCCGCTTTCAATAGTAAGTGTCTTCTCTGCAGTGCTGATTTTGGCTTTCACGCCAAGTGGTATTCCAATATGTGGATTGCAATGGCCAATTTTAAATCCACTCATAGCTGGCTTATTAATCAATTTTGTATAGTGAGTCAATACCTCATCGAGGGTGAGTGTCCGTCTGCTTTTTGGCTGGCAATCAGCAAAATCACCAATGACTAGACCGGCAATATCATTTAACTTTCCAGCCAACCATAAGTGATTTAAGAAGATATCAATATTCCTTGGCTCTTCATAAATATCTTCTATTAGAAGTATCTTTCCCTTCGTATCTATTTCAAATGGAGTACCCAAGGTCGTTGTTATCAAGCTTAGATTGCCTCCTACTAATTCTCCCTCCGCTTCTCCCTCGATAATAGGGTGTAATGGAGAGATATCCTCTGTATAGATCACTTCTTCAGATTGAAACAGCTGTGTAAATGATTCCTTAGAGCGAGGATGTGCATCATCATTACCTAAATCAGATGCAAGCATAGGCCCATGAAAGGTGACCAAGCCCGTCTTTTGTCGAATCGCCGTATGTATAAACGTAATATCTGAGTATCCCCAGAAAATCTTTGGGTTATCTCGGATTACTTCATAATTGATGGCATCCGCAATTCGCGCTGTTCCATATCCTCCACAAGCACAGATAATGGCTTTTACATCCTCGTCTTTAAACATCGCTTCAAGATCTTCCACCCGATCTGCGTCTTCGCCTGCAAGATAACCATATTCCTTATAGATGTGACTGCCCATTTTTACAGTAAGACCTAAATCCTGTTCCAGAAAAGACAGTGCTTTTTGAAGGGCCTCCTTCTTCGGAGGACTGGCAGGAGCAATAACGCCCACTGTATCTCCCTTTTTGATCCGTTTTGGTTTAAGTTGTTCTAACATCTTCTCACTCCCCAATTATGAAATAAAGGATGCTCTATTGAACATCCATAAACTAGCTGAGAACTATAGGTTCATTTCTTTATAGGAATCTTTAATATTAATAACTTCTTTGCGATTCCTACTTAATAAAGAGCCAACTAAAATAAATGTATGTAAAATAAATCAGTCCTATTCAGTTCTATAACTAAAAACATATCCACATGCCCTTACCTATTTTCTAAATTATCAATCAATTAATGCTATAAGAAATCTTAGAAAACCCATTTCTTCAAAAGAATACAAAAAGTACTTTTACTATCCCTTATTCATAATAACAATAACCCCCTTAATTTACATAAGTAAACAACGATTTAGAGGAACGATTTTTTAATATCAACAGGCAAAAAAATATCATAGGTAAGCCACTTGGAGATTGGATTTATGATTGGAGTTGCCGTGAACTGACATTCATTGGATCACCATAACAAGATCCTGAGGCTTATTTATTATTGACTGTTTAACGTAAAGTTTCTCGTTAGTTGATTTTGTATCGAAAAATATCGTATTGCTCCATTTAGCTTTACAGCATCTATGGTTACAATAGTTATAGGAGGTAGTTGTATGTACTCATTAAATTTTTCACATAACCTTGCTAACCTGCGCCGTAAAAAGAAACTCACCCAAAAGGAATTAGCGGATTTTATCGGTGTTACGAAGGCATCCGTATCTAAATGGGAAAATAAACAGAGCTTGCCGGACATCTTACTATTACCCCAGCTCGCATCTTTTCTAGATGTAAGTATAGATGAATTGCTGGGCTATGAAGCACAGTTGAGTCGGGAACAAATCCAAAAGCTATATGTGGAGCTTGCTTCTGACTATACAAGACTGCCCTTTAATGAAGTGATGAATAAATCACGAGAACTGGTTCGCCGCTATTATTCCTGTTATTCCTTTTTACTCCAGATCTGCATCCTTTGGCTGAACCATTTTCCTCTTGCAAAGGACCATGATGAGCAACAAAGAATTTTGCACGAAGCTGTAACACTTTGTGAGCATATAGATGAAAATTGTAAAGTAATAGATATTTGTAATGATGCTATCACTGTGAAAGCTGTATTCAACCTCCAACTCGGTAAAGCTGAAGAAGTCATTGAAGCATTGGAGATGATAGCAGATCCAACTCGCATCTATCACCAAAGTGATTCAATTTTGGCACAGGCCTATCTGACCGTCGGGGATTTAGACAAAGCCAAAAGCTATACACAAATCAATATGTATCTACATGTGATATCGCTGATTACAACTGCGGTCCAATACCTAGCCATTCATATGGATGACCCTGCAGTATGTGAAAAAACGATTAAAAAAACAGAGGGATTGATTCGGCTATATGATTTAAACAACCTGCATCCCAATAGCGCAGCACAATTTTTCTATCAGGCAGCACTTGTCTATATCACACATGGAGAAAAAGAAAAGGCGCTGGGAATGCTAAATCAATATGTTCAGGTAGTTCGAGTGCTTTTTACCCATGAGCACGCGTTGCTCCACGGCGATGCTTATTTTGACAGGCTGGATGAATGGATTAGCAAACTTGACCTAGGAGCATCACCGCCACGAAATATGCGCCTTGTGGCAAAAAGTGTACTGGAGTCTTTTAAGCATCCATTATTGACAGCACTTCAGGACAATCTAGAATTTAAGAGAATACAAAGAGAACTTACGGAAGGAGTGAAATATTATGAATGAAGTTAAAGAATTCTTACCCTTTATTATTCCTTTGGTTATTGCAGAATTTACATTGCTGGGTTATACCATCCATCATATTTTGACACATAATACCTATAAGCGCGGCAGTCGTACCATGTGGCTAGTTATCGTGATAATCGGCATGCAATTCATAGGACCTATTCTGTATTTCCTGCTTGGAAAAGAGGATGAATGATGAATATGTTAACTTTATCTCATGTAAAAAAGCGGTTTGGAGATAAAAAAGTATTAGAGGATGTCACTTTTTCTGTACCGGAGCATACTGTTTTTGGTTTTGTGGGTCAGAATGGCGCTGGGAAAACTACGACTATGAAAATTATTCTTGGCTTGCTGGAGGCAAACAGCGGGGAGATTACTGTTGGCGGAGAAAAGGTTCGCTACGGCGATACTCCCACAAATCGGCTTATTGGATATTTACCTGATGTACCTGAGTTTTATTCTTTTATGGCTCCTAAAGAATATTTGCATTTTTGCGGTGAGCTCACAGGGATGTCATCTTCGAGTATCAAGGCTCGTACAACGGAGCTTCTGGAGCTTGTGGGACTCTCCAATGAGAAACGGCGAATCAAAGGTTTTTCACGCGGCATGAAGCAACGGCTCGGAATTGCACAAGCGCTTTTCAACCGACCTAGACTGTTGATTTGCGATGAACCGACCTCCTCTCTCGATCCTGTTGGAAGAAGGGAAATTCTAGATATTCTTACCGCAGCAAAGGAACATACAACTATTCTCTTTTCCACGCATATTCTTTCCGATGTTGAGCGTATATGTGATGAGGTCGCATTCCTTCACGAAGGCCAAATCGTGTTGCAGGAATCAATGGAAAAGTTAAAAAGAGACTATGCAAGCATCGGGTATGAAATTGAGTTGGAGTATCCAGAAGATACGGCAAAACTACTTGCTGCTTTTCCAAGCATCAAAAAAAGCAATGAGAAACACCTATTGCTGGAGCGAGCTGATCAGGTACAGACAGAAGCCGTATTACGTTTTATATTGGAACATCATATTCCTTTCCGCCGTTTCGAAAAGCAGGAGCTATCGCTGGAATCTCTGTTTATGGAGGTCGTCAGTAAATGAAATCTTTTCTAGCTTTTTTCAAAAAAGAGTGGATGGAATGGAGTCGAACAGGACGATTGCTCATTCTACTGCTAGTATTTGTACTTTTCGGGATTATGAATCCAGCTATAGCAAAGATAACTCCATGGATGATGGAAATGATGGCAGACTCTCTGCAGGGATCAGGCCTTGTCGTTACAGAGGTTACAGTAGATGCCTTGACCTCCTGGACACAATTTTATAAAAACATTCCAATAGCACTGATTATTTTTATACTGATGTGCAGTGGATCCTTTACTTCAGAATATCAAAAAGGAACACTCATCCCTGTTCTGACAAAGGGTCTCTCGCGCTGGAAATTCGTTATCGCAAAGAGCATGATGATATTTATATCGTGGACAGCTTGCTATTGGATTTGCTTTGGTATTACTTATGCTTATAATGCTTTTTATTGGGATAATAGCATCGCCATGTACACTAGCTTTGCAGCAATGTGTTACTGGCTTTTCGGGCTTTGGGTGTTATCATTTATGGTGCTGTTTTCTACACTATCCTCTAGTAATACCACTGTTTTACTCGGAACTGGGGGTACTGTACTGGCAGTTTATCTCATCGGACTTTTCCCAAAGCTAGAATCTCTCACACCGATGAAGCTAACCGAAGCCATGAGTCTCCTGACAGGGCTCAAAGCACCGGGAGAGTATGTCACGCCGATTGCAATATCTGTCGGCATGGTCGGAATATGCCTAGCTGTTGCGGTTACGATTTTCAAAACAAAAAAGATATAAGATATGTTAAAACAGAAGCCGCTGTCAGTTCATCCTAACAGCGGCTTCTGTTTCTCTACATTATAATGAACAATATGTTAAATATTAAGAGCTAACTTTACTTCTCGCAGGAGAGAACCAATTTTTCCATGCAAGTACTACGATGAAAATCAAGAAAAAAATGACCGCAATGAAGCTTAAATACTTGAGACCAATCATATTTCCGAAATAAAATCCAATCGTCATATAAAGGGTTGTCCATAGTAAGCTTGCTAAAAACGCAAGCGAGAAAAATTTTGCATATGGTAATTCACGTGTTCCTGACATATAGGGAGTTAGCTGTCTAAGTCCCGGTAAAAAATATCCTATAACAACCATTTTATTTTCAAATTGATCAAACCTTTTATGCATACTCTGCCAGCGTTTCGGTGTGATTTTCACTAGATTTCCATACTTCTGGATGATGGATGTCCCATGCTTCCTTCCAATCATATAGGTAAAAAGCATACCCACATTAGTTCCCAATAGTGCAGCGCAGATGGCCCAAAGAAAATTGAGGTTTTGTTCAGCAATGACAGCACCGATAAAAATAACAAATGTTTCTTCAGGTGCAGGAATTCCCACAATCCCGCAAAATAAAACTAAGATAATCACCCAGTATCCATACAGCTGTATATAATTTGTAATAGCATCAAGCGTCATGTAGTTTCCTTCCTGTTTTCAAACCAAGATACATATATAACCCTGTTAGCGAGATTTATATTGATTTTCCTGGTTCGCCTGGTCTTTTTGATCTTCAGTATAGTTGTCCACATCAATGGCATAAATCGGCCTTTGTTTAACCTCTTTAAAAATCTTGCCAATGTATTCACCCACTATTCCAATACCAATCAACTGCAGGCCACCAATAATCCACAGAGAAATCATGATGGATGTCCAACCAGATTGTGTATTCCCCAGTGTTTTTTGAATCAGAGCATAGCTGCCTGCGACCACACTGATAAACAGCGTCAAAAAGCCAATGTAAGTAACACAGCGTATCGGCGCAACACTAAAGGAGGTAATCCCATCAAGCGCAAAAGAAATCATTTTCTTCAACGGATATTTAGACTCTCCCGCTTCTCTTTCCTTCCGATCATAAAAGACTTCAGCGGAGGAAAATCCAATCATTGGAATCATACCTCTTAAGAATAAATTCCGTTCCTTATATTTTAAAAGTTCTCCCAATGCACGCTTGCTCATTAATCTAAAATCTGCATGATTAGGAATTAGTTTGATTCCCAATTTGCCCATCATACGATAAAAGCTAAGCGCTGTAGTCCGCTTGAATATAGTATCCTTCTTTCGCTGATCTCGGACTCCATAGACAATATCATATCCCTGATTGTATTTTTCAACCATCTCTTTAATGACCTGTATGTCATCCTGTAAATCAGCATCGATGGAGATGACACAATCGGAATGCTTTTGGGCTGTTGCCAGACCAGCGAGCAATGCATTTTGATGACCTACATTGCCAGCTAATTTTAGCCCCTTGACTAAACTATTCTGTACACTCTCCATTTGTATTAAATCCCAGGTATCATCAACACTGCCATCATCCACAAATAAAATAGCACTCCTTTCTGAGATTACACGGGAGTCCAATAGCTCTTTTAGAATGGATGAAAGCTCTTCAGATGTTTTAGACAATACCTCCTGTTCATTGTAACAAGGCACAACGATTGTTAATACAGGCAGATTCATTATGAGTAACTCCTTTACATGACATGATATAGATAGATCTTCCAAGCTGAATCTTCATGATCAAAAACATCCATCAATTCAAGGTTATTCTCATCTGCATTCACAATAGGTACAGCTGAGATTATATATTGACCGCCCATTTCTTTCAGTACCTTCGTATTCAACTCTAAATTTTTTATTGTTTTGGATGAATTTTTTTCGTAATCATATTTCTTACCAAGCTCATCCACGAAAATATAACAACGCCCGCCCCATTTATCAAAATATTTTTTAAGCTGAGCGTTCTTATCCAGCTCCTTCTCAATAATTTCTCGGAACTGATGCTTGTACGCCAATGGATAGTAATTGTTATACGTATCCAAGGTATAAAAGCCATTATATTGAGCAATAGCAGGATGTAATCCTATACTTACCACTCTGTACGTATCCTGAGGTTTTCCAATATAATCTTTTATCTCAGTAAATTGGTCAACAGCATAAAACTCCCTAAAAGTCGGTGAATCCAGTCTTCCATAATACACTTCCGGATTGTACATAAATAAGACAATCAGCTGAGCGACAATGACTCCTTTTGAAAACTGCCTCCATCCCCCTCCATTTTTCCAAAGAATACGGCAGGACAGGGCAAACAATAAGTACAAAACTAACGGTCTCAGGAAATGAAAACGGGCAAAATTAAAATTATTTAAAAGTGAAATTTGTTCTTTCAAGGATGCCCATCCCTCATAAAACCAAAACGCATACCATGCAGATAAAATAAAATTCAAGATAAACAGCTGAACATAGCGTTTCTCACTTTTCCAAAGCTTATTCCGATAAATAAACCATAAAGCTATAAATGACACAGGCAAAATAATATATTGATGAAGCGTTAATACATGATTATGTCCAATTATGTAATTTTTAAATATCAGACGGACAGATCGCGCAAATCCTAATGCAGAGCTGAAATATTCATCCCGGCTGTTGGGCTCTTCAGGAAATATCAAAGAATAAACCAAGCGATATTCAATCAACAGGTAAATAAAAGTCATTAAAGCAATACTGCCGAAGAATTTCCAATTAGGGTCTTTTTTCTTGATCCAATCATAAAGCCAAAGCAATCCCATAGCCACCAGGAAGAAAAAGAACCCCAGTACAAAGCTCGAATAAAAAGGCAAAAGGATTAGAATGAGCCAATCCGTCCATTTACTATCTCTGCCTCTAATATTTAAAAAGGCATACAAGGCTAATGGCTGCCCCAATGTGGCTAGCATTCCGGATGGCCAAAAAGGTGTCAAAGCAAAGGCCAACGCAACGAATACACGTATAAATCCATGTTCCTCTTTTCTAACAACATGCTTTTTAAGTAAGAGATACATTCCAATAAACGCAAAAATTCTAGTAATCGCCTGACTGATTGAATATGCCGTCATGGATGGTAATAAATAATGGAGCCATTCAATTCCGCTGAATTCAGTTCCAATTGAATTCCTCGGCAAACCATTAATGATTTGTGGAATAGTCTCATTTATCGGTCCAAACAGCATTTGATTATCCTTCAGAACCTTGTACCAAGCGATATTGGAATCTAAGTTATCATGCACCCGTATATGAGAATCTTCACCAAGTATAAACATCGGAGCCAAATAAATGATCAACAACACCATCGCAGCTATCAATAACTTAGTTTCCTCAGTCCATTTGTTTCTTAATTCCCCCACTGCTATACACCGACTTTTCAAGATATATTTAAATCAATCCACCAATAATTGTAAAATTATAATGTACTCATGGTAGCTATTTATATACCCCATGTCAAGGAGCTATTGGGTCAATATGGATATTACAAATCTTCACCCTCAACCTTTTTTAATGTAAACTAGGTAATTTTCAAATATAGGCTTATTGTTGTATGTAAAGGCAAATCATCATTATGAAAACAGTCAAAAATAAAAAACCAATTCAACCTGGGGTACTTAACCCCTTAAGGATGAATTGGTCTCCGCGACACTTCTTGAAATTTCTCTCACAAGATATTCATAATTATATTTCCTTCAGCAATGGTAGTAAATCTGCCAGTTTCTTAATCTCATAGGTAGGCTTCACTTGATCCGTTACTTTATGATGGCGGTTTACCCAAACAGATTTTATTCCTGCACGATTGGCACCGAGAATATCCGTCATCAGATTATCTCCAACCATCAGGACTTCTTTTTTTTCAACCTCTAATAACCCTACAGCATGTTCAAAGAGTTCGGGAGCCGGCTTACCTTGTCCAAAATCCCCTGAAATGACAATATGATCGAAATAGGGAGCTATTTCAGGTGTTATTTCCAGCTTTGTTGTTTGCAATTGTGGGGAGCCATTTGTCAGTAAAAGAAGTTTAACACAACCCTTTAATTGATCCAGCACTTCAAAGGTATCCTCATAAATGAAGGGATGTTTTCTTCTTTCTTCAGGAAACTTTTCTGCTAATTCCTGTCCTAACTCTGCATCCTCTATTCCCAATGCTTTCAACCCATTCGTCCACGCATCCCTGCGATAGAGCGGCATGATTTGAGCCATCTTTTGAAATTGCTCATGTTTGTCCTGAAAATCCCCCCATAATCCCTCAAATGGATTTATCCCAATCATTTGTGTAAAAGTGAATGTTTCATAGGAGCTGTACAGTTTTGTGGCTTCCTTTCTAACTGATTCTTCTAGCTGCACTGGGTCAATCTGATATTTGTCCATAGCCAGCCTGCAGGTTACCCTGAAAGCTTCCTGAACACTTTTTTGATCCCATAACAATGTATCATCGAGGTCAAACATGATTGCCTTTAACATATCGGTTCCTCCGTCCCAGCATCAACCGCTCCGGTTTGATCCTATTAATATAGAAAAGTTTTGTTCTTTGGATGATGGCATTATGAAACATTTCTATAATTGGATTTACCACTTTTCCTTACACGCTTACACTGGTAAAAAATTCATTGTAAAGAGCAGCCACTGCTCGGTTTTCCTGAAGTTCTTTCACACCAAACATCATACTGACTTCAGAAGACCCCTGATTGATCATTTCGATATTAATGCCGGCATTTGCCAAAGCCTTGGATGCCCTCGCAACTGTACCAACATTTGAACGCATTCCCTCTCCCACAATCATAATCAAGGATAAATTGTGTTCAATTTTCACCTCGTCAGCCTCTAATTCATCTATAATCCGGTTCCTAATAATCTCTTCAAGCTCAGAGTCCATTTGATTCTGTCTTAAAATGACAGTCAAATCATCAATTCCCGAAGGAACATGTTCATAGGACAACTTTAAATCTTCAAGGATTTGAAGAAGTTTACGTCCAAAACCTATTTCTCTGTTCATTAAATATTTGCTGACATAAATGCTGCAAAAATCATTGTCACTTGCAATACCGACAACCGGACCATTGGTTAGCTCTTTTTTATTCACAATCATGGTACCAGGTGATAACGGATTATTCGTATTTTTAATATTTACTGGAATCCCTGCTTTAAAGGCGGGAATTAATGCTTCATCATGTAAAACACTAAAGCCTGCATAGGAAAGTTCACGCATTTCCCGATACGTCAATACACTGATTTCCTTAGGTTTATTAATAATCGTTGGATTAACCGAAAATACGGCATCAACATCTGTATAATTTTCGTATAAATCAGCTTTAACTGCATTAGCCAGAATTGCACCTGTAATATCCGAGCCGCTCCGCGGGAACGTCATCACCTTTCCATCCGTTGTATAACCAAAGAATCCTGGAAATATGACAATTCCTTTTTTATTTCTTAAATGATACAGATTGGCATACGATTCTGCTAAAACCTGAGCATTCCCCGGCTCATCACTGACGATTAGTCCTGCCTCACGAGGATTCATGTATTCAGCCTCTACACCTCTGGCTTGGAAAAAAGCAGCTACCAATTTGGCATTATTGTCTTCTCCACTGGCTTTAACGGCATCCATAAACTGACCCTTATCGCTCAGGTCTCCATTAAGAATTTCCATTAAATCAGCTCTAATTCTTTCGACGACAGAGCCTGAAACGGATAAATCCTCTGCTATTAATCGGTATCGATCAATAACCATATCAAATAAATATTGATCACAAGCCCCATTTAACCAGCTTTCTCCACAGGCAATGAGCAAATCTGTCACTTTAGTATCGGATGAAAATCGTTTACCTGGTGCCGATACTACCACTATTTTACGTTGTGGATCTGATACGACAATATCAAAAACTTTATTCAACTGCTCACCGGATGCAAGAGAAGTTCCCCCAAATTTAACTACTTTCATTCTGCATATCCCCTATGTTTAATTTTCAGATAATATTAACTATTATCACTTCTCAGCGCTAAAGTTTCAAGAGAAAATATGAAAAATTTCAAATAATATCCATCGGGACTTCCATTCTTCGGAAGTAAGTCTCATTCACCAAAGAATTAGAATGACAGGATGACTCATGAAGGCGTAAATATTCTAGTTATCGATTAATTTTTGATACCACGGAAATGAATAAATGGTACATTTTAAACTTGTCATTTTTAGACACTAGTCGAAAGTATATTTAAAAAAACAAAAGATCATGAGGAAAAATACGGTAAAATAATTATAAAATATAGTTTGGAGGGTTTACTTATGATGGCAGCATCCTTATTTGGATTAATTTCTATATTGGTATACTTAGGTATTATCGTTTTTATTATTTATGTAGCACTTACTATCTTAAAGTTAATGAAACAAAAAAATGAATATCTAAAGGACATTCATGACGAAATCAAGAAAAGTAATAGTATCAATCAGCTAAATCCATAATTTTGATACAATCTTTGATTCTTTATAACTTGTACCAATAATAATAATAGAAGGGCCGTCACTATGACTGACCCTTCTTTAAATTCTTGATTATGAACTATTATTTTACTTCTTCTTTATTTAATTTACTCCAATTGTACCAACCGAAAATCGCATTGATTGTCCACGAAACATACATGGCAACCATAGACCACTGTCCAAGCATAATGAACATAACCAAGCAAACAAGGTCAATTACAATCCATACGAGCCATTGTTCTCTATATCGTAATACCATGAGGATTTGAGCTACTATTGCCATTACATTAGTAAATGCATCATAGTAAGGCAGAGTATTACCGAGATAATTTTGTCCGATATAACCCAGTGCGATAGTACATATAACAATTAACAAAGCTGTAATGATCATCTGCACTGACTTAAGACTTTTTGCTTTTACTTGCATTGTTTCCTCGGTCATATTCTTCTTCCAAATAAATACACCGAGAATACAAGTTACGAAGTAGAAAATATTTTCGAAGAACTCAAGATACAGCCCCAACCCCCATACGATATACATATAGGTGACAATCTGTATAAAGTTGAAGATATAAGACGACAGTTTGCCTTTCGCTGTCAAAACAACACAGATTACACCTGATACTCCGCAAATCATACCGATAGGAGAATCAGGAACAAAGTAATATACGATGATTTGAAGCAGTACCATACTTATCATAAATATTTTTTCAAAGAGATTATAACCGTTCCAAAATTCGTTTTTAAGATAATTTTTAATTCCTTCCATTTTCAATGATTCTTTTCACATCACTTACAATAGTTTTGAAGTTGTTCCAATAGCCCCCATTTAGAACCGTTACCTTGTCCCAATTTCCTGAACTTTTAATATTGTTGCAAAGTATGTTGAATAACTCATTGCGTTCCTCCATTCCAGAATGAGCCATAAATCGCTCATGGTCATCCACAAACTCGCCACAAGGACATAGTAAATAAATTTTATCCCACCGACATTTTTTTGTGATTTCATCGGCCACTATAGCAACTTTTTCAAATTCTTCCTCTGTTAAGTCACATTGGCTGTCTCTGGAATACCCCTCTGCGTACATTCTTGTTACCATCGAGTCGGAGTCCGCAAAAAAGATTCCTTGATTGGAGGGTGAGTTAATTAATTTTTTATTGAGATTATACTGCCCTTCAAGAAAAGCCATATAGTCCGTCCCGTTTAATTCCCATTCGGCTATATTTCTTTCTTGCATGTAGCCTCTTGCGAACTCATAACTGTATGGCGCATTGAAATATTTGCCCAGGTCGGCGGTTAATACTGATTTTCCTTCCGAAGCAGTACCGCATATAAGAATGTTTGTACTAAAAACTCTACGGAATGGATACGTTATTTTATCCCAATGCTTTATGGGGTTTTCCCTTATCATCGTTGCTGATATTGGAGTTAATGCAAGTCGGTCAACCAAGATTGCGGTTTCATTAAACTTTCCGTTTAAGTCCTCATGGTAATTCCTATCCCCGACATACCAAATTCTATCGGTATCTGTAGGTGTTTCTACCGCCTTGCGATAAATAGTTTCAAACTCTTTAAGCCAACCATTCCAACCATTGGGATAGTTTTCAATACCAATTTCATTTTCATTGATTGCATATACAGCAACCAAATCATCATCCGAAAAAAACTCTCTCACGTAACGATATCGCATTTTATGAGGCATAAGTGGTTCACCTTTATCCCCGTCATATCCACATACAATGACAATGCAACCGCCGTCGTTTTCTTTTTTTGCTTGCATAATTAAATCCAAATGCCCTCGATGAAGCGGAGCGAATGATCCAAATACAATACCAACTTTTTTCCCTTTAAGGGGTTTTTGGTAGGAGTTTAACACTTTTCTTCTCCCTTCTTTTTATCCTTTAAATATAAAATGAAAAGAAACTACGCTCTCGACTGAACCTCTATTTCTCTCATAGTACTACATGTAAATTAGATGGCTCTTTATTTTATTATACTAAAATAACATTATGAAAGAGGTAAGATTTACTGAAGGCGTACAGTTATATCAGAGAAAAAGAAACACCAAAAAAGGAAGATACACATTTTGAGTGAATCCTCCTTTTTTCATTGCTTTCATATAGAATGTTTCTTCTAAGTAAAAAGGTTATATACAGTTAGCTTATTCAACCTATAGAATGAGGTAATTACGATTTAAGGATTGTCTAAATCTAAAGTTTCATCAAGGTGCTGGGCATAATAAGAAATACCACGCTTAAAGTACTGAAGTATTTCATCATTTGTAGTTTCCATTAAATTCATTAAGACAATTTCCATAGCCCTTTTATATTCCCCTGTATTATATAAAGCCATAGAATAAAAGACTTGTAGGGCTCGATGTTCAGGAAATTCAGTCACACCGCGGCGAAGGACGTCAACAGACTCTTTATAATGCCCCAAAATGCGGTAACTGCTTCCTAAACCAAGGAAACATCTTTGTAGATCAGAACCGGATAGACCTTGTTCAATTGCTTTAACATAGTAAGGAATTGCTTTGTTACATAACCCAGAATTATCATAGGCAATCCCAATCTGATAATTTATTTCTGCATTTTCCGGATCATTTTCTGATAGATTTAACAGAAGATTAAGTGCATGATTTAAAATAACCGGATCCTGTTTCTCACGACCATCTTCACGCAGCGCAATAGCATTATCCAGAAGTTCACGTGGATTTTTATTCATTTATTCCCACCTCATTGTTTCTTGTAATTTACAATCAGTCGCATTCCTTGTTCCCTACATTCTACAATATCAAATAAAACCCCTTTCTAGAAAAGTACTATTGGACCCAGATTTCGAGTCACGCAGAACGAAAAGGCAAGAAATATTTTGATGAGATTTTGTTAAGAGTTCTAGCTAACATGTTTACTAAATTACATCCCTCTTTTATTTTTACGGTTGCGCTTCCAAAAACTTAACGGGTACTGTTTTTGTTAACCAAACATGATTTTTCGAACGGTAAAACACATATCCTTGTTTCATCATTTCACCACTTCGTACACGATACACAACCGGTTTCCCATGCCGTTTTCCTACATTGATTGCTGTTTCTTCATCAGATGATAGATGAACATATAAACGACTCTTTGGAATTAGTCCAATACGTTCAATGGATTCAGTATACTTTTCTCCCGTACCATGCCATAAAAACTCTGGTGGATCCACGATTTCCAGCTCTACATCAACCGAAATGGAATGTCCTTGATTGGCTCGAATAAGTGACTTGTCCTCATTAAAAGAGTATCTCTGCTTATCATCGGTTCGCACAATTTCCTCTAGGATGTTCATATCAAAAGGATATTTTTTAGAAATACCCTTAATCAATTCCTCGACATTCGCCCATCCATGCTCATCCAGGGTAATTCCAATAGATTCCGGTTTGTGACGAAGAATCAAACTCATAAACCTGCTCGCTTTAATTAAACTTATTTTTTGGGATCCTCCTTTATAACATAAAAATGAAAAGAGAATAGAAGCTCCATGTTCGAAGCTGATTCTCGATTATTCGAATAGTTTCTTCTATTTTCTCATATAATACATCGATTTTCGCGAAACCAATGATTTAGAATAGCCGATTGGCTCATGGTATAATTATGAATAATTATGTACAGAGGATCTAAAACAGGGGGAAAATATTTTGTCCAAACTACTAACTATGTTAAAAGAATCCCAATATACAGTTGTTTACAGGTGCTGGAATGTCGACTGAAATAGTCCTGTTACACCCGATTTGTAAAAAATAGTCTATTAATGATATAAATATACACTACACAAAGAAATAAAAAGCGGCAGGCTCTACAATGAGTTCTGCCGTCTATTTGTTATTCGGTTTCCTTATAAAATTCCGCACTTCTTTCAAGTAAATTAATCCACTCAAGTGCTAATTTACTTCCATCTCTTTCCTCAACTAACTTAATTTTTTCGTCGATTTCTTCTACAGTTACAGTTCCTTTTTCTTTTAGTAATTCTTCCAATGCTCTCGCTTTTATTTCAAGATCATTAATCTTAATTACGATTGCGTCATAAACGCTATACATGCTTTTTTCCATAACATATCCACCTCCTCCTTATTACCTACATTCGACAATATACCAGAAAATCCCTTTCGATTTGTGTACAATAAATATACAACTTAGAAAGTGGATGTTTCCATGGGAGCTACAGATAAACCAGAGAAAGAAGTAATGAGAAGTAGAATTGAGGAAGTTTTATCTAGACTTATGTCGAAGAAACATGATGCTAACGTTAAGATCAAATTTGTACCGGAAGATGAGAAGAATAAGAAGAAGTAAAAAAAAAAGAAGAGGCCCTGTCGTAGTGACGGAGCCTATTTTAATGTATTTAGGAAGTGATGAACGGACCATCCTCATCCTCGTCTCGAATCAAATAGCACTTATCGCATTTCTTACATATAACAACGTGCTTGCCAACGTCATCAAGATCTTCCCAAATCTCCGTCCAACCAATTTCGCCTATACGCGGCTCGTGTTGACAATGAGGACATTTAATTTTAAACTTCTTTCCGTCATATTTGTTCGCCTCCTATTATGGTCTAGTTGTGAAAAAGATGATTTAAAACAATAATCACTTGTTTGTTAACGTCGTCAACAATGTAGAGGTTTTTATTGTCCCTATAATCCACCAAATTAAAGATGCCCTCAGTGATTTCAAAGGCCGTAAAACCATGAAGCCTCAATCCGTTTTAAATCCAGGTTTTTCCAGTAGGTCCGGTATTGCCAAGAATGGTATACGTATACTCCTTTGCGTTGCCGAATCGGTCGTCCATTATGTGTCTAAGGATTCTGCTAGGCGTCAGTGATGACAAGTTCATTTCTCTCATGTTCTTTTCTCCTTTCAAATTTGAACAAAAATTAAAGAGAGCACCACTTGGGTACTCCCTCATAATATTGCGTGTAATTTTCGCGAAACCAATGATTTAGAATAGCTAATTGGCTCATGGTATAATGATGAAACAAACATGTACAGAGGATCTAAAACAGGGGGAAAATATTTTGTCCAAACTAGCTACTTTATTAAAAAATTCCCAATATACGGTTGTATTTACAGGAGCTGGGATGTCAACTGAAAGCGGGTTACCTGATTTCCGCTCAACTAATAACGGATTGTGGAAGAAGCAAGATCCAGGCACTATTGCCAGTACAGATGCACTTAATCAAAATGTCAAAGAGTTTTTTGAATTTTATCGCCAGCGTGTGGTAGGAGTGAAGGAACACGGCCCACATAAAGGCCATTCTATTCTCGCTAAATGGGAACGTGAAGGTATTATTCAAAGTATTATCACGCAAAATGTGGATGGATTCCACCAGGAAGCCGGCAGCAACCGGGTAGCAGAGTTGCACGGAACCTTACAAAAAGTGCATTGCCAAACATGCGGTAAGGAATATGGCAGTGAAATGTATTTAAATGAATCCTATCAATGTGAGTGTGGCGGCAAGCTTCGTCCATCCGTCATTTTATTTGGTGAAATGTTGCCTGAAAAACCATTCATGATCGCTGAGGCTGAAAGTGAAAAAGCAGACCTGTTTATTGTTCTCGGATCATCGTTATCAGTGACACCTGCTAATCAGTTCCCTTTAATTGCTAAGCAAAATGGTGCGAAACTGGTTATTATTAATTTAGAGCCTACTAATTTTGATTTTTATGCAGACCTCGTGATTAATGACCGTAAAGCCGGCGAGCTTTTAGCTGAAATAGATGCCGAGTTAATTGAAAATTATTAATAGATTCAGGCCAATCTTTGAGAAGGAGATTGGCTTTTTTATATGCAGTTATCTTCCATCTCAGTACCTGAAAGCTGTACAAATTGCAACTAAACAAAAGGCTCTGTTCGTATATATTGCTGATAATGTCTATTAATTAACAAATGCCTGAGTTACTTCATACAATATTTGAAAAAATGGAGTTGTTATTCATGGCGAGATGGATTGACATATCAACATCGAAACATCAATTAAAACTTTTTGATGGAAATAGGCTGATAAAAGCTTACCCAATTGCAGTTGGGAAAATATTATCACCAACACCTACTGGGACATACAAGATAATCAATAAACAACGTAATCCTGGAAGACAATTCGGAGTTCTTTGGATGGGTTTGTCAAAGCCTCATTACGGTATACATGGAACAAATACCCCAGCTTCAATCGGTAAGAATGTCTCACATGGTTGTATTAGGATGTTTAATCATGATGTTCTAGAATTATCATCTAGAGTACCAATTGGTACTAGGGTTGTTATTCATAAATGACTCTGTTAATCTAGCTCCTCTTACTGCATAATTTTGGTCAAATACGACATAAAAGCATCGCTTCTCTTATTCAACTAATCTTCGCCTTAGTTGAATAAGAACGGGAATTCAAAAACGAACATTATCTACAAACAGAGTCAAACAAAAAAACGACCCACTCATGAGCCGTAACGATATCATTCAACTATTATTCATTTAATTTAAGATTTTAGAATATCATGGTCAACATAACGTTCCCCATTCAGAGAACTGATTACATTTATCGCGACTCTTGCTCCGTCCCCTGCTGTTATAATTGTATGCATGCTTACACCAGCAACTGTGCCGGCTGCCCAGACATGATCAAGATAGGTTTTACCGGAATCATCGACATCAATCACTTTTTTAATACGCGGTTCAGTACCGTCCTTTGTTTTGATGCCTGAAGCTTCAGCGAGGTCAACTAACATACCGGAAGCCAAGATCACTTCACTTGCCATATAGTTGGATTCTTCTGTTTGAATCATCACTCCATCATTTTCCACTTCGATTTTTTCAGCGGTTGCAACCTTGAATTCAGCGCCGAATTTCTCTGCCTGTTTTTTACCGATTGCAATAAGGTCAGGTCCAGTGATTTCTTCTACACCATAATGATTTTCAATCCAGGCACGTTTAGTGACACTTTTATCATTATCCAAAACCAACGTTTTTTTACCTGCTTTTGCAGTGAATAATGCAGCACTAGCACCACTTGGACCTGCTCCAATAACTATAACATCATACATTTCCTCAAACCTCCCCAGCCTATTATGAATTCCACCCTTATTATAACGGAAATAATTACCAATTTCTATTGAAGTGATTTTGGATACCTGACCAATCGTTCTAGCGTATTAGCCAATGGCGGGTTAATAATCTGCTTGGATACCTCAACCGTCTTGATTTAAAAGACCATACCTTATATTCCGTTCAGCGTTATATTGAAATCCACATCTGTACTTTATTTATACGTAAGATGTTCGCTTGCAGAAAGTCTAAATCCTCTTTAATAACTCAATTCTTTCACCATTATTCCCCTCAACAAAAACAATTGTCCAGCCATTTTCCAGCCTTATTGGTCCCTCCAAAATAGATACATCGTTTTCATTTAAAATTTGAAAACAATCCGTTTCAAAACAAATATGTGTCTCGTATGAACCTTTTTCATCAATCATTCCATTTTCAATCAATTCAATCCTGAATTGGTCATGCACTAAGAATACGATCTTTTCTCCTTCCAATTCCAAGTATTGTTCAGTGCGAAATCCTAGATATTTTTCAAAAAAGAACCTTGTAAGTTCCAGGCTTCTCACCTCAAAACCGACGTGATGGATATTCAACATTTTCATATAATTAAGTTCACATCTCCAAACTCATGCCACAAATACCCCTTAAGTACGGCTTCCTCATACGTTTTAAAAAGGAAATCCGAATCAATAAAGGCAGTGAGCATATCCAAATGACTCGCCTCAGGTTCATGGAAACCGGTGAGGATACCATCAACTGCTTCCATAGGGTAATCAGATCCGATATACAAATGAGTGCTACCCTTGAGCTCTTCAGTTAGCAGAGCCGTCTCCAAAGCACGAACGACCGTGCTTCCGACAGCAATCACTCTTCTCCCCTCTTTTTTCGCATGCCGAATCATATCCATTGTCTCACTGGGGATTTCATAGATTTCAGGATTGGTTTCCGGTTTTACAGGCCAGTAGTCATCTAGTAAATAGCTCAAGCCTGTGTGAAGCTGAATAAACTGAAGCTTCACTCCCTTTTTTTGAAGATTGAAAAGCATTTCCCAGGTAAAGGCTCGGCCAGCAGATGGCATTTCAACGGAGCCAGGGACTGAGGCATAGACCGTTTGATAGAAGTTTAAATCAAGTGCATGTTTCGTATATTCATACCGAATCGGTTCTCCTTTTTGATATAAATAATGTAAAATACGATCCTCTGATTGAGAAAAACAAACCCTCCACAAAGGGGTAGCTTCTACCCTGCTACTTATCTCTCCTTTCAATTGCCCTTCCGAAAAATTGAGCACATCTCCACTTTCTATATCTTCATGCAGGGCCAGCACTTCCCAGGCATTATTCACAATCTTTTTTGCAAACCTTATTTCTACAGCTTCTGCTATAACGATTCCTTTTCTAGTAATAGTTGCCCTTGCTGAGGCGGGAATTGTTCTGCTATTATTCAAAACCAGAATATCACCTTTCTTTAGATACTGATCGAAATGGAAAAATTGAGTGTGTTCTATTGTTCCAGTCCTTTTGTCTGTTACCATTAGCTTGATTTGGTCCCTTCTCATCCCTCTGAACTCTGGAGGTTCAGACGCATTCAATTCTTGAGGCAGAAAAAAAATTTTCCTGAGAGGCAATGCCATTAAAATCCCTCCTGTTCAAGCTCGAAGTTCTGTGCTTCAAACCGTTTACCGCTAATATGCTGTGATTGATCGGAGGCTAAATAAACAAAGGCCCCCAGTACCTCCTCCGGTTTAGTCAGTTCTTCATTATGATTAGGGTCTGCCAACGCATACATATCCGTATCCATACTGCCGGGGTCAATCATATTGATTCGTATATTCGTTTCCAAAAGCTCATCTGCCCATGTTTCGGTCAGCCCTTCCAGCGCAAACTTCGAAATTCCATAGGCACCCCATCCTGCATATCCTATTTGCCCGGCTTCTGATGTTACATTGATAATCGAGCCTTCATTACGCTGAAGCATTCCAGGAAGAACACGTTTTGTGACCATAAATGGACTTAAGGTGTTTGACTTTATAACATTCATGAAATCAACCTCTGAATAATCCAGTAAGAGTGGCATCGGGCTAGGCCCAAGTACTGCAGCATTATTGATTAAAACATCAATTTGGCCAAATCTGCTTTCTGTCATGGATATAAAAGCTTCAATATCACGCTGATTTGTTACATCCGCTTTTACTGCCAAAACTGTACTGCCCAATTCCTCAGCCAATAATTTCACTTCTTGTAACCGCTCTTCTCCCCGTGCACAAATTGCGAGATTGTATCCTTGTTTTGCAAAGGCTAGGGCTAATGCTCTCCCTAATCCTTTTGATGCTCCTGTAATCACAACTGTTTTCATGATTTATACCTCCTAAAGAATCTTATACTTATAGGGTATTGCAAAAAGACAGCCATGCCCTCGGAGGATGGATGGAGTTTCAGCTACATCTTTAGTAGTACTCCGCTATAAAAAATGTATAATAATAACAAAACATCTTTTAAGGAGACTAAGGTGATCCGTAAAATTTTTCTCTCAGAGATTCATATATTGAAGGAAATCGCTGAAACATTAAATGAAGGCACTGATTTAAACGAGGTTTTGACTAAAGTATTAAAGAAGCTTTTAAAAATAACCTCCTTGGAAACCGGGTGGATCTTTCTTATTGACGAACAAGGAAATTACAAATTAGCTGCTTCTGAGGGACTGCCGCCCGCTTTAAAAATCTCAGACTATGAGCCGATGTGTACGGGTGACTGTTGGTGTGTGAATAAATTTTTAAAGGATAATCTACATAAAGCTTCGAATATTATGGAATGCAAACGGTTGGAAAATGCAAGATTGAATCAATGGGGTGACACCTATGGCCTTGTTTACCATGCGACTGTTCCCTTATCAGCTGGGGATGAAAAATTCGGTGTACTAAACGTAGCCGTAACGAATAAAGAAAGATTTGAAGCAGAAGAGTTGGGTCTCTTAGAATCCGTTGCCTATCAAATCGGAAATGCCTTGAAACGAATCCATTTAACAAAACGGGAGCAGGAACTGAAAGTTACAGAGGAACGAAATCGCTTGGCACGGGACCTGCATGATTCTGTAAATCAATTACTTTACTCTATTAATGTGACATCAAAAGCCGGAATCAATCTATCAAAAGAGGATTCAATAAGACAAATTTTTGCTGATATCGGAAGTATGTCACAGCATGCACAGGCTGAAATGAAGGCATTGATCTGGCAATTACGGCCAGATGGACTAAAGAACGGACTCGTTTGCGCCCTCAAATCATACGCTGGAATACTCGGTTTACAAGTTATAGTTCAGGTGAAAGGGACAGGATCTCTCCCTTCAAAAATCGAAGAAAACTTATGGAGGATTGGGCAGGAAGCCTTCAATAATGCCATTAAATATTCCGGTCAAAAAGAAATCTTACTTTCTCTTGAATACAAACAAAATCATATTATCATGTCGGTTGAAGATGGTGGAGTAGGATTCGATATTTCATCAGCAAAGGGAATGCCGAGTCTTGGGCTAAAGAGTATAGAAGAACGCGTAACAGCCCTGCAAGGGAAATTTAGCATAATTAGCAAAAAGAACTCCGGCACCAGTTTAACGGTTGAATTGCCATACTAAAGGAGAATTTTAATGACGATAAATATTGTTTTAGTGGATGATCACCATGTCGTTAGGAAAGGGCTGGCACTATTATTAAACAGCCATCCAGATATGAGTGTAATTGGAGAAGGAACAAACGGTAAGGAAGCAATTGAACTGGCCAAAAACCTGACTCCCGAGATTATGATAATGGACTTACTAATGCCTGTAATGGACGGAATCGAGGCAACAAAACACATTGTAGAAACCATACCGGATGTGAAAGTTTTAATCCTCACCAGCATGTCAGATCAAGACCATGCCATTCCTGCCTTGGATGCAGGTGCCAGTGGCTATCTATTAAAGGAAAGCGACCCTGAGGAACTAATCTTGGCTATTAAAAAGGCAGTAAACGGAGAAACCTATATTCATTCCAAAATTACGGCAGATTTAATGACAGCTATGCAAACGAATAAATCCAAGCAGACTTCATTAAATTCATTGACTCAAAGAGAAAAGGAAGTTCTCAAGGAAATCACTAACGGCAAAAGCAATAAAGAGATTGCTTCAGCACTTTACATAACCGAAAAAACGGTAAAAACTCATGTATCCAATATCCTGTCTAAGCTAGAGCTGCAGGACCGTACTCAGGCTGCTCTTTTTGCGATACGAAATGGTTTTTAATTGATTTGGATTCGTTGCTATTTTATTGGGGTTTATATCCTCTTCCAATCACATTCATCCGGTAAAAAAAGAGAATAGAAAATCTATATAAAAATCCAGGTGATCAATGACTCACCTGGATTTTTATACGTAATTAAGCAATTAGCGAACTGCTTTCTCACGGGTTATAAGTACGTAAATAACCATCGACATAAATACGGACACAGCCGCTGTCATATAAATGCTGCTGTAGCCAAATGAATGTCCAATCTGTCCGAAAATCATAGCTCCAATCCCTATACCTAAGTCAAAGAACGAGTAAAATGTGGCATTAGCCATTCCTTTACGATTTTGGGGTGCCTGATCAATTGCCCATGCCTGTAGGGCTGGCTGAACGCTTCCAAATCCAAATCCATAAAGGAACGCCGCAAATAACATCATGCTCGTGCTAGGCAGCCAGGATAGTAATAGCATCGCAATAAACACCAACAATGTTCCCGGTATAAATACAGCCTTGTGCCCTTTACGGTCATATAATTGTCCGGCAAACGTTCTTGTCAACATGACCGATAATGCATAGATAACAAAATACCATTGGATTCCATCGATTCCCTTTTGTGCTGTATATAAAGGAAGAAAAGTAGCAATTCCTCCAAAAGTAAATGTGATGAAAAATGCCAGTATAGATGGCTTTAACGAGCTTTTTTCATATAGATCCAATATCTTCTTACCAGTTGGCTGCACAGTCATTTTCTCAGCTTTCTTGAATTTGATCTGCGTTGCTACCAGAAAAGCAATGATACCTAAAACGGCACATATTAAGAAAAACTGATTAAATGGCATCATAACTACCAAAGCAAGACCTAGAGATGGCCCAATAGCCATCGCAATATTTCCGGACAGCCCAAAGTAACCCATTCCTTCACCCCGTCTTGATGCCGGTACCAAGTCTGAGGCAACCGTACCCGTAGCTGTAGTTAATGCTCCCCAGCCTAATCCTTGAATAATCCGCATCATGAACAATAAAGCAATACTTGCCATAAAGCCAAACGACGCGAGGGTAAGGATAAAAACAATTAATCCTCCGAAATAGACAATTCGCCTTCCCTTCGTTTCCAATGCCTTACCGGCAAAGGGCCTAATCAGCAAAGCTGAAAATGTAAATATCCCGACAACTGCCCCTATTAGCTGGTCACTTCCACCGAGATGTTTAACGTACAACGAAATTGTCGGCAAGGTCATTTGAAAACCTAAAAAGATCAGGAAGTTTGCCATACAAATGAAGACAAAATCTCTTGTCCATATCTTTTCCTTCTTTATTTTCTGTTTTACACCTTGTTGTACTTGATCAATCATACTATACCTTCTTTCTGCTCCTTTACATTAATTATCTTACCCGAATACGAAACTATCTTTCTATGGAAATTTAAAAAATACACAAAAAATCCCCTCTTCTGTCGGCAAGGGAGTAATATATTGTTATTCCCATTTGATAGTCTCCTACACCTTTCTGCATTAAAGACTACTGTTAAAATGGATTTATAAATTAACTTCCTTTTATGCTGATAGGTTCCACATCTGATTCTACTAGCATACTATCAAATAATATCATTTTTATTTGAAATGACAGATACTTATGATAGCTCATGCTTGTAAATGTCCAGTGTGTAGTCTTTATTCTATTAATTTATTAATAAATTTTTATTAGGAGGTTGTAAATGAGAAAAATAGGGGCGATTGTATTAATTTTGTTAACTTTTATCGGAATTGGATTAGGCTATATTCAATATAAAAAGTCAACTGTTGAACAACGTGTAATTGAGTATCTGACAACTGAAGAGAACATTTCAAAGAATGACATTATTTCCAGTGAACCATTTATTGCAAATTTACAAGGAAATAAGAATTGGATGGTTAGTATTCGACTAAAAGATGATAATAAAACCTACTTTTATTACAAAAATAAGAATGAAGTAATTTTAGAATCGTATGTAGAAAACGGAGTAGAACACGTTCAATAAAAGGTAGTAAGAGGAAAATCCTTCATAAATAGGATTACCTTTAATTAATTAATTAAGGATAATTAACATTTAAGTTTAACATATCCATAAATAAAAGAGCTCAAATCCATTTGAATTAGAACAGTCGGAGTTGAGCTTCACTATTTATTATTAAAATTATAATGATACTTATCTTAACAAAAGTGATTACCATACTCATTCAATCGGTAATCTATTTTGTTAATTTATGATGGAAAGCATAAATTACTGCTTGGGTACGATCCTGAACTTGAAGTTTACCTAAAATATTGCTTACATGCGTTTTAACCGTTTTAAGTGCAATAAATAATTGATCTGCTATTTCTTGGTTCGTCTTTCCTTCCGCCATTAATAATAAAATTTCCATTTCTCGTGATGTTAAATCTTCGTGCAAATCTCTTTTATTTGCGTTTCTAAATTTAGACATGAGTTTATCCGTCACTTCCGGTACCAGAACGGATTGCCCCTTAGAGGTTTCGCGTATCGAATCTGCTATTTCACTTGCTTTCGAGGTTTTTAACATATAGCTGATCGCTCCTGCTTCAAGAGCCGGGTACACTTTTTCATCATCAACAAAACTCGTTACAATAATTATTTTTGCCTCCGGCCACTCCGCTAGAATCCGCTTGGTTGCCTCAATCCCATCCATTTCAGGCATGACCAAATCCATCAATATTACATCAGGCTTTAAGCTCAATGCCATTTCGACACCCTTTAGTCCATTTTCCGCTTCCCCTATCACTTCAATGTCCGGTAAAGAAGATAAATAGGCAGAAATACCTATACGGACCATTTCATGATCATCTACAAACAATACTCTTATCATGCTTTCTCACCCACATTCACTAATGGTACTCTTACTTCGATTCGCGTGCCTTGCTTTGGTACCGAAACTACCTTTAGAATGCCGCCAATTTCTATCGCCCGCTCTTTCATATTTTGCAACCCGTAAGAGCCAGCCTTCGCTTCATCTGCAGTAAATCCAACACCATCATCAATCACTCTCATAATTAAAGAACGTTCATGCTGAATAATATACACTTCCAATAATTGTGCTTTAGCATGACGTAATGTATTCGAAACGGATTCCTGGAGGATTCTAAATAAATGATCCTCAATCCCTTTCTCCAATTCCAAATCTTCTACCTTCCATTTTACTGTAAAAGGGATTTTTTGTTTGAGTTCACTTAAAAGATTATCTACGCCTTCCTTCAAGCTTTTATCCTTTAAATGTACAGGACGGAGATGTAAAAGTAGGGCTCGCATTTCTAATTGGGACTGTTGAATCATACTTTCAACCATCCTAAGCTGTTTTTTCTCAGTTGTCTCTTCATTCCCACCTGATTCATTGATGGCTGACATAAGCATGGAAGCAGCAAAAAGCTGTTGACTGACAGAATCATGGAGTTCTCGGGCCAATCTATTTCTCTCCTCCTTAACCATCTCCTGAACTCGTTTTTCCTGTTCCACAGAATTTTCAGTAGCCAGAGCCTGAGAACGTTTTGCCTGATCAAGAAGGACTGTCTGGATTTGTTTTACTTTCTCGAGAGATTCAGATAACTCCTTTGTCTTAATCTCTTTTTCCGAAAGGTTTTCCCCAAGGTTTACACTTCGTAATGTATCATTTAACTGATTTATTTCAGATTTATAGAATAGCCCACTTGCAATTCCGAACAAGACACCAAACAACAAGGCAATACTTAGCGCAAATAACAGAAATGGCACATTAAAGATTTTCTTCTCATACAAAGGAGTCCAATCAGAGGAGAAAAAGATTACATAATAACATAAGAATATAGTTAAAAATAGCAGTAAAGAGATTGATATACAGATCAATAGTTGGCGTTTTAGTATACTCATATCCACTTCACCACCAAATTGCCGGCACCGATCGAAGTAACGATCTTTATTTTATAGCTAGCCTCGTTATATCCTTCTGATCTATACATAATTTGCTGATTCCTAAGCTCTTTTTCCTTTTCTTCAAATAAACGTACTTTTCCATATAAACAGGTATGGGATATTTGTACACCCACATCGTACGGAACAAATATTTCAATGTCCCCAATACCATTCCGAATCGAAATGACTGATATTTCCTTCGGTAAGACTGTATTGCTCAAATTGATATGAGTATCTCCGTATACGCTTATCACATTCAGATCATTCCATTCGTATACGTACTCAGGAGTTTGCTGACTTCCAAAAATTCTATTCGTAATTACAGGCTTGGATATTTCACCATTCTGTTTTTCCTGCTGTTCAAACGATTCTTTAGGTTTGATTTGAATAGGTTCACGTCTCTTTTGAAGATGTTGTGAAATATAATAGAGAAGAATAATAAAGAGTAGGAGCCTGACAATGAATAGATTAATTAAGCCTATAAGACCTGATATTATACCAATCCAAAATATCATTTTCCCAAATAGTTTAGAATAACGGGAATAGCCGTAATAAATACAAATTCCCGAAAACAATACGGTATAAAGAATTTCATGAAAGCGAAAAAAGATAATTTCAATTAAAGCAACAATTAAAATAGCAATTAATATTTTTTCTGCCCAATGCCCTTCTTTATATCTCTGCATATTCCTACCCCCCTATCCGTAATTCATCATAGATGAACACCTGCTGATTACTAATCTAAAACAGACGCAGCAAAATACTGCGTCCTACATACTAGAATACCATTTTTTAATTCACTGTTTCCTTCCTTTTTAAATCTTTTTCAATTTCTGCAATACGGGTATCAATCGTTGCTTCATAATAATTAGCTTTCACTCGATTTTCTATTTGCATCATATAATCATCAATTTCTAAGGATTGTTGCCCCTCGCCCTCTACTGCATCTTTACCGGACTCCATTAACTTATCCATTTTATGATGGACCTTTGCAATATTTTCCCGCCCCATCAGCTCAAGTCTCTTTATATGCATATCTTTCAGCTTTTGCTTCATTAAAGTAAACTTCTCTTCAAGCTGTTTTAAATCAAGACCAATTTGCACAAGCAGATGTTCAATTTTGGCTGAACGGTCCTCATAAACCGCCTGTTCCTTAATGGCAAATTCGTATAATTCACTCACATCGCCTGCTTCCTTAGCAATATAAGCCTGATGTTTACGTTTATCGGCCATTTCCTTAGCAACCGCTAATTCACGCTTTATTTCCTCTTTCAATCGATATTGACGTTGTATTAATTGTTGAACCTGTTCAACTTCTCTTTCGGATTGTCTCAAATATTGATTCAATTTTGAAATTGGATTCCTCTCCTCCTGCTTATCGATTAAATCATGAAGATCTGCTTCTACCGAATTTTTCATACGAGTAAATAAATTTGCCATGTTTCCTGCACACTCCTCATTTAAAATTTTTATTTAATTGTTCCCATTCTTTTTCAAAGTTTGTAAATGGATCATCATGACTCACATAGTCCTTTTCCTTCTTATGCTCCTTATATAGATAATAAAGAACATACATAGCCACCAAGCCAATTAACGCAGGTATATTACCAACTGAAGCCAATAATGTAATAACCGCAATTGCTCCCCAAACCACTTTCGACAAATTTATATCCGACTTCATGAATCCTTTCACGGCAAAATACAAAATAGCTAATGTAATGGCCAATGTAATAATGGAACCAATATTACCGATAACGATTAGACCAGCCACCAGCACAATCAAGATCAATCCGAAATTTTTCATTGATATTCCCTCCTTATGTCTTTAGTTTAACTTGGAAGAATATTCTTTATAACGACCCTGAGCTTGATTTCCACCTAGGTCTTGAGGCGTAGCTAAACTAAGACTATTAAAAAGCTCTGCAGTACTGCTTCCAAAAAAATAGCGCAAAAAACATTGAGAGAATCGAGTATTGCACTGGGAGAAGAAAATCCTATACAGCTAGTGCTGAGACGACTGTACAGGCCCGATAAGCATAAGAAGAGGCGCGCCAGGGGCGATTTCTCCTACCGTAGTGGCTATCCTTATGACCTCGAGGGACTAGGAGTCGAAGCCGAATCACACCATATATTAAGTAAAGTAATAATGGAAAATCTAACAGACTATCTAAATAACCATCTGCCCCGGGGAGCATACGTAAGTTTAATAGTTGATTCCCCAGCTGATAAGCTTTATGAGAAATTCGATTTTGAATATAACGCTCCCCAATCTGTCGGGATGTATCGAAATTAATATAGTTTTAAAGAATACATACTCAGAGCCAAAGAACGCTGAGTTTTTGGTTGTCATTCAAGTTTTCTAATAATGTCAATATCTCTTCTTTTTTGCTACTTACCAGTTAAAATGGCCTTGTATACTTAAAAAACACACTTTTCTACTCATCTTCCTTCTGTGTGTTTCTACCCACTCTTCTCTGTTTTTCGAGCATAAACCCCATAATTAGCTAAGCCGTATTTACTATTTTTTGAAAAATCAAAAAATTAAAAAGACTATTTATAATCGTGGTGGTAAATTAATAGTGTGGTAGATAGTAAATTATTTACCTAAACTTTCATTTTCAATTAAGGGGTGATTTTGTAGATTTCAGATATTGACAAATAAAAAGGAGGTTGGAGCTTTGCATTTCAAAAATACTAAGAATGTCGTTTTTGTTTTACTATCACTGGTATTACTATTATCTAACTTATTAATCGGTATAGGTACAGCGAGCGCTAATACATATGAAAACTCTAAACTAAAGCCCTTTAGCAACACAGTAAAAAAGAAACTGGATGTAAGTAAATATGACCCAGATGAAAAGGTGCGCGTTATTGTAGAACTCGAAGGTACTCCTGCAATTGATTACGCCACTAAACAAGGTGTTATGTTTAAAGAACTCTCCAAATCAAAACAATCGGAATTACAAGCAAACGTTAAAGACCAACAATCCGATTTCCTATCATCTATTAATAAAAAACGTGTAAAATTCGACGTTGAAAACTCCTTTACAGTAGTCGCAAATGGGGTCAGTGGTGAAGTAAAGGCTTCAGACATATCAAAAATTGAAAGTATCTCCACTGTTTCATCTGTATATATCGCTAATGAATATAAGCGACCGGAAGTAAAACCTGAAATGGTATCCAGTGGTGATATCGTTGAAGCAGAAGAAACATGGGTCAAAGGATACAATGGTACAGGTACAGTTGTTGGTATTATTGATACTGGAATTGATCCCAGCCATAAAGATATGGTTCTAACTGATGAAAGCAAAGCAAAGTTAACAAAATCGGATGTAGATGCAAGCATTTCTAAAAATAAATTACCAGGAAAATACCATACAGCGAAGGTTCCATACGGATACAACTATTATGATAAGAATCAAGAAATTCTTGATCTTGGCTCTGATGCATCCATGCATGGTATGCATGTTGGTGGAACGGTTGGAGCAAATGGATCCAAAGATGCTGGAGGCATTAAAGGAATTGCTCCTGAAACACAATTATTAGCTTTAAAAGTATTTGGTAATGATTCAGAAATGCCTTCTACATGGGGCGATATTTACGTTAAAGCAATTGATGATGCCATTTTGCTTGGTGCAGATGTGTTGAATATGAGTCTTGGATCAACTGCAGGATTCCAATCTCCTGAAGATCCTGAGCAAAAGGCGATTGAAAGAGCTGTTAATAACGGTGTATTAATGGCCATTTCAGCGGGTAACTCTGCTCAGATCTCTGATGGATACGCAGATCCTTTTGCAACGAACCCTGATATCGGGCTTGTAGGATCACCAAGTGTTTCCAAAGATTCCATCTCAGTTGCTTCTCTTGAAAACACACATGTATTTGTAGATAAATTTGAATTTACGATTGGTGGAACGACATACTCAGCTGGATATAAAACACAATCCTCTCCTCTACCATTAGATGTTTTCAGTACAACTGAAAAAGATGTTGTTTATGTTGGTAATGGTCATCCAGATCAATATCAAGGAAAGGATGTAGCTGGTAAAATAGTTTTTGCTGTCAGAACAGCTGCTACTCCAAACTACGGTGAAATCCAAAAGCAAGCCGAAGCTGCCGGAGCCATCGGTGTTATTATCAGGGGAACTCCTGCACATGGAGATTTTGTCAGCATGGCTCTAAACAGCCCTACTATCCCACTGGTTTCACTGCGAGTAAGCGATGGTACTATGTTTGAAGAAAAAATTAAAGCAGCTGGTGATGTAGGTAAAGTTAAATTCACCGGGGAAATGATACAACTAGAAAACGGTACAGCCGGACAGTTGTCTACCTTCACTTCATGGGGAGTAACACCAAACTTAGATTTTAAACCTGAAATCACAGCACCAGGTGGAAAAATCTATTCAACATTAAATGATGATAAGTATGGAGTTATGAGCGGTACATCCATGGCTGCACCGCATGTAGCAGGCGGATCTGCCCTTGTGTTGGAATATGTAGAGAAAAATTTTCCAAATCTTGAAGGCAAGGATAAAGTCCAACGTGCGAAAACTTTATTAATGAATACATCTGAAACTATTAAAGATCCTCTCGGTACAACCTATTATTCACCACGTCGTCAGGGTGCCGGGGTTATGAAATTAAACTCAGCAATTACTTCCCCAGTTTACGTGGTAAATAAAGGAACGGATGATGGAAAAGTTACATTAAAAGAAATTTCCAACGATAAGTTCTCTTTTACACTGACTGCTACTAACTTCAGTGAGAAAGATGCAACATACACAGTTGATACAACTGTACTATCCGATGCTCTGTACGAAGCAGGTGGATATACGTTCAATGATCTGACACCACAGGAAATCAAAAAAGCAATTGTTACATCCGATAGTGAAATTACTGTTGCAGCTGGTAAATCTAAAGATTTTACAATCACAATTGATTTAAAAAATGCAAAAGCTGATTTAGAAAAAGCGATGAAAAACGGATACTTTGTTGAAGGCTTCGTATTCTTAAAAGCTAAGAATCTCGAAGACTCTCTACCTACTTTATCCATACCATTTGTTGGATTTAAAGGTGACTGGAATAAACCAAACATTATCGATCCAATGAATAATTCCGTCGATTCATTCTATGGATATACAGGTCTTGCCGATTCTAATACCGGTGAATTTTTAGGAGTTAGTCCATTCGATAAGAATCAAATTGTTGATCCATCTAAAATAGCTTTTTCACCAAATGCTGACGGTCATTATGATGCAGTGGCCCCTGCCCTATCATTTTTACGAAACAGCAAAACGGTGGAATACAGTATTACCGATACAGATGGTAAAACATTGCGTAAAATAACTACTGATAAGTACCAAAGAAAGAACTATGCAGCAGACTCTATCGTAACATTCGAGCCATACTTCACTGAATGGGATGGTAAAGTAAATAACAAATCTGTTGAAGAAGGACTGTACTATTACCAAGTCAAGGCAATAATCGATTACGAGGGCAAGGAACCTCAAGTATTTAAAATGCCAATCCTAGTAGATAATACAGAACCAACTGTGTCTGATCTTAAATATGATGATGCAACAAAGACAGTTACATTTAAAGCTGAAGATACAAATTCAGGCGCAGGACTTCAATATATCGAGCTTTCCGTTAACGGTAAAGCACTGAAAGATTATGTAGCACCAAACAGCACCAACACATACAGTGTCAAATTATCCGACCTGAAGTATAGCGATGATACACCAGTAGAAGTGAAAAACGGTGACAATATCAACGTAGTTGCCCATGACTATGCTGGGAACCGCGGTGCTAAATCATTATTGGATAAGACAATTCCTTATATCAGTGTCATAGAACCTGCACCACTTGGAATCTACAATGAACTTGAAGTATTTGTCTTCGGATATATAACTGACGATTCTGAGATAGATTATGTATGGGCTGAATATGAAGGGAAACGCCAGAACCTTATAATTGAGTTGGATGAAGAAACTAAGGAGCCTTATTTCTTTGATATTTTTGAGTTCTCCAAAGAAGGTAAACATGATATTCGATTCTATGGAGCAGATGTAGCCGGTAACAAGATTGATTTCAACAGAGAAATCTTTATTGATACTAAAAAGCCAACAATTGAAGTTGACTACAAGGCATTCTCCACAGGTGATAGCCAAAAAGTTAAGGTCAAAGTTGGTGATAACTACAATGCTCTTCGACTAGTCGTTAATGGAAATGAAGAAATAAACACATTTAATGATTTGGGTGACTTACCTGTTTACGCACCTTACTCTGTAACTCAGGAAATTGAACTTCCATTAGCGGAAGGTGTGAACGAGTATGAATTCGTGCTTGAGGATATAGCAGGGTACCAAGTTAAGAAGAAAATTGAAATTAATAAGGTGCCAATTCCTGTTAAGCCATCCGTAAATGCTGTAACGGATGCCAGCACAAAAATTACGGGAACTGCACCAACCGATTCAAAAGTAACCATTACAGATAAAAAGAACTTAACACTAACAACTACAGCGAATGATGGTAAATTCTCGATAGATTTAAAAACGAAGCTGAAAGCCGGTACTAAATTATACGCTACTGTTACAGATCCGAAAACTGGATTAGTGAGCGAAGTAACAACGATCACAGTAACGGATAAAACAGCTCCTTCCGCTCCTTCTGTCAATGCTGTTTCAGACAAGTCTACAACTGTAACAGGTAAAACGGAAGCTGGTGCAAAAGTAACAGTTAAGGCTGGTTCTAAAACTCTCGGTACAGCTACTGCCAATAGCAATGGAAACTACACTGTAAAAATCAAGAAACAAAAAGCCGGAACTTCCCTTTCTGTAACAGCATCAGACAAAGCAGGTAATATAAGCAAAGCGAAAACAGTTAAAGTGGCAGATAAAACAGCTCCTTCCGCTCCTTCTGTCAATGCTGTTTCAGACAAGTCTACAACTGTAACAGGTAAAACGGAAGCTGGTGCAAAAGTAACAGTTAAGGCTGGTTCTAAAACTCTCGGTACAGCTACTGCTAATAGCAAAGGAAACTATACAGTCAAAATCAAAAAACAAAAAGCTGGCACTTCCCTTTCTGTAACTGCGAAAGATAAAGCTGGCAATACGAGCAAAGCAAAAACAGTAAAGGTAGTAGATAAAACTGCTCCATCTACTCCTTCTGTTAATCCAGTAAAATCAAGTTCTACAAAAGTGACAGGAAAAACAGAAGCCGGGGCTAAAGTAACGGTCAAAGCCGGTTCTAAAACTCTTAGCACTGCTACGGCCAACAGCAAAGGGAACTATACCGTTAAAATCAAAAAGCAAAAAGCCGGTACGACTCTTTCTGTAACTGCCAAAGATAAAGCTGGCAATACGAGCAAAGCAAAAACGGTTAAAGTGAAAAAATAAGTAAAGCAAAAAGGTGCCCTGGCTTGTCGCCCAGGGCACCTTTTATTTTTACCTAATAATCTGTCTTTTAAAGCTTCGATTCATTCTGATAGAAGATGAAACTACTGTTATACCAAGAGGGATTTGTTCATGTTAGATATGTTCTTATATAATTGGCAGGTTAGAGATGAGTGGTTAAATTGGTGTAACAGTACCCAAAGAAGAACTGACAAAAAAACGCATGGGTGGAATGGGTAGTATTCCACATAATTTATATCATGTCATCGATTGCGAACAAATTTGGATTAATATCTCACCAATACATGCCAAAGGAGCTTTAACTCCTGTAGCACCTCTTTGACAGTTCCATAATCAGACCAATTCTCAGGATAACAGCACAGGTCTTTTGCTGCTGAACCAATTACGCTTGCATCAATATAATCACAATTAGTTATTCGTTTTGCCAGATGAGGCATTTTCGCTCCTCTGAAATCTGAAGGGACGTCCTTGCTATTAAGTTTAAAGCCCTTTCTCCAATATAGGCTGATTGAATACTGTCCGCAAAGCTGCTCTAGCATATTTCCGATTTCAGTAGCTTGAAAAGAATCATCAGCCACAAGTGCATCAACATCCTTTTCAAGCGATACTTCCCCGTGTACTTGTGCTTCAATGTAATAATCCAGATTGCGATTAGGTTTTCGTTTCACAAGGTCTGATTGTATATTATATAGGTTGGCCAAATAACTTATTAGCTTAGGTGGTCGTAATTCTGATTCGCCAAGTACAATTTCTCTGGAAAATGACTCTTCTAAAAGCGCTGCCAAAATTAAATCGAATTCTTGATATATCCCTTTTTCCTTTAATTCGAGGTGTGAGTCCATATATGTGTAGGTAGAACGATAGGAGACTTTCGGAGAAAGCAGAAAACAACAGGAACCAAAACGTGGTGCAGGTCCATCAGAATGTAACATAACATTCAATGCCCCATATTTAGGATGTTCTTTATGGCTTGTGCCTTTAAACTGATAAGCTCCTCCAAACATTCTTGTCTCCCAAAGATCACGCTCACCCCCTTGATAGGCAGAGACACTTCCATTTGAAATGAATGTTTCAAATTGACTCTTGTATACACCCTCATTGAATAAAGATTCAGCCACGCTTATCCGGTTGTGAGTGAGCCGATCCGGATGAAAATGCAAGCCAATTCTTGCGTTATTCTTCATATTATTAACCGCTTGCTCAAATACTTCTGTTGATATATTTGACATCGTCAGTACATGATTAAGAGTTCGTTTTGCATTTTGAGTATGCTTCAATATACTGAATCGCCTATCGTTGAAATGCTGTTAACATCTATTCCCCTACTTACCAAAACATAATTAGGAGTGCATTTTGACAAATATTTTGGCTATTTTAACTCCATACTATAAAAACAATGGATAAAATATACTTCACTTGCAAATTATGCATCCAATTGATATATTAAGTTTTTGTGTAAAAGTAACTTTTTTACTATTCTCAGACAGAAAAATACTAACCAGAGGTGACATAATGAATTACTTATGGGGAATGCTCGGGATTATCTGTATTTTAGGAATCGCCTTCCTTCTATCAACCAACAAACGAAATATTAATATTCGAACTGTAGTTGTAGCATTGGCTATTCAAATTTCTTTTGCTTTTATTGTTTTAAAATGGCCACTTGGACGTGCAGCATTTCAGAAAATAACCGATGTTGTGAATAACATAATCGGTTACGCAAATGAAGGAATAAACTTCCTGGTTGGCGGTCTTTATACACCACAATCAGGCATTACAACCGTTTTCTTATTTAATGTTTTAGGAATCATCATTTTCTTCTCTGCTTTAATCTCTGTTTTGTATTATTTGGGGATTATGCAATTTGTCATTAAATATGTAGGTGGCGCTCTTGCAAGACTATTAGGCACAAAAAAAGCCGAGACATTTAATGCAACAGCTAATATATTTGTTGGGTGTACAGAAGCACCTTTGGTTATAAGGCCGTTTATAGATAGATTGACCAATTCCGAATTATTTTCTGTTATGGTCTGTGGGTTGGCTTCAGTATCAGGTAGCGTACTTGTAGGATATTCTTTATTAGGTGTTCCCTTAGAATATTTGCTAGCAGCAAGTATTATGTCTGCACCGGCAGGACTATTACTTTCTAAGATCATGATACCTGAGATGGAACACAGTCAGGAAGATGCGACAGGTTTTGAAATGGAAAAGGATGAAGAGGCAGCCAATGTAATAGATGCAGCTGCTAACGGAGCATCAACTGGGCTTCAATTAGCACTGAATGTTGGAGCCATGCTGCTTGCCTTTATCGCTTTAATTGCTCTGCTGAACGGTCTGTTAAGTTTCGTTGGTGGATGGTTTGGATTTGATCAGTTATCAATTGAATTACTATTAAGCTACATATTTGCTCCATTAGCTTTTGTCATTGGTGTACCTTGGAATGAAGCCTTGACAGCTGGGAACTTCATTGGTCAAAAGCTTGTTATAAATGAATTTGTGGCATATAGTAATTTTGCTCCAATGATTGACTCCTTATCAAATAAAGCCGTTGTCATTATTAGCTTTGCACTCTGTGGATTTGCAAATCTTTCTTCTCTTGGTATCTTACTTGGAGGACTTGGAAAGTTATCTCCAAAGAGGAGACCTGATATCGCACGATTAGGCATTAAAGCGATCATAGCAGGTGCACTGGCATCCTGTTTAAGTGCTGCAATTGCAGGAATGATTATTGGGTAGGAAATAATCCGGATTTTTAAAGCTTAGGATATTAAATACTATGGCCTCAAGTGATTTTAAGACTTGAGGCTTTAATTTTTATGAAGCACTAGCAAACATCATATACCTGTTCTCAAATCTCTTTTTAATTCTATATCCCCGATATTTTCCATATCGCAAGTGAAATACATTATTTTAACAAATTCCCCACATCCAGTATAGATGAAATAGTTACGGAGAATGACAAATATACCAATGATTTTTCATATTGTTTTACCACCTTCTTCCATGTATATTTCTAGTTAATAGTTAAAATCTTTGTTGATACAGCATGTTATACAACCATGATTAATAACCAATAAAAAGGAGGCATTCTAGATTTGAAAAAAAGATGGTTCTCTCTATCTGTACTATGTGGAATTATGTTACTAACTGGAACCTATGTAGGTGCAAAAGGATGGTATGAAACAAAGCCTGTACCAAAAGGAGAAAGACATCAACTTTCTGAAATTATTCCCCCAAAAGCAAAATGGGAAAAAATCGCAAAAGGCGATGAAGGGTTTATTGAAGGAATAAATTTCGACCGCAAAGGAAATATCTGGCTGGTCAGTCCAACAACCGGTGAACTTCTCACTATAAAAAAAAATAAAATAGAAGTAGTAAAACAATTTCCCAGTCCTGTTGGTGCAAAGTTCCATAAGGACGGAAGGTTATTTATAACAGATTTAACCGGGGTTATACATGCCTATAATCCTAATACGAATGAAAGTACAGTCGCAGTAGATTCTTTTAATGGGGAACCTTTAAAAGGGCTGAATGATTTAGTATTTGATGAAGATGGGGGCCTGTATTTCACTGAACCAATGGGTTCTAGTGCAACTCACCCCGTCGGTCGCGTTTTTTATCTTCCTCCAAATAGCAATGAAGCGCAACTGTTTGCCGAAAACATAGCTTATCCGAACGGGATCGCTATCTCCGCAAATCGCCAACGTGTTTATATCTCTGAGTTTAATAAAAACAGAGTACTCTCTGTCCCTTCCAAAAATGCCCTTTCTTCACCTGAAACTGCTTTTATCTTTGGGCAATTTGAGGGCGGAATCGGTCCTGATGGCTTAGCAGTCGATACTGAGGGAAATTTATATATAGCTCATTTTCAAGCCGGTGAAATTGTAGTCCAGGACTCAGATGGATTTAAATACGGGGTTATTCGTCTGCCTGTCGGTGCTGGAACATTTATAACTAATCTAGCCTTTCATGACGGGTACTTGTATATTACTGAATCCTCAAAAAATGAAGTGTGGCGAATTCCTGTAAAAAAAGAGGGATCACAACCATATGGATTACAATAGAAAGTAAGTAGCCCATAGCTGAGCTTTTTAACACACAATTTCAAACCTAGTTCAAATACAAAAAGGAACGCCTTAGATGGGCGTTCCTTAAAAATTTTCTATTGATTATTAATGAACGCGCACAACACGTCCGTTAAATTTTTGTTTCCAGTATCCTGTTTTAAGGCTGGCAATTGCTACACCAGTAGAGCTTTGGGAACCGATGAATTTTCCACCGCCAACATAAATGCCGACGTGACCGTCTTTTTTATACGTATCGAAGAAAACCATATCTCCCGGTTGCATTTGGCTTGTTGGAATCTGTCTTCCAGCATGTTTCAGAGCATCTGTGCTCGCTGGTACAGAATATCCACCTTGTTTAAATGCCCAGCTAACAAAACCGGAGCAATCAAAGCGTCCTGCTGCAATATCAGCTTGAGTTCTTCCACCGCCGAATACATAAACAGAGTTCCCAATATATTTATTGCCTGCAGTAATAACGGTTTGAATATTTTTATTTTGGGTAGAACTATTAGTAGAACTTGGCTTCTTATTAGAAGAGTTTGAATTAGCTGGTTTAGAGCTAGTTTGTTCGTTCTTCGAAGTGCTTACAGCTTCTTCTTTAGAGCTGGAATTCACTTTATTTGTTGTTTCATTCTTAGTTGAAGAGTTTGTTTCTTCTTTTTGAGTATCAGCAATCTTCTCAATTTTCTCTTTTACATTGGAAGATTCTTTTACAACAACTGGCTCCACCACAATGTCGATATTTCTTGCTTTAGCATCTGCTAATTGACGTTGACTTTCTTTTTCCTTAGCTTTAAGCTCTTCCTTTAAGGAATTTGTTTGATCTTGTTGTTGCTTAATATCCTGCTGCATACCAACAAGCTCAGTTTTCATATCCTTTAAACCAGTAAGCTTTTCTTCTACTGTTGCTTGTTTATCCTCAAGTTGGGTCTGATCCTCTTGAATTTCATCAATTAATTGACGGTCCGCTTTAACAATTGTTGATACGGCTCCGATTCGTTCAATAAAATCTCCAAAACTAGTAGATCCAAAAATTACCTCTAAATAGCTGACGTTACCATTTGTTTGTTGGTACGTAATAGCACGCTTCTTTAAAATTTCTTGGCGTTTTTCATTTTTTTCTTCCAGTTCGGTAATTTCATTATCTAAAGTCTCTACTTGTTTTTCCGTTTTGATAATATCATCTTCTGTTTTATTAATCATGTTCTGATTATCTTTAACAGCCTGGTTGATTTGATCAATACGAGTATTCAGAGTAGAAATTTCAACTTGTACCTCATTTAGAGCAGCTTGAGCTTTATCAACCTCAGCTTGCCTAGCCGGGTCTTTTGCAGCACTTGCTGATGGAGTGCCTATGTAACTGCTGAACCCAAGCAATAAAGCCGTACTTAGCGCAATAATTCTTTTATTCATCATTAAAGTATTACCTGCTTCCTAGTTTTTTAATTTATCGGGTCTTTCATACCATTTCTATTTATCTATTTATCTAACATGGATAAGTATATCATGCTAATTTAACAAATAAGTTATAGTAATATTACAATTATATTTCAAAAACATGTTACTAGTTTTTAATTTGTAATAATAGGGCATAAATAACTTCGATTCTATAAAAAAACTTACAAAAAGTAAGTTTTTTAGTAAAATAATTGTAAATTACTTTTAACAGAAGGAGAAAATTAAGCTAAAATCCACTTAAAAATCCCGTGATTATTGGCGAATAAAACATCTAAACTATCTAAGTATTTTCTTTAATCCTCTTATTTCCATATTTCTAATCTATAATTCCCATTCTAATAGCCTTTACAGCTACTTCTGTTCGATTTTTGGCATCCAGCCTTCTCATAATGGTTGAAATATATTCTCTGACCGTATACTCACTTAAATAAAGCTGAACAGCTACCTCTGTTGTAGAAGCTCCTGCAGCCAATAACTTAATAATATCAACTTCATGAGAAGAAAATGATAGTTTACGATTTAAATCATTCTGTGTTACAGAATTTTCAGGGTTCGTAAACCTAAGCAACAGCTCTCCTGCACTTTGCCCAAATTTCATTAATGCGGGATACAAGCTCCTATCTCGCTCAAATTTCCGCCCTGGCCCTTTATCTAGTAAAATGCCGCCAATCATCTTACCTTCTTCCGGAACATAAATAGGGACAATTAACATGGATACGAGATTAAATTGCTTAATAAATTTTTCAGGAAAACCGTATGTGGCATCCTCTATAAAAATAGGCTGAAAATTACGCAGCTCATTTCCTGCTGGTTTTAATTTATTCAAATAATGTGTCAGTGCAGGAATGTTTATGATTTGTTCCTGATTATCTATATGGTGGGCGTATACTCCTATTGCTCAGGTGTAGGTGGTCAGATGGAAGATAGCAGTGAAGAGGAATTAAAGGATATTATTAAGAGTTTACAAGAGGGGACTAAGAAGAAACAAACAAGTCAGAGGAGCAAGATAAAGAAGAAACCAATAAAGAGGAAGAATCGGACAAACCTTCGGGCGATCAGCCTGCAGCTGAACCTGAAACACCGGAAGCTGAGACACCGGCTATCGAACCTGCCCCAGATCCTATGTACCAACTGAACCAGAAGAGGAAGAAGACAGTGAAAATCCGGATGATGGTGTAGAAGAACCTGATCCTCCTGTGGACGATGGCACAGACGAAACTGAAATACCAACTCCGCCACCTGCTTCATAAACTACTTATCTATCTAAAAAGGAGCTGTCGAAATGAATCGACAGCTCCTTTGTCATGACGGTTTAAACGAACTTACATTTGGAAAGAGATAGGGTTGAACGGTCGTATCACTTCTTACAAACAACGGATGCAGAGGATGCCCCTCTCTTGTTGTACCCAGGCAGTTAGGAACATATCCCTTAAACCAATCCGATAATTCCTGATAATCTTTGTGATGGATGGTACAGTTTTCTCCCCAGCCAACGATAATTTCAGAACCGCTGTGTAAGGCATTCTCTAAATAGAAACGGTTCTCAGGACCTGTAGCCTCCTCCAAGGACAGATTCCTGAGATCTCTCCAGTCCCTGCTCCGATAGGCAAATACATTCACCAATTCCACAGAACCGCAATCTAATTTCTTAGCAAACGACACACAACGCATGGTCGTCCGGTCATCCACTCTGTCATCAGCCTCGCTTGGGTGTAAAAGAACAAAGACAGCTTTTCTTAAATTGTAATCATCCCATTCCCTCTTTAGGGAATATCGATAATTTCCTTTTATGATGGCACTCCTCTTCAATCGATTTCCCCCTTTCCGTTCCTATTATTATGTATAAGCTCCTCAGGTGACTTTTATGATAAAACCGGCCAACAATCATTGAGGACAATTTTGTTCCATTATTTTATTTGGAGCTTGACTTGCTGTTTGTGGGTAAGTGGGTAGGTGTCTAATTCAATATTAAGAGGACCCTTAATGATTTCTTCTGGTTTATAGTAGAAGCTTATAGCGTCTAAACCGTCTATTTCCCAGTACTCCGCTTCCCCTGTTGAAATTTCTTTACCTGTTCCATCAGTTATCATTCCACCACTAGAAACAGTATCTTTACTCTTGGGGATTTTCATGAAAATAGACACCTTATTCTCTTCTATCTTTGAAGATTTCACAAATCCATCCGATGGATATTTCAATAGCCTGCCTGTTTTTTCATCAACTTCAATGATTAACTCATCCTTATTTAGAGCATGAATACCATCGAATAGTAGGTACAGCTTCTCGGGTTTCCGAAAATAATTACTTTCTATATAGATTTTACTTTCTTCCTCATTAAAATGACTGCCAGTAGATCCCCATATCTCACCTTTATCATCCATTAGCCTAACATGATTCAAATGAAATATTTTTTTTGTATTATTCGGATCATATTTTACGTCAACCCTGACACTTAGTGGATCAATTTCTACTTTTCCAAACGTAATCCGCTGATTGTCTATGGTCACTGTTTCATCAATGGCCATCTGTTTATGCTGACCTTTATACAAGGAATGATCTATTTTCAAAGGGAACTTAAATGGACCTATTAAGCTAGTGTCAATTTTCAGATGGACTTGAAGTTCTATTTTTTCTCTTTCTTCAAGCTGCTGCACTAGATTAAAATCTAAGGAGCCGAACCCATTTTCATGAGCTGAATAGGATATGGATTGCTCGACACCTTCTCCATCAATCAATAGATCGGGTAATTCTATCTTTACATTATCCCCCGCTCCCTCTATATGATAAAAAACAACCATCCTATGCCTATCAACAATTAAGGATTCCATCGTTACCTTATACCCATCCTTTTCTTGCGTCTGTCCAACTGGCTGTAAAAAATCATTCTCCACAGCAGACATATAGCCTTTATCGTTACGGATTAGATTGATAATTTTTTCTGCGCCCGGTATAGAAGAAAGGGCATTTGCAAAGGACGGTGACACCCGTACCAGACTAATACAAGACAGGAGTACAATAGCAGCCGCTGCTAATCCTGTATATTTTATAAGTCTTTTTCTCTTCTTGTGTTTGGCTTTACTAAAGCCTGACTGAATGGCTGCGGAAACTTTTTCGTTTGGTACAGGCACATATTCCATTTGTTTTTTTAAATCCAATAATTCTTGTCTCTCTTTTTCATACATGGCGGGTACCTCCCGATTCCTTCATTAGTTCCTTGAGCTTCCGAAGGCCTTTGTAAAGTCTTGTTTTAACCGTACTTTGTGGGCATTCACATATATCCGCAATCTCACTTATGGATAGGTCCCGTAAATACTTTAATACGATGATTTCACGTGATGGTTCATCCAGGAACATGAGCGCCTCTTCTATTTCAAGCTGACCATAATCATCCGTATGGACCATTTCCTGTCCAATGAAATGATGGTGTATTTTTTTGGCCTTCAATTCATTTGAACAAACGTTTAATAAAATTCTTACAAGCCATGTAGAGAAATAGGATGGCTCTCGCAGCTTTTTAATTGAACGGTATGCTCGAAAAGTCGTTTCCTGGATAGCTTCCAGAGCTTCTCCTTCATTTTTTAAATAGACAATGGACATTCGATACAGCTGTTCCTTATGAAGATCTAATAAAGTTAAAAATGCTGTATCATCCCCTTTTATAGCCCTTTGTACTAAAGAAGCATCTTCATGCATGCGGCTCCCCCCTGTTTTCTCTCTACTTATTAGACTGTTTATCCTAGAAAAAAGTTTCAATATATTATAAAAAATACCATAATTTTATAGTTTTAAGATTTATAGCATAAATAAAAGACCTCAAAATCAAGAGGTCAATAATTAAGAATCTAATTAGAGGACATAAAGTATAGAAGTGTTATCAATGGAAATATCATAAATACTATATTTAATATCTGAGTGAACCATAGAAACAAAGTCTTTTTTTGGGCGGTTTTATTAATATATAGAAAAGAAGCTGCACCTATAACACAGGGGATCAAGCCTAATAATGGATATCTTTGAGGAGTTGAGTTGATCGATTGGATAAGGGCCATTATACATACCACCAAGCTTACCCCCATTAAAAGCGCTGGAATCCATACTTTGTTTCTTTTCATTCCCAATACCATCCTTTCTGCGGAACAACTAATATTTCATATAAATTGATTCGTTTAATCCCATTTTATGTACTTCACTTTCTAATAAATCCTTCTCACTATAAAACAAAATAAAAAATGATTGGTAAAGTGATTAAGCTAAGTACTGTACTGATGAATGTACAAACCGATACAAATTCCGGCTTTGCATTAAACTGAATGGCATACATCGTCGTATTTGCAGCAGCAGGCATTCCGGCCATAATAATCATTAATTGTTTAAGCAAGGTATCGATTGGCAAAAGGGCTGAAATTCCCCACGCTACAAGCGGTGCCATTGCCAATTTAATGACTAGTGCATACGTAACCTTTTTATATTCAATATTCTTCAGACTGATTTTAGCCAATTGCATACCTAAAACAAGCATGATTGTCGGAATAGCCGCGCTTCCAACTAAATCAATGGTAGTCATTAAGGAGTCGCTTATGGATATACCGGTGTACTGAAATAACAGCCCGAAAATCGCTCCATATGCAACAGGCATACGTAATACAATTGCAAGTGTATCTCTAATCCCTCCGCCTATATCACTTCCTCGCGCGGCTACATACACCCCAATTGTCGCCATCACAATACTTTGGGTGACCATTAAGATGATGGCATAATCAAATCCGGTAGCGCCAAACAATAATAACGCAACAGGTGTTCCATAATTACCATTGTTCATAAAAACCGAACCAAGAATGAGCCCGCAGGTTTCCTTTATGTTGTATTTATTTATAAAAGCGATAAAACATACAAAGACCATAAGTGCTAAGCAAAGCCCAAACGCGTAAATAACAATATAAAGATAATCTAACGTCAGTTCATTAGTATAAAACGTTTGAAACACCAGTAAGGGTGTCATTAAATAAAGGGACATCGTTGAAATCGTTTTTGGATCAAATCCTATCTTCTTCTCGCCTATATAGCCTAAAGCGAATATAACAAATACCGGAATCAAAACATTAAAAAACTCCATCTGCTTACCTTCTCTCTGGTTGAAGCTATCATCTTTCACACACCATTATACCAATTCCTTCCTTTAATACTTCAAAATATTTTAAATTTTATAAATAAATATTCTCTTTTACCTATTCATCTATTAAAATAGAAATTATTGGATTTCACTTAAAGGAATCAGGAGGCATTATGCAGTCTTTTAAAAATTTGTTTAGTCCATATCGAGGCTTACCCAAAGAAATTTATATTATATTTTTTGCTCGAATTATTAATAGTCTGGGAGGGTTTGTACATCCGCTGCTTGTTTTAATCCTCACTCAGAAGATTGGCATGGATAGTGCCCAAGCAGGGCTATATGTAACTTTAGTCAGTGTCATTTCTGCACCAAGTATGATTTTAGGCGGAAAGCTGGCTGATACCTTGGGAAGAAAATTTATTATTGTTGTTTCGCAAGGTCTAGGAGGCATAACCGTTATATCCATAGGTTTAATAGAGCCTTCGATGACCATGGCCTATTTCCTCATGCTATCATCACTCTTCTTTGCTTTGTGCTCACCTGCCTACGATGCATTGTTGGCGGATTTAACTACCCCCGAGAATCGGAAGGGTGCTTATTCATTAACCTATATGGGTTTTAATTTAGGTTTTGCGGTTGGTCCAATCATGGCCGGTCTACTATATAAAAATCATTTAGATCTTGTTTTCATCATTGATGGGATCGCTACGCTCTTAGCTACAACATTAATTTTTATTTTTATAAAAGAGACAAAAACCAAACATATTTCGATAACAGAGAAAACGGAAAGAAACCTTGAGCAACATGTAGAAGGATCTGTTTTTAAAGTGCTGAGGGCAAGACCAATATTAATTATGTTCGCTTTTATTCTATTATGTATCGAATTTGAATACGCGCAATGGGCATTTACCATCCCGCTGCATTTAGAGGAGTTATTTAATGATTCTGGCGCAGCCTATTACGGAACACTTGCCGCATTTAACGGTATATTGGTTATCTCGTTTACGCCGATTATTACGAAACTGACAAATAAAATAAGACCTATAAAAGTGATAGCTACCGGAGCCTTGTGCTATGCTTTTGCCTTTGGTATGCTCGCCTTCACCACGATTCTTCCCTTCTTCTATGTATCTATTTTCATCATGACCATTGGAGAAATCATGATTGCGATCAATGCTTCAACCTTTATCGCTAATCAAACACCAGCTTCGCACAGAGGCAGAGTAAGCAGCATTCTCCCACTGGTAATTGGCGCCGGATATGCAACAAGCCCAATGATTATGGGAAGCTTTATTGCAGCATACTCGATTACATCTGCCTGGATGGTAATTGGATCCCTCGGATTCATTTCAGCAAGTCTCATGTGGCTGCTGCAAAAGAAAGATTTAACCAATCACCCCGACACCGACCATGTGAAGGTTGGTGCTTAATCTAATAGCACAGAGAGGGGCAATCACATTTTCTTTTCATAATGTGATTGCCCCTTTCATGTTCACTTTTTGGTATAGGAATATTAATGGTGTCTTTTACATACCAATATAAATCACATGAAGTCATAATATGTATAAAGATCTTAGTTAAGATTTAGCCAATTGATACATCCTCTTTCGAAACGATTTCCCATCCATTGGCTGTAAGCTTATTTATATAATCATCGAAACTAATTTCCTCTAAATCAATTACCATTGGACTAAGAGATACATAGCATTCATTCTTCGCATAATTAACCGTCACCTTCACAACCTCATATCCGTTGTGAAATCCCTGATCAAATCCAGGATCTTCAATAATATCTCCTATTACCGGACGGAAAGATGACTCAACTGTTTTCATCATCATTTCGCTTCTACTATTTTCTTTATCCTTGGTAGATGTTAAAAAGACGTATAATTTAATTTTCATTTCTTCTCTCCTTCCAAAATTGGTTTAAAAAACTTTATCAATGGTGATTTCATTGCACGTTTGTTTTATTTACAATCACTCCCTACGATTTGTAAATTTAATGATAAACTTGAGTACTGGATGAATCGATTTGTTGCTTACTTACTCTTGCGCGAACTTTTGAGGTCTCAATAATTTTATAATTACCATGTCTGACAACTGTTCTCGTTGTGTTGAGTTTCAACGCGTCTGCATATTCTTTAGAAATTTCCACAATACACGAAGCTTCCCTCAGTATTATAATTTCTCCAAAGATAAATAAATTTCCTCTTTTAAAGACAATCACATCACCAATTTCTCCTTGTACATATTGATCCCTATACTCGAAATCCATTTCACTACTCACCGTCCATGTTTTTATAATCAATCAATTAAAGATATATGTCATTGTTACTATCGACATTTTATTATGTATTTTTACACTTTTTTTATTTCTATAATATGGCTAAAAATATACAATCGTACATATCTTTAATTTATAATAAACATATCGAGTTTTAACAGTTAACGAGGTAGGTGCAAGTATGGATCAGCAACAATTATATTTTTCAAGTACAATTGGCAGTCAAAAGCCTGAAACTATCCGTAATAAAACAGCAGCCTGCCCCTTTTGCCAAAGAGATGAGCTTACCGATATTCTTGAGACAAAGGGAGATATTATTTGGTTGATGAATAAATATCCCACTCTTCTGGATACCTATCAAACGGTCATTATTGAAACCAATCAATGTCACGAAGATATAAGGGGATATGAACAGAAGCATATGCGTGAATTAATTCGCTTCAGTATTGCTAAATGGCTTGAAGTGGAGAAGACTGGTGAGTATGAGTCCGTTATCTTATTTAAGAATCATGGTCCCTTTTCAGGCGGCAGCATTCAGCATGCCCATATGCAAGTGATTGGAATGAAACATGTAGATTACCATAAGAATATGGCAATGATTGATTTTGAAGGCACAGAGGTATACAAGAAATCCGGTATTGAGTTAAATGTATCAAAGTATCCAGTTATCGGTTTTACTGAATTCAATTTAATATTGAACACATTAGATGAGATTGATGATTTTGCTGATAAACTTCAAATCCTGGTCCGTTATATTTTGGATGGTTTCCATAGGGGGTGCACCAGCTATAACCTTTTCTTTTACCATTTTCACGACTTGATTATTTGCAAGGCCATCCCACGCTTTGTTGTTTCACCCCTGTTTGTCGGCTATAAGATTCCACAGGTACTTATGGAGGATCGGCTCGATATCATTAGGAACGATTTATCCAAGTTACTCAGCCAGACATAGGCTTTTCGCAAGTCTCCCTCCCGTCTTATACCGGGAGGTTTTTTGAATTTCAGTATTCAAATAAACCATATTAATAAAATAGTATCTCATCAGGAACAACCAAAATACGACTTAGAAATATGGCTTTTTCATCTCTGAACCTCCCACAGAATTAGTGTTAGATCACGACAAACGCAAAAGCACTCTTCCAGAGCCAACTTCCGTATTTATAACGCATATAATCCAATTTCCACAGCAAATAAGGACGAGTCTCGAGTCTATGACCATCAACAGCGACCAGCCATTGATCATCACCCGTTTTTACCTTATCTATACTATGCATTCCATCCTGCGTATAACCATAAATTCTGATCCATCATTGGCTAGGATAATTTCGATATTTTGGTAGGGTTGGGCAATTATTTTACTTTGCTTTTCCACATAATATACTCAATTAATGCCCGATACTCATCCATTTGTTCTTTATCAATTACGGTTGTCTTTAATTCCTCGATTAGGTTGATTAATTCCTGATTCATATTTTGATTGGTTTCAACACCTTCTTGTACGCGCAATAAATTTTTTAAATCTGCATTTAAAACAAACGCTAGCCTTTTCAATACTTCAATTGAAGGATTTTGATTCACTCCCCTTTCAATATTGCTTAAATAGGATTTAGATATTCCGGCATTTGCAGCTAGCTGGGTCAGTGTCATTCCTTTACGTTTACGTATTTCCTGTATATTTCTTCCTATCATTTTCTCTACCTCTTTAGCTCAGATTATTTACTTCATTAAGACCATCTGCAAACAGTCAATTACTTTTTCCATATCCTCTTCTGCCATGTTGGTACCTTGCTCAAGGCGAACATTAGGTTCAGCTCTTTGGAAAAACCGGTCACGTGCAAAGGTTGTCTATCCATCATTTTTTCTCCTTCTGATCCCCCATTCTTTTAGCAAAGGTTCCCACCACTGTGTATCCTTCCTTCCCATTGGCTCCAGTTACAAAATATAATCCACTCCGCAGCCAAGCATAAGCCTTCATCTTTCCTTCTTTATCTCTTGCTGTTGCCATATAAAGAGTACTTTCAATGCCACGCCGCTCGAGCATTCTCATTCCTGCAATCGCCATAACAAGACATTTACTTTCCCAAAACGTATATCTACTCATCGTCTCCAAACTTTTGGACACTAACTCCAGGATTTCAGTATGGGCTGGCACATAAGTTAATGAGGTCTCTTCCATCTTTCTGCCCAATTTAGGCGCAATTTTAGAAAAGGGCAGACTCTTTTGTATCCGGGCCACTCCCAAGGAACAATAAGCTTCTGCATACATCATGAAGGTTTTACTATCTATGGACAGCAAGGTTCGAGCTTTCTGAATGAGGTTCATAAACATAACTCCTTAGGAAGTAATGGTTTAGTCAATTAATTCTTCTTTTTTCAACATATCCAGGAAATGAACGAACCTGACTTTCACATTCTTCAGGGCTTCCGTCATACTCTTCTGTTAATCGATCCACAAGCTCATTGATACTTAGGTTCATTCATTAGTTCCCAGGTTAAGCCTCCGACTTCACCGAGATTATAATATTTAACATTATGGACGCTTAACATCACTTTCTCCCCATCCATATCACTGACTACATTCCTTTTGGACATAATAAAAGTTGATATATTAAGATTTCTATCCTTCAAGCTAAATTAACTCTGGCAACTTCACTTGTGATTGCAAATCCAAACGCCTGGTACACCATCTGCTTCAATACCTGAATCAACTTCATCACTCCAATTTTAAAAAAAGCCCTATACGATAAATTTGTATAAGGGCTTTTTCCTTCTCTACACAATCAACTTCCTCTGTGACACACCGTTAACTTGCCCACCATCAAAAGTCATTTTCACATGAAGAACCTCAACTCAAGATTCGTTTTTGACATACTTTTTTCTCCTTCACCCCCGATGTATTGTTCTTTATTTAGAACACACGGAGCAAAGCAGGCCCTTTTCATCCTATTATTGTATTGAGTTTATCTATCTTTTATAGATATAATCCTAAACTACAATCAGTTCTCTCAAACTTATAGATATAATTCATAGATCAATAGTCACTAGTTCTCTATAAAGAACTAATGTATACTAAAAATATCATTTTTAGTAAATTATGTCAAACAAATTTATTGAAGATTTTATAATTTTTAGTATGCGCAAAAAGATCCACTGAATGATAAATTTGCTTTCAAAATCGCCAATTATTAGACAGATCTTGGTGATGATTATTACAGACTTTACTCTGAAGAATGTCAGACAGATTCATGAGGACTAAAAAGGCTATGTTCCTTCTCTAATTTAAAGGATCGCTTTGTGTATTTATATAGAAGAAAGATCCTACAACAAAAATTCATCTTGACTTTAACTGACTTACCCTTTATATTAAATATTGTTAATTACATAGTATTCTGATTCCGTAGCTCAGCTGGGAGAGCACCACCTTGACAGGGTGGGGGTCGCTGGTTCGAACCCAGTCGGGATCATATTTTTAGAGAAGGCTTAAGCCCATGTGTATCAAGGGTTTGGGCCTTTTTTCTATTTTCAGTATAAAAGATCTGAAGCAACATACAACCCTACCCGAGCCCACTGTTTCCAAGGGGTTCACCTGTCTCCATTATTTCTATCCGTTTCTGCATTTCCTCATTTGTATGGGAATAGATAGCGAGCGTAATCCCGACTCTAGCATGTCCAAGCCGCTCACTAACCACTATAGGATTCTCTTCCATCCGCATTGATAGCGTTAGTTGCATGAGTTTCCTGAGATTGTGAAAAGGCATATAAGGAACCCCCGCTAGCTTGATTAACCGTCGATATTTTCTCAACAGATTACGCAGTTCTATATATGTCCCGACTGTAGAGACAATGAAGTCTCTTTCAATAATACTCCAATATTTCCCATAGTCGTTCACTTCTGCTATAAAAATAGTAGTACAAACCTTGGTCAGTGCTATTATTGATGGTATGTTAAATACAAACCTATTTTTATAAAAGTATACTATTATATGTCTTTTTATGAGCTCTGGTATAAAGAATTACTTCGGAATCACTTAGCCATTCTAATTTTTTCATATAATAACCTAATTCATCCAAATCAGGCTTGGTTACGGCAATCTCTTTAGTCGCTATTATTTGCTTTCTTCTATCTTCTACAATAAGTGATACTTTAAATTCATTTAAATCTAAGTGAACTAATGGATAAGCTAATTTCCTTTTATCAGGTGACAGCATTCCTTTCCACGCTTGAAAAGTATGTGTTAATTTTTTTTCAAACATTCTTTCTATTGATTGATCAACCTTCTTTATATCCCAATCCTTAGATTCAGCTAAATAAGTCATCCCCCTCTGCAAAGCTAACGTTAATATCTTCTTTTTACCAAAGTCAGTTGCTTTATTATACTTTGATAAGTCTAAAGGTAATTGAACATCATAACTATTTTTAGGGACCAGAACATCGTAGCCTTCTTGTTCTTCTTTAATGACCCGGACATTTTCATAATCACCACAGTGAAAGAAAATGGCTTTACAATCTTCTGTTTTAAATTTCTTACCTAGATACCATAAAAACATTTCAGTTATACATATTGCATCTGTATATATATTTGTTTTATCACTCTCATCTAATAACTGAATATCATTTAAAAACAAGTACATCCACCTCTTTATACAAAAAATAATTTAATTTACATTTTCCCATGGTCTGGAATGCTTAGACATACGCTTGTTTTTACTAGCTTTCTTAACAGCCCTTACTTTTCCTCTTTCCCATTCATAAGTTAAACCTTTAATTGCATTAATTTTGGCTATTTCATTTTTATCTGATGTCATTATATAGCACTCTGATTCATGAGAATTAGTTGCCAGCCAGTCCTCACCTTCTTTAAAAAATGATAAATCTTCAGGTAAGTCAGGGAAAACCCAACCAAATAAAGAATTGGATAGTTCCAAGACTGTTTTTTTTGCATATTCATCTGTGGAAAAATAATATACTTTTGCAGTTTGATTATCTCCTAAAATGTTACTTGCCCATTCAGATTGCTCTTTCATAAGCTTAAATGATGGATCAAACTTTCGTAGAATGGGGGCAAACTTAGTTAAGTCTCCCATATCCTTTCTAAGAACTAAATGCCAATTCAATAAGCTCACGGTATGTATTTCCAGACGGATTCTTTGTAATTTTGAACATAGATATTACCCCTCACTATTTTTTGAAAAGAAGAATATACCTAACCCCTTCTTCCATTTATTTAAACACATATTTACATTAAATTTCACTACTTCTCTATGATACTTAACTAGTTGTTATACACTGGTGATTCTCTCAAAGAATCAGTTTATTAGTAATATTTTGTCTCTATACAAAACGATTAAGCAGAAGGTAAAGTAAATATATAACCTTTCTTTTTTGATACATACTTATAAAACAAATTTACAATATAGCTGCTATCCTATCCAAAACCTACATGAAAGAAGGAATGCAAGATGGAGAAGCTTGAAGTGATAGTGGAAATGAAAGAGGGAAACCTGATTCGTCTCTATGCCAATAAAGTATATGATACTTTAGGAGAGACCTATCACGGGGATATCTTCACGACAAAAAGTGAATTGTTAAAGCATTACCCAGATTGCGAAGTGATGAATGGATATGGGTTAGCAGACCCGCAAACCAGCCTTTTAATCTCCGGAATAAATGATTGGTTTGATACGATTGAAGAAGCGGTGACAACACTCCAAGCATTACATCACAAACAAGAGCTGGACGCTTTATACGAGGCAACAGCAAGCTATTATAACCTGCTCAAATCAAACACTAATTTAGCAAGGATAATAGAAGAACTGGACAATCGTGATACAACATCATTCCCCGAAAAAGTAATTTCATTATATATGATTACAGGGTTCGCAAATGATTGGTTCCCAGATGAAATCGCAGAAGATAAACGGCAAGAGGTCAAGAATGTACTAGATCAAGCTTATATGAAATGCTCAAACATTGTAATGGCACATCAACAAGCAAAGAAAGCTCAAATGATGATCACGGCAACAGAATACCTGGGTCTACGCAGAAAATTTTATTCAAAACATTAAAGAAAGCAACTACAAATTATGATGTAGTTGCTTTTTTTGCGTTAAAACTCATTTAAAACTAAAATATTTATCACTTCTTCTGTTGTTCGATGCTTTTCTAGCATCTACATAAATAGTTTCATTAAATATCCTAAGAAAATACCCACGATCGCGAAATCGGTATCGCCAAATGTTGTACCTTCAAAACCTAAGTCTCCTAAGACCGGTAGTAATAATGCTGGCAAGAAGCTGATCAGAATACCGTTAACAAATGCACCTAACATAGCTCCTCTTCTGCCGCCGGTAGCGTTTCCGAATACACCAGCTGTTGCTCCGCAAAAGAAGTGTGGTACTAGACCAGGAACAATTACTTTCAAGCCAAATAACGGAAGTAAAAACATACTTATAATACCTCCGAGAAAGCTAAAAATAAAACCAATAATGACTGCATTTGGGGCGAAAGGGAACACCACTGGTACATCCAATGCCGGTTTAGCATGAGGAACAACTTTGTCCGCTACCCCTTTGAAGGCAGGAATGATTTCTGCTAATAATAATCGAACACCCGCTAAAACGATATAAACACCTGCAGCGAACGTGATTGCTTGGATAAGGCAAAATACAATAAAGTTTTGACCGCCGCTCAACTCATTTTCAATGTAAGCTGGACCAGCAGCAATCGAAACGATAAAGAACATAACTAACATAGTTAAGGAGATTGCTACGGATGTATCTCTAAGGAATCCTAAACTTCTTGGCACTCGAATATCTTCTGTTGACTTAGCTCTATTCCCTGCTCCTTTACCTACTAATCCAGCAACCCAATATCCGAATGAACCAAAGTGACCGATCGCAATGTCATCATTACCTGTAATCCTTCTAACAAAGGGCTGTAGCAGGGCTGGACTTAAAACCATTAATAATCCTAGAATAATAGACCCAATTATAATTAAAGCTGCTCCATCTAGTCCGCCTGTCGATAATACGACTGCTAACAAACAAGCCATAAACATAATATGGTGTCCTGTTAAGAATATATATTTAAATGGAGTGAAGCGAGCTAAGAGGATATTAATAATCATACCTAACAACATGATTAAAGCTGTTTCAGTACCAAAAGCATTTTGAGCCATCGCAACGATCGCTTCGTTGTTCGGGATAACACCATCTATATCGAAGCCCTTCTCTAACATTTTTCCAAAGAAATAGAGTGAACCCGTAATGACAGTTGCACCAGCACCAATAATCAGGAAGCCCATAATTGTCTTTAATGTTCCAGATACAACCTCAGTAGCTGCTCTTTTCTGCAGCAATAAACCAATCAGAGCGAATAAACCAACCAAAATCGCCGGAGTACTTAATATGTCTACTATCAAATCCATGTTATATATCCTCCAGATGTTTTTCTAAAACAGTTTTGATTTCTTCGACATTGAATAAATTAATGAGCGGAATGACTTTCCTTCCATCTCCCTCTAACTGCTCCATGATTTCAGGTGAACCAATATAGTAATCTACTGTCTCCGCTTTGGCGGATGTTAAATCGGTATGCCCTACTTCTGCCTCCCGATTCATTTCACGCAAAGCTTTCTTTACATTCATTTCTGCAATAAAACTACTTCCTAAACCGTTCCCACATACAACTAATATTTTCATCTTGCTGCCTCCTATTGTATAAATGAAAATAATTGCTCTAAAAAATCATCTTTGGATTTGGAATGGATTAGTTGTTTCACATTCAATTCTTCACCTAAGACAGCTGCCAATTCAGATAGTGCTTCTAGATGTGATTGATTATCCACCGCTGCCAGTACAATAATCAGCTGAACCTTATGGTGGTCCTTATCCGAAAACCATACAGGTTCTTTCATAACTAGAAAGCTTAATCCCATCTGTTTTACACCAAATTCCGGTCTTGCATGAGGCAAAGCAATGTTTGGGCCAAGTACATAATAAGGACCTAGTTCCTTCGTATTACTGATTATTTTATCTACATAAGTCTGTTCAATAGAATCATTTTCTATCAAGGGAGCAGCCGCTAATTGAATAGCTTCTTCCCATGTATTCAATTGATCCTTGAACTGGATTAGCTGTGTATTTAAAATCTGATCTAACAAGACCCACCCTCTCTCTAAACTTTCCTTCATTTATAATTCATTCATATAAATCTACTTGTAGATTTATTCCCTCTATCTTTTTGAAATTTATTTTTAGGACATCATGTTAATACTCCATATAATCATCTACTACCTGAAAATTAACGATAATGCAGACATAAGTTTCATCTTTTTCTTTCAAATGTCTTGGAAAAATAGAGAATGATATTTTTGCTTCATAAATAAAAAAAGCCAGTCTTAGACCGGCTTTTAATTTAATGATATTCATATTATTAATAGTTTACTACTTAGCAAAAATGCTTATTCTACTTCTCCTTCAAAACGAATCAATGGGCAAGTAGTCCAATCATAGTTCTGCACTTCTTCCCACGTTTTAAAATAAGCTTGCAATGATTCTGTGATCATTAAGTTGCAATATTCTTCTTTCTCGTGGAAGACAAAGATGGGTTTACCAATTGAATAAGCTAACCCAATCTCAAACATTGTCCCAGAATCTGTTTCATCATATATCGCGAAAATGAGATCTGCATCTTTTACATGGTCTACATCATTCTTAAAAACTACATCTCGCCAAGGCTGTGTATTATACACATATTCCTTAAATTGATGCTCTCTTGGACTAAATACGTCAAAGCCCATATTTCGCAGAACTTCTTCTGCTTTGGAAAGTCGCTGTGCCTGATTATCGTTAAACCAACCACTTGCTAAATAAATCTTCTTGCCTTTTAAATTCATGTTGTCCTCCGCAAAACTTATTTTTTAACAGAGGAATTATAGTTGAATATGAATCAAATGACAAGCATTGATCAACTACTAATTCATATATATATATTGGAAAAATCACTCTACTATTCATAGATTGTCCTGAAAAAACTTCTAATCGGCACTGGCTTGGTCGAAGATATGATCAGCTAATTGAGTAATAATTACCGTTGTTCAATGAGTTTTTATTTATTAATAGTAAATAAAACTCGCTATAATATAGTAAATATAAAATAAAAAACTAATTGTAATTAAGAATATAGAACAAATATTTATAAAAGTTGAATGTCCTCTCCTTTTAACTGAACGAGAGATAAGATAGAAAAGAACTTGAATCATCAGCTGTGCACAAAATGTTATAGAGATATAAGTTTTTAATAATCCTTCTCCTGGCAATCCAACATCACTCTATCCGGTTGAAACAGTAAAATTTAAGAGTCCTACCACCATTAAGCATATCAAAATATGTAATAATGTGATAAAAAAGCTACCCCTCTCCTTCAATTTAAAACTCCCCTATTCACCATTTAAACAACTTAGTTCATGTTTATACCACTTACCCTTGTAATATTCTCTCTACCACATAGTCCAAAAGACATATTCCGATGGTTCTATTGTTCTTATCCCACTATTGATAAGGTTGGAGTTTTGCATTCTAGAAACATAATAAATTATTTTTTTCACAAATTAGACAAATAACTTGAAATAATTAGAATTATCGGTGATAATCAATTTATTGATAGTGTCACTATCAAAAATGGCAAAGGGGATGATTTTTTGTCTAGTAAAATACCTACTAATTGGGACAAAGAAGTAGATGTAATCGTTTTAGGGACTGGTGGCGCCGCTTTGACAGCTGCTGTGGCCGCTTCTGAAAGCGGTTCCAAGGTTCTTGTGTTAGAAAAGACCCATCAAATCGGTGGAACAACTGCTTTTTCAGGTGGAGTTCCTTGGATTCCACTTAATCATTATATGAAAGAAAAAGGGTATGAAGATAATCGTGAAGATGCTATTAATTTCATAAAACGCTTAGCACTTGGCCGAGCAGAAGATTCTATGATTGAAACTTTTGTAGATAAAGGACATGAAATCATTAAGTTTTTAGATGATCATACTCCTGTCAAATTTGTTTCTCCAAAATCTTATCCAGAATATTATGCACGTATGGATGAGGCATTAAAACATGGGACACGTTCATTAGACCCTGCTCCATTTGATTTAAATGAAATTGGAGAATGGGGTTCATTAGTCCGTCAAAACCCAATTTTCCCTCCTCTGACATTAGAAGAAGGCGGAGCCGTTGGAGGAATTGACTTCCAGTTAGTGGCTGAGCGTATGCAAAATAATATTGTTACTATGGGTCGCTCATTAGTCGCTTCTTTATTTAAAGCATGCTTGGATCGCGGCGTCGAAACCTTAATCGAAACAGCTGGTAAAGAGCTAATTATGGACGAGGATGGACAAGTAGTCGGAATTGTCGCTGAAACAAAAGATGGAGAAATTTTACGTTTCGCTGCACGCAAAGGAGTAATTCTAGCATCAGGCGGATTTGAATGGAATAAACAATTAGTCAAAGCCTTCTTAAAAGCTGAGTTCACTCATCCAGTTACCCCTCCTGGTAATGAAGGAGACGCACTCTTAATGGCTATGAAGGCTGGCGCTGCACTTGAAAATATGAGTGAAGCATGGTGGTATCCAGCAATGGTGGATCCAACATTTGAATATGAAGATAATGTAATGGCGCAGCTAGGTGGTGGCCGTAATGGTCCAAACTCTATCATCGTGAATAAATACGGACGCCGATTCGTCCATGAAGGAACAACCTATAACGATATGCCAAGAGCCTTCTTTAATTATGATCCAGTAAAAGTAGAGTTTCCAAACAAAGGACCAAACTGGATGATTTTTGACCAACAGCTAAAAGATAGCGAACTCATTATTACTATGGCACCTGGTGATCCTGCACCTGAATGGGTAGATCAAGCTGATACTATTCGCGAGCTAGCTGAAAAAATTGGTGTTGATCCAGACGGTTTGGAAATGGAGATTCAAAAATGGAACGAATATTGTGAGCAAGGTGAAGACCCTGATTTCCACCGCGGTACGATACAGTTTGAAGCCTTAACAAATGGCGGCGGAAGTCCTGAGAAAAACCTAGGCAAAATTGAAAAAGGTCCATTTTACGCATTACCTATCTATTTAGGTGCACTCGGTACGAATGGCGGACCAAAAATCAATGAAAATGGACAAGTTGTTAACTTTAATGGTGAACCAATTAAAGGTTTATACGCTGCCGGAAATGCTTCAGGAAATCCACTTGGCCCAATTTATCCAAGTGCCGGCGGAACAATCGGGCCTGCTATGGTATTTGGCTTCTTAGCTGGACAGCACGCAGCCAATTCATAATAAAAAAACAAAGACTTTCTTAGATAATGACTCATTTGCGTCAATAACCATATAAAACAACCATACAGAAACGGGAAGGTGCAGATCATGCCACAAGGAACACATACAGTTGAAGTACCATTAGATATTCAAACAATTTGGGAATTTGTTCATGACATGAACAAATGGGCTCCACTTGTTCCAGGATATATCGACCATGAAATTTTAAGTGAACGCCAATCTACTTGGGCATTCAAGGGTGACTTAGGGTTTATGAAAAAGACAGTTAAGCTCCAAATCGATATTAAAGAATGGAATGAACCATCCGAAGTAATTTTTGATCTAAAAGGTTTGTCTGATAACTTTAATGGCGGAGGCTATTTCCGTGCCGAAGTCATTGACGAAAAGACAACTAAAATGTCAGGACATCTTGATATCACTGCTGGCGGTATGATGGGTGCAATGGTCAATCAAATACTAACCAAATTTGTTCCACAGACAGCACAGGAACTAACAGATGCAATTGTAGATAAATTACTTGAAATTAATACAGTAAAAAAATAATAGAAGCGATCTACCCATATATAAAGTTCTATTTAGGATTGTTTATCATAAAAAGATAGAAAAAAAGACGTGTAAATTACGCGTCTTTTTTTCTTCTTTCATAGTTTGAAACCATGATGACAATATTTATTGTGCAGTATTTTATAAGAAAAACTAATAAATCATACATCTCAAATAACGGAACCCTTATTACTTCCCTTTTTGTAAGTATGATAGAATTATATCCTTTACTATAATTAAATTTTCCTTTTTAGGAGCAGAGATAAAAACATCCTCTGGTATTAAAGAATATAATGAATATTTCTTTACAGCAGTTCCGAACATATTCATGATCGTACTTATAATCACTTCATTGGTTTGTGAAAGCTGTATGCTTCCATCCTTCTTACCTTCATTAATAATTTTTAAAATGATGCCGCTAATTTTCCCGTAGGCCTTATGTATTTCTTCTAGCAATCCAACTTCAATTTGGATAAATGCAATATAAACTTCGAAAGCTTCCAAAAGTTTTGATGATATGCTATTTTCTTCGTTTATATACATAATATAAGCAGTTAGCACGTCATCCATTTTTTCTATACCCGTTTTGTTAGATTCTATAATTTTCTCAAAAATTGGTACCTGTTGTTCTATGACTTCTTTTATAACTTCAATAATTAAATGCTCTTTTTTCGGAAAATAACGAAATAGAGTTGCCACACCTACACCAGATTCATCTGCAATTTTCTGCATGGTTGTTTTTTCAAAACCATGCTCTGCAAATAATTCTTTAGCAGCTTTAACCATCCTCTTGCGTCTCTCCAATTTTTTATCCATTTCATCACCCACCAAACAATATTATACTACTTTTATTAAAAGAAGGCCGTTAGTAGGTTATATACACTCCATAACACTATGCCATAAAGTGTAATAACAACTAGCTTGAAATGTTTAATTAAATGTTGAAACAAGCAGTTCAGAAATAGTCGAAAGTGATGAGCAAAACATCCCCTAACTGAATAACGTATTTTCAGAAGGAGGAATATAGCTTGAAAAAACTGATTCTTTTTGCTGGTCTTGTTGGTCTGTTGGTTGCTTGTGGTGAAGAAGAGGTAGTTAAGCCGAAGGGAGAACCTAAAGAAGAAGTTCCTGCAGCAGTGGAACCTAAAGAGGAAGCTCCCTCAGTAGAAGAGCCTAAAGAAGAGGCACCTGCAATTGAGGAACCTAAAGAAGAAGCTCCCCCAGCCGTGGAGCCTAAAGAGGAAGCCCCTCCCCCAGTACAAAAGGGGTCCATTGACCCTCAAGTCGCTCTGTCAATCCTTCAAGACGCATACCAAGGAATTGCCAAGGTGGAGTACAACGCAGAATTAAAAGCCTTCCTGATTCTGCCGACCGATCCGAACTTTATTGTGGAAATGGAAATGATTTTAACCGGTAAAATGTCGAAGGACGACTGGAACTATCTGGCTGACTCAATAGCTAAACTTAGTGGTGAACTGGGACCAGAATACCTTGTGTTCCTGCTCAACCCTGCAAATCCAGATAATTATATTCTAATGGCAGAGAACGGAGTCATCAAATACGATGCACTTAATGAGGATGTAAAGAGTCAGGATAAAGCCCTTTAACTCTTTAGGACATAGCAACAGATTACTGCATAGTAATTGGTATACAGTGCTTGAAGATATACCGAATATACACACCAGTTAAGAACCTGTTTTTCTGATATTCCACGTTTTATACTGAATTACCGTGAGTAACCGCAACATATAACTTCTGGTTTAAGTTACTTCACAGATCTTACATGATGATACAAGATAGTAGAAGAAGACCTCTCCAAAAAAATGACCCCCAAAAGTTAGAATCCAACTTTAACTTTTGGGGAGATCCATCAAATAGCAATATAATTTCATTTTTATAAATTCTTTATTGTTCTACATTTTAGTTGTTTGATTATACCGTTTATCTCTTCAAGTTTATTCCCCAAAATAATGACGTGCTTTATTTCTACTCCCCCTGCATAATTCGCTGCAGGACCTTATCCTCCAATAACGTTAACTTATTGTCTGTAAATTGTCGCGGTCTAGGTGCATCGACTTTTACATTCATTGATACATAACCATCCTGTATAAGGATTATCCGGTCTGCCAGACGAATTGCTTCTCTTACGTCATGAGTGACGAGTAAAGCATTAAATCCAGTTCGTTGCCAGAGGGTTTCGATTAAATTTTGCATTTCCATCCTTGTAAATGCATCAAGAGCGCTTAATGGTTCATCCAGCATGAGCAAAGATGGTTCATGAATGAGCGCACGCGCTAAAGCGACACGTTGTTTTTGTCCTCCTGATAATGTAGACGGCCATTGATCCTTGAACGATAATAAGCCAACTGCGTCCAACACTTCCTCTGCTTTTGCTTGCCAATTCCCATCAAGACCGAGCCCTACATTATCAACAACGTTTTTCCATGGCAACAATCTTGAATCCTGGTACATCATCGTCACATTGGCAGTTGATTGATTGGATGCTACTCCATTAAATAGCAGTTCTCCGCTTGTTAAAGTCTCTAGTCCTGCGACAAGTCTTAAAAGCGTACTTTTCCCACTTCCACTTTTCCCAATGATGGCTACAAACTCTCCTTTTTCAATGGTTAGCTGTATATTTTTTAATACCTCTTTGTCACCGAATTGCTTGCTAACATCATTGATTTCAATCTGAATCGCCTGATCATTAACTATTTCTTTCTGACTCTCCCACTTTACAGCTGCCAGCTTACTCACTCTTACCACCTCCTCCTTCATTTGTTGTAGCTTACGTTCCACTTCAGCGCTTTTTTCTCACCTAATTGGGCAATGATATCTGCCAGTTTACCCAGTAACGCATAGATTACAATACTTAATATAATGATATCCGTTTGCATAAATTCCCTTGCATTCGTTGCTAAATAGCCAATTCCTACTTGTGTTGGAATTGTTTCAGCAACGATTAAGGTTAACCACATTACACCGAGAGCATATCGTAAACCAACGAAGATGGAAGGAAGTGCACCAGGCAGAAGAATTTCCTTAAATAATCTCCATCCCTTTAATTTATACATTTTCCCCATTTCAACTAGTCCTGGATCCACATTACGAATGCCGTGGAATGTATTAACATAGACAGGGAACAACACACCTAATACAACCAGAAATATTTTTGCACCTTCGTCAATTCCCAACCAAACAATGACGAGCGGCAATAATGCTAAGTGCGGTATATTGCGTAGCATTTGAATGCTCGTATCTGTTAAACGATAGGAGCGATCTGAAAGGCCATTAAATATACCAAGTGCAAAACCGATTAGTCCGCCAATCACCATCCCAACAACAGCGCGCCCTAAGCTTGCCCCAATATGAGTGACCAATTCACCGCTCGCGAGTAACTCCCAACCACTAATTAATACACTGATAGGGGCAGGAAAAAGGGAAGCATTAACAATTTCTAATCTGGCGACGACTTCCCAGACAATCAGGATGATAACTGGAATAATCCAGGGCTCAATATTCCTAACTATTTTATGATTCATTGTCTTCATTCCTTTTTAGTTGATTGGCATATCTTTAGAAACATCGAGTTCTTTCGGTATCAAACCAATTTCAAAATATTTATCAGCTTGTTTTTGCTGTGTATCCACAATCTCCTGAGTTAATTTCGTTGCTCCGAATGTTCGACGATCCAACTGCTTTTTCACGATCTTTTCGTCAATCCCCAATGCCTTGGACATAATCTTGACTACTTCATCTTTATTTTCATTTGCCCATTGGTCTGATTTATCCGTAGTTTCTAAAATAAGATCAACTAAATCTGAATGCTCTTTCGCAAAGTCTGGCGTTGCATAGTAGAACGTACGATTGGGATATTGATAATCCACGTTTTCTGTAAATGTGATCGTATCTAATTCAACTTCAGCAGCAGCAAAGAATGGGTCATAGGATGCCAAAGCATCCACTTTTTTCGTTTCAAAAATGGATCTTCCCTGCGCAGCATCCTCCGGATATACCCACTCCACATCATCAACCGACAGACCGGCCTTTTCAATTGCCAGTACCGCTAAATAATGATGATTACCACCTTTTAAAACCCCTATCTTTTTTCCTTTTAACTGTTCAATCGAAGTAATCCCTGATTCCTTTAAAACCATCAATCCAACACCTTCAGGATTTGGTGTATCTGCCCCTACATATACAAGTGGTTTACCGGAGGCTTGAGCAAAGATTCCGGATCCGTCAGCAGCGTGTCCATAGTCAATGGCACCGGCATATAATCCTTCTAACAATGTTCCGCCATGTGTAAACATTTCCCATTTCACTTTGTACCCTTTTTCTTTCAAGGTATCTTCCAGATAGCCAGATTCTTTTAAAATATGTAGTGTATTCCCTTTTTGATAGCCAATCGTAATCTCTTTATCTCCATTTTTTGAAGCGTTACTTGAACTTTCTTTTCCGCATCCAGTGATGAATAATACACCAACCAGTAATAGAATTCCGATTAAGTAGTTTGATGTACGCTTTTTCATAGGTCCCCACCCTTATCTTCATTTATTTTGAAAATCTATAGATTGCTTTTGAAATTTGGACCTCTTCATCCTGTCCGGCACCGCTAAATTGGACTAAAAATGGCTTTTCTCCTCTTTTATTTAAAATGTCGGATACACGGCCTTCTCCATTCGGGCTAAATAAAACAATATCTCCACCCATTACATGCAGCCTTTTTCCAGTAGCATTCAATGAAGAATCGATAAAGGTTTCTCCTTCCTGCAAATCTAAATATTCAGCCCATTTTTTCGCTGTTTCATCATGCTTTTGAACAGCAAATCCTACGTATGATAAATGAATGTCACCTTTTTCATGCTTTGCGATGACAGATCGATCTTTTAAATCCTGTTTGCGTTCTTCGTCTTTTTGATCCCATTCAATAAAGAATGGTAAATCTAGTTTTGCTCCCTGTTTCCCTGCGTATAATAGCTTCCAGCTGACCACACTTCCATCGGGTCTTTTTCGACTCATCGGGTGCGGCCCATATACATCCAATCCATGTTGACGAAACCTCTCCGCAACACTTTCTAAATCATTGGAACGCAGCGCGATCCTTGATAATCCTTCTACGAATTGATCGTTCTTCAATGTTTCCCTTAAGCTATATTTCATACCAGAGGAGGACACTACTGCCTCTTTGTCATAAACACCGATCAATTCTATGTAACTTAAATCAAAATAACTAAGAGAATTATATGTACCTAAACTCTCATGCTTACCGCCTTCAACAGCGTGTAAGCCAACATCGCGAAACTGCTCTATTGCCTCTACTGGGCTATTAACAAAGTGAACAAGATGGTCAAATTGAAACATAAATCTTCCCCCTAGTCTGTTACTAAATAATGATTAGCTAATTGTAGAAAAATACGGCTTAACTGCAGCAATGCCTTTTCATCAAAATCAAATCGCGGATGATGGTGAGGGAACTGTGTTTCTGCCTGTTCATTATGTGCTCCAACATGGAAGTATGCCCCTGGTCTCTCTTCCAGATAATAAGCAAAATCCTCAGCTCCAAGGACGATGTCTTTTTCAACAAAGGCATCCAAAGAAATCGTTTCTTTTACTAATTTTTCAATTAATAAGGCTTCCTCTTTATGATTGACCAGGACTGGATATCCGTGGATATACTCTAATGAATACTCAATTCTATCAGCAACCTTCATCCCATCCAGAATAGCACGAATTTCGGACTCGATTTGTTGGCGAACATTCGAGTTCATAGCGCGAACAGTTCCTTCCAAAATGGCCGAATCTGCAATAATATTAAAGGCGTTTCCGGCATGGAAGCTTCCAACCGTTACAACAGCCGGTTCAACTGGATCAACACGGCGGCTGACTATCTCCTGCAGATGAGTAACCAACCTGCTCCCAATTGCTACAGTATCAATGGTTTGATGCGGTCTTGCACCATGTCCTCCTATCCCCTGCAAGGTGATTTTAAATGCGTCAACAGATGCCATGACAGGACCCGGTCTTGTTGCAATCTTCCCCACAGGCAAATCAGTCGCAAGATGCCCACCAAAGATGAAATCCACACCGTCCAAAGCACCCTCTTCTATCATAAATTTTGCACCGCCTGGTGGCTTCTCCTCCGCATGTTGAAATAATAAAACTACTTTCCCCTTTAATTGATTGCGATGATTGTTTAATACTTTCGCTACCGCAAGTAAAGCCGATGTATGTCCATCGTGACCGCAAGCGTGCATGACTCCGTCAACACTTGATTTATACTTAACGTTCTTTTCATCATGGATTGGTAAAGCATCAAAATCAGCTCGGAAAGCAATGGTTTTTCCCGGATGATTGCCCTCAATAACACCGATCACTCCATTTCCTCCAACCTGCTCCTTCACGTTGATTCCAAAGCTTCGCAGCTTATCTGCAATGAATTTAGCAGTGTTTGACTCTTGAAATGACAATTCCGGATTTTGATGTAAATATCTCCTCCAGGAAACCATTTCCTCAAAATCTTTACTTAATTGGTCATAAAATCGTTCTGTCATTTGAACACCTCAAATACTGCTTAATTTTTTTAAATCCGAGCTATCAAATTAATGATTAAGAATAATCTTACAATTTATCCAAACATTACGTCAATAGTTAATTCCAACTAATTAGCTATGTTTTGTATGGATTATTGTTATTACTAATAATCGAAGAATTAATAATTTATAACCTAAAGCTCACTCTTCTGTATAATTAAGGTAATATGCGTTCTGATTATAAAGGGGTAGGTGCAAAATATGAATATAAAAATAAACGAATTAATTGATTCTACCAGAGCTAAATTTGGTTTGGATAATTATTATTTGAAACGACATTCATTATCTCGCAAGTTAAATATCTTAAATGAGACGGTATATTTTCTTGAAATGGAGTGGTTTCCTAATCATGTGGAGGAACAAGAGGAAGAAGAACTTAACCCTGAGGGCACAGCAGTTATTGAATTAGATATTAATAGCCTAAGATATGAGAGAGTAATTTTTGTAGGCGACATTTCTTATGCAAACGGCTTTAGATTTACTGAAGTTAATAGAGACACCGTTGTAAACTGGATTGAACAAGAAACTGGTTTGTCATATGGGAAGCACTTTAAATTGCATAAAGAAGAAAATGGGGAATTTAACTTTGAAGCATGCTTTGAAGATATATATTTTTCTCCCTCGGGTCATATTAAAGTGATTGTAGATCATAATGGTAACCTCACCCTCTACTCTAAACATGGTCTATTTCCACCCAATGAAATGATAAAGAAAGAAGTATACACACTATCTCTTGAATCAATAGAACACCTTGCATGGAAACAATTAAAGTTACTCAATTTTCCATCCTTTGAATCGGAACAACTCATCCCCGTTTATGGCGTGGAGGAAATTTATGTTACAAATGAACAGAAATCTGTAATCCCATTAGATTTCAACAAAGATATGAGACCCTTAGAAATAAATAAACCTATATATTGGGATGAACCCAACCTTAAACCATTTGAAAGACAGGAACTTAAATTGAGTTGGGATGTAACAATCGAGCAAGCAATATCCAATGAGCAGAGCCCGGATTCATTCCCAATTAGTAAAGCTGAGGAAGAAAAATGTATAGTAGGGGTCACTGAATTTTTGCGCCAGGTATACTCAAATGAAACAGGAAATTGGACACTGAAAACTCTACACCGTGATCAAGGATACATCCACGCAATATTACGATTAAATCAAGAAGACACTAAATGTGTTTTTCATAGAAAGCTTATGATTATTTTTGATGCGAAGAGTTTGCAAGCTATTAATTACATGGATAATCAGCCTTTTATTGATCAATTTGGTCATTTTTCTTGCTCAGAAGAAGTTTTGGTCAATAAAAACGAAGCTTATCAAAAAATTAAAGATCATTTTGAGCTGACACCTCGTTATGTCTTTGATTCTCAGCAAAATAAATATATATTATGCGGACTATTAGATTGTCATTATGGAGTACGCGCCTCGAGCGGGGATATTATCTCGTTAAATGATTTGTAAGCACAGTAACCAAATAGATAAATCATTGATATAAAAAATCCGCCCATCGTTTAAATTGGCAGATTTTACTTTTGCTTATGGGGTGGAATCTTTGCAGATTTTTTTTGAATTTTTGTTGTAATTCCCAATTTATTTCCTTTAGTTCACTCTCTACTTTTATATTTGTATAGATAAAAAAATCAGCGGATAGTTAATCTCAAACATATTTCTGAATAGACACCTATATTAATTGCATTGTAGTAATGCAGGTATTGTCGTCCTTAAAGGTAGAAATCGTCGTTTCAGATGTTTTTTCTCCATAGTTAATTCTTACCTGATATGTTTTCTCCCGTGGTAACCATATATCTATAAACCCATTTTCCAAGGAAGTCATGGTTTCATCAACAATGACCTTGCCATCTTCATCTTGAATATATACATTGAAATCCTTATTAACCAGTTCCCCCTGGCAGCCTGTTAAACTGTGGATTTCACATGGATGAGTCTCTTTAACATAGGGTGCAATGGAAACAAAAAACTCTTCCGCAGGAAGATCATAAGACTTCTCCTTATCATCCTTCACAATTAACTTATGTGATGTAATGGACGCAGAGACATTATCAAAACTCCCCGTACTATAATCTTGAACCATTTCCCTTATATCCTGTCCTTCTTCTTTACTTTCCTCTTCCGAATTACATCCCATCAACAAAAAAATGGACCATAAACTGATCATGATAAATAAAGCTTTTTTCATCTTTTCAACTCCTGTACACTAATTCTATACAGGAATATTTTAACATACTAATAGATTTATATTTCTGTAATTGTTAACATTTATAGTCATTTAAAAAATGAAAGAGCCCTCACAAGGTTTTGCAAGCCAGCGTATACCAACAATTCTTTTACAATTTTATAATGCTATCTATTTTAGTTAAATATTTTCCAAAATATTGATTGATTTTCGTAGATTCTCTTTATCTTTGATTTCTCAGATGTCAAAATATTACATATATTAACAAATAAGAATACAAATCTTAGCAATCTTGCTCTGCTAGACTGTACTCCTTGAGGATCTTACATAAGTTTGCCAATCAATTTAAAATACATACTACATCACTAAAAAAGTCATTCCTTCCTATCCCATGAAATGACGTTTATTTAGGTTAGTTTTTAGCTTTTTAAAGATGAGCTAGAGATAAACACCTCAGTAGTTTTAATTTGTTGCCAAACACATGTTCAATATTTTCTATGATTAGCACGCTGGAAAAAGGGATAAACGAACAAATTACAAAGGAGTGGAAGGCTAATGAAAAGAGCGATGATTAAAACTGGGCAAGGAAATTCTGTTAGTGGAAAACTGGCTGAAGAGATCAGTTATGAAGATCTAGTAAGCTATGGGAAAAGAGCTAAGCAAACATATTTTCATTTTGAGGAAGTACCCGATTTTCCCTTTCCAGGATTATCACCTACCCTGTATCCAATCTGGGAAGAAGGTGAAGGAGACGGTTGTTTAGTACTCTATGCTGATTATAATTTCCTTCCGCAAGCTGCCCTCTATTTAAGCGTCAATATTGATTATTTAATGGAGGAAATGGAAAAAGTGGCAGAACAAGCTAATAATGATGCTGGTCACCAAATGTTTGAAATCGCTTATGCTGCAGAAGAAGATTATGATTATATGATTTCAACAGGGGTGGCTATAGATCCCGAAGAGGCCAGTAATCTCAATGATTATCTAGAATTTATCAGCCTCACTTATATTTATCCTCTATTTGTATCTTCTTTGCGTTTTGCTGCATTGAGACATCAGGAAGACTTGAAGCAATTGATTGAAGATATGAACGAAATCATGTATGAAGATTCTGAAAACCAAAGTTCCTAATTATCATATTGGGAAGGCGATTTAATAAAGGGAATCCTCTCTTTCTATCATTTATCTCTAACTACTTCTATTGCTTCAATAACAAATCGTCATTAAAAAACTGCCAGTCAAATTGACTGGCAGTTTCTTTTAGTCCATCTATTAATATGGATCAGCCTCATGGCTTTTCTTCACAGCATCTTTTGTTGCTTCCATTGCTGCTGCCGTACCTTGACCGAATCTGGATTTACCTGCTTCACGGCCTGGTACTGCAGATTCTTCCTTCATTTCTGCTAATTCTTTCATTTTCATTTCGATGCCTTCTCTTACACGGCGTCCATATTCTTCATCTGCTTGAGTGAAGTATTCCACCATGGCATCTTGAATACGTTTATCACAAATTGCAAGAGCATTGGATAGGTTGTTAATTAACTCATCACGTTCCCAATCCTCAAAGCTGCGATATGTTTCACCTGCTTGACCAAAGTTGTTAGGACGGTCAATTGGTTCACTCATGACTGCAGCATTGTATGTTGGACGGTGTTGCGGACGTTCTTCTTTACTTGCTTCCTGGAATCCGCCAACCATAGATGGCTCATAGTTAATATGCGGATTATCTCCGGATTCTTTTGGATCGCGAACATCCATTTGGCCGCGATGCTGATTAGTGCGAACTGGCACTTTTGGTGCATTCACTGGCAATTTAAGATAGTTCGGTCCTACACGATAACGTTGTGTATCAGAGTAGGAGAATGTACGTCCTTGCAGCATTTTATCGTCTGAGAAATCCATACCATCAACAAGAACTCCAGTACCGAAGGCAGCTTGTTCAATTTCAGCATGATAATCGACCGGATTACGATCTAATACCATTTTACCAACTGGCAACCATGGGAATTTGTCCTCTGGCCATAGTTTAGTATCATCAAGAGGATCAAAATCAAGTTCAGGATGATAATCATCCTCCATAATTTGTACATATAACTCCCATTCAGGGTATTCTCCACGTTCAATCGCTTCATATAAATCCTGTGTTGCATGGGCAGTTGTTTTAGCCTGGATAGAATCTGCATCTTCTTGTGTCAAGTTACGAATTCCTTGTTTTGGCTCCCAGTGATATTTAACCAACACTGCTTCGCCTTTATCATTTACCCATTTATACGTATTTACACCAGATCCCTGCATGTGGCGGTATGTTGCTGGAATACCCCATGGAGAGAATAGGAATGTAATCATATGTGTTGCTTCAGGTGTGCGGGAAACAAAATCAAACATCCTTCTAGGATCTGCCACGTTTGAAGCTGGATCCACTTTAAATGCATGAATCATATCAGGGAATTTCATTGCATCACGGATAAAGAAAATTTTAAGGTTGTTCCCAACCAAATCCCAGTTACCGTCTTCTGTATACATTTTAACAGCAAATCCACGTGGATCACGTGCTGTTTCAGATGAATCTTTTGCACCTGCCACTGTAGAGAAACGAACCATTAATGGGGTACGTTTTCCAGCACCGGAAAATACTTTTGCACGAGTATATTTTTCTACTGGCTCATCGCCAACTTTTCCATATGTTTCGAAATATCCAAATGCTCCTGCACCACGAGCATGAACGACACGCTCAGGTACTTCCTCACGGTCAAAGTGGGAAATCTTTTCAATAAAGTGATAGTTCTCAAGTGTTGCAGGTCCACGATTTCCGACTGTGCGGATATTTTGGTTATCCGTTACTGGATGGCCCTGACGAGTTGTCAAAGTCTCGCGTTTCATTTCTTCTTTCTTTGAACCATTATGATCTTTGTTCTCTGCCATACTGAAAACCTCCTCTTTTAATAGCTCTCCTTATAACCCCTGTATGATGAATATACAGTATTAAGGAGTACCATCTTTGGAATTAATTTCAATCTATAATAATTATAAACAACTTCTATTATTACTATAAATTACAGGTTAAAAAGATTGCAAATGATATGGTATTTCTAAGTTTTAAACCTCTTTTTTCAAAAAAAATACATGAAATTTATCCTATATTTCTACCAGAATTTTTAATAACAGCAGTTATCTAATGTTGTATGGTGAATGATAATTCTGTGAAGTAGATAAAAGAACCATAAATATATGTACCTTTATAAATGAGAAAATCTTTGTGTCCAATTCTAGTAGAAATAAAATATAGGAGTTTATTGGTGAGAAGCTGACCAATCTATATTTCATTTTTATAGAACACCTCTCCTTCTAGATAGGTATCGCCAACACTTTATTAGGCAGCATATAAAAGGCACCACAATTGTTAGTAGACTCTAACATTTGTGGTGCCTTAAAATCTCCAAATCTTTTGTAATTTTTCAAAAAAATATAGTTCCTGTTAATTTATATTTTCCTCTGTTTGATCTGTTTGATTAACTCTTCCAACCAGTAAATAGTATGATCTACTCTAGCAGTCACATACTCCCCTATAAACTCTACAAGGTTCTTGTTTTCCTCGTCTACTTCAACCTTTTTTTCAAAATCTTTAATATGCATCCATTGAGCACGGATATGCTCTGATTTCTTGTTAAGAATAGTTAGAACCCGATCACGATCGACATACCTGATATTAGCAATACCTACTACCATATCACTGATATCCTCGGCATTTTCCAACAGTTTGTATATTTTCTTAGGAAGCTCTTCACGTCCCTTATCCGTAATCGCAAAAACTTGTTTATCTGGACGATGTTCCTCTTTTATAACTTCAACTTGTTCAACCAATCCCTGTTTAGCCAACGATTCAAAGTGATAGTACAGTTTGCTTTCTGTTAATCCACCTAATTGATCCAATGGAATTGGCTCTGAAAGCTGCTTTTTTAATTTATAAGGATAATTATTATCCTCCATTAGTTTGCTTAATATAAAGATTTGGATAGCCATTTCTAAGCTCCTTCAGCATAATTATCTTTATTTTAGCAAAATTAAGCAGGCATTTCAGCAGTCTTCTCATTTTCGGTTTCATTTATTGCTTCATCATTCTCAACTGGAACTGATTTGTGGAAGGTACTCAAATAAATAGATTCAGGGAACTTCAGCCAGTCTGTTGTTCCCTTTTTTATTGCTAAAAATTTTAATGCATTTTCTTTAAACAATCGCCGCTCCGCTATTCTCACTAATTTATCTCTCTTTACTAGTCCAAATGACCACTTCAAACCATCCTGTTCATCATAGTCTAATGTATATTGTGAAAAAGGAGACCGACAACATGAGTCCAAAACTGGAAAAGTTCGTGGATCCACTCCAAATTATGAAAACCCTGAATCCCAAGGAGAATGGTCGAGGCGGAACATATTATGAAGTAAGAATGCAGGAGTTTCAACAAAAGCTACACCGAGATTTACCGCCAACTCGCTTATGGGGTTATAACAGCCAATATCCCGGGCCTACTATAGAAGCCAAGCAGGGGGAGGTTGTAAAGGTTAAATGGAAGAATAATCTTCCTGACAAGCATTTTCTCCCTGTCGATAAAACATTCCATCATCTAGAACATATGCCGGAGGTTCGAACAGTTACACATTTACATGGCAGCGAAACCCGTCCCGATAGTGATGGATACCCGGATGCCTGGTTTACAAATAATTTCAAGGAAGTTGGCGAAGCTTTCACAAGAAAAGTATATGAATATCCAAACAATCAGCGTGGAGCTACCCTCTGGTATCATGATCACGCCATGGGCATTACCAGACTGAATGTATATGCTGGTCTTGCCGGAATGTATATTATTCGGGATGAACAGGAAAAATCGCTGAAACTGCCAAGCGGTTCTTTTGAAATTCCCCTATTGATACAGGACCGGACATTCAACGATGACGGCTCTTTATTTTATCCAAGCCAGCCGGATAATCCCGCAGAAGGTTTACCAAACCCTTCCATCAGACCGTTCTTTCTTGGAGATACTATTCTTGTAAATGGGAAGGTATGGCCGTTTTTAGAAGTGGAGCCACGCAAATATCGTTTTCGTATTTTGAATGGTTCGAATACACGCGGTTACCAAATGGAACTTGATTCCGGACAATCTTTTTATCAAATTGGATCTGATGGCGGTTTATTGCCAAAAACAGTAATGATGGACAGCATTCTAATTGAACCTGCAGAAAGAATGGATGTCATCGTCGATTTTAGCCAATATGAAGGCAAAACCATCACGCTAAAAAATAATCTTGGACCTAATACAGACCCAGCTGATCAAACAGGTGATATCCTTCAATTCAGGGTAAATCAGCCACTTTCCAGCCAGGACAATAGCCATATTCCCAACAGATTATCCTATGTACCCTCTTTAAAACACAACAATATATCGGCCATTCGCAACCTCAAATTAGTAAGTACAACCGACCAATACAGCCGTACTCTGCTTTTACTCGATAATAAAATGTGGATGGATCCAGTGACAGAAAAACCACGATTAGATACGACTGAGATTTGGAGCTTAATGAATCTTACAAACGTTACTCATCCAATTCATATCCATTTAATCCAATTCCAAATACTCGATCGCCGGCCATTTGATTTGGATCGTTATAACGAGGATCGAACCATTATCTTTACTGGACCTGCACAGCCTCCAAAGCCAAATGAATACGGTTGGAAAGACACAGTTGCTGTCCCTCCTGGAGAGATTACCCGCTTGATCATGCGCTTCTCTCCATATAGCGGCTCGTATGTTTGGCATTGTCACGTTCTGGAACATGAAGATTATGACATGATGAGGCCTTACATGATTATAGATCCACATAAAGAAGATTAATGGATTCCTTCCCATTTAATTTCAGGACCACACTCACAACCATTTAAAAAGCGCCTGCCTGCATCTTAACTTGATGCGGACAGACGCTTCTTATTATTTTGCCAACAAGTAATCTACTAATTTAGCTTTTGGTTTTCCGAAGATTTCTTCTTCCAATCTGCGGCCTGTTGGAGTGGCTGCAAGTCCGCCTTCTGCTGTTTCCCGTAATGCAGATGGCATGGACTTTCCGATTTCATACATCGCACTAATTACTTCATCACATGGGATACGGCTTGTTACCCCTGCCAACGCCATGTCAGCTGCTGTTATTGCATTTGAAGCTCCCATCGCATTTCGTTTAACACACGGAACTTCCACAAGCCCGGCGACTGGGTCACATACAAGCCCAAGCATATTTTTCATAGTAATTGCAAAAGCTTCTGCGGATTGCTGCGGTGTTCCACCAGCCATCTCCACTATGGCAGCTGCCGCCATGGCACTAGCTGATCCAACTTCTGCCTGGCAACCCCCAGCTGCACCAGAGATGGATGCATTATTTGCTACTACAAAACCGAACGCTGCTGTCGTAAATAAGAATTCAATCATTTCCATTCTAGTCGGATTCAACTGTTCTTTAACGGCAAATAATGTACCAGGAACAACGCCGGCTGAACCTGCTGTTGGTGTGGCACAAATAACTCCCATTGCTGCATTTACTTCATTGGTTGCCACTGCTTTGCTGACAGCATCTAATAAAAGTTTACCAGATAGAGATTTACCTGAATTAATATAGTTTTGTAATAACACCGCATCTCCTCCGGTTAATCCCGAATGAGATTTAACACCATTAAGACCTCTCTCTACCGCCCGTTCCATAACTGCGAGGTTCTCATCCATTTGAGCAATAATATCTTCTCTTGATCGCTCGGACACTTCCATTTCCTGCCTAATCATAATTTCGGAAATTTTAACATTATTGGATTGTGCCAGCTCTACAAGCTCGGCCACATTTCGAAACATATTCTTTCCTCCTCTTGCTGTCAGTATTTAATTTTACATACGGATTACATGGTTTACGTTTGGCAATGAACTAAGCTCTTCTATGATTTCTTCTCCGAGCTTTTGATCCATTTCAATTACCATAATTGCGATGTCTCCCCGTTCTTTACGCGAAACCTCCATATGGCTGATATTAATCTCATTTTTAGCTAATACACTTGTAACGGATGATATCAGCCCAAATTGATCCCTGTGAATAACCAATATAGCTGGCTGCCCACCTGACAGCTTTAATTTAAACGAATTTATTTCAGTTATCTCAATCGTTCCACCACCAATGGAAATGCCGACTAATTCTAACTTTTTATCTCCATCATCAAACAAATTTATTTTAACCGTATTAGGATGTTCAACTACAGCCTCTTCAACCAGAAATTGAACTTCCATTCCTGCCTGTTCAGCGAATTTATATGCATCTGGAATACGCTCATCAAAGGTATCAAAATCCAGTAAACCAGCAATTAAGGCTAAGTCTGTTCCATGACCTTTATAGGTTTTTGCAAAAGAACCGTATAACGAAATGATTGCTCGCTTTGGTTGTTTGCTAAATATAGTTCTGGCTGCTCTTCCTATTTTGGCAGCTCCTGCTGTATGTGAACTGGATGGGCCAATCATAACCGGACCAATTATATCAAATGCTGATCGATACTTCATTATGTTTTTCTCCTTTTTTCAATCTGCTTTTTAGATAGCTTACTTTTCTTCAGATACTTCCAGCCAAAGCCCCATCGCTTTCATTCTATTAGAAGCTTAGCTAAATAGTGCAAAAATCCTTAATCGACAAGTAATAGATTCCTTTATTTCACCTGATATTCTAATTGGTAATCTATTTGTGTGCGTATTTTTTGCAAATAATTATAGATTGTAAACTTCGATACTCCTAAAACGGATGCTAAATAGTCTGTTGAACCTTTAATTAGGAAAGCACCTTTTTCCTGTAATAATCTTACACATTCTATTTTCTCTTCTAGACTCAACATGGATGGCGGTTTCTTAAAACCGGATAAAACTTGATCAACCATATCTTGAATGACTTCCTGTACGGTCGAATAAAAGTTTTCAGACTTCTCTTCTGTTTCAGTAAAAGAAATGAAATCCTGAATTTCTGCCTCGTATTGAATCATCATTGAAATATCATAATTAATGCAAATAGCCCCAATAACATGATTTTCCACATCCCGCAGAAAAATGGTCGATGATTTCATTGTGATTCCATTTATCAATCTGGTTTTATAGTTTGGAATATCCTCTATGTCAGATACAGGTTTAGTCAATTCGTTTAATACTAAATCCGTACATGGACTACCTATTTCTCTTCCTGTAACATTGCCGGCTAAATAGACAAGAGATTTTTTTAAATCTGCAAAATCATGTACCGCCACTTCACAGCGCGGCCCAAACATTTTAACAATCATATCTGCTGTGCGTATCGCCATATTAAAAATCGGTGCATTCGGATCTATCGCCATACTCTCACTCCCTAAACGCAAACGGTTTCAAATCATTCTAAAATAAATAAAATTTAATCAAAAATGGCTTTATTTGTTAACTCAGATATCATAACATGAATTTGGTATAATTTAAATAAAATTGTAATAGTTACAAAAATATTGTAACAATTTTCAAATAATCTATCTTCCTTATATAGAAAACTAGATTCACTATTAAAGATAAAAGGGCTAATCGAAATTTACGATTAGCCCTGAAATAGTATCTTAGTTTTCAATCTCATCTTAGTTGCTTATAATGAATTGCCGATTATGTTGTTCTTACTCTTTACAAGTATTCTTTTTCAAACGTTAAGGTACTGCGAACCGTATTAATGGATCGAACTATACTTTCAATTTGTTCTCGTTTTTCTTCTAAAAATGGCGGCAAGGATAATTTTTCTCCAAGAGTTTCGTATGGTTCATCCTCCATAAATCCAGGACCGTCCGTTGCAAATTCAAATAAAATATGCGGTGCCAATCTTGCATAGAGTGAACCAAAATAATAACGTTCTACATAACCTGAATTGGGTATATTAAATGCCTGCAAACGTTTTTGCCAATCCTTCAGCTCTGAGCGGTCATTCACGCGAAATGCCACATGGTGAACTGTACCAAAGCCTTGCTGTGCCTGTGGAAGAGTTGTATTGTGTTCTACAATAACCTGTGCTCCATTGCCTCCTTCGCCCATTTCAAACAAATGATAAGATTCATGGCTGTCTAACACTCTAAACAACAAAACCTCTTCCATAAGTTTTTTTAAATAATCGAAATTAGAGGTACGAATAAATATTGGACCCAATCCTGTAATAGCATATTCCAATGGGACAGGCCCCTTTTGCCAAGGCGTTCCGGAAGCTACTCCCTCATTACTCTGATCAGAAATTAGTTGATATGACTGATCATCAAAATCAGTAAAGGACACTGTTTTTTTGCCGAACCATTCTTGAATTCCTGTATGTTTAACTTCGTATTTATCAAACCGTTTAATCCAATAGTCTAGAGCTGCGTCACTTGGAACTCGGAAAGATGTTTTCGAAATTTCATTGTTCCCGTGAATTCCCTTTGAAATACTAGGGAAATCAAAGAAAGTCATATCTGTACCCGGGGAGCCGACATCATCTGAAAAAAATAAATGATACGTTTTAATATCATCCTGGTTGACGGTTTTCTTCACTAAGCGTATACCAAGAACCCCTGTAAAGAATTCATAAATTTTTTCTGCACTGCTCGTAATCGCAGTCACATGGTGCAATCCTTTTAATTCATTCAATATCTATACCCCCGTTAACTATTTATCTCGAATTCGAGATATTGGATAAAAAAAGAGCGGAATCACTCATAAATTACCCTCTTTAGAAGACATTATCCTTCTTTATTTCCCCTTAGAAGAACGATTAAACTTATGCTGCCGGGTTAATCTCTAATTCTATTTCTATTTTAATATCTTTACCAATTAAAACGCCGCCCGTTTCAAGTGCTGCATTATAAGTAAGACCAAAATCTTCTCGGTTAATCTTCGCGTCCCCTTCAAAACCGTATACTTCAACTCCCCAAGGATTTTTGCCTTTTCCGCCAAATTCGACATCGAATGTAACTGACTTTGTTACATCCTTAATAGTCAGATCACCAGTTACTTTATAGTCATCCCCAGATCTTGTAATGCTTGTAGATTTAAATTCGATTGTAGGATATGCTTCCACATCAAAAAATTCAGCAGATTTCAAGTGTGTATCACGATCTTCTGAAAAAGTGTTAATACTTGCTGGATCAAATTGAAATGCAATTTGAGCTGTTGTCAAATCTGTTAAATCCGCGGCTTCAATATCTGCTGTATACGTATCAAATTTTCCTTTTACCTTTGATACCATCATATGTTTCACTGCAAAGCCAATTGTTGAATGAGACTGGTCAACTATCCATTTTGCCATTGTTATTCCTCCAATACTTTTATTTCGAATTCGAGACTTTATGTAAAATGCAATATACCTCGAATTCAAAATTCTTTAATTAAGGATAAATTTAACACGAGTACATTTTCTTGTCAATTTATTCAAGATTTTTTACCAATGTGGATATGGATCAGTTTATGCCAGATCTCTAAACAATATGATTACTCACAATGTAATCTGAAATGTAAGATGTGATCACATATTGATCATAAATCTGAAAGCGCCAAAAAGATCCTACTGCAGATTGTTAATTCAGTATAAAACCTTCAATTGCTACATACATGGCAAACAAAAATCCACCTAGACTCACCCAACTAATCAGTTTTCGTCCTTTTTGATATTCTTCTAATCCAATGATTAACATCATTAACCCTAAGAAAAAAATCATAAATGGTTGGTACGCAAAGCTTCTAGTAATAAATCCGTATAATACAAATATTAAAACTACCGTTGAAAAAACATAGCGTAAAATTTTCAGCATGATTCCATACTCCTTATATCCTAGTAACAACCTATTACTATAGCTTTTCGACTCCTAATGCCGTTAATCCTTTTTTATTCTATACAGTTCTTAAAGATGTAAAACTTTATTTAATCAGAAAGCAGAACCTTTTCATTTTCAAATATTTCACATCTTAAATAATTATGTATCACAGGATGATTTTATTTACTATTTTCTTGGTGGCCAGTAGTGAAATAGGTATTCAGAGGATAATAAATCGGGAACTACCTATCAATGAATATTTATCAATAGTTGAATTTAGATAGAATAAACTACCCCGCTGTATGAAACCATCACTAATAACCAGTTAATCTAACCACCGCTTTATATTATTTTGAAATAATAAAATTCGGTATATGAATTACTTAAAAAATACAATCCACTTCCCAATTTAGTGCATGTTTACCCTGCTACAAATGTAAGGGGATACATTTTTAATAGATTTATATACTGATTCATCCTTGATATAGCAAGGTTTCATTTTTACCCCCATGCATAAAACTCCTAATACATAAAAAGATCAATTATAAAAATATTGTCACAAAAAAAACAAATTACTTACACAAGAAGAAATATTTTGTTATAGTGAAAAACAGACTGACTGGTTAGTATGGTGGAGGTGTACTAACAGGAGGGATACAAAATTGCTGATTATTTACGAATGCAATGGACTATCCCGCCAAAAGGATATACAGGTGTTGGATCCTACGAAACAAGCATAAAAATAGCAAAGTTTCGTTCTCTCACCATTTGAAAGAAGTATGATTCTACTTGCGAATACTGGATTTATCTCAAATTATCAATAATTAATGCCCAAGTGGAATGATTAAAAACGAATCAATGACTAAAAAAACATAGAGACAATGACTTGCTTTACAGTTAGCAAATATAGGTGAGTGAAAATTCGCCCTAATGTAGTTTTAGTATGTATGTTTACAAGAGTCTGATTTTAATTGAGAAAATTTTATAATCAAAGGTTTTATCGAATCTTTTTTTCAGAAGATTCTGTATTCTTCTATTTCTTTAGTGATTAGACTTCCAATGAAGATGGATTTTTGCTCTACAAATGCGTTTCTCCCTGAGAGCAATCTCGAATTTACAAATAATTTATTTTTAGAGGAGTTATAACAAGTGAATAAACAAATACAAATCAAAACGGGACCGATAATGGCTGCCCTCTTGGTAGCAGGATTTGTCGGGCTTTTTAGTGAAACAGCTTTAAATATAGCATTAGGACAATTAAGCCAAATTTTTAGTGTGGATGCAACAACCATTCAGTGGTTGGCAACAGGCTACTTTTTAACACTTGGTATTTTAGTACCAGTTACAGGTATTTTAATGCAAAAATTCACGACACGCCAAATGTTCATGGCAGCTTTATTTTTCTCTCTTATAGGGACAGTTTTAGCTGCTTTAGCACCCACATTTAGCGTACTTTTAACAGCACGTATTATTCAAGCAGCTGGGTTGGCTATCATTTTACCTTTAACACAAAGTGTTATTTTCACGATTTTCCCGCCAAATAAACGTGGAGCTGCAATGGGAACAATGGGATTAGTTATTTTAGCTGGACCAGCTTTTGGACCAACCTTAGCAGGCATGATTTTAGACACCTTATCTTGGCATTGGATTTTCTGGTTCACCATTCCATTCTTATTAATTTCACTAATCATTGGCTATATCTATATACCGAATGTTAATGAAATCCGTAATGTCTCAATTGATATTTTATCTGTAGTATTATCTACAATTGGTTTTGGTGGTGTTGTATACGGTGTAAGTGTCGGTGGAGAGCTTGGCTGGACAAATGCAACCGTATTAGGAACAATTATTATCGGCTTAATCGCATTACTATTCTTCTGTATCCGTCAAAATAAGATGGAACACCCAATGTTAAACTTAAAAGCATTTAGATACCCAATGTTCGTTTTAGGTCTTGCTATGAATATTATTACCTTCCTCAACATGCTTTCCATGCTTGTTGTTTTACCAATGTATATGCAAATGGCCCTTATCGTTTCAGCATTTGTAACAGGATTAATGATGCTTCCGGGGAGTTTAATCAACTGTGTACTTGCGCCGATAATTGGTAAATTATTTGACAAATATGGACCACGTGCCGTGATTACTCCAGGTACAATTCTTGTTGTCATTGGATATGGACTTTATGCATCATACGGAACAGATACCGCTCTTTGGATTATGGTATTGACACATATCGTGATGATGTTAGGTGTTGGTATGGTCTTAGCATCCGTACAAACAAATACACTGAATGCATTACCTAGACAATATTATCCAGATGGTATTGCAATTACACAAACGTCTCAGCAAGTAGCCGGAGCTATAGGTATTGCGGTAATGGTATCTCTATTCTCTATGAAACAAGCTGATTACTTATCCGGTGCAGCCAATGATTTAACTGCAGCTGCAGCTACTGGTTCAGCATTTGTATTTAAGATCAGTTTAATTTTAGCTATCATAAATGTCGTTCTTTCATTCTTCTTGAAAAAAACACAGTAAACTGGGAAGATTGAGAGAAAACGAAACCAAATAGAGTGAAATAAATAAAGCTAACACCCTAAATCCTCTGCGATTCTAGTTGGTGTTAGCTTTGTTTTTATTTATCTATGCCCCTCTTTACGGGCTTGTATATATCCATAATAGACGCACGTTCCATTTTGGGACAAGTCTTTGACTTCAAATCCGCACTTTTCATAGAAACTGAAATTATCAGCGGACGTATGCGCGAACCAATCTCCATGAGGAAGCTTTTGTACACATAGTTCAACTAATTTTTTACCGATCCCCTTTCCTCGATATTCGGTTAAAACGACTAAATCCATTATAGTAGCGGCCATTATTTTGTCTGAAATAACCCGAACCATTCCAATCATTCGGCTAGAATCCCATACAGTATAAGCCCAGGTGGAGTTTTCAAATATTAATGAAAACTTTTCTTTCTGCCAATCTGGTGTGTTTCTCGCCCATCCTGCATCTGTAAAAAGAGTTTCTACACTTTCAGCTGGAACTCCTTCTGTCCCTTCCCGGATGACTAAGCCGTTAAAATATTGGTACATATCGTCTCCTCCTTGTATCCAGATATCTTTTATATCACAATACCAGAATTTAACTTATCCATATCCATAAAAAAGAGACTCCCAAAAAGAGATAAATCTTTTGGCGGAGTCTCCTGATTATTAAATCCATTTAATTCAATTAGACATGTTCTTCCTCTTATGTTGGTTGTACTTAAGAAATTTTCATGAATTTAATTTTTACCATCAAATTCGGAACGGGAAATATGATCATCGTCAAAATCATCATCTATTTCTATAGTGCCTGTTCTACCTTTTACAGTGATTGTTTTCAAAAGATTTTCTGAAGTTTTAATTTCAACATCGTATTCGTATTCAGAACGGGAAATACGGTCATCTTCCAAATTGAATTCTTTTTGAACACTGATAACTTCTCCATCAATTTGCTTCAAAGCTATTTCTTTAATTTGTGCTTCTGTATAGTTGTCATTCTTATTTGCATAGTAATAACCCATTCCAACATAACCGCCTACAATGGCGATTCCAAGAACAATTATGGCAATAAAGCCACCGATTATTTTCTTTTTATTTTCTACTACCATGTTTTTGTATTTTGTTAACATAGCTATCTCTCCTTTTTATCGTTTATATACAATTTCCTTTTCTAGTTAATCTTCAAACTGGTCTAATTGGTCAATAAAATTGATTAGAATTTTTAATTTACGAAGAACATAAGACCATTTGACCAGAACAGGAACCAATTATCATTCCATTAATTTTGACGCCTCTCCTCCTGTCTTTTATTCTTTTCCTTGATCTTGACTTCATCATAATGGGTAAACATTAAAGGAACATTAATGAATAAAAATGATTTTCTCATCTTTTTTTAATAAACGTGAATTATAGTAAAATATATTAAATAAGAAGAAAAGGAGACTAAACATGCGGATTCTCATAGTCGAAGATGAAAAAGATTTACAAAACGTTCTTGCAAACCGTTTAAAAGTGGAAAATTACAGTGTGGACGCATGTGGAAATGGGTCTGATGCACTCGATTATATTTCCATGGCTTCTTATGATTTGATTGTGTTAGATATAATGATTCCAGAAGTAAATGGACTGGAAGTTTTGCAGCATATAAGAGAAGAAGGGAATCGTACTCCTGTTTTATTGTTAACCGCAAAAGATACGATTGAAGATCGGGTCAAAGGACTGGATTTAGGCGCAGATGATTATTTAATCAAACCATTTGCCTTCGATGAACTACTGGCCAGGATACGGGTGTTAATGCGCCGGCAATCAGGTAACACATCCAACGTTTATGAAATAGGCGATTTAGTAGTGGACTGTAATACCCATAAGGTAACGCGACAGGGTAAAAATATTGACCTTTCCAGCAAGGAGTTTGCAATTTTGGAATATATGATTCGCAATAAAGATATTGTATTGTCTCGAGATAATATTGAACAGCATGTTTGGAATTATGATTATGAAGGCGGCTCAAATATCGTTGATGTTTATATTCGTTATCTAAGAAAGAAGATAGACAATGATTTTGAAATCAAGCTTATCCATACCATAAGAGGATCTGGCTACGTATTGAGGATAGAGTCATGAAAAAATTATCTATTAAAATGAAGATCACTCTCTGGTATACGGGCCTGATTGTGATTATTATGGCTATGGTATTAAGTATTATTTTGGCCTCTTCCGATAAAATTCTTCTGTTAAATATCCAGGACCAACTCGAGGAATCAGTAAAAGAAGGTTTTAGAGATATAGATTATGAAAACGGACATTTAGAGGTAGATAATGATTTTGAGTATTATGATGATGGGGTCACTCTTTTAATTTACGATAAAAATGGTGCTTTACTGGAAGGCAATGTTCCATCTGGATTTAACGGGGACACACCAATGAATAAGGATGGACTTCAAACCATTGAACAGAATGGACAGGAATGGCTATTATATGATCACCCATATAAAAAATTTAATGATGAGATATGGATTCGAGGCGTTTATCAATTAAATCAATTATCGTCAGCCATGAACACCATTTTACTTGTGACGCTAATTGCTTTTCCATTCCTTATTATTGTAGCAGCTACCGGCGGATATTCTATTACAAAAAGAGCGTTTCGTCCCGTACAAAAAATGATTGATACAGTCAGCGAAATTAACGACGGACAAGATTTATCAAAACGTATCAACCTTAAAGGATCAAATGATGAAATTCATGCTTTGGCACAGACCTTTGATCGAATGTTCGATAGATTACAATCTTCATTTGAGAATGAAAAACAATTTACTTCTGATGCCTCTCATGAATTAAGGACACCTACTTCTGTCATCATCTCTCAATCTGAATACGCCTTATCTCAAATTGATGATTCAAAAGAAGTAAAGGAATCCCTTGAGGTCATTCTAAAACAATCCCAAAAAATGTCCTCTCTCATTTCGCAACTACTTTTACTGGCCAGAGTTGATCAGCAGAATATGGACCATTTTCTATTTGAAAGGCTTAATATTAGTGAGTTAACAGAAATGATAGCAGAAGAATTAACCTATATGGCTGATAAAGCTGATATTGAGATAATTACAGACCTAGAGGGTAATCTTTTTATAAAAGCAGATCAAACGTTAATCATGAGATTACTTATGAACCTGATTACGAATGCGGTTGCCTATGGAAGGCCTGGCGGATATGTAAAGATTAAATCATATCAGCAGGGTAATCATGTGATAGGTGAGATTTCGGATAATGGAATTGGCATTAGTGCAGAACATATAAATAAAATATGGGATCGTTTTTATCGCGTCGATCCTTCTCGCACCTCAACTGCTAACGGCAATACAGGTCTTGGCTTGTCGATCGTAAAATGGATTGTCAGTCTGCACGGCGGCACCATTGATGTATCAAGTGAATTAGATAAAGGAAGTACCTTTAAGTTTCGTTTACCTATAGGCTATTAAAGAGCTTAATTAGAGGATATTATTCTAGGCACCTCCCAGTATGATAGGTGCCTTTTAAGGTTTAACAAACAAAACGAATGGCACGGCAATGCGAGTAATTATTCAACAAGCATCAATTCGTCATCTGTCACCCATTTGTGATTAGTTACTTCTTCCCCACCTGTTGTTGGTTTGTAATCAATCATATAAACAGTCGTTTCTTGTGCTGATTCAATTTTTACAGTGGTACCCTTCATTCCATCCATATGAGAGGCAGTCGTAATGGCTTCTGCACCAGGCTGCAAAGATTCCTCTCCACTATCTTTTATCTCTTCATGAATAATCCACTTATGATTTTTCACCCTTTCCCCACCTGTAGCTGGATTGTAAGAAATGCGGTATGCGGTTGTGTCATAAGCTCCAATGATGGTGGCTTCAGCACTTTTCATACCTTCCATATGTCCATCTTTAAGGATTGCATGGCTTCCAACTTTAAAAGTAGGATTTTCAGCCACTTTTAAATCTTCCGGAACCTCACCAGAACCTGAATGATTCATTCCCTTCATATCATGAGATTGTGTATCATGTTGCAATTCTTTATTATTAGTATCCTCAGTTTGGTCTTCCTCAGTTGTTTGAGAGCAAGCACCCAGCACAAGAATACATACCGTTAGCAGAGATAAGAGAGAAAGTCTTTTTAACATATCTTGTCCTCCTTTTATGATAAACAGCAATTGTGTTCTTTATTGCATTACCCTTTTGTTGTATGGTCTACCATATTTTTATATTTACCTTTACCTCTTCTATCATATTATCTGCTAATTTTTATGGTTTAAATAACTAATAGATTCATAAATCTGCTCATACATTTAGAAGACTGTTTAAAAATAAACAAATTAACCCTCTATTTTTTCTCGTATCTTAATTGAATTTTTATATAAAACGTTAACCAACTATAATGGTTGTCACATCCCCTATATCATTCACAATTTTTTCATTTTTAAAGGAAATTATTACGGGAATTTAAATAATGAAGCACCTTAGACTAATACGGAGGAGTTGAGCTAGCATGAATACCATACAACATTACTTCCTGATCTTTCGACTTATTCTTTTTTCCCCGTTTTATTGGATTGCTGCAGGAATTACACGTATCCTTTCATGAATCAGTCAATTCATTGCCTATTTCCCCATGATATATATTGTATTAATATGGCTCATTACTATTATTGGTGCAATTTATGAACGTTCATTTTCTATTGAAATGTTAATGGAAGGTATTTTATTATCAGCAATCGTCTACTTCATTCTTAGTATATTCAGTGGCTTGATTAATATAGTGCTGAATGCATTCTTTACCGTTTTCTTATCTATTAGTAACATTTTTGCGAAGTTAAGCGGTCGGACAATAGAGACTATATAACTTATTCAACCTTGCTCAAACTCCTGACTGGGTTTGAGCTTTTCATTCTTTTAGATTGTCTATACTCAACATGCTCCTTTGCTCATTCCGTTTCAGTATTTCAGCCATTACAAAAGCTCCTATTCCAAGGATGCTAAACAAAATTGCTAATGTAAAATACGCTGTAGCCATTCCGGCATTCACCGATAAATTCTGCACATCATATAAATTATATGCATTAACAGCCTTCTCCTCATTGAATATTTCTTCATATCCTTGGTCTATCATTTCCTCTTTACTATAGGGACTTTCATACACATATAATTTATACAACCCTGCACCTAAAGTAATAACGGTAAATAATAGTGCAATAATCCCAACAATCTTTAATATAAATGGAAAATTCATTTTACTATTACTTCGTTCCTCAATCATGATAACCTCATTTTTTTCCATTTCGTCTCACCCCTTACTAGTTTTCAGTTGTTCTTCATTCAAAGTAATTCTACAAAAGTATTAAAAACACCTTTAACAATCAGAGATATCCGTCTTTAATCAAATCGTAGAAAACTTAATATACGAGTTTCTTCTATATATAATACCTATCTATAGAAGAAAGCCAGATTCACATTGGAATCTGGCTTTTTCATTAAGATAGTCTATTTTTAAAATCCATATAATTAAATTTATGCAAAATGCGGCATTCACCATTCTTGTCCTGTACAGCAATTGTCGGCAGGGCCATTCCGTTAAATGTATTGTTTTTAACCATCGAATAAATCGCCATATCCCCAAAAACCAATCGGTCATTACTTTTTAACGGCTGATCGAATGAATAATCTCCAATAATATCCCCTGTTAAGCAGGTTGGACCGCCTAATCTGTACGTATGGGCCTTTTCACCGGGTTCACCACTACCAAGAAGCGGAGGGCGATATGGCATTTCCAACACATCCGGCATATGACAGGAAGCCGAAGTATCGAGGATAGCAATTTCCAAATCATTCTTTAATGTATCAAGAACCGTTGTCACAAGAAATCCGGCATTAAGAGCAATTGCTTCACCCGGCTCAAGATAAACCTCCAAATCATATGTCTTCTGAATACGGGTAATACAGTCCTCCAGCAGGCCTATATTATACCCATCTCTTGTAATATGGTGGCCACCGCCAAAATTAATCCATTTCATTTGCGGCAGCCATTTTCCAAATTTCTCTTCGACAGCATTGAGGGTTTGTGCCAAGGCATCCGAATCCTGTTCACAAAGCGTATGGAAATGTAATCCCGATACACCTTCCAGCAAATCTGGACGAAATTCATCAGCCGTTATACCAAATCTGGATCCTCTAGTGCATGGATCATAGATTTCATGGCCCTCTTGAGTCGAACATTCTGGATTAATACGGAGGCCTATGCTTTTACCTGCCTGGAGTACTTTATCCCCAAATCTCTCAAGCTGTGAAAAAGAATTGAAGATAATATGATCACAAATAGAGATAATTTCATCTATCTCATCTTCGCGGTAGGCTGGGGAAAACACATGATTTTCCTTTCCCATCTCCTCATAGCCAAGCTTAGCTTCATACAATCCGCTCGCAGCAGTCCCACTCAAATACTGACCGATTAACGGATACATTGCATGCATAGAAAATGCTTTTTGTGCCAGGATAATTTTACATCCGGTTCGACCCATTACACCCTTTAAAATTTTTAGGTTTTTCTCGAGTAGACCTTCATCTACCACATAAGATGGTGTTGGTAATTGATCAAAGCGCATCTTAGTCTACTAACTCCGGATCAAAGCTTTCTTTCCAAGGAAGTCCCCATTTATTCAATGCTTCCATGAACGGATCTGGATCAAATTCCTCAATATTGTAAACACCAGGCTTGTTCCAATTTCCGTTCATAACCATCATCGCACCAATCATTGCAGGAACCCCTGTTGTATAAGCAACCGCCTGTGATCCCACTTCTTTGTAACACGCTTCATGATCACAAACATTGTATACATAATAAGTTTTATCTTTTCCATCTTTTTTACCGCGGAAAATACAGCCAATATTCGTTTTTCCTTTTGTACGCGGACCAAGTGAGGAAGGGTCTGGAAGTACTGCTTTTAAAAATTGAAGAGGTATGATTTCTTTCCCTTCAAATTCGATTGGCTCAATAGATGTCATCCCAACATTTTCTAGACATTTTAAATGAGTGAGATAACTTTGCCCAAATGTCATAAAGAAACGAATCCGCTTAATGCCAGGAATATTCAAAGCAAGTGATTCAATTTCTTCATGATGTAATAGATACATATCTTTGTCACCGATCTCAGGGAAATTGTACGTACGTTTAATTTCCATTGGCTCTGTTTCTACCCATTGGCCATTTTCCCAATAGGAGCCATTTGCTGTTACTTCACGGATATTTATTTCAGGATTAAAGTTTGTTGCAAAAGGATAACCATGGTCACCTGCATTACAGTCTAAAATATCAATGTATTCAATTTCATCAAAATGATGTTTTAAGGCATGGGCTGAGAATACTCCTGTAACGCCAGGATCAAATCCGCTTCCTAATAATGCAGTAATACCCACTTCTTCAAAGCGCTCACGGTAATCCCATTGCCATTTATATTCAAACTTCGCTGTATCTTCAGGCTCATAATTAGCTGTATCCATATAATGAGTTTTAGTTGCAAGACAGGCATCCATAATCGTTAAATCCTGATATGGTAAGGCAAGGTTCATTACTATATCCGGATTCACTTCTTCTATTAAAGCAATTAGCTCATCCACATTGTTTGCATCCACCTGAGCCGTTGTAATTTTTGTCTTACCGCCGTCAAGCTTAGCTTTTAAATCATCACATTTGGACTTAGTACGACTTGCAATACAAATCTCTTCAAATACCTCACTGTTTTGTACACATTTGTTTATTGCCACAGAGGCTACTCCGCCACAACCAATAATCAGTGCTTTTCCCATTTTTCATATCTCCAATCCATTATTTATTTATCTAACAAACTTCTTTCTGCTTGTTTTAAACACTAGAAGATTTTCATGGAATATCTTCCACGTCCCTCAGCAGCTCCTCCACATACGTTGGCAAAGCAAAGGAACCACGGTGTAAATTAGGATTGTAATAGCGTGTTTTAATACCTAACTGTTTCCAAGCCTCTTGATTTAAATCTGCAAGAGGTTGATATTTTTTGGATGCAAATCCAAACAACCAGTGGCCGGACGGGTAGGATGGAATATGTGCCTGATATACCCTGCTAATTGGGAAACAGTCGATAATCCGTTGGTGCGCCCTCTGCATCGCTGCCCTGTCTTCTGCATAAAACGGACTCTCATGCTGATTTACCATAATTCCATCTTCATGTAAGGCCTTGTAGCAATTACCGTAAAATTCTTTCGTAAACAAGCCTTCACCCGGTCCGAATGGGTCGGTTGAATCCACGATGATTAAATCATATTGATTTTCACAGGATCGAACAAATTTCAGCCCATCCTCATAATGAATATGAACCCGTTCGTCATCAAGCTTAGAAGCTGTTAAAGGCAAATAATTTTTACAGGCTTCAACTACCTTTTCGTCAATTTCCACCATGTCAATATGTTCAATCTGTTGATAACGGGTTAGCTCACGTACAACACCGCCATCCCCTGCACCAATAACCAAAACCTTCCGTGGATTTGGATGAACAGCCATAGGTACATGGGTAATCATCTCATGATAAATAAACTCATCTTTTTCAGTCATCATCATATAGCCATCCAGGGTCAAAAATCTCCCAAATTCGTTCGAATCAAAGATATCAATCCTCTGAAATTCACTCTGTTCACTGTATAAATGCTTGTCCACCTTGATGGAAAGCTTTACTTCTGCCGTGCTACGTTCATGAAACCACAACTCCATGCTGTCACACTCCCTTTAGTACATTCAGACGTTCAATAGCAAGGTCTTCCGGTCCTGTCATGGAACAGCCTTTTGCTTTTGCATAGTCAATATACTCAATGATTTCTTTCGTAATTCTTTCACCTGGTGCGAGGATTGGAATTCCAGGAGGATAGCACATCACAAACTCACTGCACACCCGACCCTCTGTATCTCGCAGACTCAATGATTCTTTATCTGCATAGAATGCCTCCTGCGGTGTAATCACAACCTCCGGGTCAATATATTCTTGTGTAATCAGACCTGATTTATCAGTCGAATAACGGCGACGTATTTCTGATAGGGCACTGATCAGACGTTCGACATCTCTTTTCCGATCACCAACAGATACATAGGCCAAAATATTGCCTAAATCTCCAAATTCAATTTGGATATCATACTCATCTCGCAATAAGTCATATACCTCAATTCCCGCTAGTCCAATATCTAATGTATGTACCGAGAGCTTAGTTACATCAAAATCAAATATGCTGTCTCCATTCACCAATTCTCTTGAAAAGGCATAATAGTTACCAATTTGATTGATTTCGTTCCGAACATATTCTGCAAGATTAATAACATCATCGAAAATCCGTTCTCCATTTAACGCTAGATTTCTTCGTGAAAGATCCAAGCTTGAAAGCAGCAAATATGATCCGCTTGTTGTTTGTGTTAGATTAACAATTTGCCTTGCATAACCAACATTCACAGAGGGTCCCATTAACATAAATGAGCTTTGCGTCAAACTTCCCCCGGATTTATGCATGCTGACTGAAGCCATATCTGCACCAGCAGCCATGGCAGTCACGGGAAGGTTTTTTCCAAAGTATAAATGTGCTCCATGTGCTTCATCTGCAAGAACAAGCATGTTATGCTGATGAGCAAGCCTCACAATCCCTCGTAAATCCGAGCAGATTCCATAATAGGTTGGATTATTGACCAGGATGGCTTTAGCCTCTGGGTTTTCTTTAATCGCTTTTTCCACCTGGTTGAGAGACATACCAAGCGCAATTCCTAGATTTTTATCCATTTCCGGATTTACATATACCGGCACGGCACCACATAGAACAAGTGCGTTAATGACACTGCGATGAACATTTCGGGGAAGAATAATCTTATCTCCCGCTTTACAAGCTGTTAGGACCATCCCCTGTACGGCAGATGTCGTTCCATTCACCATAAAAAATGCATGTGCAGCACCAAATGCCTCAGCTGCTAATTCTTCTGCTTCTTTAATGACGGATACCGGGTGACAGAGATTATCAAGCGGCTTCATCGAGTTAACATCCACGCTAACCGCTTGCTCCCCCAAAAAAGCTGTCAATTCGGGATTACCTCTCCCGCGTTTATGACCGGGTACATCAAAAGGAACAATTCGCTTTTTCTTGAACTCTTCCAAAGCTTCATAAATAGGTGCCCGCCCCTGCGAAAGACAAAATAATCTTTCTCGTTCATTCATCACAAAACTTCCTCTCGCTGAAAATTCTCCCACTTCCCTTTCCATCTGGCTTAAATCATAAGAATTTATGGGGTGATTTTTATTAATTGATAAAGTTAAAAGACAACAAAAAAGCAAGTGTACGCGCATTTCATTGCACAACACTTGCTTGTAGATATTATTATCCTATTAAAAAGCATATATAAATACAGACATATTGCCACACATAAAATCCAATGAATTTTATGTCTGAAAAGCTTTTTAATATTCAACATACCTAAAAAGGAGATCAGAGTCTATATAGCAAATAAATACTTTTACCACTCTTATTGACCGTTTCACAAGTTTTGCACGATTTATGTCGTACTGGTTATAAAGTAACCAACTTATAAAATTTGAGCTTCTAACTCAATCAATAGGGCAACTAATGTTGCCTGTCGGCATTTGACCCGGCTGTCCGTATGGCCTTAACTTCCCGTGGGCAAGTGGTCAATTTTTATCTGCTTGGAAAGACTCTAACTATTTGAATATTTGCTTTCCAAAATAACAACGTCCTAATATTATCAGTTTATGGAAAAATTAGCAATAGATACATTTACTTTTTATACCTTTAAAACCTAAATAAACCATTCTATCTATGTATAATTATTTATTTTTATCAAAAATATTCATGATTCTCTATGGGTCATTGGAATGATTTTACACAAAAAACGACCATTTATCATTTAATAAGAGGAGATGGAGAGGGATGGAAGATCATGATTAGATCAAACTATTGAGGATCTAGATGATGAAGTAAACTAAATGGATGAGAAAAAAAGTAACAGCCCCTATTAAAAACGGTTTTCCCAATATATCAAATTCTTTATTACCGAGTGTCCAGTATAATTCTTGTCTAACCCAGTAATTATTAGTGGTTGGTTCAGTATATTCCTTTGGACCCACTCCTAACATTAAGAAAAAACACAAAACAAAGATACTGAATATAAAACTAAATTCGTTAATCTCTACTTCAAAATAACCAGACAGATAATAAACTAAGATATACTCAATTAAAATAGTAATGATAGCTAAAACTGCGCCATAAGCCATTCTCTTTATAAGAGAAATTTTCATATCTTTAGAGGTAATCGCATTTCCTTTTAGGTTTTCAGCATACTCGGCTTGCTTTGTAAAAAGGACCGCAAAACAAAAAATCCCGACAATAATGAAGATATTAACCATAATCTTGCTTAACTGAAACTCCAGAATTCCTAGCATATTTCTTCTCCTTTCATACACACAATCACTCATTATTTAAAGTCAGTAAACAGAAGAATAAATAGAGAATGATTTTTATATCTCCAATCAATTGTATCATCATAGAAATATATTGAATTTAAGAAAAACATTTTCTCTGCTCCCCTATAGCTTTTTCATTTATATTATTTAACCAATATGGATATCCCAAATTTAAGAGATTTAACTCCAATCACCAATCAAAAAACATTATTTTATTCTTTTTAAGCATAAAGGTTACTTTTTAATTCATTTTTCTGTATAATCCACATATAGAATACAACTGTATTTATAAGGAGGACACCATGAAACGATTCGGTATATTACCCAAGATTATATTAGCTATTTTTCTCGGTATTGGTATAGGAATGATTGCTCCAGCCTGGATGCTTCGTATTTTCACTACTTTCAACGGGCTTTTTAGCAGCTTTTTAGAATTTATTATTCCCTTTATTATCATTGGTTTTATTGCTTCAGGAATTGGAATGATGGGGAAAGGTGCCGGCAAAATGCTCGGTATCACAACTGGATTAGCCTATGCTTCTACAATAATAGCTGGCTTGATTGCTTTTTTCGTGGCCAAAGCATTGTATCCTGTTATATTAAAAAACCAGACTGCTCAAAGCTTTGCAAATCCTGAGGAAGCTTTACTCTCTCCATATTTTACAATTGAGATGCCTGCTGTAATGGGTGTTATGACGGCTTTGCTTGTAGCCTTCACAATTGGTGTAGGGATGGCGTCTATCAAAGGAGAAGCACTTCTTAATGTAATGGAAGAATTCAAAGAGATTGTCGTGAAGGTAATTAATACGATTATTATCCCTCTTTTACCATTTCATATCTTTGGTATATTCGCAAACATGACTCAGGGCGGTCAAATTGCGTCTATCTTAAGTGTATTTGCTAAAGTATTTGTGATGATCATTGCTTTACATTTGTTTATGTTAGTCATACAGTATACAGTTGCGGGTGCAGCTTCTAAGAAAAATCCATTTAAAATGCTTAAGACTATGTTACCAGCGTATTTTACAGCTTTAGGCACTCAGTCTTCCGCATCAACGATTCCTGTTACTGTGGATCGGACTAAAAAAATGGGTGTGAAAGAAAAGATAGCAAACTTCACTGTTCCACTATTAGCAACTATCCATTTATCTGGAAGTACAATTACCCTCGTCAGCTGTGCGATGGCAGTTATGCTGTTACAGGGTACGGATGCTAGCATCACACAAATGCTACCATTTATTTTAATGCTTGGTGTCACAATGATCGCCGCACCAGGAGTTCCAGGAGGAGCTGTTATGGCTGCACTTGGTTTATTAGAATCCATGCTCGGTTTCTCTGATAACATGCTTTCCCTCATGATCGCATTATACCTAGCTCAGGATAGCTTCGGAACAGCATGCAATGTAACAGGCGATGGCGCTATCTCAGCACTTACGGAGCGATTTGTTCCTAAAACCAGCAAAGAAATAATTCAAAATAAACAAATAGAAAATTTAATTTAAATACAAAAATAAGATAGATATACAAAAATGGTGTCCGTATAGAGATTTCAGTCAAAAAACAATAAATCAAAAAGGGAGACATGTTGTTAACTCAACATATCTCCCTTTTTTGATTAAATATAACCAGTTCAACAAGGACCTATGTGTCAGTCCATATCTTGTTATTTTCACAGAAAAATATCTGCAAACCTCATACTTTTTTCACTTTAGTTCAATGATTTTAATAAACAACTCACCTTATCTAAAAAAACACAAATACATCCTCATTTATAATTTACTTCTGTCCTTATTAAGAATCCTTTATTTATTCCTTATTAATTATATAAAAATAATAAAATAGCTAATTTTTTGTTTATTTCTATAAGTAAATATATTAATATTTTTATATTATTATAACTATCACAACAAATTATTTATCACAAATATTAGGAGAAAGTCTTGCATGAGAAACTCATTGACACAAAAAATCGTATTAATTTTTATTACATTTGGTTTGGTTTTATTTGGAACAACTGATTTATACACAAAAGTAGACGCAGCAACCGTTTCTTCTTCCACACTCTATCAAACGACAGCTAATGTCAATTTAAGAGCCGGTTCGTCCAATAAGCATAAAGTAATCCTAACCATTCCGAAAGGGAAAAATGTGACCTATCTCTCCAAATCCGGAAGTTGGTTTAAGGTTAAATACGCTAATAAGACAGGCTTTGTGAGCTCTTCTTATTTAAAGAAGCTAACAGCTAATTCTCAGACTAGTACCCAAGCTACCGTTACATATCAAACAACGGCTAATATCAATTTAAGGACTGGTGCTTCTAATAAGCATAAAGTAATCCTAACCATTCCGAAAGGGAAAAATGTGACCTATCTCTCCAAATCCGGAAGTTGGTTTAAGGTTAAATATGCTAATAAGACAGGCTTTGTGAGCTCTTCTTATTTAAAGAAACCAACTGCTAATTCACAGGCTAGTACCCAGGCTACCGTTACATATCAAACAACGGCTAATGTCAATTTAAGGACTGGTGCTTCTAATAAGCATAAAGTAATCCTAACCATTCCGAAAGGAAAAAATGTGACTTATCTCTCCAAATCTGGAAGTTGGTTTAAGGTTAAATATGCTAATAAGACAGGCTTTGTGAGCTCTTCTTATTTAAAGAAACCAACAGCTAATTCCCAGACTAATTCACAGGCTACCGTTACATATCAAACAACGGCTAATGTCAATTTAAGGACTGGTGCTTCTAATAAACATAAAGTAATCCTAACCATTCCGAAAGGGAAAAATGTGACCTATCTCTCCAAATCCGGAAGTTGGTTTAAAGTTAAATATGCTAATAAGACAGGCTTTGTGAGCTCTTCTTATTTAAAGAAACCAACTGCTAATTCACAGGCTAGTACCCAGGCTACCGTTACATATCAAACAACGGCTAATGTCAATTTAAGGACTGGTGCTTCTAATAAGCATAAAGTAATCCTAACCATTCCGAAAGG
>NZ_JBZFQL010000003.1:0-652574 GCF_058313585.1 Bacillus sp. z50
GTCCCAGTGTGGCCGATCACCCTCTCAGGTCGGCTACGCATCGTTGCCTTGGTGAGCCGTTACCTCACCAACTAGCTAATGCGCCGCGGGCCCATCCCTAAGTGTTAGCCGAAGCCAACTTTCCTTCCAACACCATGAGGTGTTGGAAACTATTCGGTATTAGCACCGGTTTCCCGGAGTTATCCCAATCTTAGGGGCAGGTTGCCCACGTGTTACTCACCCGTCCGCCGCTAATCGTTGGGAGCAAGCTCCCTCAGATTCGCTCGACTTGCATGTATTAGGCACGCCGCCAGCGTTCGTCCTGAGCCAGGATCAAACTCTCCGAAAGATGTTTGATCTAGCTAAATTTTAAAGCAAATTGACGAGATTTTAAAAATCTCTTGTTTTTAGACTTGCTTGGCGTTTCGTTTTGTTTAGTTTTCAAAGAACAATCTGTTTTGTTGTCGTTTTGGCGACTTAACTATCATATCAAGTTAGCAACCTTTTGTCAACAACTTTTTTTTATTTAATGTTTGTGCATCCCGGTGTTTCCCGGTCAGCTAAATCAGTATATCAATTCCCAGGCAGGAATGCAACACTTTTTTATAAAAAACTATAAAACAAATATAATCAACTAATCGTATTAGCTTAAAGGTTTTAACTCTGCCTCTCTTATCATCTCCAATCTACAGATGAATGCTGTTATTAGCATGTATCAACTCCATATAAACAGCATAATATGATACGACCTCAAACCAATTTCTTTAAACAATCATTTATAAAAACAACACCTCTTTTAAAAAGAGGTGTTGTTAGTAAAAGCTATTTTGTATATACCAAATGTATTATCTCCTATTATTCTTCTTCAGGTGAATCCAGTGGTTCAACATCCGTGCCTTGTTCTGTTTGTTCTTCTGATTGTATTTCTGTTTGTTCTACTGTTTCTTCCTGCTCGTCATCCTCAGGAGAGTCTTCTTCTTTTTGTACCTTAGCTACTGTAGACACATATTGATCATCACCTGATTCAAGTCTGATCAATTTAACACCCATTGTATTTCTTCCTAAACGGGAGATCTGTCCAACATCCATACGAATAATAACACCCGCAGCAGTAATAACCATTAAATCTTCTTCACCTGTAACAGTTTTTACAGATACTAATGAACCAGTTTTATCGGTTATATTGCAGGTTTTAATTCCTTTACCGCCACGACTTTGAATTCTATATTCTTCTTCTCCGGTACGTTTTCCATACCCATTGCGAGTAACGATTAATATATCATCATTTTCTTCGAGTATATCCATACCTACTACTTCATCATTCTCGCTTAAAGTGATTCCTTTCACACCCGTTGCTGTACGTCCCATTGAACGCACATCAGTTTCTGGGAATCGGATCAATTGACCATCTTTTGTTCCAATGATGATGTTCCGGGTGCCATCTGTTAGTTTAACGGAAATCAATTCATCGTTATCACGCAAACCAACTGCAATCAATCCGTTATTTCTAATATTGGCAAAAGAAGATAATGGGGAACGTTTAGAAATCCCTTGTTTAGTAGTAAAGAATAAGAACCAATCGTCCACAAATTCTTCAACTGGGATAATTGCATTAATCCACTCATCTTTTTCAATTTCAAGTAAGTTTATAATTGGCAGACCTTTAGCTGTCCGTCCATATTCAGGTATTTCATACCCCTTCGAACGATATACTTTCCCTTTATTAGTAAAGAAGAGAATTGTATCATGCGTTGAAGTTGTTAGCAGATGCTCAACAAAGTCATCTTCATTGGTACCCATTCCCTGAATACCTCGTCCTCCACGACGCTGACTTCTGTATGTGGATGCTGGCAGTCGCTTGATATACCCTTTATTCGTTAAAGAGATAACGATATTCTCTTGAGGGATTAAGTCTTCATCCTCAATATGTTCCAGACCGGCCAAGACAATTTCTGTTCTTCTTTCGTCATTAAACCGTTCTTTAATTTCAGTTAACTCTTCACGAATTAAGTCAAGCAACTTTTCTTCATCAGCAAGAATGGCTCTTAACTCGCCAATCAATGTCATAAGCTCTTTATATTCGTTTTCGATTTTATCTCGTTCTAAGCCTGTTAACCTTTGCAGACGCATATCCAAGATCGCCTGAGCTTGCTTTTCAGTCAATTCGAATTTAGTCATTAATCCTTCTCTGGCAATATCAGTAGTTTGAGAGCCACGGATTAAGGCTATAATTTCATCAATATGATCAAGTGCAATTCGTAGTCCTTCTAAAATATGCGCTCTTGCTTCTGCTTTACGAAGTTCAAATTGCGTTCTTCTGCGAATAATTACCTTCTGATGTTCCAAATAGTAATAAAGCATTTGTTTCAGATTCAGAACCTTCGGCTGGTCATTAACAAGAGAGAGCATGTTGATGCCAAAGGTTGTTTGCATTGCTGTATGCTTATATAAATTATTTAAAAGTACGTTTGCATTCGTGTCTCTTCTTAATTCAATTACGATACGCATACCATTACGGTCTGACTCATCCCGTAAATCTGTAATACCTTCAATTTTCTTGTCACGTACCAAGTCTGCAATACGTTCAACCAGTTTGGCTTTGTTCACTTGGTATGGAAGTTCCGTTACAATAATGACCTGTTTACCGTTTTGTTTCTCTTCAATAAACGATCTTGCCCTTAACGTGATGGAACCACGGCCAGTTTCATAAGCTTTACGAATACCGCTTCTTCCTAAAATTTGACCTGCAGTTGGAAAGTCCGGACCCGGAATAATTTCCATCAATTCCTGTATGGAGATCTCAGGGTCTTTACTTAAAGCAAGCACACCATCAATGACCTCTCCTAACTGATGTGGAGGAATATTCGTAGCCATACCAACCGCAATTCCAGAAGAGCCATTTACAAGCAGGTTAGGAAAACGTGATGGAAGTACCACTGGTTCCTTTTCTGAACCATCGTAGTTGTCTCGGTAATCGATTGTATCCTTGTTTAAGTCTCTAACTAACTCCATTGATATTTTTGACATACGGGCTTCTGTATAACGCATTGCCGCAGCTGAATCACCATCAACAGATCCAAAGTTACCATGCCCCTCAACCAGCATATATCTAAGGTTGAAATCCTGAGCCATACGGACCATCGTGTCGTAGACTGCCGTATCACCATGAGGATGGTATTTACCGATAACTTCACCAACGATACGTGCCGATTTCTTAAATGCTTTATCCGACGTCATACCTAAATCATTCATAGCGTACAATACACGCCTATGCACAGGCTTCAACCCATCACGAACATCCGGAAGTGCTCTGGCTACGATAACACTCATAGCATAATCCAAGAATGATGTTCGCATTTCCTGACTTATATTTATTTCTTTAACCCTCGAGTTTTCCATTTCCGCCATGGAATTACCTCCTCTTATCCGCAAAATCCAGTTATACATGTAAAAAGACAGGATAGATGTTGTCTATCCTGCAGAAAAGATGTATGGATCGCTATTCCCCAATTCAATAACAATCCCATTGAAGTCATACTTAAAAATCAATCGAATTTATATATCTAGATTCTTAACTTGTAACGCATTTTCTTCAATGAAATTCCGACGCGGTTCGACTTTGTCGCCCATAAGCATTTCAAAGGTTTCATCTGCATCGATTGCATCTTCTAGACTAACCTGCAACAATGTTCTGTGCTCCGGATCCATCGTTGTATCCCATAACTGTGTTGCATTCATTTCACCCAAACCTTTATAACGCTGTAGACCAGGTTTTGGCTGGCTAGGGAGCTCACTCATAATACTTTCCAGCTCTCGATCATTATAAGCATACATTATACGCTTGCCTTGCTGTATTTTGTATAACGGTGGCTGAGCAATATAGATATAACCATTTTCAATAATCGGTCGCATATAACGATAGAAGAACGTCAACAATAAGGTTCTGATATGGGCACCGTCGACATCGGCATCAGTCATGATGACAACTTTATGATATCGTGCCTTCGTAATATCAAAATCCTCACCAATACCAGTTCCCAGAGCTGTTACAATCATTCTGATCTCTTGATTGCCAAGAATTCTATCCAGACGCGCTTTTTCCACGTTTAGTATTTTACCGCGTAAAGGCAAAATGGCCTGGAAGTGTCGATCACGGCCAGATTTTGCCGATCCGCCAGCAGAATCACCCTCAACGATGTAAATTTCGCTAATGGATGGATCTTTTGAAGAACAGTCAGCCAATTTCCCTGGTAAGTTGGAAATCTCCAATGCACTCTTTCTTCTTGTTAGCTCTCTAGCCTTTTTGGCTGCTGCTCTCGCTCTGGCAGCCATTAATCCTTTATCGATAATTTTTCTTGCGACACTAGGATTTTCAAGCATGAATTTCTCCATTTTTTCAGAGAAAATGGAGTCAGTAATCGTTCTTGCCTCAGAGTTACCAAGTTTAGTTTTCGTTTGTCCTTCGAACTGCGGATCAGGGTGTTTGATCGATACAATCGCAGTTAGGCCTTCGCGAACATCTTCACCGGTTAAATTTTGGTCATTTTCCTTGAAAATGCCGTATTTCCTTGCATAATCATTTATTACACGAGTTAAGGCTGTTTTAAATCCAGATTCGTGTGCTCCACCTTCATAGGTGTGGATATTATTGGCAAATGAATAAATATTACTTGTAAAACTATCATTGTATTGCAAAGCAACCTCAACAGAAATCCCATCTTTAGCACCCTCGACATAGATTGGTTCTTCGTGAAGTACCTCTCTCGTACGATTTAGATGTTCTACATAGGATTTAATGCCGCCTTCATAGTAATATTCATTTTCTTTACCATCTTCACGTTCATCCTTAATCGTGATTTTAATACCACGGTTTAAGAAGGCTAATTCCCTTAACCTTACCGCCAAAATCTCATATTCATATATAAGAGTTTCCGTAAAAATTTCACCATCAGGTTTAAATGTAATAGTTGTACCAGTACGATCGGATTCGCCTAAAATCTCAAGCTCGCCTTTTGGTGTACCTCTTTCAAAACGTTGAAGATGAATTTTCCCTTCACGTTCTACTTGGACAGACAATTCAGTAGACAGGGCATTAACAACTGAAGCACCCACACCATGAAGACCGCCGGAGACTTTGTAGCCTCCACCGCCAAATTTACCACCGGCATGTAAAGTTGTCATAATGACTTCTACTGCAGGACGGCCTACTTTTTCGTGTATACCAACAGGAATACCACGACCATTATCCTTAACCGTAATACTATTGTCTTTATTGATGAATACATTGATTTCATCACAATATCCTGCCAGTGCTTCATCAATACTGTTATCAACAATTTCCCAGACTAAATGGTGAAGCCCTCTGGAACTTGTGGAACCAATATACATACCAGGCCTTTTACGTACTGCCTCTAGCCCTTCAAGTATTTGTATCTGGTTTTCATCATAGGATTCTTTTTGTATTTCTTTTTGCTCCATTGTCAAACCATTTCACCTACACTTTTCATGCATTTATTTCGTATCTTATCGATTGTGTTACAACGTAGACATCTTTGCTGATTTTCTTTTCAAAGCAGTTAGTCCAATTGGTGAGAGATAGATGTGATGAACTGTAACCACAATTGATTTTGTATTACCTTCAGCCAGATCAATAACTTTATTTTCATCTAAAAATCTCTGTAATACAGGTGAATCTGTTAGCATTTTGGCATCAAGTGCCGTAACTAGTTCACTAGTCTTAATTACAGTATCATTTCCGACATGAAGATACATCTTAACCACCTCATTTCAATCTGGACATTGTTCCGCTTTTCACTTGAAAGGTTGCAGCTTCTCTCAATGTTTGATGATCGATTCCGTCTACACTTGTAGTCGTTACAAAGGTTTGTACCTTACCTTGAATGGTATTCAACAAATGCGATTGTCTGTAATCATCCAATTCAGATAGAACATCATCAAGCAAAAGAATTGGATATTCATTGATTTCTGAATGAATCAGCTCAATTTCAGCTAATTTTAAAGATAAGGCTGTTGTTCTTTGCTGGCCTTGCGACCCAAACGTTTGCACATCATGACCATTGACGAAGAATTGCAGGTCATCTCTATGTGGACCAATTAATGTTGTGCCTCGTTCTTTTTCTCTAGTACTTATTTTATCAAATTTTTCCTGAAATCTTTCTACTATTTTCGACAAGTCCATAGATTCTGATACCTCTATGGATGGTTTATATTGAATATCCAGCGTTTCTAGACCTCTAGAAATGCCTTTATGGATAGGTTTTGCCCAATTCTTAAGCAATTCAAGGAACTCAAACCTCTTTAAAAGAATTCTTGCAGCATAATGAATGAATTGGTCATTTAGAACCGCAAGCATAGCATCGTCAGCTCTTTTGCTCAGCTGTGCTTGCCTCAAAAACGCATTACGTTGATTGAGAATCTTTTGGTATTGGTTTATATCATGTAAATAAACAGGCGATACTTGTCCTATTTCCATATCTATAAAGCGTCTTCTGATTAAAGGGCTGCCCTTCACCAGGTTTAAGTCCTCCGGAGCAAACATAATCACATTCATATTGCCGATATACTGGCTCAAACGCTTTTGCTCCAAATGATTACTTTTAGCTTTTTTGCCTTTTTTGGAAATAATCAATTCCATAGGAAGAGGTCCTCTGTTTTTCAGTACTCTTCCCTCTATTTTAGCATATTCCTGGTCCCATCGAATAAGATCTTTATCATTGGAGGTGCGGTGAGATTTAGCCATGGCCAGTACATACATAGCTTCCATCACATTTGTTTTTCCTTGAGCATTTTCGCCCAGTATAACATTCACCTTATTTTCAAATTCGGCGGTCAGACTTTCATAGTTTCTATAATGTTGAAGACTAATCTTTTCAAGATACATATCTTTAGATCCTTTACTTTAATCCGTAATAATATAGGAACCGACATCCGGGATTTCAATACGGTCTCCAACCCGGAGCTTTCTGCCTCTGCGAACATCCAGTTCACCATTCACGTATACCTCATATTCTGAAAGAAACCATTTTGCGTTCCCGCCAGAGTCGATAATACTCGCTAATTTTAAAAATTGCCCGAGGGTAATATACTCGGTTTGAATACGTATTGATTCCATCATAATAATCCCACCTGTAAAAGTCTCTAAAAGTTTATTTTACTAAAAAATTTGGTTTTGCACAAAAAGAACCTGTTTCGATGCATATCCAAAAACAGGTTCTCAAAATTTTTAAATCAATATGTTCTAACAGGCAGTATTAACTGCAGCATACTATCGTCATCTACACCTTTAAGAACAAATGGTCTCATCGCTCCAGTAAAATTAATAGTCACTTCTGTTACATTCAAGGCTTTTAGGGCATCCATCATATATTTCGCACTAAAGGATATTTTTAATTCCTCTCCCTCAATCGTTTGAGTAACAATTTCCTCAGTTACTGTACCAACCTCTGGTGTATGAGAGGAAATTTCAATATAGGAATTTCCCATTGTAGAAAGCTTAACAACATTATTTCTGCTTTCTCTCGCTAATAAAGAAGCACGATCAATGGCATGAAGAAGTTCCTTTGTATTTATTCTAACATCTGTTTTGCTTTCATTCGGTATTAATCGAGAAGTGTCTGGATAATTACCCTCTAATAATCTGGAGAAGAATAATAAATTTTTTGATTTAAACAGTACCTGATTTTCTGTAAATATAATTTTTATTTCTTCATCCGTGTCATCGAGGATTTTACTTAATTCACTTAAGCTCTTTCCAGGGACGACTACACTGTAGCTATCACCATTCCCATTAATCACCGTTTTTCTCATAGCCAAACGATGGCTATCTGTTGCAATACAGATTAATTGCCCATCTTCTATGCGCCAGTTTACACCTGTCAACACAGGGCGTGTTTCTGAGGTGGACACTGCGAAAATAGTTTGACGGATAATATTTTTTAATAAATCGATTGGCATAGAATACATATGCTGTTCTTCCATTTGAGGAAGCTGTGGATAATCTTCAGCATTTAGTCCGTTTAGTTTATATTCAGCTTTTCCTGAACGAATAATTGTTTGCAGGTGTGCATATACTTCCAAATCAACTGTGCTCTCTGGAAGTTTTTTTACGATTTCAGCAAAGAAACGAGCCGGTAAAACGATTGATCCAGACTCTTTAATTTCAACTAGTTCATTGCCTTCTTCTTCTGCTGGAATGAATGATTCAATAGAGATATCAGAATCACTTCCTGTTAAAGTGACCCCTTCTTCATTTGCTTTAATTTTTATTCCAGTAAGAATTGGTATCGTTGTACGGGTTGATACCGCTTTAAGAACATCAGTAACACTTTGGACCAGACGGTCGCGCTGAATCGTAATTTTCATAAGTAATCCTCCCAGTATGATGATTGATTTTAGATACATATTTATTAATTTATTTATAAAAATAAAAGAAGAAGTAATAGTAGGGCCTGTGGAAATGTGGATAACTCAACTATTTGACCGAAAAACAGTCTATCCACATGTGGACAGACTGTGAGTAATCTTGATAGCAACTTAATTGATTATCAACAGTTAGTAACTGCTTCGTTGATCAGTGATTGTTAAGTTTTAAAGTAATTTCCTTAATATGATCCTGTAGCTGAGAATCGATTTGTAAAAGCTTAGATATTTTTTCATGTGCATGTATAACAGTTGTATGGTCACGTCCTCCAAATTCTTCACCTATTTTGGGCAATGAAGAGTCCGTAAGCTCTCTGGACAAATACATAGCAATCTGCCTAGGGAAGGCAACTGATTTTGTCCGTTTTTTAGCTTTAAAATCATCTAATTTTACATTAAAGTATTCTCCAACTGTCCTCTGAATATCCGATATAGCGATAATTTTTGGTTTCGAATTCGGAATGATATCCTTTAGAGCTTCGGCAGCTAAGTCTGCGTTAATATCCTTATTTATTAAGGAAGAATAGGCTACCACTCTTATTAGGGCTCCTTCGAGCTCACGAATGTTGGAATCGATTTGGTTGGCTATATAAATCATAACTTCATTCGAAATATCCAGTCGTTCAGCTTTTGCTTTCTTCCGCAGGATCGCAATCCTTGTTTCGAGATCTGGTGGTGTAATATCAGTAATCAGACCCCATTCAAAACGAGACCGCAACCGATCTTCAAGAGTCGGAATCTCTTTCGGAGGACGATCACTTGAGATAACGATTTGCTTACTTTCCTCGTGGAGTGCATTAAACGTATGGAAAAATTCCTCCTGAGTCGATTCTTTTCCAGCTAAAAATTGAATATCATCAATTAGCAGTACATCGACATTCCGGTATTTATTACGGAAATCTTCAGCACGGTTATCTCGGATTGAATTAATAAATTCATTTGTAAATTTCTCGGATGACAAATAAACCACTTTAGCTGATGGGTTGTGCTCCAATACATAATGGCCGATAGCATGCATTAAATGTGTTTTACCAAGTCCAACTCCCCCATAAATAAATAGAGGATTATAGGCTTTAGCCGGAGCTTCCGCTACAGCCAAGGATGCTGCATGGGCAAAACGGTTGCCGGAACCAATAACGAAAGTATCAAAAGTATACTTTGGTATTAATAAGGTTTGAGGTATCTCATGCTGATCGTCATCTGATTTTCTAACCCTTTTGGCCGGTGCTGGTAAATCATATTCTTCTTCCCTTTGGTTGTGAGGAATAATGAATTTAACTTCCAATTGTTCGCCTGTAGTTTCGTATAAAACCTCACCTATTACATCTGAGTAACGTTCCTCTAGCCAATCTCGGGCAAACTCGTTTGGCGCAATTACTGTGAGTGTATCCTTTTTTAAAGAATAAGCTTTTGTAGACTTCAGCCAGGTTTCAAAGCTTGGCTTGCTTATTTTCTTTTCTAATATTGATAATGAGTGCTTCCATAGCTCATCTATATTTTTCACTCGTCAATCCTCCTTCAAAGACAGCCAAACCACAATAAACTTGAATCAAAACAATATAAATAGGAAATGTATAAATATAAAAAACAATGTATAAGGAACATTATGGGGAATATAGGTTTTCGACAATATCCACTTCCTGTGGACAAAGTTATACGCTCCTGTGTAAAATCCTATCCACAGCTTATTAACAATCTGTGGATAATTATTTATGTGGATAAGTTATTAAGAATGAAAACAAAAAATATGATATCAAAAATTTGCTTGAGTTGCAACGTTTTTTGTTATTTATCCACAAGACTCAGTGAATGGGGATGAAAGTTTTCCACAAGAAGTGGGTTTGTGCAAAACCTGTCGAAAAGGGGTGTGGATTGTTAAATAGTGATAATTTAATTATCCACAACCTATCCATAGAGAACAAGGTAAATTTTAAAAATGAAATTTAAGCGATCCATATAAATTTATTTATTTGTAAATCAGAAGGTAGTTTTTAATGTTTGAAAGTATAAGTTGACAATTACGTATCACCATCTATATAATTGTAAAGACTGTCTTTAACTGTAATCCTCAGGGAGGTGTACTAATATGAAAAGAACGTACCAACCAAATAAACGTAAACACAGCAAAGTTCATGGGTTCCGTGCCCGCATGAGCACAAAAAACGGACGTCGTGTTCTTGCAGCTCGTCGTCGTAAAGGAAGAAAAGTATTATCTGCCTAGACCACTGACCATTTCAGTGGTCTTTTTTTAAGCTTATAGCGTTTTTTAATGATTAAGATGAGAAATAGATCAAAGTTATATACAGATTGGCGTTTTAATAATGCGTAAATTTGTTAATGATGTACAATGGAAATATAATGGGATTAGAAATAAATCGAAACCCATTTAAAAGTTGAACGTATGTGTTAGGTGCAGGTGGATATATGAACAAAGAGCGCAGGATTAAAAAGAATCAGGATTTCCAGGAAGTATTTAAAAAAGGTAAATCTTTTGCGAACAGGCAATTTGTTATTTACGTATTAAAGAAGGAACAGACAAACTTTCGTCTGGGTCTTTCAGTGAGTAAGAAAATTGGCAATGCAGTGACACGGAACCGTGTTAAACGTTATGTAAGGCAATCCTTTTTAGAGCTTGATGATCGAATCATGAAGGGGAATGATTACATCATTGTTGCAAGAAAACCGACCTCAGAAATGGACTTCCATGAATCGAAAGCGAGTCTAATCCATGTATTAAAGCGTGCTGGCGTCTTGAGAAAAATGTAGTGTAGGTTTTCTGTTATAAAAAAGCCTAAAACATTTAGGCGTAGACATCTAAAAGATGTTAAAATACATTCATTGGCATATAAGAGGTATTAATGCCTCTTAAGTAGTTAGGAGGAAATAAGGCTTGAAGAAGAAACATATGCTTCTCTTTGGTTCGGTTGTTTTTCTCATTGCTGTTCTATCAGGATGTAGTGAAGTCAATCAACCAATAGATTCAGAAAGTACTGGTATCTGGAATCAATACTTTGTTTATCCGCTTTCCTGGCTGATAATCAAAATGGCTGAGTTATTAGGTAATAAATATGGAATATCGATTATTCTGGTCACAATTTTGGTTAGATTATTGATTTTACCATTGATGATTAAACAAATTAAAAGTACAAAAGCGATGCAGGCTATTCAACCGGAAATGAATAGATTGAAAGAGAAATACAGCTCTAAGGATGCTGAAACTCAACAAAAACTGCAGCAGGAAACAATGGCTTTGTTCCAAAAACATGGGGTAAACCCATTGGCAGGATGTTTGCCGATTTTTGTTCAAATGCCGATTTTGATTGCGTTCTATCACGCAATTATGAGAACAACTGAAATTGCTAATCATAGTTTCCTATGGTTTGATTTAGGCGACAAGGATCCATACTTTATCCTTCCGCTAATTGCAGGTGCAACAACCTTTATTCAACAAAAAATATCCATGGTTGGACAGGATGATAATCCAACTATGCAAATGATGCTATATATTATGCCGATTATGATTATTGTGTTCGCAATTAACTTCCCGGCAGCACTATCTTTATACTGGGTTGTTGGTAATATTTTCTCGATTGCCCAAACTTACTTCATTAAAGGGCCTGATTTAAAGCAAGCAAAAGCCGATAAATCAAATGTAAAAGCCGGAGGTAAGAAAAAGTGAAACAAGTAACCGCTACAGCCCAAACAGTTAATGAAGCTGTTGAATCTGCTCTTAAGGAATTAAATACAACGAAGGAAAAGACTGAAATCCAAGTTGTAGATGAAGGGAAAAAAGGTTTTTTAGGCCTGTTTGGCTCAAGACCGGCTATCGTGAAGGTGACTGTAAAGCATGATCCGTTAGCAGAAGCAAAACAATTCATCGAGAATGTAGCAGAAAAAATGGGTGCAGAGGTACATGTTCATCATAAGCAAGAAGGCAAAGTTGTTACATTTGAGTTATCTGGTGAGAAAATAGCCATGCTGATTGGAAAAAGGGGACAAACATTAAATTCCCTTCAATACCTGACTCAGCTTGTAGTAAATAAGAACTCTACCCAATATCTAACGATCATGCTCGATGCAGAGGATTACCGGAGCCGAAGAAATGAAGCTTTAGTTAATCTTTCGGAAAAAATGGCTAATAAAGCTATCTATACAAAAAAAGAAGTTTCATTGGAGCCCATGCCATCATTTGAAAGAAAAGTGATTCATACGGCGCTGATGAATAATAAAAAAGTCAAAACGTACTCTGCTGGTACTGAACCACATCGTCATATCGTGATTTCGCCAAATAAATAGCGTGAACAAAATCTCCGAATGATTTCGGAGATTTTTTTTTGAATGCTTCCAGTTATAATTGATTGAATTTATCGGCTTTTAATAATTAAAAGAACTGGACTTTCTGATATCTAAACGAGTGTATTAGGGCAAAGTAGATATAAGGTGAAAAAAATATAAGAACAGAGTTCACAATTTAGCTGAATAATTTATATCTAAAAGGAAGATTGTGCTTAGATTCTTGTTATTCACATGTGGATAAGTTAAAATTATACGTACTGCATTTTAGTGGTTGTGGATAAGAGCGGCGGGTACAAATGGTATGTGTCGATTATTATAGATTTTTAATTTTGTTATGAAAGGAGTATAGGTCATGGATTTTGATACAATTGCTGCGATATCAACTCCGATGGGAGAGGGAGCAATCGGAATTGTTCGTATAAGCGGAGATGAGGCAATAAGTATCGCAGACTCTGTTTATCGGAGCCCTAAAGGGAAGAGATTGACTGATGTGCCAAGTCATACGATACACTATGGAAATATCATAGATCCTAAAACGAATACCATTATAGAAGAAGTAATGGTGACCGTTTTAAAAGCTCCAAATACATTTACTCGTGAAGATATCGTCGAAATTAATTGCCATGGCGGTTTAGTTTCCGTGAATAGAGTACTTCAGCTTATCTTAAGACAGGGAGCTACTTTAGCCGAGCCTGGAGAGTTTACAAAACGGGCGTTTTTAAATGGAAGAATTGATTTGTCTCAAGCGGAAGCTGTAATGGATTTAATCAGAGCGAAGACAGATAAAGCGATGAATGTAGCTTTAGGGCAAGTTGAAGGTAAACTGTCAAGATTGATAAAGAAATTGCGCCAGGATATCCTTGAAACACTAGCTCAGGTGGAGGTTAATATAGATTACCCTGAATATGATGATGTGGAGGAAATGACTCACCACTTATTTAAGGAACGCTGTGAATATGTCAGTGGGGAAATTGAAAAATTACTACAAACCAGTCATCAGGGGAAAATTTTAAGAGAAGGTATTTCAACCGTAATTGTCGGCAGACCTAACGTAGGAAAGTCTTCCTTATTAAATAGTTTGGTACAGGAAAATAAAGCAATTGTTACAGATATTCCAGGAACCACAAGGGATGTCATTGAAGAATATGTTAATGTAAGGGGAGTACCGCTTCGTTTGGTGGATACTGCCGGAATACGTGAAACAGAAGATATAGTAGAGCGTATCGGAGTGGAACGTTCCAGAGAGGTATTAAAGAAAGCAGATTTAATACTTCTTGTGCTAAATCATGCAGAAGAATTTACAGAAGAAGACCAACGTTTGTTTGAAGCTGTCAATGGGATGGATGTCATTGTGCTTATTAACAAAACAGATCTTCCTGGAAAGCTTGAAATTGATAAAGTTAAAGCTGTTGCAAAGAACTATTCGATTATTTTAACATCGCTAAAAGAGGATAAAGGTGTAGATGACTTAGAGGAAGCTATTTCTGGACTTTTCTTTGAGGGAAATTTAAATTCCGGCGATGCGACATATGTATCTAATTCACGTCATATAGCCCTTTTGAATAAAGCAAAACAGGCAATTGATGATGCACTGGATGGCATTAATGCCGGTGTACCAATTGATCTGGTTCAAATCGATTTAACAAAGTCATGGGAACTATTAGGGGAAGTTATTGGAGAAAGTGTCCATGAGAGTTTAATCAATCAGTTGTTTTCGCAGTTTTGTCTTGGGAAATAAGGAGGTAAAACAATGGCATATCATGCTGGTGAATATGATGTAATAGTAATAGGAGCAGGTCATGCGGGGAGTGAAGCAGGTCTTGCTGCTGCCAGACAAGGGGCTAAAACACTTGTATTAACAATTAATTTGGATATGGTTGCATTTATGCCCTGTAATCCATCAGTTGGTGGTCCTGCAAAAGGGATCGTAGTCAGAGAGATTGATGCTCTTGGTGGAGAAATGGGTAAAAATATTGATAAGACCCATATTCAAATGAGAATGCTCAATACAGGTAAGGGTCCGGCTGTGCGTGCGTTAAGAGCACAGGCAGATAAATTCGCCTATCAGAACGAAATGAAAAAAACGCTCGAAAATGAAAAGAATCTAACCCTCATGCAAGGGATGGTTGATCGCTTACTTATTGAGGATGGGGAATGTAAGGGCGTTATTACACAGACAGGGGCTATCTATCATTCAAAAGCAGTTGTTATTACAACAGGGACTTTTTTACGCGGAGAAATTATTTTAGGAGAATTAAAATACTCCAGCGGTCCAAATAATCAACAACCATCCATCAAGCTATCTGAACACCTTGAAGAGCTTGGATTAGATTTAGTCCGTTTTAAAACAGGTACACCGCCAAGAGTGAACGGTGATACAATTGATTACAATAAAACTGAAATACAACCTGGGGACGATGTACCAAGGGCATTTTCCTATGAGACAACGACCTATATTACGGATCAGTTGCCATGTTGGCTGACATACACAAATGAAGGAACACATACGATTATCGATAATAATTTACATCGATCTCCTATGTATTCTGGAATGATTAAGGGTACTGGACCGCGTTACTGTCCTTCAATAGAAGATAAAGTAGTTCGTTTTAATGATAAGCCACGCCATCAAATCTTCCTTGAACCGGAAGGCAGAGACACGAATGAAGTATATGTACAAGGGCTTTCAACAAGTTTGCCGGAAGATGTTCAAAAGGAAATCCTGGCAACCATACCGGGGCTCGAAAATGTACAGATGATGCGGGCTGGCTATGCAATTGAGTATGATGCTATCGTACCAACACAGCTCTGGCCGACATTAGAAACAAAAAATATTAAAAATTTATATACTGCTGGCCAAATTAATGGTACATCAGGTTATGAAGAAGCTGCTGGACAGGGGCTAATGGCTGGGATCAATGCAGGCCGCAGAGCTCTGAATGAAGAGGAGATTATTCTGAGCCGTTCGGATGCCTATATTGGGGTTCTGATTGATGACCTGGTTACGAAGGGAACGAATGAGCCTTATAGATTGCTTACATCCCGTGCTGAATATCGTTTATTGCTGAGACATGATAATGCAGACCTGAGATTAACAGAAATAGGCCATCGCATTGGATTGATCAGTGAGGACCGTTATGAACGCTTCTTGACTAAAAAGCAAGCTATTCAGAATGAAATCGAAAGGCTGGCTGCTACCATCATTAAACCAAATGAAACTACCCAATCTTATTTAAGAGAATGGGGAAGCAGTGAACTAAAGGATGGCATTCGCGGCAATGACCTGCTTAGAAGGACAGAATTATCGTACAAACATATCAGTCAATTAATTCCTGCAGAGAGTGAAGTTCCTGAGGATGTAGCAGAGCAGGTGGAAATACAGGTTAAATATGAGGGTTATATTGAAAAGTCGATTCAGCAAGTAGAAAAGCTGAAGAAAATGGAAAACAAAAGAATCCCTGATTTAATTGATTATGACGCTATTACAGGGCTTGCTTCTGAAGCACGTCAGAAATTAAAACAGGTTCGTCCATTATCTATGGCCCAAGCTTCACGTATATCAGGTGTTAACCCAGCTGATATTTCTATCTTGCTCGTTTATATTGAACAAGGGAAAATTGCAAAAATACCCCAAAATTAAGAGGTAAATAAATGAACATATCAGAATTTAAACATGCATTAGAGGAGAAGGGAATTGTTCTTTCTCCCTCTCAGCTTGACCAATTCGAAACGTATTTTAAGCTTTTGGTAGAATGGAATGAAAAAGTAAATCTGACAGCTATTACGGATAAAGAAGAGGTTTATTTGAAACATTTCTATGATTCCATCTCACCATCTTTCTTTATTGATTTTAATCAGGATCTTTCTTTATGTGATGTTGGAGCGGGAGCAGGGTTTCCCAGTATACCACTAAAGATTTGCTTTCCATCAATAAAATTGTCTATTGTAGATTCTTTAAATAAGCGGATTACCTTTTTAAAAACCTTAACAGATGAGCTGGGTTTACAGGATGTCAGTTTATATCATGATCGTGCAGAAACATTCGGGAAATTAGCAGCACACCGGGAACAATATGATTATGTTACGGCTAGAGCAGTTGCCAGATTATCGGTTTTAAGCGAGTTATGCCTTCCTTTAGTAAAAAAAGGAGGCAAATTTATCGCTTTAAAAGGTGCAGGTGCTGATGATGAAGTATTGGCAGGGAAAAAGGCGTTGACAATTTTAGGTGGTAAAATGGATCAGGACTTTTATTTCCAACTGCCAAAGGAAGACAGCAAACGTCATATTATCTTAATAGATAAAGTAAAAGAAACGCCAAAAAAATATCCACGAAAACCTGGAACACCAAATAAGCAGCCATTAGAGTAAACTTTATTGAGACGGATATTCTAAAAAACGGTATAATAAAGATAGTTATTACCAAAAAATGAGACAATCTGAACTTATTTAAATATGATTTTTGCCAATGATTAAGCTAGTTGGAAGTTTTTTAAAGGTGGTGTAGGGATGACAAAACATCCTTTTTCACGTTTTTTTGGACTTGGAGATAAAGAACAAAATGTTGACAGGGAATCGGAAATTGAGACGGAAAAAGAAGAAATAAACCATGACGAAATCCATAAATTACCTATTTCTTCAATTGTACCAAATCGTTTTCAACCAAGAAGTATTTTTGATGATGAGAAAATTGAAGAACTTGCTCTGACTATAGAAACGCATGGAATTATTCAACCCATTGTTGTCAGAGAAATCCATGATGGACAATTTGAAATAATTGCCGGTGAACGTCGATACCGAGCCATAAGTAAATTGGGTTGGGATAAAATTCCTGCCATTATTAATAATCTCTCAGACACTGAAACAGCATCTGTTGCTTTAATAGAGAACCTTCAACGTGAGGAATTATCTCCTATTGAAGAAGCTGTGGCATACAGTAAATTAATTGAACTGCATCAATTGACCCAGGAAGGTCTTGCAAACAGGCTTGGAATAGGACAATCTACGGTTGCCAATAAAATCCGTTTACTTAAATTGCCGCAGGTGGTTCAGAATGCGGTCATGCAAAAGGCAATCACAGAAAGACATGCACGCTCCTTAATCCCATTAAAAGATCCTGAAAAACAGGCGAAGCTTGTCGAAGAAATTATTGATAAAGGACTGAATGTGAAGCAGACAGAGGAACGAGTCAACAAACTGCTTTCAGCTGATGAAGACAAAAAGCCTCGTGCCATCCGAAAAGCATTCAGTAAGGATATGCGCATAGCGGTAAATACTATCCGTCAATCAATGAGCATGGTTAAGGATAATGGAATTAACTTAGACTCAGAGGAAACAGAGTTTGATGATTTTTATCAAATTACAATCCGTATTCCGAAAAAGAGGAAATAATAGTTTGATTAATTGATAACTTGGCAATCCGATAGGTTGCCAGTTTTTTTTATATAATCAAAACTTTTTACAAAAATCGATACTTTCTGTGTGATAATTTTAAATATATGAACTTTGAAAAATAGAAACATGTTAAAATAGAAACGTTATAAGTCTGAATGTAAAGTGAGGCAGGTGACAACATGGGAAAAGTAATATCTATTGCAAACCAAAAAGGAGGAGTTGGTAAAACAACAACCTCAGTTAATTTGGGGGCCTGCTTGGCGTACATAGGAAAGAAAGTTTTGCTAGTCGATGTTGATCCACAAGGAAATGCGACCAGTGGAGTAGGGATAGAGAAGGCTGATGTTGAACAATGCATTTATGATGTACTTATTGATGATGTGGATGTTGCTGATGTTATTAAGGCAACGAAAGTTGAAAACCTAGATGTCATACCGGCTACTATTCAACTTGCAGGTGCTGAAATAGAATTGGTTCCTACCATATCCAGAGAAGTACGCTTGAAAAGAGCGTTAGAAGCAGTCGTTAATGAGTATGATTATATTATTATTGATTGCCCTCCATCTTTAGGTTTATTAACTCTAAATTCCCTTACAGCATCTGATGCTGTGCTTATACCTGTGCAATGTGAATACTACGCCCTTGAAGGCCTCAGTCAATTACTTAATACGGTTAGATTAGTCCAGAAACATTTAAACCATGATTTAAAAATAGAGGGAGTATTATTAACCATGCTTGATGCCCGGACAAACCTGGGTATACAAGTCATAGATGAGGTTAAGAAGTACTTTCAGGATAAAGTATATAAAACGATCATTCCACGTACCGTACGTTTAAGTGAAGCACCAAGCCATGGTGAGCCGATTATTATTTATGATCCAAAGTCACGTGGAGCGGAAGTATATTTAGATTTGGCAAAGGAAGTGGTTGCAAATGGGTAAGGGATTGGGGAAAGGTCTTGATGCCCTTATTGCTAACATGGAAGTCAGCAAAGAAGAAGTGGTACAAGAGATTGCGATTAAAAATTTGCGGCCAAATCCATATCAACCAAGGAAATCTTTTCAGCCTGAAGCTATTGAAGAATTAAAGAACTCAATTCTTCAACATGGAATTTTACAGCCTCTGATTGTACGGAAAAGCAGTATTAAAGGCTATGAAATAGTGGCTGGAGAAAGGCGCTTTCGTGCTGCTAAAGAAGCAAAAATGAAAACTGTGCCTGCTGTAGTTCGTGAATTTGATGATCGACAAATGATGGAACTTGCTTTATTGGAAAATCTTCAAAGAGAAGATTTAAATCCAGTAGAGGAGGGTGCTGCTTATCAGTCATTATTGAGAAACCTTGATATCACTCAAGAAGAATTGGCGAAAAGAATGGGGAAAAGCCGACCTCATATAGCCAATCATATTCGATTGTTATCATTGCCTGCATTGATTCAGGATTATATTTCTCAAGGAAAATTATCAATGGGACATGGAAGAGCATTGTTAAGCCTGAAATCAAAAAAAGATATTAAACCTCTGGCTGATAAAGTAATTAAGGAAAATCTTAATGTTAGGCAATTAGAGGGGATCATTCAAGGTTTGAATGAAAGTGTTCCACGTGAAACAAAAAAAGTCCCTGCTAAGGATATATTTATTCAGGAAAGAGAAAATCAATTAAGAGAACGTTTCGGTACAACAGTTAATATTAAACAGAATAATAAGCGTGGGAAGATAGAAATAGAATTTTTCTCCAATGAGGATTTAGAGAGACTCCTTGAAATTTTAGAAAAATAAAAAACCATTTATATGGTTTTTTATTTTTCTCTATAAATTATTGTCATGTACCTTTTCTTCTTCGAAGTTCCAATTAAATGTTGTAGTTATGGAAGCGGCATGATTATAGGATAAACCGGCTAAATAAATACCTTTTGTAATAGCTTTAGCCATTTTTAAGACTAAATTTAAACGAGTATTTTGAAGCACAAAGTATTCCATAAATCCACTAACATTAACGATTCCTGTAATATGGGCTTCTCCCACATTGGGCAATTCTTTATTTACACCGGCACCAGGCTTTACAGGGCCTTTACCAACCTGGATAATTCCAACACTTTTAACTCTACCAAGACAAGCGTCTATTCCAATAATAAATGGATTTTCATGTATGCTATGAATATAATTAAGTTTTTCTTGTAAATTCACAGCATGGATTGGATCCTCTAATGTACCATATATATAAAAATTGGGCAGTGTTTTCTCACTTAACAATGTTCCAATTAAAGGACCAAGTGAATCACCAGTTGAACGGTCTGTACCGATACAAACAATGACAACAGGACGTACTTTATGAGAAGGGAGGATTGTGAGTAATTCTCTAGAGATAACATGGTGGGCATTCTCTTCCTCATATGATATTCGATTTGTTGTATTGCGTTGTTCAAAAAAAGAAGGCCTCATGTTCATAATTACCACTCCTCTGCAAAAGTACTATCAGTATACGGAAAATATAGGAATTTTATACACTGAACTTTGGAATATTTTGCAGACTTTCGAATCCTATATTCTTCCCATCCGGTTATCAGGTTGAAAATACTTGTCTTTTTATATACACTTTTTCCTTCCAAAGCTGAGATGTAGTAAAATGGTTAACGTTTCTTTTAAACAGATTGATTTATCATATGTATACCCAAGCATAAGGAATAAAGAAACATTGTCATTATTCATTTATATAGGTATTTAGATCCTAGTAGATTTGAATAAGTTATATTAAAAAAACATTTAGTTTCAATTCATATACCCAGGTAATAATAGTGAATGGTTCTTTATAGCGAATTTAGTGTGAAACGTTATTCTTATATGATGAAATGAAAGGAAAGAAATTAGAGAAACGGGAGTCTAGGTAGATTTCTGTTTATTCTGGATGTTGGTTTTAATTGGAGGTCTGGCCATATGCTGATATAATTCATGGATATAAAGGGAAAAGTTTAAATAATGGAGGATTAAAAAACTATGGATGATAAGGATTTTGGATTGAATGATGTTGTTGAAATGAAAAAGCCTCATCCATGTGGTATCAACCGCTGGAAGATTATTAGACTTGGTATGGACGTCCGAATTAAATGTGAAGGATGTGACCATAGTGTCATGTTGCCCCGTAAAGATTTTGTTAGGAAGATGAAAAAGATACTTCAGAAACACGAGGCATAATCTCAAAGCTTAATGTACAGCTTGTATGCTATCATAATAAAGTGTAATTCAAATACTAATTGAAAAATAATAGCGGCTTGTCTTTTAGATGACTTGTCACTATAATTGGTAAAGGTTTATCACATATAGATTATATAACATTTAATATGTTTTCACATAAGGAGTGAATGATGTGGCATTAACAGCTGGAATAGTAGGTCTGCCTAACGTAGGGAAGTCTACTCTCTTTAATGCAATAACACAGGCTGGAGCAGAATCTGCTAACTATCCATTTTGTACGATTGATCCTAATGTAGGGATTGTAGAGGTACCAGATCATAGATTGCAAAAGCTGACAGAGCTTGTAGTACCGAAGAAAACAGTACCGACTGCTTTTGAATTTACCGATATCGCAGGAATTGTAAAAGGGGCAAGTAAAGGAGAAGGCTTAGGCAATAAATTCCTTTCCCATATTCGCCAGGTAGATGCAATTTGCCATGTAGTAAGATGCTTTGCTGATGAAAATATTACCCACGTTTCAGGTAAGGTTAATCCAATCGATGATATTGAAACGATTAATCTCGAATTAATTCTCGCTGATATGGAAACGGTAGAGAAAAGAATTGACCGTGTAGGTAAATTAGCTAAACAAAAAGATAAGGAAGCAGTTGTTGAGTATGAAGTTCTTTCCTTATTAAAAGAAGCATTTGAAGCTGAAAAACCAGCCAGAGCAGTTGAATTCACGGAAGAACAGCTCAAAATCGTGAAAGGATTACATCTTCTCACGATTAAACCAGTTTTATATGTTGCTAATGTTGATGAAGATGAAGTAGCAGATGCGTCCGATAATGATTACGTGACTCAGGTTCGTGAATTTGCAGCGAAGGAAAATGCTGAGGTAATCGTGATTTGTGCCAAAATTGAATCGGAAATTGCAGAGCTTGAAGGCGAAGAAAAAGCGATGTTCCTTGAAGAACTAGGCATAGAAGAATCTGGGTTGGATCAATTAATTCGAGCGTCTTATCAATTGTTGGGCTTGGCAACATATTTCACGGCAGGTGTTCAAGAAGTACGTGCCTGGACTTTCCGTAAAGGGATGAAGGCGCCACAGTGTGCTGGAATTATTCACTCTGATTTTGAACGTGGATTTATTCGCGCAGAAATCGTTTCTTATGAAGATCTGATGGCAGCTGGTTCCATGAATGCTGCGAAAGAAGCGGGTAAAGTTAGATTAGAAGGTAAAGAATACGAAGTAAAAGACGGAGACATTATTCACTTCCGTTTCAATGTATAAACAAGAGGACCGGTCAGTATGATCGGTCTTTTTTATCAATTTGCAAACTTCTTATATGTATGCTATACTTTTAACTTGTGAGTAATTGTAATTAATTGCTCCTTGCCCATAAGGGCCGTTTAGACCAAAAGGAGGTGACAGTGATGACAAAATACGAAGTTATGTATATCATCCGTCCAAACATTGAGGAAGATGGAAAAAAAGCTTTAGTTGAGCGTTTTAACACAATTTTAGCTGACAAGGGTGCTGAAGTTCTTGAAACAAAAGAATGGGGCAAACGCCGTCTTGCTTATGAAATCAATGATTTCCGTGATGGATATTACATGATCAACAAAATCCAAGCTGAAACTGCAGAGGCTGTTCAAGAATTTGACCGTCTTGCTAAAATCAGCGAAGATATCATCCGTCATATTGTAGTTAAAGAAGAAGAGTAATTTTGATTGAACATAAATTGTTTCATGTGGAACAATTTTCTAATATTAGGAGTTGATTCTGTTGATAAACCGTGTCATTTTGGTAGGTCGTTTAACGAAGGATCCTGATCTCCGCTATACTCCGAATGGTGTTCCTGTTTCAACCTTCACATTAGCAGTGAATCGCCCATTTTCTAACCAACAAGGTGAACGGGAAACAGATTTTATTAACTGTGTTGTTTGGCGACGCCAGGCAGAAAATGCAGCTAATTATCTGAAAAAGGGTAATCTTGCTGGAGTTGATGGACGTATTCAAACTCGTAATTATGAAGGTCAGGATGGAAAACGTGTCTATGTAACAGAAGTGTTGGCAGAGAGCGTACAATTCCTAGAGCCTAAAGGTTCATCTGCCGGTGAAAAAAGCGGCGGAAGCCAATATGGTGGTCATGATACCAATCCATTTGGCCAGGGAAATAGCAACCAAAACCAGAATCAACGGAAGGACAGTAATTATACGAAGATTGATGATGATCCATTCAGTAGTAATGGACAAACTATCGATATTTCGGATGATGACCTTCCATTCTAACATTGATAATTCGAACGGACGTATATAATTATAATGAAAGGGAGTGAATAATATGGCAGGCGGACGCAGAGGCGGACGTGCAAAACGCCGTAAGGTTTGTTATTTCACAGCAAACGGCATTACGCACATCGACTATAAAGATGTAGATCTTCTTAAAAAGTTTATCTCTGAGCGTGGAAAAATTCTTCCACGTCGTGTAACTGGAACAAGCGCTAAGTACCAACGTAGATTGACTATTGCAATCAAACGTGCTCGTACTATGGCTCTTCTACCATTCGTAGCAGAGGAAAAATAAGATTTTACACATAAAAACGGAAAGGGAATCCTTTCCGTTTTTTAATTGTATTTAAGGAAACAGTATTGACATGAGGAATTATTAATAAAATTACAGACATCGAATTACATTATTTTTAAATATTATTTCAATATAACATTATGGTTCAATGTAATGTCTTGTTTTTTGGATATCATTTTATTTATGCTTTATAATATTCTTTGTATGTATTTATTGTTTTAAATAGGTACTAATGAAGGGTATTAATTATACGCCTCTGAACAGGTAATTAATTGCTCTGTTGGTCATAATGGAGTTTTATCAAGTATAATGATAAGTAATACATAAATTGATCCACATTATTTAGGAGCTGAATCTATGCCATCTTATTTAAACAGGCAAGCGATCCGTTATCCCATCTACGCATTATTGGGTGTATCTTTAGTAATCATCGGAGTTCTTGCTTATTATAATTGGATATTTGCAATAGTAGCTTCTTTGCTTTTTGGCATTCTCTTCTTTCTAATATTAAAAATTGAATATGGAATACAAAAAGAAACGGAAATCTATATTTCCACTCTATCCTATCGATTAAAAAAAGTGGGGGAAGAAGCTCTATTAGAAATGCCAATAGGTATACTGCTTTTCAACGAGGATTATGTAATTGAATGGACCAACCCATATATGGCTAAGTGTCTCCAGGAAGATACTTTGGTTGGAAAATACATTTCTGAGGTTGCAGAACCCTTAATACCTTTGGTGAAAAGAGAGGAAAGCGAAGATATTGTAGCAATTTATAATCGTAAGTTTCGAGTAGTCCATAAACCGGAGGAAAGATTGCTTTATTTCTTCGATGTTACAGAGCAAACAGAAATTGAAAAAATGTACGAAGAAGAGCGAACTGTCATTGGAATTATCTATCTAGATAACTATGACGATGTGACACAAGGAATGGACGACCAGCGAAAAAGCAGCTTAAATAGCTTTGTAACCTCCCTATTAAATAATTGGGCTAAAGAATATGGAGTCTTTTTAAAGAGAATTTCCTCGGATCGGTTTATCGCTATTTTTAGCGAAAGTATTCTTAACCACCTAGAAAAAACGAAATTTTCCATACTGGATGATGTACGGGAAACAACGGCCAAGCAAAATGTTCCGTTAACACTGAGTATAGGTGTGGGGAGCGGAGTTTCTGCATTACCTGAATTGGGCAGCATTGCTCAATCAAGTCTTGATCTGGCTCTGGGTAGAGGTGGAGATCAGGTTGCCATTAAACTCCCAAATGGAAAAGTGAAATTTTATGGTGGCAAAACGAATCCTATGGAGAAAAGAACTAGAGTTCGCGCACGGGTAATTTCACATGCACTGCGTGATTTGATAGTCGATAGTGATAAAGTTATTGTAATGGGACATAAGTTTCCCGATATGGATGCTATTGGTTCGTCCTTAGGGATATTAAAAATTGCCGAAATGAATAACCGTGAAGGATATATTATTCTAGACAGAAGTGAATTAGATTCAAGTGTTAAACGACTTCTATCTCAAGTGAAGCAAAAGCCTGAGTTGGACTCCAGATTTATATCACCTGAAATTGGTGTTGAGCTAATCACCGATAAAACATTACTTGTTATCGTAGATACTCATAAGCCAAGCATGGTCATTGAGGAAAAACTGGTTTCCCGGGCTGAAAAAATCGTGGTGATTGATCATCACAGGCGTGGCGAGGAATTTATAGATAATTCTATCCTGGTTTATATGGAGCCATATGCATCATCTACAGCCGAGTTAGTAACGGAGCTTATTGAATACCAGCCAAAGCGTGTTAAGGTAGGTATGCTGGAAGCAACTGCTTTGCTGGCTGGTATTATAGTGGATACAAAATCCTTTACATTTAGAACAGGATCCAGAACTTTCGATGCTGCTTCTTTTTTAAGAGGGCATGGTGCAGACACAGTCCTTGTACAAAAGCTTCTTAAGGAAGATGTAGATACTTACCTAAAGCGCGCAAAGCTGATTGAGGACGTTTATTTTTATCATAAAGGGATTGCTATTGCTCATGGTGATTTAAATGAATTTGCTGATCAGGTTTTGATTGCCCAGGCTGCAGACACATTGTTAGCAATGGATGAAGTGATCGCATCCTTTGTGTTATCACGAAAATCAGAAACTAGCATTGGCATAAGTGCAAGATCTCTTGGCGATATAAATGTTCAGGTTATTATGGAACGTTTGGGTGGCGGAGGGCATCTTACAAATGCGGCAACTCAACTGGATGACATTTCAATGGAAAAAGCAGAGCAAATGTTGAAAGATGCAATTGATGAGCTATATGAAGGAGGCACAAACACATGAGAGTAATATTTTTAAAAGATGTTAAAGGAAAAGGAAAAAAAGGTGAAATTAAAAATGTTGCAGATGGGTATGCACATAATTTCCTTTTGAAACAGGGATTAGCTGTAGAAGCAACCGGCAGCAATATGAAAACACTAGAAAATCAGAAAAATAAAGAAGTACAGCTTGCAGCTGAGGAACTAGAAAATGCAAAAAAATTAAAAGAGCAATTAGAAAAGCTTACAATTGAATTAAAAGCGAAGACTGGTGAGGGCGGCAGAATCTTTGGATCCATTACCAGCAAACAGATTGCTGACGAATTACAAAAACAGCATAAGCATAAAATTGATAAACGTAAAATTGAATTAGAAGACGCAATTCGCTCTCTCGGCTACACAAAAGTTCCGGTTAAGCTTCATCATGAGGTAACCGCTACTTTAAATGTTCATGTGAAAGAACAATAAAATATTTTCCCAGGAAATAATTTTCTTAAAAAAAGTGATGAAAAGCTTGTTAGCTGATTTCATCACTTTTTTTTAGTATGATAGAAGTTACTAATGCAAATGAAAGTTAAAATAAATAATTTCCTGTACCTATTCTCTTCATTTCCATATACAATAGAATAGCAATCCATTTTAATTGCTAATAAAAATATATAATTACGTTTAAATATATAAAGGGGGTTTGCCGAATGAATGAGCTCTTTACTGATTTGGTTCCACCACAAAATGTTGAGGCGGAACAAGCGGTTTTAGGAGCAATTTTTCTTGTGCCTTCCTCTTTAATACTTGCCTCTGAGATTTTGATACCTGAGGATTTTTATAGAAGTGCACACCAAAAAATCTTCCTGGTTATGCTGAAGCTAAACGACAAAGGAAAGGCTGTCGATTTAGTCACAGTAACAGAAGAACTAAGTGCAACAAAGCAGCTTGAAGAGGTAGGGGGAGTTCCCTATTTAACAGAACTGGCGTCATCAGTACCTACCGCGGCCAATATAGAATATTATGCCCGAATTGTTGAAGAAAAGTCCGTTCTTAGAAGATTAATTAATACAGCAACTGGCATTGTACAAGATGGGTATTCACGTGAAGATGAAGTAGAAAGTCTCTTGGGTGAAGCCGAAAAGAGCATTATGGAAGTTGCCTCCCGAAAAAATGCCGGAGCCTTTCACAACATTAAAGATGTTTTAGTTCGGACCTATGACAATATTGAGTTACTTCATAACCGCGTAGGAGATGTAACTGGAATACCTACAGGCTTTAATGACTTGGATCACATGACAGCAGGCTTTCAGCGTAATGATTTAATTATCGTTGCTGCCCGTCCATCTGTTGGTAAAACAGCCTTTGCACTTAATATTGCCCAAAACGTTGCAACAAAAACGGATGAAAATGTTGCGATTTTCAGTTTGGAGATGGGTGCAGAACAATTGGTCATGCGTATGCTTTGCGCAGAAGGTAATATAAATGCTCAAAACCTTAGAACAGGATCTCTGACAGACGAAGATTGGCGCAAATTAACACTGGCAATGGGAAGCTTATCAAATGCAGGTATATTTATAGATGATACTCCGGGTGTCCGAATTAGTGAAATCCGTTCAAAATGCCGTCGTTTAAAGCAAGAACATGGACTTGGCATGATCCTGATTGACTATCTCCAGCTTATTCAGGGAAATGGCAGATCAGGCGAAAACAGACAACAGGAAGTATCAGAAATTTCCCGTTCCCTTAAGGCCTTGGCAAGGGAGCTAGAAGTTCCGGTTATCGCTCTTTCCCAGCTCTCTCGTGGTGTTGAGCAACGTCAGGACAAGCGTCCGATGATGTCTGATATCCGTGAGTCAGGAAGTATTGAGCAAGATGCTGATATTGTAGCCTTCTTATACAGGGAAGATTATTATGATAAAGAAACAGAAAACCAAAATGTTATTGAAATTATCATTGCGAAACAGCGTAATGGCCCGGTTGGAACAGTTCAACTGGCATTTGTGAAGGAATACAATAAGTTTGTTAATTTAGAGAGAAGATTCCAGGATGATGCCATACCTTCTGGAGCATAATAGTTTATAGACCGACCCACCAAACAAAGGTGGGTTTATTTTTATTACATCAATACACGAACATATTTTACTATTTTCATATAAACGTTCGTGAATTCCTTGAAATTACTTCATGTAATTGATACACTTAATTTGTTTGTTAAGCCAAAGTGCAAGATGTTGGTAAATTAGTGGAGGTGTAAAGAATGTCTTCAGTCGTAGTAGTAGGTACACAATGGGGAGACGAAGGTAAAGGAAAGATTACAGATTTCCTTTCAGAAAACGCAGAAGTAATTGCCAGATATCAAGGTGGAAATAATGCGGGACATACAATAAAATTTAATGGTGAAACATATAAGCTTCATTTGATTCCCTCAGGCATATTCTATAAGGATAAGATATCGGTAATTGGAAATGGTATGGTCGTTGACCCTAAAGCACTTATTGAGGAGCTTACTTATCTGCACGATCGTGGGATTACCACAGATAATTTACGTATCAGCAATAGAGCCCATGTGATTCTTCCTTATCATCTGAAACTTGATGAAGTAGAGGAAGAGAGAAAAGGGAGTAATAAAATAGGTACTACTAAAAAGGGAATTGGCCCGGCTTATATGGATAAAGCAGCCCGTATAGGTATCAGGATTGCCGATTTATTAGATAAAGAAGTATTTGAAGAGAAGTTAACAAGAAACTTGGAAGAGAAAAACCGTATGCTGGAACGTTTTTATGAAACTGAAGGCTTTACGATGGATGACTTTTTCGAAGAATATTATGAATATGGACAGCAAATTAAACAATATGTATGTGATACCTCTGTTGTTTTAAATGATGCCTTGGATGAAGGACGCCGTGTTTTATTTGAAGGAGCGCAAGGGGTAATGCTTGATATTGATCAGGGAACATACCCATTCGTTACATCCTCCAACCCAGTTGCGGGCGGCGTGACAATCGGTTCCGGAGTTGGACCATCAAAAATCAATCATGTAGTGGGAGTATGTAAAGCCTACACGACACGTGTAGGAGATGGACCATTCCCTACCGAGCTTGATAACGAAATTGGTAATCAAATTCGTGAGGTAGGAAGAGAATATGGTACTACTACGGGACGTCCGCGAAGAGTAGGTTGGTTCGATAGCGTCGTTGTCCGCCATGCGCGCCGCGTTAGTGGAATCACCGATCTTTCTCTTAACTCTATCGATGTTTTAACAGGTATTGAAACATTAAAAATCTGTGTTGCTTATCGACACGATGGAAAAGTATTGGAGGAGTTCCCGGCGAGTCTGAAAATATTGGCTGAATGTGAACCAATCTATGAAGAACTGCCAGGCTGGACAGAAGATATCACGGGTGTGAAAACATTGTCTGAACTACCTGCTAATGCACGTACTTATCTAGAAAGAGTATCTCAGTTAACAGGTATTCCATTATCAATCTTTTCTGTAGGACCGGACCGTAATCAAACGAATATAATCCGCAATCCATACGGTATATAAAAAATAACTGGCTGACAGACAAAAACGTTTGTCAGCTTTTTGAATAAATTAATCATTAGTACTAGTATATTTCATAGAGAATTTGAGGGTTAGACACCAGTCTAATCCTTTTTGGTATTCACCCTTGTATATATTTGGAATTAAATTTTAAAAAGATGACCTGTTTCAATAGAAATGGTAAAGTAAGATTAGGATAGTTTAACAAAATTGTGACTCGCAGATGTCATTAATATAGACATTTTATTATATAAAAGGGAGAAATAGACGATGGATAAAAAGATACTGGTTGTTGATGATGAAAAGCCTATTGCAGATATATTACAGTTTAACTTGAAAAAAGAAGGATTTGATGTGTATTGTGCCTATGACGGTAATGATGCCATTAAACTGGTAGAAGAACTTCAGCCAGATTTGATTTTATTAGATATCATGCTACCGCAACAGGACGGAATGGAAGTATGCAGGGAAGTGCGGAAGAAATATGATATGCCAATTATTATGCTGACGGCAAAGGATTCCGAAATAGATAAAGTGCTTGGCCTGGAACTGGGCGCAGACGATTATGTGACAAAGCCGTTCAGTACTCGTGAATTAATTGCGCGCGTAAAAGCGAATTTACGCAGGCAAAAACATGCTGCAAATCAGCAGGAAGATAACGAGGAAACAAATGAAATTACGATTGGCAATCTAGTGATACATCCTGATTCTTATATGGTATCCAAAAGAGGTGACACCATTGAATTAACCCATAGGGAATTTGAGCTTCTCTTTTATCTCGCTAAACATATAGGCCAGGTAATGACAAGGGAGCATCTTCTGCAGACAGTATGGGGCTATGATTACTATGGAGATGTCAGAACAGTTGATGTAACCGTTCGACGCTTACGTGAAAAAATAGAAGATAATCCAAGCCATCCTGCATGGATTGTTACAAGAAGAGGAGTTGGGTACTACCTCCGTCATCCTGAACAGGAGTAAAAATTATGAGAAAAGTTGGTTTCTTTAAATCGATTTATTTTAAGTTTGTACTAATTTATGTGCTGCTTATTTTAGTTGCCATGCAAATTATCGGAGTTTATTTTGCACAGGGACTTGAACAGCAGCTATTGGAGAATTTTAAGAGCTCTATTCAAGAGCGGGTAACGATTCTTTCCTATAGTTTAGAAAAAGAAATAACGGAAACCCGCAAAGTTGAAGATCCCACCTTAATAGAAGACATTAAGACGACATTGGAGGGATATTCCTCTGGGGATATAACGGAAATACGGGTAATGGATCAGGATTCAAAAATTATTGGCACATCTGATCCGGAGAAACAAGATATAATAGGGAGCCGTTCAACTGAAAAGCTTGTTGATAGGGCAAATAACCAAGGAACGCCCCAAACAGAAATCAGAATCGATTCTCAGACGGGAAAAAGAATTCTCCTTTGGTCAGAACCGATTTTGAGTGATGGACAAATTATAGGGAATTTATATCTGAATACGAAAATAGAGAATGTCTATTCCCAATTAAAACAAATTAATACGATAATGGCGAAGGGAACGATTATTTCTCTTGCAGTGACAGCCTTTTTAGGAATATTGCTGGCACAAACCATTACAAGGCCAATATCTGACATGCGTAAGCAAGCTTTAGCGATGTCACGTGGTAACTTTTCGAGAAAAGTTAAGGTGTATGGATACGATGAAATTGGCCAGCTTGCTATTACATTCAATAGTTTAACTAAAAAGCTACAAGATGCACAGGCGACAACTGATGCAGAGAAAAGGAAGCTCTCTTCTGTATTGACTAATATGACAGATGGCGTGCTAACAACAGATCGCAGAGGCCGAGTCATTTTGATTAACGACACAGCACTATCAATGCTGAAAGTTTCACGTGAAACGTCATTATCTAAGCCGATTACAGAGGTATTAGGATTAGAGGACACGTTCACTTTTGATCAATTATTGAGTGAGAAAGATTCCATTATCCTTAATTACAGCAATGAAAAGAAACTGCTTTATTTAAGAGCGAATTTCTCTGTTATTCAAAGAGAAACAGGTTTTATTAATGGGTTAATTGTCGTTCTTCATGATATTACCGAGCAAGAAAAGATCGATGAAGAGAGAAGAGAATTTGTTGCGAATGTTTCCCATGAGCTTAGAACGCCGCTGACAACGATGAGAAGCTATCTTGAAGCTTTGGCAGATGGCGCTATGGAAGATAAAGAGCTTGCTCCGCGTTTTCTGAATATAGCTCAAACAGAAACAGAGCGGATGATCAGATTGGTCAATGATCTCTTGCAGCTTTCAAAGCTAGATAATACAGACTATAAGCTTTCTACAACCTGGGTCGATTTTGGCCGTTATTTCCACCGAATTATCGATCGTTTTGAAATGTCTAAATCGCGAAATGTAACTTTTAAGCGTTTAATCCCATCTGAGCCAATTGGTGTTGAAATAGATGAGGATAAAATTACTCAAGTACTCGATAATATTATTTCGAATGCATTGAAGTATTCACCTGAGGGTGGACAAGTTACCTTTAAGCTGCAAGTAATCGGACAATTTGTGGAAATTAGCATTAGAGATGAAGGAATGGGTATTCCAAAAGAAAATGTAGCTAAGATATTTGAAAGATTCTACCGTGTAGATAAAGCCAGATCAAGAAAGATGGGCGGTACAGGTTTAGGTCTCGCGATAGCGAAGGAAATGATTGAAGCACATAAGGGGCATATTTGGGCTTCTAGTGAGGAAGGGAAGGGGACAACCATTTTCTTTACTCTCCCTTATGAAACATTACAAGAGGATGATTGGGAATGAGCTGGGAAGGATTTAAAAATATCTTATTGGTGTCCCTCATTTTGATAAGTGGCCTTTTGACTTGGTCATATTGGTTTTATCAGCCAACCTATAACGAGACGGAGAATACAAACTATGTTCAGGAGAAAATCTTCAGTAATCTTGAACCCGATGAAGTCGTAAAGCCAACAAAAATGATTTATCATAAAGGTAATTTATCCTATGGAACTTACTCTGAGGAAATGATTACACAAGCAATCAACTCCATAAAAAAATGGAATATGTTTAACTTTCAGGATCAATCATCAAAGTATAAAAATACTGCTGCTATCAATAAGTTTAGTGAGAAGGATGGATTCATTGAATTAATATTTAATGATATCGTTCCGCTGTCTTTTTATAAAAATTATTTAAAAATAGAAGATAATGAGTTGCCAAATGTTAAATTTGACAGGGTTATTATTCATACCGATAATGATTCTATCTACTTTGTTTCTAGTGAAAAGAAAACAGTCATTGAAGCATCCGTAGATAAAAGTTTGATTGAAGACTTCACAAAAGAGTACGCGAGGGTTGAAAATCTAAAACCCTACACAAAGCTGAAATTATCAGAAACTAACTCAATCCTGGTTCCATCCGGCGAAATAAAAGTAAGTAAATATGATTTTCTAACAAAAGCTACTGATGTGAAAAGCTTTAAGGAAGCTCTGTTTATCAGACCAAGCACTGTTAAGCAGGAAGGGGATATCTATACCGATGGATTGAGTATAATGAAAAAGAACCCAAAGACATCAATGATTGAATACAAAAATCTTGTTGTCGGTGCCAAAGATGAGAAAAAGCTGGAAACTCATATATTGCAAAGCAGCATAGAATTTATCAATATTCATGCCGGTTGGGATACACGCCACCGGTATGCGTCATTAGATGAGTTTAGCAGAGAAGTCGCTTTCCGTTTATATATTGATGGACTTCCTGTATTTAATGAGGAAGGTATGACTGAAATTCACCTGGAATATGGAACTCAAAATGTGAAGAGATATGAACGTTCCTATTTTAATCTTGTGGATGAGCCCTTGGATCAAAGCGCAGTTACTCTTCCTTCTGCAAATGAAGCTTTAAAGTCCTTCAAAAACGGTATGGGTAAACAATATGATGCAAATAAACTTACGGATATGACTGTCGGCTATAAGCTAATTTATGATGATAATTCAGGCACCACTCTTTTGGAATTGAAACCTGTCTGGTACTATCAGTATGGTGGCAGCTGGATGGAGATTCCCGAAAAGGATTTAGGAGGACTTATGGATGGATTGGAATAAAACAAAAGGTTTATTTATTGTTGTGTTTCTAATTCTGGATGTATTCCTCCTATATCAGTTCCTGGATTTTAGGGCAGCAAAGCTTGAAATCAATAAGGATTCGGATTCAACCATTGAAGAAAGGCTAAAGGCTGAGGGAATCAAGTATCATGTAGGAACTCAGGAAAGAGTAAGTGAAAAGACGATAAGTGCTAAGCCTAAGGAATTCAGTAAAGAGGAATTAAATACCCTCAAAAATCAAACCTTAATTATTGATAATAAAAGAACCATTCGATCGACGCTGGATAAACCAATTAAAATTGGTACTGGTGAAGGGAAATATTTTGAGCTGGAAAGCTTCATTAACAAAAATGTATATTCGGGAGATGAGTATAAATTTTGGCGTAAAGAAGATGGGACAATAACATATTATCAAACCTACAAAAGCCGTTTACTTTTTAATAATAAAAACGGCGCCTTAATATTTACGCTTAATGAAAATGATGAAGTAATTTCGTATATACAAACACACCTCGATGATATTGAGGAATTTAATGAAAACCAAGAGATTAATCCGCCAATTCAAGCAGTAGAAAGTCTGTTGAATGGAGGATACTTGTCATCTGGAAGTGAAGTTTCAAAGGGAGAGCTTGGTTTTTATACCTTAATAGAAGTATCAGAATCAAAAGTGCTTGTCCTTGTACCAACATGGCATTTTACAGTAAATAAGCAAGAGGATTATTTCGTAAATGGTATTGAAGGACAAGTGCTGAATACAGAAGAAGGAAATGTAACGGAGTGAGGAAGAATGTCGATGAAATTTAGCGTTCTAGCCAGTGGAAGCACGGGGAATTCACTCTATGTGGAATCAGGAGAGCATTCATTTTTAGTGGACGCTGGTTTAAGCGGCAAAAAAATGACCGAGCTATTAAATAAAATTGATAAAAGGCCTGAGGATTTATCAGGAATTTTTGTGACACATGAGCACAGTGACCATATAAAAGGGCTTGGTATTATGGCTCGTAAATATCAGCTGCCTATTTATGCAAATGCCAACACATGGAGAGCAATGGATGGGTTAATTGGCGAAATTCCTACAGATTTAAAATTTGAATTTGGAATGGAGACCGTTAAGTCATTTGGCAACCTTGATGTAGAGTCCTTTGGTGTTTCGCACGATGCGGCAGAGCCGATGTTTTATGTATTTCACCAGGATGGTAAGAAACTGGTGACAATTACAGATACGGGGTATGTAAGTGATCGAATGAAGGGCATTATTAAAAATGCAGATGTGTACATCTTTGAGAGCAATCATGATGTAAGTATGCTCCGCATGGGTCGATATCCATGGAGTGTAAAGCGTCGGATACTAAGCGATGTAGGCCATGTTTGTAATGAGGATGCTGCTATAGCCATGAGTGAAGTTGCGGGTGACCGTACAAAACGGTTTTATCTGGCTCATTTAAGTAAGGACAATAATATGAAGGATCTGGCACGTATGTCTGTCAGTCAAACACTTGAAACAAAAGGGATCAGAGCGGGAGAGCAATTTAGCCTGTATGATACGGATCCTAACGAACCAACTGAATTAATACTTGTTTAACAGAGGAGGTTTCCTCTGTTATTTTTTTAGGTAATATATATAATGTTGGTAAAGGTTGGAGAATACTCACTAGTTATTAAACATATCATTAAACTCTGCAACAAGAATTTCCTTTCGATGCTGTTTTTGTTTATAAAATGGAAAACAACAAATACTAGACCTACATAAGTAAATAGTGAAGGGAATGTTGGCAAATGGGCTATTATGATCAAGATTATAATCAGTCAGAACAACAGCAAACTAAACGAAAAGGAAGTAAAGCAGGCTATTTTCTCTCTGGTTTAATTGGTGCTATTATTGGTGCATTATTAGTCCTTCTATTGACAGGCAACTTGAATAATAATGGATTAAATCAGAATACTAGTACAAATAACGGTAATGATGCATCCAAATTGACTCAAAATGTTTCTATGGATGTGACGACTGACGTTACTAAAGCTGTTGAAAAAACGGGAGACGCGGTAATCGGGATTACAAATATCCAAGGCTCTGATTTTTTTAATGAAACTCAGGAGGCAGGCACAGGCTCAGGAGTCATCTATAAAAAGGAGAATGGAAAAGCGTTTATCGTTACCAATAATCATGTGGTGGAGGGTGCATCTTCCTTAGAGGTTACTTTAGCTGATGGCACTAAAACAAAGGCAGAACTTTTAGGAAGCGACATATGGACAGATTTAGCTGTTATCCAAATAGATGATAAGGGTATTGATGTAGTTGCTGAATTTGGTAATTCTGATAAATTAAAAGCCGGAGAACCAGTTATTGCAATTGGTAATCCACTAGGTTTGAATTTCTCCGGATCCGTGACCCAAGGGATTATCTCGGGTTTGAACAGAACTATACCGATTGATGTGAATTCAGATGGTGTGGAGGACTGGAATGCAGAGGTTATTCAGACAGATGCAGCGATTAACCCAGGGAATAGTGGAGGTGCTTTAATTAATATAGGCGGCCAAGTGATTGGGATAAACTCCATGAAAATAGCCGAGTCATCCGTTGAGGGAATTGGATTATCGATTCCAAGCAATTATGCTATACCGATTATTGAGGATTTAGAGGCACATGGAAAAGTGAAACGGGCTTATATGGGAACTAGTCTTCGTTCCTTGAATGAAGTGACCAATTATCAGAGGCAGGAAACATTGAAATTACCTACTGGTGTGACAGAGGGTGTCGTCATTACAAGTATTGAACCAGGTTCTCCGGCTGCTAAAGCCGGGTTAAAGGAGTTCGATGTCATTGTGGAGCTGGATGGGAAGAAAATCGCTAATGTTCCGGAGCTCCGTAAGCATTTATATGTAAATAAGCAGATTGGCGATAAAATGAAAGTGACATACTATAGGAATGGACAAAAAGCGTCAACCGAAATGACATTGATTGAAGCCCAAATGTGATATAGTTAGGTACGAAAGCAGGGGATTCCAAATTCCCTGCTTTAAATATGCGGGCTTAAAATGAAGCAGATATTACAAAAGACAACAAGAAAAGGAGAATGAATATGAAAATTTATTGCTGTAAAGATCATGTAGAAGTTGGACTTGATACAATCGTGGATGAGACGGAAGTCCCTCCTTTTATAAATATGATTTCAGAGGAAGAAAATAAAGAAGTTACTAACAATTCTAATGAATTCACCTGTGAATACTGTGGACAACCTGCTGTATATATTGTGGCGAACTAATATTCGGGCACAATATGTGGACGGTGGTTGTGTATATGTGGATAACTTCTGTGGATAAAATGTTTGTAAAGTGAGGGTAACATGTGAATATCTCGATAATAACTGTAGGTAAATTGAAGGAGAAATATTTAAAACAGGGTATCGGAGAATATGTAAAAAGATTATCGGCCTATGCCAAAATAGACATAATTGAAATACCCGATGAGAAAGCACCTGAAACATTAAGTGAGATGGAGATGCTGCAAGTCAAGGCGAAAGAAGGAGAGCGAATCCTCGCAAAAATTTCTGACGATACTCATGTTATTGCTTTGGCGATTGAGGGGAAAATGAAATCATCTGAAGAACTTGCAGAAACAATAGATAAACTCGCCACCTACGGAAAAAGCAAGATAGCCTTTGTCATTGGCGGATCGCTTGGACTAAGTAAAGATGTAATGAAAAGAGCAAATGACACCCTGTCTTTTTCGAAAATGACCTTCCCTCACCAGCTGATGAGGCTGATTTTAGTGGAGCAGGTGTATCGCGCGTTTCGGATTAATCGAGGGGAACCATATCATAAGTAAGGTGTTTGTTTTATCTTAATATGTTTTTCTTGTGGAATGTATATGAAAAGAAGCAGTCATAGTTAAAGATCAATAACTTCCTTTAGTATGAAAAGATTGGTTGGCATATGGGAATTAAGGAATTAAGAAGGGTTACAAAAAGATGATTTACTTTTAATTGTTTTAGGTTATATTTCAGAAAATATAAATTATGTATTCTGTCCTGCTTTAATGTTATAGTAAAAAAATAAAATATAAGTTAGAGGGACAGAGTTATGAAGAGGAAATGGGTGTTACGCTGGTCTGTTTTTATTCTCGGATTATTGGTATTAGCATTTGGTATAGCACTAACAATTAAAGGAAAGTTTTTAGGGATTGGACCATGGGATGTTTTTCATTATGGACTATTTACTAAATTCGGATTCACTATAGGAACTTGGTCGATCATTAGTGGTCTATTGCTTTTGTTCATCAGTTCAATTTTCAATAAAGCATGGCCCCAAATAGGGTCCTTTCTGAATATGATGTTGCTTGGTTTATTTATTGATCTTTTTAATTGGATGTTACCTAGTATTGATAATTTAGCAGGAGCAACAATTGCCTTTATCATAGGTGTTATTTTAATGGGATATGGTATTGGATTATACGTTTCTGCCGATTTTGGAGCAGGCCCTAGAGACAGCTTTATGTTATTAATTGTTGAAAAAATGGGATGGAGTATCCCGTTGGTCAGAAATGGAATTGAAGTTATCGTTTTTCTCATTGGTTGGATGTTAGGAGGTCCTGTTGGGATTGGAACCTTGTTCATTGCGTTTGGATTGGGTCCCATTTTAGGCTTTTCCATTCCTCAATGTAAGAAGCTGATGGCCTATCTTCTTAAGCAAAAGGACCAATTAATAACGACTTGAGTATATAAATAGAAGATCTTTTCATAAGCGGAATTTCGCAACTTTAGCACCTGGCCTGGTTGTAAAAAGCTTACTTATATATTTTAAAGTGATATTCTTATAAAATACGAAAAACACATAGTCTTACGGAATTATAAATCAAGCAAAAAGGATGTCTGGCCTTAAGAGACATCCTTTTTGTATTAGATCTTATCTTATATAGTTATCGAAGTAACCTTGGATATAGACTATTGGCGTGTCTTTGCCTATACTAACCGAAGTCATATCAGATAAGGATAACGATAAGGGTCGAGGTCTTTATGACATCTGACAAAATAAATGTTAAATAACTCCCTGTGCAATCATGGCATCGGCTACTTTTTTAAAGCCCGCGATATTAGCGCCAACAACTAGATTGCCTGGGTGACCATAGTCCTCAGCAGCCTTGACGCTCTCCTTGTAAATGTTAGTCATAATATCCTGCAATTTTGCATCGACTTCTTCAAATGTCCAGGATAATCGAGCGCTGTTTTGTGCCATTTCTAAGGCAGAAACGGCTACACCACCTGCATTGGCAGCTTTTGCTGGACCAAAGAGGATATGGTTATCCATAAACACATCAATAGCTTCGGAGCTAGATGGCATATTAGCGCCTTCGCCGACGGCTTTTAGTCCATTTGCAACCAGAAGTTTCGCTGATTTTTCGCTAATTTCATTTTGGGTGGCACATGGCAAGGCAATATCGCATGGTATGGACCAAATTCCGTAGCAACCTTTCGTATATTGTGCATGTGGGTGTTCTTCTACATATGCTGAGATTCTTTTCCGCTCAACTTCCTTTAGACGTTTCACGGTTTCTAGGTTAATACCGTTTGGGTCGAAAATATAGCCGTCAGAATCACTGCAGGCGACAACTTTTGCTCCTAGTTGTGCAGCTTTTTCGATTGCATAGATGGAGACATTACCTGAACCGGATACTACCACTGTACTTCCCTTAAAGCTAAGGCCTTGTTCTTTAAGCATTTCTTGTACAAAGTAAACAGTGCCATATCCAGTAGCTTCGGTTCGAGTTAAGCTTCCGCCGTAACCAAGTCCTTTTCCTGTCAGAATACCGGCCTCATAGCCTCCGCGTATTCTCTTGTACTGTCCAAACAGAAATCCAATTTCTCGTGCTCCAACGCCAATATCACCAGCTGGTACATCTATATCCGGTCCGATATGTCTACTTAGTTCCGTCATAAAGCTTTGAGTGAATCGCATGATTTCTCCATCAGATTTCCCTTTAGGATCAAAGTCAGACCCACCTTTGCCTCCTCCAATCGGCTGACCGGTAAGAGCGTTTTTAAAAATCTGCTCAAAGCCGAGAAATTTAATTATACTTGCATTAACAGTAGAGTGGAATCTCAAGCCGCCTTTATAGGGACCGATGGCGCTGTTATACTGTACACGGAATCCACGGTTTATCTGTACCTTGCCTTGATCGTCGACCCAAGGAACTCGAAAGGTAATCAGTCTTTCTGGCTCTACAACTCTTTCAAGGATACTTTGCTCCATGTATTCTGGATGCCTAGTAAATAAAGGGACGAGTGAATCAAAGATTTCTTTAACAACCTGATGAAATTCTCTTTCATTAGGATTTCGCTTTTTGACTGTTTCAAATACTTCATTAACATAATTTTTTGCAGTGATTGTTTCTGTGTCTTTAAACTCTGTCAATACAGTCATGCTGTTATAAGCCCTCCCTTAGATGAACAGTAATTTAGTGTGTGTACTTTAGTCTAATAAAGAAATGATATACTAAATTATCTGATTCTTCAAATTTATAATAAAAATAAACCCAAACAATATAAAGATAAATTAAGAAAAATAAATCTAGAGGGTCATTTAGTATGCATGAAAAATAGATTTTAAATAGAGATTGGCATCTTATTAGATAGATTAGCGAAAGAAAGATATCCGAGTAGAAGTTACTGATAAAATTGTAGTATTTTGTAATTTACTATTAATAATTCTGAAATAATACAAATATGAAAATATAGAAAAAACCTAGATCCATTGGAATGTAGGTTTTTTGCATTAACTATTATTAGGAATACCTTTTCTCACAAAGAAAGAGAAAATCAATGTGAAGCAAATTTGAATGTTTTTGAGAACCGTCTGTCTAAAAAAGTATATCCAAATATTGGGCGTTATCATAAAAAATTAACCAAACATGCACGTAGCAGATTACGAAGTTTCGTGCGTGTAGTTAAAATAATATGAAGAAATAGATAGTTAGGAACGACTTTAGCACCAAACAATAATCCGATAGGGGGTCGTTTGGGCAGGGATGCTTTTTGTAGCTGGTCCATAGATGACAATGAGATTCCGATTTCCGATATTTTTTGAAAATGGCTGCCCATTTCTTAAAATGATAGGAGTGTAAGGGGAGGGGTTTAATTGTAATTGACCATCACGGCTTACCAGTTGGTTGTTAAAATAATCTGCTTTAACATTTTGATCGTTATATTCCTTAACAACGATAAGAGCCCGATATTGTGGCGGATAGATCAATGGTACTGGTACATCCCCATCATAATAACCAGTAATTTTATCACCGAGGCCCACAATTGCCTGTTCTACGAAGTAAGTAGTCGGTGATATGATGAAATTAACTATTCCGTTATTCCCATCTTCAACTGTAAGTTGTTTAAAACAGCCCTCTGATTCCCCGTTTTGTCCTATCATAAAATCATTCATGTCGGTTACAATACCTCGAAATGACATAAAATTCACGGCATTATTCCTTTCCTGAAAAACTAAGTTTTATAGTCTTTACGGTTAATCATAAATGATAAAATCATCATAAATAATCCTGACGCTTCCTATACAATTTATGTGTCATTGCCCAGAAAGGTGAATGCAAGAAATTCAAACTTTGGACTATGAGATTTGTCTTATTGATATAATTGGCGTTATAGGTAGGAAGCTCGGGTGCATACCTTTAGTCTTATTAACTGCTGCGTATTATACTGAGAAAGAGAACTTCAAGGTTGATTTGGAAAGGAGCTTCTAATTATGGCACAGACATTAAAGGGAAAGATTGCGTTTATCACTGGCGGAGCCAGAGGGATTGGTAGAGCGACAGCAATTGCACTGGCTAAAGAGGGTGTAAACGTTGGTTTGCTTGCAAGGTCAGAGGAAAATCTTAAAAAGGCAGCTGCTGAAATAGAAGGTTTAGGCGTAAAAGTATCTTATGCAACAGCTGATATTTCATCAAAGGAACAGGTAGAAGCAGCAATTGAAGTGTTAACCAAGAATTTAGGCACTGCTGATATTTTGATAAATAATGCAGGAATTGCAACATTCGGAACAGTTTCGGAGATGGATCCGGAGGAATGGAAAAGGATTATAGATATAAACCTAATGGGTACTTATTACGTGACACGAGCTGTACTTCCTCAACTAATAGAAAAAAATGGGGGAGATATTATCAATGTCTCTTCCACTAATGGATTAAATGGGGCAGCTACATCCAGTGCTTACAGTGCTTCAAAATTCGCGGTGATTGGCTTTACCGAATCACTTGCGCAGGAAGTTCGCCGGAATAATATTCGGGTATCAGCTTTGACACCAAGTACAGTTGCTACAGATTTGGCTCTCGACCTCGATTTAATTAAAGAGAATAACGATTCAAAATTCATTCAGCCTGAGGATCTTGCAGAATTTATAGTCGACCAATTAAAATTGAACCCTCGTGTTTACGTGAAAACGGCAAGTTTTATTGCAACAAATCCATTTTAAGGAATCGTAAACTGGTATAGATGAATGGAATGAAGAAAGAAGGCGTAAATCTGCCTTCTTTTTTCTCTTCTAACTAAGTTCTTTTACGGTTAGAGTATATCGATAAATCGTTTGAATGCTTGCTTTCCTTCATGGGTCCGTTTAAATACACCGGCATCCTCTAAACATCTCAGGAATTTGGAACCGACTGCCTGAGAGATAATCATTTTTACGGATTCAGGAGTGATTTCTTTCCCGTTAACTACTTTTAGATCTTCAGCCCAGGCTTGGTGATAATCTGCCACTTCATTGCGTTGATTGAGCAGATATTTTTCAACCTCAATAAGCTCCTTTTGTAAGCGGGCAGGTAATACAGCAAGACCCATAACTTCTATTAAACCAATATTCTCTTTTTTGATATGGTGAACATCCTGGTGAGGGTGAAAGATTCCTAATGGATGCTCTTCACTTGTTCGATTATTGCGAAGAACAAGATCAAGCTCAAATTGGCCATCTCGCATTCTTGCAATCGGTGTTATGGTGTTGTGACGGGTATCTCCGGAATAGGCTACAAGATTAACTGATGGATCACTATAGTGAATCCATTTTTTGAGTATCCGATCAGCTGCGCCTGCAACTTCCTCCAGACGAACTCCTTTTATACGAATTACGGACATAGGCCATTTCACGATATTTGCAGAAATAGAAGGGAACCCTTTAATTGAAAAAGTCCCTTCTTCCTTCGCTCGGGCCATTGCGAACTCATATCGTCCGCCTTGATAATGGTCATGGGTTAAAATAGATCCCCCTACAATAGGGATATCGGCATTAGATCCCAAGAAATAATGCGGAAACTTTTTAACAAACATCAGCAAATTGGTGAACGTATGGAAATTAATTTTCATATCACGATGTTGTTCCGATAACAGAATGCAATGCTCGTTATAATATACGTATGGTGAGTACTGTAAATACCATGATTCTTCCCCGAGTGGAATCTGGACCATACGATGGTTGGACCTGGCAGGATGATTTAACCGTCCTGCGTATCCTTCATTCTCAATACAAAGGAGACAAGTTGGATAATTAGATGTAGCAGGCTTCATCTCGCGCTCCAATGCGATTTGTTTAGGATCCTTTTCAGGCTTTGATAAATTAATTGTTATGTCCAGTTCCCCATAATCCGTATCAACCGTGTAGCTGATATTTTTCGCAATCTGTTTAGTTTGGATATAATTGCTATTCTGGCTTAACTCATAAAAATACTTGGTTGCTTCCTCAGGGCATTCTTTATACTTGTGATAAAAAGTGTAATTTAGCTCTGAAGGTCTTGGCATAAATACATTCATTATCTTGGCCTTTAAAATATCTTTATTGACTATTAAATCCTCAATAATGCTAGTTTTAACAGCATAATCAGCGATAACATCCAATAAATCTGGGATCGACAGCTCGTTCTTTACTGGATGTTTCGAAAAGCCATCTAAATGAAGCAGTGACAATATCTGATTTCTGGCGTATATTTCATCTGCTGAATCAAGCATTTGTAATCTTTTAGCCTGATTCAAAAGGTGTTGAACTGCTGCATAGATCTCCATGATATCTTCCCCTTTTAATCGATTTAACTAGGTTACTTATCTCCATAGCCGTTTGGATGGGCCTGATGCCATTTCCAGGCATCGGTAATAATATTTTGGATGGACGTCCGTTTTGGTCTCCAGCCCAAAATGCGCCCGGCTTTTTCAGAAGAGGCAATTAGCGTACTTGGATCACCGGATCTTTTAGGGGCGATTTTAGCGGGAAGCTCGTGGCCTGTTACAGCTCTGGCTGCTTCGACAATCTCCTTGACTGAAAATCCATTGCTGCTGCCAAGGTTAAAGATATTACTTTCTCCACCGTTTTGAAGATACTTCAATGCTAAAATATGAGCATCAATTAAGTCCTCAACATGGATATAATCACGGATACATGTGCCATCCTCCGTTGGATAATCATCTCCGAAAATGGAAATCGATTCTCGCTGTCCTAATGCTACTTGAAGTACTACTGGAATTAAATGTGTTTCCGGATGATGGTCTTCACCAATTTCCCCGGTTGAACGGGCACCGGCAACGTTAAAATAACGGAGCGACACATAATTCATGCCGTAGGCTGTATCACACCACTTCATCAATTTCTCCATCGTCAGTTTTGTTTCACCGTAGGCATTCGTTGGATTTGTCTGCATTTCTTCCGTAATCGGTGTTTGTTCCTGCTCTCCATATGTAGCTGCGGTAGAGGAGAAGACAATATGCTTAACATTGAACTCGTTCATCACTTCAAGCAGTACTTGTGTTCCATATACATTATTACGGAAATACTCGAGCGGCTTTTCCATAGATTCTCCAACAAGTGAATAGGCAGCAAAATGAAGTACAGCGTCTACCTTTTCCTTCGTAAAAACTTCGCGTAAAAAGTCCTTGTCTCGAATATCTCCTTGATAAAATCTTGCCTTTGGATGTATGGCTCCTTTATGGCCTGTTTGTAAATTATCAACCACCACTGTGTCGTAACCTTCGTCGAGTAGTTGGTATACGGCATGGGAACCAATATAACCAGCCCCACCAAGAACTAGTGTACTCATACAATCGCCTCCGTTATAATTTCCTTTGTTCCATCACCAATGCTGGCAACATAAAAGTCTGCCTCATAACCGATTGTTTGTTTGTACGCATCACCGACTTCCTGAATAAAACGTTCGATATGAGCTGATTGAACCAATGCAATCGCACAGCCGCCAAAACCGGCCCCCGTCATTCTAGAGCCAACGGTACCTTTTTGCTGCCAGGCTGCCTCCACTAATGCGTCGAGTTCCGGTCCGGTTACCTCGTAATCATCCCGAAGTGAAATATGGGACTCGTTCATATAGATACCGAATTGGACTAAATTACCATCCTGTAAGGCTTGAAAGGCTTTTTTTGTGCGTTCATTTTCATAAACTGCATGGCGTGCCCGTTTTTCAAGTGTGGAATCGGCAATGACAGCTTTATGTTGATCAAAAAGATCGATAGATAGTTCTCCAAGGGAGGATATATCAGTTGCTGTTTGCAGTCTTGCAAGCGCTGATTCACATTCGCTTCGCCGTTCATTATATTTTGAATCTGCCAGTTCTCTTCGTTTATTCGTATTCATGATGACAATCTGGTGATCTGCTATATCAAATGGGGCATATTCATAGCTTAAAGTCTGGCAATCAAGCAATATAGCTGATTTTGCTTTTCCCATTCCAATTGCAAACTGGTCCATAATACCGGAGTTTACTCCAATAAACTGGTTTTCCACCTTTTGACCAATTTTTACTAACTCGATACGGTCTATCTTTAATTGAAAGACTTCATTTACCATTACACCGATTAAAACTTCAAGTGAAGCAGAGGAAGAAAGGCCAGCTCCATTTGGAATATTGCCGTATATGAGAATATCAAGGCCGTTCGGCAGATTATTTCCATTCTCGGCTATATATCGAAGTACTCCCTTAGGATAGTTCGCCCATTGATGGGATGGGTCATAATCCAGATCATCTAAAGAAAATTCAATTATCCCGACCTCTTTGAAATTCAGTGAATATAGCCGAATAGTGCGGTCTCCACGCAGTCGTACTAACCCATATGTGCCATAGGTGATGGCAGATGGGAAAACATACCCACCATTGTAATCAGTATGCTCACCGATTAGGTTGATTCGGCCAGGTGAAAAAAAGGTACGAACCTTATCATTCATACTGCCTGAGAATATACTGTGAAATGCAGATAATAGTTTTTGATGGTCCATATTGGTCACTTCCCTCTAAATTTTAGGTAAAGCTTTTTATAATTAGTGAATCGAACAGTTTGCTTTTTAACGAGAGTATATTTCCTTTTTTTGAAAGCGTATCCAACTTTATTGTAATAAAAATTAGTAAAGTACGTCAATTAATTTTACTAAAATTTTTACTAATTAGTTTACCATACAAAAAAGCGCACATTTATTTGTGCGCTTTACTTGGAGCTTCCTCTTATTTTAAGTTGTGTAGCTATACTTACTTTCTTTGAGACTTGTCTTCCAGAAAACTGCTCAAGCAATAAATCTACTGCCGTTTCACCCATTAATTCGGTATAGACCTTAACCGTGCTTAAAGGGGGAGACATATATTTTGAAATGCTAATATCATTTACTCCAACAATACTAACTTGATCCGGTACGCGGACACCTGCATCTTGAAGGGCCCTTAATGCTCCAACAGCAATAGAGTCATTTCCGGCAAAAAAGGCTGTAGGAATTTCATCTTCGTGGTCCTTGACTGCTTGTTTCATCAGGTGGTATCCATCTTCAACAGAAAACTTGCCTTCATACACATAAGCTTCCTGATAGAGGCCCATGTCCGATAGAAATCGTTCAAAACTAGTTCTTCGAGGATCGTCAATTTTGGAAGTGTGATCCTTATAAATTTCCCGCCCACCTAAGTAGCCAATTTTAGTGTGTCCTTGATCCAGAAAATATTGAAGAATATTTCGTGTGGCTTTTTCGAAATCAACTATAACAGAATCGAATTGATCGTCATTAGGTGAACTATCTACAAAAACAAGGTTACTTGACACACTCTTTAGTTCCTCAGCCTGGTTTTCGCTGAATTTACCAATTGCGATAATTCCTTGAAATCCTTCATTTTGGAGGGAACGCAAATGCTCTATAGAAAAATTAGTGAACTTCATATTGTGGTATTCCAGGCGCTTTTCCACGCCAAGTCTGATTGCCATATAATAAAGATCGTCTAATTCCTCTTTTTCAGTATACCAATTCACGATTCCTACTTTATACATGATAGGTTTGCGTTTAGGTTTTTTTTGATAGTCTAATTCTTCAGCCGCTTCAAAAATCCTTTTTTTCGTCTCATCACTGACTGATAAAGAGTTGTCGTAATTAAGCACTCTTGAAACGGTCGCAATCGAAACTCCAACCATATTTGCGATATCTTTAATGGTGGCCATTGGACAGCTGCCCCCTTTCTTTTCTAAAAGTAAAATCCGGTTATTTTAGCGCTTTCAGTATACTATACTTTTTAGTAAATTTCTTTAGATTATTTTCGTTTTATTAAGGAAGGGTGTAAGGGATAGAAGTATGAAATACATAAAATATAGATAACCATTACGATAACCACTACCAATCACTCGTGTTAATAATTCCTTGATATTTTTTAGAAGATACAAAATTATTTTCTGTGTATTTAGTAAATAAATTGATTAATTTACTAAAATTTATTATGATACCCATGAAAACGTTTTTATAATAAGTCAACAGGGGGGAACCATTGTGCAGTGGTATATCATTCTTTCTTTTATTCTCTTTACGGGTGTAGTTGCCTACTATACATTTTCAAAATTGAGGAAAGAAAGGGTTAAAGGAAAAGTATCTAAGGATAATTATTTCTTAGGCGGAAGAAGTCTAACATGGGGCGTTATTGGGATGTCCCTGCTATTAACGAACCTAAATGCCACACAATTCGTTGGAATGAGCGGGCAATCCTTTGCGGGGAATATGAGTAACATGGCTTATGAAGTTACATCCGGATTCGTTTTAGCGTTAGTAGCTATTTATCTGCTTCCACGTTATTTAAAACAAGGAATCACAACTATTCCTGAATTTCTAGAAGATCGGTATGACAGTCAAGTTAAATCGTTTGTGTCGATATTATTCTTGTTGGGATATGTGTTAAATATGCTACCAACGACCCTTTATTCGGGCGCCATTGCATTAAGCCAAATGTTTGATATTGAAAGCACTTTTCATATCAGCTATGAGGCTGGCATTTGGATTATGGTGTGGTTAATCGGAATAATCGGCTTCTTCTATGCAGTATTGGGTGGATTGAAAGCGGTTGCGATTTCAGATACATTTAATGGAGTTGCTTTGGCCATTGGCGGTTTATTAGTCCCAATTTTTGCGTTGCTTACTTTAGGAGACGGCAGCATATCTCAAGGGTTTTCACAATTTGTTGCAGCGACTCCTGAAAAGTTTAATGCAATTGGTACCAATCATGATGTTGTTCCATTTGGAGCGGCTTTAACGGGCCTTTTACTAGTGAACTTTTATTATTGGGGAACTGATCAATCTATTATTCAACGTGCTTTGGCAGCCAAGGATTTAAAAGAAGGACAAAAGGGGATCATGTTTGTCGGTTTAATGAAAATCTTTACACCGATTATTGTTATTATCCCTGGGATTATGGCATTTCAGATTATCGGTAATACGGGAGCTAACCCAGACACAATGTATTCAGCTCTTGTAACAGAAGTAATGCCGAAACCGTTAATTGGCTTGTTTGCAGCTGCTATGTTTGGATCTGTATTAAGTGTCTTTAATGGAATCTTAAATAGCGCGTCAACTTTATTTGCGATCAATGTGTATGCGCCAACCTTTGGAAAAAATAAATCTGATGAGGAAATTGTCAGGAAAGGGAAATGGTTCGGTGTCTTCATTGCTCTGATCTCCATGTTTATCGCACCACTGATTATGTATGCACCAAGCGGGTTGTTCCAATACTTACAAGTTATAAACGGCTTTTTCAATGTACCGATTTTCACGATTATCTTTATTGGTTATGTGACAAAGAGAGTTCCAGCTATCGCAGCGAAAATAGCCATAACCTTCTTTATTGCAACGTATGCAATCCTTCAGCTGGTTGTTAAACCTGAGATGAGCTTCTTATATCAATTGGCTATTCTGTTTGTCATCAGCTGTCTGCTTATGTTGATAATCGGTAAAATCAAACCAAGAGAAGAGGCATACGTTCTTCCAAGCCGCAATCTTGTAAACCTGGATCCATGGAAATATCGTCAGGAAGCTGCCTGGGGAATGATCTTCTGTGTCACTGCTTTTTATATCGTATTCTCAAAACTCGGTCTCGCAAGTGAAATAGGCTTTGGTGTACATACTTGGGCTTGGCTTGCCGGAGCTGCTCTAATTTGTCTAATCGGTTTATACATAACCAAGAAAAATGGAAGTAGGGCAAATATAACTAAACCTATAGAAAAAACCAATCTTAATAAAAATGTATTGTAGTAAATTTACAATATAGTAATCTAAAATCACTTTCCTGAGTAAGGAAGGTGATTTTTTTCGGAGAATAAATCAATCGTCTTTAATAGTTTTTCAGCAGGGATTATATGTGTTGGTTAGTAGGGTGTCGGTTACTTTAGAATACTAAATACTTTCGTAAGCAGGTGTTATACATAAATAATCCCTATAACTAAAGAGAAAGACATAAATTCTTCTTCCAATTATTATACTTTTTATTGGAAGTATTTAGTAAAATATAACGAAAGAGGGATTGAGGTGAGATGATTGAATAAAACCAAAAAAATCATGATTGGTGTGACTGTAACTGCGTTGACCATTGGTTTGGTCGGGTGTGGGACATCAAATGCAGATCTTCCTCCAAAACCCACAGATTCAGACTGCGGAGATTGGAAATGGGATGATGATGATGGTGTTTGGGAGTGTGATGATGACAACTCGAGGTATCACGGCCATTATTATTATGGCGGTTATTTTTATGGAAATCGAAGCATGCTTCTGAACAATAAGGGCTACCAATCCTATAAAAATAGTTCTTCTTTTAAGGGGGGGATTAAGGCTAGTTCGGGATTTGGCAGCGGAACAAAATCTTTTGGAGGTTAAGCCTTTGAAAAAGGAGGATTTATATGAATTTATATCTTAATTTTCTTTCATATTTAGGAGTAGCCTTGTTATTGCTTGCTGCAGGGATTGCTTTATTTACTATAAGTACGCCAAAGCTGAGGGAATTCAAGCTGATTTCTGAGAAGAACTCTACAGCAGCCATGTCACTCGGCGGTAAGATCGTTGGGCTCTCAATCGTACTTGGGGCAGCAATTGAATATTCCGTATCACTTAGAGATATGGTGATATGGGGAGTTATCGGGATTGTCTCACAGATTGTTGTGTTCTTGCTTGCCGAGGTTCTTACGATAAGGTTTAGCATTCATCAAGCAATCGAGGAAGATAATCATGCTGTTGGAATCATGTTAGTCTCGTTGTCACTGGCTGTGGGGTTAATTTTAGCGAAATGTCTATCCTATTAAATAAGGCAGGTAAGTGGAGTGAAGCAATTAACGTATTATTTAGATAAAGGAAATGAGCGGTTTGAGCCCTTTTATCAATACAATCTCCCAACTGTTGGGGTGGATGAGTGCTATGCCAGACAGCTTTGTACGTATTTTATTGTAAGAGGAACACAATATGAGCTAATATCGAATGAAATGTCTGCTGAAGAGGAAATCCTTGTGGTTAAGGAAACAGGGAGGAATTTGCAGGGGGAGAAAGAAAAAAACTACCGTGGTCAAGGGATTCATATTGAATTTCGAAACCATGAATTACGGGAAAACTATCGGCTGCTTTCTTGCACTCCTTACGAGAATCATTATGAAGTACTCCGCTATCTCTTGAAGGATGTAGTTGATGTACCGGGCGCCGGACAGATGTTAGTGACGTCCACTGAGATTGATGAAGACCGGGGTGTTTATGTGATTTATGTTAAGGAGTTAGATGATGTTGATGGATAAGTACCATGAAAGAAGAAGCAAATTTTATGATCATATAGAGGGCTTTTGGGCTAATCTTTATGGTGAGGAATATGCCTTATATGATATGAAGCTGATAGGCAGGCAAGAGGCAGCACATATACGCCTAGCTACTGAACGAATTGGCAGGGTATACTCAAAAATGGCTTCGCTATTACGTAAAGTTCCATATGAAACTTTTCTTGAGATGGGTTATCCAGAAGAGACCATTTCTTTTTTAAGACTTAAAGTTCACCCGGCTGAAAGTGTGATTGCGCGCCTGGATCTAATTCCATACGGAGATGGTTATAAGTGTATCGAGATTAATTCAGATACTCCTACATTTATTAAAGAATTATTTCATATAAATGGACGTATTTGCAAAGAGTTTGGGGCAGGGAATCCAAATGATGGCTTGGAGGTGCAGTTGTATAAGGCAGTTCAGGAAAGTATCCAGCAAGTCAGTAAGGGAAAAGCTCCGCATATCGTGTTTACGGCTCATGAGGATCATATTGAGGACAGAGAAACCGTTCAGTATCTTAAACAGGCTGTACCCTCATCCAAGTTCACTCCCTTGCATAAGCTGCAAATTCAAAGAGGCGTAGGCTTATTCGATGAGAATGGAGTCAGGATTGATATCCTTTATCGGCAGACTTTTCCGATTGAAAATATTATTATGGATCAGGACAAAGATGGGAATACAATTGGCTTATGGTTGCTAGAGTTAGTGGAAGAGGGGAAGCTATCCATCCTGAATCCACCATCGGCATTTTTACTGCAAAATAAAGCAGTTCAGGCTGTCATTTGGGGATTGCATGAAGAGGGGCATCCTTTTTTTACGGAGGAGGAACATAAGTGGGTAGAGGATTATTTTCTGCCGACATACCTTGAAGCTGAGCCCTTTTTGAAAAAACAACTGCCTTATGTGAAAAAACCAGCCTTTGGGCGTGAGGGCGACACAGTTGAAATCTTTAGTGAAAATGGCCGATTAATGTACGCAGATAGCCAAAAGTCATATTCTGAGTACACCTCAGTTTATCAACTTTATATGGAACAGCCGACTGTACAATATCTAAGTGAAAAGGGGCTTCAGGAAGGCCGGTTGCTCTTGGGAAGCTTCCTGCTTAACGGAAAATCATCTGCCTTCGGCTACAGGGTTGGCGGAATGATTACCAATAATCTATCCTATTACTTGCCTGTTGGTATAGGTGATTGATAGATTGCTTGTTTTACCTTTACTATCATCCAAGGAAGGCCCTATAATAGGTTCCCTTGGTTTCCTAATCCCAATAGTTAAAAATAATCTCTCCAACTATATTAGGTTTCCAATACTTAATTTTCTCTAATTCAGCGAGAGTTAAATCATGTTCGTTTTGTAAAAAATCATGCTTTAAATGATTTTTAATAATGACAGTCTCGTTCAGCTCACTTGTATGCAATACTTTATAAAAAGAGGAAAATGTCTCGACAAGATGGGGGAGATCAATGAATTCAATGTATTCATACTCAACACTTGAGGCAAAAGCAAGCAAGGGATAATGCTTATTCAGTAAAATATGTAATTCCTCATTATTAAATGATATGTGTGCATGATAAAAACTCGTTGGATATGCAGGATCTCTCCATTTATTAAGCGTTCCGCCATTGTAATTAACAATAGAATAACAGAGCTGCTTGAACTGCCTTTCGTCCATTGGTGTCAGTTGATTATCTGCTGAATCGAAGAATCCGGTTATCCCATTAGGAAGCCTCATCTGTTCACCGCCATAGATATCTGATATTTTGGTATTATTACCCAATAAGGGAAAGTGTAACATACAACTAGTTAAGCCGATAGCTCTTTAGTTACTAAACTATGTAATCCTATTAAAATTCTTCTTTTATAGCATTGCCATACCAATATGTAGGGCAATAAAGGTAAAATAAGAGAGAGGAGGGGTTAAAGTGGAATACATAAAATATGAAAAAAGGAAAAACTGGACTTTTAGAGTAGTTCTGCTATTACTCGCGATATCAGTCATTTATGCTATATACATGTTAATCAATGCCCCATCAGGCGTTGCCCAAAATGAATATGAACGTGTGAAAAGTGATTATGTATTAATGATTTTGCAATGTTTAACAGGATGTATAGTTATTTTCCTGCCATCCCAACTTGAACATCGCTTCCGCATTGATATACCGGATATCATGGAAATTATGTATTTTATCTTTTTATTTTGTGCGATCTATCTTGGTGAGGTTCGAAACTTTTATTATAAAGTTCCTTACTGGGATTTAATTCTACATTGCTTTAGTGCAGCTATGCTGGGAGCGTTAGGATTCATTATTGTGAATTTCCTTAACAATACCAAGAAAACAATTGATTTAAGTCCCTTTTTTGTGGCTCTATTCGCCTTTTGTTTTGCAATAACCTGTGGAACCGTTTGGGAAATTTATGAGTTTCTTGCTGATGGTGTCTTAGGAACAAACATGCAAAAATTCATTACAGGAGAGGGAGTTGTCTTGATTGGGCGAGACGCTGTAATGGATACGATGGGAGATATTATTGTAGATGCTCTCGGTGCGTTCACTGTCACAGCAATTGGCTATATTAATTTAAAAAAGCAACAAAAAAGTAGAATCGTAGAGGAAGAAGAACAGAAGATGTGGATTGAATCCGAAAAGACTGGTTCATAATTATGACAAAAAGAAGTTGCACCTGCAGCCATTAACCCAACCAAAGGATAATGTGCTCAGATTTATATGCATATTGAATTGAAAAAATCTTTAGCTACTCATTTTAGTAAGGAGTGATTTGGTGATAAAGATGATTGAAAAAGCAATCCAGGATATTTATCCAGATGATTTTGCTTGGTGCTATGGCTGTGGGCGACTGAATAAAGATGGACATCATTTTCGAACTGGCTGGGATGGTAATAAGACTAAAACCGTATATGAGCCAAAATCTGATCACATGGCAATACCAGGGTTTGTCTATGGAGGAGTCATTGCATCCTTAATTGATTGCCATGGGACTGGCTCTGCCTCTCTGGCTCTCCATCGAAAAAACGGATTTGATGTGGGAGATGATGCAATTCCACCTCGATTCGTAACTGCTTCATTACATGTTGATTTTATGAAACCGACACCTGAGGGAGTCCCATTAATTGCAATCGGTTCTTTAACTGAAATCCACCCGAAAAAGTGGAAAGTGGAAACAGAGGTTTATGCTGATGAAATACTTTGTGCCAGGGGAGTTGTCGAAGCAGTCGTTATGCCTGGTACATTTAAAAAATAAATGAATTAAAGGGGCAGTGTTAAACAAAGGGTAATGAGACCTTTTGTTTGCACTGCCTTTATTATTGCCTTAATATAAAACCATTTAGAGCAGCCTTTTTACTTGAGGGATAAGATACATAGTAGGAATCATTTTTATTGTTTATATAAATACGCATATGAGTTTGAATACGATAGAAGTAGGGTTGGAAAAGATAGTAGGGTTGATTACCCAAAATAATGATAGTGGGGTGTATACTGAATGGATCATCAGTTGGAACTGGCAACATTTGCGGGCGGCTGTTTTTGGTGTATGGTATCACCATTTGACGAGCAGCCGGGAATTATAAAAGTCGTATCCGGTTATACGGGTGGACATACGGAGAATCCAACATATGAAGAGGTTTGCAGTGATACAACAGGCCATTATGAAGCTGTTCAAATTACTTATGACCCTGAAAAAATGTCATATGAAACATTGCTTAAACAATATTGGCAGCAAATTGACCCGACAGATGCCGGAGGGCAATTTAATGATCGGGGCGATTCTTATCGAACAGCCATTTTTTATCATAATGAAGAGCAGCATCGTTTAGCCGAGGATTCTAAGAAGGAACTAGCCAACAGTGGACGATTTCAGGAGGAAATTGTAACGAAGATACTCCCGGCTGGTCCGTTTTACAGAGCGGAAGAGAAGCACCAGCATTATTATAAGAAGAATCCTTTTCACTATAATCTTTATAAAGAGGGATCTGGCCGTGCTCGTTTTATAAGAGATAATTGGAAGAATACAAAAAGTGATGAGCAGCTTCGAGCGGAATTAACACCGCTCCAATACGAGGTGACAAGGAATAATGCAACAGAGCCACCATTTCAAAATGAATATTGGGACAATAAGGAAGAGGGAATCTATGTAGATATCATTTCGGGTGAACCTTTATTTAGTTCACTTGACCAATATGATGCCGGCTGTGGCTGGCCGAGTTTTACGAAACCAATACAGCGACATGAAATGGAAGAAAAGCTTGATACTTCATATGGGATGCGAAGAATTGAAGTAAGGTCCAAAACATCAGACTCTCATCTGGGGCATGTTTTTGATGATGGGCCAGGCCCGGATCGAGCACGTTATTGTATTAACTCCGCCGCCCTCCGATTTATCCCTCTAGATCAGTTAGAGGAAAAGGGATACGGTCAATATTTAAGTTTATTTAATAAGTAAAACTAAGAAAGGACTGCCTATTATGAAATTGGCAGTCCTTTAATCACTTGTTAATCTATTTTTTGAATTCTACCCTCTGCCTTATACTCAAACGGGGAAGGCAAGGTTTTTACAAACTCAACAGTTGCATCTATATCAACTGGTCCGACTTCCATATCTGTTGATAGCTTACCAAAGCTCGTACTGATATTTCCATACATATAGTTGTTGATTACGGCTGTGTATTCTTTATTCGGATCGACTTTACTGCCATCCGGTAAAAGGATATCGACTACTTTACCAGTTTTCGCTTGGTCGTCATATGTGTACGTATATTTAAAACCGGACACGTGGTAATCTAAACCTCTTGCGGTGATTTGTTCATTTAAAATAACTTCTAAATCAGCTCCGCTAAGCTTTACTTTGTTTAATACGTTACCAAAGGGCTGGATGGCGAATAAATCTCCAAATGTCACCTCGCCTGTGTCTAATGGAGAGCGTACACCGCCACCATTCATTAAGGCGAAATCTGAATCCATGGCTGCCTTCATACCATCTGCAATTAAATTACCGAGGGCAATATCACTGAATTCTCTTGCTGTAGTTGGATAGCTTTTTTCAAGAGAAGCCGTATTATTGCCTATTATTTGCGCCTTAATGGGTTCTACGCGATCAGAGTATTTTTTTAGAATAGATGAGACTTCTGAATCTGGAGCATAGTCCTTTTGGTAAACGGTGTTTATTTCCCCTGTTTTGCTGACGATATCACCTGTTAGTGGGTCAATGGTGATATCTACATCAGAAAAAGCATTTCCATAGGAGTAAGCTTGAACAATTAATTTTTCATCAACAACACGGTTCACGTTTACATGGTTATGTGCCGCAAAAATCACATCGACTTCATCATTAATCTGCTCTGCAATCCGGCTTGCATCGAAGGAATCGGTATAGCCAGTTTGCGTTGCGGGATTATGGGCTAGCACGATAATAGCCTCAATTCCTTGTTTCTTAAGTTCATCTGTATATTTGTTGATGGCAGCTACTTCATCTGTGATTTTTAATGATTCATTTCCTTTTGTTACGATCATAGTAGGCGTTTCCTGAGTTACAACGCCAATAACACCAATTTTTTCGCCCTCAGCTTCTAAAACTGTATAGGGCTGGGTGATTAAATTCCCATCTCTAGTGTCAAAAGCATTGGCAGCTACTAATGGAAAGTTCATTCCGTCATAGTCAGCGTTGCCTTTAGGATGGTCGCCGCCATTCATCATACGCTTTAGTTCATCAATGCCCTCATCAAACTCATGGTTGCCAAATGTTCCGACATCAAATCCGATTGCTTCTAATATTTCAACGGTAGGCTCGTCCTGGAATAAAGCGGAGACTAACGGACTTCCTCCAATCATATCCCCGGCATGCACTAGAAATGTATTGGGATTTGTAGCTTCTTCCTTCTTTAATGCTGCCGCTGTATATGAAATAGGTCCTGTTGGTAAATCTCCAACAGTAGTGACAGTATCTAACTGTCCGTGTAAATCATTTAATCCCAGTAACTGAACATTGACTCCACGATTTAGATTGATATTGAAGATTCCGAAGCCTTTAGAGTCTGTTTTTCCTGTGTACGTGAATGGTGTTTCATCTGTAATATACTCTTCTGCCTTTGGTGAAGTTGTAAATGTGACATTCGCATTTCCTGATATTGGAGCAATAGACCAGTTGCGGTCAGCAGTTGGTGTGATTTCTTTTACTTCAGAAATGTAATCCATTAGAACTTGGCGGTTTTCATCTGCTGAATCAATGACCAGTTCACTGCCTTTTAATCCAGGGAAGTTACCTCCGCCACCGGCACGATAGTTGTTTGTCACAACGATAAATTCCTGATCTGGATCAATTGGACTTCCATTGTACTCCAGATTAATTACTCGGCTTGATTCTGGGTTTATAAGAGTACCGTTTGGTGCATATTTTGGAGCCTTCGTCACATCAATTTGATAATTGACACCATCGATGACATCAAAATTATATACTGCAAAGGAAGGGTTCAATAGTTCTTGTTCACTTTCTTTGGCAGGGTCTATCATATTAAACTTACCTGCCGACATTTCAATCCATTCTTTTACTACGGAGCCTTTGATTTTAACGGCTTTCAATGTATTGTCGTAGAGATATAAATCACCGGCGCTTCGAATGGTTAAATCGCCCTTTTTAATATCGGTGAACTCATCAACACCGTTTCGGCCAGCTTTAAACGGAGCACCAACAGACAATATAGGCAAATCCTTTAATTCCGGTTTATTTAATTCAATGTACTTTTCTGCATACCATTTTTGTGCATTCGTAACGACCTGAACAGATGGATCGTCCTGAACCAGTGCGAAGTAGCTGTAAATATCATCAGTTGTAGTACCGATAGGAGTATCAATATATTTCAACGTACCTTCGTGATCCTTTTGAACAGCACGAACAATCGATTTATCAGGTTGTACAGACTCGTCAACACTCCTTGTGGAGGATTGAGATTTGGATACTTCCCACTCACCTTTTACTTGTTTTAATGTCAAATCAATAATTCCAAGTGCAGCGCCACCATACCCTGCCTGAACAGCAGGTACGCCATTAATGGTTCCTTTAGTATTATCAACACCAGGAAGAGGATTTCCTGCAGAATCTTTGAATAAAGCATCTAATTCAGTAACGGTTTTAGCTGGGAATACTTTATGTGTGTGTGAAAAAGTGAGAGCATCAATACCAGGTACTTTGCTTAAAGCATATACGGTATCCTCTGTATTATCGAGATTCCCATTAAAACCGGAGTGAGCCATAGCAACAATTACATCCGCACCTTTTTTCTCTAGGACAGGAATGTATTTTTTAGCAGTTGCTACAACATCCTTTGTAATGACCTTTCCATCAAGATGGGCCTTGTCCCATTCGTTGATTTGTGGTGGAACAAACCCGATATAGCCAATCTTGATGATTTTGGTTTTTCCGGATTGGTCTTTAACTTTTTTATTGACGATTTTATAGGGCTGGAATTTATGTACATCATTGCGTGGATTGTTATCCTGATCATCAATGTATACGTTTGCATTAATGACAGGAAAATCAGCGTCATTATATACTTCGTTCAGATATTTCAACCCATAGTTAAACTCGTGGTTTCCAAGAGTCGCTATATCATAATCCATGATATTCATAGCCTTTATGGCTGGATGTGTTTCTCTTCTTTCTAACGGATCGATTTTAGCTTTATATGTGCCAAGAGGTGTCCCTTGAATTAAATCGCCATTATCAACTAATACAGAATTTTTTACTTCTGAACGTGCCTTTTTTACGAGAGTAGCTGTTTTAGCTAAACCTATGTTAGGGGCGGAGCTATCTTTATAATAATCATAGCTTAAAAGATTAGTATGAATATCTGTCGTTTCCATAATACGGAGTTCTACTTGTGATTGTCCCTTAGGCTTATGATGCTTGTGATTGGTGGCTTCTGCTTCACTTGTCATAAATGATGTTGCTGCCAAGCTGATTGCCATTGTACTTGTTAAAAAGATCCGACCTTTAATACTACTCCATAGTTTCATACGAGGCACCTATCCTTTGTATTTTTTTGAGAGTTTTAGGCTCCGCTTACAAATATATCAAATTTAAAGTGGTATATGGATAGGTATCTAGGATAACAGTTAAATACTACTATTAATTATATTGGTTCAGGTTAAAAAACTAGTTATCATTACTCAGTGCATAATTAAATATAGGTATAATGGATGTCAAAGTAATCGGTTATTTTGGAGAAGACATGAGAATTTGGTTTGGTATTTCATAAAATAGAATATGCGGAGACTATCAAAAGGGATAAGAGGATTATAAGGACTAAAAAAGAAGATTGGAACAATAACTTATAAACGTTCCTGAAAAGACGAACGATATCTAATTTATCGACTTTGTTACTTATTAAAGAGTTAAGTTGGAAGAAAAGTTCGTTTCATTGCGCGCTTACTCCACTCGCTTTCCGCGGGGAGGAGGGCTTTAGCCTCCTAGGCTGCGCCTTGCTCAGGTCTCAGTCTTTCCTCTACTTCCCGCAGGAGTCGGTGGCTTCCGCTCCATTCCACTAAGTTTAATAATGGTATATAGAACTAACTAATCTATTGAAAACAAATAAAAATCCGAACTATTAGGCGAAATATTTATTAAAATATCACCTAATAGTTCGGATTTATCATTGACTGAAATACTTATGTCCCAGCCTCTTTTATTATTTGTAATGTTAGGAAATACACTAAAGTCTTTCAGATTTGACATAGGTTCCTAACCGCATAGAAATGGTTGTCGGAGGCTTCCGAGATGAGGGTTCTAAAGGTCTTTTGAAGGTGTATTAGGACGTGGCGTTTTTAGTCTTTGTTCCTTTATTAGAGGCCCTTCAGCACTCTAAGTAGTCCGGCTTCAGGGCCTAGGAGCTCGAGTCATAAGCAAAAATCTACGGGAGAAGAACCCTCCCTTCGAGTATTCGTCTTATGCTTTTCGCGGGCCTACAGGATGTAGGTCATGAAGACGTTGCCACAGGACGTGGCGTTTTTAGTCTTCGTTCCGTACTTAGAGGCCCTTCAGCACTCTAAGTAGTCTGGCTTCAGGGCCTAGGAGTTCGGGACATAAGCATAGCCTCTGCGGGGGAAGAACATCCCCTCCGAGCCTCTGTCTTATGCTCCTTACTCCTGATCAAGGCCCTTCAGCACTCTTGCAATATTCTCACAGGTTCTTTCTATGTTTTTAGGGCCGTTTTTTAGGGTTTGGTCTAGGGGTGCGAGTTCTGGGATGATTCCGAAGATGGCATCGATTCCTTTGTCGTAAAGCTCTTCAATACCTTCCCCAATGTATCCGGCAACTGCTATTACTTTTTTGTCAAGTTCTTTTGCAGCTTGCGCGACCCCATAAGGTGTTTTGCCAAATTGCGTTTGATAGTCAATGCCGCCCTCGCCTGTGAACACGTAGTCAGCGTTCTTAAGTTTTTCTCGTAACCCACTGAATTCGATTACAATGTCAATCCCTTTTTGAAGAGTGGCATTTGTAAACAGGAGTAAGCCAGCACCCAGGCCACCAGCAGCTCCAGAGCCTGGGGTGTTCCGAACAGCTTGTCCTAATTGCTGCTCTACCATGTCAGCATAATGCGCTAGATTCTGATCTAGCTGTTTAACCATTTCAGGTGTGGCGCCTTTTTGAGGCCCGAAAACATGAGATGCTCCAGTTTCGCCGCATAAAGGGTTCGTTACATCACAGGCAACTATCATGGTTACATCAGCTAGACGTGTATCTATTTTAGACGTATCAATTGTATGCAATTGATTTAAGTAGCCACCTCCTCTAGGGATATGGTTTCCTTCTTTATCAAGAAACTGAACACCCAGCGCCTCAGCCATACCTGTTCCTCCGTCATTAGTAGCACTGCCGCCAATTCCAATGATGATTTTTTTAATCCCTTTATCTAAACAGGCGCGAATCAATTCACCTGTACCATATGTAGTAGTAATGAGTGGATTTTTTGTTTCTTGGGTGACATAGTGAATACCGCTGGCTTCTGCCATTTCAATAACTGCGGTTTCATGATCCCCCATAATTCCATATCGAGCAGTTACGGGGTTGCCGAGTGGACCTGTAACGTCTAATGAATAGAGAGTGCCGCCTGTTGCATCAATGAGTGACTGGACAGTACCTTCTCCGCCATCTGCCATCGGAACATGGATAAAATCTGCATCTGGATAGACCTTTTTAATACCTGCTTCCATTGCAATGCATACCTCTTTTGCTGTCATGCTTTCCTTAAAAGAATCTGGTGCAAGTACAAACGTTTTGCTCATTGTAACCCCTCCTGTTATAAAATAAATCCGAATAAAATGGTGGCTACAATCGTCATGGTTGCACCGACAATTGCTTCGTAGCCGACTACGGACATCCTTTGTTTAATGGACATGTTCATGCTTTGCGCTGTAACATGAAAATAATTTCCGTGCGGTAATGAATCAATTACTGTTGCACCTGAGTGAACCATAACTGAAGCGGCAAGTGGTGCAACTCCCATGTCTAAAATAGCTTCGCTGAATGATCCTGTGGCAATAATAACGCCAGTAGATGTAGAGGCAGTGGCTGCTGCCATTAAAATACCTGCTATAGGTGCCAGGAATGTACCAGAGATACCGGTAGCTTCAATTAATGAAACAACCTGTGCGGATAGATTGGATTGAGAAATTAATCCTCCGATGGCACCTGCACCAATTAGAATTAACACAGTTACTGTCATTCTATCCAAGCCTGATGCTGTATATTTCAATAAATTTTTTGATTTCCCCATAGCTATTGTTCCAATGATACCTGCAAGGGGGAGAATGTACATAGCATCTACTTTAAAGCTGGATAAGGCCTCTATATTTAAAATTGAACCGATTGGATTAATCATTAATAAGATAATGGCTACTAATGGAGCTACGATTGCTTTATTCAGTGGAGGATAGTTAGCTGAACCATGATCAAGATCCACAACCTCATTATCTGAAACTTTTTCGCCTTTATTTTTGATTAAAGTGGCGATGAGAACAGTTGCGATTAAGCCGAAAATTGCTGGGATAAGACCTGCAATCATTACATCGCTAAGTTCTAAATCAAACCCTCGGGCTGCTGCAATTGTATTCGGGTTTGGCGAGATGATGTTACCCGCTTTTCCTCCTCCGGATAGTGCTAATAATAGAGCAATTTTTGAAATGCCCATTTTATTACCAATTGATAAAGCGATAGGCGCTACAATCAGGACAGCTACAGGGATAAATACCCCAACCGCTGTAATAATCATGGTGGCAAGAGCTAATGCAATGAGAGCCTTCTTTTCCCCTAATTTAGAAACAATAGATTGGGCGATTGTTTCTGCAGCCCCGGATTCCATCATGACACCAGCCAAAACTCCAGCGGCAAGAACACGAATAACAGTCCCCATAACACTTTGAGTGCCGCCAACAAGTATATTGATTGTTTCCTCAAGGTTAGCTCCACCTATTAAACATCCGAGTATGGCTCCTAAAAATAGAGCATACAGCGGGTTCAGCTTTTTTAAGATTAAGATAATGGCTATTGCCAGACCAGCTAAAGCCCCAATCCAACTAATCATAATCCCGTCCATCTTGTAACCTCCTAAGTAGTGTGGAATACGTCTTATTATAGTTTGGTAGCGGTTACAATTCTATTGATGGATAGATGATTTTCTTTGTGCAAACGCACAAAGAAAGTGATGAGAGGTTTGTTAGTTTATAATGGAAATATAGGAGAAGATTTACGGATCATAAGATAAGGCGGTACAGAAATAAAGAAAGGTTTTGTTCACCATGTATCAGTTAACTAATAAACAGGCGCAACATATTGTCGATAAAATGATGGCGGATATTCCATATAATATCAATATTATGAACGAAAAGGGCATCATTATCGGCAGTGGGAGTAAGGACAGAATCGGAACCTTTCATACTGGAGCAGTCCAAGCCCTACGTTTAGGCAGGATGATTACAATAACAGAGGATAATAGGTACGAAAAAAAGGGTACAAATGAACCGATTGTCATTAATCAAAAGATGGTAGGTGTTATTGGGATTAGTGGCGAGCCGGATGAGGTAATCCCTTTTTGCAAACTAGTCAAAACCACAGTCTCTCTGTTAATTGAACAAGAAATCGCGTTGAAGAGTATGGAGGAGATTAGTAAAAAGAAGTCCGCGTTTCTTAAGTTATTAGTAGAAACGAAGTACCAATACTCAGATGAAATAAAAAGGGAAGCCCTGAATTATCAGCTTGATCTGACAAGAAAAACATCTGTCCTGATTGCAAAGCCAAAGCCAAGTCCTAAAAGAATCAATTATCCTGTTTTTGAGGAAGATGAGCATTCCATCATCCTGCTACAGGATAATATCGGAGTCAAACCCTTGGCTGACCTGTTAACTAATGAAAATTCGACTATAAAGATCAGTGTTGGAAGTCATGTAGACACTATTTCTGAGAGCTATCATCAAGCAATCAGTGCTATGCAAATTAGTGAAAAATTAAATCTTCAAAAGAGAGTTATTCATTATATGGATGTATCCTTTTTATCCAGAATCAGCGAGATAGGTATAGATTCGTTTATTAATCACTCCTATATTAAAGGTTCTCTTATCTCTTCGCCGGAATTGCTGGAGACCTTGCAGATCTATATTAATAAGAATGGCAATATGACATTAACATCAAAAGAGTTACATATTCATAGAAATACGCTGCAATATCGTCTGGATAAAATTAAGGAGATAACAAGTAAAGATCCTAAACAAATATTCGAGTTGTTCGAGTTGATCTTTATTATGTTAAAGGATTAAATTCCTCATTCATTTAAACCTAACATTCGGTTAGGTTTTTTTATTGAAGATTGAAGGTCGAATTAATTGGGTGCAGACAGACAAAAGTTTGTGAATAAAATCTAGAAAAAAATTATCAAGATAACAAAACTGTTATAGTCTATATTTTTATAGAGTAATACAGTTTGTGAAATAAATCACATGATTTTGGAAGTGTTTTCATTGCTTTCACAATCATATTTTTCTATGAATACTTGTATACAACTATGTATACCAATAGATTAAACGGTGTGCTTAACAAAATATAAGTGAATAATTTCACAAACTTTTTTTGAAAATTTCACTGGACTGTTATAGTCATTTTGGACTATACTGTATCTGTAAGGTTGAGAAATCAACTTGAAAGATCACTTATTTTTGAAAAGGAGATTGTGAAATTGAAAAGTGTAGTATCAACTTTTGCGCTTAAAGCGGGATCATTATTGTTAGTTTATACAGCAATGCAAATTTTTATGTAATAGGACAATATGTAATTAAAAAGATAGGAGGAGAAGGAATGAAACCATTAGCGATTGTATTTGGATTTAAAGCTGTAACAATGGCGTTAATGTTATTTATGTAATGAACATTGTATGTAGTAATATTTGCTCTTTGTAGGAATGCAAACGTAAAGAAAAAAAGATAGGAGGAAAGGCAGAATGAAAGGATTAGGAATTGTATTTGGACTTAAATTTGTAACAATGGCTCTTGTATTATTTGTTTAATGTAATTAATCATATGCGATATTGGGCTAATATTGAAACAAGGGAGGATCTAATATGAAAGCAATTGTGATAACATTTGTCTCTAAAGTTGCTACTTTAGGAATGGTGTATACTTCATTAAATGCCTTTATCTAAAATGAATAGACAAAGGCAATTAGAGTATGCACCATAAATTTAAATTCCCATCATTAAAACACGCTATTTATAGAATTTTCCTCGAATTATTTTCTTCAAAATGAAAAGAAGGCTCCCGCTATTTAAAGCAAGAGCTCCATAAATAATTTTATAACGATTCTTTTATGATTTTCTTATAATATGAAACAGATAATACTCCAAATATAGAATAGAATACTGTATACAACACCATTACTAGTAACATCGGTGTCCAAATCTCTATTCCAAATAGGAACCAACCTGACTTAACTGCAAAATAGCTATGACAAAGACCTAATATGAGTGGTATTCCAAAATTAAATAATTGTTTTAGCTTAACACCCTTCAAAAGATCCTGTTGGGTAAATCCAAGTTTTCTTAAGATAGAGAAGTTTAACTTTTCGTCCTCACTTTCACCCATTTGTTTAAAGTAAAGAATGCAGCCCGATGTAATAAGGAATGTTAAACCGAGAAATCCGACAATAAACATCGTTAATCCCATTCTTTTTTTGTTATCTTGGATCATGTTAATACGAGATTCATGTGTATCATCCTGAGTAGCTAATTGGTTGAATAGACTATTTGCTTCTGGAAGCTGTTCATTATCTGTGATATCAATCCCAATATAGAGTGAGTCAGCATCCTGGATAGCTGGATCTATATCATCCTTTAATCTTTGAAAAGTAGATTCATCCACAACTACAGCAGGTATACCGCTGATGGTAAAGTTCCAGGAAATCACATAATCCCTATTTAGGCCTGTATATTTTTGGTCAATCGTTATGTTGTTACCTGTTATTTGGATGTTACCTGTGTCTTTAAAATCCAACGTATTTTTCAGCATGTCGCTATACCCGGTGAAATAAGCCTCATGGGTAGATAACTCAACATCGTCAATTGCCTTTTCACTGATAACAGGCATTGGCATAGAATTCAGTCGAAGATCAAGTACATTAAGGCTGGTTTCTATAATTTGCTCAATATTAACTCTCGATTGAATAACGTCAACTTTCTTCTCCTTAAAAGCAATGCCATTTTCACGAAGGACACTTGTAAAATGATCAGCATCTTTTTCATTCATAAAGGAGAAGTTAGCTGGAACATCATTCTTCGCTGTTTTCTCTACTGAATAGAAGGAAATATAGCTTAAGGAGAGTAAACCGATTGCAAGTGCTGAAACAGTTGTGATGATTGTTAATAACATAGCATTCGATTTCAAGCGAAACATGATAGATGAGAGAGAGAGAACCTCATACACATTTAAATAACCATCTTTCTTTTTACGAATACTATTTAAAATAAAGGTCACAGAGCCTTTATAAAACAAATAGGTCCCAACTATCACAGCCCCAAGAATATATAACATTGCTGCTATTAACTCATCGCCAGTAGATAAATCTTCACCGAAAAGTTTAGTTGAAATATAGTATCCAGATCCTATTAAAAAAAGACCAAGTATACCAATTGTGATTTCAAATTTAGATATTTTTTTGACTTTTACTTCAGTGGAAGAAGTTACTCTAAATAATGATAATATAGTTTGTCTTTTAATGAAGAGATAATTTGATAACATGATTAGTAGATAGATCACACTGAACACAATAATAGTTTGGATTAGCGCTTCTCCTGAAAAACGTAGAGCAGCTATATCCTCGACACCAGTTAATTTAATTAGTATAAGCATAATAAGCTTTGAAATGGAGAATCCAATAAAAATACCTACCACCAATGAACCAAAGTAGAGAATCGCATTCTCCATATTTAAAATACGGAATATTTTCGATTTCGTCATACCGATTAACTGGAATAGACCAATTTCTTTGCCCCGCCTTTTAATAAAAATACTATTGGCAAAGAGCAGGAATACAAGTACGATGCTAATGAGCAAAATAGATCCTACTTGAAGTGCAGCCCCTCCTTTTATCGAACCTTTAGCAGCATCCATTGCGGGGTCATACTGCAGAGTAACAAATGAAAAGTAAAGGGCAACGCTGAAAACTAAAGCAAATACATAGAGATAATAGTTGTTTATATTTTTTTTGAGGTTTCTCCATATGAGTGTTTTAACGCTCATCCATAACACCACCCAAGATTCCTTGTGTTTTAATAATTCCTCTGAAAAAGGATTCACGATCTTCTTGGCCCTTAATTAGCTGTGTATAGATTTGTCCATCCTTAATAAAAATAACGCGATTGCAATAACTGGCTGCTATAGGGTCATGTGTAACCAATACAATCGTTGCATTCCTCTTTTGGTTTAATTCACTTAGTTTATTTAACAGATCGGATGCTGATTTAGAATCAAGGGCACCTGTAGGTTCATCGGCAAAAATAATACTTGGTTCATGGATAAACGCTCTTGCTGCAGATGTTCGCTGCTTTTGACCGCCTGAGAGTTCATTTGGGTATTTATCCTTCAGGTCCAGGATGCTAAGATCCTTAGCTACCTCATCAAACTTCTTTATAGCTTCTTTTTTGGATAAGCCGCTAATAGATAATGGTAAAAGAATATTTTCCTTAACGGTTAAGGTATCTAATAGATTGTACTCCTGAAAGATGAAGCCAAGATGATGCTTGCGGAATTCAGCTAATTTCTTTTCCTTCATTGCTGTCATCTCTGTATTATTAATCATGATGGTCCCTGTGCTGACTTTATCAATCGAAGATAATACATTAAGTAAAGTCGTTTTTCCTGAACCGGAGGCGCCCATTATTCCAACAAATTCTCCTGTTTTAATAGTAATATCAATGCCTTTTAGAACCTCTTGCTGATTAAATTTGCTACCAAATGATTTATGGATTTTATGTGCCTCTAATATATTCATATGGAATCGTCTCCCTTTAATTGATACCTTCATTATATAGAGGACGTTCTATTCAAATCCTTCTATTCTCCGAACAAAATAGAAAAGCATGTGACATTCCTGTCACATGCTAATGACCTCAACAAAATCATTCTTCTTTGGAAAGGTAAGCGTAAATCGGGTGCCTTCGTCTAGTTTTGAATCTACTCCAATATCAATCATAAGAGGATTTGCTGCTTTTTTAGCTAGATATAAGCCCATACCTGTCGCAGCATTATCGGTATGTTCCACAGCAGAAGTGTAGCCTTTATCAAAGATACGCGGCAAATCCCTCTGATCAATGCCGCGGCCAAAATCCTGTATGGTTAAAATGATATGTTCATTTGGCAGGGGGCGGCTTGAAATAATAATATCTGAGTCATGACTATATTTGACTGCATTCGTTAATAACTGTCTAATAATAAAGCTCAACCACTTGGCATCACTTACAACCTCGGTAATATCCAGCTGGAGGTCAAAGCCGATTCTTTTCTGGATACACCAACTCTGCAATTCTCTTATTTCTTTATAGACAATTTTACGTAAATCTAAATTCTCTATTAAAAGGTCGTTTTCAATAAATTGAAGTCGCTTTTGGAAAAGTTGAGAATCAAGAAGATGTTGAATTCTCATCCATTCATAGGTTAGCTCAGATTTTGTTCGTTCATCCTCAAGGCGATCAATGATTAAATTCATGGCTGTTAGCGGAGTTTTAACCTCGTGAATCCAGGAGAGTAAGTCATCTTTTTCTTGTTCAATTAAGGTTTGGCTATGTGCAGTTGCATGTTTCAGCTGCTCTGTTTGATTCAGGATACTATTTAGAACAATTCGTTCAATAGGGCTCCTTGCATCCGGCAAAGTGGAGATGTCTAAATCAGTTTCCCGTTTATCTAAACTTCTATAAAATTGCGTTTCAGTTTTATAGCGTATGATAATGAAGATGGTAAATAAAATTACAGATAAAAAGACGATATAAGCAATTGATTGAAAAGGGATAGACTGGTCAATATAAGCCACAAAGAGTATAAATAGATGAATTGATAGGAATAAGATAATCCAGCTTCGTCTTTCAATTAAATAGCTCTTTATCATAAAGAATCAGCCGTCTCTTTTGCCATGTAACCTTGACCTACTTTTGTTTCTATAAAATGTCCGAGTCCAAGTTCATCCAGCCTTTTTCGCAACCGATTCACATTGACCGTTAATGTATTATCGCTGACAAACCGCTCATCATCCCATAAACTGCGAATTAAAGTATCTCTGCTGATAATCTTATTCTTATGATCGATTAACTGCTTTAAAATGTAAATTTCATTCCTTGAAAGCTCTATTGATCCAAGTTCATTTTCAACCGTATTTTTTTCGTAATTAATGGTCGCTCCGCACCAGATTTTCAGCTGTGTTTGATCAGCATTATAATTATAAACTCTTCGTAAAATGGCTTGAATCTTTGCAACTAAAACATCAAAGTTAAAGGGCTTCTGTATAAAATCATCAGCACCAAGTTGCATAGACATCACCATGTCAGTAGGGTGGTCTCTCGATGATAAAAATAAAATGGGTACATTGGAGTGCGTCCGTATCAGCCGGCACCAATGGAAACCGTCAAATTTAGGCAACTGAATATCAATAAGGACTAAGTCAGGCTGAATATCCGTAAATTCATTAAGTACCTCTCCGAAATCTTGAACGCCATATACTTCATAAGACCATTGGGTTAACCTCTCTTTAATTTCTTTAAAAAGGCTGGTGTCATCTTCAATTAATAAAATTTTAAACATAACCATCACCCGTTCTTTATTTATTAGGATTACGAATAGTGGTAAAGTAGCTCGAACTATTTTAGGGTATTAGTTGTTTTGTCATGTAAAGCTCAAAATGTATAGTATATATAAATATAGTGTACTATAAAAACGACTCGCAAATATAAAAAGGAGAACAAGCACCAATGCTTGTTCTCCTTTTTATAAGTTAACCGAAGATAATAACGAGGATTCCTACGATAAAACAGTAAATAGAAAAATAACCTAATTTCCCTTTTTTCATAATATCCATAAACCAACGCAGTGAAAAATAGGAGGCGATGAGGGAAGCTATAAATGCCAATGCATACGGAATCAGCAGTCTTCCTAAATCAGGATCGTTCACCATATCGGATACTGAAAATACCATGCCGCCAAGACTGATTGGGATATATAGAAAAAACGAGAATTTCAACGCAGTTTCACGGTTCATTCCCATAGCCATAGAGGATACGATCGTTGCACCGGAACGGCTGATTCCAGGTATTAAAGCAACAGCCTGTGATAATCCCACAATAATGGCATCCTTAAATGTTAGTTCTCCCTCAGCTTTCCTGCCCTCTAAATTACGGATAAGCCATAAAGCAATACCTGTGATAATCAGCGCAAAGCCAATGACACGTACACCCTTAAAAATAGATGCGATTTGATCCTCAAAGAAAAGACCGATAAATGCAGCTGGAATTGTAGCAACAATTAAGTAAAGAATAAAATAAAAATCCTTTTTCGTGGCGGTAGATTTATCAGAACCTGTTAAATAGGAAAATCCATTTTTAATCAACTTCATTAAATCTGCTCGATAAATAAAGATAACGGCCAGTAGGGACGCAAAGTTTACAAACAACTCAAAGCTTAATCCCGGAATGTTAAGTCCGAAAAAATGCTGAAAGATGACCAAGTGGCCACTTGAAGATACAGGGATAGGTTCAGTAAGACCTTGCAGTAATCCTAAAAAAACAAATTGTATTATTTCAATAAAGCTAATTGAATCCATTTTAACACTCCTATTTTATAGCTTTTACTTTTATTTATTATACTAAAATAATAATATCATTTGGAGAGAACGGTTCGAAACTGGAAAATTCAGAAAGTAAGGGAACTGGATTAATACTAAAGCTTATTTTGCGCGTAATAAAGGTTTTTATGAAAATATTGGAGTGTTTGCATGAAGGGTTGCATGTAACCAGGAAATAGAAGTTTATATCAGAGTAAAGGCAGGATTCATATATATCAGGCCTTTTAGTAACTGCATATATGGATAGTCATTACATCAGCAAGAAGGAGGTTATCAAAATAGAAATACTAAAGGGCACAGTGCTTAAGCACTGTGCCCTAACTTATCCTTATAAAACTTTATCAAGAAAATCCTTAGTTCGTTCATTTTGCGGATTGGAGAAGATTTCTTCAGGTGTTCCTCTTTCCACAACATAACCGCCATCCATAAAGATGACCTGATCAGCTACTTCACGGGCAAAGCCCATTTCATGAGTCACAATTACCATGGTCATACCCTCTTGTGCAAGCTGTTTAATAACATTCAGAACCTCACCGACCATTTCGGGATCAAGTGCACTCGTAGGCTCATCAAACAACATAATGTCAGGGTTCATGGCAAGAGCTCGTGCAATCGCCACACGTTGTTTTTGTCCGCCGGACAGTTGAGCTGGCATGGCATTGGCCTTATCTTCAAGACCCACACGAGCCAATAGCTTTAAGCCGATTTTTTTTGCTTCTTCTTTTGTAGCTTTATTCAGCTCAACAGGAGCCAAAGTAATATTATCTAGTACTGTCATATGCGGGAAGAGATTGAAATGCTGGAATACCATTCCGATATTTTCCCTAACTTTATTAATGTCTGTGTTTTTATCAGTTAAATGTTTATCATCAACTGTTACGTCACCTTCATTTACTTCTTCAAGTAAATTGAGGCAGCGCAGAAGTGTACTTTTACCGGATCCAGAAGGGCCGATTAAGCAGACAACTTCGCCTTCTTTAACCTCAAGACTGATATCCTTTAGTACTTCCAGCTTCCCGTATGATTTTTTTAATCCTTTTACTTTAAGCTTTCCCATTTTGGATCTTCCTTTCCATACGGTTTGATACCTTAGTTAAAATCATAATAATGATAAAGTATATAAACCCTACAATCAGCCACATTTGGAAGGACTCAAGGTTTCTGGCAATAATGATTTTTCCGCTTTGAGTCAATTCATTAATACCAATGATGGATAGGATAGAGGTATCTTTTAATGTAATGATAAATTGGTTAATGATAGATGGAATCATCAGACGGATTGCCTGTGGAAGGATAACCTTTGCCATTGCCTTTTTATATGGAAGACCAAGGCTCCGGGCAGCTTCCATTTGTCCCTTATCAACGGATTCGATACCACCGCGTACAATTTCAGCCATATATGCACCAGCATTTAAGCTTAATGTTATGATACCGGCAGCAACTGCAGATATACGGAAGTCAAGTGCTGCTGGAATACCGAAATAGATAAAGAAAGCTTGAACAATCAGTGGAGTTCCTCTAAAGATATCTACGTAAATGACGCCGATTGCCCTTAAGATTTTGAGATGGGACACACGCATCAGACCAAATATAATACCTAGGATACATGCTATAACAAGAGATACGACAGTCAATATCAGGGTCATTTGAAGACCTTTTAACAGACTTGGCATACTTGATTCTAATAAGCCGAAGAAACCGTTATTAGTATCGGTGCTTTTTTCTGCCTTCAAGTACTTATCCATAATATCCTGATATTCACCGGATTCTTTTAGATTGGCTAGACCTGTATTGAACTGCTCAATCAATTCCGCATTTTGCCCTTTAGCGACAGCAAATCCATAGGAGCCGCCTTTTTCTTTTTCAGTAACGATTTCTAATCCGTTGCCTTGCGTAATCCCATATGCCAGAACTGGGTAATCATCAAAAACAGCTGCAGAGTTACCTGTTTTAACATCGTCATACATATTGGCGGAATCATCAAAGGTTACCGTTTTAAAGCCATATTTATCTTTTATGCTTTCTGCAAAGCTGGCACCTTCTGTACCTGTTTTAATGGCTACCTTTTTTCCTTTTAAATCTTCATAGGATTTAATCTCTTCATTTCCCTCGGCAACCGCCATTACGACACCAGATTCAAAATAGGGATCGGAGAAATCAAATTTCAGTTGTCTTTCATCTGTTATACTCATTCCGGCAATAACGCCGTCTACTTGATTGGACTCTAGTGCTTGTACGGCTGCATTAAATCCAAGCGGCTTAATTTCTACTTCAAACCCTTGATTTTCAGCTATAGCATTGAGTAAATCGATATCTATACCTACAAATTCGCCATTCGTTTCCTGGAATTCAAATGGGGCAAATGTAATATCTGTTGCAATCTCATATTTTTTTCCTTCTGCTTTCGTGTTTAAAGCCGGGAATATAAATGAAGCAATCATGACAATAGCCATTGCTATTAGGAATGTGAATTTTGAAAATTTCTTCATTGTGAACCTCCTTCATATAAGTAACGTTTAAAAACCCTCTATATCCAATTGGGGCGGGTTAAAAGGGATGTTTTAATCTTATAACAGAATGTATGTATCTCTATGAGTATATATAAAGATACGGTTTTTTGGCAATCAATACTTACCAAATAATATTAGATTACTATAAGATTTCCATTTATTTGTTGTGAAGAAAAAGATGTAATAAAGGGTGGAGAAATAAAAAAAGAGCAGTATTATACGTATTTAATCTAATAAAATATATAGAGATTTGTAAATGGAAAGTACTTCCTAAATGTTATGTGAAAATAATCTAACTCACATATTAATACTGATTATGTATGGAAAACAGCTGAGAATGCTTTAACCATGTAAGTGTATCTTAAGCAAATTTTAGTTCTGAAGAATGAATTCTAAAGTATATTTCCATTTGTGCTCTAATTCTTTTGGAACTACATCCAGTATGGGTATTGATCTATAGAATTTAACTCCAAAGCCCTCCTCTTAATAATGTAAACACTACCTATTATGAGTATTTATGACTAATTTTATTTACCCTATTCAACACGATTCTAACTATATATTTAACAATAATTTAAATATGGGTAATAAAATTAGTCCAGTTGTTAAAAAATAGATCAATCCTCGAGTGAGGATGATCTATTTTCTTCAGTATATATTATTGTAAATTCTTAATTGTAATACCGTTAACAGGTAAAAAGTTTTCCCCGGTATCCAGGTACGTTACAGATACCTCATCGTTTTCCTGCAGATATATGATCAAAGGATCCTTTTCAGAGGACATATTGTAGCTTTGTCCATTATCCAGAAGGAACGAAACGACGGTATATTCACCTGATTTTTCTTTATAGACTCTGATAACTTTCCCATCGATTTTCTTCTCAACACTTGTGGAGGTGCCGTTAACCGTTCCGCCGCCTTTTTGAAGTGCTGTTTTGTATAGCTTTAAGGCTTCATTTGGCGTTGACCCATATGCTGTTATTTCAGGATTGGCAGCAGATACAATGAAATAATTTTGTAGGAATCCATTTGAATCCAGGACTCCTGTTAACCAACTGGCTTCACCGTAAAAATTATAGATGATGGGCATTTCTCCTTCCCATTTCTTTTCTATAAACTTCTTCTCGATAATTTGCAGGGCACCCTGTGAATCCATGTAGGATTCCTCCATATTACCTGTATAATAGACAGCTTTACCTGTCCTGGAATTTGTGAGCGCATAGCCGAGCATAGAATCGACGCCTTCTTTAGGACTCGTGAAATCAGTGAAATAATACATATCTCCATTTTCATCAAAGATCGGACTTACATTCGCTTCGGTACCCTCATCAGAAGGCAGTTTAACATCTGATTTTCCAAATAGGCTGTTCCAATAGCCATGAATATAATTTCCGAAGTAGCTGTTTTGTGTACTGACGACTTCTGGTGCAACGGCACCATCAATAAATTCGGGCGCTTCAGAAAGGGAATAAGAGTTGGACTTCCCAGTTTTGGCATCCATCACCACAACACCTTTTACCTTAAAGCCATTTCTGGCAGAGACAAAATCACCATAAGAGCGAATATAAAATGGCGTGCCATTATCATCTACTTCAAGCTGTGAATCCCCATAGAATATGTAGGATGGATACTGTAGACGAATACGGCGCTCTGTTTCTTTATTGAAGAATGCAGAAGGAGTGTAGATCATTTCTGCATCAACAAATTTTGGGTTGGCTGATGAATCTGTAGCACTCAATATAAAGTAACCAGGAGTTTCTTTCCCTTTCAGCCATTTGAAGAATCCTGAAAATTCGACTGGAGCAATATAAACATACTCACCATCTACTTTTTGGATTTGTAAATTCCCTAATTCGTAGTAGCTCGTATTTGGTACCTGGCCAAATGCTTTTTTCATTTTATTGCGCGCGTATTGAGGAGGCACGCTGGCCGGCTTTTTATTTTCATCAAATGTTTGAATTTCTTCTTTGATGTCCATTTTAGCTATAGTATACTTTTCATCGGCATTGAACAGAAATGCCGTTAAAAAATAGAGACCGACAAGCAAACTACCTGCAAATAAAATACCCTTAATGGTTCTCTCCATACCCGTAGCAAGCATTGAACCCAGCAAGGTTAGTATGATGACAAAAATCCAAAGAGAAGAGATAGTTTGATCCAATAGGGTGAAGTAATAAAATAAAAATGCTCCAATCGTGATTAATGCAGCTAAGCTGACAAAAACAAGCAGTTTTGTTTTCCCCTTCATATGGATACGTAATTTTTCATTATTTTTGAATGGCACAAGAATAAGTGCCGATATAATCCCAATGATAATGGAATAGATGAAGATATTTCCCACAAAGTACCCCTCCTTATTTTTTCTATAATTTACCTTAATATCCTATACGAATAACTGACCAAAATGATTCATGAATTGGAAATATTCATGAATTTTAGTTGCTGTAACTTGATTTAGGATATTCTTTATTATAAATCAAAAATATTTTAAATATTATAAATTATTATTGACATTGCTAAACAAGATAGGATATAGTTGGAAACATCAAATTTAATTGAATAGCAAGCGATTCTTATCGAGAGAAGTGGAGGGATTTGGCCCTATGATACTTCGGCAGCGGATTTTTACTATGGTAAAAATACTGTGCTAATTCCAACAAACATCTGTTTGAGAGATAAGAGGAAGCTTTAAGCGAACATATTTCTACTTGTCTTTTTATGTATATGTTCATACAAAGCCTCTTCTGTCTAATGACAGAAGGGGCTTTTTGCATTTCGAATTTTTTAGGCCTGGAGGAGAGAACATGATTGAGTTTCGAAACATAAAAAAGTCATATCAAGCAAATGGTCAAAGCGTAGATGCTCTGAGAGGCGTTCATTTAACGGTTGAAAAAGGGGATATTTTTGGAGTGGTAGGATACAGCGGGGCCGGGAAAAGTACACTTTTGCGTTTAGTTAATATGCTTGAACGGCCTACTGAGGGGGAGGTCCTTGTGAATGGTAAATCGTTTGCCAGTCTCAAAGCAAAGGAATTAAGGGCAGAGAAAAAGAAAATCGGGATGATCTTTCAACATTTCAATTTACTTCAATCTAAGACGGTATTTGATAATGTAGCGATTCCATTGATACTATCCGGCGTTCGTAAAGAAACGATTCAAAATAGAGTTCGAGAATTACTGGAGTTCGTGGGGTTATCAGCTAAGGGTCGAAGTTACCCGGATGAATTGTCAGGGGGACAGAAGCAGAGGGTTGGAATTGCGAGAGCTCTGGCCACGAATCCATCTATCCTGCTATGTGACGAAGCTACATCGGCATTGGATCCGCAGACGACCAGGGATGTTTTAGAGCTATTGAAAAAAATAAACCGAGAATACAATATAACAATTTTGCTTATTACACATGAAATGTCGGTGATTAAAGAGATATGCAATAAGGTCGCTGTCATGGAAAATGGGAGGGTTGTTGAGCAGGGGCCTGTTCTTGATATTTTTTCCAAGCCAACCACTGAGGTTGCCAAGCGGTTTGTTAGAACAGTCATTCACGACGAGATTCCGCAGAGCTTTTTGAAATCCTTAAAGGAGAATAAACCAGCAGTTTGGAAACTTAATTTTTTGGGATCTTCGTCTGGCAAGCATCTACTTTCAACAGTGGCGAAAAGTTTTGATGTCCATTTAAGTGTTCTTTCTGCCAATATTTCTGAAATACAGGAAACCCCTTTTGGGAATTTAATCGTTGAGGTCATCGGTGAAACAGAAGAAATAAAGAAGGCGATCCAATACATAGAGAGTGAGGATGTGCTCTTGCAGGAGGTTAAGCTATCATGAATGAACAGTTTTTAGGAATGGAAATTACACTTGAACAGTTACTGATTGGATTCAGTGACACACTCTATATGGTTTTCTTCTCCTTACTATTCGCGGCCGTGATTGGATTGCCTTTAGGGATTTTACTCGTCATAACGAGAAAGGGTCACATTCTGGAGAATAAGTGGGTGTTTAATATATTGAACCCAATCATTAATATTTTACGCTCGGTTCCCTTCATTATTTTATTGGTGGCTTTGATTCCATTTACACGATTGGTTGTTGGATCGGCGATTGGAACGAATGCCGCCATTGTACCGCTTGTATTTTATGCAGGTCCTTATATTGCCAGATTGGTTGAAAATTCATTATTGGAAGTTGATAAGGGAATTATTGAAGCAGCTCAGTCAATGGGCGCGACTGAATGGCAGATCATTTTTCGGTTTTTAATACCAGAGGGACTTAGCTCTCTTGTTTTAACCTTTACAACAGCAACTATTGGGCTGGTTGGAGCCTCAGCAATGGCAGGGGCAGTAGGAGCTGGAGGAGTTGGAGATCTTGCCCTCACCTATGGTTATCAGAGGTTTGACACTAACACCATGATTGTAACCGTTGCGGCACTGGTAATCATTGTACAGCTTTTACAATCCATAGGTAATACGCTGGCTAGAAAAATAAGAAGACGATAAAGAAGGAGATGGAAAAAATGAAAAAACTTTTTCTTACTATTTTAATAATTGCATGTACTGTCGTAACAGCAGCATGTGGAAGCGATTCGAAAGGCAGTGCAAAAGAGGGCAGCTCTACCATTAAGGTTGGAGTAAGCAGCGGAGACACAAGAATATGGGATTATATTGCTGAACTCGCTAAGGAGAAGGGGCTCAATATAGAGCTTGTAAAGTTCAGTGATTATATTTTGCCGAATACAGCTCTAAATGATGGCGAAGTGGATGCTAACGCATTCCAGACCATTTCTTACTTTGAAGAACAAGTGGAAGAAAGAAAATTAGATCTTGAGCCACTAAGCTCTACTGTTATTGCACCAATGGGAATCTACTCAAATAAGCATAAGGATTTAAAGGAATTGCCTGATGGGGCTAAAATTGCTGTCCCTAATGAAGGTACAAATCTTGGCCGAGCGCTACTTCTTTTGCAGGAGGCTGGCTTCATTACACTAACAGATAATTTTGATGGAATAGGCTCTTTGGAAAAAATTAAATCAAATCCAAAAAATATTAACCTCGAACTGGTAGCTGCCGGGAATACACCGCGTTTTCTTGAGGATGTAGATGCATCTATTATTAACAATAACTTTGCAGTTGAAGCAGGATTGACATTAAAAGATGCCTTGTTCCATGAAAGTGCAACGGCCAAACCATACATTAATATTATCGCTATAAAAAAAGGGGATAAAGACCGCGCTGAGCTAAAAAAACTGGTAGACATCTATCATTCCGAGGAAGTGGAGGACTTTATCCTTAAAACATTTAAAGGGAATACCATTCCAGCTTTTGTTTCAATAGAAGAATTGGTTAATTATCAGGATGCCTGGACCAGCCCGGCAGTCGATCAATGAATTACTTCGGATACTAACATAGGTATAAGACTATTAGAGAGATTGGAGGCAGAGCAATGATTAAAAACGGAGGTCGCATTTTTCATAAAGATATTATCAATGGATATATTGATCAGCAGAAGAACAAATATATAAATATAAGCCACCAAATTCATGCAAATCCCGAAATAGGGAATGAGGAATTTTTTGCATCTGCAACACTGACCAAGGTATTAATCGATGCTGGCTTTGAGGTAACAAATGATATTGCCGGTCATGAAACTGGATTTATAGCGAGGAAGTCATCCTCAAAGCCGGGGCCTACGATAGCTTTTCTTGCCGAGTATGATGCGCTTCCTGGCCTTGGCCATGCGTGCGGCCATAATATCATTGGCATCACCAGCGTAGCGGCTGGAATTTCGCTTGGTTTAGTACTGGAGGAAATAGGGGGAACGGTACTTGTTTACGGTACCCCGGCAGAAGAAGGGGGACAAAATGGAAGTGCGAAGGGTAGTTATGTAAAGCATCAATTGTTTGACGGTGTGGATGCAGCTATTATCATTCATCCTTCCGGTCAAACGAGAACAACTCAGCCTTTCTTGGCTGTTAATCCCCTTGACTTTCATTTTTATGGGAAACCGGCGCATGCTGCGGCAGCACCAGAGGAAGGGATTAATGCACTTGATGCGGTCATCCAATTATTTAATGGGATTGGCGCATTGAGACAGCAGCTGCCGACAGATATAAGGGTTCATGGCATTATTCCAAATGGAGGAGATGCGCCTAATATCATTCCTGATTATGCCTCTGCAAGATTCTATATTAGAGCGGCAACTTGGAAAAGTTGTGAGGAAATATCGGAAAGGATTATTCAGATTGCTAAAGGTGCGGCATTGGCAACCGGAGCTGATGTGAAAATAGAAAGATTTCAAAATGAAGTTCATGATTTCGTTCTGAACACGGCTCTTGATGAGGTAATTCGAGAAGAACTGGCAGCTCTAGGTGAGGAGGTTGTACAGGATACGCGGAATGCATCCGGTTCAACAGATGCAGGAAATGTAAGCCATGTTGTTCCGACAGCGCATCCTTATATCAAAATTGGTCCGAATGATTTAATAGCCCACACAGAAGAGTTTAGAGAATGTGCTATATCTGAGCTTGGAGACCAAGCTGTCATTATTGGTGCAAAAGCCTTGGCTAATACAGGTTATCGCCTTCTGACAGATCAGTCGTTACTGCAAAAGATTAAAGATGAATTCCTTAAAGCTAAAACAAGTGATATTTAAACAAGCCTAAAAATCGACTCGCGGCAATATAAATTGAGTATCCACTGCCCTGTTCTTCTTTTAATATTTTTAATTCATAAAGAAATTAGATACCACATAATTCTAAATAAGGTAAAATTAGTGTGTGTATTTCTGATTACCAATCGTGAGAAACAGGGGAGTGGATCATGGATGGCGATACTCATTACAGGTGGTGCTGGTTATATAGGCAGCCATGCGGCGGTTGAATTCTTAAAAGCGGGTTATGATATTGTGGTGCTGGATAATTTCTCTAATAGTCATGTGGAAGCAATTGAAAGAGTGAAAGAGTTAGCTGGTAGGAAATTTCCTTTCTATAATATAGATTTAGTAGATAAGGAAGCTATTGACCAATTGTTTGCAAAATATGATTTTGATTCAGTTGTCCATTTTGCCGGTTTAAAAGCAGTTGGTGAGTCCATTTCAATGCCTCTGAGATATTATGAAAATAATGTGACGGGTACCATCAGACTATGTGAAGTTATGGCGAAGCATCAGGTGAAGAAGCTGGTATTCAGTTCCTCTGCCACTGTATATGGTATGCCGGATCGGGTACCGATTGATGAGTCCTTTCCATTATCAGCAACCAATCCATATGGACGTTCAAAATTAATGATAGAGGAAATTCTGTGTGACTTGCATGTTTCCGATCCAGCATGGAGTATCGCTTTGCTGAGGTACTTCAACCCTATAGGAGCTCATGAATCAGGAAGAATCGGTGAGAATCCAAGTGGTATTCCCAATAATTTAATGCCATATATCACACAGGTTGCCATTGGAAAAAGAGATAAATTATCCGTTTTTGGCAGCGATTATGAAACTCATGATGGTACGGGTGTCCGCGACTATATCCATGTAGTCGATTTAGTGAAGGGCCATTTGAAGGCATTGGAATATCTGCAGGGTAGATCCGGAGTAGAAGCATTTAACCTTGGAACAGGAAACGGATACAGTGTCCTGGACCTGGTGGATGCGTTCGCGAGTGTTAGCGGAAGGAAAATCCCTTACGAATTAGTGGAACGGAGGCCCGGTGATGTGGCTGTTAGTTACGCTGATTCCGTAAAGGCCGCAAAGGTACTGGTCTGGAAAGCAGAAAAGAGTCTGAAGGATATGTGCGCAGATTCATGGAAATGGCAAAGGCAAAATCCGAATGGTTATGATCAGACAATTATAAATTCTTAGTGGAGAATTGGATGATGGAGTTGATGATTAAGCCCGATTCCATTTTCATTTACATATTGGGTAAACAGATAGCATCAAAGTTGCTATCAGCCATGTATTGAAATAACCTATTTAATAGAAGAGAGAGGGGGAAGCCACCTGAAAATCGCCTGTGTACAAATGGATATCGAGTATGGAAAGCCAAATGAAAATTTTAAGCATGTAACAGAGTCTATATCTGAGGCGGCCCAGAATGGTGCGGATTGTATTGTGCTACCTGAAATGTGGAATACAGGCTATGCACTGCAACAGCTGGGGGATCTTGCTGATCTTGAAGGAAAGGAAACGATTAAGCTACTTTCCTCACTGGCCTTAAAGTACAATGTCAATATTGTTGGCGGCTCTGTTTCTGTGAAAACCTCAAAAGGGTATTTTAATAGAATGTATGTATTCAATCGCTTTGGAGAGGTCATATCTGAGTATGATAAAGCTCATCTTTTTAACGTAATGGATGAACATCAATATCTTATAGCGGGACAAAAAGAGAATTTATTTAAGATAGATGGGAACATGAGCGGAGGCCTGATTTGCTATGATATCCGCTTTCCCGAATGGGTAAGAAAACATGCTTTGGCGGGAGCAAAGCTTATATTCGTAGTGGCAGAATGGCCGGAAGCAAGAGTGGATCATTGGGTAACGCTCTTGAAGGCACGAGCCATAGAAAACCAGCTATTTATTATAGCTGTCAACCGAGTCGGAAAAGATCCTAATAACACATTCGGCGGGTTTTCCATGGTTATCAATCCATGGGGCGATACAATTGCAATTGGTTCTACAGCAGAATCTATCCTTTATGCTGACTTAAACATACAGGAAGTCGATCAGGTACGAACTCGCATCTCCGTTTTTGAGGACCGAAGAGAGGATTTATATAATAGAAAAAAGTAAGCTTCAGACATACAATAAAAAGGAGACTCTTAAAAAAGAGCCTCCTTTGTTTATTATTTAGTTAAGGAATCTAGTACCAAATCGATTGTTTTAGCATTGGCCGTTTTAGCATTGGTTGTCCAGTTGCTGGAATCTTCAAATGTATAAACATTTCCTTTTTGGACAGCCGGAATGGATCTATAAATAGAGCTGTTTTCCAATGTTTCCATTCCTGGTTCGCCGCTCGCTGCAGCAATAAAGAGGTGGTCTGCATCCAAATCCGCTAATGCCTCAAGTGAAGTGCCCTGCCATGTTGCCTGTGCTTCACCAAGTTTACTAATATAAGTTGGCATCTTAATTCCTAAATCATTATAGAGTACATTTGAAGCGTAACGATCACCCTCGAAAACAAAGTACTGACCGCCTGTTACCCAAATCAGAGCGGCAGACTCATCTCCGATTTTCTCTTTAACTGCTGTTTTAGCTTCCGCAGCTTTATCCTCATAGTCTTGAATTGCTTTTTTTGCCTGATCTTCTTTACCGAACAACTCGCCCATTTTTGTCAGTAAAGTTCTCCAGTCAGCAGCATCTTCTTCCTTAAATACATAGGTTGGAGCTACTTTTTTGTATTCCTCATACTGGCCTTCCTGAATAGCAGCTTCAGATTCGAACATAATTAAGTCTGGTTCCGCTTCGATCACATCTTCTATCGGCATATCCCATGAAATCAAAGGAACATCCTTAAGTTCATCCTGTAAATAATTATGAACAGTTGTACCGATTGACCATTGAGCAGCAGGTTTAATGCCCAAAGTGACTAAATAATCCTCTAAATTTGGTGCCAGTATTCTTTTAGGGTCTTTAGGGAAGCTCATTTCACCGATTGCATCTGTAACCTTCTTGTCAGACTGCTCCTTGTTAGAAGTATCATTGTCATCATTTGAGCCACAGGCTGCAAGCAATAATACTGCACACAGCATGAATACCAGAAGACGTGTGTATTTATTATTTATTACCATTGCTATATCCTCCTTTAGTATGTAAAATAAATTCGTTACTATTAATGATAATCATTCTCATTTGAAGGGTCAAAGGAAATTCATACCTATTCATTTTAAGGTAACACTAGAAAGGTGGATTCCTTTGGACTACATATTATAATTTTGAAGGACTGAACGTACGTGCAGAAGAACGAGGATAGAAATATTCCATCTCGCAGGGAACGGATTGGCATTGTTCTCCCGCTGTCTTTTTTACTACTACTAGTTATTTTTATTACTTCATTAATAATTGGAACAAAAATGATAGACCTTTCAACAGTATGGGAGGCTTTGCTCCATAGAAATCCTGATAATGTGACACATCAGATTATTTGGGAAATCAGATTGCCGCGGGCACTGATGGCAGGCCTTGTTGGGGCATACTTAGCCATTTCTGGTGCTGTTATGCAGGCATTGACTAGAAATCCACTTGCTGAACCATCTCTTTTGGGAGTATCCAATGGGGCTGCATTTGCTTTAGTTTTATCATTAACGGTTTTCTCTGGATTATCCATAATGGGTTCTATTAGTGCATCCATGATTGGAGCAGGATTGGCTGTCCTATTGGTATTTTCTTTATCTGCCTTATCCAGAGGAGGGGTAACACCAGTTAAATTGGCTTTGGCGGGTATGGCAACTGGGATGTTTTTAAGTTCTTTGACAACCAGCATGGCTTTATATTTTGATGTCACGAAAAATATTAGCTTCTGGTATGCAGGTGAATTGGCGAATAGTCATTGGGTTGAGGTAAAAATAATTACAGCGGTTGGCTTAATAGGATTGCCTATTTTACTTAGTATTGCACATTCGCTTACGTTATTATCGCTTGGTACGGATGTAACGAAGGGGCTTGGGGTTAACATCAAGCTAGTCCGAGCTTTAGGAATTATCGTTATTTTATTACTGACTGGCAGCTCGGTTGCGGTCTCTGGGACGATTGGTTTTATCGGTCTTGTCATTCCTCATATAACCAGGATGTTGATTGGAACGGACTATAGAAAGTTACTGCCTCTCGCAGCTGTTCTCGGAAGTGCGTTGTTATTGTTGGCCGATGTTGCCTCAAGAGTGATTAATCCCCCATATGAAACTCCGGTTGGTGTTATGACAGCACTTATTGGAGTTCCTTTCTTCCTGTACCTTGTTCGCAGTGAAGGGAGGCAATTGTTTTGAAGAAGATTACTAATTTGCCAAGAGTATGGATTGCTTTGTTCATACTAATTATTGCGGTCAGTTTAATCAGTCTGAATATAGGAAGAGTCAGTATTTCACCAGCAGAGGTGTGGCAGACGATTGTGGGAAATGGAACAGTTAAGCAGGAGCTTGTTTTATTTGAAATCCGGTTGCCTGCTATCTTACTGGCTATTTTGGTAGGAGCAGGAATGGCTGTATCGGGAGCAGTATTGCAAACAGTTACTCAGAATGAATTAGCGGAGCCTGGGATTTTAGGTATTAATGCCGGAGCTGGTCTTGCTGTATTAATTTATATCACTGTATTTCAATCTACGCTTGGCAGTCAGAGCCAGATAGGCACATTTATTATGCCTTTGTTTGCATTTGCCGGTGCCATGCTTACAGCCGTATTGATATTGGCATTATCATGGAAGAAAGGGCTGCACACGATTCGCCTTCTTTTAGTTGGAATCGGTATTAATGCTGGATTTTCAGCTGTCTTAACTGCCATGCAGCTCAGATTGAATCCGCATGATTTCATGAAAGCGATGGTCTGGTTATCCGGAGATCTTTGGGCTACACAGTGGAAATATGTGTGGGCCTTGCTGCCGTGGTTTTTAATCTTAATTCCATTTATTTTATATAAATCACACACACTGAATGTATTAAATCTTGGGAGTCTTGTATCGACAGGACTGGGAATTCGTACAGAAAAAGAGCGCTTAGTTTTAATTGGTGCCGCAGTTGCATTGGCTGGGTTAGGTGTGACAGTTGGCGGGGGGATTGCTTTTCTTGGACTAATAGCACCCCATATTGCAAGGAAGCTTGTTGGTCCTAAACATGGTGCATTTTTACCAGCCTCAGCTATGATTGGAGCCTTTATTTTGCTGTTGGCAGATATGCTGGGTAAAAATATGTTCCGTGTCGATATTCCTTCAGGGGTAATCGTCTCTATTATCAGTGCTCCATATTTTATTTATCTTTTAATGAAATCAAAGTAGAGGAGGGGTAAACCTTTTGGAATTATCAGCTCGGAATTTAAAAATAGGCTACGACGGAAATGTAATTGTTCCTTCACTGAATTTAGATATAAAAAAAGGAGCGATTACAGCCATTATTGGTCCAAATGGCTGTGGAAAATCGACCATTTTGAAGACAATGGCAAGATTACATCCTGCTATGTACGGATCAGTTATTTTAGATGGAAAAGATATTAAGAATACACCTACAAAGGAGATTGCCAGAAAAATGGCCATCCTGCCCCAGTCACCGGAGGCTCCTAACGGTCTATCTGTAACCGACTTGGTCTCTTATGGAAGAACTCCATATCAGGGCGGTTTCTCACGCTTAAATGAACATGACAGAGAAATGGTCGATTGGTCGATTCGTGTTACTGGATTAAGTGATTTTAAAGATCATGCAGTGGACTCCTTATCCGGCGGGCAACGTCAGCGTGCATGGATTGCAATGGCAATTGCCCAGGAGACGGGGTTATTGTTACTGGATGAACCAACCACGTATTTGGATATGGCTCACCAGCTGGAGGTTCTTGAGCTTTTAAAAAAACTGAATCACGAGGATGGCCGAACCATTGTGATGGTGATCCATGATTTGAATCATGCTAGCCGGTTTGCAGATGAATTGGTTGCGATTAAAAAGGGTCAGTTAATTTTACAGGGGAGTTCTAATGAAGTTATGAGTTCGGAAGTATTAAAAGAAGTATTCCAGATTGATGCTTCTATTGTAGAGGATCCCAGAACCGGTAAACCGGCAATCATTTCGTATGATTTAGTGAAATGATGAAAAATATGAGGGGGCTATGAGTGATGAAACACTGCAGTAAACAGTGTTTCATCACTCAAAAGCCCCCTGTTTATATAAATTCTGGATGCTACTCTAGCTTAAGCTTTTTAATCTTCTGGGTCAGGCTTGGTCCACACAGAAACACTGCCACCATTTACAGGGAATGTTGCCCAGCCTTCCTCGTCAATCTTAATCTTATCTGGTCGGTTGCTTGTACAATCAGTCCATATTTCTCCGGCACGTTCAGCTCCTACACACATTCTTTTTTCGCCCTCGTCACCGTTTGAAATAACAACAGCGCAGCCAGAGTTCTCCTTTTCTTCGGTTCCTAATCTTACCCACCCAATGGTATTTGGATGGTCAAAGTAATCGACCTGTTCTCCATAGGCTTTATGGACCCTTGCATAAAGAAGCGGATCAATCAGTTTGTTTTTTCTCCCAACTGGGTTTTCGCCGCCAACTCCATAATAATCCCCGTAAAAAACACACGGGTAACCGTCATGGCGAAGTAAGATGAGTGCATAAGCAGATGGTTTAAACCAATCTTCGATCCATGATTCCAGAGATTCTTCCGGCTGTGAGTCATGGTTGTCTACGAAGGTTACCGCATTTAAAGGATTAGATTCTACTAGAGTATTATGAAAAATGGTTGTAAGGTCAAAATCTCGTCCCATTTGAGAAGCTTGATGTAATTTATAGTGGAGAGGCACATCAAATAAATCAAGTGTATGATCAACTTTTTCTAAATACTCCTGGCATGCCCGTAAATCGGGATTCCAGTATTCTCCCACCATATAAAAGTCATCACCATGAGCTTCTCTCATTTCAATGGCAAATTCTTTAATAAAGGTATAATCAATATGCTTAACGGCATCTAAGCGATACCCCTCACATTTAATGGTTTCAGCGAGCCATCTTCCCCAATTTTTCATTTCATTTCGTACATCTGGAAGGCGATAATCAATATTGGCAAACATTAAATAGTCATAGTTTCCAAACTCTTTATCAACATGTTCATTCCAGCCTTTATTTTCACCGAGAATTTTAAATACACCTGTTCGAATGGTTCCTTCATCATAATCAGTTCCATTGAAATGCTCCATATTCCATTTGAAATCAGAATACGTATTACCGCGCCCGGGAAACGTGAACTTCGTCCAGCCATCGATATCAAATGGTTCCGATATCTCTTGTGTACGGTCATTCTGATCAACTTCTACAACCTTAAATCTCTCTGTTTCATCCGCACCTGCTTTATGGTTCATAACGATGTCTGCATACACACAAATATCATTTTCTTTGCATGCTTCAACTGCTTCTATCAACTCATCCTTCGTACCATATTTCGTGCGTACAGAACCATTTTGATCAAATTCCCCTAAATCATATAAATCATATATACCATAACCTGTATCTTCAGGTGTTTGTCCTTTCGTTGGGGGTGGGATCCAAACAGAATCTATTCCGCAGTTTTTTAATACTGGCGCTAATTCCTTCAACCGTTTCCAATGAGTACCATCAGGTAAAATATGCCACTCAAAAAATTGCATCATTGTATGGTTATGCCCCATTTGTACCACCTCGCATCTCTCTATTAGCAGCTTCAACTAATAAAACAATATTTACCTATTTACCCGCTAAGCATACCTTTAGAAACATGAAATGAAAATATAATTAATAAATCGTATTTATTGCGAGAAATGCGTCTCTTAAGATGGGATAAAAAATAGTCAAAACGTATAAAGAATCAACATTCACACGGTGAATAAGAACGTTGGTGAATAAAATTATAATGCTGGCAAATCAACGATTATAAAGGCTTGATGAGGAAGTGCTACATTTTGCTCTTTTACCGAAACAATTAAATTATTAGTATAAAAATATTTCAGCAGGTAGGATGGAATATTTGTGATAAAATGTAAGGAATGTAAGCGGATAAATACATATCTGTGCAGATCAGGATGGTGAGGGAATGGAAACGATCGCTGAAAAGCATGTAAATCTGTATAAAGAGAGTCAGCGAGATAAAGGGCGCCTGCTAATTAGCTGTCCGGACAAAAAAGGAATTGTGGCAGCAGTATCTGATGTCTTGTTTAAACAAGGCGCTAACATCCTGGAATCAAATCAATATTCAACAGACAGTAATGGCGGTACGTTTTTTATGAGGATCGAATTCGAATGCCCTGATCTGGCTAAAAACGAGAAGAAACTAAAAGAAGAATTTCTTTCAATAGCGAATAAGTTTAAGATGAAGTGGGATATAATTTTTAACTATCACATAAAGAAAACGGCTATATTTGTTTCAAAGGAGCTCCATTGTTTAAGAGAGCTGCTATGGGAGTGGCAATCAGGAGATTTAATGACAGAGATTCCGATCGTAATCAGTAATTATCTGGCTGCTAAAGAGTTGGTAGAATCGCTGCACATCCCTTTTTACTATATACCTGTGTCGAAGGAAACAAAGGAAGATGCGGAGTTAAGGCAGAAGGAGCTGCTCGATAAACATCAAATCGATCTAATCGTGTTAGCGCGCTACATGCAAATTCTTTCGCCAAGCTTTGTTGAAATATATGAGAATAAAATCATTAATATTCATCACTCCTTTCTGCCGGCGTTTATGGGAGCACGACCGTATGAAAGAGCGTTTGCACGAGGGGTTAAATTAATTGGAGCAACCAGTCATTATGTAACAGATGATTTAGATGAAGGGCCCATCATTGAACAGGATATTATGCGGGTTAATCATCAGGATAATATTCAGCAATTGAAGAAAATAGGACAATCCATTGAAAGAAATGTGCTGAGCAAAGCTGTGAAATGGCACTTACAGGACAGGATTATTGTTCAGGGGAATAAGACAATTGTTTTTTAGGTCAATGAAATAAAAGAGTAAAAATTAGTGGAAAACTAGGGGACCAAAATGGAAGCGGATAAAAAAAGTAAAGTGATAGAAGCTGCTAAACTTTATTATTTACTGGATTATACACAGAATGAAATTGCAAAAAAACTCGGTGTTTCAAGGCCTACGGTGTCACGTATGCTGCAAACGGCTAAAAGAGAAGGGATTGTCCAGATTAAAATAGATGATATGGAAGAAAATTTGGAGAATCTTGAGGTTAAACTTGAAGAAAAATATAAGTTAAAAAAGGCAGTAGTAACACCTGTACCACAATATGAGGATCACACTATCAAAACTTCTATCGGATTAAAGGCTGCAGAATATCTTGATACAATTGTTAAGGATGATGACATTATAGGAGTGACATGGGGAACGACTCTCTATCATGTGGCAGTCGAGTTGAAGAAAAAGGCAGTAAATAATGTGAAGATTGTGCAGCTTAAAGGTGGAATCAGCCATTCCGAGACGCATACCTATGTATCAGAAATTCTATATTTATTCGGGAAGGCTTTCCGTACTACTCCATTGCATTTACCTTTACCGGCGATTGTCGACCAGGTAGTTGTTAAACAAGCAATGATGGCAGACAGACATATTAAAGGAATTATTGAAACTGGAAAGGAAGCTAATATTGCATTATTCACATGTGGGCCGGTTAAACCAGAATCTCTGCTCTTTAAACTTGGTTATTTTACGGAAGAAGACTTGGAGATGCTTTATTCTAAGGCTGTGGGTGATATTTGTTCACGCTTTTTCGATTCAAAAGGAAATATATGTAACAACTCATTGAACGAACGTACTTTGGGAATTGACCTTGAGGAGCTGAAGGTAAAAGAATATTCGATATTGGTTGCCGGCGGCACCCAAAAGGTAGATTCCATTCACGCGGCTCTAAAGGGACAATTCGCCAATGTATTAATCACCGATCAATATACGGCAAGGTTTATTTTGGATAAATAAATATATCACCTATATATGAATATGGTTCTAACCTCCTGTTTATCCTAATAGGAGGTTTTTGGTGTTAAAAATTGGATGAAGGGGTCAATAAGGATACGCTCACAAAATGTTTTACATTTGTTCATACTTTAATGTTACTTTTGTTCAATTAATATGGTATAGTTAGTTTTGTAAGTGCTACCAATATTTTCACTTACATGGTTATTCCAAGTAATGGTGGCTATTTTACGATAATTCAAAAATGAGGTGTAAAATCATGAGAATGGTTGACGTTATTGAAAAGAAACGTAACGGTCATGAGTTGAATAAAAGTGAAATCCAGTTTGTTATTGAAGGATTTACGAATGGAAGTATACCCGATTATCAAATGTCAGCATTTGCTATGGCGATTTATTTTCAAGGTATGACTCAAGAAGAAAGAGTTAACCTAACTGAGTTAATGGTTGAATCAGGAGATCAAATTGATCTTTCACAAATAAAGGGCGTAAAAGTAGACAAGCATAGCACTGGTGGTGTTGGTGACACAACTACACTTGTGTTGGCACCTTTAGTAGCAGCACTTGGAGTACCGGTTGCGAAAATGTCCGGACGTGGTCTAGGTCATACAGGCGGAACCATTGATAAGCTGGAAGCTGTTCCAGGATTTCATGTGGAAATTTCAAATGAGGATTTTATTAATCTTGTAAATAAAAATAAAATCGCTGTTATTGGACAAAGCGGTGACTTAACACCAGCTGATAAAAAGCTATACGCATTACGTGATGTAACAGCAACAGTAGATTCTATTCCTCTAATTGCAAGCTCCATCATGAGCAAGAAAATTGCAGCTGGAGCAGATGCTATTGTCCTGGATGTTAAAACAGGCGATGGCGCATTCATGAAAAACCTTGATGATGCAAAAGAATTGGCAAGAGCAATGGTTGATATCGGGAATGGAGTTGGCAGAAATACAAAAGCTATCATTTCAGATATGAGTCAGCCACTTGGATTTGCAGTTGGTAATGCATTGGAAATTAAAGAAGCTATCGACACATTAGTAGGTAAAGGTCCGGCTGATTTACATGAACTATGCTTAACTTTGGGAAGCCATATGGTCATACTAGCTGGTAAAGCTGAAACAACTGAAGAGGCACGTGGCATGCTTGAGGAAGTTATGCATAATGGAAAAGCGCTTGAAGTATTCAAAACATTCCTTGCTTCACAGGGCGGGGATGCATCTGTGATAGATGATCCATCCAAACTTCCAACGGCTAAATACCTTATTGAAGTCCCTGCAAAATCTTCTGGATATGTTGCTGGTATTCAGGCGGAGGAAATTGGTGTTGCTGCCATGATGCTTGGAGCAGGCCGTGCTACGAAAGAATCTGTAATTGACTTGGCTGTTGGAATTGTTTTGAATAAAAAAGTTGGCGATGAAGTTGCGGAAGGCGAATCACTTGTAACTGTACATTCCAACTCAGAAGAAATTGCCAATGTATTGGAAAAAATTTATGGAGCATACAACATCAGTACTGAAAAAGTACAGGCTCCAACATTAATTTACACAGAAATTCATTAATATAAGCTTTTGGAAGGCAGGAATTAAGACATGACTACAAAATTAACATCTTTAATCGACCATACGTTATTAAAAGCGGATGCAAGAGAAGAACAAGTAACGACAATTGTTGAAGAGGCAAAGGAATATAAATTTGCATCTGTATGTGTGAATCCAACATGGGTAAAAAAATGTGCAGAAATGCTAAAAGATACACCGGAAGTAAAAGTATGTACAGTAATTGGTTTCCCTTTAGGAGCGAATACTCCTGAAGTAAAAGCATTTGAAACGACTAATGCAATCGAAAATGGTGCAGACGAAGTTGATATGGTAATCAATATCGGTGCTATGAAGGATGGCCGTTATGATGAGGTTGAGGCTGATATTAAAGCTGTAGTTGATGCAGCAAAAGGTAAAGCATTAGTAAAAGTGATCATCGAAACATGCCTATTAACAAAAGAAGAAATTGAGAAAGCATGTCAGCTGGCTGTTTCTGCTGGTACAGACTTTGTTAAAACATCAACTGGATTCTCTACAGGCGGCGCAACAGTGGAAGACATCGCTCTAATGAGAAAAACAGTTGGAGCAGAAATCGGAGTTAAAGCTTCCGGCGGCGTTAGAAGTCTTGAGGATGCTAAAGCGATGACAGAAGCTGGTGCTACACGTATTGGTGCAAGCTCTGGAGTTTCTATTGCAAAAGGCGAAACAGCAAATTCAGACTATTAATTAATTGAAGAAGTATGTGGGAGGCCCCCTAATGGATAAAAACAGTTTAATTCAAGAAGCAATCGAAGCACGTAAACAGGCATATACACCTTATTCTAAATTTAAGGTGGGAGCAGCTGTCTTAACTACAAGTGGACATGTTTTCCGTGGATGTAATATCGAAAATGCATCATACGGCCTGACAAATTGCGCTGAACGCACAGCCATATTTAAAGCTGTTTCAGAAGGTGAACCAAAAGTAGAGGCAATTGCTATTGTTGCCGATACGGAAGGTCCGGTTTCACCATGTGGAGCTTGCCGACAAGTAATAGCTGAGTTTAGTGATAACAATACAAAAGTCTATCTATCCAACTTGAAGGGTGATCTGTTGGAAACTTCAATTGCAGAATTACTGCCAGGATTTTTTAAATCGACGGACATGGGGAAATAAAGTGAAACTAATGCCTCGGTGGGGGACTTTAAACCCGCGCCGACCAATAGTTGAGCTATTCGAATTCACTGGCGCTTAGCGGCAGCTTGAACGGGATAATTTAAGTCATTAACCAAGAGCAGTTTTCGGCTCCAATCTCTAAACAGGTAGTATTGGAGCCGGATTCTGTAATGAAGAATGGGTTTTTAGTTAAGGTGTACGTAAAACAATCTAAACATCTTAGTGGAGGAATTATGAAATATTTAATTTCAATCATCGGGTTACTTGCAGTGGTAGGGTTGGCTTTGTTAGTGAGTTCAAACAGGAAACAAATCAAGTATAAATATATTGGGTTAATGGTTGTTATTCAAATTGCGTTAGCAGCTTTATTATTAAATACTAAATTCGGCTTTGTTTTAATCCAAGGGATTGCCACAGTATTTGGATATTTACTGGAATTTGCAGAAGCAGGGATATCATTTGTGTTTGGCGGAATGGCAAATGAAGGAGAAGCACCATTTTTCCTTACAGTATTACTGCCAATTGTTTTTATATCCGTATTAATCGGAATATTGCAGCACTTTAAAATACTTCCTTTTATTATGAAGGGAATTGGCCTTCTGTTAAGTAAAGTGAACGGAATGGGTAAACTTGAATCATACAATGCAGTTGCCTCAGCTATGGTCGGACAATCAGAGGTATTCATAACGGTGAAAAAACAATTGGGGCAATTACCGCCTCACCGTTTATATACTTTATGTGCATCGGCTATGTCTACAGTTTCAATGTCGATTGTCGGCGCATATATGACAATGATCGATCCTAAATATGTCGTAACCGCTTTAGTGGTCAATCTATTTGGTGGATTTATTATTGCTTCACTGATCAATCCTTATGAAGTTGATGATAAAGAAGATATTCTCGTTGTAGCAGAAGAGGAAGAAAAACAAACCTTTTTCGAGATGATTGGTGAATATATCATGGATGGCTTTAAAGTCGCAGTTACCGTAGGAGCCATGCTAATTGGTTTCGTGGCGTTAATGGCGTGTATAGATGCCTTGTTTGATATGACTATTGGTGTATCCTTCCAACAAATACTTGGATATATCTTTGCACCATTTGCCTTCATAATGGGTGTACCATGGTCGGAAGCAGTATCCGCAGGTGGAATTATGGCTACTAAACTAGTAACTAATGAGTTTGTTGCGATGATTAGCCTGACAGAAATAGCAGATACATTTAGTGAACGTACACTGGGAATTATCTCTGTATTCCTTGTTTCCTTTGCAAACTTCTCCTCAATCGGAATTATATCCGGTGCAGTGAAAGGTCTACATGAAAAGCAAGGAAATGTGGTAGCGCGTTTTGGCTTAAAATTACTCTTTGGAGCTACGCTTGTAAGTGTATTATCCGGTATTATTGTAGGCTTGGTTCTCTAGTTATATAAATATAAATTAGAAAAAAGCAGATTCGTGCGAATCTGCTTTTTTTAATAGGTTTGAAAGTTACAGTATTGCGCAGAAATTATCCCCTTAACGGCTTTATACGTAAAGGAGTGGTCAGACCAGATGTCTTGCTAATACTGGAGGCTATTGTGTATTGAGCAGCATAATAAGTTGACATGATTAAAAAATGCGAGTATGGAACATCAGATATAAACATATTCCATGATAATATAGTGTCAGAAATGACGAAGAGCAAGCTGCCGATTATCGCATATAAATTCCCCGTCATGAAGGCTGCCCATGCCATAAAAGAAATAGCGCCAATATAGATAACAACAGGAATAATTAATCCATCATTTCCCGTCTCTTGAAGGGCATTTATAAGTTTATTGCCTATGATCAGGTCAAATGCAAGGAGCGGAAAAATGGATAAAAGGCGAATTTTAGAGAAATTCCATCTCCTTAGAAAGCCTGCGATATAAATGATATGTCCGATCAGAAAGAAGCTTAGCCCAATTATAAACCAGTGAAGCAGCCCATCACCGAGCATACAAAAAAACAGTCCGGTAAGGATGAGTCCTTTATTTTTGTGTCCTTCAGCAGGTTTTTGAAGATAGGCAAAGTAGATAATTAACCACATTGGAATGAGCTTGAATAGCAATTTGATTCCAAACGGCTCAGCTGGAATGAAAAAAATATAGATAATACTCATTACTAAAATGAGAAGAGTAAGTAATTTAACCTTCATGTAATTCCCTCCTTCCTGTGAATGTAACATAAAGTATTTGATGGAGATAGCGGAAAATCCTTCATTTTACTTAGTATTAGTTTTGAGAGGAAGGCAGTTTTCGATATACTGTAAGTAGAAAAGATTAAAAGAGAGTATGTGAAATATATATGAGTTCAAATAATAAGGAAATAATTTGTGAAGTAAAACCAAGAGATAGCAAAAAATTAAGAAATGGATTTCCGCTTATTTTAAAGGAGGCTATTGTGTCTCCTCAAAAACTGCAGGAGGAAGGTCAAATTCTTAAGCTTGTTGATGATTCAGGTCGCTTTATTGCCAAAGGATATTTTGGAAAGCAGAATAAAGGATATGGCTGGGTATTAACAAGACAGGAAAATGAATCTATTAACCAAGCGTTCTTTGATGAAAAAATTCGAAAGGCTTTGGATAAGCGAGTGCACTATTTCCAACAAGAAGATACAACAGCTTTCCGTGTGTTCAATAGTGAGGGTGACGGAATTGGCGGTCTCATTATTGATTTTTATGATGGATATTTTGTCATTCAATGGTATAGCCAAGGGATCTACTCATTTAAAAGATATGTTTTAGAGTCTTTACGCAGATTAACAGATTTTAAAGGAATCTATGAAAAAAAACGTTTCGATACAAAAGGAAAATACATTGAAGATGATGATTTTGTTGAAGGGCAAGAAGGTGAGTTTCCAATCATCGTAAAGGAAAATGGCGTGCATTTTGCAGTCAATCTGAATGATGGTGCTATGGTAGGTGTTTTCTTAGATCAGCGTGATGTACGCAAAACAATCCGGGACCACTATGCTAAAGGAAAGACAGTTGTAAATATGTTTTCTTATACGGGAGCATTTTCTGTGTTTGCGTCATTAGGTGGAGCGAAAAAGACGACCAGTGTGGATCTTGCCAATAGAAGCCGGGCGAAAACGATTGAACAGTTCAGTGTAAATGGAATTGATTATGAAGCACAGGATATCATCGTAGAGGATGTATTTAAGTATTTTAAATATGCACGCAGAAAAGAGCTAAAGTTTGATATGGTTATTCTCGACCCGCCAAGCTTTGCAAAGTCCAAGAAATTCACCTTCAGTGCAGCAAAGGATTATACAAATCTGCTGAAGGAATCAATCGCAATCACTGAAAAAGGTGGTCTGATTGTTGCTTCAACAAATTGCAGCCTGTTTGGAATGGATAAATTCAAATCTTTTATCGACAGTGCATGTAAGGAAATGCATCAGAAATATAAAATTGTTGAAGAATTTTCATTACCGGATGATTTTAGAACGATCAATGAATACCCAGAAGGTAATTACTTAAAAGTAGTGTTTATCCAATTAGCAAGATAATAAAAATGGCCTCGTAATGAATATACGAGGCCTTCTTTTTTAGAAAAATAAAGCTCCTAGAGCAAAGCCGGTAATAAGGCCAAGTCCAACCGGATAGCCCCAGCCTCCTCCGCCCCAGCCCCAATAGCCATAGCCATTCTGTCCGCCATGTGGCTTAATCCATACATGGCTTCTAGTGACTCTTGTGATTGTCCCGGCATGAACACGATTATGACGGTCAGTTATGCGCACATTTCGACCAATATGTTTATTGCATAGGTTGTAATAGTTCATTTACCTGATGCCCCTTTCAAATAATGTCTTCTTTGTATTGTATTGATAGATGGACAACTTGACTGTTTGTTTACCTAAAATTCCAATAAAAAATCCAATGCTAAGCCAAGAACCAAAAAAAAGAAGAGGCATACAATGTGTAAAACACTGACAGAGGTGGATGATGACCACATTTACGTATATGGATTTATTATCTAAGCTTGGAATTGGAGGAGCTCATCCGGGAGGGCTAAGGGCAACAGAAATTATGCTGAAGGATGAGCCTATTAATCAAGACACCGTCATTCTTGATGCGGGCTGTGGTACGGGACAAACCAGTGCTTATTTATATAATACCTATCATGCAAACATTATAGCGCTCGATGCCCACCCACTCATGATTCAGAAAGCAAAGAACAGGTTTTTGCAATTGCAATTACCTATACAGACAGTAGAAGCCTCGTTGGAAGCTATTCCAATGAAGAATCAATCCACTCATTATGTTCTGGCTGAATCCGTTCTATCCTTTGTTGAAATAGAGCCTGTTCTTAGAGAAATGCTAAGAGTATTAAAGCCTGGTGGTGTTTTGTATGCCATTGAACTGACCATGCAAGGACCGCTTTCTGAAATAGAACAAAAACAGATTGGACAGTTTTATGGATTTCAACAGATGTGGAACGAAGATAGATGGAGAGACGCTATGAAAAAGGCCGGGTTTGCGGACGTGCAAATTAGAACGTTGCCATCCTTTTATGATGATCATGAGCCTTTGACAGAGTTTCATCCATCAGAGGAGGTTCCTGAAGCAATATTTGATTTAATGGAACAGCATGAAACGTTTGTGCTTCAATATCGTGAAGCAATGGGCTATCGGATAATTCGTGCGCAAAAATAATGTTATAGAAGCACCTGATTTTATAAGCAGGTTGTTTCATAGAAGAAACCCCTTCGTGTGAAGGGGTTTCTTCTATGTCATATGATCTTCAAAGCAAGAAGTACTCTGGATTAGGTTAGATTACGTTAAGGAATTATGAACATGGAAGTGCTAAACTTTTCCTGTTTAATTCTGATCCTTAAAGAACTAGATACGGACATAGCTTTCACGATTAAAGATGGTATGGCTTCTCGAAGTGATAGTAAGCTCGAAATTCCACGAAGAGGTATTTACCCTGGAACAACACTGGATATCTTTGAAAAACTATTAATTTATGAATGATAAATAATTGGAGCATTAAAGATTACCGGATTTTGTTGACCGTGGAAACGTGACTCGGAGAATTTGCACGCCCAGCATCTTGTGCACTATTTTAAAGAGTGGGATTTTTGATGATAGAAAAAACAGCAGATAAACTTCTTTCACATAGGAAGTTTGTCTGCTGTTTTTTAATTCATTGAAGTTATGCTTTAGCTGTTTTACTAAGTGAGTTTTGCAGCCAGTTTTTACCCTCAACCAGACGAGCTACGAGCATTGCACATACTGTGTTTCCAGTTGAGTTCAATAAGGTTGCAGGAATATCAATAATTGTGCTGATTACAGCGATAATTGGCAGCACCTCTGGTGAGAAACCAAATACAGAAAGAATGAGCATTTCTCCTATCATACCGCCGCCAGGTATAGCTCCCATGACAGCTCCGACAAGGAAGGAAACAGCAAGAATACTTAAAATGCTTGATACACTTGTCATGTCTTTGCCGAAGAGGCTGAATAGAAAGACAATCTTCAAAACTCCTCCAAAGACAGATCCATCTTTATGTGTATTGGCACCAAGAGGGATGACAGTCTCAGCAATATCGTCTGGAACTCCGATTCTTTTAGTAGCTTCCAGGTTGATAGGTATACAAGCAGCACTTGAGCATGTTGCTATAGCAGTTACGGATGGAGGAAGGGCATTCTTCCAAAATACATTGATACCATTTTTGCCTGCTGCTATATAAGCATATAAAGTAAAGAAACCAAAGAAGTAGATGATACTTAAAATCATATACAGAGCAAATGAACGGGCATATCCTTCAAGAATTTGCGGCCCAAGCTCCCCAATAATTGTGGCAAAATAACAGCCTAATCCGATAGGGGCATAGTACATGATAATTTTGACAACCTTCATTAATACTTCAGTTGCTGAGCTCATCAATTGTGCAACAGGCCGACCTTTTTCCCCAGCCATAGCTGTAGCCAATCCAACTAATACGGAAAATACGATTAATTGTAATATATGATTTTTGGATAAGAGCTCTGAGAAATCACTTACTGTAAAAGTGTTAACTAACTGGCCCAGGAAAGAAATTTCTTCTGTTTCAACCACTTCAGTGTTTGACATTAATTCTTTAATGGATGATACATCGGAATCCCCAATTGGATTCATAAAAGTTGTACCGATAAAGCCGAGTACCGCCGCAATAAGAGCGGTTGTGAAGAACACGATGACAATACTGCCCATGATTTTTCCGAGACGCTTCATTTCACTCATATTTGCAATAGCGGAAGTGATACTGAAAAATACAAGCGGAACGATAATCATGAATAATAAGTTCAGAAATAAATCCCCGAATGGCTTAATAACTGCTATATCGGGACCGATCAGATAACCGGCTACCCCACCAATCGCGATCGCCAGCAGTAAGATGATGGAACCTTTATAATTTAAAAAGATTTGTTTCACTATTTTCACTGCCTCTCAATAATTAGTACTATAAGCATACTTGACTATTTTACCACATTCTATGAAAATATTGCTTAAAACATGGTAAAAAGTGCTCTTAAACAGGAGGAATATCATGCATGAATTCAATAGATGGCAATCAGAGAGAAGGGGAATCCTAAATCAGGAAATAAAAGTCTTTCACATTAAAGACCAAATTGTGAATGAATTCGAATATCATTATCATGATTTTAATAAAATCATCATCTTTATTAAAGGAAACGTCACTTATATGATAGAAGGAAAGGCTTATAAACTGAAGCCGTGGGATTTGCTCATCATAGGGCATGGACAAATCCATAAGCCTATTATTGACCCAACGGAAGAATATGAGCGTTTTATCATTTGGTTCGACCCAGCTATGGTTTCCAAACATAGCAGAGAAAATAGCAATTTATTGATGTGTTTTGATTTGGCTGCCCGTCGTGAAATTAATCTAATACGGATTACAGATAAGCCACTTGAAAAAATCAAAAGCATTGTTCAGGAATTAATAGAGACTGAACGGGAGGCTGCTTTTGGAGATGATATTTTAAAATCGGCTCTGTTAATGCAATTGCTGATTATTATTAATCGTATTTTTATTCATGATGAAGCAGCAGCGCATTCACAGGATATCCTTTTTGATAAAAATATAACAGAAGTCTTAACGTATATTAATCAACATTTAAATGAGGATCTTTCTATACAGGTATTAGCATCAAAATGTTTTTTGAGTAAGTATCATTTAATGAGAAAGTTTAAATCCTATACAGGGTACACGCTGCATCAGTATATCTTGCAGAAGAGATTATATCTAGCAAAATCGATGCTCTCGAAGGGGGAATCCATGACACATATTTCCCAAAGTGCAGGTTTTAATGATTATTCAACCTTTGTAAGGGCCTTTAAAAAGGAGTTTGGGCTGTCACCGAGGGAGTATTTAAAAGCAAGTAATTATGAATAAAAACCGATTCCATTTCAAATCAACATGACAAAGGACCGTGTATGACCACGGTCCTTCAGTGTTTATAGCCTTAGATTTTAAAGGAACTCTTCAGAGATACAATTAAGTTGAAGGTTAAATGTTCAGCTGTTGTATCCTTAGGGTCAACATTAAAGTACCCATGACGGAAGAATTGGAATTTCTCATTAGGTTGAACATCTTTCATATTTGGCTCAACAAAGCCGTTTTCAATAATTAATGAGTTAGGGTTTACATGATCAAGGAAGCTTCCGTCTTCCTCTGCTTCTTCATCAAGAATAAGCGGTTCATATAAGCGGAATTCAGCTGGAATAGCTTGTGTAGCTTCAACCCAGTGAATAGTTCCCTTTACTTTACGTCCAGTGAAACCAGTTCCACTCTTTGTTTCAGGGTCATAGGTACAACGAAGCTCTATCACATTGCCTTCCTCATCTTTAATAACTTCTTCACATTTGATGAAGTAAGCATGCTTCAGACGCACTTCATTTCCAGGGAATAGTCGGAAATATTTTTTTGGAGGATTCTCCATAAAGTCCTCTTGCTCAATATAGATTTCTCTTGAGAATGGAATTTGGCGAGTTCCCATCTCAGGATTTTCTGGATTGATTTCTGCATCAAGCATTTCAACTTGTCCTTCCGGATAGTTGGTGATAACCACCTTTAATGGTTTTAAGATTCCCATCGTTCTTGGTGCTTTTAATTTCAAATCTTCTCTTACGAAGTGCTCGAGCATTTTCTCATCCACAATTCCGCTTGTTTTAGCGACACCAATTTCTCGGCAGAAATTACGAATTGCTTCTGGAGTATAGCCTCTTCTTCGCAGACCGGAAATGGTAGGCATTCTTGGATCGTCCCAGCCATCTACATAGCCTTCCTCAACCAATTGTTTTAGCTTACGTTTACTCATAACTGTATTTGTTAAATTTAAACGGCCAAACTCATACTGTCTAGGTGTTCTTTCCATCTCACATTCTTTAATAACCCAGTCGTAAAGCGGACGCTGGTCTTCAAACTCCAACGTACAAATAGAGTGAGTAACACCCTCAATTGCATCCTCAATTGGATGGGCGAAAGCATACATAGGATAGATACACCATTTATCACCAGTGTTATGGTGAGTTGCATGAGCGATTCGGTAAATAACCGGGTCGCGCAAATTGATGTTTGGTGAACTCATATCAATTTTGGCACGAAGTACCTTTTCGCCATTGCCGAATTCACCATTACGCATACGTTTAAATAGCTCTAAATTCTCTTCTACAGAGCGGTTACGGTAGGGACTCTCTTTACCTGGTTCAGTTAAAGAACCGCGATATTCACGGATTTCGTCTGCGGTTAAATCGTCAACATAAGCCAATCCTTTTTCAATTAACAAGATGGCGCGATTATACATTTCTTCAAAGTAATCAGAGGCAAAGAAGAGGTTGTCCCAATCAAATCCAAGCCATTTGACATCTTCTTTAATAGATTCAACATACTCCGTATCTTCTTTTAACGGATTTGTATCATCAAAACGTAGATTTGTTTTTCCTTTGAATTCATCAGCAAGTTCAAAATTTAAAACGATAGATTTTGCATGTCCAATATGCAAATAACCATTTGGTTCAGGAGGGAAACGAGTAATAATTTGATCTGTTTTACCTGATTTTATATCATCAATAACGATGTTACGAATAAAATTTGACGTATTGTGCTCCACCATCTTCAACCTCTTTCGCATAAACTAGTAGTTTCATTCTAATGGAAATAATCCCATGTCGCAAGAAGCCTAAAAATAATTACATTTTCACTATTTGTGCGTTCTTCTAATATAGTAATTTTATTGTTTGTATTTAGTATAACTGTATTTACCTTTGCCAATACATCATATTGCTTAAAAAAGATAGCCTGGAGCAGGTATCCCAGGTTAATAAGGAATTAACCCCATTTTTGTTTATGTGTCGACATCCGTAATGGTAGTAGGTGTATAGTTGACAATTTCGAGCACAATTGGACTTCCAGCCAGAATAGACCCCGCTTCAGGAACGGTAATCACTACACTTCCTGCACCTGTAGCACCCGGTGTATAGACATAAATCCCATCCATTTGGAGTACGCCATTTATAAATAATTGAGTGGTAGTGTTATCTGGATTTAATGCAGGCAAGCCTGCTGGCGTATTTCCGGCATCATCAAAAAATTCAGCAGTATCAAGCGTAAGTGTAGCACCCCCGGCAACATCGCCTGTTACGACTGTAAAATACCTTGTAGATATAGGAGATACCGTAGTGGTAGTTGTAGCCTCAATAGCCAATTTCATAATTACTAAGGGCAAAATAAACACTCCTTTGTAACAGGTCATGCAAAATATCTTTATTCACTAAACTTTTAACCCTTGTGTATATATATATGAAAAAGGAATAAAAAGGTTTAATGAAACCATTTTGAGGTGAGGAGGTAACGAGGGAAGTGAAGCTAATGAGAAAAACGGATATCGATTGTTATAGTTATACCGCATCCTTACCAAAACCATTACTTATGCATCCAATGGTGGAGACAGAGACATATAGGTATAAAATTCCTAAAAAGGTCGAGTTATATGAATTTTATATGTATGCTAACGAAAATCAGCGTGTTTTCTCTTACTGTGATCAGGTGAACGAGTATCGAGATAGCAAAATACCTTCACCAGAAGATGTATCATATACGAATCTATTTATTAATGGAGTTTTGCAGCCGGCTAAAAATTATAAAGTGGTAAAAGATAAATTAATACTTAAAACAGTTGATTTATCGCCCGGAAAAAACCATTTTAATTTTTCAAATGGTTAAGGTTTAAAAACTAAATAAAAAAATGGCTTTACACGGAGAGACCTCTTTATTATGGGAGGAACCTCTCCTTTATTGATAATCATCGTTTGGCATATGTATAATAAGAATCATACAAGTATGTGTTTAGTTAGGAGAAATTAATGAATACAAATGATTCAATCGTCAATGAGTTAATAAATGGATTAAAAAAACAATGGGAATTATCCGGATTCAAAGAAGCAACTACAGTTCAGAAGGAGACCTTTGGTCCTATATATGAAGGAAAAGATGTTTTGGCAGAATCGCCGACAGGAACAGGAAAGACACTTGCTTATGTCCTGCCAATCTTAAATAAAATAAAAGCAGACGAACAAAAAGTACAGGCTGTTATTCTTGCTCCTTCAAGAGAGCTTGTTATGCAAATTTTTGAAGTTGTACAAGCATGGTCAAAAGAAACAGGTATTACGGCTGCTTCGTTTATCGGCGGTGCTAATCCGAAGCGTCAATTGGAAAAGCTGAAAAAGCATCCGCATGTTGTCATCGGAACACCAGGCAGACTAGAAGAACTGATTAAGCAGAAAAAGCTAAAGATGCATGAAGTGAAAACAATTGTGCTGGATGAAGGGGACCAACTAATGATCCCTGAGCATTTGCCAACTATTGGGACAATTATTAAAAGTACTATGAGAGACCGTCAGATAGTTTTGTTTTCAGCTACTTTGCCGGCTGGGTTAGAGGAAGAAGCCGAGCAATGGATGAATGACCCTGTTAAAGTACGGGTTAAAAAGGAAGATACCGTTCAATCAAAGGTGGATCATATTTATTTTGTCACTGAGGCGCGTGATAAAATAAATATTCTTGAAAAATTAGTTAAAATGCCTGAAATGCGTGCATTGGTTTTTGGAAAGGACATCGGAAATTTGGATGTGATGGCTTCAAAGCTTCGTTTCAAGGGAGTAGATTTAGGAGTTATTCATGGCGATTCCAAGAAAATAGAAAGAGAAGCGGCTATACGTGAGTTTCGTAGGCAGGAGTCAACTATATTACTTGCTACAGATGTGGCAGCAAGGGGCTTGGACATTAAAGGGCTGCCATTTGTAATCCATGTGGATTTCCCTGAAACGATTGCTCAATATGTGCATCGTTCAGGTAGGACTGGACGCCAGGGAGAAAGTGGAACGGTTATTTCAATTGTAACGGCTCGTGAAGAACGTGAATTAAAGAAATACGCTCGGGAACTGCATATTGAAGTTCAGAAAAAGGAACTGTTTAAAGGTAAAATTGTAGATCAGAGACCTGTATATAATCAAAATTCAAAGTCTATAAAGAAGAAACCGAATCCTAAAAGGTATAAAAAATAAAGAATGAAATGGGCTGGCTCTAATTAGAGTTCAGCCTTTTTTATTATAGGAAAACAGCATGCATAAATAATTAAAGTTGGTAAAAACTAGGGGCAGAAAATAAAGAAGGAGTGAAAATACTAATGAAAAAAATGTCTCTCTTGTTGATAATGGCATGTGTTTTGAGCTTTACCTCAATTGGTATATCCAATACCGTCGTACATGCGGCAGAAAATGGCGATAATCAAACAAAGCAAACAAGGCCAACTTTAACGGAACAACAGAAAGCAGAGCTTGCTGCGATGCATAAAGAAGTGATGGAAAAGGAAAAGGCTATTGTTGAAAAGTATGTTGAATTCGGTGTGATGTCTAAGCAGAATGCTGATATGTTAAAGAATCATATGGATAAAAGATTTGAAAGAATACAGGCAAACGGATATATTCCTCCACATCCTTTTGGAGGTACCCACCCTGGTAAGCCGCCGCATGAAAACAGTCCTGGGACTGAATCTAACGAATAATAAAGCATGAATAACCTCTAAGGAATAGAATTCTTTAGAGGTATTTTTATTTTTGAGTAATTATAGAAGAAAGGATAGTAGGGCATTAAAAAAGGCTTTTTATCCTACTATTCAAATTCACGTAGATGTAATAAATTTTAGATAAATTTTAGAATTTTTAATTTTATGCTTTCATAAGTTAATGAATCGGTTATAATGAGAATGTACTTTTATGCAACCGATTGCACAAACAGTAGAAGCCTATATATATTCTATTAAATAAATAATTGAGGGAAGATGGAAAGGGGTATTATATGAAAAGACTGTTCTCAATAGATCCGTGGAAAATTATTGAAGAAGAGTTACATAAAGAGGATTTTAGACTTGCTGAAAGTATGACAAGTCTTGGAAACGGGCATATGGGGTTAAGAGGTAATTTTGAAGAAACCTATACAGGTGATAGTCATAGAGGGACATATGTGGCAGGCGTTTGGTTTCCGGATAAAACCAGGGTTGGATGGTGGAAAAACGGTTATCCCGATTACTTTGGTAAAGTGATCAATACCATTAATTTTATCGGAATTCGTGTTTTTATTGGTGAGGAGGAAATTGACCTTAATAAAGTGGAAATGAGTAATTACCGCCGTGAACTCGATATGAAAAATGGTGTTCTTACGAGAAGCTTTACGGTCTCACAAGCTGGTAAAGAAACAGCTGTTGAGGTAGTACGCTATTTATCAATTGCAGAGAAGCAACTAGCGGTGATCAAGTATGCGGTTACACCAATTAACCATGATAGTGTGATTACCTTTATTCCTTATTTAGATGGTGAAGTTCGCAATGAAGATTCCAACTATGAAGAAGACTTCTGGAATTATATTTCCTCCAGCTCATCTGAGCTCATGGGTAATTTGGTTATGCAAACAAATGAAAACCCTTTCGGAACAGACAGATTTACAGTCTCTGCGACGATGGGTCTTGAAATCAATGGCAACACGGCCGATATCAAACCGTTCCAACACGAAGAATATGTAGATAATAAAATTGAAATTCCAACTGAAGAAGGTAAGACTGTTACGTTAACTAAATATGTGGGCATTACAACAGACCGTGATCATGCTTCAGAATTTTTAAGTGAAAAGGGTCTGGAAATTGTTAATACAGCTATGCAACAAGGCTATGAAGCTTGCTTAAAGGCACATTGCGATCGATGGGCAGAGCGCTGGGAGTTAGCAGACGTCCAAATTGATGGAGATATTGAAGCACAACAGGGAATCCGTTTTAATTTATTTCAGCTGTTTTCAACCTATTATGGAGAAGATGCCCGATTAAACATCGGACCTAAGGGATTCACAGGCGAGAAATATGGTGGTGCAACGTATTGGGATACTGAAGCATATGCGATTCCATTATATTTGGCAGCAGCTCAGCCTGAAGTGGCTCGCAATCTCTTAATCTATCGTCATAACCAGCTCGAAGGAGCCTATCTCAATGCTGAGAGACAAGGATTAAAAGGAGCATTATATCCAATGGTCACTTTCACAGGAGTGGAGTGCCATAATGAGTGGGAAATTACCTTTGAAGAAATCCACCGTAATGCAGCTATTGCCTATGCTATTTATAATTATGTGAATTATACAGGAGATAAGAGCTACCTTAACGAATATGGCATAGATGTGCTGGTCGGGATTTCGCGCTTTTGGGCAGACCGCGTCCATTATAATAAAATGAAAGATCAATATATGATTCATGGAGTAACCGGTCCAAATGAATACGAAAATAACGTCAATAATAACTGGTATACGAATACAATGGCAGCCTGGACTTTACGTTACACCCTTGAAGTTATTGGATATTTAAAAGAGAACGGGCATGAAGCGAGATTTTCAGATTTATATATGACAGACGATGAATTAAATAAATGGCAGGATATCATTGATAAAATGTACTATCCATTTGATGAGGAGAATCAAGTGTTTATTCAGCATGATACATTTATGGATAAGGATTTAATGCCTGCTTCGCAATTAAAGCCAGAAGACCGCCCGCTAAATCAAAAATGGTCCTGGGATAAAATTCTGCGCAGCTGCTTTATCAAGCAGGCGGATGTCCTGCAAGGGATTTATTTCCTGAATAATGAATATACACGTGAGGAAAAACGCCGAAACTTTGAATTCTATGAGCCAATGACCGTACATGAATCCTCTCTGTCTCCATGCATTCATGCGATACTTGCTGCTGAACTTGGACTGGAAGATAAAGCATATGAGATGTATACCAGAACAGCAAGGCTGGATCTGGATAACTATAACAATGACACGGAGGATGGCCTTCATATTACAAGTATGACAGGCTCCTGGTTAGGGATTGTACAAGGTTTTGCTGGCATGAAAACATTTAATGAGGAGCTGTCGTTTGCACCATTTATTCCGGCAGCATGGGACCGTTATAGCTTTAATATCAATTATAGAGATCATCATTTAACTATTGAAGTGAATAAAAACGAAGTGAGTATTTCACAAACTGGCCCGGTAATGAAACTCAAGGTTTACGACAGTGAATTTGAGTTGCCTGCTGATGGTGTTGTAAAAATACCGCTAATGAAGGAGGACACGGTCGCGTGAGTAAGGAATTAAAAGCGTTTATCTTTGATTTGGATGGTGTTATTACGGATACAGCAGAATATCATTATCTTGCCTGGAAACAGCTTGCCAGTGAATTGGGAATTGAGTTTACCAGAGCGGATAATGAAAGATTAAAGGGAATTTCTCGAATGGAATCCCTTGAAATCATTCTGGAAATTGGGAATAAGCAATCTTCCTATACGGTTGAAGAAAAAGAAAAACTGGCTGCGCAGAAAAATGAGCATTATATGGAGCTAATCAAGCAAATTACACCAAATGATAGTTTACCTGGCATTAAACAGCTATTGCTTGATATAAAAGCTGCCGGCTATAAGCTGGGTCTTGCTTCTGTTAGCAAAAATGCGCCGGCTGTGATGAACTCCTTACAGCTCAGTGACCAGTTTGATTATATGGTTGATGCGCGTACAATTAAGAGGGGTAAACCGGATCCGGAAATTTTCTTAAAAGCCGCTGAAAAGCTTGGTGTCCCTGCTGATGAATGCATTGGGATTGAGGACGCAGAAGCAGGAGTTGAAGCCATTAAGAGTGCTGGCATGTTTGCGGTCGGAATAGGCTCTAAAGAACAACTGGCTAAAGCGGATCTCCTATACAGCAATACATCTTACCTATCGCTGGATGAATTAATAAAGGAATATCAAAACTAAGCAATTTAAGTGCGTCCCAATTTTGGGGCGCTTTTTTTACTCTTTTTATTCCTAAGTAGCAATTAAATACTTCCTCGTTAGCCTGTATTCTAACAGATGGATATTACTACATAACATTGCTAATGAAATCCAGGGAGTGCTCCTGCAGGCCACTGCCAGAACCGCGAAAAGGGAGTAAATGGAGCTGCCTTACTTTAATAAAGCCTCTTTATAAAGCGTTTTAGATTAAAAAATCAAACAAGTCACTATATTTGTAATGTTACTTAATTTTTGATAATATCATAATTAAGTAACATTATAGTTAGGGGGTATTTCCTTGGAATACGTTGATCCCATAAAGGATATCCGCAAGATTACCGCAATAAAAAGGATTCTTAAAAAGCAATCCTTGCGTGATCTACTATTATTTGTTTTTGGAATTAATACTGGTCTCCGTGTCAGTGAACTGCTCTCTTTACGGGTGGGTGATATCTGGGAAGGCGGGAAGTTCAAGGAGTTCCTTTATATAAAAGATGCAAAGACTTCGGAAGAGAGGGCTTTTTACCTCAATCAAAATGTGAGAGAAGCTGCGAAACATTATTTAGAAACCTTTGATTTCTCTACGGATGATTATTTATTCAAATCCAAAAAAAATCAGCAGCCTATCTCAAGGCAACAGGCATACAGGATTATTAATTGTGCGGCTAAGGAAGTGGGGATACCGGGAAAAATCGGAACCCATACGTTACGGAAGACATTCGGTTATCATGCCTATCGAAAAGGGATTGCTATTTCAATCCTGATGAACATTTATCATCATCATAGTCCTGGTGAAACATTACGGTATTTGGGAATCGACAAAAATGAAAAACTTCCTGTCAAAGTTGATGTGAATCTATAGGTATAACAGACTCCAGTTTCCTTAGAAAAGAAAAAACCCCCACATTTTTTTGTGGAGGTGTCACATCATAAAGTTTCTTTGACATAGTTATCAGTCACGGTTACTTGCAGTGTTTTTTGGTTTTTCATAAATTTAAAGATACCAGTATTGAAATCAGTACCGATTTCTTTAAAGAAGATACCCTCAAATTCACTTTTCTTTGTATGTTCAAAGCTCAGCCGATAATGATTGTCTTCTTTTTCGAGATAGGCACGTACGCCTTTTTCGTAAAGGCCGTCTGGATCATCTCTCAATGCCCGGGCGACGGATATTATATGAATGTCAACAAATGGAATATCTCGCAACAAAGTATTTATAATCGAACCTTTAGCAATCTGTTCCCAACGGCTTTGTGCTGTTTGACCAAGGATGATCTGTGAAATTTGTTTTTCACGTGCGACATCCGCTATTACTTTTGCAAACGGTCGTTTCTCATTATCTTTCAAAATGAATTCCTCTGCTTCCAATTCCTCGGCGAGCTGACGCCATCTCTCAATACTTTCGGATTTCTCAGCGTCTAGTTCATCAAAAGGACTTGGGTCCACTGTCAAGATATATAGGGGACAATCCAACATGTTGGCGATTTTACTGCCACGCTGGATCAAGCGATCACCATTGGGGCCGTAATAGACACACACAAGGATGCTTTCGTCCATTCGGCTTTTGCATTTTTTCATTAAAAGTTCACCTCTAAATAGATGGTAGTTCATTGGACTATTACGAATATAGCCCATGCCAGATTTTCAGTCAATTATTATTACACAAAATAGAGTAAATATTTCTAATATAAAAAGGGTCCGTTGGATATATCGTCACTTTTGTGTGTGCGTACAGTATTCTATGATGAAGGGAGCGCGAGGACATGATTAATTTAATGATTTTATTACCGTTTTTCTTTGCGGTTCTGATACCTTTCCTCTATAGTATGTTCAATAAAAAATTACATATAGGCTGGTTTGTTCTTTTTTTGCCGGTCATCATCTTTATCTCCTTATTACAGTATATCCCAATTACAACGACTGGGAATACATTGACCAGTGAATTTAAATGGCTGCCATCATTCGGGATTAATTTCACAGCTTATGTCGACGGATTGTCCCTCTTATTCGGTTTGTTAATCACAGGTGTCGGATCGCTTGTCATTTTGTACTCGATTTTCTATATGTCCAGGGCTCGGGAGGAGCTGCATAGCTTTTATGTATATCTGATGTTGTTTATGGGGGCCATGCTTGGAGTCGTTTTCTCGGATAATGTTGTCGTCCTTTACGTGTTCTGGGAACTGACCAGTATTTCATCTTTCTTGTTGATTGCTTATTGGTACCAACGGAAAAAATCGAGAGAAGGAGCACGGAAGTCGATGCTAATCACCATTTTCGGTGGATTATCTATGTTGGCCGGGTTGTTGCTCCTTTCCATCATTACCGATACATATAGCATCCGTGAAATGATCTCCCAAGCTAAATCATTGCCGGAGAATGTCCTCTTTTTACCTGCGATGATTTTAATTTTACTGGGAGCTTTCACTAAATCAGCTCAGTTTCCGTTTAGTCTTTGGCTACCTGATGCGATGGAGGCACCGACACCAATCAGTGCTTACCTCCATTCGGCTACAATGGTCAAAGCCGGCATCTATTTGGTGGCTAGGTTAACCCCTTTGTTTGGCGGTGATGCAGTTTGGTTCTGGACGGTATCCTTGGTCGGAATTGTAACTTTATTATACGGATCCTGGAATGCAGTTCGTCAGAAAGATCTAAAGGCCTTGCTCGCTTATTCGACAATTAGTCAGCTCGGTTTGATCATGAGTCTACTAGGATTGGGGTCTGCTGCCATTTATTTTGGCTATGGCGATGAATCGAAAGTATATGCAATCGCTATTATGGCGGCTGTATTCCATTTGGTTAACCATTCAACCTTTAAGGGAAGTCTGTTCATGGTTGTCGGAATCATTGACCATGAGACAGGAACCCGGAATCTGCAAAGGCTGGGTGGGTTAATGAGCCTCATGCCGATTTCTTTCACGATCACTATGATTGGAAGTTTCTCTATGGCAGGATTACCGCCATTCAATGGCTTTTTGAGTAAAGAAATGTTTTTTACCGGCGTGGTGAATGCTTCAGGGATGGATATTTTCGGGATGGAAAAGTTCGGCATGATATTCCCTGTTGTTGCTTGGATAGCAAGTATCCTAACGTTCGTCTACTGTATGATTATGGTCTTTAAGACGTTCACTGGAGAACATAAACCTGAGATGCTGTCAAAGGCTGCTCATGAACCACCTGTCGGTATGCTGATTCCGCCTGCTATATTGGCGATGTTTGTAGTCCTGATATTCTTCTTCCCCAACATTTTGGCAAAATACATTTTAGATCCTGCCCTTATATCAATCTTGCCGGATTATGAGGCAGCAGGAGGGTTGGGTAAGGAGATTAGTGCTTGGCATGGTTTTAATACAGAATTATTGATGACAATCGGTGTCGTATTAGTTGGCCTATTGCTATACAAGCTGCTGCCTAAGTGGATCAGGGTATTCAGCTGGTATCCGCAAAGCCTGACGTTTAACAATATATACAATGAGTCTTTGCTGCTTATGGAATCGATATCTGCTTATGCAACGAAGAAGTACATGACTGGATATACACGTGATTATCTAGTTTATATTTTTGCGTTTTTTATTTTCATTGTTGGTGGTTCTCTGTGGCTGTTCAACGGTTTTGCTTTCGATATGTCTAAGGATTCACCGGTGAGCATTTATGAAGCTGTGATGGTCATTGGTATGGTGGTGACCGCTTTAATCGCACTGTTTTCCCAGTATCGACTGACATCGATTATTGCTGTTGGTGCCCTTGGATATCTAGTGTCTATTCTTTTCGTTATTTTTCAGGCACCGGATCTGGCGCTGACGCAATTGGTTGTGGAAACAGTGACAGTCGCTTTATTCCTGCTGTGCTTCTATCATTTGCCAGAGTTTCGAAAAGAAGTAAGTAAAGTTCGTTTCAAATTCACCAATATGTTGATTTCAGTTGGAGTGGGGTTGACGGTAACACTATTGGCCCTTTCCGCCAATGGAACCCGTTTGTTTGAAACGATTTCTGGGTATTTCGAAGATTCCTATACGCTTGCCGGAGCTAAAAATATAGTGAACGCGACCTTGGTTGACTTCAGGGGACTTGATACGATGGTCGAAGTGGCGGTCCTGTGTATTGCGGGATTGGCTGTCTTTACATTAATCAAGGTCAATGTTACAGGGAGGGATAAAAAATGAAGCCTAATGATATTTTATTGACGGCCGTAACAAAAGTTGCAGTATTGATTATCCTCACCTTTTCCATTGATTTGTTCTTCTCGGGGCATCACAACCCTGGAGGAGGATTTATCGGAGGGTTGGGAATTGCCAGTGCACTTGTACTCATGTATTTGACGCTTGGGACGGAAGCGGTCAATAAGATTATTCCTGTGGATTTTAAAACAGTGGCAGCGATCGGTGTACTGATTGCAATTCTTACGGGTGTCGGTTCATTTCTGTTCGGTGTTCCCTTTCTTTCCCAAACGTATGGTTATGTAGATTTTCCGATTTTAGGTAAAACGGAACTAGCTACCGCTCTTATATTTGACACTGGTGTAGCGTTAGCTGTCATTGGTTCAGCTGTGACAATCATCCTGAGCATAAGTGAGGATCGATAATTATGGAAACAGTTATGTCTATACTTGTAGGTATTTTTTTCACAATTGGAACATATATGGTCCTATCCAAAAGCCTGCTGAGAATCATTCTTGGGACTTCGGTGATCGGCCACGCTGTCAATCTTTTAATCTTAACAATGGGGGGATTAAAGACCGGGGGTCCGCCATTGTTAGGATTGAAAAGCACTTCCTTTACAGACGGGCTGCCACAGGCGCTCATCCTGACAGCGATTGTTATTAACTTTGCAGTTACAGGTCTTTTTCTGGTGGTTGCCTATCGTAGTTACCGAGTCTTGGGAACTGACGATTTGAATGAATTAAGGGGAAATGAAGATGAATAATATAATCATTCTGCCGGTCATTATTCCGCTTATCGCGGGACTTATCATGGTCATATTCAGAAAAAACTTATATGCGCAAAGATCAATTGCTCTTCTGGCAATTCTAGCCACGGGAATGGTTTCAGTGCTAATGGCTATGAAAGTAAAGGTGGAGGGAATACAGGTTCTGCAGGCAGGGGGATGGGCGGCCCCTTATGGAATTAGCCTTGTCGCCGATATGTTTGCGGTCATTCTGTTGATTATAACGGCATTTGTGTCTTTCTGTTGTTTGCTTTACGCCTTTTACACAATTGGAAAGATAAGAGAGAAAAATTTCTTCTATCCATTGTTCCTGTTTATGATCAGCGGTGTGAACGGATCTTTTTTGACCGGAGATATCTTCAATCTATTTGTCTTTTTCGAACTGATGCTGATTTCCTCCTATGCATTGATTACACTTGGCGGGGAGAAAAAACAGCTCAGGGAATCAATCAAATATATATTGATTAATGTCATGTCATCCTTCTTTTTCCTTGTGTCCGTTGCCTACCTATATGCTGTAACAGGTACGTTGAATATGGCGCATCTGTCTGTCCGTGTTGCGGAAGCGGGACAAAATGGGCTGCTGACGACCGTTGCGATTTTACTGCTCATGGTTTTCAGCCTGAAGGCCGGTCTCTTGCTATTTCATTGGTTACCAGGATCATATAGTGTTCCACCTACAGCGGTGGCAGCAATCTTTGCGGCTTTGCTCACCAAGGTTGGAATTTATGCTATTTTCCGTATGTTTACATTGATTTTCTATCATCAACCGGAAATCACCCACTTGTTGATCGGAATCCTAGGGGCAGCGACAATGTTACTCGGAGCAATCGGTGCGGTCTCGAGATGGGATATAGAAGGAATTTTGACCTACAATGTTATCATTTCTGTCGGTTTGATTATGGCCGGACTTGCTGCTTTCACCACAGGCAGCATCACAGGTTCCATTTTTTATCTTGTGCATGACATCAATGTGAAAGCACTGATTTTTCTAATCGGCGGTACAGTTATTTACCTAACTGGCACTGCTAAATTAAAGGAAATCAGCGGCTTGATCCGGACTCATCCGTTTCTTGGCTGGATGTTCTTTGTCGCAGCCTTGGCGTTGGCAGGTATCCCACCTTTCAGTGGTTTCCTCGGGAAGATGCTGATTACAAAAGGTACCTTTGAAGCCGGAGATTATTGGCTGGGGGCAATTGGATTACTATCAAGCTTGTTAGTGCTATATTCTGTTATGAAAATCTTCATGAATGCATTCTGGGGTGAGACAAACCTAAGTGAAGAAATGGAGAAAGGGACAACAAGAGGGGTTATTATACCAATTACGCTTTTGACGGCTGCAACAATTTTTCTGGGATTGGGTGGAGAAATAATCTCATCTTATATCCAGTTGGCTGCCGAAGGCTTGATGAACCCTGATTTATATATCGATGCGGTTTTAGGAGAATAGTAGCTAGTCTATAAACAAAAAGGGGTGGTCGTTGTGCCCGTTCAAGTCTTGCTTAATATATTCATTGGTTTCTTATGGATGCTCTTGCAGGATAAATGGAGTTTCCCTTCGTTCTTTGCCGGATATCTAGTGGGAATCGTTATTTTGTTTTTTGTGCGTCGCTTTTTCAATAAATCCTTCTACATGGGGACATTTCTCTCTATATTAAAGTTGCTATTTGTATTTCTTAAAGAGCTCGTTTCTTCTACGGTGCTTGTTCTGAGGCAGGTCACACGTAAAAAAATAGATGTTCAGCCGGCGGTTTTTGCCTTAAAGACAGATCTGAATGGAGATTGGGAAATACCAATGTTGGCTTTGCTATTATCGCTGACACCAGGCTCCGTGGTATTGGAGATTTCGCCGGACAACAAAACATTCTATATTCATGCCATGGACTACAAAGAATCTAAACAAGCGATTATTCAGGCAAAAATGAGCTTTGAAAAGGCGATTAAGGAGGTTACACGATAATGTTTGAAAAAGCCATGACTGTAGCGCTATTCATTTTAACGTTATCCATTCTCATTTCCATCTATCGCCTCTATAAAGGTCCATCCATGCCAGACAGGGTTATGGCACTGGATTCAATTGGAATCCACTTAATTTCAGGTGTGGCTATTTTTTCTGTACTGTTCAAATCCCATGCCTTCTTGGACATCATATTGTTGTTAGGGATCCTTTCTTTTATCGGGACTATCGCGTTTGCGAGATTCATAGAAAGGGGTGTGGTCATTGAACGTGGAAATGATAAGTGAGTGGATTGCTGCTGTCTGTATTCTTACGGGGACAATCTTAACGCTTCTAAGTGGTGTTGGGCTGATTAGGCTTCCGGATGTTTATACACGATCACATGCAGCTTCAAAAAGTACAACACTTGGAGTACTATTCATCCTTCTGGGAGCATTTCTGTTTTTTTTAATTGGTGAAGGATATGTTAGTATACGGCTGCTTCTCGGAATATTCTTTGTATTCCTGACTGCTCCGGTAGCAGGCCATATCATCTGCCGGGCAGCTTATCGCTCAAACGTAAAACTTACCGACCGTACAGTCCGTGATGATTTGAAGAAATTATTGAAGTCTAAATGAAAGATAGTTGAACTGCCCACTAAAGGTTAGACTAAATCTAACTTTTATGGGGCAGTTTTAATTTGGAAAAAAAGCGATAGGATGTCTATTCAATTCAAACATTGAAACTATGGTATATTGACAGTACATAGTTAGTAAAGGAGTTTAGAAATATGGCAAAAAGTGTAGTCATTGCTGAAAAACCTTCCGTTGCCCGTGATATTGCGAATGTACTGAAATGTACAAAGAAGGGCAATGGATTTTTCGAAGGAAACAAATATATAGTTACTTGGGCATTAGGGCATTTAGTTACTTTAGCTGATCCTGAAGCTTATGATAATAAATATAAAACATGGAATCTAGAAGATCTTCCTATGCTTCCAGAACGTATGAAATTAGTTGTCATTAAACAAACTGGAAAACAGTTTAATGCTGTAAAAGCACAATTAAGTCGCAGTGATGTGAATGAAATAATTGTGGCTACTGATGCGGGAAGGGAAGGAGAATTAGTTGCACGTTGGATTATTGATAAAGCAAAAGTCAATAAGCCAATCAAGCGCCTATGGATATCTTCTGTAACAGATAAAGCGATAAAAGACGGATTTAATAACTTAAAACCTGGTAAATCGTATGAAAATTTATATGCTTCCGCAGTAGCACGCTCAGAAGCAGACTGGTATATCGGTTTAAATGCAAGTCGTGCATTAACAACTAAATTTAATGCACAATTAAATTGTGGTCGCGTCCAAACACCAACAGTTGCTATGGTAGCGGCACGTGAAGATGAAATCAAAAACTTTAAACCGCAAACTTATTATGGTATTGAAGCGCAAGCTGATGGGCTTAAATTAACATGGCAAGATGTGAATGGTAATAGCCGCAGCTTTAATAAAGAAAAAATAGATGCAATTGTTAAATCGCTTGGATATAAAGATGCGAATGTAGTTTCTATTGAACGCAAAGCAAAGAAAAACTTTTCACCTGCCTTATATGATTTAACAGAACTTCAACGTGATGCTAATAAGATCTTTGGCTATTCAGCTAAAGAAACACTGAATATTATGCAGAAACTATATGAACAACATAAAGTACTAACATATCCACGTACTGATTCACGCTATATATCATCTGATATTGTCAGCACCATTCCAGAGCGCTTAAAGGCAATCGGCGGTAATGAGTATCGTAAGTTAGTAACTAAGATTATAAATAAGCCTATTAAGGCGACGAAGGCCTTTGTTGACGACAGTAAAGTCAGCGACCACCATGCCATCATTCCAACGGAAGGCTTCGTTAATTATGCTGCCTTTAATGATAAGGAACGTAAAATTTATGATTTGGTCGTGAAGCGGTTTCTCGCTGTTCTATTTCCGGCCCATGAATTCGAGCAATTAACAGTCCATGCGAAGATTGGCCCAGAGTCCTTTATCGCCCGTGGTAAAACAGTGATTCAGCCAGGCTGGAAGGAAGTCTATAACAATCGTTTTGAGGAAGAGGAATCTGGCGATGAGGTGAAGGAACAGTTACTTCCGAAAATCAATAAGGGTGACAAATTAGCAATTACGATAATATCGCAAACTTCAGGTCAAACTAAGCCACCTGCGCGTTTTACAGAGGCTACTTTACTGTCAGCGATGGAAAACCCTACGAAGTACATGGAAACAAAAGATAAAAAGCTTGTAGATACGATAAAGATAACTGGCGGGCTTGGTACAGTTGCAACCCGTGCAGATATTATAGATAAATTATTCAATTCATTCTTAATCGAAAAACGTGGTGGAAAAGATATATATATTACTTCTAAAGGACGCCAGTTACTTAATTTAGTACCGGAAGAATTGAAGTCGCCAACTACAACAGCAGAGTGGGAACAAAAACTTGAGCTAATCGCTAAAGGGAAAATGAAAAAGGCTGTGTTCATTAATGAGATGAAAGAGCATACAAAAGAAATTGTGGCAGAAATTAAAGCCAGCAATAAAAAGTATAAGCACGACAATATCTCCACAAAATCCTGCCCAGAATGCGGGAAACCAATGTTAGAAGTAAACGGAAAGAAAGGCAAAATGCTTGTCTGCCAAGATCGCGAATGTGGTCATAGAAAGAACGTGTCACGTGTCACTAATGCACGATGCCCTCAATGCAAAAAGAAAATGGAACTCCGTGGCGAAGGTCAGGGACAAATATTTACCTGTAAATGTGGATACCGTGAAAAATTATCTGCTTTTGAAGAGAGACGTAAAAAAGAGTCTGGCGGAAAAGTGGATAAACGAACTGTACAAAAGTACCTGAAACAGCAAGAAAAGGAAACGGAGCCTATCAACAATCCATTTGCTGATTTATTAAAAGGAATGAAATTTGACTAGAGAATTAAGTTAATTTTTCAAAAACAAAAATGCCTATCCTAATTTTAGAGGATAGGCGTTTTTGTTAAAAATCAGGAGACTGATGAAGATCAAGTGGTACCAGATGAATTAACGAGCCTTTACGAAGAAGACAGTTCAAAAGTTTCATTTTGTATTGATAAAGAAGATACAAATTATATTTTTACCCTATATTGGAATAACCATCACATTTTGGATTAGTTTGATTTGTTTAAATTGTTTGTTAATTAGTAAGCTGTATGTTACAATAAAACAGCAAAAAGGTTTGAAGATCAAAAAAATTTTTACAGTCTTTAAGTACATGCTTAGACAGAAAAGGTTTTTCTGGTTTTCTACTTTTAAAATTTTCACTAAAAGTTAGGGGGCCAAAAAAATGGTCGGAAAAGTAAAATGGTTTAATGCAGAAAAAGGTTTTGGTTTTATCGAGCGTGAAGATGGTGACGATGTATTCGTACACTTCTCTGCTATTCAAGGTGAAGGATTCAAAACTCTTGAAGAAGGTCAAGAAGTTGAATTCGAAATCGTTGATGGAAATCGCGGACCACAAGCTGCTAATGTAGAGCGTATCTAATTAAATTTAAAACCATCGGGTACAATCCTTTTCGGATTGTACCCTTTTTATATTGGCAAGCAAATAAAGCATAAGTTTCGCCTGGATGGAGCAGATTAATTGAGGATACAGTCTGATATAAATCAAAGGGCGGAATAGGATATGAAAAAAGCAGCAGCGACAAAAAATCAAGAAAAGAAAAAACTGCAATGGTGGCAGCTTTCCCTTATAGGGATAGGCTGTACAATTGGAACCGGCTTTTTCTTAGGTTCCGGATTAGGAATCAGGCTTGCCGGCCCATCAATATTAATTGCGTTTATACTTGCCGCTTGTACGACATATATCGTATATGAAGCTTTAGCAAAGATGACGGAAAAAGATCCTCAAAAAGGGTCTTTTCGTACATACTCCCGTAAGGCGTTTGGACGTTCTTTTGGGTTCTTAAATGGGTGGGTTTACTGGTTTTCAGAAATGCTTATAATGGGAAGCCAATTAACAGCCCTGTCTCTATTTTCTAGGTTTTGGTTTCCTGAATTTCCTTTATGGATATTTGCAGCCATCTACGGAGCACTTGGACTGATTGTTATTATTATTGGGGCAAAGCTGTTTGAACCGATGGAGAATGTCAGTGCAATCGTTAAAGTATCCGCAATTTTAATGTTTGTCATTATCGTGATCCTTGGCTTGTGTGGTGTGATTGATGGAAAAGAAACACTTGATTTTCCTTCAACGGTTAAGGAGGTTTTTCCTACAGATTGGAAGAAAACTTGGTCATCTCTCGTTTTTGCTTTTTTTGCCTTTGGAGGTATTGAAGTTCTGGGTATTATGTCTATGCGATTAGAGAAAAAAGAGGATGCTCCAAAAGCAGGGAGAGTCATGATTCTAGCATTAACCGTCATTTACATCATATCCCTAGGCTTAGTCGTAATGCTGTTGCCATGGGATAAGGTTAATCTAAAAGAAAGCCCGTTTTTAACGGTCTTGAGTTATTATCCATTTAGGTTCATTATGCATCTTTTTAATGGAGCTTTGATAATTGCCGGTTTTTCAACAATGTCGGCTTCACTTTTTTCTGTTGCAAATATGCTGACGACCTTAGCTGAGGATCGAGATGCCCCGAAAATATTGGGAAAAAAAGGGAAGTTCGCAATCCCTCTGCCTGCTTTTGCTGTAACAGTGACTGGTTTGCTAATCTCTATCGTTCTGTCGAGAGTGATGCCGGATAAGGTCTATGAATACTTTACGACTGGTGCGAGTTTACTCATCCTTTACAATTGGATATTAATCCTGTTGACGTATTCCAAGCTTGCTGACCTAAAAACAAAGGATAAAATAAAACGAACTATAGGGCTTGGGCTTATTTTGCTGGCTATTGTTGGGACGGTCATTGAAAAGGACACGAGAATGGGCTTTTTCGTAAGTCTAGCTTTTGTTTCTTTTGTAAGCCTGATTACAATTATTATGGCTATTATTCGAAAACGAAAACGGCCTTTAACAAGGCGAAGAATCCATAACTAACGATTAAATTAGGGATTGAACCCCCATAACTCCAAAATAGATCCCAAAGCCAACTAAGGAAATTCCGGATATGATTGAAATTCCCGCTAAGAGTTTATTGGTTAAATAGCGCCTAAATATGGATGCCATCATCGCCATCGAGTAGTCCCAAATTAATATCCCCAAAAGGATGGCCAAGCTGTTAATGATGATTTGCTGAGGAGATAAGTGACTCACGGTTTTGGCGAGTACAGAGCCATAGATGCCCAACCAAAAAAGAATGGATAATGGATTCAATAACGACATAAAAAAGCCAGAGCGAAAGGAACGAGTGATATCCTTGTTCCGTATATTGCTTTGGTTTTTTTTATGATAAACAGCAACCAGACTCTCTACTCCGGAATAAGTAAGCACGAAAGCCCCGAATAACCAGAGAAAGGTTTGGATTAGAGGAACTTGCATATATTGAGCCAACCCGGTATAAACAACAAGCATATAGCAGATATCGGCTAGTATAGCGCCCAGACCGAATACCCAGGCATTTAAGAATCCATGCCTTAAACCAATTTCCATTTGTGCAGCATTAATTGGTCCGATAGGAGCCGATAAGGAAATTCCTAGATAGACATATCCCAATAATCCATACATACAATTTATACCTCCATTTTAATTGCTCAAATTATCATATGCATGTATACAGGCTTGTACGACAAAAAAGAATAGTTTAAGGAAAACATAAAAAAGAGGCATAAGCCTCAAATGGCTCATGCCCAAAAATATGTCAGAATTGATAAAAGAACGGATGTAATAACCATTGTAAGCAAGGGAAGGCTGGCTCGTTTCTTAAGCTCTTTTAAATCAATCGTTAAGCCTAGCCCAGCCATAGCCATCGAAAGTAGAAAAGTGGTCAGCATGGCAATGTAATCATATAGGTATTCAGGAAACCAGGATCCAGCAAGATAAGTTCTAAAAATACTTAAGGCCAGAAATCCTAGAAGAAACCATGGAAATGGAATGGAGGATTGGCTGCCAGCGCCTTGTTTACGTTTCATCCAGAACACTAATACAAAACAGAAAGGAATCAATAAGAAAACACGACATAATTTAGCTAATAAAGCCATTGTAACAGAAGCTTCCCCAGCAGGCTCAGACGCTAAAGCTACATGAGCCAATTCATGTAAGCTAAGTCCGGACCAAATTCCATATTCAGTAGGTGTTAGGGGGAGAATCGGAATAAGCATCGTATAGGCGACTGAAAAAATAGTACCAATCAATGCAATCATCCCGACGCTCATCGCCGTGTCCTCTTCTTTTGAATCCACTATAGGTGAAACCGCTGCTATAGCCGCTGCGCCGCATATTCCTGTCCCTGCACCAAGCAGGAAAGAAATCATTGGATCAATTTTCAGCCATTTGCCAAGCAATACCATGAGGGCTACAGAGAATACGATACAAATCAGAGCTTTACCCAAAAGGCCAAGACCTTCACTAAAAATAATCTGCATATCTAATTTCAACCCATATAAAATAATGGCAGCACGTAAGAGAATTCTTGCTGAAAAATGAACGCCCGTCCGTAAATTTGTTGGATAGCTGCGAATATTACGATACAGGATGGCGAGCAAAATACTGCATGCTAATGGTCCTATGTATTCGAAAAAGGGCAATTCAGCAAGGACAAATCCAAGCAGCGCCAATAAGGCCGTAAAGCCCAGACCTCCCCAAAATGATAAAGGAGATTGAGTTTGTTTAGTCATAGTAGTCACTCCTAATTCTTTCATCACTATATTTGAAAACAGTCATTATGTATGCGTAGAATATATGTATATACATAGCCAGGTTATTATGAGTTCTGGCAATAGCTTCCATGAAGCCACTTCCCTAGTTTAATATTCTTAGACTTAATAAAAAAGAGGTAACACTCAATTAATTAATTGTATGTTTATCCAATACAGGTTCTTTTATACAAAAAGCTGAGGCGACTGCCCAGCTCCGACAAGCATAAGGAGAGGCTCGAAGGGGTGTTCTACCCCGTAGAGGCTATCCTTATGACCTCGAGGAGCTAGGAGCCGAAGCTAGATTATACAAAAAGCTGAGGCGACTGCCCAGCTCCGACAAGCATAAGGAGAGGCTCGAAGGGGTGTTCTACCCCGTAGAGGCTATCCTTATGACCTCGAGGAGCTAGGAGCCGAAGCTAGATTATACAAAAAGCTGAGGCGACTGCCCAGCTCCGACAAGCATAAGGAGAGGCTCGAAGGGGTGTTCTACCCCGTAGAGGCTATCCTTATGACCTCGAGGAGCTAGGAGCCGAAGCTAGATTATACAAAAAGCTGAGGCGACTGCCCAGCTCCGACAAGCATAAGGAGAGGCTCGAAGGCAGGCGAATTAAGGAACAAAGACTAAGAACGCCACATCGTGTGGCAACGTCTTTGTGATCAACGTCCTGTTGACCTCCGTAGAGGCTATCCTTATGACCTCGAGGAGCTAGGAGTCGAAGCTAGATTAATCAAAAAGCTGAGGCGACTGCCCAACTCCGACAAGCACGGAGGGAGAGCGCTTTTCCTCTACTGCAGCAGCTACACTTATGACTCGAGCGGTTAGGCCCTGAAGCTGGCTTATAAGGGAAGAATAGGTGAGGTGGAAATGTGGATTATATTAATCGTTTAAAACAGTTATTTGAGAATGAAAAGAATGAAGAACAAGCAGTAGCAATGGCGCGATATATGAAGAATCAATTTCCTTTTTACGGGATTAAAACCCCGGAAAGAAGAAAATGTATGTCTGTATTCTTTAAGGAAACAGGTATTCTTGCTATGCCGCTTTCACATGAATTTTGTTTAAAGCTTTGGAATATGCCGGAGAGAGAATGGCAAAATGCTGCGCTTGATTACCTTGCTAACTATATCGACAAACTGGAAGTAAAGGATTTACCGCTACTAAAAACATTAATTACGACAAAATCTTGGTGGGATACCGTAGATATGATTGCCTCTAAGCAGGTTGGCAATTTGGTATTAAGAAATCCTGATTTAATAGATACTATCATGAATGATTGGGTAATAGATAATAATATGTGGCTACGTAGAACAGCAATCCTCTTTCAACTTTCCTATAAAGGTCAAACAAATGAGAGAATCTTATATGACTACATATTGAAAAATGCGGATAGTAAAGAATTCTTTATTCAAAAAGCGATTGGGTGGGCACTGAGAGAATATTCAAAAACGGATCCGGAGTCTGTGAAGAACTTTATAAAAAAAACAGAGCTTGCACCTCTCAGCAGAAGAGAAGGTAGTAAGCATTTTCTAAAGGGGGAGACTGTATGAAGTGTATAGCAACCGATATGGATGGAACATTACTGAATGAGCAGCAAATGGTAAGTGACGAGAACCGAAAGGCGATGGAGGCAGTAAGGGATAGCGGGGGACAAGTAATTGTTGCTACGGGCCGATCTTATAAAGAAGCAAGGTTTGCACTTGATGAGATTAACTTTCACTGTCCTATTATCAGTTTAAATGGAGCAGCTGTTTATAATCAGGAAGGCAGTTTGGTGGATTCCAATCCGATGAAGCAAGAAAGCTTAGTGGAGACAGTCAAGCTTTTGGAAGAAATGGATCTTTATTTTGAAATGTATACAAACAGGGGGACATTTTCCAAAAACCCCGAAAAGGCTATTGATTCACTTGTCGATATCTTCTTGAGTGCCAATCCTGATCAGGAAGAAGATAAAGTTCGTGAATTTGCTGAAGGCAGAATTAAATTTGGATTCTTATTTGCGACAGACGATTACTTCCAGCTAATTAATGAAGAGGATATCGAAATATACAAAATACTAGTCTTTTCCTCTGATATGAATAAACTAAAAAATACTGGCACTATTCTTGGAGAGATGGAAGGACTAACTGTCACTTCATCCGGTAAGGGGAATATTGAAATTAACCAGAGTGGTGTTTCTAAGGGAATAGCTTTGGAGAAATTGCTAGAAAAATTACGAATCCCACTTGAAGAAACAATTGCTGTGGGAGATAACTTTAATGATTTATCTATGTTCGAAAAAGCGGGGATGTCCGTTGCTATGGGTAATGCATCCGATGAGATTAAAGGGCTGTGCAAGGATCTTACCTTAACAAATGAAGAGGATGGTGTCGCCCATATCATTTATAAGTACATCGTTCAAAAATAAATTTAAAAATTAGGTATAGGTGGTCCAGAATATGGCTATCATAGTACTACAATGAAGTTTTCCAAAGTATCCCCCCCTTTTTTTGAACCGCCTTTAGTAATGAAGGCGGTTTTTTTATGAAATAAAGATGCCCGCAAAAAAAGCCGTCATTAGTATGACAGCTTTTATAAATCTAATTCTTATATTTTTTCAGGCCATTTATATGAATAAAATCTTTCAAAGCAAAGGCGGCTTTCAAGCTCTTTATTCTTTTGGGCGAGTAATTCAGGCCAACCAGCCATCATCGCCTCAGTTTGAGAGCGGTGGGCAGAGATTGCCTTTAGTTTAGTCTCGATTACATCCTGAATATTATTTATGATATCAGGCTCTCCAAGGACATCCTGATGGTTGTTGGAAAAGGCTACACAATGAAGCTTTGGCCTTTTTTCAGGATTGATTTCAGAGACTGCCTGTACGACAGCTCTTCCGCAAGCCTCATGATCCGGATGGACACTGAATCCCGGATAGAAAGTGATAATGAGGGAAGGATCAAGCTCATCAATAAGCTTAGTCATTTGATTAGCTAGCCACTCTTCATTTTCGAATTCAACAGTTTTATCGCGCAGTCCCATCATACGTAAATCCTTAATACCCATTATTTGTGCTGCGTCTATTAATTCTTTCTTGCGAATCTTCGGGAGACTCTCCCGTGTTGCAAAAGGAGGATTTCCAAGATTACGTCCCATTTCACCAAGCGTTAAGCATGCATAGGTAACGGGGATACCAGCTCTTGTATAAGAGGCGATTGTTCCGGAAACCCCAAATGCCTCATCATCAGGATGAGGGAATATGACTAATACATGTTTCTCTTTATCCATTTATCCCAACTCCTTGTTATTTATCAAATGGGGCGGTACTGATTTCAAAAGCGACAGCCAGTCTTCCGCTCTGGTCAAGTCCAGCCATTAAAAGGCGGCCGAATTCATCGATTTCGTAATGGGTAATCCCTTCAGCGTATACCCAGCCTTCCTTCATTCTTAATCCTACCCGATAAGGGCCATCTCCGATAATTTTACCTTCTTCAAAACAAATAGAAACATTACGGATAAACGCACCTGCTGAGAAGAATGATTCATCATTATGAGTGGCATAAGCGCCGTTTGTTGTCTCTAAATGCAAATAAACCTGTAAACCGGCATATGATTGCAGCGCTTTTTGTGAATCAAGCAGGTCAATTGGCTTCATTAAGATTACCTCCTATATAAAAAGGAACACATTAGTTTCCTATTAAATTAGTGTTGTATTAATTATGATACTAAAGTATCTGAAAAATTGCTAAAAATGGAGATGGAAAAAAGCTGTCCTAAATTTCGGACAGCCTGTAATAAAGAAGAAATTATTTATATGTACGGTAAGCACCATGCATAACTGGTCCAACAAATTCATTTAGCTTCCAGCTATGTTCAATAGCGGCTGAGATAAATTCCTTTGCAGTAGCCAAGGCTTCTTCAACTGTTTTTCCTTTAGCCAGCTCAGCAGTAATGGCTGCAGCAGTTGTACAACCGGCACCATGGGTATAAGTAGTCGCAAACTTTTCGGATTCAAGGATGGTATAGTCTGTTCCATCATAAATTAGGTCAATTGCTTTATCTTGCCCATCAAGTTTAGTGCCACCCTTGATAAGGACATATTTTGCCCCTTGATCATGGATAATCTTTGCAGCTTGTTTCATTTCATCAATAGTAGTGATGGGGCCAATCCCGGATAATTGCCAAGCCTCAAAAAGATTTGGTGTTACAACCGTAGCAAGAGGGAGAAGCAATTCTCTCATTGCCACTGTATTCTCAGGCATTAACACTTCATCTGTCCCTTTGCAAACCATTACAGGGTCTATGACGACTTTATCAAGGCCATACTCTTTAATTTTTCGTGCAGCCAATTCAATAATATCAACGGTCCCAAGCATCCCTGTTTTCATGGCATCAATTCCTGTAGAAAGGATTGTATCCAGTTGTGCCTCCACAGTTGAAACATCAATAGAAAATACATTATGAGACCAGTTATTTTTAGGGTCCATTGCAACAATTGAAGTAACAGCAGTCATTCCATAAACGCCAAGCTCCTGGAATGTTTTTAAATCTGCTTGAAGTCCTGCTCCGCCGCTGCTGTCTGATCCAGCTATAGTCAATGCTTTTTTTAGACTCATTGGCCTATCCTCCCTCATTATAAAACTTAATTTAGTTATACTTTATAATACATACCAAAACAATATGTATGGAAAAAAACTGATGCTGTTAATTGTATACATAATCCGTGAACAATAAATTCTGAATTACCATTTTGCGGTATTTTATCATAGGTATAAACCGGAAGTATACAGTAAGAGTTTATAAAGGTAAAAGCTCATATAGTAATGATACTATAAGTGAAAAATAGTGGATAACAATAACGCTTATATGATTTAAGACATAGTAAGCAGATGCTCATGATCATGGAGACGAGAATGAACAATGATTGATTCTAATAACATCAGATTGATATATGCAAAAAAGTTTTTTCTTATGCATTGTAACTTGATCAGAGTAGTAAAAAAGCCAGTAAAAAAAAGGGCGTTAAGGAAGGGAGAACCCATCCTTAAGCCCTTTTTATGCTGTATCGGTTACATTATTTTTGTATTATCAATATCACTTGCCTGGTTCGAAGTAACAATAACAATTTTGTGGTCATCAAGATCTTTTTCATATTGTTGTGCTTCTAACTCAGATAATCCAAGTGATTGGAGCTTGCTGCGCAATTCGTCGCCACGTTTTTTGAACAGATTTCCTACACTTTCAAAGAAACCTTGCTCACCAATACCAATGTTGCCTGTATCCGTAGCATCAGTTAAATCCTTCGAAAACTCTTTATTATGGGAAAACAGATAAACATTCTCTTTTGTAAATCCCTCAGCTGCAAGTTGTTCAACTTTCTCTTTAGCTTGAACTGAATTTTCTACTACAAAAACTTGATACATCTTGCATCCTCCTCGATTTTTGGATTTTAATTTAAAATGTAGTTACAGTGTTTATATAACCTATTAAAAAATCTATAAACATAAGTTGAGCAGGGTAAAGAGAGTGTAAGCGGAAAATATTGTTCGACAAATATAATAATTTCTGAAGTATATAGAGGAGTGGATTGGATGAGTCACCAAATTTTACAGAATGACTGGCTGGAGTATTTAGTGGATGAATTTAAACAACCATATTATGCAGCCCTGTGTGATTTTATAAAAAAGGAGTATGAAAACGAGATTGTCTATCCAAAGGCTGAAGATATCTACAACGCTTTGAACTATACTGATTTTAAATCCGTAAAAGTGGTATTGCTCGGGCAGGATCCCTACCATGGCCCCAATCAGGCTCATGGATTAAGTTTCTCTGTACAGCCTGAAGTTGCTCTCCCGCCCTCGCTACGGAATATTTTCAAGGAACTAAATGATGACTTAGGAATTCCAGTCCCTAACAATGGATACTTGAAAAGTTGGGCGGATCAGGGGGTACTTTTGTTAAATACCGTTTTGACTGTCAGACAGGGAGAAGCCCATTCACATAAGGGGAGAGGATGGGAGCGATTAACAGATAAAATAATAGAGACATTGAATGAAAAATCAGAACCGGTTGTTTTCCTATTATGGGGAAAACCAGCACAATCCAAAATTCACTTAATTGATCAGAAGAAGCATCACATCATTACCTCGGTTCACCCGAGCCCGCTATCTGCTCGGCGAGGTTTCTTTGGAAGTAAGCCATTTTCTAAAACGAATGAACTTCTCCGACAAAATGGGCTGAAGGAAATCGATTGGGCCATTCCTGATTTGTGAGGTTGTGAAAAATAGATTCCTTGGCGAAGTTAGGATAGAATTGAATAAGAAGAGATGAAGGTAAGAGGTGTGAATCTGTGGAAATAACATCAGAAAAGGTATTGGACAAAATGGATGAACTGATTCAGAAGGCTAAAATGGCGCCTGCTGAAAAAAGGAATGGATACCTAATTGCCGTTCAAAGCTTAATCGACTTGGTCATAAGTGATCATACGAAGGCGGAAGGACAAACTGTGAAGAAAACTGTTCCATATAATCCAATTCAGCAAACGAATCCGACTGTCTCTCTTCCTCAGGAGGAACCAGTTAAGATGGAGGACGCAAACGGGGATTCACTGCTTGATTTTTAAACGCAAAGGAGAGAATGGGGATGAAAACATTTATTATTATTGCAGCCATTAATGCGGCGATGTCCGTGGCATGCGGTGCATTCGGAGCTCATGGGCTGGAGGGGAAGATTTCTGAAAAGTCTCTGGCGGTCTGGAAAACAGCCGTTCAGTATCAGATGTTCCATGCAGGTGGATTATTGGCAATAGGATTGTTGTGGGATCGATTATCCTCACATCAATTGTTAAATTGGTCAGGTTGGCTCATGTTAGTTGGAATTATTCTCTTTTCTGGAAGCTTATATGTACTCAGTGTAGCAAGTATTGGTAAGCTTGGTATTATAACGCCGTTTGGCGGAGTTGCATTTATTGCTTCCTGGGTATTAATGATTGTGGCTGTTTATAAATATTCATAAGTTTGATATGTTCATAGAAGAACCGCTTATGTCTGACATAAGCGGTTCTTCTATGTACTATAGGGATTAGTTCGTCAAATATTTTTTATTCTCGGTATGCTAACCATTCTCGATTAACGAGATGGAGAACCAAAAGGATAGGAGTATTCGATTTCTTCATCAAAAGTTACATAATCGAGGTAAATCAGTGGCAATAAATAGCGCATGCCTGTTTGCGGATCACTTAAGATAAGATGATCTCGGCCGGCTGCTTCAATAATTCCTTTGAATAGTCTTGTATTACCATCCTTACTTCCCTCAAAGGTCATATATACCGAAGCGAGTTTACCGCGATTTAAACGCAGAATATTTTCGATATAGGATTGTTCTACGAATTGACCCGGAGCAGGCGACGGAGAAGTTTGGAACGGTGATCCACCACCGCCTAGAGTATACGACTGCGCCGGAAAGGGCAGTTGTTGTTGCTGTTGTTGTGGCTGAAACTGTTGCTGCTGCCCCATGCCTGTTTGTCCTGCCATATAGGGATTATAAGGGACTTGATATCCGCCTCCATACGTTTGCCCCCCGCCGTATGATTGTGAACCCGGTTGTTTCATAAAATGACTCCTCCTCTATAAACAATAGTATTCTAAAAAACAGTTGGACAATCAGATTGTGTCGGTGCAAAGAAGCAGTGTGATTTGTAACGCCCAGAATTGTATTGTCCAAACCATTGTGCCGGGCAGTCCCCTTCCGGTCTGAAGAACCAAAGAGCGTTCGTGGCCGGATTAAAACGTTCCCCGTTGACGACTCTTCTTGCCAGCCTGATTTCACTCTCTCTGGCACGTTGATAAAAGTATCCTTTCTGTGTCGCTTCGAATCCACCGGGGTTTTGGAAAACCATTTGAGGAATCGATCGGATATTTACGAAATCCAAACATTCACCACGTACCCTGTTGACACCTACATTGCCAACCATTAACATGCCCAAATTTCCTTCACCCTCAGCTTCTGCTCTCATTAATCGGGCAAGAACTTTTATATCCTCCTCAGTAGCTTTTATAACTGCCATGCTTGAAGCACCTCTTTTCGATAGGTCATTTCATGATGTGTTGTAGATACGTAAAAGGTATGCTCACTATAGAAAATTATGCAGGGGGAGACCGGCTTATGATAAAAAAGGATATTACTTCATCCATTTCAAGAAGAGCAGAAGAGATTGCTTTGTTTTTGCAGGTCGCACTATTCACATAATTTTCCTGTGTGGTGGAATTTAAAAAGGTTAACAACACAGGGGAAGTCGATACTGAAGCAAATGAAGAGACAGGCCGTTATTGGGGAAATGCTTCAACCTTTATCTGAGGGGAACAGAGTATTTTGAAATAAAGGGGATCTTGGTGCTTGGACAACAAAAAAGTGCCCTATCCACCATGTATAATGGCTTTTAAAGGCACTTCCTTTTATCCTATTTAAACATGTAAAAATTCGCTGACACAGTCCGGTGTAAGGATATTTCCAACAAAGAAGGAACCGAATTCACCGTAACGGGCACTCACTTCATCGAAACGCATTTCATAAACCAATTTTTTAAATTGGAGAACATCATCTGCGAAAAGGGTAACACCCCACTCATAGTCATCGAATCCAACGGATCCAGAAATAATTTGTTTAACCTTGCCAGCATATTGTCGGCCAATCATTCCGTGAGAATACATAAGTTTTTTACGATCCTCCATCGGAAGCATATACCAGTTATCATTGCCTTGACGACGCTTGTCCATCGGATAGAAGCAAACATGCTTAGATGTCGGCAAGATCGGGTATAGTCTGGAACGAACATGAGGATTCTGATATGGATCTTCATCTGAATCAGAAGGCAGATAATTACTTAGCTCAACAACAGATACATAAGAATGTGCCGGAATTGTGAACTCTGCTAATTTAGTTTTATTAAACTCTAATTCAAGTGCATTTAATTCTTCCATTGTTGGGCGTAAAAGCATCATCATAAAGTCTGCTTTTTGTCCGACAATTGTATAAAGAGCATGACTGCCTTGGTTATCATTCTGAGTTTTATTCCATTTTTCAACCAATCCCAGGAATTCATTGATGGCAGTGGCACGTTCGTCTTCAGGTAACATTTTCCAGGATAACCAGTCAATTGTACGGAAGTCATGTAAACAATACCAACCGTCTAATGTTTTAGCTGCTTCACTCATACTTATCATCTCCCACATAACATTTCGTTCATGCCATTTACTATATCACAATCAATGGCATATTTTCTTGAATCAAGGCTTCGATAAACTTGTCGATATTTTGACATACCGCTATAATTTTAAAAAATAAGGCAAACCTATTAAATAATTCATCATAAAGGTGTATTCTAGGTAGAGTGACATTTTGAGGAGGACATAAAAAATGAGTAATTTATTTACAACTTTAAAAGAAAAAGTTTCTGGCAATCAATTGCGAATTGTATTCCCAGAAGGAATGGATGAAAGAATTCTTGAAGCAGCAGGAAGATTGGCAGCTGAGAAAACAATCATTCCAATCTTAGTTGGAAATATTGATGAAATCACAAAAAAAGCGAAGGATATGAATATTTCTGTAGATAATATGGAAATTTACGATCCTGCTACATATATTATGATGGACGAGCTTGTGACAGCTTTCGTTGAACGTCGTAAAGGTAAAGCGACTGAAGAACAAGCACGTAAAATCTTGCTTGACGAAAACTATTTCGGAACAATGCTTGTATATCTAAATAAAGCAGATGGTTTGGTCAGCGGTGCTGCGCATTCTACAGCAGATACAGTACGTCCGGCATTGCAAATCATTAAAACAAAAGCAGGCGTTAAAAAGACGTCTGGCGTATTCATCATGGTTAAAGGTGATGAAAAATACGTATTTGCAGACTGCGCAATCAATATTGCTCCTGACAGCCAGGATCTTGCTGAAATTGCAATTGAAAGTGCTAGAACAGCGCGTATGTTTGATCTAGATCCACGTGTTGCAATGCTTAGCTTCTCCACAGTTGGTTCTGCTGTATCTGAAGAAACAACAAAAGTGGCGGATGCTGTTAAGCTTGTAACGGAGGTGGACCCACAATTAATCGTAGACGGAGAAATTCAATTCGACGCAGCGATTGTTCCATCTGTTGCTGCATCTAAAGCTCCTAACTCTCCACTTCAAGGTTCTGCAAATGTATTTGTATTCCCTAGCCTTGAAGCAGGTAATATTGGATATAAAATTGCACAACGCCTAGGCGGATTTGAAGCAGTTGGACCAATCCTGCAAGGTCTAAATGCTCCTGTGAACGACCTATCCAGAGGATGTAACGCAGAGGATGTATACAACCTTGCACTGATCACAGCTTCTCAAGCTTTGGTAAAATAAGTTTATAAGTGACCTATGGCGCCCTTTGGCGCCTATTTTTTTATAGATGGAGAGAGGTAAGATGAATTTATTACAGCAGGATCGCTGGAGAATCATTGACCATAGTCAATCAGGTATGCATACACGTGCCATTCAATCATTTGCGATTGACGATACATTATGCGCTTCGGTTGGAGCTGGGAACTCACCAGTTACCGCACGGGCTTGGGTTCATCAAAAAACAGTTGTGTTGGGTATCCAGGACGGAAGGCTCCCGATGCTGAAGCAAGCTGCTGATTTCCTGCATGAGAAGGGCTATGACTGTATTGTCCGAAATTCAGGCGGATTGGCCGTTGTATTGGATGAAGGAATTTTGAACCTGACGCTTGTTTTTCCGGAAAAAGACCGGAAAATTGAGATTAATCGCGGATATGACGCTATGTGGGAACTGATCAAGTACATGTTTCGAGACTTTGATAATGAGATTAAAGCGGGTGAAATCGTAGGCTCTTATTGTCCGGGAAGCTATGATTTAAGCATTGATGGCAAAAAATTTGCCGGTATCTCTCAAAGGAGAATCCGTCATGGTGTAGCAGTACAAATCTACTTGGATATCAATGGGGATGCTGAACAAAGAGCTGCATTAGTGAGAGATTTTTATAAAATTGCTCTAAATGGGACTGAGACGAAATTTGTTTACCCTACTGTGAATCCAAAAGTTATGGCTTCCTTATCTGATTTGCTCGGTGTCGAGCTGACTGTAAATGATGTAATGCTTCGCTTAATGAAGGCATTACAGGATCATGCCGGGCAGATTGAGATGAATTCTTTGGCGGAAGCAGAAATGCCACTGTTCGAATCCTATTTAGAAAGAATGCAAGACCGCAATGCGAAATTGGAAATCGATTAATTCTTTCCATCGTTTTAGGAGGGGCTGTTAAAAGTAGTCTCTTACATGCTCGAATGAAAGTGAGCATGGTTTGATATTACAGATGAAAGCCGGCTCCTCTGAAAAGAGCCGGCTTTTTATATTTATTCTGCGATTTTTTCTAGATTTCCATTACGATCCATCTTAAATTTAGTAGCTTGTCGGTCATCTTCATCCAATAAAGCTAATTTACGGGCACGATTCATAATATTCATGAGTGTTTCGTAGTCTTCCTGAATCGTAACGGTATTTTCTTCAACATTATCAAGCTTGTGCTGCAATTCTTTATTTGTATTTTTCAGTTCCCTGATTTCAAGGCGCAATCTTTCATTTTCAGATTGTAATGCTTGCAGTTTCAGGCTGTTTGTATCATAAGATTGTAAGAATACAATAACATCGTCCATCGTCAAAGCCGGAGTCTTGTATTCTTCCAGCACTGGAAATAGGCTTGTTTGCTCAAATGTTTCAGTATCTTTTTGTTCGGTGGAAATATCCATGTCCATCAATTCATCTTCCATTGCGGTAGTCACTGTTTCAAAGTCTCGTAAAGATGGAGTCGGTGGCTGGTACAGAATTTTCTTTTTGCCGCCCTGATCCTTTCCAAGCAATCTTTGGCGTTGTTTACGCTGTTTACGGGCAAGCTGCAATGCTTTCTCATAAGTATGTCTTACAACCGCATTCCATCTAAATCCGCAAGCAGCTGCGGTACGGTTCAATTTATCTCCAACTTCGTCAAATGCATTCAATTGGGTACTGCCTTCGCGGACGTGTCTTAAAACAGTTTCTGCTAGTAATAAATCATTTTCTTCAGTCCATGCATCTTGTCTGATTTTCATGATCTGCAACTCCCTTTTCTATAAGATTTAAAATAAATTTGCAAATTATGGTTCTAGCATGGACAAAAAGAACAAAGTTTATACAGGTTACTAGATTTTTTCATTAACCTAATAGATATTTAGCCGATTCTTGCAAATAAGGGAGCCGGAGTGATACAATACGCTTTAGTCCCAAGAGGCTCACAACTAACAAAGAGTCAAATTTTTTGGCAAGAAAGGATAGGCGGTCATGTCGAACGAATTTAGAGTATGTGACGACTGTCAGGCTACAAACCTAAAGACATTGCTACCAAAATTAAACAAGCTCGATCCCGATGCAAAAATTGAGATTGGATGCCAGTCCTACTGTGGACCTGGACGCAAAAAATCATTTGCGTTCGTCAATAATCGTCCAGTAGCTGCACCAACAGAAGATGAATTAATTGAAAAAGTAAAAGCTAAGATAAAATAAATAAAAAGTCGCTCCTCTAAAAGATCAAATTTTAGAAGAGCGACTTTTTTTCATAAAATCCTATCTAATAATCCATACTAAGGTATCAATCTTTGAATGGGGAATTGAGGATTATATATGAAAAAAATAGGTGTACTGATTCTAACTGTAGTTTGTTGTATATGGCTTAATCCCGAAATTAGCATAGCGCTTTCGAATGATCCACCAGATTTACTGATTACAGAGATTTCTCCGCAGGGGAAAACGTATGAATATATCGAAATCTATAATAATACAGACGTACCAATCGATTTACGTGATTACAATCTGCGATACCTCTCTATGAATAAATCGATGCAAGTATGGGATATAAAAGAATCAACTTTTATAGAGCCAAAATCTACGAAAATCATTTGGATTAAAAATGCTGCCAGCAAAGATGAGTTTGATTTTGAGGATTTCAAACACAACTTTCATGCCTCGGTGGATCATAAGCAACTGATTCGCCTGGAAGGTAACTTACACAATAGCAGCAAAAATACGGTCGTTCTGGCAACTGATACAGGAGCGGTTATTTCATATGTAACCTACGATAAGGGACTCATCCATTATAAGCAGGATATGGGAGCAAAAAAATTAAAACAGGATAAACAAATCAAAGAAAGTACACCAGGTCAAGTGAGTAATGAACAGGTGCCGTTAAATGCCAATAAGCAGACGGATACCACTAAGCCGATTGTTAGACCTGTGACCATGCCAAAAGAAGTACCAGAACGCTCGGATGTCTCTATCGAGATTCAAATTGAGGATGAACATCTAATTAAGCGGGCAGAAATATTTTATAAAAGAGGTCAGGATTCTGCCTTTACACAAGCAAATATGCTTATGAAAACCACGACTTCTTATCAATCAATTATATCTCGATACGATGTTTATGGTTCTGTTCCAACCTTTGAGTATTATATAGAAATATCGGATGGACAGCATGTCATTAGATACCCCGAAAAAGGGACAAAGACGATAAAAATAGGAAATCCAGATATGTACAAACCCCTAAAGCCGGGGCTTTCTGTCCAAAAAAATACGATTTTAAAAGGTACAAAAAAGATACAAGTTCAAAAGGCAACAGCTGAGGAACAGATTAAGCTTACGGTTGATGGACAAAAACTGAAGACACAGAGGATCTTGAGCCGTCCTGCTGCAATTGTATTTGAAGGCCTTGGCATTGATGAAAGAAAGAAAAGTGCAGTTTACATGGGAGACCGTTTAATATCCAAATTAAAACCTACAGCAGGGTTATATCTTCCATATGAATTGTCAATTCCAATTGATGAACTCAAACCGGGTAAAAATACGATTTCCATCCACACAGGCACGAAGAAGGAAACATTTATGCCCGGAAGTACAGTTGAAGAAAAAGATGTCGATCGCTTTTCTATCAAGAATATAAAGCTGCTGATGGGTGATGGTACGATGATTCGCCCAATCAGTGTAAATTCAATCACGGGAGATGGTGATGAGAATCGAGAAAGCACTCGGGAAGCCCAGGAATGGAAGGTGGGTAATCAGGGAGTGTTCATCCTATCCTACGAATTTATCATCCCGGCAGCTATGTTCACAGCAGAAGAGGCAGAGATTGATACGATGGCTTATCAGGATGGAGTCCATAGTATTCAATCTAAAGGCACATCCATTCACCAAGCAGATGTTGTTTTTGATAATACAGCACCAAAGCTCCATGTAAAAACACCGCTGAATGGCAGAACCTATAAGGGAACATTCACCATTGATGCAAACCCCGAGGATGAGGTGACTTCAATAGCCTCCATTAAAGGCTATCTGGATGGTCGGGAAATCACTCTGCCATATACGACCTCCTCCGGCAGACTGTCTAAAGGGAAACACAAGGTAACCTTCATGTCAGTAGATGCAGCTGGGAATCGCAAAAAGGAAACGATTCATTTTAAGATTGTGGATGAAGCACCTATTATTATGAATCAAGCCATACCGCTTGATAATGATACAAAAGTATCTGTTCATCCGAAGCTAAGCGTGAAGGTAGAAGATCCAACTAATGATCAAATAGTGGCTAAGTTTTTCTCAGGCAATCGCTATGATTTTACCTCCAAAGGGAGGAATCAATTAAAAGCATTTTCCAATATTGCAGATGAGGAACCGCCGCCCAATCAGACTTATCCGCGTGAAACAGGTATCTTAGCCAAGCAAATAAAGCAGATAGCCAAAGCGGATAAGACTTATTGGGTGACTGCCTCAAATAAAGGATTTCCGTATCAGCGATTCGAAATTTCACTGGATGAAACACCCGCGGAAATGAAAGAGGTTGAAGTAAAGTGGATCGGGCATTCCTTACAGGGAAGAAAGGTCACTCTATATGCCTGGAACATACAAAAATCTAGATGGGATGCATTAGCGTATGGCTACGGCAATAAGGATTTTTTGTTGAAAGCAAAGGTTGAGACAGAGGCCTATTTGAAAAATCAAAAGCTGCAGGTCCTTGTGCAGGACCAGGTTATTGGAGAAGTGAATCGTCCATTTAATTTGATCTGGATGTCAGATACCCAATATTATTCTGAATCATTCCCACATATTTTCCCAGTGATGACGAACTGGATTAGAATCCAAAATCAGCTTGGAAATGCGGAATATGTTATTCATACAGGGGATATTATTAATGTCAGATGGGATTTGGAGCAATGGGATACCGCAGATAAGAGTATGGGCATTTTGGACGAACATCATGTTCCTTATGGGGTAGTGTCCGGAAATCATGATGTGGGAAACTTGGTACTGGATTATCGCAATTATGGTAAATACTTTGGAGAAAAAAGATTTAAGCATACATCTCATTACGGAGGTGGGATGGAAAATAACACAAATCACTATGATTTAGCATCCTTTGGCGGGCACGATTTCCTCTTCCTGTATCTGGGCTGGGGTAAAGAAACCACGACTGCAACCCTGGATTGGGTTAATAAGGTATTAAACCAATACTCAGAGAGAAATGTGGTGCTTGCGGTCCATAATTATCTCGACCATCAAGGAAAACGGACGTATAACGGTAATCAGGTCTTTAAAGAAATTGTCCGGAAATACGAGAATATTAAATTGGTTCTTGCAGGGCATATTTCAGGGGCAAGCCGTAATGTAGCGACCATTCCTCTGAAGGGAAAACCGTCGAAATTCCGTAAAGTGTATGAAATGCTGGCCGATTATCAGAGTGGTCCGGAAGGCGGGGAGGGGTATATGCGGATGCTCCATTTCAATCCGGAGGCAAAGCAGTTATCAGTCAAAACGTACTCGCCTTACTTGGATGATTATAATTATTTTGAGCCGGAAGTCGATGAATTTACAATTGACCAACTGGAGCTGAACCCGATTCAGAAACAGGTGGCAACAGACTATATTGGCGTAAATGTGTACTCGAATACCTTATTGGGTGAAGATAAGGACGGAAAGAATCGGGAAAAAGTACAAATCCGCCTAAAGGATCTAAAAAACAAGCAGGATTATTTCTGGTATGTAGAAGTGAGCGACAGCTATGGAGGGCGATCACGTTCTCCGGTCTGGAAATTTACGACTAAATAAAGATAAAGTGCCCTTTGAACAGAATCGATTTCTATTCAAAGGGTTTTTGTTGTGTATTATTGTGGAAGAAGATGATTATGTTTTTTTAGATTAAACAAGCTATAATAAAACCATGACCGATTAGGAAGAGGGAATAGAATGATAGAATATTCTCTGGAAAAATTAAACGAAGAAAAAGTATTTAAGGATCCGGTGCATCGCTATGTGCATGTGAATGACCGGGTCATTTGGGATTTAATTGATACAAAGGAATTCCAGCGTTTAAGGCGAATTAAACAGCTTGGAACGACCTATTTAACATTTCATGGGGCTGAACACAGCCGTTTTAATCACTCTCTTGGAGTATATGAGATTGTGAGAAGAATTGTGGATGGGGTATTTGCTAATAGGCCGGAATGGAACCCGAAAGATCGTCTTCTTTCTTTATGTGCAGCTTTGCTCCATGACCTCGGGCATGGTCCTTTTTCACATGCCTTCGAAAAAGTCTTTGATTTGGACCATGAGGAATTCACAAGGAAGATTATTTTAGGGGATACTGAGGTTAATGCAATTTTAAAAAAGGTAGATGCCAGCTTTCCGAAAGAGGTAGCTGAAGTCATTGCCAAAACACATGCCAATAAATTGGTTGTCAGCTTAATCTCGAGTCAGCTTGATGCAGACCGGATGGACTACTTGTTACGGGATGCTTATTTTACTGGGGTGAGCTACGGCCAGTTTGATATGGAGCGGATTCTCCGAGTGATGAGACCGACGGAGGATCAGGTAGTTTTCAAGCAAAGCGGTATGCATGCTGTAGAAGATTACATTATGAGCCGCTATCAAATGTACTGGCAGGTTTATTTCCATCCAGTATCTCGAAGCGCAGAAGTGATTTTGACAAAAATCTTGCACCGCGCTAAAGATTTATATAAGAAGAATTATCAATTTAAACAGGAACCTCATCATTTTTCGTCTTTATTTACCCAGTCTGTTACCCTATATGATTATTTGAAATTAGACGATAGTATAATGCTGTACTATTTTCAGTTATGGGGAGAAGAAGAGGATAGCATACTGAGTGATTTATGCACGAGGTTCATGAACCGGAATTTGTTCCAGTATGTAGAATTCCTTCCGTCATCCAGTGCGGAAATGAAAAAAGTGATGGAGCTCACTCAATTGTTCGCAGCAGCCGGTCTCGATCCGGAGTATTATTTGGTGCTAGATTCTTCATCGGATTTACCGTATGATTTTTATCGGCCTGGAGAAGAAGGAGAAAGGGTACCGATTTATCTGTTATCCAAAACGAGAGAACTTAAAGAGCTTTCCAGACAATCGGATATCGTAGACGCGATTTCCGGTAAACGACGCACGGATCATAAACTGTACTTTCCTGCTGATATTTTAGAAGATGAAGCGAATCATAAAGAAATAAAGGAAAAAATAAAAGAATTGCTTGATTGGGATTAATTGATATTGAAGGAGTGAAGAATGGTGTTGAAGGAGCATGCCAGAATTCTTTCAGCCATAGATGCGGCCGGGCATATTGGGGGAAGAAAAAAGCTTCAAAAGATGGTGTTTATCTCAAAAAAACTCGAATATCCTTTTCAGGAGAGATTTGAATTTCATTTTTATGGACCCTATTCAGAGGAATTAACGTTAAAGATAGAAGAGCTTTGCAATTTAGGGCTTTTATCTGAAATAAAGGATAAGGAAAATGGCTATGTTCATTATGACTACTCTTTAACAGAGGCAGGCAAAGAATTTCTTTCTTTATACAGCAAAGACAATGAAAACGACGAGCTGTCTGCATGTGTGAAGGGATTGAACAATCATAATGCACGTTTTCTTGAATTGGTTTCTACGGTTTTTTATTTCGACCATTTATCCAAGGATGAGATTATTAAGAAAATCCAGGAACTAAAGGCGGAGCAACAGTATTTGCCTGAGGAAATAGAGGAAGCCTTCAATTATGCAGCACAGCTTATTAAGGAAAATAAACCAATGTACGCGAATTAGTTCTTTTTAATACTGGAGAAATAAAAAGAATGGAGCATATTTGCTCCATTCGGCTCCCACTTAAAAACGAAAGTCGGGTCCAATAATATGTAATTGGATCAATAATGTTCGGTGTGGATGAAAGACACGCAATCCGAACAAAGTTTATTGATCGCTGGCGCGTACACCGCCAACCGCATAATGAGATTTAGTCATTTCTTCAATGAACACCGTAATTCTTTCTTTTGGTGCTCCTGTTGTTTCAGAAACTGCTTCAGTGACTTTTTCACATAAGGCCTTTTTTTGTTCTTCAGTGCGGCCCTCCAACATTTTAACGGTTACATACGGCATATAATGTCCTCCTCATTTGTAAAACAAGTGATTATGTTGATAGTTTTTCATAATCGCCGGCGGAAAGCAAGTGGTGAAAAGCAGAATGGAAAGTTGAACCTAACTGAAAGGTTTTATATTAAGGAAAAAGGGGATGTTTTGATGTTTGATTTTCAAAGCATATTGGTCAATTTACCATATACACTTGTAACTCTCGCCATTGCGTTTACTGTTCATGAATATGCACATGCCTATGCGGCCTATAAATTTGGAGATATGACTGCAAAAAATCAGGGACGGCTGACATTAAATCCGCTTCGGCACATTGATCCATTAGGTGCGATATTTATTATATTGGTCGGGTTTGGCTGGGCGAAACCTGTACCGGTCAATCGCTTCTTCTTTAAAAATCCACGGATGAACAGTATTGTTGTTTCAGTGGTAGGCCCTTTGAGTAATCTTGTGCTGGCTTTTATTGGTGTCCTATTGATATATATTATAAGCATCGCAGGATTTAATTTACCTGAGTTTATCTACACGTTTTTTAATATTTTTATCCGCTTGAATGTTGTACTGTTTGTATTTAATTTATTGCCATTTCCTCCACTTGATGGGTATCGTATTATTGAGGACCTCGTTCCGGCTGATATACGTCCAAAAATGACACAGTATGAACAATATGGAGCGTTGATTTTCCTTATCCTGGTGATTACACCGCTTGGTAATTACACAATCGATCCAATCATTTATAAGTTAGTACCAGCGATTGAGCGATTCTTAGTTTCAATATTTATTTAAAGGGAGGCTTGTACATATCCATGAGTCAAGAGAAGAAAAAACCAACTTTTAATATCATCAAAAACGACCCTACTGATGGCCATAAAGGCTTTGGAATGGGGGCGTTGAGCCTGGAAAATGTTTCACCTGTCATTATTGATGTGGAAGCAGGTGAAGCGTTTGTCGATATTGGTGCTATGCATGCAAGAAGTGCTATCGAAAGACGAATTAAATTTTTACCGAATAAAGATGAAGTACCAAACGGAAAGCCATACTGGCTTGTTTGGGTTACAATTGAACAGACGAAACAGGGAGCCTATTATGCTGGTGTGACGGCATGCGAAATGACGGTTGATGAAGAGATTCGCCGCGGCTATAAATCATTGCCAGAGCATGTGAATCGCATGGATAAATCATTGAAAAGACATATTATCGTTGAGCATATGGATGAACCTTCAAAAATCATCTTAGCTAACTTCCTGAAAAAACATAATGAAGAGCTTTGGAAAAACTCCCCTGATGAATTGAAGGAAAAGCTAAACGCTAACTAATATTGACAAAAACGTGAAAATTATGGATTTTTTTGTAAAGTAATTCAGCATATTACTTGTCGGTTTTCAGTAAAAAAAGTACACTAAAAACAGTGTGCAAGCACGTAGAGCTAGGACGCAAAAATCCCCAAACCGTTAATGGTTTGGGGATTTTTGTTTTCTTATGCTCATGGGTCGGATTGTTTAAAGCTTTCCAAATGGCCATACTCTCTTGTACCACGGATCATGTGACTTTTCTTTATTCTTTTCATCAGAAGGGCTTAGATCGTTTCCCTTGTTTATATGATTATGGCAATACTGTTTCGGCTCGGTTCCTTTTTTATAGTAAGTAAGGCGTTTAACCGGGCAGGCTCCGTGTGCAAGCAAGCCGCTTTCGGGGTCAATTTCTACCGCAACAATATTTTTCGGCTGTTTAAACTCTTTAACAGGCTCATCCTCTAGGGATTGCTCCATAAAGCTCGCCCAAATTTCTTTGGCTGCAATTTTATCTTGTTTAGTTTCGATTTTCTGAGAGCGATCATATCCGGTCCAAACACCTGTCGTAAGCTGAGGAGTATAGCCAATCATCCAGCTATCATACTCAGTTGAGCCTGACTTTCCAGCATAGGGCCTTGAAAGCTTAGGTGCGATTGAGGCGCCTGTCACAGATGCGTAACCATTTAGCTTTTTATCGAACACACCTGTCAGCATTTGTGTCATGACATAGGCATCCGCTTGCTTCAGTACGGCTGTCCGTTCTAATTTTTTCTGATATAAAACCTCTCCGTCACGCCCTGTAACCTTAGTGATAAAGTAAGGTTTAACCTTTTTTCCTCCGTTGGCAAATAAGTTATAGGCATTTGTCATTTCCAAAGGCTTAACTCCGGACGTTCCAAGCGCCAGTGAGGGAACCTTGGTCATAGGAGTGGTTAATCCAAATCGCTTTACAGCCTTAACCAGTTCATCCTCTCCAAGGAACAGATGTGTTTTGACGGCAAATATATTGTCTGATACAGCCAGGGCCTGAGCCAGTGTAATCGATTCATTGGCATATCGGTTATTAAAATTATGGGGTGTATATTTTTCTTTTCCTCCTTCAAATGAAAAGGTGGTCACTTCACTTCGCAAGGTCGTCGATGGTGTGAACCCTTTTTCTAAAGCTGTGTAATATAGCAGCGGCTTAATCGTGGAACCGGGCTGTCTAAGTGCCTGGGTCGCACGATTGAATGAGCTATGCTCATAATTGGTTCCGCCAATCAATGCTTTAACCATACCGTTATGGGGATTCATCGCAATTAAAGCAGCCTGAAAATCACCTTCCGGCTGCACATGCTTGGCAATAGCCTCTTCAGCAATGGCCTGCTGCTTGGAACTGAAGGTTGTATACACCTTTAATCCCCCTTGCCTGATCAGCTCCTCATTCCCCTTTAAGACCTGACGTAACTCATGATTGACTGCATCCAGAAAATAGGGTGCCTCCTGTTTTTTCTCTGTAATCAGGGAACCGTATATGGGCAAGCGGTCGGCTAATGCCAATGTTTCTTTTGCCTGTTCTGCACTCAGCTGACTGGTTTCCTTTAAAGAGTTGAGGACAATAGCCTGCCGTTCCTTTGCGTTCTTTTTCGAAACAAGTGGTGAATAAATGCCTGGTCCCTTTGGAATGCCAGCAAGCAGGCTTGCTTCAGCCAAGGATAGATCTTTGGCATCCTTATGAAAATAATAGTGGCTCGCAGCCTGTATACCATACATTCCATGCCCGTAATAAATCGTATTTAAATAACCTTCGAGAATCTCATCCTTACTGAAATGGTCTTCAATCCGAAGAGTGTAGAGAGCTTCCTTAGCCTTTCGTGACCAGGTTTTTTCTGAATCAAGGAAGAGGTTCTTGGCATACTGCTGAGTGATTGTACTGGCTCCCTGCACCTTGGCCATGGCAATCGTGTCAGATACAATTGCTCCTATAATTCTCTTTGTATCAAACCCGTTATGATGATAAAAATTTCGATCCTCAACTGCAAGAGTAGATTGTATTAAATAAGGCGATATCTCACTGAGAGGTACCCAATACCGCCTCTCGGCCCCGTGGCTTTCCGTAAATGTACTTAAATCATCAGCTAAATATTGAGTGGTTTGCGGGACGGATATGGCTGGAGGTCCGGCAAGCTTTACAATAAGTAGGACGGTAACAAATCCAATCACTCCAAATGTAGCAATCAGTGATCCGAAAAGTATAAGGGATCTCTTATAGGCAAGTAATTTCCTTCTTCTAAGTCTGCTTGGAGACACATGTCTTCCCCCTGATCTGTTGTGAAATTATTCATATTAGTAGTATGAAAATAAACCAACATTTTTAAACGTAAAACAGACATAGAAACGATAATATTGGAAATATCGGAAAATCTTTACTTTTTTATAAGAATGCACTATACTCTTCTAAGTTTAATAGATAGTGAATGATAATTGGGCCGCTGAAACTGAAACAAGAAAAGAGGTTCATCATGGGTATTTGGTTCACGGAGAAGCAAACAAATCATTTTGGAATCACCATGAAGATAAGTCGTACCTTGCATACGGAACAAACAGACTTTCAAAAGCTGGATATTGTAGAGACAGTAGAGTGGGGTAAGATGCTGCTGCTGGATGATATGGTGATGACATCTGTGAAAGATGAATTTGTCTATCATGAGATGGTAGCCCACGTTCCCCTACATACGCACCCTTGTCCAGAGCATGTCCTCGTTGTAGGAGGCGGGGATGGTGGCGTAATCCGTGAAGTGCTTAAGCATGAGAATGTAAAAAAAGCTACTTTGGTAGAGATTGATGGCAGAGTCATTGAGTACTCAAAACAGTTTTTACCAGAAGTTGCAGGAAGCCTGACCGACCATCGGGTTGAAGTACTGGTTGATGACGGATTTATGCATATTGCCAAAAGCGAAAATAAATATGATGTAATTATCGTAGATTCTACAGAGCCGGTTGGACCGGCCGTAAATTTGTTTACGAAGGGCTTCTATGCAGGAATCTATCAGGCATTAAAGGAAGAGGGCATCTTTGTTGCACAAACGGATAACCCTTGGTTTAAAGCGGACTTAATTCAATCGGTCTTTAAAGATGTAAAAGAGATTTTTCCGATTACCGGCCTATATACGGCTAATATCCCAACCTATCCGAGCGGTTTATGGACCTTTACAATTGGTTCAAAAAAACACCATCCTTTAGAGATTTGTGATGATAGATTCATTGAAATGGAAACAAAGTATTATACAAAGGAGCTTCATAAGGCTGCCTTTGTGCTGCCTAAATTTGTAGCTGATCTTTTAAAATAAACAGAAATGAACAATATAGACGAGGATTAAAGGAGTGCAGATTATGAGATTTGATGAAGCCTATTCCGGTAATGTTTTTATAGGAAGTCATCCCAATTTTAAAGATTCAGAGGCGGTTCTCTACGGAATGCCAATGGATTGGACAGTTAGCTTCCGTCCTGGATCCAGGTTTGGTCCAGCGCGTATACGAGAAGTATCCCTTGGTTTGGAAGAATACAGCCCTTATATCGAACGACATTTAGAGGCTGTTAAATTTTTTGATGCGGGTGATATTCCGCTCCCTTTTGGAAATCCGCAAAAAAGCATTGATATGATAGAGGCGTACATTGAAACCCTTTTGGCAGAAGGGAAATTCCCGCTTGGTATAGGCGGCGAGCATCTCGTTACATGGCCGATTATAAAAGCAATTCATAAGAAGTATGAGGATTTGGCTATTATCCATTTTGATGCTCATGCAGATTTGAGAGAAGAATATGAAGGCGAGCCGCTTTCCCATTCAACTCCGATTCGGAAGATTTGTAATTTGATTGGTGCAGAGAATGTCTATTCTTTCGGCATTCGTTCAGGTATGAGGGAAGAGTTTCAATTTGCCAAGGATTCCGGAATGCATATGTATAAATTTGATGTGGCGGAGCCATTAAAAAAAGTACTGCCCACCCTTGCCGGCCGAAATGTGTATGTCACCATTGATATTGATGTACTTGACCCAGCACATGCACCGGGTACGGGAACTGCTGAAGCAGGCGGTATTACATCTAAAGAAATGCTTGAGGCTATAACTGCTATATCAAACTCTGGCGTAAATGTGGTGGGAGCAGATCTTGTAGAAGTTGCTCCTGCTTATGATTCCTCTGAACAAACACAAATTGCTGCAGCTAAATTTATTCGCGAAATTCTTTTAGGTTGGGTAAATAAACGCCTGTAATTGAATAAGACTAGCAATCCCCTGTCTATGATAGTAGAGCAAGGGGATTTTTTTTAGAAAAAAAGATTCGGACAAGTTGCCAGAGAGTTTTTCTTTACCTTATACTTGTATGATTGAGTAAAATAATCAATTCCAGGGGGAATTCATTAAATGACCGAGGAAAAAAGCAACGCACCCATAGAGGTCATGGTACGGCTAAAGACGCATATCCAATATGTTGACGATGAAGAGAACATCGAGCTAATTACATTTGGCACGTTGCATCACATGCCAAATGCCACATATATCCGCTATATTGAGCACGTTGAAAACAATGGGAAAATCAATACAACTGTTAAATATGACGGGGATGAAATGCTAATTATTAGAAGCGGCGCGGTTAAAATGAGACAGCTTTACAAAATTGGCACAGAAACCAGCGGCTCTTATGAAAGCATTCATGGTACACTGGATTTAACGACACGTACAAATAAGCTGGAGCATACCGTCCATCCGGAAACGAAGGAAGAGATTTTCCATGTTTCCTACAACCTATTTTTACAACAAGAGAATGTGGGCAACTACTCACTTACATTGACGGTCAAGGAGGAAAAGACAAGATGAACATCGTAACAGAGATTCAGGATCAGATTAAAGAAGAGATTAAGCAGGCAGTAATTAAGGCTGGATTAGCGGAAGAAGCGGTGATTCCAGGTGTAATTCTTGAATTGCCAAAGGATAAAACACATGGAGATTATTCTACTAATATGGCTATGCAGCTTGCCCGTATTGCTAAGAAGGCACCTCGGACAATAGCAGAGGAAATCATTAATCATTTTGATACTTCAAAGGCATCAATTGAAAAAATTGAAATTGCCGGACCGGGATTTATCAATTTTTATTTAAACAATGGATACCTAACAAATCTGATTCCTGCTATTTTGGAGTCAGGTGAAGCTTATGGGGAATCAAATGTAGGCGGAGGAGAAAAAATTCAGGTTGAGTTTGTTTCTGCGAATCCAACAGGAGATCTTCACTTGGGTCATGCCCGCGGTGCGGCAGTTGGGGATTCTTTATCCAATATCCTGGCTAAAGCTGGCTGGGATGTATCTCGTGAATACTATATTAATGATGCGGGTAACCAAATCAATAATCTGGCATATTCCGTTGAAGCTCGCTATTTACAGGCGCTTGGAATGGAGAAAGAAATGCCTGCAGATGGCTATCATGGAGAAGACATTATCAATATCGGTAAACGTATGGCTGAAGAATTTGGCGATAAATATGTAAATGCCGATGAAGAAGAGCGCTTTAAATTTTTCCGTGAGTACGGGTTAAAATATGAAATGGAAAAATTGAAAAAAGACCTTGAGAGCTTCCGTGTCCCATTTGATGTATGGTTCTCTGAAACATCTCTTTATGAGGATGGCAAAATTATGCCTGCATTGGAGCTGTTAAGAGAAAAAGGATATATCTATGAGATGGATGGAGCTACCTGGTTCAAATCTACTGATTTTGGCGATGATAAAGACCGTGTATTAATTAAGAATGATGGTTCATACACTTATCTCCTACCAGACATCGCATACCATAAAAATAAGCTGGAACGCGGATTTGAAAAATTAATCAACATTTGGGGAGCAGACCATCATGGGTATATTCCTCGTATGCAAGCTGCGATTCAGGCGATGGGTTACGGAAAAGACACGTTGGAGGTAGAAATCATTCAGCTTGTTCACCTGTTTAAAAATGGTGAGAAAATGAAAATGTCCAAGCGTACAGGAAAAGCTGTCACAATGAGAGACTTGATGGAGGAAGTTGGTTTAGATGCCGTGCGTTATTTCTTTGCGATGAGAAGTGCGGACACGCATATGGACTTTGACCTTGATCTTGCTGTATCCGAATCCAATGATAATCCAGTGTACTACGCTCAATATGCACATGCTCGTATTTGCAGTATCCTTCGTCAGGGAGCTGAAGTGGGTATTATATTGGAAGGGGACGCAGAGCTTAGCCGATTAGGTTCTGAAAAAGAAATTGACCTTCTGAAGAAACTTGGTGAATTCCCACAAGCGGTTGCAGAAGCGGCTCAAAAACGTATGCCGCACAGAATCACGAATTATATCTTTGATCTGGCTTCCACATTCCATAGCTTCTATAATGCTGATAAAGTATTAGATCAGGAAGAGCCTGAAAGAAGTAAAGCTAGACTTGCTCTTGTTCAGGCAACAAAAATTACACTGGCAAATGCATTAAAACTAATTGGTGTATCTGCTCCAGAAAAAATGTAATCTCATATTAATAAAATGCCCACACCTTAAGAGAGGTGTGGGTTGTTTTTTTAAGCTAGTAACAGAATGTTATCAAATATTATCTAATCCTGATGCTTCCGCCGCTTATTCGATTGATTCCTCTTAATGAAGCCAAATCCTCAATCAGCTTCATCATCGCAATATCCTTATTTTTTGCCTCGATTATGAAATCAATTTCAGGAATCCCTATTTGTTTCAGCATTTGGATAAATGGCATGATAAAGTCAACGTCGACGTTGGCTGCGTGTGCGCGAATTTCATTTTCCGAACGGGGAGAAGATATATGGATTTTAGGCTTCCAGCCTCTCAATTCCCATGTCAGAAGAATACGGGGCAACAATTTTTCCAATGGAGTCATAGAAGGATTTGCCACGTGATGATGGTAATCAAATAAAAGCGGGATATCCTCATGCTCACAAACCTGCAGAGTCTCTTCAGTTGTATAAGTCTTATCATCATTTTCGAGTGTCATGAGCTGCTTAATGGATTCAGGGATTTTTTGGCTATTGGCATAAAACCGTTGAATAGCCGTTTGTTTATTTCCATATGATCCGCCGACATGGATATTAATGAGTGCTTGGTCTGGCATTCCCATAGCCTCCAGCATTTTATAATGGTAAACCATATCTTCAACCGCTTTATCTGTCACATCATGATTAGGAGAGGTAAAAAGTGTAAAGGCATTCGGGTGGAAGCTGACACGAAGCTTGTGTTTCCGTACCAGTTTGCCAATTTCAGCCCAATCTTTTTTGAAAGGTGTAATAAAATCCCACTTAACATCAGGGTGAGTTGCAAGCGGTACAATCGAGCTTGAGAAACGATAGATCGGTATTTCATGTGCAATATTATAATGGAGAATTCGTTTGGTGGTTTCGATATTTTGTTTAGTAATTGCGAGTAATCGTTCGATTTGCTCTTCTTGAGATAGTCCGCTCCATCGTGTATAGGTGATGGTTTTGGAGGGGGTTGAATTCCAAAGATTTAAAGCAGTGGATACATATCCAAATCGAATATCCATAAATAAAGGCCTCTCCTTTCCATGTTTTTAAGTAGTAGCCGTTTATTAAGCTATGCGGCAGGGTATTGGTATTAAACTGTAAAATACTTCCTGTATATGGATTGAAACTGAACAATGTATACCTCAAAGTAGTTCCTCTAACCAATATCTACTCATCTTAGTATGACTAAAAATATAAAAATAAATCTCAAATGATCTATTCGACAAACTAGATTATATTTACCATGTTTTAATAATTAATCTAAAATATGTAAGTTATTGATTGACTGAATGCTCATTCATTATATAAAATATAGTTATACTATATTGGGTTTAGTGTCGTTTTATGTTGTAGGTAACTTTTAAATCATGCTTTCGGTAGCAAAAGGGGGAAGACGGGGATGGAGATGAATGGTCTTCTATGGATCAACTTAGTTGCAGCTGTTCTTGTAACCGCTTACGCAGTTTGGCTGTTCACGTATCTGATCAGAACAAGGATTGCCTATATTAAACTTGGCAAGAAAACTGAGTTTGATAATGACGTAAAGATGAGGCTGGAAAAGATTTGGGTATTTGTATTTGGGCAGAAAAAGTTACTGAAGGATAAGAAAAGCGGAACGATGCATGTGCTCTTCTTTTACGGGTTTATCCTTGTCCAATTTGGAGCGATTGATCTAATTTGGAAAGGGATTAAACCGGGATCTCATTTGCCATTGGGACCTATATATCCGATTTTTACTTTTTTCCAGGAGATAGTTGTACTCCTGGTACTGGTGGCTGTTGTTTGGGCATTCTATCGCCGTTATATTGAGAAGCTTGTTCGGCTAAAGAGGGGATTTAAAGCCGGTCTAGTTCTGATCTTTATCGGAGGATTAATGCTAGCAACGCTTGTAGCGAACGGGGCTGCTATTGTATGGCATGGCGGTGAGCTTCATTGGTCAGAGCCTGTTGCTTCTACGATTGCGATGGCGCTTGGCTGGATGAATGAGACAGCTGCCATAGCTGTATTCTATGTGGCCTGGTGGATACATTTACTATTCATTTTGACGTTCTTGGTATATATTCCGCAATCGAAGCACGCACATTTAATTGCCGGACCAGCCAATGTTTATTTGCACAGATTAACTCCGCCAAAATTAAAGAAAATTGATTTTGAGGATGAAACACAGGAAACGTATGGAGCAGGTAAGATTCAGGACTTTACGGATCTGCAGCTCGTCGATTTATACGCATGCGTGGAGTGCGGCCGTTGCACCAATATGTGTCCGGCAACCGGGACAGGAAAAATGCTGTCACCAATGGACGTTCTAATTAAAATGCGTGACCATTTAACGTTTACGGGAGCTGCAGTTACAAGGAAAGAGCCATGGGTTCCGGGATTTGTATTCAGTAATACGAAAGGCAATCAAATCGCGGTGGCTGCACAGGGTGCGGGTGCTGCGGAGTCTGCGGCAGCAGCTGAATTGTACAATCCAGCTTTGGTGGGTGAGGTTATTACAGAGGAAGAGCTTTGGGCATGTACTACATGCCGCAACTGTGAGGATCAGTGTCCGGTTATGAATGAGCATGTTGGAACCATTATTGATATGCGTCGCTTTCTTGTATTAACGGAAGGTAAAGTACCTGCTGATGCTCAGCGTGCGATGCAAAATATCGAACGTCAGGGAAACCCTTGGGGATTAAACCGTAAAGAGCGTGAAGATTGGCGTGAAGCTCGTGAGGATGTAGTTGTACCGACTGTGAAGGAAATGAAGAAGTCTGGTGAAGAGTTTGAATACTTATTCTGGGTCGGCTCAATGGGATCCTATGACAACCGTTCACAAAAAATTGCTTTATCATTTGCGAAACTTTTAAATGAAGCCGGCGTTAAATTTGCGATTCTCGGTAATAAGGAGAAAAACTCCGGAGATACACCGCGACGTCTTGGGAACGAATTCCTGTTCCAGGAGCTGGCTACAAAGAATATTGAAGAGTTCGAAAAAAATGAGGTCAAAAAGATTGTTACAATCGATCCGCATGCTTTCAATATCTTCAAAAATGAATATCCGGACTTCGGCTTACAGGCAGAGGTTTATCACCATACACAGGTGCTGGCTGATCTAGTGAAGGAAGGCAGATTAAAACCAACTTATGCCGTTAATGAAAAAATTACGTTCCATGATTCTTGTTACTTGGGAAGGTACAACGATGTCTATGATGCACCGAGGGATATTTTAGAAGCAATTCCGGGAGCCTCATTTGTAGAAATAGAAAGAAATCGCGAAAATGGAATGTGCTGTGGAGCGGGTGGGGGCTTGATGTGGATGGAAGAGGAAACAGGCCACCGTATCAATGTTGCCCGTACGGAACAAGCTCTTGAGGTCAATCCGACAGTTATCAGCTCAGGCTGTCCATATTGCTTAACTATGTTAAGTGACGGCACAAAGGCGAAGGAAGTTGAAGAAGAAGTTAAAACATACGATGTGGCAGAACTGCTTGAAAAAGCGGTATTTGGGGAACATAGGGAGCTTGCATCTTAATTTTCACCGATATATGAAGGGGTTCATATAGTAATAGATGAGACAGAAACGGAAATTTACACAACTATTTGTTTTCGAAATATTGTGTAAATATTTCCGTTTCTTTCTTATTTACAGTAAAATACAAATATACCAAATTAAAGCGCTTACATATTTTCTGCCAACGACGAGCGAGCGTTCAGTCAATTAACCAAAGTATGAAATTTGAAAGCGGAGGGATAACGATGGGGAAAACCGTAATTATTGATGGAGCTAGGACGCCTTTTGGAAAATTTGGAGGAGCATTAAGCAGTTTAACAGCTTCGGAGTTAGGCGGAATAGCAATCAAAGAGGCTATAGAACGTGCAGGTGTAAATGCGGCAGATGTGAATGAAGTCATTATGGGATGTGTATTACAGGGTGGCCAAGGGCAAATCGTTTCTCGTCAGGCCTCAAGACATGCAGGGCTTCCATGGTCAGTAAAGACAGAGACGATTAATAAAGTATGTGCATCGGGTTTACGAAGCGTCACGCTCGGAGACCAGATCATTCGGCTTGGTGAAGAAGAAGTTATCGTGGCCGGCGGGATGGAATCAATGAGCAATGCTCCATATATTCTTCCGAAAGCAAGGTGGGGAGCTCGTATGGGAGATACGCCGCTGGTCGATATGATGGTCCATGATGGTTTGACATGCAGCTTTACCGGTGTACATATGGGGTCTTACGGTAACAGCACATCTGAGGACCTGGAATTATCAAGAAGTGATCAGGATAACTGGGCTTATCAGAGCCATCAAAAGGCAATTCGAGCCATTGAATCCGGCCTTCTGCAGGAAGAAATCGTTCCAGTATCGGTCAAACAGCGTAAAGGTGAGCCGGTTGTTGTGGAAATCGATGAAGCGCCGCGAAAAGATACGACAGTGGAGAAGCTGAGTTCCTTGAAACCGGCATTTGACCGGGATGGAACAATAACGGCTGGAAACGCACCGGGGATTAATGACGGGGCTGGAGCACTTGTTTTAATGAGTGAGGATAAAGCAATTGATGAAGGATACAAGATTGGTGCAAGAATTATCGGCCATGCCGAAATTGCTGTGGAAGCAAAGGATTTCCCAAAAACTCCCGGCTTAGTCATTAATGAGCTGCTTAAGAAAACAGAAAAATCACTGGATGATATTGATTTATTTGAAGTGAATGAGGCATTTGCAGCGGTTGCCCTTGCGAGTGGCAAGCTTGCCAATCTTGATGCTGAAAAAGTGAATGTAAATGGTGGAGCGGTTGCCCTTGGCCATCCAATCGGAGCTAGTGGGGCGCGAATCATTCTCACCCTCATGTATGAACTGAAGAGACGTGGCGGCGGTATAGGGATCGCGTCTATCTGCAGCGGCGGCGGACAGGGAGATGCCATTATGATCGAAGTGCCAAAGGCAAAAGAATAAAAAAACGGGGTGAAGTGGGATGGAGATTAAAAAAATAATGGTCATCGGTGCAGGGCAAATGGGGTCTGGAATTGCACAGGTTTGTGCGGTATCAGGGTTCGAGGTGTTTCTGCACGATTTAACTGAAGAGTTTGTAAAAAAGGGTCTGGTTACCATCGAAAATAATTTGTTAAGGCAAGTGGAGAAGGGGCGTTTAAGTGAACAGGAAAAAGTAGAGATCCTGGAAAGATTAACACCCTCAACTGAAATGAAAAATGCAGGTCATGTCGACCTCATAATTGAAGCAGCTACAGAAAATATGGATATCAAAAAGAAACTATTTAAAGAGCTTGATGAGGTTGCGTCGGTTCACACAATTCTCGCTACGAATACCTCTTCCTTACCAATTACGGAAATTGCAGCAGCAACAAAACGTCCGGAGCAGGTAATCGGTATGCATTTTATGAATCCTGTGCCTGTCATGAAGCTTGTGGAGATCATTCGCGGTCTCGCAACTTCTGAAGAAGTATATAAAAAAATTGAAGAGACCGCTAAAGAGCTCGGAAAGATTCCGGTAGAAGTAAATGATTTTCCTGGCTTTGTTTCAAACCGCATACTCATGCCGATGATCAACGAAGCCATATTCACCCTATATGAAGGGGTTGCTTCCAAGGAAGCCATTGATGAAGTGATGAAGCTGGGGATGAATCATCCAATGGGTCCGCTGCAGCTCGCTGATTTTATTGGGCTTGATACATGTTTGTACATTATGGAAACCTTGCATGAAGGTCTTGGAGATGACAAATATCGGCCATGTCCGCTGCTACGTAAATATGTAAGTGCCGGTTGGCTCGGCAAGAAATCCGGCAGAGGATTTTACCAATACAACTAAGTTTGTCAAAAAGGAGGCTGGCTGCAATGGAATTCACGTTTACGGATGAGCAGCAAATGATGAGAAAAATGGTTCGTGAATTTGCCGTCAAGGAAATCGAGCCATTTGTACCAAAGATGGAAGCTGGATTGTTTCCGAGGGAGATTGTATCCAAAATGGCGGAGCTTGGACTGATGGGGATTCCGATACCGGAGTCATATGGCGGGGCCGGAATGGATTATATCTCCTACATTACAGCGATACATGAAATATCGAAAATAAGTCCGACAGTCGGCGTGATTTTATCCGTCCATACATCTGTTGGAACCTACCCGATTTTGAATTTTGGTAATGAAGAACAAAAAAAGGCGTATATACCGAAGCTTGCAAGTGGCGAATATCTGGGTGCTTTCTGTCTAACTGAACCAAGTGCCGGATCAGATGCAGGCTCCCTGAAATCAAGAGCTGTAAGAAAAAATGGGGAGTATATCGTCAATGGTTCAAAAATATTTATCACGAATGGCGGTGAGGCAGATGTCTATATTGTTTTTGCCTCTACGGATCCTTCTAAGAGAAATAAGGGAATCAGCGCTTTTATTGTAGACAAAGACACGCCCGGACTTATCATCGGCAAGGATGAAAATAAAATGGGCTTGCATGGATCAAGAACAGTTCAGCTCATCTTTGAGGATATGAGAGTACCGGCCGAGAATCTGCTAGGGGAAGAAGGACAGGGAATGTCCATCGCGCTGAATAACCTGAATACAGGGCGGATTGGGATTGCAGCACAGGCACTTGGAATAGCGGAAGGGGCTTTTCAGCATGCTGTCCAATATGCAAAGAATCGCAGCCAATTTGGGAAACCAATCTCTGCTCAGCAGGGAATAGGCTTTAAGCTCGCCGATATGGGGACAATGGTTGAGGCTTCAAAATTACTGGTTTATCAGGCAGCTGCTTTAAAAAGTTCGAATCAGCCTTGTACAAAGGAGGCATCCATGGCAAAGCTGTTTGCCTCGCGTACGGCAGTTGAAGTGGCGACCGAAGCAATCCAGGTTTTTGGAGGCTATGGCTATACCGAGGAATACCCAGTAGAACGTTATTTCAGGGATGCAAAGGTGACAGAAATATACGAAGGTACAAGCGAAATCCAACGAATAGTAATCAGTAAGCATTTGATGGGCTAATAGAACAGGGGGAAATAGGAATGAATTTTAAATTATCAGAGGAACATGAAATGATTCGCAAAATGGTTAGGGACTTTGCCCGGAATGAAGTCGCACCGACTGCGGCCGAACGGGATGAGGAAGAGCGTTTTGACAGGGAAATCTTTAACAAAATGGCGGAGCTCGGGCTTACAGGTATTCCTTGGCCAGAGGAGTATGGTGGAATCGGCAGTGATTATGTAGCCTATTGCATTGCCATTGAAGAACTTTCGCGTGTCTGTGCTTCAACAGGTGTTACGCTATCTGCTCATACATCATTGGCTGGCTGGCCAATTTATAAATTTGGCAATGAAGAACAAAAGCAAAAATATTTAAGACCTATGGCGCAGGGAGAGAAAATTGGAGCGTATGGGCTGACGGAGCCGGGATCGGGCTCGGATTCGGGAGCTATGAAAACAACTGCCCGTCTGGAAGAAGATCATTATGTTTTAAATGGCTCTAAAATATTCATTACAAATGGGGGCGTGGCGGATACATATGTGGTCTTTGCATTGACAGATCCGTCCTCTAAACATAAAGGTACAAGCGCATTCATTGTGGAGAAAGATTTCCCTGGCTTTAGTGTTGGAAAAAAGGAAAAGAAACTCGGGATTCGTTCATCTCCAACAACAGAGATTATTTTTGAAGAGTGTAAAGTACCGAAGGAGAATCTATTAGGTACAGAGGGAGAAGGATTTAAAATCGCCATGATGACCCTTGATGGAGGAAGAAATGGCATTGCTGCGCAGGCAGTTGGAATCGCTCAGGGAGCGCTCGACGCTGCAGTGGATTATGCGAAGGAGCGAGTTCAGTTCGGTAAACCAATTTCTGCCCAGCAGGGAGTTGGCTTTAAGCTTGCAGATATGGCAACCAGTATAGAGGCTTCAAGACTTTTAACCTATCAGGCTGCTTGGCTGGAATCCGAGGGACTTCCATATGGAAAAGAGTCGGCTATGTCCAAATTATTTGCCGGCGATACAGCAATGAAGGTCACAACAGAAGCGGTACAGGTATTTGGCGGGTATGGATATACAAAGGATTATCCGGTTGAGCGCTATATGCGCGATGCGAAAATAACACAGATTTATGAAGGAACACAGGAAATCCAAAGACTTGTTATCTCAAGAATGCTCACCAAAAACTAATTTCAAATTTTTATAGGGTTCTTCCCGGCTATCTTTATCCGGGGAGAATTGATTTTTAAAAGAAATACTTGTAGGTAGGTGGGTGAAAGGGTGAAGAGAATCGTAGTCCATGCCTCGGTAAAGGATGAGAGGCTTGTGAAAAAACGCCGGGACGAGATGATTAAAGGGGCGGTCTCTTTATTCATAGAGAAGGGCTACCACCGAACAACAACAAGGGAAATAGCAAAGGCAGCAGGATTCAGTATTGGAACGCTCTATGAATATATCAGATCAAAGGATGATATTTTATATCTGGTTTGTGACAATATTTACGATGAGGTGAAGGACCGGCTTCAAAAGGCGCTTGAAGAAAGCGAGGGAACATTTGCCGGGCTGCGCTTAGGTATCGCCTATTATTTTAAAATTTGTGATGAAATGCAGGATGAAGTATTGGTGATGTACCAGGAAGCAAAATCATTGAGCAGGGCAGCATTGCCATATGTATTAAATAAAGAAAATGAAATGACGAAAATGTTTGAGGAACTTATTCAGACATGTGTACAGCATGAGGAAATTGATTTAAGCCCGATACAAATTCACCTGCTTGCACATAACATTATTGTTCATGGACAAATGTGGGCATTCAGGAGATGGGGACTTAGAAAAAGCTATACAATCGATCAATATATTGAAATGCAATCGCATCTTCTTTTAAGCGGTTTAGCCAATGGGGAAAACAGATAAGCAAAGGGGAATGAAAAAAGATGAATAAAGGATATAAACCGAAACACCCTATTCGTTTTGTGACGGCTTCGAGTTTATTTGATGGGCACGATGTCAGTGTCAATATTATGAGAAGAATTCTTCAGGCAAAAGGAGCGGAGGTGATTCACCTCGGTCATAATCGTTCTGTTGAGGAAATTGTTAATGCAGCTATTCAGGAGGATGTTCAGGGGATTGCTGTTTCTTCCTATCAGGGTGGTCACGTAGAATTTTTTAAGTATATGTACGATTTGCTCAAGGAAAGAGGAGCCGGCCATATTCGTATTTATGGGGGCGGCGGAGGAGTCATCATACCAAGGGAGATTAAAGAGCTACATGAATATGGGATTGCAAAGATTTTTTCACCGGATGATGGAAGAGAAATGGGCCTTGAGGGCATGATGGAATTGCTAATACGTGAATGTGATTATCCACTGCCCCCGCTTGAAGAGTTGAATGAGGGGAATCTATCCGTATCGGCCCCATTAACTGTAGCACGCGCGATTACGATGGTGGAAAATCGCTTGCTGGCTGGGCAGGAAGCCGTTGCTTTGTCAGATGAACTGCAAAAAATAGATGATAAACAGGTTAACCATATTCCGGTAATTGGGATAACCGGTACTGGGGGAGCGGGAAAGAGCTCGCTTACAGATGAATTAATAAGGCGATTCATTAATGAAATCCCTGAACAAAACATAGCAATTCTTTCGATTGACCCAACGAAGCAAAAAACAGGCGGAGCGTTGCTTGGAGACAGAATACGAATGAATGCCATTTTTCATCCGCGTGTGTATATGAGGAGCTTGGCGACGCGGAACTCACACTCTGAGCTTTCCAATTCGATAAAAGATGCAATAGCTGTCGTAAAAGCAGCCGGATTTGATGCTGTAATTATTGAAACAAGCGGAATTGGCCAGGGAGATGCGGCAATAACGGAAGTATGTGATATATCCATGTATGTCATGACAAGTGAGTTTGGAGCCCCTTCACAGCTTGAGAAAATAGATATGATTGATTTTGCTGATTTAATTGTTATTAATAAATTTGAAAGAAAAGGATCAGAGGATGCATTGCGCCAGGTTCAAAAACAATACCAGCGCAGCCGCAATCTATTTGATAAGGATCTGGCTGAAATGCCGGTGTACGGAACGATTGCGAGCCAGTTTAATGATGTGGGTACAAACGCACTTTTTGCTGCGTTGCTTGAAGTCATTGAGAAGAAAACAGGTCAGGAATACAAAAGCCGTTTTAATACATCTATGCGTTCAGAAAAGCAAAATGTCATCATCCCTCCCGACCGTCAATATTACTTACGGGAAATCGCTGAAACAGTAAAGCAATATCATACCGCCTCACTTGAGCAACAACAGATTGCCAGGCGAGTATTTCAAATAGAAGGTACCATACAGGCGTTAGAGGAAGAGGGATATTCAGCGGATGGAACAGAGCCGCTGAGCGAGCTTCAAAAGGGATACAGGCAAAATCTAACCAATGAGTCAAAAGCCATTCTTGATGGCTGGAATAATCAGAAGGAATTATATTCAAAAACAGAACTGATTACGAAAGTACGAAATAAGGAAATTAAGACAGAATTGAGGACTAGTACATTAAGTGGTCTGACCATACCGAAAGTAGCTTTACCTAAGTTTCAGGATTATGGAGAAATCCTGCGCTGGGTACAGAAAGAGAATGTTCCCGGGAAATTTCCGTTCACTGCAGGTGTGTTTCCGTTTAAAAGACAGGAAGAGGATCCGAAGCGGCAATTTGCCGGAGAAGGATCACCGGAGAGAACGAACCGCCGTTTTCATTATTTATCAAAGGATGATACGGCCAAACGGCTGAGCACGGCTTTTGATTCGGTCACACTATATGGCGAGGATCCGCATATACGCCCAGATATTTATGGGAAGGTTGGGGAAAGCGGTGTAAGTGTCTGTACCCTTGAGGATATGAAAAAACTCTATGATGGGTTTGATTTATGTTCACCAAGTACTTCCGTTTCTATGACAATCAATGGCCCTGCTCCCATCATTCTTGCTATGTTTATGAATACCGCCATTGATCAACAAATAGAGAAAAAGCAAGCAGAGCTTAAAAGAACTCTTACTTCTGAGGAAAAGGAAACTGTAAAAAAAGAGACCCTGGAGATTGTCAGAGGAACCGTTCAGGCAGATATTTTAAAGGAAGATCAGGGACAGAATACATGTATCTTTTCTACTGAGTTCGCATTAAAACTGATGGGCGATATCCAGGAGTACTTCGTAAAAAATCGGGTGAGAAATTATTATTCTGTCTCCATATCCGGTTATCACATCGCTGAGGCAGGAGCAAATCCCATTTCACAATTAGCATTTACACTGTCGAATGGCTTTACGTATGTAGAATATTATTTAAGCCGAGGTATGGACATTGATTCGTTTGCACCGAATCTCTCGTTCTTTTTCTCAAATGGACTGGACCCAGAATATACTGTTCTCGGACGTGTGGCAAGGCGAATATGGGCAATTGTTATGAGAGATAAATACGGTGCGAATGAACGAAGCCAAAAGCTGAAATATCATATCCAAACCTCGGGACGTTCCCTGCATGCTCAGGAAATTGATTTTAATGATATCCGTACGACTCTGCAGGCTTTGCTTGCTTTGCAGGATAATTGTAACTCCCTGCATACCAATGCCTATGACGAAGCAATCACTACACCAACGGAGGAATCCGTACGAAGGGCCATGGCCATTCAGATGATTGTTACGAAAGAATTTGGCTGGATGAAGAATGAAAATTCTCTTCAGGGTTCCTTCATTGTTGAGGAATTAACGGATTTAGTAGAAGAAGCGGTTCTCCGCGAATTTGAACGAATCAACGACAGAGGTGGAGTCCTTGGAGCAATGGAAATGCAGTATCAACGTGGCAAAATTCAGGATGAATCTCTTGTTTATGAAATGAAAAAGCATTCGGGTGAGCTTCCGATTATTGGTGTGAACACCTATTTAAATCCTAATCCGCCGAGTGAAGATGAAGTAAACAATATGGAATTGGCCCGTGCCACAAAGGATGAAAAGGATTTACAAATTGCTAATCTAGATAAATTTAAGGAGATTCATGGAATGGCTGCAGAAAATGCTCTAACTCAACTCAAAGAGGCTGCCATTAATGGAGAGAACATATTTGAACAGCTGATGGAAACTGTTAAAACAGCCAGTCTTGGCCAAATCACCCATGCATTATATGAAGTTGGAGGGCAATATCGCAGAAATATGTAAGTTTCTGTGCTACCAGAGTACAGACTAATTAATGTCTGTACTCTGATTTTTTAGGATGACATTCAAAGGATTGATCATTTGCTCAATATTTGTGTATGGGATTGAACATTAATAGCTGGTTGTATGGTAGGATAAAAAAGTAGAAGCTTTTTATTATAAGATACATAAAAGCAGGTTATAATGGAGAAACGAGAGGATACTGGAAACGGGTTGAACAAAGACCGATCAGTGCCCCTTTAAGTCCTTGTGATGGCTTTTTATTTATATTCTTATAAAGCCGCAAGAGGAAAAAGGATAGAACGGATAAAATAAAGTGGCAAAAAGATGAATCGTTTGGTTATAATGGGATATGCATAATTGGGCATTCATGTTGATTTGATAGAAAGGAAGTGCGAACAATGAAACTAGCCAACCTGTCTAAGGAAGAAGTAAGTGAAATGGCTTACATTGAAATTGCGAACGTGTTACTTATAGAAAAGAAAGAAGCAATAGATTTTAAGGTAATGATGGATAAAATCCAAAAATTACTTGGTTTGACAGATGAAGAAGTTAGTGCAAAAATGGGCCAATTCTATACAGATCTAAATGTAGACGGCCGTTTTATCAGTATTGGAGACAATCGCTGGGGACTAAAAGGATGGTACCCTGTTGAACAAGTTGAAGAAGAAACAGTTCCAGCTTCTAAAGTGAAGAAGAAGAAAAAAGGCAAAAAAGCACTCGTTGATGACTTTGATGATGAGGATGAAGTTCTTGATTTTGATGATCTTGATGACTTCGATGACGACGATGATGAGGATGATTCTTTAATTGATGATTTCGACGATATCGATGACATCGATGATGATGAGGATGATGATGACGAGGATCTAATCGAGGACGAAGTTATCGTTGAGGATGATTATGATCTTGACGAAGAAGAAGAGGAAGAAGATCTTGTGATTGACGAAGAAGAAGAGGACGACAATCGCTAATCCTTTAACCTTGACTTAAAGTGTCAATCTTTGTAGAATATTCATTGGGCTCCTTTAAAATAAAGGAAACACTATTAAGCGATTTTAAGCTCCCTTGCTTGCAAGGGGGCTTTTTTATTTTTTTTAGGGGATAGGCCCGATGAAAAAACAAAAACTAATCACTATTAATAGATTTGTGCTTACCAAATGAAATCAATACGATCTTTTAGGAGGTTTTTATAGATGACAAAATATATTTTTGTTACAGGCGGAGTTGTATCTTCTTTAGGAAAAGGGATTACAGCTGCTTCACTTGGCCGCTTATTGAAAAACAGAGGCTTGAAAGTGACAATCCAAAAATTTGACCCATACATCAATGTGGACCCGGGAACGATGAGTCCTTATCAACATGGTGAAGTTTTCGTAACAGATGATGGTGCAGAAACAGATTTAGACTTAGGCCATTATGAGCGTTTTATTGATATCAATTTATCTAAGCTTTCCAATGTAACAACAGGTAAAGTTTACTCTCACGTGTTAAAGAAAGAGCGCCGCGGAGACTATTTAGGCGGAACGGTGCAAGTAATCCCGCATATTACGAATGAGATTAAAGAGCGGATTTTGAAAGCTGGCCATGATACAAATGCGGATGTCGTTATTACCGAAATTGGCGGAACAGTAGGGGATATTGAATCCTTGCCATTCCTGGAAGCGATTCGTCAAATTAAGAGTGATATTGGCAGCGATAACGTTCTATACATTCACTGTACATTGATTCCTTACCTTAAAGCTGCTGGTGAAATGAAAACAAAGCCTACACAGCACAGTGTTAAAGAATTGCGCAGCTTAGGTATTCAGCCAAATATTATCGTCGTGCGTACAGAATTACCAATCTCTCAGGATATGAAAGACAAACTTGCTCTGTTCTGTGACATTGATAAAAATTCTGTCATCGAGTGCCGTGATGCAGAAACTTTATATTCCATTCCATTGGATCTTCAGGCACAAGGAATGGACGAAATTGTTTGTAACCATTTGAAATTGCAAACAAACGATGCAGATATGACAGAATGGAAAGAGTTGCTACATAAAGTAACGAATCTGACCAAAGAAGTGAAAATCGGTCTTGTTGGAAAATATGTAGAGCTTCAAGATGCCTATATTTCTGTAGTAGAAGCATTAAAACATGCCGGCTATGCATTTGATGCAGATGTGAAGATTAAATGGATTAACGCAGAGCATGTAAATAAAGAGAATGTAAATGAAATGCTTGATGATGTGGATGGTATTTTGGTGCCGGGCGGATTTGGAGACCGTGGTGTTGAAGGAAAAATCCTGGCAACCGAATATGCCCGCACTAACAAAAAGCCGTTCTTTGGAATCTGTCTTGGTATGCAGTTAGCATCCATTGAATTTGCACGTAACGTTCTTGGGTTAAAAGATGCTCATTCTTCTGAGCTTAATCCGGAAACGACAAACCCAATCATTGACTTACTTCCTGAACAAATTGATATCGAGGACCTTGGCGGGACTCTTAGACTTGGTTTATATCCATGTAAAATTGTTCCTGGAACGAAAACATTTGAAGCTTATCAAGATGAAGTGGTATATGAGCGCCACCGCCATCGTTATGAGTTCAACAACCATTACCGCGAAGATATGGAGAAACAAGGCTTTATCTTCTCAGGTACCAGCCCGGATGGACGTCTGGTAGAAATTATTGAATTGAAGGATCATCCTTGGTTCATTGCTTCTCAATTCCATCCAGAATTCAAATCAAGACCACAGCGTCCGCAGCCATTGTTCCGTGAATTCATTCATGCATCACTAGGCGAAAAATAATAAAAATAAAGGTGTACAGAAAATCAGTTACTACTGATAGCTCTGTACACCTTTTTTATTTTCGAGTGATTTTTTACTCAAAAGTGATATTTGTACTCATAAGGGCGATTAAATATACAATTCGTCCTATAAAGGTTCAATAAATTGGAAAACGCTCATCTGAAAAGGCTATTCAATTAGTTGAAATTATAAAATTTCAACTAACCTCAATCGTCCAAACTTACAACTTTATATAGTAAACGAAATCATTATCAGAAAACTTTTATCAAACAAAAACAGACAAGAAACTTGCTGGTATGCGCTTACGTAATGTAAAGTTATTTTTTGGCCAAGCAGGATAATTATTCTTCTTCATATTCCTTAATGATTTCATCGATTGACAGAGTGATTCCCTGATAAACGAAGAGGGCGGCTGCAAGGGTGGGAATCCCGCTTCTTGTTCCATCCTCATTTGGAATAAGACCTCGTGTTGCTTTTAAATCAATATGGATATCTGCCAGATTGGCAAGGTTCGGCGTATTGATATCATCTGCAGCAGGAGCCAGGGAAACGGCAACAAAAGGGATACGCTGTCCGTTTAAGGATTCAGCTAAAGCAACTGCTTCCGGTTCGGTTGCAGTTCGTGCAAAAATGATGGCGCGGTCTCGTTGCTCGATTTGAGCCATATATTGGCCGTTATACAATCGCTTCACGCCTTTGATCGGTTCAGGTCCATCGATTGCCTGGCTGATAATCCCATCCATTTCTTTAAAACCATGAAGATAAACAATACCATGGCTGACTAAAGCCTGAGCTAATAATCTCGCTGCGTCCTCCATATTTTCCTGTTCATCTTGTTCAATTTTTTTATAAATACCAGTTAATTGAGTTAAATATATTTTCAGCATTTGGGTCAACTCCTGATTTTAATAGTAATAGATGCTTTCATTTTTACTGTTTTTACAGCATTAAAATGATAAGTTCCTGTCAAAGTATAAATGCTTGAACGTAAATTGTCGAAAGACAATTTCGTTTGAATAAAGGTATTATTTACCTATTAGTAGAACTTATAGATTTAAGTGTCTTATTTATACAGGCTAACGGAAAGAAGGAGCTGTGTAAAATGAATGAAAAAATTTTAATTGTTGATGATCAATTTGGCATCCGTATTTTGCTGAATGAAGTACTGCAGCAGGAAGGATATCAAACATTTCTGGCGGCAAATGGAGAGCAGGCATTGGCGCTCCAGAAAAGTGAATCACCAGATTTAGTGTTGCTGGATATGAAAATTCCCGGTATGGACGGAATTGAGATTTTAAAAAGAATGAAAGAAGAAGATCAGGGCATTCGTGTATTAATTATGACAGCGTATGGAGAATTAGATATGATTCAGGAAGCGATGAACCTGGGAGCCTTGACTCATTTTGCAAAACCATTTGATATTGATGATATTAGGAAAGCGGTAAAGGATCATTTACCGGTTGCTAAAATTGACAGTTAAATGTACATTTTGCACACTTGTTGATAGTTTGAGGACAAGTTGATATGCTAGAGATAACTTCCCTCTGACGCTTTTTGCAGAAGGGGGAATACATATCGATCCATTAGGGAAAATGATAAGGGAAGCCGTTTGGCTCGAGCTTATTATTAACAAGGAGGAAGAAAAATGCCTTTAGTATCAATGACTGAAATGCTGAACAAAGCAAAAGAAGAAGGATATGCAGTTGGACAATTTAATATCAATAATCTAGAGTATACCCAAGCTATTCTTCAAGCTGCTGAGGAAGAAAAATCTCCAGTAATCTTAGGGGTTTCTGAAGGGGCAGCTCGTTACATGGGCGGTTTTAAAGTGTGTGTAGCAATGACAAAAGCCTTAATGGAAGAATACAAGACAACAGTTCCAGTTGCTATTCACTTAGACCACGGTTCCAGCTTTGAAAAATGTAAAGAAGCTGTTGATGCAGGATTCACTTCCGTTATGATTGATGCTTCTCATCACCCATACGAAGAGAATATTGAAATTACTTCTAAAGTGGTTGAATATGCTCATGCAAATGGTGTTTCTGTTGAAGCAGAACTTGGAACAGTTGGCGGACAAGAAGATGACGTAGTAGCTGATGGCGTTATCTATGCTGACGTTGAAGAGTGTAAAGATCTTGTAAAACGTACAAATATCGACTGTCTTGCTCCAGCGTTAGGCTCTGTTCACGGACCTTACAAAGGTGAACCGAAATTAGGTTTCAAAGAGATGGAAGAAATCGGAAAAGAAACTGGTATGCCATTAGTACTTCACGGTGGATCCGGTATTCCTTTACACGATATCCAAAAAGCTATTTCTCTTGGAACAGCTAAAATTAATGTAAATACTGAAAACCAAATCACTTCTGCTAAAGCGGTACGTGAAGTATTGGCTGCGGACAAAGAAGTATACGATCCACGTAAATACCTTGGACCAGCTCGTGAAGCAATTAAAGAAACGGTTATCGGTAAAATTCGTGAATTCGGTTCTAATAACAAAGCATAAAAGATATCTTTACGAGAGGATGCCACTCATCATGGGATCCTCTTTTTTACTATACATAATTTTGGTTAAATCATACGTTTTTAAAGGTGAAATTATTTGCTCAAAATGGAGAACAATGACACAATATAAAAGACATAGAAATTCATTCAAGGAGGAATTTAAATGAAGTTTTTTATAGATACAGCAAACTTAAATGAAATTAAAGAGGCCCATGCACTTGGTATTTTGGCAGGTGTAACAACGAACCCATCATTAGTTGCGAAGGAAAAAGATGTTTCTTTCCATGATCGTCTGCGTGAAATAACAGCGTTGGTACCTGGTTCTGTAAGTGCAGAGGTTATTGCACTGGATGCGGAAGGTATGATTCGTGAGGGTAAAGAATTAGCTGAGATTGCTCCGAACATCACAGTAAAAGTACCAATGACTCCAGACGGATTAAAAGCAGTTCATGCATTGACTGAAGCAGGAATCAAAACAAACGTAACTTTAATTTTTAATGCCAATCAGGCTTTATTAGCTGCTAGAGCAGGTGCAACATATGTTTCTCCTTTTATCGGAAGATTAGATGATATTGGACAAAATGGACTTGATTTAATAGCTGAAATTGCAGAAATCTTTGCAATCCATGATATCGATTCAGAGATTATTGCAGCAAGTATCCGTCATCCACAGCATGTGACGCAAGCAGCACTTCGCGGCGCACATATTGCAACGGTTCCTTATAACGTAATTCTTCAAATTTGTAAGCATCCGCTAACAGACAAAGGAATTGAAGCATTCCTTAAGGATTGGGAAACAAGAACAGAAAAATAATCGTGGTAAAATATGTATGAATGATCCGAGCTTGTGAAACAATTTGACAGACTAGCTTTAATTCAGGTGATTTTTGTGGTAATATTTACCTTATTCTCGCCGGACGGATAAAATCACATCAAGGGCGCAGAAGGGAGTTATTATGGAAAAGCTTAAAATAGCGGGTGGGTATCCGCTAAAAGGGGAAGTTCGCATAAGTGGTGCAAAGAATAGTGCAGTTGCTTTAATACCAGCAACTATTCTTGCTGACTCATCTGTAACAATTGAGGGGCTTCCAAATATCTCTGACGTAGAAATGCTTAAAGGATTACTTGAAGAAATCGGCGGTCAGGTAACACTTGACTCAACTGAAATGACTGTTGATCCGAGTAAGATGATATCAATGCCTCTTCCAAACGGAAGGGTCAAACAATTACGTGCCTCCTATTATTTAATGGGAGCGATGCTCGGTAAATTTAAGAAAGCAGTTATTGGCTTGCCGGGGGGATGCTATTTGGGACCTCGCCCAATTGATCAGCATATCAAAGGATTTGAAGCTCTCGGTGCTCAGGTAACAAATGAGCAGGGGGCAATCTATTTGCGTGCTGAAGAATTACGTGGAGCCCGAATCTACCTGGATGTTGTCAGCGTAGGAGCAACGATTAATATCATGCTCGCAGCTGTATTAGCTAAAGGCAAAACCATTATTGAAAATGCTGCGAAAGAGCCGGAAATTATCGATGTTGCAACATTGTTAACGAATATGGGAGCCCGTATCAAAGGTGCAGGTACGGATGTCATTCGTATCGAGGGTGTCGAAAAACTTCATGGTTGCAGACATACCATTATTCCTGACCGTATCGAGGCAGGAACCTATATGATTGTTGCCGCAGCAGTTGGAGAAGGTATATTGATTGATAATGTAATACCGCAGCATCTTGAATCCCTGATTGCAAAGCTAAGAGAAATGGGAATTGATATTGAAGAGCGGGACGACCAGATTTATATACCGAAGGCTGAAAAATTAAAAGCAGTAGATATAAAAACCCTTGTATATCCTGGTTTCCCTACGGATTTACAGCAGCCCTTAACAGCATTATTGACGAAGGCTACTGGATCTTCCGTTGTTACGGATACCATATATGGATCTCGATTTAAACATATAGATGAATTAAGCAGGATGAACGCCGATATTAAGGTAGAAGGCCGTTCTGCAATTATTAATGGACCTGTTCAGCTTAATGGAGCAAAAGTGAAGGCAAGTGATTTGCGCGCCGGAGCTGCTTTAATTATTGCTGGTCTATTAGCAGAGGGAGTTACCGAAATAACCGGTGTCGAGCATATCGATCGGGGATACAGCTTTATAGTGGACAAGCTTTCAGGACTGGGAGCGACCATATGGAGAGAACAATTATCGCCGAGAGAGATTGAGCAGCTTAAGAATTCTTAATGTAACAATCTAAATAAGAAACCAAATTTGGTTATGAAAACGTAATTTAGATAAAAATAGTAGTTCCTCCAGGTGAAAATCTGGAGGACTTTATTATAAAAATTATGAAATTGTGATATATTGAGAATGTTGCAATAGTTTTAAAAACCTCTATGTGATGTTAATAGTTGAAGTCTGAATCAAAAGCGAGTAAAATGGATTTGTTTTTGAGAAAAAAATAGAATAGAATATAATTGCTAATGAAAGCAACAAATGGTTTACGTGGATTTAAACCGCAACTCATCCTTTTACCTTCCTAAATATTTTCTTCTTGATAACCCTATCCATGTAGTAATAAACAAATCACTAAAATCAATCTAATTAATTTACTGAAGTGTGGTGTCATAATGGAATTAACAATTTCCGATTTAGAGAATTTAAAGCTAAAAGAGCTTTATGAACAAGCTAAAAAGTATAAAGTGTCCTATTATAGTAAGCTGACAAAGAAAGAATTGATCTTTGCCATCTTAAAAGCTCAGGCGGAGCGAGATGGGTACCTATTCATGGAAGGTGTTTTAGAAATCATTCCATCTGAAGGGTTTGGATTCCTAAGACCGATCAATTACTCACCAAGTTCAGAGGATATTTATATTTCGGCATCTCAGATTCGCCGATTTGATCTAAGAAACGGTGATAAAGTATCCGGTAAGGTACGTCCTCCAAAAGAAAATGAACGGTATTATGGATTATTGCATGTTGAAGCAGTGAATGGGGATAATCCTGAATCAGCTAAGGAGAGGGTGCATTTCCCTGCATTAACTCCGCTGTATCCTGATCGTCAGGTTGTACTTGAAACAACTCCCCGCAATGTATCTACACGTGTAATGGATATCGTAGCACCTGTTGGTTTTGGGCAACGTGGATTGATTGTCGCACCTCCAAAGGCTGGTAAAACGATGCTTCTTAAAGAAATCGCCAATGCCATTACAACGAATCACCCGGATGCGGAATTAATCGTCCTTTTAATTGACGAGCGTCCTGAGGAAGTAACAGATATCGAGCGATCTGTACAGGCAGATGTAGTCAGCTCAACATTTGATGAGGTTCCTGAAAACCATATCAAAGTAGCAGAGCTTGTATTAGAGCGTGCTATGCGTCTGGTTGAGCATAAACGAGATGTTATTATTTTAATGGATAGTATAACAAGATTGGCACGTGCTTATAACCTAGTAATCCCTCCAAGCGGCAGAACATTGTCAGGTGGGATTGACCCGGCGGCATTTCACCGTCCGAAGCGTTTCTTTGGAGCTGCCCGTAATATTGAAGAAGGCGGTAGCTTAACCATTTTAGCAACAGCTCTTGTGGATACAGGTTCAAGAATGGATGACGTTATTTACGAAGAATTTAAAGGAACGGGTAATATGGAGCTTCACCTGGATCGCTCACTAGCAGAAAGAAGAATATTCCCTGCTATTGATATTCGCCGATCTGGGACAAGGAAAGAGGAGCTTATTATTCCGAAAGACCATTTGGAAAAATTATGGGCTATTCGCAAAACGATGTCAGATATGCCTGATTTTGCTGAGCGTCTGTTACGAAAACTTAAACAAACTAAAACCAACCAAGAATTCTTTCAATACCTCGATGACGAGATGAAAAAGTCAACGGGCGGATCGAAAAGAATCTTGTAATAGTAGCAGTAGCTGTTGATTTAAAATAACACGTCTGTTATAATATCTTGAGTGTGCTTATACTAAAAAGAGCACGCTTGATAACTCTGTTTCGAAAGACTCAGGGCGGAAGGAGTGGAAAAGATGAAAACAGGAATTCACCCTAATTACAAAACAGCAACTGTTAAATGTGCTTGTGGTAATGAATTTGTAACTGGCTCTGTTAAAGAAGAGGTGCGCGTAGAGGTTTGCAATGAATGCCACCCATTCTACACTGGACGTCAAAAGTTTGCTTCTGCTGATGGACGTGTTGAGCGTTTCAACAAGAAGTATGGTTTCAAATCCCAACAACAAGAACAATAATTTGATTTTCGGAAACAGGCAGCGGGTAAGCCGCTTGCCTGTTTTTTTGCTTTAAGGCAGACACAGGCTAATGTACTGAGAAAAACATGTTGGTCTGTGTTTGTATGTTTTTAGAGGAGTTATATCAATTTTTTAACAACAAAGGTCTCTATTAACAAATGATAAAAAATCTTTTCTTGAGCAGTTTATGATGTATAATTATCTATTGGTATAGTAAATGCAGGAATGTTACAAGCAAAATCCTAATGAACCTAGTAAAGACAGGAAGGGAGACCCCAACACATGTACGAAACGAAACAATTTGGCTGGATAGAATTAATTTGTGGCAGCATGTTTTCCGGAAAATCTGAAGAACTGATTCGCAGGGTAAGGAGAGCGGTCTTTGCTAAGCAATCCATTGCTGTTTTCAAACCGGCTATTGATAATCGATACAGTGAGGAAGCGGTGGTTTCCCACAATGGAACTTCTGTTATTGCCAAAGGCATTACGCATTCATCCCATATCTTCGATCATATAGATTTAGATACAGATTTAATTGCCATTGATGAAGTGCAGTTTTTTGACGAAGAAATTGTACAGGTTGCTCAGCATTTGGCAGACAGCGGCTATCGAGTAATCCTGGCTGGCCTTGATCAGGATTTTAGAGGAGAGCCATTCGGGCCGATGCCGGAGTTAATGTGCCTGGCAGAACAGGTAACAAAACTACAGGCAGTTTGTTCCGTATGCGGATCCCCTGCAAGCCGGACGCAGCGTTTGATTGATAAGAAGCCTGCAGGCTATGAGGACCCTGTTATTTTAGTGGGTGCATCGGAATCCTATGAGCCAAGATGCCGTCATCATCATGAAGTACCAGGCAAACAAGAAACGGTACATACACCGATTAACGGTGGTATCGAAAACATAAAAACAAACAGGCTTTAAAAGGAATGAACACCTCCGGAGGAATAAGTGGAATTTGGGGGTGTTTTTGTATGTCAGAAATAAAAGGGTATGGCAGATTAAAGGATGTATGTTCATCTTTGCCGTCTCTTTTTTTCGTTTCCGTCTGATTGTGGTACAATAAACAAATCAAATACTGAGGTAAAAACCTCTTTTAAAAACCTGTTAATGAGGTGAAGAAATTGATCGATCGTTTACAAGCGGTAGAAGACCGATATGACAAATTAAATGAGCTTTTGAGTGACCCGGAAATCGTAAATGACACTAAGAAGCTTCGCGAATATTCCAAGGAACAATCAGATATTCAGGAGACTGTCTTTGCGTATCGAGAATATAAAGATGTACGTTCCCAATTTGTTGATGCGAAAGCAATGCTTGAAGAGAAGCTGGATGCTGAAATGCGTGAAATGGTGAAGGAAGAAGTAGATGAACTTTCCGGACAAATGAAAGAGTTGGAAGAAAAGCTTAAAGTATTGCTAATTCCCAAAGATCCTAATGATGATAAAAACGTTATTATGGAAATTCGCGGAGCAGCCGGCGGTGATGAAGCGGCCCTATTCGCAGGAAGTCTTTATAGAATGTACAGCCGTTATGCTGAGGCACAAGGATGGAAGATTGATGTAATGGATTCAAATCCAACGGGGCTTGGCGGTTATAAAGAAATCATCTTTATGATTAATGGAAATGGCGCATACTCCAAGATGAAATTCGAAAACGGTGCCCATCGTGTACAACGTGTCCCTGAAACAGAATCAGGCGGTCGTATTCACACATCAACAGCGACTGTGGCTTGCTTACCGGAGGCAGAAGAGGTTGAGGTTGAAGTTCATGACAAAGATATCCGTGTAGATACGTTTGCATCCAGCGGACCGGGCGGACAAAGTGTTAACACTACCATGTCAGCTGTACGTCTTACTCACGTTCCTACGGGGATTGTTGTATCCTGCCAGGATGAAAAATCCCAGATTAAAAACAAAGAGAAAGCAATGAAAGTATTGCGTGCTCGTATTTATGATAAATTCCAGCAGGAAGCACAGGCTGAGTATGACAGTGCTCGTAAATCTGCAGTCGGAACAGGGGATCGCTCAGAACGTATCCGTACGTATAATTATCCGCAAAACCGTGTTACAGATCACCGCATTGGATTAACCATTCAAAAGCTGGATCAAATCATGGAAGGCAAATTGGATGAAGTGATTGATGCATTGATTGTTGAGGACCAGGCTAGCCGTCTTCAAAATGCGGAGGATTAAGAATGATGAAAGTGTATGAAGCTCTTCGATGGGCTTCTTCTTTTTTAAGGGAGAATGGCCGTGATGAAAATGCTGGAGAATGGCTGTTGATGAATCAGCTGGGTCTATCCCGTGCTCAAATGCTTGCGAATATGCATGATGAGTTAACGGAAGAGGAAGAAGCTATCTTTATAAAGGATGTAAAAAAGCATGGAATCGATGCGGTACCTGTGCAGCATATAATTGGCAGCGAGGAGTTTTATGGCAGGACATTTCTGGTGAATGGAGATGTATTGATTCCGCGTCCTGAAACGGAAGAGCTGATATTTCATGCCTTAGCTAAACTAAAAAAGCTTTTCAATCCTGAAGAGAAGCTGGACATGGCTGATATTGGGACAGGCAGCGGGATTATTGCGATTACGATGGCCTTGGAATGCCCAGGTATGAAAGTGACGGCTGTCGATTTGTCAGAGAAAGCATTGAAACAGGCAGCTGAAAATGCTCAACGCCTTCAGGCTGAGGTGGCGTTCTTGCAGGGGGATTTGCTCAAACCATTAATAGATGCTGGTAAAAGGGTGAATGTTCTTCTTTCTAATCCTCCTTATATTCCTGAATCAGATCATGCAATCCTTTCGGATGTGGTTAAAAACCATGAACCTCATCTCGCCTTGTTTGCTGGAAATGATGGCTTGGATTGTTATCGCCAAATTACATCAGATCTGCCAAGTGTACTTGCAGACAAAGCATTGGTTGGATTTGAAGTAGGCGCCGGTCAGGGAGAGCAAGTAGCAGAACTAATGCAAGCTGTTTACCCTGAAGCCCATGTAGAAGTCCTGTTCGATATCAACGGAAAAGATCGAATGGTCTTTGGCGAAATAAAAAGCTGAAACGGCTTGATCAGAAGCGAGGAGCATAAGACAGGGGCTCGGAGGGAGGTGCTCTTCCCTCCCGCAGAGGTCATGCTTATGTCCTGAGCTTCTAGCCGTTGAAGCTAGATTACATAAAAAGCTGAAGGGCCTGTATCGATGAACGAAGACTAAGACGCCACGTCCTGTGGCAACGTCTTCATGACCAACATCCTGTAGGCCCGCGACGAGCATAAGATGAATACTCGGAGGGAGGCGTTCTTCTCTCCTGTAGAGTATTTGCTTATGACTCGAGCTCCTAGGCCCAGAAGCTGGATTACATAAAAAGCTGAGGCGACTGCCCAGCTCCGACAAGCATAAGGAGAGGCATGAAGGGAGGCTATTAAGGAACAAAGACTAAGAACGCCACATCGTGTGGCAACGTCTTTGTGATCAACGTCCTGTTGACCTCCGTAGTGGCTATCCTTATGACCTCGAGGAGCTAGGAGTCGAAGCTAGATTCTCAAAAATCCGAGATACCGTGTGCCCTGAAAAGATAGATTCCCAATATCTCCTTCTGCTAACATCCCGTAGTCTTTTCCACTTAAAGTCAATTCCATTCGGTCGCCGCTTTCCATCTCAAACGTCGCATAATACCAGGTACTGGACGAATTGTCACTTCCTCTGCTCTCTGATCGTTTGGTGACAACCTTAGCAACTACATTCAGCCTGGGCTGTTTATTATTATGACTCCATTTAGATAGGCTTTTGATGATAATAAATAGAAAAGTGCCAATGACTAAAATAAAAATAATACCAAAGATGATTGGAAAGCCAGTTAAAAAAATGCCAAAGAACCCACCATCATCCATCATAAAATTATCCATTTTTATACTCTCCCTTCCCTTAATTTCAAGAATGCGGTAAATAAAACGCAGTAGAAATAAAATTCAGATAATTATAGTTTAAGATAGAAAAAAACTGTCCACACTGTTTGTAAGTGAAGGGACGGTGTTTACGATGATGGCAAAAAAATATTTGCCTTTAATATATATTGTATTACTTTGTGCGGCAACAATGACTGGAATGATTACACCGAAAAACAGTTCTTCTGCGACAGAAACAGAGGTTCAAGTAATCCCGAATGAAGCGATCCGCTTACGGATCTTAGCAAACAGTAATAAAGAAGCTGACCAGGAATTGAAACGATCCATCAGGGATGAGGTCAATAAAGAAATTAACAAATGGGTAGCAGAATTAACTTCAATTGAGGAAGCCAGAAAAGTGATTGGTTCCCGTTTGTCTGATATAGAAGCTATAGCTGAAGATGTTATGGTCAAAGAAGGTAATGTACAAAAGATACAGGTTGATTTTGGTGAAACTGTTTTTCCAACTAAGCTATATGGACAATATTTATATCCGGCAGGCAAGTATGAAGCTATTAAAATCACATTGGGTGAGGGTCAAGGTGAGAACTGGTGGTGCGTCCTTTTCCCGCCGCTATGCTTTCTGGATTTCAACAGCGGAACAGCTGTAGCAAATGATTCAGCGTATGAAGAGTCAGCTGAAGAAGTTGAGCCAGTTAATAATAGTATGAACGAGGAAACTGCAGAACAAACGCAAACGGATGATCAAAAAATACAACCGATTAAGACTGCCGCCCAAACGGATAAATCGATTGAAAAGGCAGAAGATCAAGAAACGCAAATGGATTACGAGAACCAGTCTGAAGAAGCCGGACAAGATATCGCCCCTCCTGTTTATGAAAATCAGGATGAAGAGCCGGTTAAGGTGAAATTCTTTTTAAAAGAGATCTTGAAGGATTTGTTTTGAGAAACAGAATAGTACTCGGAGCAAATCAAGTTAAAAGTACAAATAGGAAGTGTTGTGCTGGAGCCGAAGTGGTTTCAGAATAGAGCGGGAAACTGGGAAATACCAGCCGAAGTTGAACAGAATTCAGCCGAACTGGCATAGAATTCAGCTGAATTTGCCAAAATAGCAGCCAACCGGATAATCAGCCTGATCCGGTTCTATTTTCCCTATTAATTCATATCCATATAGTAGTTGTGATTTGATAGTGAAGGGAGAATAGAAGGTGTATTATTTATCTATATCAAAAAGTACCGATATTGAAGGAATTGAGCGGTTTGCGGCACCTCAAGGAGTTGAGCTGCATCATGAAGACATTAGTTCAGGAAAATTTGTTTTATTAAAAGAAGAAGGCTCTATTAAAGGAATGATTGGTCTGGAGCCATGTGGAGATTATGGGGTGCTTAGGTCTTTTCTGTTTAAAGAGGAGGCTCAGGTGCAAGTACCTGCCCTGTTTGAAACGATCTTGGCTTTAGCAAAGGAAAAAGGGTTGAAAAAGATATTTCTGATATCGAATAAACTGCAAGCGTTAGGATTTTTTGAGGCTCTTCAATTTGAAAGAGTGAAAAACGGGGAGATTCCTAAAGACGTAAGAGATTCCTCGGTTGTGGAAAAGGTGTGGACAATAAACGAAACATATATCATGGAAAGAGCCCTATAAGGATGAAATTATCCACGATTTTATTGGCTTTATTCACAGACTGTGGATAAAGCTTGTTTTATTGTATAAATTCTTTTATACTTGCAAGGTGATTTTGTGAAAAATGTCGAGGAATCCTTATTTAATAAGTAATTTATAGAGAATGTTGTAGATTGGTGGCAGGTGATAATAGTGGAAACAAAAATGTGGACAGTGGATAAAATTGTGGATAAAGAAGAGGGTTATCCACAATTGATGGATGCGGCCCAAAAATTGAAAGCCGGAGAGCTGATTGCTTTTCCGACTGAAACGGTTTATGGACTTGGAGCAAATGCTTTACTTGGAGGGTCTGTAGCAGCTATTTATGAGGCGAAGGGAAGACCGAGTGATAATCCTTTAATCGTCCATATTGGAGAAAAGGAACAGGTTCATGGATTGGTGGGAGAAATTCCTGCAGTCGCAGATAAACTAATGGAACAATTTTGGCCAGGTCCGTTGACGCTAATTTTCCAAAAGAAAGAGGGCGTGTTCCCGGATGTTGTAACAGCAGGTCTTTCATCAGTAGCGATCCGAATGCCGGATCATCCGGTGGCATTGGATTTACTGAAAAAGGCGGGCTGTCCCACAGCCGCGCCAAGTGCAAATCTGTCTGGTAAACCAAGTCCGACAACAGCAGAGCATGTTCGCGAGGATTTAGATGGTAAAATTGCTGGGATCGTGGATGGAGGTCCAACTGGGGTTGGCTTGGAATCAACAGTACTTGATGTGACTGGCAGTATTCCGCAAATACTTAGACCTGGTGGTATTACGCGTGAACAACTGGAGAAGGTAGTCGGTGAAGTGTCTGTGGACCCTGGCTTGGTGAAGGACAGTGATGCACCGAAAGCTCCCGGTATGAAATATACACATTACGCACCGAAAGCCCCTTTGACCTTGGTTGAGGGTACCCCTCAGTTTATCCAAACATTAATAAATGAAGAGCGGGACTTAGGTAAGCGAGTGGGTGTGTACACGGTTGACGAACATGCCCATTTGTATGAAGCTGATGTTATTATTACTGGCGGAAGCCGTGAGCAGCTGGACACTGTGGCTGAAAAAATGTATGGAGTGCTGCGCCAATTTGATAAAGAGCAGCCAGATCTAATTTTCGGAGAAGTGTATCCGGAGGATGGGATTGGGATTGCAATCATGAATCGCTTGAAGAAAGCGGCAGGAGGAAGAATCATCACACAAGACAAGTTCTAATTGATCCGGGACAGGCATATGTTTATTTAGGCTGGTCCCGGGAGGTTACTTGGATGGAACAAACGATGGTTGAATTTTTTGGCCTGCTTTTTATGGCTTTCGCACTCGGAATGGATGCCTTCTCAATTGGATTGGGAATGGGATCGTACAAGCTGAGGCTTAAGCAAGTACTCATCATTGGTTTTACTGTTGGTATTTTTCATGTGTGGATGCCGCTCTTGGGTATCTTTTCAGGAAAGTTATTATCCGCTCAGTTTGGATTGTTTGCCTCATACGCCGGTGCTGGTTTATTACTATTTCTTGGCTTGCAAATGCTGCTCACTGGAATTCAGGGTAAAGGTGAAACGGTTGTGGCTCCAGTTGGAACAGGATTGATTCTATTTGCGATAAGTGTCAGTTTGGATAGTTTCTCAGTTGGACTGAGCCTCGGAATGCTGGGATCCCGAGCGCTGATGACCATCCTGTGCTTTGGCTTTGCCGCCTTTTTCTTGACGGTGTCAGGGTTGTTGTTAGGGAGAAGAGTACATACATATCTCGGCAAATACAGCCTTGTTTTTGGGGGGAGCATCATGTTTGCGGTTGGGTTAAAGATCATCCTGCACCTGCATGGATAAAGATGTGTATCAGATTAATCTGATACATTTTTTTATTGTCCGTAAATATTCTATAATGGGGACAGGAGGGAAAATACGTTGAAGAATATTTTATTCGTTTGTACAGGAAATACATGTCGAAGTCCTATGGCAGAAGCTATTTTGCGAAATTATAATCTGTCTGATATAGAAGTAAAATCAGCAGGGGTTTATGCCTATGGGGGTCAAACGGCATCTGAGTATACGGTTACGGTACTTGATAAACACAAAATTGTGCAGGACCATGCCTCATCTCCATTAAAAGGAGAAGACATCGAGTGGGCAACCTATGTATTAACGATGACAGAAGGCCATAAGCAGTTAATTGCTTCGCATTACCCTCAGGCGATTGAAAAGACGTTTACATTAAAGGAATTTGTAAGTGACGATCCTGGGAACAGAGATATTTCAGATCCATTCGGGGGTAATGAACAAGTATATGAGCAAACTTTCCATGAATTATCTAAATGGATTAAAAAGCTTGTGGAAAAATTAAAAGACTAGATTTAGGATAGAAACTGTGCAGTTCAAATTGAAGGGAGCCATGTTACCATGAAAGTTATCATTGCATCAGATCACGGTGGAATAAATATAAGAAAAGAAATTATGAACCTAATGGAAGAGCTTGAGATTCAATATGAGGATTTTGGATGCGATTGTGAAACATCTGTTGATTATCCGGATTATGCGTTGCCTGTTGCTGAAAGAGTGGCAAAAGGAGAATTTGACAGAGGGATTTTGATCTGCGGTACTGGAATCGGAATGAGCATCGCGGCGAATAAAGTAAAAGGAATTCGTGCAGCATTGGTACATGATATGTTTAGTGCCCAAGCTACAAGAGCTCATAATAACAGTAACGTACTAACAATGGGAGAGCGTGTAATTGGTCCTGGTTTAGCCAGAGAAATTGCCCGCGTTTGGCTGACAACGGAATTTGAAGGCGGCCGCCATGAAACACGGATTGGAAAAATAGCTGAGGCAGAAAAATAAATCTTAGAAGGGCAGTAGAAGAATGAGTGAGATTAATTTAAAAGAAATAAAAACTCAGGTGACTGCCATTCTCGAAGATTTGGAAGCTCATTTTCCGATGAATGGCCGTTTGTTGGTAATTGGCTGCAGTACAAGTGAAGTAATCGGAAAGCGAATTGGTACAAGCGGGACGATGGAAGTGGCACAAGCAATCTTTGAGGCCATATATGATTTTTCTAAACAAAAGGGAGTCTACTTGGCTTTTCAGGGTTGTGAACATATTAATAGGGCTCTGATTATTGAACGAAAGACAGCTATTCAATATAATCTGGATGAAGTATCAGTTGTGCCTGCCCGGAATGCGGGTGGAGCATTGGCCGCTTGTGCATTTGCTAATTTCGAGAATGCAGTTGTGGTTGAGCATATTTGTGCTGATGCAGGCATCGATATTGGGGATACAATGATTGGAATGCATCTGAAGCATGTTGCAGTCCCGTTGCGTTCAGCGATTAGAGAGATTGGGAAGGCGCATGTAACATTTGCTATGACCCGGCCGAAACTGATAGGTGGGCCGAGAGCTCAATATGATAGAGTAAATATTAGAGAAATGTAAGAATTATACGTCAATGGAATAAATGACTATTGTCCTTTTTCGTGCTAGAATTGAAGGGATTAAATTGAAGATTTGTCCGTTTTGACGAAAAGGGAGGAAGCTATAAGATGAGGCATTTGCAAAAGCAAGACTCGCAAGTATTTGATGCAATTCAACAAGAATTGGACAGACAACGCGGTAAGATTGAGCTGATTGCTTCAGAAAACTTTGTCAGCGAAGCAGTAATGGAAGCTCAAGGATCCGTGCTTACGAATAAGTATGCGGAAGGATATCCAGGCAGACGCTATTACGGCGGCTGTGAATATGTGGACGTAGTTGAGGATTTGGCTAGGGAACGTGCCAAAAAGATATTTGGCGCGGAGCATGCAAACGTACAGCCACATTCAGGCGCTCAAGCAAATATGGCTGTTTACTTTACGATTTTGAATCCAGGAGATACGGTACTTGGAATGAACCTATCCCACGGAGGCCACTTAACTCACGGAAGCCCTGTAAACTTCAGCGGAATCCAATACAATTTTGTTGAATACGGTGTTGATGAAAAAACCCATCTTATAAATTACGAGGATGTTAGAGAGAAAGCAATCCAATGTAAGCCTAAATTGATTGTTGCCGGTGCGAGTGCGTATCCACGTTCAATTGATTTCAAGAAATTCCGTGAAATTGCAGATGAAGTAGGCGCCTATTTAATGGTGGACATGGCTCATATTGCAGGGCTTGTTGCAGCCGGTTTGCACCCAAGTCCAGTTCCTTATGCGGAATTCGTCACGACGACAACTCACAAGACATTGCGCGGACCACGCGGAGGAATGATCCTTTGCAGAGAAGAGTTTGCCAAGAAAATAGACAAGTCCATTTTCCCTGGTATTCAGGGAGGACCTCTAATGCATGTAATTGCTGCAAAAGCAGTGGCATTTGGCGAGGCACTTCAGGATTCCTTTACAGATTATGCAAAGGAAATTATAGAGAATGCAAAACGCCTTGGTGAAAGTCTGCAGAAGGAAGGACTTACGCTCGTTTCAGGCGGTACAGATAATCACTTATTATTAATCGATGTCCGCTCCATCAACTTAACTGGTAAAGTAGCAGAAAAGGTACTGGACGATATTGGTATTACAGTGAACAAAAATACGATTCCATTTGACCCAGAAAGCCCATTTGTAACGAGTGGGGTTCGTATTGGAACAGCGGCTGTTACAAGCCGTGGATTCAAATTGGAGGATATGGATGAAATCGCGGCAATCATCAGTCTCGCCCTCAAGAACCATGAGGACGAAGAGAAACTGAAAGAAGCTGCAGAGCGAGTGACTAAGCTATCTGGAAAATATGAATTATACCCTGAGTATTAAGGGTGAATAGAAGAGGTGTTGGTGAGTCTGATAGGACTTATTGACACCTCTTTTTATGATGTTTGGCAGTATAACATGTCGTTTTATATGGTTTGGGCAAAACGATGCTGAATGGGGATCAATGAGCCTGGAAATTTAGGAATGGCTGGAATGAGGAGTGTTTTGGCTGGTAAAATCCGTGGTTCGGCTGAATTAATATTAAAATTGGCTGGAATAATTGCCGCATTGGCTCAATTAATTCTCATTTCCGCTCAATTCACGGAAATTTCACATCCATTTACGTTTCTTTAACGATTTTAACACTTTAAAAAGTGGATAATAGAGAAGAAGGTATAGAATCGTGTTTTATTAAAAAACTAATGAAGACTAAAAAGCTGAGGCGACTGCCCAGCTCCGACAAGCATAAGAGGAGGCACGTAGGGAGGCGCTCTTTCCTCCCGTAGTGGCTACACTTATGACCTCGAGGAGCTAGGAGCCGAAGCTAGATTGAATAAAAAGCTGAAACTCATTTAGGGAACGAAGACTAAAATCGCCACGTCCTGTGGCAACGTCTTCATGACCTACATCCTGTAGGCCCGCGAGGAGTATAAGACAGGATCTCGGAAGGAGGTGTACTTCCCTCCTGCAGAGGTCATGCTTATGTCCTGAGCTTCTAGCTGTTGAAGCTAGATTAAATAAACCTTGAATGCGGTAGATTTTGGCATACAGAAACTTAATTGAACTAATGGAGAATTTTCTGTACAATAAAACGAGTGCAAAAATAGGAACATAAAAGTGAGGAGAGATCCATATGGGAAAAGTTTATGTGTTTGACCATCCGTTAATACAGCATAAGTTAACATTTATCCGTGATAAAAATACGGGTACAAAAGAATTCAGAGAATTGGTAGATGAAGTATCTACTTTAATGGCTTTTGAAATCACCCGAGATCTCCCGTTAGAAGAAGTGGAAATTGAAACGCCAGTCAGCAAATCAACATCTAAAACAATTGCGGGTAAAAAAGTAGCCATTATCCCTATTTTACGTGCTGGTCTTGGTATGGTTGACGGCATGATTAAAATTATTCCGGCAGCAAAAGTTGGACATGTAGGTTTATACAGAGATCCAGAAACATTGAAACCAGTTGAGTATTATGTAAAACTTCCTGCTGACGTAGAGGAAAGAGAATTTATTGTAGTTGATCCAATGCTTGCGACAGGTGGATCTGCTGTCGATGCCATTAGCGCAATCAAAAAGCGCGGGGCAAAAAATATTAAATTCGTTTGTCTAGTTGCTGCGCCTGAAGGCGTTAAAGCAGTGGAAGAAGTCCATCCGGATGTCGATATTTTCATCGCTGCACTTGATGAAAAATTGAATGATCACGGCTATATCGTTCCAGGTCTAGGTGACGCGGGCGACAGATTGTTCGGAACAAAATAAAGATAATTTATAGAGGTGTTCATCAGCCGTTTCTGACTGATGAATACCTCTTTTTTTTGCGGATAATTGACTCGTCTTAGATCAAGTAAGTTCTCTGGGCGATACCTCAACTACACCGCTTTAAGGATTCCAGCATATGCTATTCAGGCATAAAAATATGCTGTGATAGCAGAACTGATTTCATTAAAAGCCTAAGATTTTAAATGTTCATCGCGCTCTTTTTTGATTTCTTGAATTCTCTTTATTTCTTCCTGATATTGTTCCTCGACTTCTGATGTGGCCGGAAGGAAGGATTCATTATTATAATCAACCCTTTTTCCGTAACGGATCATTTCATAAATGATCATACCATTATTAGGTTTTCCGTTAATTGTATGCATTGGTATAACGTCAAACAGAACATAATAAATCGCATAGAAAGCAAAGCGATCCCAAAATGTCTTGAACTCCTCAATAAAATGGTTGGCAATTAAAAAGTTGATGAGGAGGGCGATGGATAGGTTCATTAAAATCGGACCTAGATAGATGCAGATGTAAGCAAACTTACTCTTGCGCTTTAATTCATCATACGAAAACCAGCTATATAAGTGGTAGTATTTGCGAATATCGATCATTCCAATTTTTTTGATACGGGGGCCGGAACCAATCGTAAGTCTCGGATTGATTACGCCAAATAACCAGCTGACTAACAGATAGCCTGTCTCCCGAAGAAAAACAACGACAGGCAAGATGATAAAGGCAGAAATCACTAATGACGTAAGATCGGCCAGACCAAACATAACTCTACACATCCTAACTTAAATTACTCATATACCTGACACTCATACCCAGACCTATTTAACATACAAACAGGAAGAATGTGGACATTCATTTTTTTGTAATCAGGAGAATCAATCCATTACCCGAAAATGGAGAACACAGAACAACCACTATTTATTTTTACATGCATAAGAGACTGCCGTTAATCCATTCTAAAAACAAGGATGTGATAATCATTGAAGCAAATTTTAATTGGAGCTTTCATATTTATTCAATTAATAGTATATGCTCCACATAGTTCTGCTGAGGATATAGAGGTGGTGATGATTGAAACAGTAAAAGACACATCAGCTCATCGAGTGGCGAAAGAGCTGATAGAAAAGTATCCAGCAATCAAACCGCGCTATTATTTCAATTTAGTGTGCAACGGCTTTTCTGCTAGCGTACCTTCTATATTAATACCGAGATTAAAAAAGGAAGAATCAGTTTCAGCTATTTTTCTATCGGGTCCAATTAAAGCTACTATTAAAAAGAATTCTCTGCCAAAAGGTCAGCCGCAACTTCAATTCAACCAGCCAATTCAGGCTACGGGCAAAGGTGTAAAGGTCGGAGTGATTGATACGGGAATTGATTATAGGCACCCTGATCTTAAAGCAAACTATAAAGGCGGCTATGATTTAGTGGATCAAGATGAGGACCCAATGGAGACGATGGGGAGCTCTAAAAAAGCAACCATTCATGGGACGCATGTGGCTGGAATTATTGCGGCTAATGGAAAAATGAAAGGGATAGCTCCTGAAGCAAGCATTTATGCATACAGAGCACTAGGGCCGGGAGGATACGGAACAACTGATCAAGTCATTGCTTCAATAGAAAGAGCGGTAAAGGACAAGATGGATATTATCAATCTGTCCTTGGGAGATACGATGAATGGTCCGGATCTTCCTACAAGTAAAGCGCTCGATAAGGTAGTTAAAAAGGGAATAGTGGCTGTTGTAGCAAATGGAAATGATGGACCGGGTATTTGGACGGTAGGTACGCCTGGGACATCAGGGGGAGCGATCAGTGTAGGGGCAAGTTCAGATGCAGGTAAATCGAAGAGGTTGAATTTTACGAAACCATGGGCGGACATTGATTTTCAATTAACAGCAGGCTCCCCCGAGTGGGATTTTTCACATTCTATGATCATGACTTATGCAGGCCTTGGTAAAAGGGAGAATTACGAAAATATCAATGCGAAAAATAAAATTGTGTTAGTGGAGCGGGGAGTAATATCATTTAAAGATAAAGTAAAAAATGCAGTGAATGCCGAAGCTCTGGGTGTAATTATTTTTAATAATGAACCTGGTGAATTAAGCGCTTCTCTCGAAATGAATTCAAAAATTCCCGTAATCACCGTTTCGCAAAAAGATGGGCGAAAAATGAAAAAGGCTCTGGAAAATGGACAACTCACCTGTAGGACAATTGATATAGAAGAAAAAGAGAAATTAGCCTCCTTTAGTTCAAGAGGTCCGGTTATTCATAGCATAGCGATAAAGCCGGATGTAGTAGCACCGGGTGTGAGAATTGAAAGTACGATACCGGGCGGAACGTATCTTTCTTTGCAAGGAACGAGTATGGCTGCTCCTTATGTGGCGGGTGTGTGTGCATTGATTAAAGAGGTTCATCCTGATTGGAGCCCAGAAAAAATCAAATCGGCTTTAATGACCAGTGCTATATCGTTGAAAAATGATAAGGATGAAATATATCATACATTTGAACAGGGAGCTGGTCGGGTAAATGTGAAGGATGCACTGCAAGAGGATACATTTTTAGCTCCGTCATCTGTAACTTTTGGCATGGCAACCAATGGTCGAATGTATAAAGCGAATATAGTAGTAGAAAATAGAAGTAGTAGAAAAAAGCGATATTATTTTTCTATTCCACGTAAGGAAAGATTTATGACATGGAAACTGCCGTTAGCTTTTGTACTTGAAGGAGGCCAAAAGAAGAAACTGGAAGTTCAGCTTGAATTGGATAATTGGAAAGAGAAAAGTGAACTAGATGATGGTTATCTATACCTCAATGAAGCGGGAAGAAATAAGGTGCGCAAGATCCCTTACATTTTTGCAATGACGAAACCTGATTACCCAATTGCTGAAGGGGTAGAGGTTGTTCAAGAGAAAGGCGATCGCAAGATGGAAATAAGTGTTTATTTACCGTTTGGTGCCGATTCTGTAAGATTTACCTTGTATAATGCAGATTCACTTCTTTACATAAAAGATCTAGTAGAAGTGAAAGGTGTTAAAAGAGGGGTACTTAAACAAAAAGTCGACTTACCGGAAAATATCCTCTCAAATTATTACGAAATTGTGACAGAAGTTGAAAAAGACCATCAAAAAGTAGTGCTTAAGAATACAAATTACTTGAAATTTCAGTTAGAATGAAATTTATACACTTATTTTTAACATAATTGATAATTTATTCTAGTATAGGTAATGGATTTCACACCTATCTGAATTGACAATCATTTTTGCCTATTGTATTCTTACATAGGGTATAAATGGTAGGGTTTTCAAATTGACAGACAATTTTCCATTTATATTGTCAATTGTGTTGATTATACACCTCTAATATACATATCTGAGTTGATTCGATACAAAATAATAATCGCAGTGTTTTTCTGCAACGATTTACAATGTCTGCCGGTTTATTATAATTGATCGGCCCAATACTATCGGAATTTTATTGGTAGGTGGCTATAATCATAATCGCTAACAATTGGAACCCCTTATTGTCTCCTGATCGGATTAGTTAGTGAAAGGTGTATATGCTATCCGTTCAAATAACTCTTAATGGAGAAACCTATTCAAATGCTAGAAGTCCACATTGTTTTCAGACGCTATCTGAGGTACACGTTCACCTTATTATCCATTTATGTTATCCTATGGGGAGTAACCCCTTATAAAACAGAAGCCTTGGGAATGACACTTGGCAGTATAATTGGTATTTATAATATTTGGCTTTTATCAAGAAAAACTGCTCAATTAGGTGAGAAAGTGCTTGAGGGAAGCAGCATGAAATCACTTGGGACAATCTCAAGAATGGCAGCTGCAGTTTTAGCTGTCGCCATTGCTATGCGATATCCTAATCAATTTAATGTATTTTTTGTCGTATTGGGATTAATGACGGGTTACCTTGTCATTATGATAGATTTAACAATCCATAACATAAGGCGGGGGGAAAAGAGGTGAATTTAGATTGAATCATGGAGCACCTACAGTCGAATTAATGGGCCTTACTTTTAATCTTGGTAACGTTCTGATGATTACGGTCGCAAGTGTGATTGTATTTTTAATCGCCGTACTGTCGACAAGAAAATTGGCAGTTAAGCCATCTGGTATGCAGAACTTTATGGAGTGGGTCATTGACTTCGTCAGAAACATTATTAATAGCAATATGGACTGGAACACTGGCGGGCGCTTTTTAGTTCTTGGAACGACGCTTATCATGTACATATTTGTTTCAAATATGCTTGGTCTTCCATTCTCAGTTACTTATAACGGAGACCTATGGTGGAAGTCGCCAACAGCCGATCCAGTAGTCGCTTTAACCCTTGCAGTAATGATCGTAGTCCTTACAAACTTCTATGGTATCAAAATGCGAGGCTTTAAAGGGTACAGTAAAAACTTTGTATCACCTATGCCGTTCTTATTTCCGCTTAAGATTATTGAGGAGTTCGCGAATACCCTCACACTGGGCTTGCGTCTATTCGGTAATATTTATGCGGGTGAAATCTTACTCAGCCTACTGGCGGGATCTCTTGCAACAGATTTCTGGAGCAGTGCCCTTGCTATTGGTCCAACCATTGTATGGCAAGGTTTCAGTATATTTATCGGAGCAATCCAGGCATTTATCTTTACGATGTTAACAATGGTTTACATGGCCCACAAAGTCAGCGAAGACCATTAATAATATAAAAAATTTAACTATAGTTATACAAATTAAAGGAGGAACTTCATAATGGATTTGGGAGTTATAGCAGCAGCAATCGCAATCGGTTTAGCAGCTCTTGGAGCAGGTATTGGTAATGGTTTGATCGTATCTCGTACAGTAGAGGGAATTGCACGTCAACCAGAAGCACGTGGTATGCTTCAAACTACAATGTTCATCGGGGTAGCTTTAGTTGAGGCGATTCCTATCATCGCGGTTGTTATCGCGTTCATGGTAATGTAATTGACAATACTGATGGCGGAGAATCTAGGGATTATCTTCGCCATTCCTTTATGTTTACTAAAATCCGGCCGTGAGTTCACGGTTTAAACGTATATGCAATAAAAAAGCAAGCCGTAAAGACTTCTGAAGGGAGTGAAATAGGGGTGTTATTTAATAATTTGGTACTTGGAGCTGCAGCGCATAGCGGTCTAAATACGGGAGATATCATCTTCCAATTAGTCGCTTTCATCATCTTGATGCTTTTACTGAAAAAATTCGCATTCGGTCCTCTTATGGGCATTATGAAACAACGTGAAGAACATGTTGCGAGTGAAATTGAAGTAGCAGAAAAGAATCGTGCAGAAGCAGCTGCTTTGTTAGAAGAACAACGTACTATGCTGAAAGAAGCTCGCCAGGAATCTTTATCTCTTATTGAAGAGGCTAAGAAACATGGTGAAAAACAACGCGAAGAAATCATCGTTGTTGCCCGTCAGGAAGCTGAACGTGTGAAAGAGTCAGCGAAACGTGAAATTGAACAGCAAAAAGAACAAGCTATGGTTCAACTTCGTGAGCAAGTTGCATCCTTGTCTGTTCTAATTGCGTCTAAAGTGATTGAAAAAGAACTTAGTGAAGCTGATCAACAAAAATTGATTAACGATTACATTCAAGAGGCAGGAGAAGAGCGATGAGTAATACAGTTGTAGCAAAACGCTATGCAGATGCTCTTTTCCAAATTGCCAAGGAAGATAATCAAATAGACCGTTTGGAAGGCGAAATGCGGACTTTGAAGGAAGTATTTCTATCAAACAAGGAGCTTACTTTATTCCTTGAGCATCCAAAGGTATCTATGGAGAGCAAAAAAGACGCCATAAGAACGGCTTTTGCTACTATGTCTCCATCTATTCAAAACCTGTTAATGATTCTTGTAGACCGTCATCGCGAGGATATTGTGGCGACTTTGGCAGATGAGTTTATTTTATTAGTAAACGAATACACAGGTGTAGTCGATGCTAAAGTTTATTCTGTCCGTCCTTTAACGAAGCAGGAACAAGAAGGCATTTCAAAGGTTTTTGCCCAAAAAATTGGAAAACAGGCACTGCGCATTGAAAATATCGTAGACAGCAGTCTTCTGGGTGGAATCAAGCTGCGAATCGGTAACCGTATTTTTGATGGTACGGTCTCAGGTAAGCTAGAACGCTTGGAACGTCGTTTGCTGGGTTAATATTAGAAGTTAGGGGTGAAATTCATGAGCATCAGAGCTGAAGAAATCAGCGCGCTGATTAAGAAACAAATTGAAGGCTATCAATCTGATATAGAAATGAGTGAAGTCGGCACCGTAATCGTTGTTGGTGACGGTATCGCGCGTGTTCATGGATTGGACAACGTCATGTCCGGAGAGCTGCTTGAGTTCTCAAACGGTGTAGTTGGTATGGCGCAAAACTTGGAAGAAAATAACGTCGGTGTTATTATCCTCGGTCCTTTCCGCGACATTAAAGAAGGAGACGAAGTACGCCGTACAGGCCGCATCATGGAAGTACCAGTAGGTGAGGCTATTATCGGACGTGTCGTTAACCCTCTTGGACAACCACTTGATGGTATGGGTCCAATCGCTACAACTGCAACATTACCGATCGAAAACAATGCACCGGGTGTAATGGATCGTAAGTCTGTACACGAGCCTTTACAAACAGGTCTTAAAGCGATCGATGCCCTTGTTCCTATCGGACGTGGACAACGTGAATTAATCATTGGTGACCGTCAAACAGGTAAAACATCTGTAGCGATTGACACCATTTTGAATCAAAAAGATGAAAACATGATTTGTATCTATGTAGCAATCGGTCAAAAAGAATCAACAGTTCGTGGAACAGTTGAAACTTTCCGTAAGCATGGTGCATTGGATTACACAATCGTTGTTTCAGCATCTGCATCTCAACCAGCTCCATTGCTATACTTGGCTCCTTACAGTGGGGTAACAATGGGTGAATATTTCATGCGCCAAGGCAAGCATGTTCTTGTTGTATATGATGATTTATCTAAGCAAGCAGCAGCATATCGTGAGCTTTCCTTGTTGCTTCGTCGTCCTCCAGGCCGTGAAGCATTCCCAGGGGATGTATTCTACTTGCACTCCCGTCTATTGGAGCGTGCTGCTAAATTGAACGACACACTTGGTGCGGGTTCAATCACAGCATTACCGTTCGTTGAAACACAAGCTGGAGATATCTCCGCTTATATCCCAACAAACGTTATCTCCATCACAGATGGACAAATCTTCTTGCAATCTGATTTATTCTTCTCCGGCGTACGTCCTGCGATTAATGCGGGTCTATCCGTATCCCGTGTAGGTGGATCAGCGCAAATTAAAGCAATGAAAAAAGTTGCCGGTACTCTACGTTTGGACTTGGCATCATTCCGTGAGCTTGAAGCATTCTCCCAATTCGGATCTGACTTGGATAAAGCAACTCAAGCGAAATTAAATCGTGGTCAACGTACAGTTGAAGTATTAAAACAAGATCTTCATAAGCCATTGCGTGTAGAACAACAAGTATTAATTCTATACTGCTTGACTCGTGGATTCTTAGATGATATTCCATTGGCTGATATCAGGCGTTTTGAAGCTGAAATCATTGAATGGACTGCACGTAACCACAACGAATTATTTGAACATATCCGCACTACTGGCGATCTGCCAAAAGAAGAGGATATGAAAGCAGCAATCGCTGAATTTAAAAAACAATTTGTTGTATCGGAATAACAGGATAGGCATTTAATAAAGGATGGTGAGAAGAAATGGCATCATTACGTGATATAGATGCGCGTATAAAATCAACGAAAAAGACGAGCCAAATCACAAAAGCCATGCAAATGGTTTCCGCCTCCAAATTGAATCGTGCCGAAGCAAACGCGAAAGCTTTTGTACCGTACATGGAGAAAATCCAAGAGGTCGTAGCGAGCATTGCGAATGGAAGCTCGGATGCATCTCATCCGATGCTGGTCACTCGTCCTGTGAAAAGAACCGGATATCTGGTTATCACTTCCGATCGCGGATTAGCTGGACCATATAATAGTAGTGTCTTAAGAAAAGTTTATCAGACAATCAATGAACGCCATAAATCCCCGGATGAATACGGTATTATCGTTCTTGGGCGGGTGGGAAGTGAATTCTTCCGTATCCGCGGTATGAACGTTATCCAGGAAATGGTCGGATTGTCTGATCAGCCAAGCTTTGATGACATTAAAGAAATAACCGCCAGTACGGTAAAGTTATTCGCAGACGAAACTGTTGACGAAATCTATATGTACTACAACCACTTTATTAGTGCTATTTCCCAAGAAGTAACGGAAACTAAACTTTTACCTCTTGGAAGTGTAGAAAGCGATGCTGTAGCTACACTTTACGAATTCGAACCAAACCAGGAAGAGATTCTTGAAGTGTTACTGCCACAATATGCTGAGAGTTTAATATATGGCGCATTGTTGGATGGTAAGGCAAGCGAACACGCATCACGGATGACAGCAATGAAGAGTGCAACTGATAATGCTTCTGAGCTTATCGGCTCTCTAACATTGACATACAACCGTGCACGCCAAGCTGCAATTACACAAGAAATTACCGAGATTGTCGGCGGAGCCGCTGCACTCGAATAGATAAAATGGAAATATAGATTCGAACATTCACACGGCATAGAGTAAATAGGAGGGAATGGAATGAACATAGGACGCGTTACTCAAGTCATGGGTCCGGTTGTCGACGTTAGATTTGAAAACGGCAAACTACCTGAGATCTATAACGCTCTGAAGATCAACATTTCCAAAGGAGCGCCTGCTGATGAGGCAGAATACCTTACTTTGGAAGTTGCTCTTCACTTAGGCGATGATACGGTTCGTACGATTGCAATGGCTTCTACAGACGGATTAGTCCGTAATGCAGAAGTAATCGATACAGGAGCACCAATTTCTGTACCGGTTGGAGACATAACACTTGGTCGTGTATTCAACGTATTGGGTGAAAAAATTGATTTAGATGCTCCTTTAGAAGGCAACTATCAAAAAGATCCAATCCACAGAGAAGCTCCAAAATTTGAAGAGTTATCTACTGAAGTTGAGATCCTTGAAACAGGTATCAAAGTAGTAGACTTACTTGCACCTTACATCAAAGGTGGAAAAATCGGATTGTTCGGTGGTGCCGGTGTAGGTAAAACTGTATTAATCCAAGAATTAATCAACAATATCGCCCAAGAACACGGTGGTATCTCCGTATTCGCAGGCGTTGGAGAACGTACTCGTGAAGGAAATGACCTTTACCACGAAATGACTGACTCCGGTGTTATCAAGAAAACAGCCATGGTCTTCGGACAAATGAATGAACCGCCTGGTGCACGTATGCGTGTTGCCTTGACAGGTTTGACAATGGCTGAGTATTTCCGTGATGCACAAGGTCAGGACGTACTTTTCTTCATCGATAACATCTTCCGTTTCACACAAGCCGGTTCAGAGGTTTCTGCCCTGCTTGGACGTATGCCATCTGCCGTTGGTTACCAACCAACATTGGCTACAGAAATGGGTCAATTACAAGAACGTATTACATCCACTAACGTGGGTTCTGTTACATCTATTCAAGCAATTTACGTACCAGCCGATGACTACACGGATCCGGCTCCGGCTACAACATTTGCCCACTTAGATGCAACAACAAACCTTGAGCGTAAACTTTCTGAAATGGGTATTTACCCAGCGGTGGATCCGTTGGCATCTACTTCCCGTGCGCTTTCTCCTGAAATCGTTGGAGAAGAACACTATGAAGTTGCCCGTAGCGTTCAATCTACATTACAACGTTACAGAGAGTTGCAAGATATTATTGCCATTCTAGGTATGGATGAATTGGGAGAAGAAGATAAATTAGTTGTTGCCCGTGCACGACGTATTCAAAACTTCTTATCTCAAAACTTCCACGTAGCTGAACAGTTTACTGGTCAAAAAGGTTCTTATGTACCAGTTAAAGAAACTGTTAGAGGCTTCAAAGAAATCCTTGATGGTAAATACGACAACCTTCCTGAAGATGCATTCCGCCTAGTTGGACGCATTGAAGATGTTGTAGAAAAAGCTAAGCAAATGGGCGTTGAGGCTTAACCGAAGGATCTTATAGGAGGGCGCATATATGAGAACGATTAAAGTTTCTGTAGTTACTCCTGGCGGTCCTGTGTTGGATGAAGAAGTAGAAATGGTCAGTACGAAAGCAAAAACGGGGGAACTTGGTATTCTTGCCGGACATATTCCAATGGTAGCTCCACTTGATATCGGTTCCGTTCGTTTAAAAACGGGTAACAATACAGAATGGGTTGCTGTATCCGGTGGATTCATGGAAGTCAACGGTGAAGAAGTAACCATACTCGCACAGTCAGCTGAACGTGCTGAAGATATTGATACTGCTCGCGCCAAACAGGCTAAAGCACGTGCTGAAAGACGACTTCAAGACAGACAAGTTGAAATTGATGCACATCGTGCTGAATTGGCACTTAAGCGTGCTTTAAACCGTCTAGATATTGCTGAACAAAGACAACGTTAAACGTTGAATAAACTCCAGGGGAGAGGGGCCCCTGGAGTTTTTTTGTACATAACTTGGCAAATGAGAAATATATATAGGATATGAGGAAGGAAGAATGGAACAAGTGGGATGAGAGGACTTTGTCTCTTGCTGTTGGGTCGGTCATAGGTCGGTGGTAGATGGGTGAAAGATCGGTGATAGGTATGCGGAAGGTGGGGGAAAGGAGCTCTGGGGTACCTATCAGGCACCTATGCCCCACCTATACTGGGGTAAAGGCCGGTCATAGGTGTGTGAAAGGTGGGGGAAAGGAGCTCTGGGGTACCTATCAGGCACCTATGCCCCACCTATACCGGGGTAAAGGTCGGTCAAAGGTATGTGAAAGGTGGGGGAAAGGAGCTCTGGGGTACCTATCAGGCACCTATACCCCACCTATACCGGGGTAAAGGTCGGTCAAAGGTGTGTGAAAGGTCGTAGAAAGCTCTGCTATCAACTACCTATGAGTCACCTATCATCCCCACCTATCCAATAAAATTGAGATAAAAGTGGTATGACCAAAATCACCATATCATATCGACACGTATATATCAGAATGTTATAATGTATACGGTTACATATTGAATATTTAGAAAATTTTAGTGGGGAAAATGGGGGGATGAGATTGGCATCACTACATTGGTATCAGAACAATTATATAATCGTTCTGGTTTTTTTATGCCTTGGAATATTGCTTCCAATTGTAGCATTGTCTTTAGGGAAGTTATTAAGACCTCACAAACCTACCGACGCAAAAGGTACAACTTACGAAAGTGGCTTGGAGCCCTTTCATGATTCAAGGGTTCAATTTAATGTACGTTATTATATCTTTGCCCTGCTGTTTGTTTTATTTGATGTAGAGACCGTATTTCTTTATCCATGGGCGGTAGCCTATGAAAAATTAGGCGTATTTGCATTAATTGAAATGCTGATTTTTGTGTTGATGCTTGTACTTGGATTACTTTATGCCTGGAAAAAGAAGGTGCTGAAATGGAATTAAAATTGGAAGAGCTCTCTCCAAGGGAGAAGGATGAACTGCAACGTACGATATTTTTGGCAACATTGGAACAGGTAAAGGGATGGGCGAGAGGAAATTCCCTATGGCCACTTACATTTGGACTGGCATGCTGTGCTATTGAAATGATGGCTGTTGGTTCCTCGCATTATGATGTTGATCGATTTGGTTCCTTTTTTCGTACATCTCCACGTCAATCAGACGTCATGATTGTTTCAGGGACTGTGACAAAGAAAATGGCTCCTATTTTAAGAAGACTGTATGACCAAATGCCTGAACCGAAGTGGGTCATCGCGATGGGTTCCTGTGCTACCGCAGGAGGTCCATATGTGCGCTCCTATAGTGTAGTGAAGGGAGTCGACCAAATAGTGCCGGTTGATGTCTATATACCAGGATGTCCTCCCAATCCTGCAGCTCTCATATATGGAATCAATAAATTGAAGGAAAAGATTAAATATGAGGCGAAAACTGGGAAGAAGGTGTTGTAGTTGAGCGAAAAAGACTTATCCCAGCAAAAGAAAGAGGCAGCAGAAAAGGCGAAGGAAGCAGCCAAACAAAAGCTTGCTGAAAAGCAATCCTCTGAGCAATCACCTAAAGCAGATCCCCATCAAGATAAAGATGATATCGCTCTCGCCAAAGCAAAAGCAGCAGCCGCAGCCAAGGCAAAAGTAGCCGCAATAGCGAAGCAAAAACGAATAGAGGGAGAAGCAAACTCCGAGAACGCCACACCGCCAGAGGAAACAGAAAAAGAAAAAGCCATCGCTCTCGCGAAAGCGAAAGCGGCAGCCGCAGCCAAGGCAAAAGCAGCCGCAATAGCGAAGCAAAAACGAATAGAGGGAGAAGCAAACTCCGAGAACGCCACACCGCCAGAGGAAACAGAAAAAGAAAAAGCCATCGCCCTCGCGAAAGCAAAAGCGGCAGCCGCAGCCAAGGCAAAGGCAGCTGCATTGGCGAAGCAAAAACGAACAGAGGGAGAAGCAAACTCTGAATCCACCACATCGCCAGAGGAAACAGAAAAAGAAAAAGCGATCGCCCTCGCGAAAGCAAAAGCGGCAGCAGCGGCCAAAGCAAAGGCGGCAGCATTGGCGAAGCAAAAACGCACAGATGGAGAAGCAAACTCTGAATCCGCCACACCGTCAGAGGAAACAGAAAAAGAAAAAGCCATCGCCCTCGCGAAAGCAAAGGCGGCAGCCGCAGCCAAGGCAAAGGCAGCTGCATTAGCGAAGCAAAAACGGACAGAGGGAGACACCGAATCCACCAAACCACTAGAAGAAACAGAAAAAGCCAAAGCAATTGCAGTAGCAAAGGCAAAAGCCGCGGCAGCAGCCAAGGCGAAATCAAAACTTGCCGAAAAAACATCCGCACCTGCATCAGAAGAAGCGCCATCTCCAAATCAATCCCTGCTTGATACCTATCGAACGATACTGGAAACCAATATTGGACCTGAAATTTTGGAAGATGCTTATATTAATAGGCTTTCTAAGGATGTACCAACGATTGTTTTAAAAAAGGAAGCATACTATCGAACTCTCGAATTTTTACGAAAAAATGAGCAACTGAAGTTTAATTATTTATCTGAGATTCACGGAACAGACTTTGTCACCCATTTCGAGGTATATTTATATTTGTATTCATTTCCATATCAGCGTGAAATTGTCATTAAGGTCAAGGTGGATCGAGAGCAGCCAGAGCTGGAATCTGTCGTGCCGTTATGGATAGGTGCAAATTGGGCAGAGTCAGAAATATATGATTTGCTGGGCATAACGTTTACAGGCCATCCGAACTTAGAGCGAATACTACTCGGGGAAGACTGGGTTGGTCATCCACTGCGCAAGGATTATGAGCAGTATGATGATGTGGAGGTGTAGGAGGGCATGATTCGAACGGAAGAAATGCTTTTGAATGTAGGACCGCAGCATCCAAGTACGCATGGGGTTTTGCGGATTGTCGTTAAAATTGATGGAGAAATCATTACCGAGGCAAAACCGGTTATTGGCTATTTACATAGAGGAACGGAAAAGCTGGCGGAGAACCTGCAATACACTCAAATTATTCCCTACACCGACCGGCTTGATTATTTATCTGCCATGACCAATAACTATGTGCTCTGCCATGCGGTCGAAACAATGATGAAGATTGAAGTGCCTGACCGGGCTGAGTATTTAAGGGTTATGGCCATGGAACTGGGGCGGATATCGAGCCATCTTGTGGCATGGGGGACATTCGTGCTGGATTTGGGAGCGACCAGTCCATTTATCTATGCATTCAGGGAAAGGGAAATGATTCTTAATTTCCTGAATGAGCTATCTGGTGCCCGACTGACATTTAATTATATGCGTGTTGGTGGTGTGAAATGGGATGCACCGGATGGATGGATTCAAAAGGTGGCTGAATTTATTCCATATATGCGTGAACAGCTGCAGGGATACCGTCAACTGGTAAGCGGAAATGAGATCTTTTTGACACGGGTGAAGGGTATAGGAATTTACTCCGCTGAAGAAGCGATTGCCTATTCATTAAGCGGTCCAAATTTAAGATGCACAGGTGTGAAACAGGACTTACGAAAAACGGCTCCTTATTCGATTTATGACCGTTTTGATTTTAAAATAGTTACACGTGAAACAGGGGATGTGTTATCCAGATATGAAATTCGTCTGGATGAAATCGAAGAATCCTTAAAGATTCTTGAACAATGTATTGAACAATTTCCTTCTGATGGGCCTGTTATGGCTAAGGTTCCAAAAATAATAAAGCCGCCAAAAGGGGAAGGGTACGTCCGAATTGAATCACCAAGAGGAGAAATCGGTTGTTACATAGCGAGCGAGGGAAAAAAAGAGCCGTACCGTCTTAAATTCAGGCGCCCGTCTTTTTACAACCTGCAAATTTTGCCGAAGTTATTAAAGGGAGAAAATATCGCCAATCTGGTTGCAATATTGGGTGCAATTGATATTGTCCTTGGGGAGGTTGATGGGTAATGATTCAAAATTTACTTACCTCAACTCCGAGCTGGAGTTCATTTGCAGTCTTTGCTGGTTCGGCAATTGTACTCATGTTCGTCATACTGGGATTCGTGACATTTGCCATTTTAGCAGAGCGAAAGGTTATGGGGTATATGCAGCTGCGCCATGGACCCAATCAGCTTGGAGGGAAATGGGGCTTACTCCAGACAGTTGCAGATGTCCTCAAATTACTACTTAAGGAAGATACGATTCCAGATCAGGCTGATAAACCATTGTTTAAATTGGCTCCCTTTATTGCGTTTGCACCTGCGATGGTTGTTGTAGCTACATTGCCATTCACAGAAGCTCTGCAATTTGCGGATTTGGGTGTAGGGTTGCTCTATTATATTGCAGTATCTGGGGTTAGTACAGTTGGGATATTGGCAGCAGGATGGGCTTCCAATAATAAATATTCCTTAATGGGCGGGATGCGTGCAGGTGCACAAATGATTTCCTATGAGGTTCCGCTCGTCATGTCTGTGATTGGGATTGTTCTCTTAACAGGCAGCTTAAATTTAAATGATATTGTAGAATCCCAGGCAGGTGTTTGGAATATTATCCGCCAGCCAATTGCGTTTGTTGTCTTTCTGATAGCGGCAGTAGCAGAATTAAATCGCGTTCCTTTTGATTTATCCGAGGCTGAATCGGAGCTGGTAGCAGGATTTCATGTTGAATATTCGGGTTTTAGATGGGCATTCTTTATGCTTTCAGAGTATGTGTACATGTTTGCGATGGCCACATTGACTGTAATCCTGTTTTTTGGAGGGTGGCAGCCTCTCCCGTTCCTTGATTGGATTCCAGGTGCCGTTTGGTTCAGCTTGAAATGGTTTGCGGTCACGTTTTTCCTAGTTTGGATTCGTGTGACGTTCCCACGTTTACGAGCAGATCATTTAATGGAGTTTGGCTGGAAGGTGTTATTGCCGGTTGCCTTACTAAATATCTTTGTAACAGCATTAGTCATAAAAATAATAGCCTAAGATAGAGAGAGTAATAGAGGGAGGGAGAAAAAAATGTTCGGTTTAGCTAAGGGTCTGAAGTACACACTGAAGAATTTATCTCGTGAAAAAGTGACCTACGATTATCCAAATGAGTCGATTATGGTACCCGATCGTTTCCGCGGCATTCAAAAATTTTATCCCGAAAAATGCATTGTATGTAATCAATGTATGAATATTTGTCCAACAGATTGTATTCATCTGACAGGTAAAAAACACCCTGACTCTACTAAAAAAGGCAAAATTATCGATACCTATGATATAAATTTTGAGATTTGTATACTATGTGATTTATGCACAGAGGTTTGTCCGACTGAAGCCATTGTGATGACGAATAATTTTGAACTGGCGGAGTATAGCCGGGATGAGTTATTTAAGAATCTGGAGTGGCTTGATGAAAATGACGAAAATATTCGAAAGGTGAATCAATAATGAGTGGAGAAATGACAGCATTCATTGTGCTGGGATTAATAGCAATCTGCGGCGCTGTGCTGATGATCCATCTAACCAAGGTCATGCATATGATGGTGTCACTTGTGTTTACCTTTATCAGCATTGCCGGAATCTATGTGTTACTGTCAGCAGAGTTTGTGGCGGTAGTCCAAATCATGATTTATTCTGGAGCGATCACAATCATTATGCTTTTTGGAATTATGCTGACCAATCACCGGGATCCAAGTGTAACAAAGGCAGGCATGTGGAGGAAAGCCTTTGTCCTAATAGGAGTTTTGGGCTTTGCAGGTGCAGTCTATGCAGGCATCTACAATTTAAACTTTGCAGAGACTGTCAATACAGCAGGTGGCGAGACAGATCTGGTCAGCCAATCGAGTACTCTGCATTTAAATAATACAGAGAAAATTGGGATTGCTATTTATACGAAATTTGTGATTCCATTTGAGCTTGTATCCGTATTGCTGCTGGTTGCCTTGGTAGGTGCCGTCGTATTGGCGAAAAAAGATGATCAGAAGGAGGGGGAGGAGAAATGACTTCAGTTCCGCTTCCTGCCTATTTAACACTAGCGTTGACACTATTCTGTATTGGGCTTTATGGTGCTCTGACAAAGCGAAATATAATTATTGTCCTCGTATCGATTGAATTAATGCTAAATGCCGTGAATATCAATCTAGTAGCTTTCAGTAAGCTTGGACCGGCCCCTGCCATAACCGGGCAGGTATTTGCTTTGTTTGCGATTGCAGTAGCAGCTGCCGAGGCTGCAGTAGGACTCGCGATTTTATTTTCACTTTATCGGAATCGAAAAACTGTCAATATAGATGAAATGGACACATTGAAAAATTAACGTCAATGGATAACACGAATTGAAGAGGGGAACTGCTGCTCTTCAATCATAAGGGGAAATGTTTATATGATGAAGCTTGTATGGGTCATTCCTCTTTTCCCGCTCCTGTCATTTGTGCTTCTGCTTGTGGTTGGAAAGAGGCTGAAGGCTTCGAGTGCATACATAGGGATTGGCTTCACGTTACTTACTTTCCTTTTCTCCCTCCTGGTTCTCATTGGCCGCCTTCAATCACCAGACTATCGCTCTGTAGTGGATTGGCTAAGAATTGGTGAGAACCAAGTGACAATGGGGGTAGAGGTAAACCAATTAAATGCGTTGATGCTGGTGATTGTTTCACTTGTAAGCTTACTGGTACATATTTATTCAATTGGGTATATGCAAGGCGATGGAAGGGTGCCTGTTTTCTTTGCTTATTTGGGGCTGTTTACATTCGCCATGCTGGGTTTGGTGGTTTCACCGAATCTCCTGCAGCTCTATATCTTTTGGGAATTGGTCGGATTGGGATCATTCCTGTTGATTGGCTTTTATTTTTACAAGGATGCTGCCAGGCGCGCAGCTAAAAAAGCGTTTATTATGACCAGAATTGGAGATATCGGACTTTTAATCGGCATTATCCTCTTATTCTGGAAAACAGGCAGCTTTGAGTATGAAGCGATTTTCTCAGCTGTAGAAAATGGAGTCCTGACTTCAGGCTGGATTACAGCCACAGCGCTGTTGATTTTTATTGGTGCTATCGGGAAATCTGGCCAGTTTCCATTACATACATGGCTTCCTGACGCGATGGAAGGCCCGACTCCCGTATCGGCATTAATCCATGCCGCTACCATGGTGGCAGCCGGCGTCTATTTAGTCGCAACGATGTTTCCTCTGTTTGCAGCGAGTGAAACAGCCATGCTGACTGTAGCGATTGTTGGTGCGTTTACAGCCATCTTTGCCGCTGCAATTGCCACAGTCCAAAAGGATATTAAACGGATCTTGGCTTACTCCACGGTCAGCCAGCTCGGCTATATGATGCTCGCACTTGGGACAGCAGGCTATGTGGCCGGTGTATTCCATTTAACGACTCATGCATTTTTTAAAGCACTATTGTTCCTGGCAGCCGGCAGTGTCATCCATGCTGTTCATACTCAAAATATCGACGAGATGGGTGGCTTGTGGAAAAAATTACGGCGAACTGGTCCATTGTTTTTAATCGGGACATTGGCCTTAACCGGATTTCCACTCCTATCAGGATTCTTTAGTAAGGATGAGATTCTTATATCTGTTTGGGAGAGCGGCCATACCGTCCTATTTATAGTTGCATTACTAACATCCATTTTGACGGCTTTTTATATGTTCCGCCTGTTCTTTATCGTATTTTGGGGACCATCATGTAATGAAACAAAGGATGTGCAGGAATCACCTGGTTCCATGACAGCTCCGATGATGATACTTGCTGTACTTTCTATCTTTGCAGGCTATGTTAACACCCCGTGGTTTGGAACTTTTCTTGGGGATTGGCTGGCTGATGGGAACCGATATCTGGACCATGCACATATAGAGGGGCCAATTTGGATACCTATTGTGGCAACTCTTGCCTTTTTAATTGGAAGCGGCACCGCCTGGCTGATTTATGGTAAAAGGAAAAGTGTCGGTGTGGAGAAGGAAGTTCCGGGACCGCTTTATCAAATACTGGAGAACAAATTTTATATCGATGAATTTTACGAGTTTACAATTGTGCGGATGGTGAAGGGCTTCGGAATGATTCTCTCCTGGGTTGAAAAATATATCCTGCAGGGAATTGTGTCATCTGTTTCTTACTTGATCAATTTTGGCGCTACTAAAGGTGCCAATGCGCATAATGGCCAAATGCAGATATATGGGACGATTGCTCTGATTGGCCTGGCTGCCGTACTTGTGATCTTTGCATGGACAGGAGGGTATGTCAGATGAACCCATATATTCTTAGTTTGCTCGTTTTCTCCCCTTTGCTAGGGATAGCTGGATTAATGTTTGTTTCGAAAAACAATGAAAACGCACTGAAACGATTAGGTATATTGGGAACCATTCCACCATTGATTCTTACAATCTACCTATATAGTGAATATCTATCTGGAACGAAATTTACGGTGTTTTCGGTTTTTCATAAGTGGTTTCAATTAGGAGGCGGGGGAGTTAGGCAAAGTCAATTATATGCCATACCCTTTGAACTGAGCCTGAACGGAATCTCCCTTGTGATGGTAATTCTTACAGCGATTTTATCAACATTGGCAGCACTAGCCTCTGTTCTTCAGATAAAAAAAGAATGGAAGGGCTATTTTATTCTTCTTCTCTTATTAGAGGTTGGTATGCTGGGTGTCTTCCTATCTCAGAATCTGATTTTATTCTTCCTCTTCTTTGAGGTTACCTTGGTGGTCATGTTCTTCTTGATTGGGAAATGGGGTTATTTCGACAAAGAAAAAGCCGCATTTAGCTTCTTGATTTATAACGGCTTAGGCTCTTGTATCCTCTTGTTTGTCATCATGGTACTTTTTGCGAGAACCGGCACAGCCAATATTGAGATATTGGGGCAAATCTTATCAGTTGGCGGGCAGACGCTTCTAGCTCCAATCAGTACAGAATTGAAATATATCCTCTTTACGGGGATTGTCATCGCTTTTGGAATCAAGCTGCCGATTTTTCCGTTCCATTCCTGGATGCTGCGAGTCCATGTACAGGCGCCTCCAGCAATTGTTATGCTGCATGCCGGAGTATTACTGAAGATTGGTGCTTATGGGTTAATCAGATTTGGAATGGGATTGTTCCCAGGTGAGTTTAAAGAGATGGCCTTTTGGATTGCTTTGCTTGGCGTCATTAATTTCCTATATGGTGCTTGGCTTGCTTTGCAACAAACGGATTTCAAGCTCGTGCTGGCCTATTCCTCAATCTCTCATATGGGAATTGTCCTTATGGGACTGGGGGCATTAAATACAGCAGGAATTCAGGGTGCTTTATTTCAGGTTGTATCTCATGGCTTGATCGCCGCCTTGCTTTTTTTACTGGTTGGCTTTCTTTATGAAAGAGTCGGAACTACAAATCTGAAAGAACTTGGTGGATTGGCTAAATCTATTCCGGTTTTCTCGGGGATTTTACTGGCAGGAGGGATGGCTTCACTCGGTTTGCCGGGGATGTCCGGTTTTATCAGTGAATTCATGGCGTTCATGGGATTGTTTAAGACCGAACCAATCCTTGCTGCCATTGGTACGTTAGGAATTGTATTGACTGCTGTTTACGTGCTGCGTGCCGTTCTAAATATGACATTTGGAGCGCCCAAGAACGAGTTATCCATCGCCGACTTAAAACCGAACGAAGCGGTACTGGCATTTGTATTACTTGGTTTTATTATTTTGATCGGCGTCTGCCCTGCCATCCTGGAAGGACCGCTTCAGGCTGAAATTGCTGACATGATGACAGGGATAGGGGGTGACTAAGATATGGATATGGAAACATTACTGTCGATGAACTGGAATTTAATGATACCTGAATTTATAATCCTTGGTGCAGCGATCATCCTCTCTATATTGGATTTATGCATGCCTAAACAATTTGGAAGAAAGGTACTTGGCTGGTTTGCTTTTGGTAGTATCGGGCTTGCCATCATTTCTTTAATTGGCTTATTCCCATTGGAGGCTGGCTCGATTTTGTATGATACATTCCGATTGGACGCCTTTGCCAAAGCATTTAAGCTTATACTTTTGATTGGATTAGCCTTTGTCATGGTGCTGGCTGTGGTACATAAACCGAGAGCTGGGATGCAGCCGTATCAGGCAGAATTTTATTATTTACTTCTAACTGCTTTATTAGGTGCCATGATCATGACATCAAGCGGAGATTTGATTACATTGTTTGTGGGGCTAGAGCTTTTGTCCGTTTCATCCTATATTCTGGCTGGAATGCAGAAAAATAACCGAAAATCAGCTGAAGCTTCAATGAAATATGTGGTCAATGGGGGAATCTCGACAGCCATCATCCTGTTTGCACTGAGTTATATGTACGGCGTGAGCGGGACGACGAATATATTCGAAATTGGAACTATATTTGCCACCCAAGAAAACTCGCAGCTTCAATATATTGCTGGACTATCCTTCTTTATTTTCGTAATCGGGATATCCTTCAAGCTGGCAACCGTGCCTTTCCATATGTGGGCACCTGATGTATATGAAGGATCGCCGACGCCGGTGACTGCCTTCTTGAGTATTGTTTCAAAAGCAGCAGGCTTTGCGCTTTTACTTCGTATCGTTGTTACCGTGTTTTTAACAGCAACAATGGATGATATCGGATTCCTATCGATTTTTACGGCCAATCAAAACTATCTGGCTGTCCTGGCTAGTATAACGATGATTGCCGGAAATCTAATTGCATTAAGGCAAAAGAATCTGAAACGAATGCTTGCTTATTCAAGCATTGCCCATGCAGGATATTTGCTTGCTGCGGTTACAGCCTTTGGAGAATATACGATTGAATCGATTTGGTACTATTTTGCTGCATACATCCTAATGATGACCGGGGCCTTTGCCGTCATCCAATTCATAGCAGAAGATAGGAAGATTGGGGACGAGGATCAATATATGATGGCCGGCCTGTATAAAAAATCACCATTTTTGGCGGTTTCCATGTGTATTTTCATTCTCTCCATGGCAGGAATTCCTGGTACGGCAGGGTTCATTGCAAAGCTGAATATTTTCATGAACCTTTTTGCGAAGGAACAAGGCCATTATATACTGGCAGCAATCATGCTGGTGACTACCGTAATTTCCTATCTCTATTACTTCAACATCATTGTCCATCTCTTTATGAGGACGGAAGAAGAAACAAAAGGTAAGATGAAAATATCAGTCATCCACTATGTAATCGGAATTTGTGCTGTGGGATCGATCCTGTTCGGATTATTCCCTCATTATTTGCTCGATTTCTTCCATCAGAACTTCACGGATATATATCAAATGTTAAAATAAATTTACATGACCAGGAGGGAAAATACCTCCTGGCTTTTTATTTGTTTTCTTTGTAAAGAAAACTTAATAATTACCATTAAATTGTGAAGAAGTGAATCTAGCTATTAACAGGTGTTATGTTGTAAAATAATATTATGCGTGCCTAAATATGTCTGTTTATTACATTATTTGATAGAATCCGTTTATTTCATACGATTTAGATTCTTTTTGTTAGAAAATGTCGATAATTTGTAGAAAAAGAGGAACGGTCCTTTTAAATATGGTACACTGAATTCGTATATCTTTAGTTTTGAAAGGAAAAAAGACCATGAATTCATTCGGAATGCAAGCTTTGCTCAGTATTGTGAGTCATTTGTTTTTTATAGCTGTTACATGGTGGGCATTACAAGCGCTGCACTTTGATAAGCTGCTGAGAGCAGGAAGAGTATTTCAGGCAAGAGTGCTGTATATATTGCTGACCATTACCATCGGTTCAGCAGTCAGCGGATTTTTTCTTGATTACTGGAGTTATGCTCAGCAATTAACGAATCTCTTTAATTAACCGAAGCTGTCAGAAAGTGACGAACGGATTTCTGTATGCATATGATTCCCTAAGGTAAAACTAAGGCAATAGGGGAGAGTGGCATACATGAAAAAAGTGATTCTTTCAATAATTGTTGGTTTGATGATTTTATATGTGGGGAATAAAACGACAGAAGCATTGGCTAAAAGCGACTTGCTAATGATTGCTGAGGGTATAAAGCGTGTCGATCCAGCAGCAGAAATAACGGATTGGATTGTTTTGGCCCGAGCAAGTGTTGATAATCAATTTTCTGAAGTGGCGGCTGACATACAGACTGAATATACCAATTATGTTTGGAGCGAAGATTCCAGCAGCAACGGAAAAACATTGGTTGGTACATATCTGAATGAAAAGTTGAATATTACCTCGAAGATTAAAATCATGTCCAGTGATTCACAAAAAACAGTTCTAATTACGAGTATAGAAGGGACTGAGTGGACACGTGGACAAGTTGATTTTATCCAAAACTGGCTAAAAAATGGGACAAAGGTCATGTTTAAGGACCCCCCTCACTATTTCTCTTGTATCAAAGGGATAACCGGTGCTAATATGGATAAGGTTCTACTAAAAAACTGGATGAATGAATATGAAGCTAAGTCAATGGAAAGTGCAATAGAAAGTAATTTTATTTCTGTTGCTGCAAAAAGCAATCAATTTAAGAATATGATGACCAATGGAATGAACCTCCAACTGGCCTTTCGAGATATCAGAGAGGATCAAAAGAACAGTGGGACACAGTTTACCATTGGCACACCGATAATAGCATTTGAATACTAATATAGAGATATTGAACGCGGAGGGGAATAACTTTGGAAAAAATCATTGTCCGCGGCGGAAACAGGTTAGAAGGTACAGTTCGTGTAGAGGGTGCAAAAAACGCCGTTTTACCTGTATTAGCTGCAACATTATTAGCAAGTGAAGGAAAAAGCGTTCTTAAAGACGTTCCGGAGCTATCCGATGTATATACAATTAATGAAGTAATCCGAAATTTAAATACAGAAGTCACTTTTAGCAATAATACTGTAACAGTGGATGCCTCAAAGCCATTAGCAGAAGAAGCGCCGTTCGAATACGTTCGTAAAATGCGTGCTTCAGTCCTTGTAATGGGATCTTTATTGGCTAGAAACGGAAAAGCTCGCGTCGCTTTACCTGGCGGCTGTGCAATTGGTTCACGTCCAATTGATCAGCATCTAAAAGGATTTGAAGCAATGGGCGCTAAAGTGAGAGTCGGCAACGGTTTTATCGAAGCTGAGGTTGATGGTCGTCTTAAAGGTGCAAAAATCTATTTGGATTTCCCAAGTGTAGGAGCTACTGAAAACATCATGATGGCTGCTGCATTGGCAGATGGTGTCACTGTATTAGATAACTGTGCAAAAGAACCTGAAATTGTGGACCTGGCTAACTATTTGAATAAAATGGGTGCAAAGGTTAAGGGTGCAGGAACAGCTACAATCCGTATTGAGGGTGTAGAAAAGCTATATGGTACTGAACATTACATTATTCCTGACCGTATTGAAGCTGGAACTTTCATGGTTGCTGCTGCAATTACAGGCGGAAATGTATTGGTGCAAGGTGCAGTAATGGAGCACTTATCCTCTCTTGTGGCTAAAATGGAAGAGATGGGTATTACAATCAAAGAAGAGAAAGATGGCCTGCGTGTAATTGGGTCAGATAGCATGAAAGCAGTAGATATTAAAACAATGCCGCATCCAGGGTTCCCGACTGATATGCAATCTCAAATGATGGCATTGTTGTTACGTGCCAATGGAATAAGCATGATTACTGAAACGGTCTTCGAAAACCGCTTTATGCATGTAGAAGAATTCCGTCGCATGAACGCTGATATTAAAATTGATGGCCGTTCTGTTATAATTTCTGGAGAAGCAAACCTTCAGGGAGCTGAAGTAGCAGCTACAGATCTGCGCGCAGCAGCAGCCTTGATTTTATCCGGACTTGTTGCTGACGGTGTCACTCGGGTAACAGAGCTTAAGCACTTGGATCGTGGATATGTGAATTTCCATGGTAAACTTGCTGCGCTTGGTGCAGATATCGAGCGTATTAATGAATCCTCTGAGCAGGAAGAATCTACAGTTATTGCGGAAAACGCGTAAATTTTAGTGCGTTGAAAGCCAGACAGAAATGTCTGGCTTTTTCGTTTTCACGAAAAACGGTGGACAATTTATTGGTTACCTTTATATAAATATCAACGTATATAGAGTTACCCACAGGTGTATAAACAAATTAACAACAAGTTATTCACAATTGTAACAGGGTTATCAACAGCCTTATCCACATAAATCGGTGTGAAAATAGCTCTCCAACATTTCAAACCTTTATTTTTCAAGTTTTTTTAAAGATTTTATTAAAAATATTGGTCGTTCACTAGTTATCCACAACTTTATACACAATTCCATCACTTCTGGGGGTAACTCACTAAATAATCTGAAATTTTAATAGACTATAATTGATAAAATAAAGGAAAGGAGATTTTTAGTTTGAAAGACATAAGCGTATCGACCATAATAAAACTTATTTTAATTGTTTGCTTAGCGGTTTTAATCTTTAAGGTAGATAAGATTTTATTTGATGTTTTATTGTTTGGAATCATTCTATATATTTTATTTAGTCTTTACAGAAACTATGAAAAGAAAAAGAAGAATCATTCCTAATAAATAGTTTGCCCCTCTTAACTATTTATAGACATATTCATATAAGAGAATTCATACATATGAAGTGTTGGACAGTTAACTGAATAGAGGGGAGACTACTATATGAAGCATTGGAAACCGATTATTTTTGCTATTAGTCTTGTTGCAGCCGTTACTATTATGATTCCCACACTCCTGGTCGCACCTTTTAATGATGATGAAGCAGAGGCTGAGCAGCGCGTGTTAAGGGAACCGAAACAGCAGCCGGAGAAAAAGGCCGAGATACAAACAACCATCCAAGTGTACAGAAACACTCAAAAGACGGTGGAGGCTGTAGATTTGGAGGAATACGTAGCTGGTGTAGTTGCCGCTGAAATGCCTGCTAATTTCGAGTTAGAGGCATTAAAGGCACAAGCCCTGACAGCCAGAACGTTTATCGTAAAGGCACTTACAGCCACAACGAAGAAGGAAATTCCAAAGGGTGCCGATATAACGGATACTGTGAATGATCAGGTCTATTTAAATGATAAAGAGTTAAAAGCTGCCTGGGGAAATAAATATCAAACGAATATGCAAAAGATTAAAGAGGCCGTTTCCGCAACGAAAGGGCAGCTTTTAACCTATAAGGAAGAATTAATTACTCCATCTTTTTTCTCAACCAGCAATGGATACACCGAGAACTCAGAAGATTACTGGCCGAATGCACTTCCATACCTGCGCAGTGTGGCCAGTCCCTGGGATGAGAAATCCCCAAAATATTTAAGCGAAACAACGATATCGTTATCAGAGTTTGAACGTCTCCTAAATGTGAAGGTTGCGAGCAAAGAGGATGTTGGCAAGATAATTAGCCGAACAGAAGGAAATCGAATTGGAGAAATCGAGATAGGCGGTAAACGTCTCACTGGTAAAAAGGTAAGAGAGCAGCTTGGCCTTAAATCAAGTGATTTCTCCTGGTACAAAAAGGGCGACCAAGTTGTAATCACGACAAAGGGCTACGGTCATGGAGTAGGAATGAGTCAGTATGGAGCGAACGGAATGGCACAGTCAGGTAAATCCTATAAGGATATCATCTCCTACTATTATAAAGACGTAAAAATATCACAGGCAACAGCCTACCTGCCTACGTATACAGCGAAGAAGTGAACTGACCAGAGCCTTTGTATAGGCTCTTTTTTATTTTCTTCTTATAAATAAATTATTTCATGCATAATTTCAGCTTGTTTTACAAAAGATATAAATTTTTTCACCGCCCATGTATATATTTTCTGAAAAGTGTTCAGAATGATGACAGAGGTGATGAAAATGAGAGAGGAAGAAAATAAACGATCTTCTCAGTCAAAAGTAAAAAGTATAATGAAAAAGCGTTGGTTTTTGCCGGCAGTTTATATTTTTAGTGCAGCGGTCCTTTTGACAGGTATTTTAGTTTATCAAGCAAGCGATAATGAATTTACGCAAGATCCATCTGAGAACAAACAAAACATTACGTCTGAAAATAATGAGCCATCTATTGAAGTGAACAATTCGCTGGAAACCTTCACAATTCCAATGAGCGAGGCAGAGTCTGCTGTCATTAAAAAGGAATTTTATGATGTGGATGGAGATACAAAGCAACAGGAAGCATCCCTTGTTGTCTATAATAATACGTATCAGCCTAACACAGGAATCGACTATGCCATGAAGGATGGAAAAGGCTTTGATGTTACGGCTTCTATGAGCGGAAAAGTGAAAAGTGTGCAGGAAGATGCATTACTCGGTAACTTAGTTGTTGTTGAGCACGATAAAGGGATAGAAACTCATTATTCCTCCATTAAGGATATTAAAGTAAAAGAGGGAGACAACCTTAAACAAGGTGAAACCTTTGCCAAAGGCGGAACAAGTGCTATTAATGAAGAAGCTGGCACCCATGTCCATTTCGAAGTGAGAAAAGATAATGTTGCTGTCAACCCGTTAGAGTATCTTGATAAACCAATCAGTTCTTTGAAAGCTGAGAAAAAGGAAGCCGATACAAAGGCTAAAGATTCAGCTGATCAAGAAAAAGAAGAAACAACTGAAAATCAAGATGATGCAGGTAATGAAACATCTGAGGACTCAAATGAGAATCAAGAGTCCGATCCAAATCAAGAACCAGGTAACGAATAAAGAAAATGCCTTCAGGCTCTATTGTCTGGAGGCATTTTTTTCGACGTATTGCCTGTTATTTCTCGGGAAATAGTGCAGGAAAAAAAGTTGTCGAATAGGCTTAAATGGCACGAAAACCAAAGAAGTCTTGTCCTTATTGCATGTTTTGTGCATAAAAGTGGAACCAAGCTAATAAACTTTTACAAACCTGACACATAGAGAATGCAAGAGGTGAAGACTCGTTAAATCTATCAGGAATCCAAGACAATGAATTACTCATTCATAAAAATACATACTAAAGGCTGCAATACAGCGAATCAACATCTCGTACTTCTCAAAAAAATAGGGAGGGCGAGGGAATTGCACGATTACATCAAAGAAAGAACTATCAAGATTGGAAAGTATATCGTGGAAACGAGAAAAACAGTTCGCGTAATCGCGAAGGAGTTTGGTGTATCCAAAAGTACTGTCCATAAAGATCTAACTGAACGACTGCCAGATATAAATCCGGAATTGGCTAATGAGGTTAAGGAAATACTTGATTATCATAAATCAATCAGGCATTTAAGAGGCGGAGAAGCAACCAAGCAGAAGTATAAAAAAACAGAGGAAGAGCCGGTTCAGTAATTGAATAACAGGAGGAAGGGGCCGGAGGAAATCAACGGCCTTTTTAATTTGAGTCATATTCCCTACACTGTTCCTGAATATGGCAGATTTTTTGGTAATATAGTTCCTTTTGTTCTACAAAATATGATAAAATTTTTAATTAGTACAGTAGAAGGAATTGTAGAGTTCCTTGAGGAGGATAATTAGGTTATGTTTTCGAGAGATATTGGAATCGATTTAGGTACTGCAAATGTACTCATTTATGTAAAGGGTAAAGGAATTGTGCTGAATGAGCCATCTGTCGTAGCCTTGGATAAGAATACTAATCGTGTATTAGCTGTTGGAGAAGAAGCACGCCGTATGGTTGGTCGTACTCCAGGACATATTGTTGCCATTCGACCGCTTAAAGATGGAGTGATTGCTGACTTTGATGTAACGGAATCCATGTTAAAATACTTCATTAACAAATTGGACGTAAAAGGATTCTTATCAAAACCACGTATCTTGATTTGCTGTCCAACTAATATTACAAGCGTTGAACAAAAAGCGATTCGTGAAGCAGCCGAGAAAAGCGGCGGCAAAAAGATTTACCTTGAGGAAGAGCCAAAGGTAGCGGCAATCGGCGCAGGTATGGACATCTTCCAACCAAGCGGTAACATGGTCATCGATATCGGCGGAGGCACAACTGATATTGCCGTATTATCAATGGGCGATATCGTTACATCAGCATCCATAAAAATGGCTGGTGACAAATTTGATGCCGAGATTCTAAATTACATCAAACGTACATACAAGCTTTTAATCGGAGAGCGTACAGCTGAAGATATAAAAGTGAAAGTTGCGACCGTTTTTAAAGGTTCCCGTAATGAAACTATTGATATTCGCGGACGTGATATGGTGACAGGGCTACCAAAAACCATCACAGTTGGTTCAGAAGAAATCGAAGAGGCATTACGTGAGTCCATTCATGTCATTGTTCATGCAGCAAAATCTGTGTTGGAGCAAACACCTCCAGAACTATCCGCTGATATTATTGATCGCGGAGTAATTCTAACAGGCGGCGGAGCTCTGCTTCACGGCATGGACATGTTATTGGCTGAAGAACTAAAGGTACCTGTATTAATCGCAGAAAATCCAATGGATTGCGTAGCAATAGGAACAGGTATGATGCTTGATAATATTGATCGAATCACTCGCCGTAAATTAGTATAATCACCAGGCAATATAAAACCAGTTCAGTTGATGAACTGGTTTTTTTGTATGGGTAAGGGATGTCCTCTTGTGGAGGGCAATGCCGTGCGTGGGAATGATTCATCTATGCTGCGACCTGTGCCTGTGTAAAGGTGGGTCATAGGTAAGTGAAAGGTAGGTGAGAGGTGTAGTAAAGCAGCTACAGTCCGCCTATGCCCTGGCTATGAGGCACCTATACCCGGGTATAGGCCGGTCAAAGGTAGGTGAAAGGCAGAGGAAAGCAGGTATGGTCCACCTATGCCCTGGCTATGAGGCACCTATACCCGGGTATAGGCCGGTCAAAGGTAGGTGAAAGGCAGAGGAAAGCAGGTATGGTCCACCTATGCCCTGGCTATGAGGCACCTATACCCGGGTATAGGTCGGTCAAAGGTAGAGGAAAGCAGGTATGGTCCACCTATGCCCTGGCTATGAGGCACCTATACCCGGGTATAGGTCGGTCAAAGGTAGGTGAAAGGTAGAGGAAAGCAGGTATGGTCCACCTATGCCCTGGCTATGAGGCACCTATACCCGGGTATAGGTCGGTCAAAGGTAGGTGAAGGGTAGAGGAAAGCAGCTATGCTCCGCCTATGCCCCGGCTATGGAGCGCCTATACCCGACCTATGCAACACCTCTACAACATCTCTCCTTCCACACAACTCCAGTTAACACTACAAAGTCCACATATACTCCCCCTATGTCGAGAGAAATCGGTTTTTAGGAAAAAAGTCCGTATCTTATAAAATTATTCCCTATATAATGGTAATATGGGTGTTTGTTAGGCCTATTTGGGGGTGGAGAAATGTTTAAAGGATTCTATACAGCGGCATCCGGTATGCTGGCTCAGCAACGCAAAACGGAGCTGCTTGCAAATAATTTAGCGAATGCCAACACGGTCGGCTATAAAGAGGATCAAGCGAGTGTACGCTCATTTCCAGAAATGCTGCTTAGCAGTTATGAAAAAGTGAATCTTCCCGTTGAGGAATCAGTATCCATCAATCACTCAAAATATGTAGGTGCATTGAACACGGGTGTTTATGTACAGGAGACTATCCCATCTTTTTCACAGGGTGATGTTAAAACAACCGACAATACTACGGACATGGCTATTGTAGATCAAGCTATGCCTATTGATCCTGAAAGGAATCAACCGGGTACGGCCCTGTTTACAGTTGAGACTCCTGATGGCTTGAGATATACACGGAACGGGAATTTTACATTAGATGGCTCAGGCTATTTAACAACTGCAAACGGTTATTATGTTCTAGATGAGAATAGGAAACGTATCCTTTTAAACTCCGAAAATTTTGCGATTAGTTCTCAGGGTGAGATATCTGAGGGAACATTGAATAGAGGACGAATTGGAATAAGCTTTAGCGCTACTCCAACGGCACAGCTCATCAAGGAAGGCGATGGATTATACCGGATCAATGAAGGAGAGCTGCCTTCTGCCTATACATTAAATAATGTTCAATTTGCTGTTCAACAAGGTTCAATTGAACAGTCCAATGTGGATTCATCCAAAACCATGACGGACATGATGGCTGCCTATCGTACATTTGAAGCCAATCAAAAGATTGTACAAGCCTATGATCAAAGCATGCAAAAAACCGTCAATGAAATAGGTAAGCTGTAATCGATAAAGAGCTGAATGAAGAGGAGGGTAAATAAGGATGAATCGAATGATGATAACCTCATCAAATACAATGGGGCAGCTGCAAAAGAAGCTAGAAACAGTTTCGAATAATATATCAAATACTTCGACGACCGGTTTTAAAAGAAAAGAAACCTATTTCTCAGACATGCTCGCTCAGGAATTCAATAATCAGGAGCGAACTAAGAAGGAAAAAGGCCGATTGACGCCAAATGGTATTCGAGTGGGTGTTGGCGCAAAAATGAGTCAGTCTCAGCTTAATTTGGCACAGGGTAATCTGCAAAAAACGGAACGTGACTTGGATGTCGCCCTTACTAATGAGAATTTATTTTTTGCTATACGTACGGCAGATGGCACTAGCAGTGAGCTTGGTTACACAAGGGATGGGGCTTTTTATCTTAGTCCAGCTTCAGATGGATCTAATCAAGTGCAATTGGTAACATCAAATGGCAGTGCAGTATTGGATGAAAATAATCAGGAAATTAGGATAAATGGTAACCCTAGTGACATAACATTTATAGATAACGGCCAGCTAAATGTCACTACTGAAAATGGGACTCAATCATTTAATCTGGGGATTATCTCCGTCAAGAAGCCACAATTTATGGAAATGATAAATAATAATACTTTCACTCTTCCGAAAAATATGGCACAATTGGATGTATCAGAAAACGACATATATACCCAACTAACCGGTGCTTTTAGAGAAGAAATTTCTATGGTTCAAGGAAACTTGGAGCAATCTAATGTCGATATTAGTACTGAGATGACAGAAATGATGCAAACTCAGAGGTTATATCAATTTCAATCACGAACGGTTAGTATGGCCGATCAAATGATGGGGTTGGTCAACGGTATTCGTTAAAGGAGTAAAAGAATGCAAGCGTTGGTTAATAATAAAAGTGAGCAGACTGAGTCTGAACCAAACAGTCGAATAGATAGAAAAAAACTGGGTAATGATCAAAAAATCAAAATCCGGTTAGTGCCACTTTGGGCTCGTATTATAATTGTCCTTGTGTTGACGATGATGGCCCTTGTTGGTGGAGCCATGGTTGGCTATTCCGTTATGGGTGATGGAAAAGCAATGGATGTATTTAAGAAATCTACATGGACTCATATCGTTGATCTGGTCAATAAGGACACGACGGAGAATAAAGACAAATAATACGGGCAGGAAGGCAAGATACAGCCCTTCCTGTTTTTTATTGGATGGGAGAAGTTTGATGAAAAGTGGTCTTACCACTTTCGCGTCTCATTACATTTGTCGCGGGCTACAGGATGTAGGTCATGAAGACGTGGCCAAAGGACGTGGCGCATTTAGTCTTCGTTCATTGAATAAGGCCCTTCAGCTTTATAGTGTAATCCAGCTTCGACGGCTAGAAGCTCAGGACATAAGCATGACCTCGGCAGGAGGAAGAACACCTCCTTCCGATGTCCTGTCTTATGCTCCTCGCGAGCCTACAGGATGTAGGTCATGAAGACGTTGCCACAGGACGTAGCGCATTTAGTCTTCGTTCATTGATTAAGTCGTCTCAGCTTTTTAGTCAATCCAGCTTCAGGGCCTAGCCGCTCGAGGTTGTAAGGATAGCCACTGCGGGAGAAGAGCCTCCCTACGTGCCTCTCCTTACACTTGTCGCGGCTGACCAAGGCCCTTCAGCTTTATAAATAAGGGGGAAATTATATGTTAGATGTTCAGCAAATTAAGGAGATTATTCCGCATCGGTATCCGTTTTTGTTGGTTGATCAGATTTTGGAGGTTGATGAGGGGAAGCGGGCAGTTGGTGTTAAGAATGTGACGGCGAATGAGGAGTTTTTTAATGGTCATTTTCCGGATTATCCGGTTATGCCGGGGGTGCTGATTGTGGAGGCGCTGGCACAGGTGGGAGCGGTGGCTGTTCTGATTAAAGAGGAAAATAAGGGCAGGCTTGCTTTTTTTGCCGGTATCGATAAATGCCGCTTTAAGAGACAGGTGCGTCCTGGTGACCAACTGCGTTTGGAAGTAGAATTGACGAGAGTACGCGGTCCGATTGGAAAAGGAATTGGCAGGGCAACTGTGAATGGTGAGCTGGCTTGTGAAGCTGAAATAACGTTTGCTTTAGGCGATCAGAAATCCTAAAATCCTTAATACTCATATTCAAAAAATGAAAAAGCAGAAGGGCCAAAATGTACTGGCCTTAAAAGTTAGACAACAAACAACTTTTAAGGGGCAGTTCACATAAATAGCCTTTCTGCTTTTTTTTAATATCGCCTACTTATTTTGCATGAAGGTAGCCAATAGGCAAGCACCGATCCCGGCTGCCAGTACGGAAGTTAGGACTGGGTGTTTGGATGCTTTTACATAATAGCTTGTTTCGCGGATCCAGCCTTTATTGGTGCCGCGTTCATGCAATCCATATCCAGCTTTATACAAGGCGCTTTCCTCCGGTGGGTTGGAGGGACGGTCATCATGCTGTGTATGATACATAGTCTTTTCCATAAATTTATCAGTAAGCCTTGGGGCAAACCGGCCAAGCATAGCCAGGAGTTTAGCCTGAGATCCAACATACATATCGCGTTTTGGATGCTCTGCGGCAAAAAGGATGGCCTCGGCTACTGTTTCAGGTGCATAAATCATCCCTATATGGGTCGGCTGCTTTTCCAGATAACTACGAGCGTGCTCATTGTAAGGTGTGTCAATTCTTCCGGGATGAATGAGTGTCACAGAAATCGGCGCATTTTCCTTCTCGAGCTCCATCCGCAGGTTCTCCGTCCAGCCGTGTAAAGCAAATTTTGCGGAAGAATAGGTTGACTGAACAACAGTTCCCCTATCGCCGAAGAAGCTGCCGATATTAATAATGGCACCTGGGCCACCACGTGTTTTATAATGCTCGACCGCGATTCTGGATCCGTATACGACACCCCAAAAAACAGTATCAAACATGCGGCGCATATCTTTTATGCTGACTTCGGTTGTTTTTCCATAAATCGAAACACCCGCATTGTTCACCCATGTATCAAAGCCGCCAAAATTCAAGATGGCTGTTTCAGCAATTTTAAGGACATCCTCTTCAACACCAACATCTGCATCAACCCAGACTGCTTCATGCCCCTTGCTTTTCAATTCGTAGACTAATTTCTGGAGGGCATCTTTATTCCGGGCTGCCACAACAACCTTGGCTCCTTTTTCAGCTGCCATACGTGCCGTAACAAGCCCAATCCCACTAGAAGCACCAGTAATAACAATTACCTGGTCTTTCAGCTCCTTTAAATGGAGTCTCTCCATAGATTGATCTTTCATCTGTTCGACTTTTTTTATATCCATAAAGTATTCCTCACTTATGATGTATGCCTTTTACCTTGAGGCCTTTATGCAAAATGCTTTCAGGAACTCCGGCTGTATTAGTATGAACCATCCATACAATAAAAATTAGGGTAAGCATCAGCTGAAATAAGGAGCGAACACATTTACGGTGAAGGGAATTTTCACAAATACGTTTAGAATTTACCTGTTTGTGTTATTAAAGGAATATAGGCTAGTGTAAAAGCACTGGCACGTGGATAACCATATCACTTCTCCCTATTTGAAGGCCCAAATGTTTGGGCCTGCTTTTTTTTGCTCCATCATAATCTGCCCTCTTCTGGGTAATCTAAAAACAGACCTGATCAGGTCATAAAAGTTTGAAAGGAGCATGCCGAATGCAGAAGTTTTATAAAGCGATTATGGGGGTTGCGTTGGCATCTGTGTTAATGGTGGGGTGTAATAATAACGATGACAATAACCCGCCTCCAGAAGGTAACAACAACCATGAGCAAAATAACGGTACGAACGATAATAATGGGATAGATACGAACGAAAGTACAAAAGATAATAATGGTACAAATGGTAACAACGGAACGAATGGTAACAATGGTATCAATCGTAACAATGATAATAATGGTATGAATGATATCAATGATAATGGTTCCGATCTAGATAGTGGCAATTTAGATACAGATGTAAGAGAAGATGGGGATAGAATCAGGAACGATGCAGATCGAGGCGCAGACGATATCCTTGATAACAACAATAACAATGGTAAAGATAAAAATAAGTAACAAGTTTAAGCTGGCGAGGTAATCTCGCCAGCTGTTATTTATTACTACCCAGGCCTTCTTTAAAGGCGTTTTTTAAATCCTCACCATTATATCCTTCATCTACTAGTGTATCCAATAGGAATTCAACGGCTTCTCTTCTGCGATTGCGAATCTTTGCCCGAAACAGGATGCTGGCGAATTGATCCATCTTGCGGACATCAGCGATAGTTGCATCGAAGTAGGCAGGGATATTATCCTTCTTTGTGATGATACAGCTAACGGTAAGCTTGTCAGTATCAGCAGTGATTTCCTTGAAAAGATTGAAATGTTCATAATCAACGACTGCCTCAATAAGCCAAGTGTTAGCCTCATTTTCTTTATTAATAATTAATCCGTCTAGGATATGTAATTCGGTTGGATGCTGATTGTCTGGAAGTAACTGCAAGGAAACTAACTTAAAGGTTTTCATCAACTTACCTCCAATTTTAAATTATTATATGTTCATTATAGCATGGTAAAAAAAAGAAAAAATATTTATATTGTTTGTCGAAGAGTTTGTTAAATAATTCACAGATTATAAATATTGATTACAAACACCATATTTATATATTCAAAAAGGAAATTTGAGTGAAAATCTCCCTCTAAAGTCCCAAATCGCCTCTTTTACTTTTAACCATAACTCTTTTATGATACCTCTGTAAGCTATAAAAAAGAGAGGTGAAGGTAGTATGTTAAATCAGGTTGCGCTTGTTGGAAGGTTGACGAAGGATCCTGATCTGCGTTATACACCGGAGGGAAAAGCTGTATCAAACATTACTTTGGCCGTTACGAGAAATTTTAAGAATGCTGATGGCGAGTATGGGACGGACTTTGTAAACTGTACACTTTGGAATCGGGCAGCTGAAAATACCGCATCCTATTGTCAAAAAGGTTCTGTAGTCAGTATCGTTGGAAGAATTCATACACGTAATTATGAAAATCCAGAAGGAAAGCGTACGTATGTAACAGAAGTTATAGTGGAAAGTGTTAACTTTTTAGATCGAAAACGGGTGAATAACCTTCATGAAGGCAGTCTGGAAACGAACGCAGTGCCTATTTTATGAACGAGCGGGAAGTAGTCGCTGATTTAATCCGAATCGTTGGCAGTGTAAATAGCCGTGTATCCAAAAGTGAGTCAGATTTGAGAAAAATCGAACAGACCCTGCAAATCCTCATAAAAGAATTGTCTAACATGAAGGAGCTTCAATATCAATTATGTGAACAAACGTATCAACTCCACGAACATTAATCCCTCACAAACATAATCTGCACACAAAATGCCTCCAATACACTTATAAAAGTTATACCCCCTCTTGATAGCCGCCAATGCGCGGCTTTTTTTCAGTTTTGGGATAATTATTTTGCTAAAAGGTAAATTTCTATTAGAAATAGAATTGAAATTATTGGTAAGATAACGGTAGATACATATTTTCTTATTACAGCCAGGAGGGATTTAAGGTGAAAGCAAAGGATTTCATGATTAAGGATGTAATCAGTTTAAATGAAGATGCAAGTATTAAAACATTGCTGGAAGTATTGATGAAACATAAAATCGGAGGACTTCCTCTGGTCGATCCAAACAATAAACTGTTAGGGATTGTAACAGATGGGGATGTCCTGAGATATATGAACCCAAAAGCCTTCATTTCCTCTTATGTCACTTATATAGAAGAGTTGGATGAAACCTTAAAATCAAAAAGTGAATCTCCGGTTAAAGCAATTATGAAGAAAAAAGTAGTCTTTGTTCGAGAAGAGGATGAGCTTGAAGATGTACTCAAGCTGCTGGCAACACATCACTTCAAAAAGATACCTGTAGTCAATGGAAATCGTGAGGTTGTAGGTGTAATTAGCCGTGGGGATATGATTCGTAAATTAGGCGAGTTACTACTTGAAAAATTGTAAGAGAAAGGAGGCTCATTTCTGAGTCTCCTATTTATTTCTATTGGCGTACTATTGTTACGTAAAAACGTCCCCAGCAGCTTTTCCATATGAAATCGATATTTAAAATGGTGTTGATAGAGTTGCGATGCTTCTCAATCATCCTTTGGGCAAACATGTTAGCATCCCGTTCGACCCATTGTGATTGATAGCCATTTCTGCCTGTGTTGACATAAGGCGTATTATACTGCCTCTTCATATGGACACGCTGGTAGGCATGGCGAATTTCATGAAAGAGATCCTGTAGTAAAAATAGCTGCATAAGCCCGCGCTCGTATTTTTTGTTTTTTACCTTATGGTTAAAGGGAAATAATGCAATCTTACCAAGCTTATGATACCCGCCCAATGTGCCATTTAAAGAATCCTCATAACACCAATCATCAATAAATTCCTTTCCAAAATCGGTTCGGTCTGCGATGACTTGATCTGGATGATCGTATATGGAAATGGTCATTCCTAAGTATTTATAATCGTCATAAAGTAAATTGAGTATTTGTTTAAGCTGGAAATCGGATAGGATATTTGAATGATTACGTAAAACTGTTTTCGCTAATCTGGAGGGGCGATTTAAGGTACTTTCAAGAGAGATGTTTTCTTCTACGATCATTAATGTAAGCAACTCCTGTTAATTAATCTGGCTGTTTTAATTGGGCATATAACATGATATGCCAGGACCGTGACTATACATTCGCAACAAATTACTACATAAATCGATATAGAAAATGTGGAAAAAGAAGGAATAATGTAGAAAAGTATACAACGAAGAACAAATTTCGTCAAATAAGTGGTTTGGCTTTATTTAAAAGAGGGTAAGTAAATAAATTGCTTAAAAAAGGAAAGAGGAGAGCCCCTTTCCTTACTTATACAAATTGCTATCTTGATTGATATATAGAGTCGTTTCATAGTACATATCATCTCTATATTGATTGGATAACTCATCTTTAATAGACTTATAGGTGAGATATGGAGCGGTATCTGCCTGTACGTGTTTAATCTTTACTTGAGTCGAAATCTCCTGTTTCTTGCCATTCTTTCCGATAGTTAAAAATTTCACGTGTACGGTAGGTGATCCCTTTTTTAGATGCATTGAAGGAATTGCCTTGTCACTATCTGTATTCGTTGCCTCTACCTGTTCAATGGCCAGCCTCTCCTCAGGCTGTGAATCCAAGTAAGCAAGTAAATATTCTTGTTTCCATTTTTCCTCATCTAGTGAATAATCATATTCAGAGATATTCGTATATAAGTGAAACGCAATGAAGCCAACTGCGGCCAAGGAAATCACTCTTATACCAACCGCAACACTGGATAAAGATCTCCGATCACGTATGACATGATAGAAAATAGCTATTCCAATGATTGTCCAACAGATCACCGCAATATACGTGAGCGGTGCATCAGCTAACTCTTGTGTCTTCTCAAAAGTTTGTACAACCTCTTTAAAACTCAGTTTCCTCACCTCTGTTTCCATTTCCTTTTACTAATAACTGTAAATTATTTTATTTATATAATCAATTTTTATTATTTCGACTCTAATAAGTACAAAAAAACCATCCCCTATTTTTAAAAAGGGAATGGCCAAAAAAGTTATCTTTCAAGCACCAGCAAATCCTTTAATTCGTCTGAGGATAGCTCGGTGATCCAATTGTCGCTTTGGACGATTTCATCGTTAAGCGATTGTTTTTTCTCTAGCATGACATCAATTTTCTCCTCGAGTGTACCGGAGGAAACCATCTTATGGACATGTACAAAGCGCGTTTGTCCAATACGGTAGGCACGGTCGGTCGCCTGATTTTCAACAGCTGGATTCCACCAGCGGTCATAGTGAATGACATGGTTGGCAGCCGTCAGGTTAAGCCCTGTACCGCCCGCTTTCAGGGAAAGTAGAAGAATCGGATACTTGCCATCCTGAAAATCGGCCACCATGGTATCCCGTTGTTTTTTATTGGCGCTGCCGTTCAGGAATGGAACGACATGACCATAGCGGCGCTCAGCGATTTGCTTAATCATATTACCCATTTCAATGTATTGTGTAAAAATAAGCACACTTTCATCCTGTTCATAAATGATATCGAGCAATTCAATTAGCTTTTCCATTTTCCCGGATCGATGAAGAATATGCTTTGGTGCCTCTTCCTTTAGATAAAGGGCAGGATGATTACAGATTTGCTTCAGCTTGGTTAGCATCTGCAAAATAAGCCCTTTCCGTTCGAAACCGCTTAGTTTTTCAACTTGATCAAGCGTATCTTTAACAAGCTGTTCGTATAAAGCGGCTTGCTCGGTTGTTAGGCTGATAAACTCCTTTTGCTCCAATTTATCCGGCAGATTGAGAGCAACCTCTTCATCCTTTTTCGTCCTTCTTAAAAGGAAAGGCTGAATTAGCCTTTGCAGGGTGGCAATTTTATTCTTATCACCATTGCGTTCAATCGGTCCGGCAAAGTTTTTATCAAATTGCGTTAGTGAGCCAAGATAGCCCTTATTAATAAAATCAAAAATGGACCAAAGCTCACTCAGTCTATTTTCCATTGGAGTACCGGTTAAGGCGATATGATGAATGCCTTCAAGCTTACGGGCAGAACGGGATTGCTTCGTATGGGAATTCTTGATATTCTGCGCTTCGTCGAGCACAACAGCATTCCATTGCATGGATAAAAAGTCTTCCTCATCCTGATGAAGCAACCCAAAGGTTGTCAGAATCACATCGGCATTGCCAAACCCATCCCTAAACTGTTCACCCTTCATACGACTTGGACCATAGTGAAGATGGACGTTCATGGATGGAGCGAACTTTTCAAACTCCTTCTGCCAGTTTCCGAGCACAGAAGTCGGACAGACAATCAAGGATGGAGATTTTGCTGGACCATTCATCGCCTCCACCGCTAACAGATAGCTGATGAGCTGAATCGTTTTCCCTAGACCCATATCATCGGCCAGACAGGCACCGAATCCATATTCACGTAAGAACATCAGCCAGCTCATTCCCTGTTGCTGATACGGCCGCAATTCGCCCTGGAAGGCATCGGGTACCTGGACAGTCGGGATATCCTGAAGTGAGTTGATGCGAGTCATAAAGCGTCTCAGGTCACTATTCAGCTCAAATTGAATTCGTGCGTAATCCCCTTCATTCTCATCCTCAAGCTCCTCATCCTGTGCGAACTCCTGCTGAAGTAGATCATTGATACGCAATCCTCGCTCATCTGCTTCCTTCTTCAATTCCTGCATGCGCCTCATTAAGGCAGGATCCAGTTTCACCCAGCGTCCTCTAATATAGACAAGCTTCCGTTTTTCCTCAACAAGCTTGTTAAATTCCTCCTCGGAAACCTCAGCGCCATTGACGGAGAAACGCCAATTATAATCGAGCAAGGCATTCATACCCACAAATGATTTTCGGCGACTTGGTGAATTTTTCACTTTAGCCTTCATGGCGATTTTCGCATCCTTAATTGCCTGCCACCATGATGGCAATAGAATTTCTACGCCAAGCATATGCAGGACCTCGGATGCATCCGTCAAGAAATCCCAGGCCTGATCCTCAGTGACAATATCATCAATCCAAGGGAAAATATCCTTCCAGCGAGCGATTTCCTTCTCAGCCATCTCTATATGCTTTTTCCAGGCAAAAGGAATCCTATGACGATCATCCCAAACGAAAAATTGCTCCTCATTTCGCTTGCCGCGCATAAACGGTTCTAGCTTCCATTGGTCAACCTCATCACCCGCTGCAAAATCAGGCTCGCTCAGGCGCATTCCCATAGAAAAAGGCAATTCATCTTCTTTGGCACCGGTCCAAATTTCCCAACGGTCTCCGTCAAAGAAGCGGCTGAGTACCTTGGTGGAGATATTTTTTTCAGCAAACAAATCAAGCAAATCACCTACGCGATGATTGCCGGGATGGTCTTTAATCGCTTCATTTAACCATTCCTCCGCAAAACGCCGAACCGTAATGGTTTGGATTCCGTCATGCTCGTGTCTGGCCATTTCCTGTTCCCAAAAGGAGTCCTGAAAGTCTTCGAGAATTTCCTGTGGGAGCGGGAAGGTAATGCCGTCTTGATTCCGATCGTTAAAATCAGGCATAACCGTTCCGTTTTCAACGGTTTCATATAAGGATTGGGCCAAAGCTAAACTAATGGATGCCCAATTGGACCAGGACCAATTAATAAAGCTATTGAAAGGCTCTTCTGCCAGCACCTTCATCCATTTATGGGCGCTCATGAGGACACCGCTTTTACCATCCAGTGTTTGGATATCCAATTTGGTCCCAAAGAAACTATCCGCGTCCCAAAGAAAGAAGCTTGTTGCCCACAATTCGGCAGGAACGGGCTCACCCTCGTCCGTTCCATAAATAAAGACACGTCCGCCTTCAAGTAATTCAATTTGAATATGAAGAGTTTCAATCAGCTGCATCAATTAACTTTCCTTTCTTAAGTTCTTCCTGAAAAGCGCGTAATCGCTTATTATCATCGCTGATATATTCAATATAAGATTCCCAAACGTTTACGCGCTTAAGTTTTTTATAAATAGTTCTCAGCTTTTTTAAATAACGGACCGCTTCCCGGTAGGATGAACGATTTTTAGCCGCAATCAAATTAACTACCTGCAGATGCAGAATAGGAAGGAGGACTTCAGGCTGTTCCTTTTGAATTTCCTTCGTTTGATTGGACCATTCATAAAGGACATCAACACGCTCAGCAACCTGGAGCTCGACCCATTTTTTATACTCCTTCTTCTCATACAAATAGTGTGAATATGGAATAAGGGAGTAAGGAATGGTTTCCCTTAGAATACGTTCGAGCAAGTCGAATCGTTTGGCGGCTGAGCAAAAAGGACGAATAATTTGCAGGGCATTATATAAAAATCGAGTTCTCTTATACTCCTGAGTCTGATAATCATGCAAATAAGCTTTAATATTTTTTGAGAAGAATTCAACAAAGGGAACCATTCGTGCATGTTCCTTTGCATTATGCAGTTCCTCTAACACAAAGGTAAGGAAGAAGCAGGATATCGGACCAAGCTTATTTAAACATTCTAACGCCTGCTCATCCTTGCCATCGACCATATATATGTGAATCATCATCCAAAAGACCAACTCAATTTGCAAGGAGTCGGCGAGAGCCGGGAGCTGGTTTGACAAACGATCTATTTCAGCCCCGCGTTCTTCTTTTGTTGTAATGATATTTGTCCAAATCGTTCGATAGATATCCCAGCGATAATAGCCGCTTCCCATTTCACCGGTTGGCAAATTCTTTGTTTCATCAATCCAGGAATGGATAAACTCCTCTGAATCAAATGGACGGATAGAGGATTCAAACCGATGAACTTCATCCTTAAAGGCAAGGAACAGTTCGTGAATCATAGATTCCAGCAGTTCCTCCTGAAAGTGATCCTTCGTACTACTCTGCAGATCAAATAAATGTACCAAGCCCATATAATAGGCAATGCTGCGGTATAAAGGCACCCATTGCTGATTGGAGGGCTCGCTGCGCTGGATTGCACGCTGAAAATTAGAAGCAGAGCGGTTTATCCCGGCCATAAAGTAAGGAGGGATGGCTAACTCTTCCCGTGCGGAACGGATGAAAAATTCCTTCCAGGCACTGTATGTATGCTCCGGTTTAGAAGGCTTGCTTTTTTCTTTATATACGGGGCCATTTTTTAGTGATTCCTTTAAACGGAACATGGGGTCCTCTTTATTCTTCCAATGATCCACCCATTCCGTAACGCTGGCTTCCTTACTGTAGGCAGCAAAGAATACAGCCAGCTGATGCCGGCATAAATCAATCGCTGGACAGGAACAAGAGCTATTGCTTGGAAAACTTAAATCCAAAGTGACGTTCACCTTTGTCACGTCCTGTACGACACCTTGAATAAGATCAGATTCGATCGATAGCTTTACCACTGTCCCTTGACGATAAAGAACAAGACCCTTCGAAACTAAATTGACATCATTAGTTGATTTAGGAGAGAGAATATCCGAAATTCGCTCCCCGTAGAATTTAAGTGCATCGTGCATATATCATTCTCCTTACGAGACAGTTTAACCAAGTTTAATCTTAATTGTAACAAAACTGATCAAAAAAACGTATGAAAAGGGGGAGGAAAGTAGAAGACTAAAGATAAAAACTAAAAAGAAGAGAATGCGATGAATGTAAATCGAGGTGCAGATAAACGAAAGAAATATAGATGGTTATGGATTTCCGGGTTTGTAATTGTGATTGTCCTGGTTGTCGGATATCCTATTTATCAGGCCTTTCAAGCAATAAAGGATCCACTGCGGGAACGCCAATCACCCTATAGAGAAGAACAGCTTGATTTAACTAAAAAAGAGCCATTTTCATTATTGCTGCTAGGTATAGATACAAACGGCAGACCGGATACAACAATGGTCATAACGGTCAATCCGGAACACAATAACATTAAAATGCTTGGTATTCCACAGGATACAAGAGTAAAAATTGCTAGAAGCAAGAATTGGGATAAAATCAGCGATGCCTATCAAGAAGGCGGAGCGGAACTGTCGATGGAGACAGTTGAACAGTTTTTCGGAATCCCGATTGATTATTATGTGAGCATCAATACGGATGGGGTGGAGGAGCTGGTGGACGCCATCGGAGGTATTACCGTTGAAAACCAGTTAGACTTCTCTTATGATGGCCAACATTTTGCTAAAGGTAAAATCCAGTTAAATGGTGAAGAGGCATTGGCCTATATGCGCATGCGCCAGCTGGAGCCAAATGGTGAAGAAGGGCGGCAACAACGCCGGTACGAGGTCATTGGAGAGGTAATTCGAACAGGTGCCAATATCCGAAGCTTAACTCACTATGATCAAATCGCTACTACCTTAATGAATAATGTGAAAACAAATATCACAATTTCAGAGATGATAAAAATAAAAAATAACTATAAGGAGGCAGTTCAGCATATTGATCATATCAGTATGGAAGGCACAGCTGAAAAAATAAATGGAATCTATTATGAGGTAATTCGCGCGGAAGAGGTCAAAAGAATTAAAGGAATTTTACAAAAACATATGGAATATTTTAGGGATTAAAGGTAGAATAAAGAATATAAAATATTCGTCTAGGAATATTCCTGGAGTTATAAAAATATGCGCCAGAGCGAGCATTTTTGAATAAACATGTAAGAATATTGGTGTTTTACTCATATGTGGTCAGGCCACCTTCATAGGCACTCCTGTTATACTAGGAACAAATAACCAATGAAGGAGGCTGGGCATAGTGGAGTTAAACGTAAAAGTACAACCAAAGTTTATTGACGGTGAGTGTTCAATTGAATTTTCGTTCTCTTTTGATTGGGAAAACATGAAAATTGGTGAAGCGGTTATTCTGACATGTGAAGAGGAAATGGACGCTCAACTTATTGAAGAAAAGCCGATGCTAAACCCTAAGAAACGTGAAACAAAATACCCGAAAATTGCCTTTGTCACGGACCTAGCAGTCATAGACGGACATAAAACAGCCGCTATTAATGAAATCAAAAAATTTCTAAACGTCATTGGAATCCAAAATATTCGTTACCAAGATAATCGACTAGCCAGTATGGCATAAATCATATAAGGTAAGACCAAATTTTGCTCTTAGGAGGCGGGATTTGGTCTTTTTGCATTTATAAGAGATGAAGTAGCAATTACCGGGTAAAAGTTCTCTCTGGGTGTTTTAAGGCAATACTGTTATTGGAGAGAATGCAATGACTAAAAGACTATCTTTCTTTAAATGTAGGCATAAAAAGAGATTTTTGGGAAGAATGAACAAACAGGATCTGTTCATATGTCTTAGAGACGTTAATTTATCGGCTTATATTACTAAAGTAGGGATATTAGCAAACTATTGAGCGATTTGTACTGTAAATGAGCTAATTCCCGATAACGCCTCTCTGTTTCATACCTATTTAAAAAGTAACCTCTCTAAAAGATTAGCCAAAACCGTAAAACAGCTCAGCAATAGGATTATTAGCCATGGTGTTTTAATATCTTTCATACAGGCAAGCATACATAGTACATACAAAACGAATTAATCAATCGATTAATTAAGAGAAAATCTCCATTCTGCAAGTCTTTGGCATTTACCTTGTGGATGAATTCGGCTAGGATAGGAATATGAATAATGCTAGGAAAAAGATCATATACCGTTTAATCCTTTTATTGTTGGTAGTGGGAGTAGTATTTTATTCCTCCTCACAACCTTATACCGAACAAAATATCCAACCGTTGCTGAGTGAGAACTTAAAGCTCCCCGATTCTGTAGTGGCTTTGCTTTCAAAAATAAGCTTCACCTATGGTGGTGTAGAGATTAGTGTGGAAGCGTTAGGGTTGCCGGGTTTTATTGAGTTTTTTATCCGTAAGGGTGCCCATTTTAGCGTTTACTTTGTAATGGCGTTTATATTGGCCAGTATCGTCAGAGTATGGGTACAGCGAGCGGTGAAGGTAACAGCAATCACGATGGGAATAGTCTTTCTATATGCCTGCTCAGATGAATGGCATCAGTCATTCACAGGTGACCGCACGCCACTCTTTCACGATGTGATGATTGATACAGTGGGTGGATTGACAGGGGTTTTCTTATATTTTGTATGGAGAAAATTTCGAAAGTAATATTTATTGGAGAGAGGCTGGAACATAACTAGCTTCAAATAAGAGAAAAGGCGAATTGAATACACATAAATTCGCCTTTCTTTATATTTGTATTTAAAATCTAGTTGAGCTTAGGCGCCGGTAAAAAAAATATATATACCATTCAGACAAGCTCATTTGGAAAAGTAAATATCTACGCAGCCTCTTCAACGGGTGCTAAAATTGTTAAGGTATAATAGAAAAAGCTGATCATGTTTTAGAATGATCAGCTTTTGTTATGTCTCCGTAGTGTAATTCCAAGGAACTCTTTTTTTCCTTCAGAAGGTTCATATATTTTTTATCTTCGATTAATTCGAATATCGAAATAGCCTTATTTAAATAATATATGGAATCCGAATACTTACCAAGCTTTTCAAGATTGTAGCTAACTTGATAATGTAATTCAGCCAATGGGAATAGATTGTCTTTTTCTAAGCAATATTTTATACCGTTTTTACAGTATGTAATAGATTCATCATATTGTTTCAATCGAGTATACACTCTGGCAATATTATAATACAGCCGCGGTAAAATCGAATGATCACTAATGAAAACTAAATGTGATAAATGCTCTTTAGCTTCCAAAAATATTTTTAGAGAAATCTCATTCTGATTGTCTGTAACATAGACTGCTCCCATAGACATGAGTACTTCTATTTCTCTTTCATTCCAAACTTTATCCAAAACATGTGTTAAGTCAATTGCTGACTTAAGCAATTCTATAGATTTTTCCACATTATTATTTACAGCATGCTCATAGACACCCTTGTGCCATAAGATCAGCTGTCTGTTACGCCCATTTTGCGTAAAGAGCGGATTGTCCTCTTCTAATTTTACAATTCTATTCATCTCTTCGTAGAGGAGATGGCGCCGCGTTAGCCGTAACTGTCTGCTTACCTCATTAACATAGTCTACTCTTGGAGTAGAACCGATTTCAAAGAAGTAGTTAACATCCACTCCTAACTTTTGTGAAATGAGATATAAGGTATTAGCATAAGGATATACATCGCCTTTTTCAATTTTACTTATCTGTGCTTGTGTACATATTCCTTGGGCTAGCTCACCTTGAGATAGTTTAAGTGATTTCCTCAAATCTCTTATTCGCTGACCAATTGCGGAGAAATCCATTCATGGTATCCCCTTTCCGATAGTATTCCTATAGTTATATTTATATGTAAAAAAGTATGTATGTGCTTGTTTATATTGAATAAATTGAATCTAAAGTCCCTGTATCGAATAAACCTTTAAAAGTAAATATATGGTTAAATATAAGTATAATCATAAACCAATTATACTTATAAACTTATGAATGAAAAGGGGAATATGTATGAAAAAGAAAATTATGTTAATCGGTGCTAGTGTGTTAGGTATCAGTGCTTTGACAGCGACAATTACTATTTCTAAAACGGATCTTGCAGAGCTTCCGACTATGTACAATGTAAAACCAACGCAAGTAGCGGAGCTTCCGACTATGTACAATGTAAAACCAACGCAAGTAGCAGAGCTTCCGACTATGTACAATGTAAAACCAACGCAAGTAGCGGAGCTTCCGACTATGTACAATGTAAAACCAACACAAGTAGCGGAGCTTCCGACTATGTATAATGTAAAACCAACACAAGTAGCGGAGCTTCCGACTATGTACAATGTAAAACCAACGCAAGTAGCGGAGCTTCCGACTATGTATAATGTAAAACCAACACAAGTAGCGGAGCTTCCGACTATGTACAATGTAAAACCAACACAAGTAGCGGAGCTTCCGACTATGTACAATGTAAAACCAACACAAGTAGCGGAGCTTCCGACTATGTACAATGTAAAACCAACGCAAGTAGCAGAGCTTCCGACTATGTATAATGTAAAGCCGACACAAGTGGCAGAGTTACCGACTATGTATAATGTGAAACCAACACAAGTGGCAGAATTACCGACCATGTATAATGTGAAGCCGACACAAGTAGCTGAACTACCAACCATGTATAATGTAAAACTGAGTAACGGAGTGAATACAATTGGCTAACCATATTGATGAATTTTTATATGTGAGACAGAAGGAAAAAGATGATAAGACGTCGGATGAGTTGCCAACAGTATATTAAGAAACTGTTTACATCAGAATAATTTTTCTGTACTGAGGAAATGATTTTCTCAGTACTTTTATATGGAAAAATGAATCATAAAAAGGGGCTTTCTTCTACAATATTATCGAATGTTCGTTTTCTGTGCTTGATTCAAACTTCCTATTTGTAAAAGTATACTGAGAAGTTTTAACAATATAATAAGAGAATAGACCTAAGTTTCTTTTTTGTTGCTTATGATATTTCAGTATATATTTGTAAAGAATGAAATAAAAAAAGACAAAGACCGATCTTTGTCTTTCTTATCATTATTCATTTGTATCCAAGCCGACTTCCTCATCATTTAAATTCATGTTGATTTTCTCATCACTATTCCACAAAACAACCTGCTTCTTTTCGTTGATATCCGTATCATTTGTTTTCAATTTTGCCTCGACTTTGTATTCTCCCGGTAGAAGGGGGCCGACTTTCTTTTCATAAATGGCTTCGTTGGCCTTAACGACTTGTTCACCATTCACCATTAAGGTGGCATGCTTAGAATTTGTAGTGATCGTCAGATAAACTGGATCGATTTCAATTGAATAGTTGTCCGGCAGCCAGGAATTCGTATTCTTTTTCAGTGTTAAAAATCCTTCAATCCTGGGCTGTTCCTTACCTGATTTGGATGAATCATCATCATAATATCGGGATTGTTCATGGAGAACTGTCAGAAGGCTTTGGGTGTAATCAGGATTTTTTTGAAGGTAATCCATCAAGATCTTTGTATTTTCTTCGTCAATAACCAGGTCTTCATTTGATGAGGTTAGAATCCGGGAGAGCTGATGTACATTTTGATCGGCGAGAGCGGTCTCAACTTTTTTGACAAGAGTATCCTTATCGAGAAACGGTCCCTTTATAAAATAAAAGCTAACGAATAAAAGGACAGTAAGTATAATCATTAGGGATATTTTAAATAGTGGGGATATTTTTAGATTCGCCATTTTCCTCACACCACCTTTAGGATTGGGTCATAAGTAACGGTTGCTTACTTCTACTATATCGGCATATCGAAGATAATTTCAAATAATACATATTGAATTTTTTATGACAAAAGACAGTAACCATCTATATGTATAGTATACTTTCAACCCAGAGGAGTTAGAAGACCAAATTAATCAATCGATTAATGAATAGGCCCAAATAAAATAATCACCCGTCAAGATACGGATGATTGGTTACTTGAAAGCAACAATGGAGGAAAAGTGAGAAAGAAAATAAAGCGAAGGATTGTATATTTGTCTTTTTAGAAGTGAACAGAGGAAAAGACCTTTAACCTACGTTCCTGCCCTACAAATATACTTGAGGTAAGGAACCATCCGATTGGCGATGATTAAAATGTCCGACGCTGACTGACTGCATTCAGGATAAAGATCTTTTCTTGTTTAGAAAGCATTCTCCAACTGCCTGCTCGGATTCTCATAGTTTCGCGCCTCCTTTTTTATACATAATTTGGAATAGTTGTATTCTATTTATACCGTAAAAAACACGAAGTGAAACAAAACAAATACCAACAAATAGTCATTTTAAATGAAATGGTTAGCCAGCAACTGTGGAAAAGTGATAGGGAAACCTGTATAACGGCTATCTGAATAGCAGAAGGTGTCGGTAAAAAGTTTAAGAAATATATATAAAAGAACGTTTATTAGGGGATTAGACTTATTGCCATTATGAGAATCTTCTCAAATGATACGATAGCAGCTAGTTCTTTCCGACATATTCTATAAACCAACTACCACTATCCATCAAACTTCAGGAAATCTTGTTGTCCAGAATATACTGTCGCTAATCAGCTCGTCATCTAGCGGAGGGCACAGAAAGTTGGTCCCGATAAATACCTCTATTGGATTCCCCGCTTTTCTCCCTACTATTTAAAGCTATTCCTGTATGTAAAAATGTCCTCCTCCAGAGGAGGGCATCTTATTCGTTAATACCTGGTTTATTTTCATGAGCTTCCTCGAGTTGTTGACCGATGGCGGATAGAACAGCGCCAATGGCTTGAATCCAGCTTCCCAATGCAACATAGAATTGTCCCTCCTGCTGGTCATTAACTTGAATTTTAACGCCGAATGCTTGGATGACACTGCCAATGGTTTGGAGAATATTACCTATTAAGATTTCTGTTTCTCCTAAAGTGGTATTATCGCCTAATTCATCAGCTGCACTGACTCCGCTGCCTAATGCCTGTAACAAATTACCCTGAATCGCAATATTCATATTGGTAGGTTCAGGGAAATCAACAGCAATTCCTGTAATGACTTCCAAGGCTCCGATACTAGATATAACATTCCCTGCATATTCAAGTGATGATTTATTATCTTGTCCGTCTGCAGCTAAGCCAGCACCGACTGCTTCGAGTGCATTCCCGACTAAATTAAGTTCTCTTTGTATTTTGTTTGATAATCCAGTGTTTGGAGTAGAGCCGATAGCTACAACAATGGCTCCGATAGCCGTCAGCCAGGCTCCAACTATTTCTTTCAATTGATTTGACACCCTATCACATCCATTTATGGATAATCGTTATAGTATATTCCAGGGGTTTAGTGATGGATTTTAGAGAAAATTAAAAGCCTCCGAGGAATAATCGGAGGCTACAGGCTGGACATTATTTGTTTTTGAAATATACATTTAAGCCATTTAAAATACCTTGTGCAGCTTTTTTGTGATAGCTGGTTTGGGAAATGGTTTTTTCTTCAGCTGCATTTGTAAGAAATCCAAGTTCCAGCAAGGTGGCTGGTTGTTTATTACTCTTGATGACTTGGAAATTACCTTGTTTAACTTTCCGATTTTTCAAACCTGTAGCTTTAAACAATTCACCGTGTATAGCACTTGCCAAACTGCTATTTTGATAGTAATAAGTCTCTATTCCAGACGCTGATGGAGAATCTGGAGCTGCGTTGTAATGAATGCTCACAAACGCATCCGCTTTTTTGGAGTTACTGAGTGCTGCTCTGTTGGCTAATGAAATAAAGGTATCATTGCTGCGAGTCATGATGACGGTGGCACCGGCATTCTTCAGTAGGGCTGCCAATTGATTGGCTGTACTTAGATTAATATTCTTTTCCTTAGTTTTTAACTTTACTCCAATAGCTCCTGTATCTGACCCGCCATGACCAGGGTCGATGACAATAACTTTTCCTCGCACACTTTTGGAGATGATCAGTGTTTTACTTGTAATCCACCCAATCTTACCGGATGCCAGTTTAACCTGTGTAAAGCTACCATTTGTATTCAGTTTCATCACACTAGAGCTTTTAGGAACAGAAGCTAATACGGTAGATTTTGAGTCAGCATTCTTATACAGAGAAGTGTTGGCGTTGGTAACCAGGTACTCCGTTTTATTTGATACCGGCTGTGGTGTTTTCGTATTAACCGGTTTTTTAGTTGAAATATGTTTCAGAGCAATCCAGCCGATTTTGCCGCTAGAGGTTTTCACTTTTCCCCAAGTACCGCTTTTTTGCTGAAGGGTAAGGGCAGTATTTTTCTTCACAGTCGTGATAACTTTGGAAGACGTATCCGCCTTCTGACGTACATTTAAACTGCTAGCCGTAACATAATAGGTTCCAAGATTGACAGCAGGATTTTTAGTAGAAAGATAAGAGAGACTTACCCAGCCGACTTTACCGTTTGAAGTCTTCACTTTCCCCCAGGTACCACTTTTCTGCTGAAGAGTAACCGCGGCGTTTTTCTTTACTGTAGTGATGACCTTAGCTTTAGTGTTGGCTTTCTCACGAACATTCAAGCTAGTAGCTGTCACATAGTAGGTACCAAGATTCGCAACTGGTTTTTTAGTAGAAATATAAGTGAGGGATACCCAACCGACTTTACCGTTAGAGGTTTTTACTTTCCCCCAAGATCCATTCTTCTGTTGAAGAGTAACCGTATCGTTTTTCTTCACAGTTGTGATGACCTTAGCTTTTGTGCTCGCTGTTGCACGTACATTCAGGCTGGTAGCTGTGACATAGTATGTTCCAAGATTAGCATTAACTCTCGCGGGCTTTGATTTGGTTAGGCTAGAAGTAGGTACCCAACCAGTCACCTTTTTACTGGAATAATAGACTTTAACCCAGCTTCCAGTTTGGCCTTTTACTGAAACGGCGGTCCCTTTCTTGATAGTCGCAAGAGATATAGAAGAGGAAGAGGCCGTTTTCTTAATGGACAGGTTATTTGCGCTTGCATATCCCATCCAATTGACATATGTAAGATATTTGCTCATTACCCAGCCAGTTTTCTTATCGTATGTAATCTTGTTCCAGTTATTTTGTTCAGATTGAACCGTGACCACTTTGCCTTTCTTAACTTTTCCGATGACAGAGGATTTGGTAGATGCCTTAGAGCGGACATTTAGGACATCAGCATTGACTTTAGATGAAAAGCTGGCGGCATCTACTTTCTCTGGTAACAGAGTAATGATAAATGATAGCAAAATCAGCAAACTGGCAGCTTTAATAAAATATTTTCCCAAAAGTTCTTTCACCTCTTTTTTATTTATTCTTTTCTTTTCATCGGATGAAAGAAATAAATTTAAAGAGGTTTGTTAAAGAATGTAAAAAAACTAGGATGAAAATAGTGTTTTTTATCTTTTAAACGTGCAGTATCTCCTAAATTGTGAGGAGAAAGGATGAATGAACTGTAGATTTTGTTGATAACATAATCGGTTAGACTCAAAACAAAAAACACCCAAAAATGGGTGCTTAGGAGAATTTCGTCATAGATTACTGGTAACTTTATAAGCTTAATTAACACAAAATGTTAATTTATTCCTCAGAACTTCTAATTATATCCCAAATAACTTCAAGACCTCTTTACTCCAAACCTCTATCCCTTTTTCATTCGGAGCGCTCTTATCCTTTTTTAGGTAATCCATTAATTCAGCTTCATCTGGCCAAGCCTGCCAATGGTCAATATATGTATAGTCCTCCTCCGCTGCAAATTCCTTTAGGGCGTCTACTTGTGTTGAATAGATGGGACCATTTGGGATAGGATGAGTAGGCATAAGAATCACGTAAAGATCCTCATTGATCGATTGTAACTCTTCAATGATAGTAGAAATATTATCGTGGTTATCATCCACTTCAACATTGCCATTATCAGCTAGAGTCAGAGCTTCTAGAATAAGAACATCAGGCTTGGCATCCTGATAATTACTGATTAAGCCTTTTTCTATTAATTGAGTTGATGTGCCGTTGAAATCTATGAATGATACAGTAACATCCGACTCAAATGACCTTTGCAACTCTTGACTGATTGTTAACCCTAACCCGCTTTTTTGATCTCCCAATGCTTTCGATCCGGCTATCAAAATATTAGCTTTTTCATGCTTGCTGATCGCTTTTTCGAGAGCGCTCTTCAGGTCATCCTCTTTAACATTCTCAAAAGGTGAAGAGGTCTTCTCCTCTTTTTTTGGTACAGCTTGTTCTTTTTCGTTTTCCATGGCAACTGTTTTTGCGATTTGGCTGCTCCAGTAGTTTTGACCGAAACCTAGAACAAGGACGGTGAATATTGTAAGTAAAAGCATGGTAATAGATTTCATTTTTCTCCCCCCCCCCCCCCGAGTCGACAAATAATTTCACTTTATATGTATATATTACATTTTATTAGAAAGAATTAAATAAAATTTCCAAAAAACAGATGAAATTTTCCGAATTTGTTGTATAATACTTAATATTATGTTAAACGGAGGATGAAATGGAAGAAACTATTAGCCTGAAAGATTTGTTTGAAACCTTAAAAAAACGTGCATGGTTCATTATCATGATCACCGTTTTGGCAGTTTTAATAAGCGGAGTAACAAGCTTTTTTATTTTGACTCCAATCTATCAATCTTCTACACAGCTGCTTGTTAATCAGGCAAAAAGTGAAGAAGCAATATATAACAGCAACCAAGTTCAAACAAATCTGCAACTCATCGAAACGTACAATGTCATTATGAAGAGCCCGGCCATATTGGATAAGGTGATTGAAGAATTGGATTTGAAACTATCACTAAGCCAGCTCACCAATAAAATAACGGTAGCAAGTGAACAGGAATCACAGGTAGTGAATGTATCTGTTACAGACGAGGATCCGCATATGGCTGCAAAAATAGCCAACACAACAGCAGAGATTTTTAAAGAAGAAATCGTGGAAATTATGAAGGTCGATAATGTCAGCATCCTTGCAAAAGCAACGGTTTCAGAGAATGCTTCACCGATTAAACCGCAGCCACTTCTCAATATCGCGATTGCCATGGTTGTCGGATTAATGATTGGTGTGGGAATTTCCTTCTTAATGGAGTATTTAGATAACACGATTAAAACAGAACAGGATATCGAACGAATTCTGGATTTACCGGTGATTGGTGTCATTGGTGTAATTGAAGAAAGCAATGTGCAAATGGAAGGAAATGCAAGAACGAAACGAGCAGGAAGAGGTGAGCAACATGGCGCGTAAGAAGGGCAGACAGTTTGGAAACAGCAATCAGCGAAAGCTCGTTACCTATTTGGAACCAAAATCACCGATTTCGGAGCAGTTCCGTACATTAAGGACTAATATCCAATATTCCTTTATAGATGAAGAGATGCAAACGATTATGATTACATCTTCTGGCCCCACTGAAGGAAAATCAACAACAGCTGCTAATATCGCCGTAGTGTTTGCCCAACAGGGGAAAAGGACATTATTCATAGATGCCGACCTGCGTAAACCTTCTTCGCATTATACGTTCTCGTTTACGAACAACGTGGGATTAACAAGTGTATTGACGAGACAAATAGAGTTAGGTAAAGCAATCCAGATTGTAGAGCCTTTGGGTCTACATGTGTTAACAAGCGGACCGCTTCCACCAAATCCTGCTGAGTTATTATCATCAAAATCGATGAATGAATTGATTAATCAGGCGAAGGAAGACTTTGACATCATCATCGTTGATACCCCGCCGATCACAGCCGTTACAGATGCACAAATAATTGCAAATATTTGCCAGGGGGTCGTACTCGTAGTGAGCAGCGGACGGACGCAGGTGGAAGATGCTGTCAAGACGAAAGAACTTTTATTAAATACCGGTACTAAAATCCTGGGTGCTGTTCTTAATAACAGAAAAATGAAGGATAATACGTACTATTATTATGGTAAAAAATAGATAAGTTGCTAGACTTTTACAATAAATATTAGTAAGATAGATTCATTGATTATAAATAAACAAGAAGGGGTTGCTTTATAATGATTGACATACATAGTCATATCTTGCCAAGTGTAGATGACGGTGCACAGAGTTTAAAAGATTCAATGGACATGGCAAAGCTTGCTATCAGCGAGGGAATCAACACAATCATCGCAACCCCACATCATAAAAATGGTGCATACGAGAATACAAGAACAAACTTATTACCCGAGATTGATCAATTAAATGAACATTTGGAGAAAAGCCAGATTCCATTAAAGGTTCTACCCGGCCAGGAGGTCAGGGTGTACGGCGAATTGCTCGAGGATCTGGAGCAGGGCTTCATCCAAACAGTAAACAATTCCTCTTATCTCTTGATTGAATTTCCTTCAAATCATATACCAAGGTACGCAAATACATTATTTTTTGAACTGCAGAAAAAAGGGATCAATCCAATATTAGTCCATCCGGAACGGAATATGGCTATTGTTGAAAATCCAAATCTCCTCTATGAATTTGTCCAAAAAGGTGTCAGTACACAGCTTACATCCGGCAGTATCGCCGGTAAGTTTGGCAAGAAAATCAAGAAAGTATCGATGGATTTACTTTCCTCAAACCTGATTCATTTCGTTGCATCAGATGCACATAATGTCTCAACCAGACAGTTCTGGATGAATGAAGCATTGGATGAAATAGAAAAACAGTTCGGATTAGATCAAATCTATTATTTTGAAGAAAATGCAGAGTTACTCATTAGCGGGCAGATAATAATGAGAGAAATGCCACAGCCAGTCAGACAGCGTAAGTTTTTAGGGCTATTTTAATGATGAACCCAATTAGGTGATGCCTCCTAACCTTTATCAAGGGAGACACTCGGCCATGCTGTGGGAGGTTTAATAAGCTTCCTTAGATGCAAGTCATCAGTAGGATGGTGTGAGGGTGGGTTAGATGCCCATGTTTTTTAAAATTCATGTGAATTGATTATAAGTGTGTATAAAAAATTAAAAATAGCTATAAAAAACGTGCGATTAATTACCCCTAATATTGATTATGAAACATAGTAATTGTAATTGTCTAATAATTTTTAATTGTTTTTTGATAATTGAGAATTTATACCTAATTATTTTCCCTGAAAATGTAAAATTTATGATTCGTTATATATGGTAGTTGTGAAAAGGAGGCTATACCTTGCAAAAAGTTAGAAAAGCAATTATTCCCGCTGCTGGACTCGGAACGCGATTCCTGCCGGCTACAAAAGCAATGCCGAAGGAAATGCTACCAATTTTAGATAAGCCGACGATTCAATATATCGTTGAAGAAGCAATCGAGTCTGGGATAGAAGATATCATTATCGTAACCGGTAAAGGGAAGAGATCCATCGAGGACCATTTCGATCATGCGTATGATTTAGAGAATAACTTGATGGAAAAGGGCAAGTTTGATCTTCTCGAAAAAGTACAGGCTCCTTCCAAGGTTGATATTCATTATATCCGTCAAAAAGAACCCAAAGGACTGGGCCATGCAATCTGGTGTGCTCGTAATTTTATTGGAGATGAACCATTTGCAGTTTTACTTGGTGATGATATTGTCCAGGCAGACAAACCATGTCTACGTCAATTGATGGATGAATATGAAAAAACATTTTCTTCTATTATAGGTGTTCAGCATGTACCAATGGAAGAAACCCATCGGTATGGAATCATTGATCCGATTGAACAAAACGGACGGCGCTATCAGGTGAAGAGCTTTGTGGAAAAGCCTGAAAAAGGAACAGCGCCATCTGATTTAGCCATCATGGGAAGATATATAATGCGTCCGGAAATCTTTACATTCCTTGGTGAGCAAAACATAGGGGCAGGCGGAGAGATTCAGCTGACAGATGCGATTCAAAAGCTGAATGAAATCCAACGAGTATTTGCCTATGATTTTGAAGGGAAACGATATGATGTGGGGGAAAGATTAGGCTTCATTGAAACCTCAATTGAATTTGCACTTCAGGATGAATCCTTGCGTAAAGATTTATTACGCTTTATGGAAGAAAAATTAAAAGTGATAAAAAAATAAACTAATTGGAGATAGACCGGACACTTACCGGTCTTTTTTAGAGGAGAGGTTTGAACGTGACATACCGTAAAAGGTTGACCACATTGATACTAGTAGACTCCATTATCGTGTTAACGGCTATTTATTGCAGTTACCTTGTCCTCCACCCGTATTTGGATATCTTCAAAATGGAAACCTTATTAATAACCTCTTTAGCATTGTTAATCAGTCATCATGTGTATGCATTTATTTATAAACTTTATAACAAGGCATGGGAATATGCGAGTATTCGAGAATTAATGGCGATTGCAAAAGCTGTAACATTAACGATTTTAACAACAGCTATCATTCAAATGATTATTTTCCAGGATATTTACATACGGGCATTAGGGATAACCTGGATGCTCCATATCCTGTTGATTGGCGGTTCACGTTTTTCTTGGAGAGTATTCAGGGGCCGTTATATAGGCACGAATGATCTTGCAAAGAAACATACGTTAATTATCGGAGCCGGTGCAGCAGGAACGATGGTAGCCAGACAGCTGCTTCAAAAGGTAGATACTGATTTAGTACCTGTAGCCTTCATCGACGACGATCCATATAAACAAAGACTTCAAATACATGGTTTACCGGTAGTAGGAGAGACATCTGATATCTCTATGGCTGTTGCCTTACATGAGGTTGAAGTCATCATAATTGCAATTCCTTCCCTATCAAAGGGTGAGATAAAGCGGATTTATGAAGAGTGCTCGAAAACAATGGCGAAGGTTCAAATTATGCCGATGATTGAAGAAATCATGTCTGGAAATGTTTCAGTTACACAGTTTAGAGATGTAGAGGTTGAGGATTTATTGGGGCGCGAACCTATTCAACTAGATATTGACAGCATTTCTGAATATGTGGAAGGAAAAACCATCCTAGTTACCGGAGCTGGAGGATCAATTGGCTCTGAAATCTGTCGTCAAATATGCAAGTTTACACCAGGTAAACTACTTTTACTAGGCCATGGTGAAAATAGCATTTATTTAATTGATATGGAATTAAGAAAACAATATGGTGAATCGATTGAGATCATTCCGATTATTGCTGATATACAAGACAGAAGTAGGATATTTGATGTGATGGAACAATATAAACCGGACGTCATCTATCATGCAGCAGCACATAAGCATGTGCCCATGATGGAATATAATCCGAGAGAAGCTGTTAAGAATAATATTCTTGGTACTCGAAATGTCGCAGAAGGTGCAGATACATTTGGCGTTGGTACGTTTGTAATGATTTCAACTGACAAGGCAGTAAATCCTCCTAATGTAATGGGGGCAACGAAGCGCTTTGCTGAAATGATTATTCAGAATTTGGCAAAGGAAAGTAAGACAAGGTTTGTAGCTGTACGGTTTGGAAATGTACTGGGGAGTCGGGGTAGTGTAATTCCATTATTTAAAAAACAGATTCAAGCTGGTGGACCTATAACGGTTACACATCCTGATATTACAAGATATTTCATGACAATTCCTGAAGCTTCACGTTTAGTAATACAGGCCGGATCATTAGCTCGTGGAGGAGAAATTTTTGTCCTGGATATGGGAGAACCGGTAAAAATCGTTGATCTAGCTAAAAATCTGATTACTCTTTCGGGTTATTCCGTAGATGAAATTGGAATACATTTCTCTGGTTTAAGACCTGGGGAAAAGATGTATGAAGAACTTCTTAATGAGAATGAGGTTCAGAAGGGGCAGGTGTTTCCGAAAATCTTTATTGGGAAGGCGAAGCCGATGGAAAAGCGAGAGCTTTATGAGGTGATTGAGACGCTTCTTGATAAGGACTCGGATGAGATGAAGGATACGCTTGTGGGGATTGCTAATACGAAGTTTAGTGATAAGAAGTCGTTGGTAATTGGTTGGAAATGAGGTGGCTGTAGAATTCCGATCAAACTTACTAAAGTACAACTTAATAATGAAAGGAAAAATTTAGATGAATTCAACAAAATTGAAAGAAAGAATATTTCTCTCTTCACCACATATGAGTGATGAAGGATATGAGATGCAATATGTAAAGGAAGCTTTTGATACGAATTGGATAGCTCCTCTTGGAGAAAATGTAAATGGATTTGAAAAAGAACTAGCTTTAAAAGTAGGTTCAAAAGCGGCTGCAGCTTTATCATCAGGTACTGCAGCTATTCATTTGGCTTTAAAATTAGCTGGCGTTGGGGAGGGAGATATTGTATTCTGTCCAACGTTTACATTTTCAGCAACTGCTAATCCAATAATTTATCAAAATGCTACTCCTGTATTTGTTGATAGTGATTATGAAACGTGGAATATGTGCTCTAAAGCATTAGAAGAAGCATTCGTAAAATACCCAAATGTTAAAGCGGTAATAGTTGTCCATTTATATGGTCTCTCAGCAGATATGGATAAAATTGTAGAATTATGCAAATCGCATAATGTTGCCTTAATAGAAGATGCTGCTGAGTCTTTAGGCACTTATTATAAAGGTAAACAAACTGGTACATTTGGAAATTATGGGATTTTCTCTTTCAATGGTAACAAGATTATTACTACATCGGGTGGTGGAATGTTGGTATCTGATGATAAAGAGAGAATTGCTAAAGCTAGATTTTGGGCTACTCAATCAAGAGACCAAGCAGTTCACTATCAACATAGTGAATTAGGTTTTAATTATCGTATGAGTAATGTGGTTGCAGGGATTGGGAGAGGTCAATTAAAGGTTTTAGATAAAAGAGTAGAAAAAAAGAAATATATATATGAGTATTACAAAAGGGAATTAGAGATTCTTGAAGGGATTGAATTTATGCCTTCAAATGATTGGAATCAACCTAATTATTGGCTGAGTTCAATTTTATTAACCGGGAAAGTAAGGCCTATAGATATCATTAAGTCACTTGAAAGGGAGAACATAGAATCACGTCCTGTTTGGAAGCCTATGCATATGCAACCTTACTTTGAAAAATACGATTTTATCGAAACTAAGGTATCTGAAAATTTATTTTTAAATGGAGTCTGTTTGCCATCAGATACCAAAATGACAGAAGGAGATTTAGAAAAAGTAATAAAGACTATAAAAAGATTGTGGTGTGACTAATGAATGCCTCTAATAGGTATTATGGTTTCTATAGAAGATTTATAAAAAGATTAATGGACTTTATTCTATCTTTTTTAGCAATAATTCTATTGAGCCCAGTAATTTTAATATTATGGATTATGGTTAAAACAAAACTTGGTAGTCCAGTTTTATTTAAGCAAGAACGTCCAGGTATGGATGAAAAGATTTTTACTATGTATAAATTTAGAACTATGACTGATGAGCAAGATGATAATGGAAATTTACTACCTGATCAAGAGAGGATTACAAAATTCGGAAAATTCTTAAGAGCGTCTTCACTGGATGAACTTCCTGAACTTTTAAATATTCTTAAAGGTGATATGTCTATTGTCGGACCTAGGCCACTGCTAATACAATATTTATTACTATATGATAATCAGCAAAAAAGGAGACATGAAGTTCGTCCAGGTCTTACAGGTTTAGCACAAGTAAATGGTAGAAATTCAATTAGTTGGGAAGAAAAATTTAATTACGATGTTCAATATGTAAAGCAAATAAGTTTATTAGGCGATTTAAAAATTATATTTTTGACTATTAAAAAGGTAGTTGTTAGAGAAGGGATCACATCACATACTTCAATAACAACGGAACCATTTAGGGGTAATAAGAAAAGTTATGAAAAATAAGCTACTTATAATTGGAGCAAGTGGACATGGTAAAGTAGTAGCGGATATAGCAATTAAAATGAATAAATGGGATAAAATTGAATTTTTAGATGATGATACAAGAATAAAGTCCTCTATAGGTATTGATGTCATTGGACGTGTATCTGATACCTTTAAATATATGGATACCCATGAAATTTTTGTGGGTATTGGCAATAATGTTTTAAGAGAAGAGATTATCAATAAATTAGAGATTAATGGCGTAAATATTCCGATCATAATACATCCTCATGCAGTTTTGGCAGAAGGTGTACGAATTAAATCAGGCACCGTAATAATGGCTGGGACAATTATTAATAGTGGGAGTATAGTGGGCAAAGGTTGCATAATAAATACTGGTGCAATAATAGATCATGATAACATTATTGAAGACTTTGTTCATTTATCTCCTGGTGTTAAATTAGCAGGCGCTGTTAAAGTAGGCAAAGGAACTTGGTTAGGGATAGGAAGTGTTGTCATTAATAATATTAATATTACTGGTCAATGTAAGATTGGAGCCGGTGCTGTTGTAGTTAAAGATATAAAAGAAAGCGGAACATATATCGGTTTACCGGCAAGGAGATCTATTAAATGAAGAAGATATTAATACTAGCTAATAATGATGTCGGTCTATATAAGTTCAGAAAAGAATTAATTGAAGACTTGATTACTAGTTATCAAGTCTATATTTCACTTCCAAATGGTGACTTTATAAAGGAATTAGAACAAATAGGATGTAAATTTATTGAAACACCAATTAGTAGAAGAGGTACTAATCCCGTAAAAGATATAAGGTTAATTTGGAAATACAGAAATATTATAAATAATGTAAAGCCAGATGTTGTTCTAACCTACACTATTAAGCCAAATGTATATGGTGGACTAATTTGTAGGTTGAAAAATACTCCTTATATATCTAATATTACAGGTTTAGGTACTGCAGTTGAAAATGGTGGCTTATTACAAAAAATCACAATGTTTTTATATAGAATTTCTTTAAAAAAATCACAATGTGTATTTTTTCAAAATAGGGAAAATCAAGTTTTTTTAAATAAGTATCTGAAAATTAACGAACAGAAGTTGCTACCTGGATCTGGTGTTAATCTAGAGTACTATAGTATTTTACCTTATCCAGAGACAAAAAAAATAAATTTTCTATTTATTGCACGTGTTATGAAAGAAAAAGGCATTGAACAATATTTAGAAGCCGCTCGGTATATTAAAGAAAGATATCCAGAAACAAATTTTCATATTTTGGGATTTTGTGAAGGTGAATATGAAGATAGATTGAGAATTATGCAAGAAGAAGGGGTCATTATATATCATGGAATGCAAAATGATGTAAGAAAATTCCATAACATTTCACATTGCACAATACATCCATCATATTATCCAGAAGGCATGTCTAATGTATTGCTTGAAAGTGCAGCCAGTGGTAGACCCATTATTACCACTAATCGAAGTGGATGTTATGAAATAGTGGAAGATAGAATAAATGGATTTATAATGGAGCAAAAAAATAGTGATGATTTGATAATGAAAATTGAGCAATTTTTAAATCTAGATAATGATGAGAAAAGGCTTATGGGCCTATTGGGTAGAAAAAAAGTTGAGAAAGAATTTGACAGAAAGATTGTTGTTAGTTCCTATAAAAAAGAGATTGAGAAAGTCTTGAGGTGAAATGACATGGATTATAGGAAGGTTATAAAGAATAAAGAATTGCGATTTAAGATATTACATTTTTTAAGGTTTGTCCCAGATCCGTTGATTCTCAAACTACAATATAGAATAAAGATGGGGAGAAGTCTGGATTTAAAAAATCCTAAGCGCTGGACTGAAAAATTACAATGGTACAAAATCAATTATAGAACACATTTAATGACACAATGTGCCGATAAATATGAAGTGCGTGAATATATTAAATCTAAAGGATTATCTAGTATATTAAATAAGTTATATGCAATTTATGATGCTTCAGATGATATCAATTTAGATTTATTACCAAAAAAGTTTGTCATTAAGACTACAAATGGCAGTGGTACAAATGTTTTGTGTAAAGATAAATCACTAGTGGAATTATCAAATGTTAAAAAAACTTTAAATGAATGGATGAAAAGAGATAATTATTCGGTTGGTAGAGAATGGTCATATAAAAATCTAAGACCTAGAATAATTATTGAGGAATATTTAGAGGATAATAACAATCATTTTGAAGGTATAAATGATTATAAATTCATCTGTTTTAATGGCAAGGCACAATATATTGTCCTTGACGTCGACAGGCATTCTGATCATAAACGGAATATTTATGATACTAAATGGAACTATATAGACGTAAATACGGATTACCCTAACTTTGGAGATATTATGCCAAGGCCAGAGGGATTGGAAGAAATGTTAAGAATTACGAATATCCTTGCCGAAGACTTTCCGTTTGTTCGAGTAGATTTATATTGGGTTAATGGAAGAGTGTATTTTGGGGAATTGACATTTTACCCTTGGACTGGTTACGTCAAGTTTAGTCCTGATTCTTTTGATTTTGAACTAGGTAATAGGTTTATATTACCTGAACCAAGAAAGTGAAATGAGGATTATATAATATGGATGTACTATTTTGTCATGATGGTCCATTAAGAAGAGATGAATACAATGATTACTATGGAACCGCTCATAATGATGAAACTTTTAAACGCTATTATGGTATAGCTGATAAACTCTCTGTGGTAATTAGAGTGGAAAAAACTACTAAAGTCGAAGCAGAGGTAAATTTATCTAAAATAACTGTTTCTCCTTTTGAGGTTATAGAGTGTCCCAATATATCTAATTTAAAGGGGATTATATTTAGAAAAAAAGCAAAGAATGTAATAGAAGAAGCCGTAATAAAGTCTGATTACATAGTTGCGAGGTTACCTAGTTTTATAGGATTTGTAGCAATAGATTATGCTGAAAAATACAATAAACCTTATTTGGTGGAATTAGTTGCATGTCCATGGGATGCATTTTGGAATCACAGTTTACAGGGAAAACTTATAGCTCCTTCTATGTTTTATGCCACAAAAAAACGTGTTAGAGATGCTCCTTATGTAGTTTATGTGACAAACGAATTCTTACAAAATAGGTACCCCACGGAAGGTTACAATGTAAACTGTTCTAATGTAGCATTAAAAGAATTTGATAATTTAATTCTTGCAAAAAGATTAGATAAGATAAAAAAGAAACATAATGAATCTAAAATAATTCTTGGCACCACTGCAGCAGTAAATGTTAGATATAAGGGTCAACAGTATGTTATAGAAGCAATCGGTAGGTTGAAGAAAGAAGGTATCACTAATATTGAATATCAACTTGTTGGCGGTGGGGACCCAAATTATCTATTAACAATTGCAAAAAAACATGATGTAGTTAGCCAAGTAAAGTTATTAGGCTCTATGCCACACGATAGTGTTTTTAATTGGTTGCAAACCATAGATATTTATATTCAACCGAGTAGACAGGAAGGTTTGCCAAGAGCATTAATTGAGGCAATGAGTAGAGGTCTACCAGCAATAGGAGCGAGAACAGCAGGTATACCAGAATTATTAGATAGTCAATTCATATTTAGTAATACTAAAAATAATATTAATGAGATATGTAAGATATTAAAAAAGCTCAATAAAGATACATTATTAACACAATCAAAACGTAATTATAATGAATCTAAAAAGTACGATAAAGAGATAATTGAAAAAAGAAGAAAACAGTTTTTTGTCGATTTTAAGGAACAAAGATAGGAGGAAGTTGATTTTTGACATATATTAAATCATTCTTAAGGAGATTATTTGCATTCCTGTATTTATGTATTATGAAAATTTTTTATTTAAAGAGATTTAGATTCCATCCACTTCAGATTATCTCGCTCTCAACAAAATTTGTTATTAACGGAAAGGGGAATATATCCTTCGGAAGAAAGGTTGGAACACGAAGAAATGTAGAATTTAGAGTATCTGATGGAGGTCAAATAATTGTAGGTGATAATTCATTTTTTAATAATGGATGCTTGATTAATAGTATGGAGCAGATCATTATTGGTTCAAATACTCAATTAGGTCCCAATGTTTTAGTTTATGATCATGATCATGATTTTAGGGTAAGAGGTGGTATACCAATTGGAAAGTTTAAAAAATCACCTATAACTATAGGGAATAATGTTTGGATTGGTTCTGGTTGTGTCATATTAAAAGGTACTACTATTGGAGATAATTGTGTTGTTGCAGCGGGTTCTATTTTAAAAGGATCATATTCTTCTGACAAAATAATTATGCAAAAGCGAGAGACTACAATCTATGAGATAAAAGAAAATTCAGAATGATAAATAGCGATAATCCTCATTAGTGATTAATCTTAAGTAATTAATATAATCAAAGCGAGTAAAATAAATGAGAATAATAAAAAATGTATCTTGGAGTTTTGGTTCAAATTTGTTGGTTTCTTTTACAAAATGGCTAATATTAATTGTTATAGCAAGGATATTAACACCAGAGGATGTAGGAGCATACTCATTAGCATTTGCTATTAGTTCTCCCATAGTCCTGTTTTCAAATATGAAATTACGATCATTATTTATAACGTTGGATAACAACCGTTTTAGTGATTATATTTTTTCTAGAAATTTGTTAAATATATTTGTTTTGATCATATTGATTTTAATTGCCACTTTTATATATCCAAAATATTTTTATGTAATTATCCTAGTAGGATTATCTAAGATATTTGACTTACAATCCGATATGTATTATGCGATACCACATAAAAATGAAGATATAAATTATATAGGTAAAATAATGATCTTGAAACATATAATTACCTTTTTTGCTTTTTTTATTATTTTATTATTAACAGAAAATCTTTTGATTTCTTTGCTTGTACAACTTATTGTACAAATATTATTTTTGGTATTTGTAGAAATAAAAAAGATTAGTTTAAGATATAATCTAAAAAAGAGTATATTCACATTTAGTAATATAAGAAAAATAATTATAATTGGATTGCCGTTAGGTTTTGTACAAATGATTTTTTCTTTTAATTCATTTTATCCAAGGTATCTTTTAGAGTTTTTAGTTTCAACGGAAGTACTAGGATATTTTTCTGCGTTGTCATATATTCTAGTCATAGGAAATACTATGATGACAGCTGTTTCTCAAAACTTCTTACCGATATTATCCAGAAAAATCAAGTTAAAACAATATAAAGCTGTAAAAAGAGATATATTTATAAAATTAAATGTTTTCTCTTTAACTTTGGGTGTTTTATTAGTTGGATTTTCTTATTATTTTGGTGATGTATTTTTAAATATAGTATATGGTTCTGGCTATTCTGATTACAGCAATGTGTTATTACTTTTAAGTATTGGCTTGGCTATTAACTTTTTTAGCTGGAATTTTGATACAGCGTTACTAGCTTTGAATTATATTAGCGTACAACCTAAGATATCAATAGTCGTATTAATTATAAATTTATTATCAGGATACTTATTAATTAAAGGATATGGGATGTTGGGTGCTTGTTATACAATTATTATAACAAATAGTATTCAACTAGTTTTAAGAGCTATTTTTGTGACAATAAAATTAAAGGCAATCAGTAATAATAAATTTGTCAAGAAAGTTATAGATACTAATGTTTAAATATTAAATTAAACAATATTTTTTACTCGTAAAGTATAGTTTTAATTGGGTGCAACAAATATACATTAGAAGATAGGGGATCTTTTGAATATTAAAATTAGTTATTTATTCAATTTCATTTTAATTGTATTTGTATTAATATCTTTCTTGTTTCTTCAATATACCGACGAATTATGGGGAGGAATAGTTGGCCTAGCTATTTTGGTAATGTTATCAATGTTTATTTCAAAGCTTGACTTACTTCATCCATTAACTTGGTTCCCTCCATTATTTTTCTTATACTCAGCTTCTGTACCTATTTTAGTGGGAACTGGAGATATTTTATATAGAAATGGTTTAAAAGAAACAATGTTGTTGGAATGGGTAGGCTTGGTATCTTTTATAATGGTCTTTGGAACCAAGAATTATAAGTATAACAAAATAAATAGGGCGGAAACATTAAAGAATTTAGAGATAATTTTATATCCAACACACTTTGTTTCATTATTATTGACAATAATTTATCTTGTCTATATATATTCGAATGGTTTAGACAGTAAATATTCTATAGCTTTAGATCAATCATCAATTAGTATTTTAAAACCATTTTTTTCTATATATATATTAACTTTTATTTTATTAATGGGTAATAGTTTGGTGATAAAAAAGAAGTACCCTAAGAACCTGATGATTTTTACTATTATTTATTCCTTTATTGCATTATTAATTATTGGTGAACGTGACCTAATACTAAAAGTTATTCTTAGCATTCTATTCCTTACTCATATGTTATATAAAAAGATACCAAGAAAAAAAATTATTGTTATGGGATTAATTATATTGTTGGTTATTCCTGTATTAGGGGATTTAAAAAGTGCAGCTTTTGATAAAGATACGATTAATGAGGGGGAAGAACAAAGTATACTTTATGAAATTTTAGGAAGTGAATTTATTGCTGCATCAAGAAACCTAAATGTATTAGTAAATGAAAAAGCTACTTGGTCCTATTTTAAAGGAGAAACTTTTTTGTGGGATATACAAGTAGCCTTTTTTAATGGTTCAGATTCCGCTCTAAAATGGTTTAATGAAACCTTTTATCCTAACTTGGTTGCAAGAGGAGGGGGTAATGGATTTACTCTAGTGGGAGAGGGATATATAAATTTTGGTATATTTGGTGTTGTAATGGTGTTCGTTGCCTTGGGGTTATTTGTTAAATTTTTATATATTAAAGCTATTAACAGTATAATGTGGTTAGCAATATATATATCATCTATCCCAATTATTGTTTATTTAAATCGGGCAGACCTGGCCACCTTATTAGCTCAAGTAACTAAGCATATAGTTCTACCTATTATCATTATATATATACTTAAATCTATAATAGAAAAAGCGGCTGGGGATTTAGGGGAATATCCAAATGTGAAACAAAAAAATACATTTCAGAATTATAAAAATTAACTTATTAATATATCTATAGATTTAAACAATAAATAAAAAAGGAAGCGAAATAATGTATAAAATAGCCGTAGCAGGTACAGGGTATGTCGGTCTAGTCGCAGGAGTATGCTTCGCAGAAGTGGGACAACAAGTTACATGTGTTGACATTGATCAAGAAAAAGTAAATAAAATGAAACAAGGCATCTCGCCCATTTATGAGGCAGATTTAGAACAGTTGATGCAGAAGAATTATACTGCAGGAAGATTGGAATATACAACTGATTATGAATCGGCTTATAAAGAGGCAGATGCCATTTTTATTGGAGTCGGAACTCCAGAGCAGCCGGATGGATCAGCAAATCTTTCCCATATAGCAACTGTTGCAAGGCAAATTGCTGAAAATGTGGAAAAGGATTGTTTGGTTGTTGTTAAATCTACTGTTCCGGTTGGGACAAATGATAAAGTTGAACAGTTTATTAATGATTTTTTAAAGAATGATGTAAAGATAGAGGTTGCCTCTAATCCCGAGTTCTTAGCGCAAGGATCAGCGGTACGTGATACTTTACATGCAGAACGAATCATTATTGGAACCGAAAGTAAATGGGCAGAAGAAATGCTTATGGAAATCTATAAGCCATTTCATCTGCCCATTGTTTCTGTTAACAGAAGATCAGCCGAAATGATTAAATATGCATCCAATGACTTCTTGGCTCTTAAAATATCCTATATGAATGATATTGCTAACTTGTGTGAATTAGTTGGGGCTGATATACAGGATGTTGCTAAAGGTATGAGCTATGATGAAAGAATCGGAAGTAAGTTTCTTAATGCGGGCATTGGCTATGGAGGTTCATGTTTCCCTAAAGATACAAAAGCCTTGGAGTATATTGCAAGGCAAAATGGTTATGAGTTGAAAACTATTAAGGCTGCCATTGATGTGAATAAAGAGCAAAAAACAATGTTATATAAAAAAGCGAGCAAGCGACTCATCACTTTTAATGGACTTAAGGTTGCTGTGCTGGGATTAACCTTTAAACCTGGAACTGATGATTTGCGAGAAGCCCCTGCTTTAGACAATATTCCTCTGTTGTTGGAAAATGGAGCTAACGTGTATGCTTATGATCCAGTAGGTGTCTATAATTTCTCTAAATCGTATCCTGAAGGAGCTAATGGTCAAGGTACGATGACATATGTAGGTAATCCAGAGGAGGCACTTGAGGATGCTAATGTTTGCTTTATCTTTACGGAGTGGGGAGAAGTTAAAGCTTTGGCGCCTCATAAATACAAAGAACTAATGAGAACCTCTTTAGTATTTGATGGACGAAATATATATGATGTCAATGATATGCATGAGGCTGGAGTTGAATATCATTCCATTGGAAGACAAGCAGTTGTTCGAGATGCGAAAAGAGAGTTGGGAAATCATGAGTTACAAAACACCAGATCTTAATAAGGTTTATCTTATAACCGGTGCTGCTGGTTTTGTAGGTTCTTATTTATCTAAGAAATTGTTGGAACAAGGATGTTGTGTGGTTGGTATTGATAATTTAAATGACTACTATGATATTAAATTGAAAAGGAATAGGCTAAGTTCATTACAGGATCATCCATCTTTTACATTCTTGAAAATTGACCTATCAGATAAAATTGCATTGGAAAATGTATTTAAGCAGCATCAGCCTAATATTGTGGTTAATCTGGCAGCACAGGCAGGAGTACGCTATAGTATTACAAATCCGGAGGCCTATATTAATTCGAATTTAATTGGCTTCTATAATATTCTAGAATGTTGCCGTCATTCCTATGATACTGGTAATACGCCTGTAGAGCATTTATTGTATGCATCCAGTAGTTCAGTTTATGGAGCAAATAAGAAGACACCATTTTCAGTGGAAGATAGAACTGATGACCCGGTTTCCTTATATGCTGCCACGAAGAAGAGTAATGAATTAATGGCTCGGGCTTATAGCAACTTATATAAGATCCCGGCGACAGGATTACGCTTTTTTACAGTTTACGGCCCATTGGGTAGACCGGATATGGCTTACTTCGGATTTGCTGACAAGATATTTGCAGGTGAACCTATTAAAGTCTTTAATCAGGGCGATATGATGAGGGACTTTACCTATATTGATGATATTATCGAATCAATGGAAAGAATGCTCAATCATCCACCGGTACAGGATGAAAATGGTGTACCTCATATGGTTTATAACATAGGTAACTCAAATCCTGAACAATTGATGTATTTCATTGAAACCTTGGAAAAATGCTTAAGCAAAGCAGCGGGCAGAGAAATTGTAGCTGAAAAAGAATATCTTCCGATGCAGCCTGGTGATGTATATGCGACTTATGCAGATACAACTCCACTTGCTAATGCATTTGATTTTAAACCAAGTACCTCTATTGGGGAAGGTTTGCAAAAGTTCGCGGATTGGTATGTGGATTATTATAAGGTCAAATAGTAGTATGATTTAACCCTCCATTTATTTTGGAGGGTTTATTTTTATGTGAATTAATATTAATGAGAAGAGTAAGTAGTGTACTCTTACCTCTAATATTATGTAAGTAAGAGTACAAAAAGTGTATTGAAGTGAAACTGATTTTGATACTCCATTTTACTCCCTGAATAAAATAATAGAAAGTAAACAAGCGGAGAAATTGAAAATATCCTTTTCTGCGTAATTACCTCAAAAATCTTCTATTCTGGAACTCCTAATATAGGTTTCTTTCCAACCCATCAATCACGTCATATTCCATAAATAAGTAGAACGGGAGTTAATTCCATCCCCCACTCAATTTTAAATTCCAAACAACTCAAAAACCTCTTCACTCCAAATCTGAATTCCTTGTTCATTCGGAGCGCTTTTATCCTCTTTCAAATACTCCATCAAATCGGCTTCATTATTATAATCAGGCCATTCTGTCCAGTGATCAATATACGTGATGTTATTATCTGCTGCATATTCCTTTAAGGCATCTACTTGTTGTGGGTAGATGATTGCGTTTGGAATAGGGTGAGGCGGCATCAGAATGACAAAAAGATCTTCGTTGATAGACTTCATCTCTTGGATAATTGTTGAAATATTTTTGTGATTTTCCTCCACTTCCACGACTCCGTTATCTGCCAATGTGAAACCTTCAAGAATCAGAACATCAGGGTTAGCATCCTGGTAATCGCTGATTAGACCTTCGTTTATTAATTCAGTGGATGTACCGTTAAATTCTATATAAGTTACCGCGATGCCCTCTTCAAATTCTTCTTGTAATTCCTGACTAATCGTTTTCCCTAGGCCGTTATCTTGATTCCCCAATGCTTTGGAACCTGCAATCAAAACGTTAGCTTTTTCATGCTTACTGATTCCTTTTTCAAGTGCGTTCTTTAACTCTTGGTTTTTAACATTCTTATATAAAGAGCCGATGCTCTTTTCTGTGTTCATTTCTTTTTTTTGTTCAGTTGGCTTTTTTTCACTCTCCATCGCTACAGTTTCTTCAATTTGATTGTTCCAGCTGGTTTGTCCGAAAACTAAAACAATGATAGTGAATAAGGTAAGTAAAAGCGTTGTTATATATTTCATTTTCATCATCCTCCACATTGACAAATTTATTATAATAATATAATTAATAATATATTATATATTTTTTGAATTAAAATAAAAATCCACTATTTTTACAAGTTTAATCAGTATTTTGTAAAATTACATAAAAAGTAAGGTGCTAAAAAAGATATTGTAGTATAATATATATTATTATTTTAATCGGAGGACGAAATGGAAGAAACTATTAGCTTGAAGGATTTGTTTGCAACCTTAAAAAAACGCGCATGGTTCATCGCTATGATTACTGTTTTGGCCATTTTGATAAGCGGAGTAACAAGCTTTTTTATTTTGACTCCAATCTATCAATCTTCTACACAGCTACTTGTTAATCAGGCTAAAACAGACCAAGCTGCGTATAACTACAATGAGGTTCAAACAAATCTGCAACTCATTGAAACATATAATGTCATTATGAAAAGTCCAGCTATATTGGATAAGGTAATTAAGGAACTTGGATTAGAGCTATCAGTAGACGAGCTCACTGAAAAAATTAAGGTAGCAAGTGAACAGAACTCTCAGGTAGTAAACGTATCAGTTACAGATGAGGATCCACACATAGCTGCCAAAATAGCCAATACCACAGCAGAAGTTTTTAAAGAAGAAATCGTTGAAATCATGAATGTAGATAATGTCAGCATCCTTGCGAAAGCAAAGGTTTCAGATAATGATTCACCGATTAAACCTCAGCCATTACTTAATATTGCGATTGCGATGGTAGTAGGATTGATGGTCGGTGTTGGGTTAGCATTTTTGATGGAACATTTGGACCATACAATTAAAACCGAGCAGGATATCGAGAGAATCCTTGATTTACCGGTTATTGGTGTGATTGGTGTTATTGAAGCGGATAATACGCAAATAGAAGCGAGAGCAAGAACGAAGCGATCAGGAAGAGGTGGGCAGCATGGCGCGTAATAAGGGAAAACAAACAGGAAATCGAAATCAACGAAAACTAATCACCATGTGGGATGCAAAATCGCCGATCTCAGAGCAGTATCGTACGCTTCGGACAAACATACAGTTTTCCTCGGTTGATGAAGAGATTCAAACGATGTTAGTAACGTCTGCTGGACCGGCAGAAGGAAAATCAACCACTGCAGCTAATATTGCGGTTGTCTTTGCCCAACAGGGAAAACGTACGCTATTTATTGATGCCGATTTACGTAAGCCTTCTTCACACTACACGTTTTCTTTTACAAATACTTTTGGATTAACAAGTGTTTTAACGAAACATTCGAGTTTAGAAGAAGCTGTTAATGTTATTGAACCGCTTGGTCTGCATGTGTTAACGAGTGGCCCAATACCTCCAAATCCAGCAGAGTTATTGTCATCTAAAGCAATGAAAGAGCTGATTAACGAGGCGAAGAATGACTATGATTTGATTATTATTGATACTCCGCCTGTAACAGCAGTAACGGATGCCCAGATTATTTCAAGTCTTTGCCAAGGTATTGTGTTGGTAGTCAGCAGTGGAAAAACTCTGATAGAGGATGCAATCAAAACAAAGGAACTATTGACTAAAACGGGTACTAAAATTCTTGGTGCGGTTCTTAATAACAAACAAATGAAAGATAATACCTATTATTACTATGGTAATCATTAAAGTATTTCTATAGATACTATCTTCGGGTGTGAGTGAAGCATATCCAGTATACGACAATATTACACTAACTAAGGGGTTGCGCAAGAATGATTGATATACACAGTCATATATTACCGAATCTTGATGATGGGGCTAAAAGTTTGGAAGACTCATTAAATATGGCTAGCCTAGCCGTTAGTAATGGCATAGAGACTATTGTTGCAACCCCTCATCATAAAAATGGAAAATACGAAAACGGAAAAGAAAATATTCTATCCTCAGTTAAACTACTAAACGAAGAGTTAGGAAAGAACCAAATACCTCTAACAGTCTTACCAGGCCAAGAGGTACGAGTTTATGGGGAACTGCTTGATGATATGGAGCAGGGATTCATACAAACTGTGAACGATTCTTCCTATCTATTAATAGAATTTCCCTCAAACTATGTTCCCAGGTATGCCAATACCTTATTTTTTGATTTACTCCAACGCGGAATAAATCCTATATTGGTTCATCCTGAACGGAATGCAGCCATTCTTGAAAATCCGAACTTACTATACGACTTTGTACAACAGGGTGTCAGTACGCAAATCACGAGTGGTAGTATTGTTGGTAAATTCGGTAAGAAGATCAAGAGGTTATCTATAGATTTCATTGAAGCAAATCTTATCCATTTTATAGCATCTGATGCGCACAATGTTTCGTCCAGACAGTTCTGGATGAACGAAGCGTTGGATGAACTGGAGAAACAGTTTGGATTGGATCAAATCTATTATTTTCAAGAAAATGCAGAGTTACTCATAAACGGGCAGACAATCATGAGAGAAATGCCGCAGCCAGTCAGAAAGCGTAAGTTTTTTGGACTGTTTTAATGATGAGTCATGAAGGTGATGCCTCCTAGCCTTTATCAAAGGAGGCACTCGGCCATGCTGTGGGGAGCCAAGAAGCTTCCTTAGATGCAAAGTCATCGATAGGATGGTGTGAGGGTGGGTTAGATGCCCTGTTTTTAATTTATATAAGGATAAGTATTTTAAAGTATTGATAACTTATACAATCAATAAAAATTATTAAACAAATTAAATAAAATGTCTAACTCTTTTGTATGTACTTTTCAAAAAAAAAAGAATTTACAGCTATAAGTATCTACTTAACCTTTGGAAGGAGAAACAATTTTGAAAAAAGTAAGAAAAGCAATTATACCTGCTGCCGGCCTTGGAACGCGTTTCCTACCAGCCACAAAAGCAATGCCAAAGGAAATGTTGCCGATTGTGGATAAGCCGACAATTCAATATATCGTTGAAGAAGCGATTGAATCTGGAATAGAGGATATTATTATCGTAACCGGTAAGGGAAAGAGATCCATCGAGGACCATTTCGATCATGCGTATGATTTAGAGAATAACTTGATGGAAAAGGGTAAGTTTGATCTTCTCGAAAAAGTACAGGCATCTTCCAAGGTCGATATCCATTATATTCGCCAGAAAGAACCAAAAGGATTGGGACACGCAATATGGTGTGCGCGTAAATTCATTGGAGATGAACCATTTGCTGTCTTACTTGGTGATGATATTGTCCAGGCAGACAAACCTTGCCTTCGTCAGTTAATGGATGAATTTGAAAAAACCCTTTCTTCTATTATCGGTGTGCAGCATGTACCAATGGAAGAAACGTATCGATACGGCATTATTGATCCGATTGAGCAAAATGGAAGCCGTTATCAGGTGAAGAGTTTTGTGGAAAAACCGGAAAAGGGAACGGCTCCATCTAATCTAGCTATCATGGGAAGATACATACTGCGACCGGAAATCTTTGCATTTCTGGGAGAGCAAAATATTGGTGCTGGAGGAGAGATTCAGCTGACAGATGCAATTCAAAAGTTAAATGGAATTCAACGGGTATTTGCGTTTGATTTCAACGGAAAACGATATGACGTAGGAGAAAAATTAGGTTTTATTGAAACATCAATTGAGTTTGCGCTACAGGATGAAACATTACGCGCTGATTTATTGCGTTTTATGGAAGAAAAATTAAATTTAATAAAAAAATAAACTATTTTGGAGATAGACCGGACTTTGTATCGGTCTTTTTTTGAGGAGAGAGGTTAGAAAGTGACATATCGAAAAAGGTTGACCACATTGGTCTTATTAGACTCCCTTATCGTGTTGACAGCTATATATTGTAGTTACCTTGTCCTTCATCCGTATTTAGAAATTTTCAGAATGGAAACCTTATTGACCACCTCTCTGGCATTATTGCTCAGCCATCATTTGTATGCATTTGTTTATAAACTTTATAACAAGGCATGGGAATATGCGAGTATACGTGAGTTAATTGCAATTGTAAAAGCTGTATCATTTACGATTTTAACGACTGCTATCATTCAATTAATTATTTTTCAAGATATTTATGTACGAGCATTGGGAATTACCTGGATGCTACATATTCTCCTGATTGGTGGGTCGCGTTTTTCGTGGAGAGTATTCAGAGATCGATATATCAACACATCAGATGAAACAAAAAAGCGTACATTGATTATCGGAGCTGGTACAGCTGGAACAATGATAGCGAGACATCTGCTTCATAAGATGGATGCTAATTTAGTACCCGTCGCCTTTATTGATGATGATCCGAATAAGCAAAAGCTTCAATTCCATGGATTACCGGTAGTGGGCGGGACTGCCGCTGTTCCAATGGCTGTTGATTTACATGATATTGAAGTTATCATTATAGCGATTCCATCTATGTCAAAGGGTGAAATAAAGAGGATTTATGAGGAATGCACGAAAACAACAGCGAAGATACAAATTATGCCGATGATTGAAGAGGTAATGTCGGGTAATGTTTCAGTCACGCATTTTAGAGATGTTGAGGTTGAAGATTTATTAGGGCGTGATCCAATAAATCTGGATATTGATAGCATTTCTGATTATGTAGAAGAAAAAACTGTTCTGGTTACCGGTGCTGGTGGATCGATTGGTTCAGAAATTTGTCGTCAAATATGCAAGTTTACTCCGGATAAACTCCTTTTGTTGGGACATGGAGAAAATAGCATTTATCTAATTGATATGGAATTACGTAAACAATACGGTGAATCGATAGAAATTATTCCTATTATTGCTGATATTCAGGATCGGAAGAGGATTTTTGAAATAATGGATCGGTACAAGCCGGATGTAGTTTATCATGCGGCAGCTCATAAGCATGTGCCGATGATGGAATTTAATCCGAAAGAAGCTGTGAAAAATAATATTATAGGTACGAGAAATGTCGCAGAAGCCGCAGATATTTTTGGTGTTAGTACGTTTGTAATGATTTCAACTGATAAGGCAGTAAACCCACCTAATGTCATGGGAGCTACGAAGCGTTTTGCGGAGATGATTATTCAAAATTTGGCGAAAGAAAGCAAGACGAAGTTTGTCGCGGTACGGTTTGGAAATGTATTGGGTAGCCGAGGCAGTGTTATTCCTTTGTTTAAGAAACAAATTCAAGCTGGTGGTCCTATAACAGTTACACATCCTGATATCACGAGATATTTTATGACGATTCCGGAGGCTTCGCGGCTTGTAATACAGGCAGGCGCTTTAGCTGGTGGAGGAGAAATATTTGTTTTGGATATGGGAGAACCAGTCAAAATCGTTGACTTGGCTAAAAATCTTATCACTCTTTCTGGCTATACGGTAGATGAGATTGGAATAAAATACTCTGGATTAAGGCCTGGTGAGAAAATGTTTGAAGAGCTTCTTAATGAGGATGAGGTTCAGAAGCGGCAAGTGTTTCCGAAGATTTTTATTGGTAAGGCAGAGCCTATGGACAAGCAAGAACTTTATGATGTAATTGAAACGCTTCTTGATAAGAATTCGGTTGAGATGAAGGATACACTTGTTAGAATTGCTAATACTAAATTTAATAAGAATTATTCATTAGTGGTTAGTTGAAAATTAGTTAAAAAGACGCAAAAGTATAGTCGATTTTTCAACGCAATTAGATAACTAAATAATATGGTTCTAAAGTTACGAAAAAATATCGATATTTCTTATAAATAAATTTCTTATGTTATTGATATTGTTGGATTCTAGATTATTGAAAGGAAAATAATTAAGTCATGTGACATTGATTGAACGGTGTACATGATAGAAAAAGGCTAGGATAGAATTCAACATAATTGTCTAAAAGTAAAAGTCTATTTCATCTTGTTCTAAGGAAAAAAAGAGAGGATTGTAAAATGATTGATATTGAATTAAGAAATATACCGTTTTCTCCACCAGATATAACTGACAGGGAAATTGAAGAGGTTATAAAAGCATTAAAATCTGGTTGGATTACAACTGGGCCAAAGACAAAAGAATTTGAAAAAGAGATAGCAAAATATATCGGGGTTAATAGAGCAGTTTGCTTAAATTCTGCAACAGCGGCTATGGAACTTACTCTCCGTATTTTAGGTATAGGCCCGGGAGATGAGGTAATAACTTCAGCCTATACTTATACTGCTACTGCTTCTGTTATAGAACATGTTGGGGCAAAGATTGTACTAGTTGATACTGCACCAAATTCCTATGAAATGGATTATTCAAAACTTGCAGAAGCAATTACGGAAAAGACAAAAGTAATCATACCAGTTGATATCGGTGGTAAGATGTGCGACTACGATACTATATATGAAATAATAGAGAGAAAAAAAGGGCTATTTAAGCCTAATAATGAACTTCAATATTTATTTAATAGAGTAATTGTGATGGCAGATGCAGCACATGCTTTTGGTGCTGAGAGAAAAGGAATGAAGTGCGGTCAAGTTGCTGATTTTACTTGTTTCTCTTTCCATGCTGTGAAAAATCTAACAACAGCTGAAGGAGGTGGCGTTGTATGGAGAAATGACCGCGGACTTAATGATGAGTGGCTTTATAGGCAATTCATGTTATACAGTCTTCATGGGCAATCAAAAGATGCGTTTTCTAAATCACAAAAGGGTGCATGGGAGTATGATATTGTTTATCCAGCTTATAAATGCAACATGACAGATATTGTAGCTGGTATTGGATTGAGTCAATTAGATAGATATGAAGGTCTCTTAAATAGACGTAGAGAGATTATTAAAAGATATGATAACGAATTATTGCCATTAGGTATAGATTGTTTAAAACATTTTTGCGATGAATTTACCTCATCGGGCCACCTTTATTTGATGAGAATCCCTGGAATAAGTGAGGAAGATAGAAATACAATTATAGATAGGATGGCTGAGGTAGGAGTTGCTTGTAATGTGCATTATAAGCCATTACCTATGTTTATGGCCTATAGGAATTTAGGGTTTGATATTAAAGATTATCCAAATGCTTATAATCAGTATATTAATGAGATTACACTTCCTCTCAATACTACCTTAAGTAATGAGGATGTAGTGTATATAATAGATAATTTAAAATTGATAATTAAAGAGGTATGTAAATAGACCTAATAATAAAAAAGGGGGATTAGAAGGAAGGAGTAATTAATATTGTTACTAGTAAAATGGGATGAATTACCTAATAACATGAAAAATGAAGAGGTTAAGAAGTACTATGATAAATTAGATAAAAAACGGATTGAGATATTTATCAAAAGAGTTTTCGATATAATATTTGCTAGCTTATTTCTAATTATTTTATTTCCTCTTTTCGTATTTATAGGCTTGGTTATAAAGGTGGATTCAAAGGGGCCAGTTATGTTCCGGCAGATAAGGGTAACGCAATACGGACGGCAATTTAGAATCTATAAATTCAGAACGATGGTAAATAATGCCGATAGGCTTGGAGAACAGGTAACTACTGAAAATGATAATAGGATTACAAAAGTGGGTAAGGTTTTAAGAAAACTTAGGCTTGATGAACTTCCACAATTGCTTAACATTATTTCTGGTGATATGAGCTTTGTAGGGACAAGACCAGAAGTTGTAAAATACGTAGAAAATTATACAAAGGAAATGATGGCTACATTATTATTGCCAGCAGGTGTTACTTCTGAAGCGAGTATTCGGTATAAGGATGAGGGTAGACTTTTAAGCAATACTGATGAAGTGGACGAAATTTATGTCAGTAAGATTTTACCAGAGAAAATGAGGTGCAACCTAAAAAATCTGGAAAACTTTAGTTTTATGGATGATCTTAAAACGATGATTAAAACAGTATTTGCGATTATAAAGATAAAGAAGTGAGAACGCTGTACTATTGCTAAAATAAGAACGAGGTTAGGATGTAATGAACGATACAGTATCAATAATAACACCTACTTATAATTGTGGTGAATATATCAGTGAAACGATAGAATCAGTAATCAAACAGACATATAAGAAATGGGAGATGATTATTGTAGATGATTGTTCAACTGATAATACAAAGGAAGTGGTAGAGAGATATAGTAAACAAGATAACCGTATAAAATATTATTTACTAAAACAAAACTCGGGAGCAGCAATTGCAAGAAACAAAGCAATGGGTTTGGCTCAGGGTAAGTATATGGCTTTTTTGGACAGTGATGATCTATGGAGTGAGGACAAATTAGAGCGACAAATCTCTTTTATGAAAAGGAATAATTATGCTTTTACATGTACTGCTTATGAACAGATTGATAAAAATAGTATTCCTTTAAAAACAGTAATAAAGACAAAAATTAAAACGAATTATAATGGTGTTCTATTAAGTTGCCCTATCGGAAATTCCACCGTTATCTACGATGTTCAAAAACTAGGCAAGTTCGTTGTTCCAAATATAAGAAAGCGAAATGATGATGCTTTATGGCTCCAAATACTTAAAAAGGAAAAGTATATATATGGAATGAATGATGTACTGATGAAATATAGAATTAGAAAGAATTCAATCTCTAGTAATAAAATTAATTTGATTAAATACCACTGGGTATTGTATAGGGAAATAGAAAATTTATCAATCATTCGCTCAATTTTTCATATTTTACTATGGATAATTATAAAAGTTTTTAAAATTAAATAACGGTTTTAAAAAGGAGAAAATTAATGAGTTTACAGGTATTGGTAGCCACTATGGGCCAAAAAGATCATAGTTTATTAGATAAAATAAATATTCAATCTGATGCTATTGTGGCTAATCAATGTGATAGGAATGAGATCGAGGAATTAGAATATAATGGGCATAATGTGAAATACTTATCCTTTTCAGAAAAAGGAGTGGGTTTAAACCGTAACAATGCATTAATGAGGGCAAAATCTGAAATATGTCTTATTGCAGATGATGATATAATTTTAGAAGATAATTATAGTAGGATAATTGAAGAGAGTTTCAGAGAAAATCCAAAAGCTGATGTTATAGTTTTTAATTTAAGGGAAAATTCACAATCTAGATTTCTCATTAAAAAAAAGTTTAAAGTGAGATTTTATAATTATATGAGATTTGGCGCAACTAGAATATGTTTTAGAACCAAAAGTATTACTAGGAACGGAATAACTTTTAATCTCCATTTTGGAGGGGGAGCAGAATTTAGTAACGGTGAAGATACTTTATTTTTAAATGATTGCTTAAAGAAAAAATTAAATATAATTGCAGTTCCCCACTACATTGCCAGTCTAACAGATTCAAGAGAATCAACATGGTTTGAAGGTTATACAGATAAGTATTTTATGGATCGAGGAGTTTTGTTTTACTATATTTCTAAAAAGTTTGGTTGGTTACTTTGCTTACAGTATTGCTTCCGTCACAGGAACTTATTTAAAGATTCTAAGACATTTTGGGAGGCATTTCAACTTATGATAGACGGTATAAGAAGTGTAAAAAGGTGATATGATGAATCCTATAATAACAATTGTAGTTCCAATTTATAATGTAGAACAATATATAGAAAAATGTGTAAATAGCTTAATTCAACAAACATACAAAGATATTGAAATTATTTTAGTGGATGATGGGAGCCCAGATAACTGCCCGGAAATCTGTGATTACTATGAGAGTATAGATTCTCGTATTAAAGTTATTCATAAAGAGAACGGTGGACTTTCCGATGCAAGGAATGTTGGTATAAGGAATGCGAGAGGCAAATATATTCTCTTTGTTGATGCTGATGATTTTATTGAGAAAAAGGCATGTGAACAGTTTGTTTCTGTGATTATTAATAAAAGCCCAGATATAGTTGTAGGAAATGGAATAAGAATTGAAAATAAGAAGCAAGTACAAATGAAGCATAAATATATAACGGGAGATATAGAAGTCACAGGAAAGCAATATTTGAAAAATGAATTGAAAACAAGAACTATGTATATGGCGGCATGGTTAAATTTGTATAAAAGGGAATTCTTAATAAAAAATAAATTGGAATTTGAAGTGGGCTTACTCCATGAAGATGAACAGTTTACACCAAGGGTATTTTTAAAAGCTACTAAAGTTATTGGAACTGATTTTTTGTTTTATAACTATTTAATAAGAGATGGTTCAATAACTACCTCTGATAATAAGATTAGGAATGCAAAACATATTATTAGGATATGTTCTGAGTTAGAGAAAATATATACATTAATAAAAGATGACGAATTAAGAAAGTTACTCATTGATAGCTTAGTTAGTAAATATTTGAATGCATTTCAAATTGCAGGTTTATACAAGGAAGAATACTCATGCCTATTAAATAAGTTCTCTGTGAAAGGTAAGGGTTATAGTAAAAAAAATAAATATAGAGTAGCTCTTTTTCATTTTAATAAGAAATTATATTATTATATATTCAAATTATTCTATTGGTGTAAAAATTAGAGAGGATTGAGCTATTTGACATCTTTTGGATGATTTAAGAGTTTTTCCATAAGAAATTAATATAATTATATTTATACAATTGCAATCTTACTTTGGTCAATAATTAATTTAGGGTGTGTAAATATGTTGAAAATTGTTTTTAAAAGTTTTCCGTTAGGATTTCGGATATATTGTAGAGAACATCTAGGATATAAATATCCTTGGAAACTACTAAAGTTTAAAAAAAAATTAAGGGTTATTTATAAGAAATATAAAGCCAATAATACAGACAAGGGTTTAGCGATAAAAGATGATGCGTACAGATGGTATAGATCTTTTGGGAAATTTTTAAATGCGCACCCTGATAAATATGAAGTTGCATTAGAATTCTTTAAAAATAACATTAAATTATTGAAATCAACAGAACAAACAAATTTGAAATCAAGAGTTATATTAATTTCTGTGGTTAAGAATGATTTATTAAAGATAAAAAAAATGGTAGAACATCATCGGAATTTAGGTATTAAACATTTCGCTATAATTGATAATTGTTCCACAGATGGAACCAAAGAATGGTTGGAAAAGCAAAAAGATGTAGACTTATTCTTAATCGAAGATAAATATACAACAAATAAAAGAGAAGCGTGGATAAATAGGATCATTGCATATTACGGTATAAATAGGTGGTATATAGTTGTAGATTCAGATGAATTATTTGCATTTCAAAATATGGAGAATAAGAGTATTGATACTCTTTTAGATTTTTGTGAAGAGAATTCTATACAACGACTACGGGCAATGATGATAGATATGTATGCAGAGGATTCATTTTATCTATTGGGGAATAAAGACGGTGAATATATTAAAGAGTGTAAATATTTCGATTTATATAGTTATAATCAGATAGAAAGAGATACGTTAGATTTGGTGACTGGAGGTCCTCGTGGTAGGATATTTAATCAGGAACCATGGTTAACAAAGTATCCTCTTTTTTATTTTGTAGAGGGTGATATACAAGGAAATTCCCATTTTTCATTTCCTTATAGACCGAATAAAAACACAAAATGTTATACTGCACTCTTACATTATAAATTCCTACCTAGTGATATGCCTAAATATAGGGAAATATCTAACAAAGGTAATTATTATAATGGGAGTGAACAGTATAAAGATTATATAAATGTAATAGATAGTTCGGGAATATCTTTTATAAATCAGGGATCTCAAGAGTATTTGAATTCTGAGTCATTGTATAAAATCCCTATTTTAGACAAAATAGATGATTGATAATTTATAAGGACAAGATACTATGAAGTTTAATCTTAATAAATTTAACATTTTATATCTGGGCATATTTATTATTCCATTCCAATTTTTAATGAATTCAAATTTATTTACTCTGATTTTAATGAGTATATCTGTATTAGGAATGCTTTTCTGTTTTAACATGGATAGTAAGATTCCCTTTACCATTTTTAATATAAGTTATTTTCTACTGATTATATATGGCTTGATTAGCAGCTATTTCACAAATGATACCACCTCTACTTATTCAATACTAATAGAAGTTACCCCATACTTTATTTATGCGGTATCATTGTCTTGGTTTTTAATAAATAATTCGAGATATTTATATGCAATAGAACAAATCTTTAAATTATTTTTAACAAGCACAACAGTTTTATCGATAGTAGTGGTTTTAAAAGATTTAGATGGATTTAATCAGTGGACCAGAATTGGTTACAATACTTTTGGTGGTCAATATACAGCCTACACCTATTATTTAATGATAAGTATTTGTATAGCATTTTGGTTATTAAATAAACAAGAGAAAGTGTATAAAAAAGTCTTTTTGAGTTTTCTAATTGCTTTCCTTTATACAATTTGTGTTTTTACTGCTGTTAGAAAGGCGATATTTATACCAATTGTATTCTGGATTGGTTATACAATTTTAAATTCTCGAAACAAAAGGAAATTAGTAATAGGAATATTAAAAATACTGATAGGCATTGTTTCTCTTATTATTTTATATTTTATACTTCTGCAAAATGAACATTTTGCCTCTACAGTAGGATTAAGAATGAATGGTTTTATAGCTGGCATAGTAGGAAGTGGACAAATAGATAATTCTTTTAATATTAGGCAGACACTAATAGAAAGTGCTATTGAGTGTTTTAAGGAATATCCTCTTTTTGGATATGGATTTGGAGCTTTTAGAGACTATGCTGATATAATGGTCGGAATTAGACTATATGCACATAATAATTATATAGAATTACTAGCATCAACAGGTATTTTTGGATTTAGTATTTACTACAGTTGTATTTTCTTGCTAACTAAGAAACTTTATAAATTATTTAAAGTATCTAGTGAATCAATTTATATATTTGGCATTGCATTTATCTTTTCATTATTAATTAATGACTTTGCAGTTGTTAGTTATCTTAGTCTACCTTATATTGTTTTACTCTCAGTTTTGTCTAGCTTATGTGCAAAAGGAAATATAAAAAATAATTACACTAATAAGGTAGAAGTATCATGAAAACCTATAAATCTTTTTTGATAAATAAATTAAGCAGTGCAGGTAAAATTTCATTAGGTACAATATTAAGTCAACTAATTTCATTTATGACACTACCAATATTTACGAGATTATATGGTCCATCGATAATTGGAGATTGGGCTTTAATCAATTCAATCTCTATTATTCTTATATCATTTTCAGATCTTGGATTAACCAATGCTATTATGATGAAGGAGAGTGAAGAAGATGCCGCGAGATTATATAGGATAATATCTAGAATAAGTCTTTTTGTATCTTCTATAGTAGGTATTGGCCTATATACTATAAATTTATCAACTAATAGTATAAGTAACAAGACCGTAACGTTTATTATAATCTTAATATTTTTCACTTTCATTTCTCAGCAGGTCCTTGTATGTCATACATGGTTAAACAGAAGAAAACAATATGATGTTTTAATGAAAAATCCGCTAGTGAATAATACTGTAATTACTATTTTTGGACTGTCTTTTGGTCTATTGGGATTTCAAGAGTATGGTTATTTTTTAAGTGTGATTCTAGGTCAATTGTTTTCGGTTCTTCATATGAAAAAACATTTACCGAAAGTTGCTATTCAATTATATTTTGATGATTACAAACAAATCTTAAAAAATAATAAACATTATGTTATGTTTCAAATGCCCTCAAATATTCTGATGCAGTTTAAAGGACAATTACCTACATTTTTAATAAGTGCAAATTTTGGCTCTGAAATGTTAGGATATTACTCTGTGGCGATACGAGTATTAAATATGCCTATTACATTTTTAGCTAGTTCATTAGGGAAAGTGTTTTTTCAGAAGGCTGCTGAAATCAAGAGAGAAAAAGGAAATTTGGGCTTATTCACACTAAACTATTTGGATAAAGCTATGAAAATTTCTTTTGTCCCCATTATTTTGATGTTATGTGTAGGGGATATAGGTGTTAAAATTTTATTCGGTGATGAATATTCAGTTTCCGCAAATATTTTACGAATAATGTCGCTCTATGCCTTTTTCCTATTTCTTTCAATGGCAGTTAACGGCATTGCTACTGTTATAGATAAGCAAAAGTATCTTTTATACTCAGGTGTATTTCAAATATTCGGTATTTTTATAGGGATTACTATAGGAGCGGTGGTTTTTAATAATATTTATATAAGTCTCTTGCTCTTAAGTATTACTTTTATTGTTATTCAAATAATTTATTTTTGTTATGTTTTTAGGGCAACTCAAGTTGAAATAAGCCAGTATTTGATACCCTTAATGAAGAAAGTGCTATTGATCATTGTCATATATTTGTCTTGTAGAAGTGTCCTTTTATATTTTGATTTTATAAGTACAATTTGAGAATAATCTTATTTGGTGAATTTTGTTAATTATTTTTTTTACACTTTAAATTAATTGAAGGAGATTTTTACATTGTATAATAGAATATTATTTAAAATTAAAATGATTTTTTATAAGAGGGTATTAAAAAAAGATACTATGGAATTATACGTGCAAAGATTTAGAAATAGCGGGGTGAAAATAGGAAATAATATGAGGGCGTTTTCGCCACCAAGTTCAGCAGAACCATACTTACTTGAGTTTGGGAATAATGTAACAATTAGTACAGGGGTAAAATTTATAACTCATGATAATTCTTCTATAAAAATTATACCTAATTCTACAGATATTTTTGGAAGGATAAAAATAGGTGATAATTGCTTTATAGGTCAAAATAGTTTGGTTTTACCAGGGGTGGAATTGGCAGATAATATTATCGTGGGTGCCGGAAGTGTAGTAACAAAGAGTTTTATAGAAAGAGGATCAATAATCGCAGGTAACCCAGCAAAAATTATAGGAAATATCAAAGATTTTAAAGGAAAATATAAAGATTTTGCTATGACTACTCAAGGATTAAGTTTTGAAGAAAAGAAAGAATACATACTTTCTAACGAAGATAGATTGATAAAGAAATAATAAGACTTATATATAAAGAAATCCATAAAGTAAATATTTCTTTATCTATCAGATAAGGTGAATTTGGACTACAAAAGTATCATTAACAATATTACTCTGATGACTGCAAGGATTTGATAACTTTGATCAGAAATGTAGATTTAACCTAGGTTCAATAAAAAAATAATTTAATCCTAATCTTAAAAAAGTGAGTTTAAAAAGGAAGAAATTTTGAAAGTGATAATGGCAGATCCTTATCATAATCTAAATATTCAATATAAATATGATGGAAGGAAGAGAGAGTATGTATAAAATAGCTGTAGCGGGTACAGGTTATGTAGGTTTAGTGGCAGGTGTATGTTTTGCAGAAAAAGGTCATCAGGTAACTTGTGTTGATGTAGATAAGAAGAAAGTAGAGATAATGAAATCTGGTATCTCACCAATCTATGAAGAAGGATTGGAAGAGCTAATGCAAAAGAACTACGCTGCTGGTAGACTTGATTATACAACAGATTATCACTCAGCATACAAAGATGCTGATGCTATTTTTATTGGCGTTGGAACGCCAGAACAACCAGATGGATCTGCTAATCTATCCTATATTGCAACTGTTGCTAGACAAATAGCTGAATCAGTAGAAAAAGACTGTCTGGTTGTTGTTAAATCAACTGTACCAGTTGGAACAAATGATAAAGTAGAGCAGTTTATCAATGATTTCCTAGTTAATGATGTAAGGGTGGAAGTTGCATCAAATCCAGAATTCTTGGCACAGGGTTCAGCTGTACATGATACTCTATATGCAGATAGAGTCATTATCGGTACGGAAAGCAAATGGGCTGAAGAAATGTTGAAGAACATGTATGAGCCATTCCACTTGCCAATCGTGTCAGTTAATAGAAGATCAGCTGAAATGATTAAATATGCTTCAAATGATTTCCTTGCTCTTAAAATATCCTATATGAATGATATAGCTAATTTATGCGAATTAGTTGGTGCAGATATTAAGGATGTCGCAAGAGGGATGAGCTATGACGAGCGAATTGGAAGTAAGTTTTTAAATGCAGGAATAGGTTTTGGTGGATCGTGCTTCCCTAAAGATACAAAAGCTCTTGAGTATATTTCTAAACAAAATGGCTATGAACTTAAAACTATTAAGGCAGCAATTGATGTGAACAAAGAGCAAAAGACTATGCTATATAAAAAAGCTACTAAAAGACTTATAACATTTAATGGTCTTAAGGTAGCAGCACTTGGATTAACCTTTAAGCCTGGTACAGATGATTTAAGAGAAGCTGCTTCTTTAGAAAATATTCCTTTGTTACTAGAACAAGGGGCAGATATATATGCTTTTGATCCAGTTGGAGCAGAGAACTTTGCTAAAGTATACCCAGAAGGTAAGACCGGAAAAGGGAGTATAACTTATGTATCCAGTCCTGAAGAAGCATTAAAAGATGCAAATGTATGCTTCATCTTTACGGAATGGGGGGAAGTAAAAGCAGTTACTCCTGAGGCTTATAAAAATCTGATGAGAACTTCCTTGGTATTTGACGGAAGGAATATCTATGGAGTAGACGAAATGAGTGAAGCAGGAGTTGAATATCATTCCATTGGTAGAAAAATAGGAATCCCTGCAGGTAACGAGGCAGTGAAGGAGTTGGCACATTGACACAAGCATACAACCAGTTGGACATAAATAAAACTTACTTTATTACTGGAGTAGCAGGTTTTATTGGATTCTATTTATCAAAGAAATTACTGGAACAAGGATGCAAGATAATCGGAATTGATAATTTAAATGATTACTATGATGTGAATCTTAAATACGCGCGCCTAGAACAATTGAAACCTTTTGACAACTTTACTTTTATTGAAGGGGATATTTCTGAAAAAGACACAGTCACAAAAGTATTTGAAGAGTACAAGCCGAATATTGTGGTAAATTTAGCTGCACAAGCGGGTGTGCGCTATTCGATTGAAAATCCAGATGTATATATTCAAAGCAATATTATTGGTTTCTATAATATTCTTGAAGCTTGCAGATACTATCCAGTGGATCACCTTGTTTATGCATCCTCCAGTTCTGTATATGGAGCAAATAAAAAGGTTCCATTCGAAGAAACGGACTTTGTAGATAACCCTGTTTCCCTTTATGCATCGACTAAGAAGTCAAATGAATTAATGGCTTATACTTATAGTCATCTGTATAAATTCCCTGCGACTGGACTTCGCTTCTTTACAGTCTATGGGCCAATGGGAAGACCAGATATGGCGTATTTCGGTTTTACAGATAAGTACTTTGCTGGGGAATCTATTAAGATTTTTAATAATGGCGATTTTGAGAATGACTTATACCGCGATTTTACTTATATAGATGATATTGTTGAGGGTATAGAACGCCTTCTAAATAACCCTCCAGATGGTTGCGAGACTGTTCCTCATAAGGTCTTCAATATTGGGAATAACAATCCTGAAAAATTGATGGTGTTTATTGGAACACTTGAGAAAGCTCTAAGTAAATCATTGGGAAGAGAAGTTACGTTTGATAAGATATTTGAACCAATTAAGCCAGGCGATGTACCTGCTACCTATGCTTCTACAGACCAGTTACAAAAAGCTGTTGGATTTAAGCCTACGACTTCCATTGAGGAAGGATTACAGAAGTTTACGGATTGGTATTGCGAGTATTATAAGGTTAAATAGGAAATTTTATCTTCCAAAAATAGTATAATATATTGGAGAGGGCATGTAGTCCTCTCTTTTTTCTGGAGAGAAAATATATTGAAACGATGAAAGAAGGACTTCTACCTATTTTGAATGGGTAGGGTTTTATCAAGAAGTCTTGCAAAGCATTTCCTTTGAAAAAAAGATGGTACAGAGCAGATTTTCAAGATTTGTAGGAATGAAACATTAGCTGAAATTGCTATTGTGGGAGTTATTATAGTGATTGAGGATTATTTACTTTTATTCGAGTTGTGGATGGACAAGGAAAAATTATTGAATTGCCTCGGTCGAACGTGTTGAAGAGGATTTAGATAATGTTGGGGAAAATAGAAAAGCTGAAGGTTGTTCAGAATAGCTTGATGAGCAAAGTGGAAGCTTTATGAAGGTAACATCAGTAAATAAGAAGAAGGTGTTAGGATGGCGATACTGATTACAGGGGGAGCTGGCTATATTGGCTCGCATGCAGTAAAGTACTTTTTAGACCAGAACGAAGAAGTGGTTGTTGTTGATAATTTACAAAGTGGGCATAGAGAGGCAGTAGAGGTTAATCATTTTTATGAAATTGATCTTAGAGATAAAAAAGCTTTAGAATATGTCTTTAAGACTCATAATATCGAGGCTGTTATTCATTTTGCTGCTAATTCATTAGTTGGAGAAAGTATGAGTAAGCCCTATGAATACTATCATAACAATGTATACGGCATGATGTGTTTATTGGATGTCATGAAGAACAATAATGTCAGTAAAGTAGTATTTTCCTCCACAGCGGCTACTTATGGTGAACCAAAGAATATTCCAATCCTTGAAGATAATGATACAAATCCTACCAACACCTATGGCGAAACTAAGCTTGCCATGGAAAAAATGATGAAATGGTTTGATCAGGGATACAATATTAAATATGTTTCTTTAAGATATTTTAATGCTGCTGGAGCTCATCGTAGTGGAAATATTGGAGAGATGCATGACCCGGAAACACATCTTATTCCATTGGTTTTGCAGGTTCCACTTGGTCAACGAGATAAGGTATATATGTTTGGTGATGATTATCCTACAGAGGATGGAACGTGCATCCGTGATTACATTCATGTAATGGATTTAGCATCAGCGCATTATCAAGCAGTAGAATACTTAAGAAAAGGAAATGCTAGTGATATCTTTAACCTTGGTAATGGAAATGGATACTCCGTCAAAGAGGTTATTGATGTAGCAAGACATATAACAAATCATCCTATCCCAGCAGAAGTTAAAGAAAGAAGAGCTGGAGATCCCGCTGTCTTAATTGCTTCGTCAAAGAAGGCAAAAGATATATTGGGGTGGAAACCGGAGTATGATTCTTTAGAAAAGATCATTACGGATGCTTGGAATTGGCATAAGAATAATCCTAAAGGTTATATGTCGAAATAATAGCTGGGTGTTGCACTAATTCAAAAGACTAGGATAGGAGTTAAACCCAGTATTCTCTAAATGTATCAAGATGTAAAATGGTTTACGGAGAATTATATAGAAGTAGATTATTTTATTTTCTTAATAAATAAGGAGTGTTTCAAATAGCGGATTAATCGTTACGATTTTTTCCGCTTTTTTACTATAAATAAGCCTCGAAAATATTCCTCCAACTCTAGTACTATTAAAAATAAATTCACAATATCCTCTAATAAGGGAAACTTGAATTTTAAACTGAGATAGCGAAGAAGATATAAAAAGTTTATAACCTTTATCTTTTATTCAAAATAATTTTGATATTCCGTTGTTTTTATGGAAAGCATTTTGGCTATTCATATTAAGGTATGTGTATGAAAAATTGCTACGTAGATAGAACCCTCTTTCTGCATCAAAAGATAAGAAGAATGAACATAAAAAAGAATGGAACCCATGTACTGCACCCCAAAAGTTAGAGTTAAAATCTAACTTTTTGGGGTGTTTATTTATGGTTAAATATAGTGAGAAATTTAAATTTATGATTGTGAATGAGTATCAAGATGGAAAACTAGGATATGACCTCCTGGCTGAGAAACATGGGATTAAGTCTAGTGCGCAGATTATAAGATGGGTGAAACTCTACAATAAATTCGGAAAGGAAGGATTAAGGAGGAAGAAGCGAAAGGGCGTTTATCCTGTTCAATTCAAGATGGATGTATTAAGCTTTATGAAAAGGACAGGTTCTTCAGAAACAGAAACAGCCCTACACTTCGGGATAACGAATCCTCCTATGATTGCTTCGTGGAAGAAGGCTTTTCTTGAGGGCGGAACCGAATCCCTGGATAAACCGAAAGGACGGCCACCCATGTCTGATAAAGCGAAGAATAAGAGAATAAATAAAAACACAGAACAAAATGAAATGACGTATGAACAAAAATTAGAAAGAGAAAATGAACTCCTTCGCTTGGAGAACGATTACTTAAAAAAGTTGAGAGCTTTTCGGATGGATCCGGAAGGCTATCTCGAAAAGCACAGGCAGCGTTATCATTCGAACTCAAAGAAAACTACCGATTAAAAGATGTGTTATGCACTGTCGGTCTGCCCGACTCTACCTATCATTATCATATAAAAGTAATGATGGAGAAAAAGAATCCGGACGAGGAACTTGAAGAGTATATTCAAGCCATTTTCGAGGACAATCATGGTAACTATGGATATCGTCGTATCCACCTGGAACTGAGGAACAGAGGAATTCAAGTGAATCATAAGAAGGTACAACGCCTTATGAAGAAACTTGGGCTCAAAGGAGATAAATTTAGAAGGAAAACACGCCGGTACAGTTCTTATAAAGGAAACGTTGGAACAGTTGCGAAAAACCGTATTCAACGGCGTTTTTATACAAGTATTTGTCATCAAAAGTTGGCCACCGATATCACGGAGTTTAAATGTAAAGATGGCGTAAAGCCTTACCTAAATCCCATCATGGATCTATTCAATGGCGAAGTACTTTCCTTTGGAATCAGCTTGCGCCCAACCTTGGAATTTGTCCTTCAACCTCTTGAAGAAGCGTTGGAATTTGTGAAAGACTCTCCCTTTAGGACAACCGTTCATTCAAATCAGGGATGGCACTATCAACATATAAAATGGGTGAAAACTCTAAAGAAAAACAAGATATTCCAAAGAATGTCCCGGAAAGGGAACTGTTTGGATAACTCACCTATGGAGAACTTTTTTGGTTTATTGAAACAAGAGATGTATTATGGAGAAGCATTATGTTCTTTTGAGGAACTTAAAAAGAAGATTGAAGAATATATCCATTATTATAATTACAAACGTATTAAAGCAAAATTAGCTGGTATGAGTCCGGTTGAATACCGTCTTCACACCAGCCAATTAACTGCGTAACAATAACCTAACTTTTGGGGGTCACTTCACCATAGTTCCATTCTTTTTTTACATATTGTATAGGAGCACTTGTAATCCTAAAATGATTCCGATAGCTACTACAATTAAGCCTGCATAGGTTGCAGTCTTTTTAAGTTTTCTTTTTCTGTACATTTCCTCAGGAGTTTGATAGTAATTCAATTTCGTGCCTCCTTGTTTTGGTAACTGGCTGACTTAGCTAGCATGAGACGAACCTTAGTCCCTTTAGTTTTGCGTCACTAGTTTTCGCTAGCTTTGCTTTTTCGACGTTTAATATAATGGTACAAAATGTATTAAATATAAAACAGGGACCAAAGTCACATTTTGTCAAAAGATAGAAGATAATTTTATGTATTATAACAATTTAAAAGATACCAGTATGATAAAGTAACTGTCAATACTGTTTTTTTTAATGGATAAATCTACCTAAACTCTGGATAATCCTCTTCTCCAATTACTTACAGTCATTGATTACTCTGTTCTGTCTTTATGACGTTTCCTCTCAATCTTCCAGAAAGCTCCCATAATAAATGGATGAATCAATTCGGCAACACTTCAGCATTCGCTGTCGCAGAACCTGCTAGAACATAAGTAAAGTAGCTTACATAGATAAGCATACTGCTCTCTCGGGAAAATTGGAGATGGTCCGGATATTTTTTTGTTATTTTAGAGGGATAGAATGGGATATGTAGTATTAGTTATATAAGTTGAAAAATAAAAACGGTGGGAAAGGATATATATATATAGAAGAATCGGGAATAGAGGCAATAAGCCTTAGAATAAAATATATAGAGGAACGTAAATTTGATTTATTAAAAGAGGCAAAAACCCCTTGAGCTTGAAATTATGCATTATATTTTCCCAGGAGACCAAGAGAGAAAACTTTACCTCTACCCGACGATAATAGACTGCTAAAAGTAATTCCAGCAGTCTGCAGAAGATTATATCATACTAATAATTATGATTTTTATATTCAACTTGAAGTTATCGTTTTAAATCATGAAATTCTATCTCTAGCTTGCAAGGTAGGGGTGACTGGTTGACCGTTAGAATTTTGTTTAGGTGCTGATTTTTTCAATTGTCCTATGATATAAGAGCCAAATGGCAAGAGTGAAATTAGTTTGATTAGACTCATACTGATTAGCAAGGAAACAAAAAATAAGGCTAATACTCTTGTTGATGTATGATCAAAGAAACCAGCAATATATGGTGCTACAAGCCGTTGAACCTGCCAATGAATTAAATAGATACCGAATGAATAATTACTAACTATATTGATAATACGATAATTAGGTAATTTTTGACCCCAAGCCAGGATCATTGCGCTTGTAATAATAACAAATAGTAGTAAATCGAATCTTTTGGATGATACGCTGGTATTTCCAGATTCATAGGAAATATACATTACGGCTAAAGAGATAACAAATAGAAGCACCGTCATCCATCTATACTTCATTAACATCTCTGAAACAATTTTATAATTTTTACCCACAGCATATGCAATAGTGAAGTAAGCAAACCAAGCAAGAAAAGGTATATGTATAGTCATTCCATATTGTGCTGAAAGCTCTGGATTTAGCCTTATCATATCTAAGTAAAATGACATTAGATATATACTTAATGGTATCATCCAGACCATAGAAAGCTTAAACTTCGTTACAATATAATGAAGAATATAAAATTGGAAAATAATCAGTATAAAGTATCCTTCATATCTGCCGAATACAGCATTATTAATAATCTTCTCTGAAAGGTCTGTATTTGGATTTAAATAAAACGTTACAAATGCATCAATTAAAGCGAAGGCTAAATAAGGAATAAAAATAAACTTTAATCTTTTCATCCAAAAGTTTTGAGGAAGTTTAGATGGATATCTATTAGCCAAAATAATCTCTGATAAAACGATAAATGTTGGAGTAGCATAACATAATAGCATCCTATAAAAATGATAGTTTGTTATCTCGGGATAGCCAATACTTCTGCCAATTTGAGTCGTACAATGTAATAAAACGATACTTAGACAAGCAATAACACGCAGTAAATTCCATTCTTTAATCACGATTCTACCACCTAATCATTAAATTCTGTCTTATTGTATCATTCATCGTTATCCTAATAAAGAAAAATGTGGAAAAATACAACTTGGGTCATATAGGTTAATAAAGTTAAAGAGATTATAAGGTATTTAAATAATGATGATAGTTAACTATTGATATTCAAATACTGAGATATTAAACAAGTTATACCGTTTTATCATATAGGTCTATTATTTAGTTGGGGTATTAGTTATAGAATGAATAATAATACTGAAAAGGGGATGCGTATGAAAAAAATTACGAAAGCCATCATACCGGCAGCAGGTCTAGGAACAAGATTTTTACCGGCAACAAAGGCCATGCCGAAGGAAATGCTGCCAATCGTCAATAAACCAACTATTCAATACATAGTGGAAGAAGCCGTTGCATCCGGGATTGAGGATATTATCATCGTAACAGGTAAGGGAAAGAGAGCGATTGAGGATCATTTTGATTATGCCTATGAATTGGAGCAAAATTTAAAGGAGAAGCGTAAATTCGATTTATTGAAGGAGGTACAAAAGCCTTCAGAGCTTGCGAATATCCACTATATCCGCCAAAAGGAACCGAAAGGTCTCGGCCATGCCATTTGGTGTGCTCGTAATTTTATCGGAGATGAGCCATTCGCTGTATTGCTCGGGGATGATATTGTCGTCCATGATAAGCCGTGCTTACAGCAATTGATTGAACAGTATGAGGTTCTTGATTCATCAGTTATTGGCATTAAAGCTATTCCTGAAAGTGAAACCGACCGGTATGGTATTATCGATCCTATTCAAATGGATGGGCGTTGCCATTTGGTAGGCAGTTTTGTGGAAAAGCCAGCGAGAGGAACTGCACCTTCGAACCTTGCTATTATTGGGCGATATATTTTTAAGCCAGAGATATTTGATTTTCTCGGTGAAATGGAAATAGGAGCGGGTGGTGAAATTCAGTTGACCGATGCTATTCAAAAGCTCAATCAGATTCAGCGTGTCTATGCCTATGAATTTGAAGGAGAACGATATGATGTAGGTGAGAAGCTAGGGTTTATCAAGACAACGATTGATTTTGCTTTGAAAAATGAAGAGCTAAGAGAGGATGTTCTAAAATATATTGCTCGGCTGATCGAAACGGAGAGAAGATGAGTTCGTTTTATGGATTAGAATGGTCAGAGCGTATTCCAATTCTACTCCATCTATATGAATGAATCATCCATTGGATTGTTCACCTGAAATATAAAATTTCTCTATTTCGTTAAGCTTTAAATGTAAGTCATAAATTTTATTGTTTAAATCCCTTTTCATATCGGGATTCGTACAGGAATCTGCTTTATTGATAAGGCGTTTTAGTCTATATTCATACCAAAGATGTTTTAGGAGTATCATTTTAGCACCTCCTTTTGTTCAGTATATAAAATATATATTCCCTTCTGATTCTAAAATAATCCTTTTGTCCTGAATATAGGCAAAAGGATGGATTCATTTTTACGGAAAAAAGACTGAACACTCTAAAGTCTAGTCAGTTCAGTCTCCTTTTTGTTCAATTAGAGGAGTAAGGTCCTGTAGTACCCCTTTTAATTCACTGCTTTGATGCTTCGAGTCATCATACACTTTTTTGATCACCTTTTGGGCTTCTTTTAGCTTTTTTTGCTGCTGGTCATTAATTGATTTTCGTTCATTCTCGAGTTGTGCTTTTTCTAGGCTCTGGTTTGCCTGATCCTCTGTGTATTGCTTGTACGCTTCTGCACGGGTCTCATCAATTCCCGCATAATAATGGTTATTCCCATAGACTAAAAATCCAATACACAGTAGAGCTGTTACACCTGTAATTCCTATTCGCTTCATAGATCACCTCTTATTCTTTTCCAAATATTAACACGTTAGTTTCCGTCTGAATAGGCTAATTCAGTAAGTTTTTTGGCGTCTGAAAAAGCCTGTTCGATATAGTTGATGAGATAGAGGTAGGATGTTTTTCAGGAATATTAACTGACCATTAATTTGTGTATGAATAAAATCAAAATTTGTAAATTATGACTATTAGTTCCTGGAATAATGTTTCTGATTCAGGGTAATAGAGAATAGCGAAAGATTATATAAATAATGGAGTTTATTATCTATAATATATATGTATATGGTAATATGAGGATGTTTTTTTATATTTCCTTTGTTCAAATGATACTTACTTGTTAGTATAGGATATATGAACTAACTTGGAGTTTTGAGTTCAACGTTTATTGATTGTCGAAAAAAGGAGAGTTCCGATGGCTCAAAAAATAAAGGTAATGACTGTTTTTGGTACAAGGCCGGAAGCGATTAAAATGGCTCCCTTGGTTAAAGAGTTAGAAAAGTATCCAGAGCAAATAGAAACGATTGTTACGGTAACAGCCCAGCATCGTCAAATGCTTGATCAGGTACTTGATATATTTGATATTAAACCGGATTATGACTTGAATATTATGAGGGATAAACAAACATTGGCAGGGATTACGACCCGCGCACTTGAAGGGCTCCACGAGGTAATGGGGGAGGTTAAACCGGATATTGTGCTTGTACATGGTGATACGACCACAACCTTCGTAGCAAGCCTTGCAGCATTTTATCATTCCATCCAGGTTGGGCATGTCGAAGCAGGTTTACGGACACATAATAAATATTCTCCATATCCTGAGGAAATGAATCGTCAGCTTACTGGAGTCTTAAGTGATTTACATTTTTCACCTACCTATCAATCCAAACTCAATTTATTAAACGAAAATAAACCGGAGGAATCAATCTTTATCACCGGAAATACAGCGATTGATGCATTGAAAACAACCGTAAAAGAATCCTATTCCCATCCTATTTTAGATGCTGTGGGCGAAGACCGTCTTGTTTTAATGACTGCTCATCGCCGGGAAAATCAAGGTCAGCCAATGCGTAATATGTTTAAGGCTATTAAGCATTTGACTGAAGTTCATCAGGATATTCAAGTAGTCTATCCTGTCCACTTAAACCCTGTCGTTCGAGAGTTGGCAGCTGAAATATTGGGTGAAAATCCGCGTATTCATTTAATCGAACCGTTGGATGTGATAGATTTTCATAACTTTGCATCCAGATCCTATTTAATCCTGACTGATTCAGGCGGTGTTCAGGAAGAAGCTCCATCTCTTGGGGTACCGGTTTTGGTTTTAAGAGACACGACAGAGCGGCCGGAAGGAATAGAAGCCGGTACATTGAAGCTCGCAGGTACAGATGAGGATGTTATATTCAATATGGCAAATGAGCTTTTATCAGATGAAGGGGCGCATGCCGAAATGGCGAAAGCATCCAATCCTTATGGAGATGGGGAAGCATCCAGGCGTATTGTCGAGGCCATTCTCTATTATAAAAGGGAAAGAAACAAAAGACCGGTAGATTTTTTGTCATCTAAGTAGATGATTGTTTCATCAGTATTATTTTTCTGTGTCAAAATCTTTCAGTTATTTACAACATATAGATTAATTTGTATAATTAGGTAATGGTTTTTGGAGGAGAAAAGTGAGATGACTAATGAACTAAAATACAGAGAGACTGAGGATACTCAGGTAAGAGCATTTATGGATCTAATTCGAAATGCCTACACTCGGGGAACAACAGATGAAACATTAACTGCACAGGAATTCATCGAAGAAATTAAATCAGAGATTAAGAACATCTATAAATGAGAAAACGGATTAAGCGAGCTGCTTAATCCGTTTCTTTTAATTACTTATTGATTTGTAAATGTTTTTTTAACGTATCCTGAAGGGTTGTCAGAGATTCATCAGAAGGAATATAATAATAAATTTTACTTATTTTTGTTCCTTGCCCCTCAAGCTGAAGCTGTTCTAATGATTTAGCTGCTTCCTTGTAGTTTTGCTGAATGCTGACCATTTGAGAGAAACTGATATCTGTTTTCACATTATCACCCAGTGCGTCAAAAATCCCATCAAAGCGGGTTAGAGAAGAAAGGCTTGCGCCTTCTTTAAGGACTGCCTGGATAACTTGCCTTTGCCTCATTTGGCGCCCGAAATCACCCCGTGGGTCTTCATATCTCATTCGTGAATATGCCAGGGCCTTCTCGCCATTCAAATTAAGGGTTCCTTCTGTGAAGTGATGACCATCAGCTGTAAAATCAAGATCATTTACCACAGTGACACCACCAACAGCATCGACGATATCTTTAAATCCTTCCATGTTAACTTGTGCATAATAATCAATCGGAATATCAAGGAAGTTCTCTACTGTATCCATAGACATTTCGACACCGCCAAAGGCATATGCATGGTTGATTTTATCTTCTATTCCTTTTCCGATAATTTCCGTCCTAGTATCACGAGGGATACTTACCATTTTGACTGATTCGAGGATTGGATTTACCGTCAGAACAATCATTGTATCAGAGCGGCCCTTATCGCCTTCTCTTTCATCTACACCTAATAAAAGTACAGAAAAAGGTGTCTTATCCTTCAAGCTGACCTTCTCTACCCTCTTTTTAGAACCATCCCGATCGATAGGATCATGCATTGCGTCTAACGCATTGTCGAAAGAACGATACACCGTAAAGGCGTATACGCCTCCAACTAAAATAAATAGTCCAATGATTCCTAAAACTATCTTTTTCCAGGTCTTCATCTTTTTCTTTTTTGTTCTATCTGTTCTCATATAACTCCCCGTTTTCTACAAAATATTACATTCTATTTATATTATATATTATATCTGTATGATTGAAACGAAGAAATTACATTTAGTACTTTTATTAATTTAAGAGTATCTACGATGTAATAAAAAAATCCAGCCTAACAAATAGGCTGAATCCTGAGTTTAATAGAACCTCTTAAAGCTGGAAAAGTGCTTCTTATAATATGAATTACTTAAGCTGACGATTCTGACGCCGCTATTATCTGCGTTAATGAACTGATTATTTCCTATATAAATACCTAAATGTGAAATGCCTTTTTTATAGGTATTTTCGAAGAATACTAAATCGCCCGGCTTCGGATTATCTACATAATAAGAACGGTCATAATAGCCTGCTGCTGAGTAGCGATTAATATCATATCCGGCCTTATTAAATACATAATAGATAAAACCACTGCAGTCAAAGCCTGATGTGCTAGTGCCACCAAAGACATATTTGGTTCCAATAACCTTTTTACTTTCATTGATCAGTCTAGAAGTGAAAGTGGAATTACCGATTTGGCTATCTGAATCATCTCGTACAATTTCATCTTGTTTAGGAGCTGGTTTGCTTGTAGAGTTACTTGATAACTTTAACTTTTGTCCTACGTAAATCATATCTGATTTAAGATTATTTAATGATTTTAACTGTGCCACTGTCATTCCATATTGCTGGCTGATTCTGCCCAACGTATCCCAGCTTTTGACAGAGTATGTTGTTTTCGTTGATGGAGCTGGAGATTTGGGTGCGACAGGTTGTTTGGAAGGATTGTTTGAAGTTACAACTGGGACCTTTAGTTTCTGCCCAACATAAATTAAATCGGACTTAAGATTGTTAAGGGATTTTAGCTTGGCGACTGTCAATCCGTACTTTTGTCCAATATAGCTTAGGCTATCTCCACTCTTCACGACATATACTGCAGTTTTTGAAGTGGAGGGGGACTTAGGGGCATCTGGTTGGTTAATAGTCCCTGTAGTTTTTGATAATTTAATCACCTGATTAGGATAAATGATGGTACTTTTGAGATTATTCCACTCTATTAGATTGTTAATGGAGACTTTATACTTGGCTGCAATCTTTGAGAGGCTGTCTCCTGCTACAACCTTATATGTTTTAGTAGAGCTTGTCTGGGAAGGACTTTTGGCTTGGGTGGTCTTTTTAGTTGTTACCGGTTTGGCAGCATTGGTAGATTTAATCTTTAATACTTGGTTGGGGTAAATCAAGTCGGATTTTAGTAGATTTACTTGTTTAAGAGCAGCTACAGTTGTTCCGCTTTTATTGGCAATAGCCGACAATGTATCCCCTTTTTTAATTGTATATGAAGTGGAATCGGCAGATGCAGATCCTGCATATGTTGCAGAAAGTAAGGCGACGGCGGCGAATGCGACAGCTTTTGATTTCATTTTGGACTCCCCTTTCGATGTATCTACTATAATATGGTAACACAAGAAAAAAATATTGGAAACTATTTCTATTTTTATGATACAAAAGAGCTATGCGAGTTTATAGGAAACGCTGGTAAAATTGGTCGAATTATACATTTATATAAGTGAGAAGAGGAGCAGTAGAATGAAAAGAATGATAGTGGCACTGAGCATTATCGCTTTGGTGTTGGCGCCGTTAACTCCTGTCGAAGCAGCTATACAAAACTCGAAAAATAGCAAGGAAACGACTGATAGGGTTATTGTGAAGGTCAGCCATTCGAAGCTTTTGAACCGATTTCTTCAATACGGAAGTTCGATACTAGAAAAGAAGACTACCCTCATGACGCTTCAAAAGCCAAATAGTAATCAATGGCTTCTCCGATTGTGGCCGGGGCGGCTGCATTGATTTTATAAGGAACCGAAATTAACGAATGAGCAAGTGGCTTATCGGTTGGTGTCTACAGCGGATGACCTTGGGGAAAAGGGGAAAGATACCAGCTATGGAACGGGCAGGATAAACGTAGCGAATGCCCTGAAATACCGATTGCTTGCAACCCCGGTGGTCAGCCAACTTACCGATAAAGATAAAGCTATTCGTATACAGTATAAAGAAGCATTTAAGGGTAAAGTTATCATTACAGGAAAAACGAAGGTTGAAATGAAGATAAGCTCAGACCGGGCATTTAATCAGTTGATTAATATCCCTCTCCAAAAGGGAGATACAATTGTTTCTATTAAGTTAGTCGATGAAAAAGGGAATGAAAGTTGGCCTGTCAAGCGAAAGGTGAAAGACACAACTCCGCCTGCTGGTCCCAAGATTAAAAGTATGGGAAATAACAGTAGAGTCGTTCAAGGAAAAGCAGAAGCGGGTTCTAAAATTACTGTTCGCAAGGGCAATGTTCAACTGGCATCAGGCAATGCGAACAGTGAGGGAAGTTTTAAAATAACTATGAAATCAGCCCAAAAGGCTGGAACGGCACGCTTCATTCAAGCAACTGATAAAACAGGAAATAAAAGTCCGGCCATCAAAACGATTGTAAAGGATAAAACGGCACCTGCATTAATTAATATTAATAAATTTACGCCCAAATCGACAAAGGTAAAAGGGACAACAGAACCGAATGCTACTGTCATAATTAAGGTCAACAGTAAGGTGGAAAAGGTAAAGCAAATAAATCAGGTGGCTTCTCCGTTTCTGTCAAGAAGCAAAAGTTAAAGACAACCATGAGAGTTTACCTGTCTGATGCTGCTGGAAACACAAGCTCCTACCGATTGACGGTAAGGAAGTAAGGAGAGTAGTTGTTTTGGGGGATTTTTAGGAATTGGCATGGTTGAAATTAGAAAAACACACAAAATTGTCTATAATTATTATAGGCAATTTTTTTATGATGAAATTCATTTATCGAGACATACAAAAGGAGTCGATTATGAATAATATAAAAGTAGCGGTTTTAGGTAGCTGTGCGACGAGAGATAATTTTAACTCAAAGTTCAATCCAAACTATAAGGAGTTTTATGAGTGTATTTTAACGCAAAATCAAACATCTCTAATTAGTTTGATGTCTTCTCCGTTGAATTATACCGAAAATGATATTGGTGATTTAACCGAATATGATCGATGGAATGTAGAGATGGACTTCTCGAAGAGTTTCCTTACAGATTTAATTAAGCTGGAACCATCCTATCTAATTATTGATTTTTTTGCTGATATTCACTTTGGGGTAATTTCTTTGGCGACTAATCAATGTATTACGGATAATCGCTGGAAGTTATGGAAAACTCCTTACTATAAAAGCCTAATTGAGAAGGGTGCCATCGAGAGGTTAGCGATAAAAGATCATACGGAAGAATATTTCCTGAAGTGGAAACAGAGTGTGGATAAGTTGTTCGCTTTTTTAAAGGAGAAATTGCCTAATTGTCATGTCATAATACATAAGGCTAGGAATGTTAATATTTTCAATGATGATGGTACATTAATCGATTTAGCAACGAGCGGACATGTCAAAAAAGAAAATGTACAGCTCTTAAACCGGTACTGGGATGAGCTTGATCAATATGTAATTGATCATTATCATGTATCAGTTATCGAAATAAATGATAAAGAATATCATACATATAAAGAACATCCATGGGGACCTTTTTATGTTCACTACACAGAGGATTATTATCATAACTTTTTATTGAAATTGCATCGGATTGTGTGCGTCAACCATATTAAAGATCAGGCTGTGAATAAAATATTGGTAGATATCTTTAAGCATTATGATAATTTGAAAAATGAACAGCTATCTCAAAATTTATTAAATGAAATGAAAATTTCAGGGGAATTACAGGAAATAATTAATATGACTAGGGAAGAAAACCAAAAAGAACTTGAAAAATATAAAAAAGAATCAATTATTACCTTTTTAAAAAGAAAATTGAGAGTAAAAGTGAAAAGTGGCATATAATTTCTTTTAAATGAACCCCCTCTGAAATAATGAGGGGGTTCAATTCGGTCATTAGTCAACAGAAAACTTCTTGGTTTTTTGCAGTGTTGTTTTGCGGTCATCTTGTACTATAAAATACACTTCTTTTGGATTACCTTTAACCTTAAAAGTAGAGCTACCCTCTTCTGATTTCTCCCAAGTAATATCTAGCATGTCGTCAGATTCATCAAATAGTTTGGCGTATTTAGGTATTCCTTCTGCATGAATCAGAATTTCCCCATTACTCTTAGTTATGTTAACTTTTGGATTTTCTGTCCATCCAACGATGTAGTCAGAGTCGGAAGAAAAATTTGTAGCTAAGGAGGTCTTGATGAAGTACCTTTTGCCGTGAAGCATATCGTACTGAAGCATTTGCAAATCCTTCATTTCACTTGTAAAGTCTCCCATTTCTTTTGTGAATTGCTTATATGGGAAATAGGAGTTTCCGTTTTCCGCGACCTGAGTCAACAAGTTTGTTACAGCATTACCTTCGATATTGGCCATTTCTGTAACAATTTGGCTGAACATATTTGGTGTAAGATTTCTTTCAAGCGGCTTGTTTTCTTGACTGTTCCAGATAAAGTAAGGGACTTTATGAAGTTTCATCCAGTCCTCGAAGCTGCCATTTAGGCTGGCAGTAAAATTTAATCCTTCTTTTCCGTACACAGTTTGAAAGGGTGTGAACCCAGGGAAATGGTCACCCCAAAAGACGACAATGGTAGGTCGTTCAAGTTTCTGTAGTTCCTGCAAAAATCTGCCCAAATCTTTGTCCACGCTGTTTAATTTATTTACATAGGTACCAAAGATTTCGTAAGTGTTCACGTCCATTTTAGTTTTATCAAGAAAAGGTGAGCCTTTTTTTGCTCTTGGATACGGCATGTGGCCTTCAAGTCCAACAGCATGAATAAAGGAAGGATTCTCATTTTCCTTCACAATTTTTAAAATAGAATCAGTCATATGTCGATCGGAGGGGTAGCCTTTCCCACTATTGAATGGATAATCAAGATTCATAAAATCACCAGGTATAAACCGGTTGAATCCCAAGTTTTTATATGCGGTGGCACGCTGATAATACCAATTCTTAAAAGCATGAATAGCTGTTGAGTGATATCCTGCTTCGTTAAATTCCCTTGCAACGGATGGAACTGGATGATTTAAATATTGATTATAGGCTACATCATCTCCGGGGAGGAATTGTCTGCTTAAACCAGTTACCGCCTCAAATTCGACATTTGCCGTTCCTCCGCCATACTCGGGTGAATACATAAACCCGTGCATTGATTCCTGGAAGGCTTTTCTGAAATTAGGCGTGGGATCCTCCTTGAAATATTTCTCACCCCAAAGATATGGATCAACAAAGGCTTCGCTCATGATGTAAATCACATTTGGTTGTTCGCTTTCTTCATTTGTTTGTTTCATCGTTTCGGGTTGATATTTTTCAGCGAGCGCTTTAATTTTAGCTTCAGAATACCCTGCGGGTGGCTGGATTTGTGCCTTCTTTGCAAAGAGAGTGAAATTGCCTATTAAGCCATTTTCGCTGATGCCCAGTTCCGGTCGCCAGCGTGTATACCAAAGATTAGCCTGGGCCATTGGAGATATCGGTTTCTCATTCCATAATATAAGGAGAAAAACGAATGAACCAGTAAACAGTAGAGTCTTGGGAATCCAAAACTCTTTCCCTTTTGGTAAGAAGTAGATGATCAGTATACCGACAATTAAAATTACAAGTCCCAATATAATAGGTTTCATTGGTAATTCTAGATTATCTAACCCCTGCAATTCCTTAATAAGACTTATATCGGATAACATAATGGGGCTATTTCGCAATTCAAGTTTCATTTGATTAGCAATCGTAAAGAGAATGAATAAACCGCTTATGACTAGAGAAGTAACATAATATAATTTACGTGGAAGTATACAGAATAGATTAATGACGGCAAAATAAATCAGATAATTTAATAGGAAGGCTTTCGTCTTTAAATCAAAAAATTGACCGAGTGTGTATAAATTCAGGTCATTCCTGACCATGGTTTCACAGATAATCATGACACCTAACGGTAAGAGAAAGATAAAACATATAGTCATAATGGAAAGCCAAATAGAGACTTTCATTTTTTTATTCACATAGACGGGCGAATGTAATTGCTTTCTTGTTTCCAGCAAAGCTAGCTTCCTCCTTACAAATTATACTATTACAAATACTGAAGCACACAAGGCTATTTTATCCTAATCAAACAGGTTAATATATACATTTTTGTATTTTTCGAAAAATATATGGAATTATTTTCTAATACAAACTATACTAAATTTGGAGCGTAATATTTTTGTAACATTACAATATAGGGGGAAGAAGATGAAACGTATAGCCATGTCTTTAGTTGCTTGTATGCTGTTATTCACGGTTATAAAGCCGGTGGTAGGTTTTGCTGCAATTAATGAAGGGGATTTTGACAAGTTTGCCGAAACAGAGGGGATTTCACCAGATCAATTAGAAGAACTCATACTTACATACTTCGGAAAAGAATATACAGAATATAACTCGATTAACGATTTAAAAGTAGCATTGGGTGAAAGAATAACTGAAGAAAATCTTCAAGAGTTGATTGAAACATACGGATTTACCGACAAAGATGAATTGATGGATGAATTGGAATACCAAGATGGCTACGATAAGTCTAAATCAATTGAGGACACTTACGTTTATTTAAATATTTTAGAGCATGCATTAAGCTGGGAAGAATTTGAGGGCACTGAAATAACAGATGAATCCTTGAAACAATGGCTTGTGGATTACGAAATGACTTTAGAGGAATTAAATGAATTGCTAACCAGCAATGGAGACAGCTTATCTAATTATCAATACCTTGAAGATCTTGAAGCAGCTGTTTTAGGTTATATGTTTATTGATGCATTATTAGAAGGGCTTGCTGAATTCGGAATTGATAGGCAAGAGTTAGAGAATTTAGAAAAACACATCTCTGCCATAGATTTTGACGATCCTGCGCTTGAGGAGAAACTCCTGGAATTAGAAAAACGAGCAGATAATTTACCGGAATTTGAGAGTTCTTCAGAGTTAACTGAGGCACAGATGAAAGAGATTGTAGCTTTGTTTAATGAAGTTTTGGACATCTACCAAATGAAAGCTAAATTTCATTTAACGAAAGATGGCAGCAAAAAGACGATTTCCATTGATGAACTTATGGTACTTGAATCAACTAATGGTGCAGATCTGCTAATCGAGCTTTATAATAAACAAGGTGAATTACTTGCAGACATGATTATTACAGCAGAAATGTTTGGTTCTGATTTAATTGATAAGGTTACTGAACCGGTTAAGACAGTTCCAAAGCCACTGGTGGAGAATAAGGCAGAGAAAATCGAGAATAAAGAAGGAAAAGCCATTAATAAAACAATTAGCGGCGGTAAATTGCCTAATACAGCCGGCAATTATGCTGAAGGTGTATTACTAGGAATAGGAGCCTTGGCAGCAGGAGCCGGACTATTATTCTTCCGTCGGAAAAATAAGGATGCTGCATGATTCCTAAAGCAAGAATAGTGGTGCTTTTGGCCGGCATTCTGATCTTCATAGGTGCTGGCATGATAGTGAAGTATGGTCTGCCTCTTATAACGGCAAAAGCGCCTGAGCCGGTAATAGTCGAAGAGACTCCCGAACCTGCATCTGTTTCCGAGTCGCAAGTTACGAATCAATCGGATGATTTATATAAAGTGTACCCAAAAAAGGGTGAAGAATTCGGTGAGTTAATTATCCCGAAGATATCAGCTTATCTCCCGATTATTGAAGGAACAGATGAAGATGAACTGGAAAAGGGTGTAGGACACTATTCAGACAGTGTACTGCCTGGAATGAAAGATAATTCAGTTCTATCTGGCCATCGTGATACAGTATTTCGTAAACTCGGGCAGCTTGGTAAAGGCGATGAATTGATTGTTCAAACAACGGCTGGGACTTTTACCTATAAAGTATTTGGCGTCCGAATTGTTGATGCTGATGACCGAACTGTTATTGTGTCTAAATCACGCCCTGTTCTGACGGTCACCACCTGTTATCCGTTTGATTATATAGGGGATGCGCCGCAGCGTTATATACTGTCAGCCAATTTAATAAAAATGGAAAGACACTAGAGTGGTTTATTCTAGTGTCTTTTTTTGAATAATATTGATGAGATTTAGAATAATACCCTTTTTTTGGGAGAAAAAATTAATTTACGCAATATAAGAAAAAGGGTACAATGATGTAAGACTGAAAATGACTTCTATGTTTTTTAATATATATAAAAGGAGAAAACCAATGCAAAATAGGCAAAATATGCGCAAGGTAAGGCGTAGACGGAAAAATAAGAAACGCATTGCAGCGGTCATCTTATTTCCTATTCTTATTGTTATTTTAGTTGCTGGTGGTTATGCAGGTTACTTATATGTGAAGGCCCAAAATGTACTCTCTGAATCATATGATGAAAATTTTGCAAACGATGGACGGGGAGTAAATCCTGCTAAAGATAATGTATCCGTATTATTTATGGGAGTAGATGATAGCAGTGTGCGCAATAATGAAAAAGGTTCCAGAACAGATGCGCTTATGCTTGCTACATTCAATGATAAAGAAAAAACAGTTAAATTGTTAAGTATACCGCGTGACTCATATGTATACATCCCTGGGAAAGATAACTATTCAAAAATTACTCATGCCCATGCATATGGCGGGGTAAAATATACAATCGATACAGTCGAAGAATTACTGGATGTTCCAGTTGACTACTATGTGAAAATGAACTTTAATGCCTTTGTTGATGTAGTTGATGCATTGGAAGGCATCGAAGTTAATGTGCCTTATACATTCTCAGAGCAGAACTCAAATGATGAGCAAGGTGCAATCACCCTTGAAGAAGGTTTGCAAACATTAAACGGTGAAGAAGCTTTGGCATTGGCCAGAACAAGAAAGAAAGACAGTGATATTGAGCGTGGTAAACGCCAGCAGGAGATTCTGACAGCTATAATTGACAAGGCAGCTTCAGCTAAATCGATTACGAAATATGCTGATGTCATTGAAGGTATCGGTAAAAATATGAAAACCAATATGACCTTCAAAGAGATGAAGAGTTTCTCTAGCTATGTACTGGCAGCATCCAACCTTCAAATCGAATCCATTAGTCTGGAAGGGAAGGATTCTTACATTGGCGGTACGTATTATTATGAGTTAGATGAGCAATCCCTGGAAAATATTAAACAGGAGCTCCAAGCTCATCTTGATTATAAAAAGGATGCGGAAACAGATTCCATTCCTAATGATTCAGTTATAGTTGAATAAAGATTAATAAACATCAACCCCTAATTCTTAAATAGAATTAGGGGTTTTTTTAGCATTTCAAGAGATATTGGTAGGTACAAGACTGTATTCATTATGCGCAAGCTCAAAAGAATAGCAAGCGTATGGTATTTTTAATGTGCATTAATGAAATGAAGCGGAAGCGACAGTTTCCAGGTCCAATAATTAAAATCTCATTAAAAAGCTGCCATATATTTTTATGGCAGCTATAACAATTATTATTAAAATCTTTCTTTTGAATCAGCCGAACGTAATGCTAAAAGTTTGTGCAAAGGTTTATGATTTTCGCCAAGAAGGCCAATTCGTTCAACCATCAATTCAAGTGCTATAAGCAGAATAAAACTGAAGAATATTCCGCCCCATAGTGTGGCCATACTAAAGATGAAAGCAGCCAGTCCAAAGACAGCAGCCATTGCATAAATCATCAGTACAGTGGTTCTGTGGGAATAGCCTAATCGCAATAAGCAGTGATGCAAATGAGACTTATCCGGTGCATGTAATGGTTTCTTCTGCAGGAACCTCCGTACCATTGCAAAGAACGTATCAGAAATTGGTACACCTAATATTATAATCGGTATGATTAAGGAAATTACCGTAATATTTTTAAATCCTAACAGGGATAGTACGGATATCATGAATCCAAGGAACATAGCTCCTGTATCGCCCATGAATATTTTGGCTGGGAAGAAATTGAATTTCAAGAATCCTAATGTACTTCCAGCAAGAATCAAAGCAATCATGGCAACGAATATATCGCCAATTCTAAATACCGCCATCGCGGAGATGGTTAATAAAGCTATTGTTGAAACACCTGCTGCCAATCCATCCAATCCGTCAATTAGGTTAATAGCATTTGTAATGCCCACAATCCAAATAACGGTGATTGGGATCGCCATAAATCCAAATTCAATCGTTTCCCCAAACGGTGTATTAATATAGTTAACCTGGATATCGCCGACAATAACAATAATTAAAGCGGCAGCAATTTGCCCGATTAACTTCACTTTTGCATTCAATTCATATTTGTCATCAAATATACCAAGAATCAAGATGACGGCTGCACCCAAAAACATGGCTGAAAATGTGTCTGAACGGGCAATTTCCGGTGAAAAAATCGGAAGCGTTATAATAAAGCTGAGGAAAATTGCTAATCCGCCCATGCTTGGCATCACTTTTTTGTGCACTTTTCTATTATTGGGAGCATCGGTTGCTCCTATTTTATGCGCTAATTTAATTACAAATGGGGTGATGAGTATGGTTAGGCATATGGCAACTAAAAAAGCTGCAATTAACAAATTGTCCACCCTCTATCTTATAAGTCTGAATATAAATACCCAATATGATTATTTTTAAACCAAATTGCAGTAAATATAATAGTAGATTGAAATAGTTGTATAAATATATCAACCTCAACTATCAATTATATACGGTTTATGTCAAAACCTCTACTAAAAATTGATTTTTCCCCAGTGTTCTTACAAAATATGTAACTTATAAATATCTATTTTTAGTTAACTCTATAGAACTAGGATAGAGGGATGTGAAAAATTAACAAAATGAGCTGAAAGGGAAAAGATTTCCTTTCAGCTCATTTAAGCAATTTATGTTTTAAAACTCTTAGAAGAAATAAGGGAAGAACCAGCATCCGTTTCCAACGACTTGGCTGCTTTAGCAATCTATACAGCCATTCGAGATTTAGCTTAATCCAAAATTCGGGTGCTCTTTTCAGTTTGCCGGAAAAAACATCAAAGCTGCCGCCAATACCAATGAAGACCCCCTTGTTAAACTTATCATAGTGTTTGGTAATCCAGTTTTCCTGACGTGGAAAACCCATGCCAAGTAGAACGAGATCAGGTTCTAATGCACTAATTTTCTCGGCAAATTGACTATCATCTATATCGATAAAACCATGATGGTATCCAACCAGTTCAACATTGGGGTAGGATGCTTTGATTTTTTCAGCACAATTTTTGATTACTTCAGCTTCAGCTCCAAGCATATATATGCGTAATGGCCGCTTTGTATTCATTTTTAAAAATTCAAGCATCATATCATAGCCAGTTATTCTCTCTTTTAATGGTTTATTGAGAATTTTTGAAGCTATAATAATGCCAACTCCATCCGGTGTGATATAGTCAGCTTGAAGAATTATTGAACAGTAATCATCATGACTGCGTGCATATTCAACTATCTCCGGGTTGGCAGTGACAATAAAGGTTTTTTGCCCTTCATCTATCCGTTTTTTAATCTCTATATGAATAAAATCTTTCATTGTTGATGAATAAAAAGGTATATCTTCTATATAAACCACATTCTTCTTCATATCTTTGAGTCTGCCCTTCTAAAAATCGTACTTTCCTTATTTTACTTCACTGAAGGTTAAAAAGGAAATATCATTATTAATTCTCCAATAATAAGGTAAGGATAAACTGCCATTTGTTTGATTAGACAAGAATATAGGGAGTACTTCTCGAATTGAGTCTCTGCGAAGTAAGTGCTCGTTACATTGGGATTAATCAGAGTTGGTAAATTATAGCTTGAATAGCAGTGGAATATATGCACGATTTTTGGTAATATATGTTACTATTTTATTTATAATTGATTTTATTGCCAAGAAAAAGAGAGGGAAGTACATGTTATTTAGTTCGACTGTTTTTTTATTCTTATTCCTGCCCATAGTTTTAGTGGCATACTTCATGGTCCGTCCAGGACTTAAAAATATAGTGCTGTTGGCGGCTAGTCTGTTATTTTATGCCTGGGGTGAACCAAGATTTGTAATTGTTATGATTATATCGATTATAATGAATTACCTGTTTGCCTTATTTGTAGACGCTAAAAGGGACAAAAAGATTCAGGTTAAATGGATATTGGGAATTATGGTTGGCTGTAATCTATTACTATTGGGAGTTTTTAAATATGCTAACTTCCTAGTGGATAGTATCAATGGGATTCTTAATACTTCCATTTCTATACCAATCATTCCGCTGCCGATTGGTATATCGTTCTTTACATTCCAGGCTATGAGTTATGTAATAGATGTTTATCGGAGAGACGGTGATGTACAGAAAAACCCTCTTAATATGGCTTTATATATCTCTTTGTTTCCACAATTGATTGCCGGCCCTATTGTGCGGTATCAAACAGTGGCAGACCAAATTAAAGTACGCTTTGAAAACTTTGATAAATTTTCTGAGGGCGTAAAAAGATTTATCATTGGTCTCGCAAAAAAAATGCTGCTTGCCAATAACTGTGGGCTAGTAGCTGACCAAATATTTGCATTGCATCCTTCAGAGATGTCAACTGGTCTGGCTTGGATTGGAATTATTGCGTACTCCCTGCAGATTTACTTTGACTTTTCAGGATACTCTGATATGGCAATTGGTTTAGGGAAAATGTTCGGGTTTGAATTTTTGGAGAACTTTAATTATCCATACATATCTAGGTCAATAGCTGAATTTTGGAGAAGATGGCATATATCTTTAGGATCCTGGTTTAGAGATTATCTGTATATTCCATTGGGGGGTAACCGTAAAGGGAATTTAAATACTTATAGAAACCTACTAATTGTTTGGTTTGCCACAGGTTTATGGCATGGAGCAAGTTGGACTTTCATAGCATGGGGTCTATATTATGGATTATTTATTATGATGGAAAGAGCGTTCCTTGGTAATCTGCTAAAGAAATTACCAGCGGCTCTGCAACATGTATACTCACTAGTTATTGTAGTTATAGGTTGGGTTTTCTTTCGATCAGAAACCTTTGATTATGCATTTGCTTATATACAGACCATGTTTGGTCTTAATGGAACTGGCATATGGGATCTTGAGGCGAAATATTACAGTTTTGAATATGGAATTATTATTTTAGTGGCTATTATAGCTGCGACACCTATATTTAAATTACTACAAGAGAAATTAGTGTTTTCATCATCCAAATTGATGATTGGTGGAAGAGAAATGATGTCTGCTGTCTTTTACTTAGCTATATTTTTCCTTTCAGTTACGTATGTTGTATCTAATACTTTTAACCCATTTATTTATTTCCGTTTTTAAAGGAGTAATCACATGGAAAAAAAAGCGAGCCAATATTTTATAGCAATATTCTTCTTATGTTCTATTTTCATTTTTGGCATATGGTCCTTGATAGATAATGATCGTGTAAGTTCAGAAATGGAAGGAAGGACTTTGGAGAAGCGACCTGATTTAAATTTAGAAACTGTAACCTCCGGCGATTATTTCAGTAGGTTTGAGGACTATTATAATGATAGTTTTCCTTTGCGTAATCAGTGGATTGAAACTAATTCATCTGCGAGTCATAAAGTTTTTGGACAACACCTCTTCAAGGGTGTTTATATTAACGATGATGGATATCTGATTAGCACTGTGGAATTGGATAATCCTCAGGAATCCATCAAACGCGTCCATTCGAAGATTAATGATTTCACAACTGAGCTAAAGGAAAAAGATATTCCTGTCTTTTTTGCTTTAACTCCCAATAAGACAACGATGCTAGAGTATCAATTGCCTGATTATATAGAGAGTAGAGCCAATGAATTGTCTGACGAGTTATCCAAAGGTTTTAATGAAGATGTGAATTTACTTGATTTAAGATCAGCTATTGAGCCGCACATGGATGAAGAAAATATGTACTTTTATACCGATCATCATTGGAAGCCAAAGGCAGCGTATTATGCTTATAGTGAAATTATAAGAAATATGAATATGCAAATTCCCGATATTGGACAACCTTTACCAATGTCCTCCTACAATTGGAGGGAAGATATAACACCCTTTTATGGATCTGAGGCGAGAAAGGTTGGTAGAGAAAATATATCCCAAGCTGACACAATTACTATAGTGGAGAAAAAGTCAGAAGGAAAACCTCTTGAAATATCCTATAGGGGCAAAAGTAATCAACCGCTTTTTAATGAAGAGGTATTGAAAAAAGAAGATGTTTATACGAATCGTTATGTTAGTTATTTTTCTGGAGATGTACCAGAGGGTATTATCCAAAATCCAAACGTGCAAAATGGAAAAAGAGTATTAATCCTTAAAGATTCCTATGCTAATGCGATGATTCAATTCTTCCCTTCCCATTTTGAGGAAACAAGAATACTGGATTTAAGGTATTATAAACATATGACTGTTAAGGATTATATTAATAAAAATGACATTGATGCTGTGGTATTTGTCCACAATATTAATTCTATTCTCATTACCCCACAGTTAATTAAATTTTGATTTCTCGTAATAATAAAGAAAGGGTTGCGCTCTAAAATTCATCTACGGATTTTGGAGTGCAACCCTCTTTTTCTATTTAAATGGTAAATGATACATAACTTTCTCATTTAAAAATGAAGGTCACTATAATACCATACTCGAAAAATTGTCCTTTCCCCACTGTAAAAATCCTGCGAATTTCCTTTTTTAAGTTAGCTTAAATTCCAATGATTGTTTAATAAAGGTGATAAGTATTTCCCACTCTGTAATCAAAATCACTTAAAAAACCTGGTTTTCTTATACCTTATTTAACCAAAAATGGGTGCTATTTTTTTGGTATTTTCATTGTGAAAGAAGTTAAAATCAATAGGTGTGTTGTTGATGTTTTTACAAATTCTGACTGGATTCCTTGTTTGCTTATAACACAAAAAAACAGATAATACTGGGAGGGTACTAATGAGAAGGTTTGTAGCAACATTTCTGATTGTAATGCTGGTTCTTAGTTTGGTGGGACCTTATTATGCAGAAGCAGAGGGAAACACAACAGACAGCAGTCAAATTGAAACGGGAAATGAAGATACACTTACTAAAGAGAGTATAAATCCTGATTCAACAATTAACCAATCAGAAATAGAAAATGCGTCAGAGAGCGAATCAAATGAGAGTGATTTAATTGAATCTATTGATAAAGAAGAAACAATGATAGAGGATATTACAATAGATCAACCCGATAGCTCGACTATTGGAGAAACAAGCGAATCTGCAGAAGAAGATAAAAATAAAGTGCATGAATCTAATGATATAGATAGTGAACAAGTTCCTTTAGAAACACAGAAGGAAACAGCGGAAGAGATTGTAAATACACAGGAACAGGATGCAACATTAGATACTGAAATAAAACAGAAAATATTAGAATCATCTATAAGTAGGCTAGGACAAATTAAAAGTACAACTGCTAAAATATTCAAAGATTTAAATAATACCTCTTCTTTTTTCACAGCAGGTTCATCGTATACAAATTCCGTATATTATATAAAAAAGCAAGCTGATATGGAGGGGCAAACATATTATTTAATCAGTACTAAACCCAGCTCTGTGAATGGAGTAATCGGTTGGGTGAATGCTTCCGATCTAATATCATATACCCATGTTGGAGTAGATAAAAATGCCAAAACCCTTTATATAAAAGGGGATGGAAAAGCGTATAGTAAGGCATGGGGCGGAAGTAAAGATATTGTCTATTCTTCGCTATCTAGCTATAAAAATAGTGAATTTGCGGTGAATCTAACAGAAAAAGTCGGAAATAACATATGGTACCGTGGTATTTTAGGAGGCAAGACAGTTTGGATTCACTCAAGCTATCTTGCAGAAAAAGTTGAGAGCAATACAAGCCGTCTGGGTCAAATACTAGATTCCAAAGTTAAGATTTATAAGACAATAGGAGATTCTTCATCTGCTTTTACGGCTGGAACAAAGTATATTAATTCAGTTTATTTTATTAAGAAGCAAGCAAAAATTGGTGATCAAGTTTTTTATTTGATCAGTACTAAACCCAGCTCTGTGAATGGAGTAATTGGTTGGGTAAATGCATCGGATCTAAAATCTTATACCCATGTTGGAGTGGATAAAAACGCCAAAACCCTTTATATAAAAGGGGATGGAAAAGCGTATAGTAAGGCATGGGGCGGAAGCAAAGATATTGTCTATTCTTCACTATCTAGCTATAAAAATAGTAAATTTGCGGTGAATCTAACAGAAAAAGTCGGAAATAACACATGGTACCGTGGTACTTTAGGAGGCAAGACAGTTTGGATTCATGAATCATATGTTCATGAGGGGAGTGTAGTATTAAAGTCATATACTGACTATAATATAAGCCTTAGTAGCATGTTAGATATTCAAATGAAAGTTTCTCCAGTTTCTCCACAAACCGATAAGAGCTATAAGCTTTGGATTAGGGAGGATGCCTTTAAGTCAGGGAGTATAGCAAATGGTAAAGGGACGATACAGGGAGATAAATGGAATTTAAGAAGGGGACCTGGAACAAATTATATGGCTGATGGCCAAGTTAGTGGCGGGACTGTTCTTACAATTTATGACAATGCAGAGGGGGCAGACGGATACACATGGTATCATGTGAAAAATACTTCCGGATGGGTTAATGCTAATCCTGAAGATGTAAACCACTATTTAAATCCTACCAACTTTACAGGAACTTTAAAAGACTCCATGCAATTCGTTAAACTCTCCGAGAGTGCAAATTTGAATATAAATGAGGTTAATCAGAAAATATTAGCTGGTAAGGGAATATTGGCTGAGAAAGCAAAAGCTTTCATTGATGGTGGTAAGGCCAATGGTGTAAATGAGATTTACCTAATCGCCCACGCTTTACTGGAAACAGGAAACGGAACTTCTCAATTAGCAACTGGTGTCGAAGTAGGACGCGATAGTAAAGGAAATTTAGTTGTGGCTAATGATAGTAATAGAAAAAATTTAACAGCTATCAAAAAGACTTATAACATGTATGGAATCAATGCTATTGACAGTAATCCATTAGTAGGTGGTGCAACTTATGCATATGAGATGGGTTGGTTTACTCCAGAGGCTGCAATTAAAGGTGGAGCTGGATTTATAGGTAATGGCTATGTGAATAGAGGGCAGGATACTCTTTATAAAATGCGTTGGAATCCTCTATATGCTGCAACTTATGGGACAGCCTCACACCAATATGCTACAGATATTGCATGGGCATATAAACAAACCACTAGAATGTACCAGTTATATCAATTATTGGACGAATATCATATTGTTCTGGATATTCCTAGATATAAATAGTACTTGGTTTATTTTAAATACGTGTGAACAAATAGAAGATGTAAAAATATAAACCAATTAAAATAACCTATTTTAGGCCATCTTGAAGGAGATGATCTCTGTATTAAACAGGGATCATCTTTTTTTGTCTTAAAAACTATTCAATTGTTGTCGAAAGGATATTCTAATATTTAGATAAAAATAAGTACCTTACAAAGTGAACTTTTTTAAATGTTCTGCTCTGTAAGGTACAAATGAAATTTGCAAAACCTTTTTTGAAATTTTTACACACTAGTTAGGTTTCATTAGTTATTACCTTGTTTCAATTTATTAAATAAATCAATCCATTGTTTTTTTACAATTTCATTTGAGTAGTGTTCTTCTACTTTTTTTCTGCCCATTTCTCCTAATTTTTCAACTTTTTCTGGATCATTAAGCAATTTAATAATTGTTTTTGCGAATTTAGCGCTATCACCTTCACGAATTAAATAGCCATTTCGCTTGTGTTCGATAATATCGCTTGGCCCATATTTTACATCGTAGCTAATGAATGGTGTTTTATTTAATAAAGCTTCAATGATTACGATTCCGAAAGCCTCGTATTTTGAAGTCAAAATGACAGCCTGTGATTTAGCCATCTCATCATGTACATTGTTGCAATATCCTTTTAAAAAGATATTATTTTCCATGTTTAATTCTTTAATTAGCTTTTGATATTTGTCATGTCCATTACCGCTACCCCAAATATTTAAAATAGCATTAGGCTGTTTTTTAACAACGTTGCTGAAAATTGTTATTGCCTCAGGTATTCCTTTTGTATCAATAAGTCTTGAAAATAAGGATACTAGGTAAGGTTGTTTTTCGATTTTTTTTGAATCAATATCATTTAGTGCAATGGAATTAGGAATGACATCTAAGTTACCGGGATCACCGAACTGTTTGATGATATCCTTTTTTTGTTTGTCGGTAAGAATGACAATCGATTCTGCAGTGTTATAATGATCAAATAAAGCTTTATGATCAGGTCTAATTGGGCTGCCTACAGTCCTTGGCTCATCTAAGTGATTGGTGTGTATAGGGATAATTTTGTGTACAAACTCATCATTTACTTCAAATAATTTCGAAGAAGTTCCTATACCATCACATATAACAAAAGGCTTTTTTTCATGCCCCTTAAAGAAGTTATTTAACCAATGTATATGCAACTCCCTTAAATTGTTAAATCTATGAGATGTTGCGGAATCTCGATCAAAGAGAAATACATTTTGAATACTTTCTTTTTCATGATTATACCAGATGGATAGATAACAAAAACCATCAGGTGTATAGAATATTTCTTGATTCTTTTTATTAGAGTTTAGGTTAAAATAAGTATCCTTGTGATGGTATCCATTTTGTTTAAATTCAGAACGCTTTGTTCTGCATCTATTTTCATTAAAATAATCAATAAATAGCAAATTACCTTTAGTATCCCATTTTTTATACTTTGTATAGCTCCCATTTAGAAAGTAGCGGGCATAATTTTTTTGTTCAAATTCATCATTCTGGACTATTAAGGACTCTTCTTGCAAAGTATTTTCTTTATCGTACAAAGTCTTGTCTATACTTGCACCATTTGAATATTGCTTTATCAACTCATCATAAATATTTATAATTGATACATTTTCGTTTAATCGACCTATTTTTCTAAGTTCGTCTTCAATTTCAGAATAATTTAGAGTGAAATCTAATGTTAGAATATCCGCTTTCCATTCATTGTCGTTTAGCATATTTGCTCTGTTCATTAATGCCTGAGTTGCTCCACCTCGATTAAGTTTAATGTCATTAATTAACATATATACATGATCTTTCATATGAATTATTCTCCTTATTTTGTATGTCTAAAGAAATATTATTATTCTTATTATTATCCGTGTCTATTAAATTTTAACATAGTAATTATATAATGATTAATGAAAGCATCACGGAATTTGAATTCGTTAAATAAAATGCTTTATATTTCAGAATAGTTATAATAGAGGGACGCTTGAAATAGTAAATAAAAAAGTGTATAGTTTACATGGATTTTTAATATGTATACCCATGGTGAATTTTAATCCTTTTTGTCATAAATTTGAATAAAAATGAAATGAGGTAAGGTAATGATATATGCAGAAATATTAGCAGGTGGTAAAGGCACTCGTATGGGTAATACGAATATGCCCAAGCAGTATTTACCTTTAAATAATAAGCCCATCATCATTCATACAATTGAAAAATTTATGTTAAATGATCGTTTTGATAAAATTCTAGTCGTTACACCTAAAGAGTGGATTAATCATACTAAAGATATAATCAGGAAATTTATTGGTGTAAATGACCATATTGTAGTTGTGGAAGGCGGTAAAGACCGTAACGAATCTATTATGAGTGGTATTCGATATATAGAGAAGACATTTGGAATCAATGACGATGATGTCATTATTACTCATGACTCTGTACGTCCATTTTTAACTCATCGGATTATTGAAGAGAACATTGATGCCAGTCTTAAATATGGTGCGGTTGATACAGTAATTGAAGCAATAGATACAATCATTCAATCTGAAGATGGAGAAGTCATTTCAGACATCCCTGTTCGTGATACCATGTACCAAGGGCAAACTCCACAAAGTTTCAATATCAAAATGTTGACTGAACACTATAATTCTTTAACAGACGAACAAAAACGAATTTTAACAGACGCTTGTAAAATCTGTGCATTAAAAGGCGAAAAAGTTAAAATTGTTAAAGGAGAAGTGTTTAATATTAAGGTTACTACTCCATATGATTTGAAAGTGGCGAATGCTATTATACAGGGGCGAATAAACAATGATTAATCAGGTATATAGACTTGTATCTCCTAGGCAATTTGAAGTAGCTTATAATGATCGTTCACTACAGTACCATGAAGATTTTGTTGTAGTTAGACCAACGCATCTATCTATTTGTGCTGCTGACCAACGATACTATACTGGATCTCGAGGGAAAGAAGCAATGGCGAAAAAGCTGCCAATGGCTTTAATCCACGAAGCTATAGGTAAGGTCGTCTACGATCCTAAGGGTGAAATTAAGAATGGTACAATGGTCGTTATGATACCTAACACACCGACAGAGAAAGATGAAGTAATTGGTGAGAACTACTTGCGTTCCAGCAAATTCCGTTCAAGTGGCTATGATGGATTCATGCAGGATTATGTCTTTATGGGACGGGACCGCATTGTTGAATTACCAGAAGGAATTGACCCGTATGTTGTTGCATTTACGGAATTGATGACCATTACAACTCATGTTTTATCCAGATTTGAGAGTCGGTCTCATAAACGCCGCAATGTATTTGGCGTATGGGGAGATGGAAACCTTGGGTTCATTACGACTCTATTCCTTAAAAAAATGTACAAAGACTGCAAAGTTATTATTTTCGGTAAAACCGGATATAAATTGGACAACTTCTCCTTCGTGGATGAAGTTTATACAATTGATGAAATCCCGGAAGATTTGAGAATTGATCATGCATTTGAATGTGTTGGTGGGAAAGGAAGCCAATATGCGATTGACCAGATGATCGACCACCTTCATCCGGAAGGTTCTATATCTCTAATGGGGGTATCTGAGTTCCCAGTTGAGGTTAATACAAGAATGATTTTGGAAAAAGGAATCACACTAATTGGAAGCAGCCGCAGCGGACGTGAAGATTTTGTGAGAACAGTTAACTTCCTAAAAGAAAACCCGGATGTTGTTGAGTATCTGGGAACATTAGTTGGTGAAGTACAAGAGGTTAAGACAATCAGCGATATTCTATCTGCGTTTGAAAAAGATTTGACGTCCTCTTGGGGTAAGACTGTGATGGAGTGGAAAATATAAGATTTACTTTTAAGAGGGGCAGGAAGGCAAATAAATGAAACACTTACGTATATTACCTACATTATTTACTAAGTATCTTATTCAGCTTGCCTATTTCCTGACCTCTCTTTTTTTTAAGGTTGATCACAATAAAATAACGATTGCTACTTATCGCTCCACCGGTTTGGAAGGTAACCTAGCTTTTATTAAAGAAGAAATAGATCAAAATTATCCCAATATCAAATGTATCGTCCTTGCAAAGAAGTTTAATAGCTCTCTGGCTGGCAAAATAGAATATGCCATTCATTTAATAAAGGCTAGTTTTCATATGGCCACTTCTCGATTTTTTATTATTGATGATTTTTACTTCCCTGTATACGTTATTCATCCGAGGGGAGGAACCGAGATTGTACAAGTTTGGCATGCAGCTGGAGCTTTTAAAAAATTTGGTTTAAGTACGATGGGCAAGTCATTTGGTCCAAGTAGTGATTATTTAAAACATGTTAAAATTCATGGCAATTACTCAAGGGTTTACGTTAGTTCAAAAGAAGTTGTACCACATTATGCTGATGCTTTTGGAATGGATGAAGGACGTATATACCCGCTGGGTGTGCCGAGAACTGATTATTTCTTTGATGAAGAAAGGCAGAATCTTGTTAAGGAAAAGTTATACCGTTCATTTCCTGATTTGAAAAATAGAAAGTTAATCTTGTATGCTCCAACATTTAGAGGGAAAAGTCATTACCAGGAGACATTTAATATTCCTATTGATATGAGGTTAATGAAGGATAGTTTAAGTGATGAGTATGCCCTTTTAATTCACTTACATCCGTATATGACCAATGGGGTCAGATTAGATGAAAATCTAAAGGGCTTTGCCTATCATATTCATAAAGATTTTTCTATCGAAGAATTATTACTTCTTTCAGATATTCTTATAACGGATTATTCCTCTATCATATTTGATTACAGTATTCTTAATAGGCCAATCGCCTTCTTTGTTCATGATTTGGAATCATATTTAGAGGAAAGAGATTTTTACTATTCTTTTGAGTCGTTTGTTCCAGGTCCCATTCTTTATGAGAGTGAAGCTTTGATTAAATGGATAATCGATGAATCAAAAGATTTAGAGAAGATTAAATGCTTCCGTCAACGTTTTTTTGATCAGTTAGATGGAAAAGCGTCTGAGAGAATTGTAAAAGACCTTTTAGGTTAAAATTAAAAAGGGGTATATACCCCTTTTTTTTTATATAATATACGAAAAAAGTTTTTCTTTTGCATGTTTTTTTATACAATTAAATAAGAGTATTCTGATATAGATAGGAGAAACAACCATGTTTTCAAGAATGAAAAGAGTCATCAAGAGAATGCTATTTGGAAATAAACAATCCTCAACACCAATTGATCAAAACCCTGAGGTAATTTCAGACGTTTATTTGGAAGAAGATCCTTTGGTTATAAATGATAATGAAGTGATTGTAAAACGGGACATGTTAGAGGAATCCTTGCCGATTATTGAAAGACTTGCAAATCTAGAGGAAAAGCTTATTCCAAGAAGGAAAGTAACTTCTTTGGATTGGAATGGACCTATCATGGAAGTCGGTGGTTACTTTTATTTAGAGGGCATCCCTATGTTAGATGAAGATCTCGTTAAAAAGAGACTATTATTAGTAAATACAAAGGCGAATAGCAGCATCATTATCCCTTTAACAGATGTTGCTATAACAGAAGTTATTACAGAAAAAGACATAATAGATGAACAATATCATTGGGCTGGTTTTAAAGGTAAAGTTAACTTTGCTACTATATCTGATAAGAATATGCCTCTTTATCAAGGGGAATACCGTGTGTATTTAGAGGTAGAGGTTCATATACTTGGTGATCGAAAATATAGTAAGAGTTTTACATTGGGAAATGTCAATGAATTTTTGGCTAACGGATTCCATTCCACCAAAATGGAATACTTTACAGCAAAAAGAGAAATGGCTTTTAATTTGTTGGTAACATATGACCTGCCTAAGAAAACATTAAAAATCACCTCTACTAAATTAAAGGATATGGATCCAGCTGAGATGGCATTGGATGCAGAAGAAAAAGAAAGAGGATTTGTTTATAAAGCCTTATCTAAAGCTTTGTTTAATACGGCGTATCGTTTTTATTCCTTATATCCCTTAAAAGAAAATAAAATTGTGTTTGCTTCAGATAGCCGCGATGACCTCAGTGGAAACTTTCAATTTGTCTATGATGAGTTATTGCGTAGAAATGAAGGTTTTGAATTTAAATTTATGCTGAAAAGAGCGGTAGATGAGAAGAAAACATATAGGGAATTAATAGACCTTGCTAAACAGTTGGCTACCTCTAAATATATATTACTGGATGATTTTTACCCGCTGATTTATCCATTGAAAATTCGTGAAGGAGCCGAATTAATACAATTATGGCATGCTGTGGGGGCTTTTAAAACATTTGGTTTCAGCCGTCTTGGCCGTCCAGGTGGTCCTTCTCCAAAATCAATTAATCATAGGAACTATACGAAAGCGATTGTAAGCTCTGAAAAGGTCGCGAAGCATTATGCTGAAGGCTTTGGAATTGATCAGGAAAATGTTATTCCGACTGGTATTCCGAGAACAGATGTATTTTTTGATACTGAATATCAGCAAGAAGTTAGAGAGAGATTATATGAGGAATATCCATTCCTGAAAAATAAAAAAGTAATTATGTTTGCTCCAACTTTTAGAGGAAATGGACAACAATCAGCTCATTATCCTATGGAAGTCCTTGATTTAAAGAGACTTTATGAGAATTTAAGTGATGAATATGTATTTTTATTTAAAATTCATCCATTTGTTAAAAATGATATCAGTATCCCATATCAATACAGTGATTTTTATTATGATTTTTCTTCTTATAGAGAAATTAATGATTTGTTATTTATCACTGATATATTGATTACGGATTATTCCTCGGTTTGTTTTGAGTTTGCTTTATTAAACAAGCCAATGCTATTCTTTGCGTATGATGTAGAGGAATATGTGAGAACGAGGGACTTCTATTATGAATTCCATTCTTTCATCCCGGGTCCGCTTGTCAGAACGGCTGAGGAAATTGTTGCCGCCATTGCCGAGGGTGATTACAAAATGGAGAAAATACCTCCTTTTGTTAATTATTTCTTTGGGGAATTAGATGGTAAATCGAGCGCAAGGGTAGTTGATCAACTGATTTTAAATAAGAATCCGGAAGAAGATGCAGAATAGACTGACTAAAATAACTCCAATCTTTAATTGGGGTTATTTTTTTTATAAAAATTTTCCACACAAACAAAGGGTTTTTCCCTAGGTGTGTTGTATTTATTAAAAGATGTAATTTTATTACTAATAAAATTGGAAGAAGTGAAGACAACTATGTTAAAGTTCATAGCTGTTTCCAAAAATGTAGTACAAAAAATAGAAAGGAATAGAGGGAATTTATTTTATAGGTTTTTTCGAACCTATATATTTAAGTTACTTTATTATTATTTCTGTTTACTACCATTAAAAAAGAAAATATTGTTTATTTCTGATAGTCGTACCGAAATGGGGGGGAACCTAGGTTATATATATGAAAAGCTAATGGCAAGCGATAAAGAGTTTCGCTGTCATATGTTGTTTAAGGAAAGTACAGCTGCAAAAAAAACTTATAAAGAAATGCTATTACTTGCTTATAATCTTGCAACATCTAAGGTGATATTTTTGGATGATTTCTATCCTATGATCTACCCTTTGAAAATAAGAAAAGGAGCAGAATTAATTCAAGTATGGCATGCAGTAGGGGCTTTTAAAAGGTTTGGGTTTAGTCGTTTAGGTATGCCAGGAGGGCCTGAACCTGATTCGCAGAACCATAGAAACTATACTAAGGTTATTGTAAGTTCGAAAAATGTCATAAAGCATTATGCAGATGGTTTTCGAATAGATGAGAGTAAAGTGATTGCTACTGGTATTCCAAGGACGGATCTTTTTTTTGACGAGAAAAAAGGATCGGAAATTAAAGATAAATTATATAAACAGTTTCCCGCTTTTAAAGATAAAAAAGTAATTTTGTTTGCTCCAACTTTTCGGGGGAATGGGCAACAATCAGCTTACTATCCATTAGATTTTCTTCATCTTGAGAACATTTATCAAAATTTAAAAGACGATTATATTTTTATTTTTAAGCAGCATCCATTTGTCAAAGATAAGTGGGAAATACCAACGGAATATAGTTCCTTTTTTTATGACCTTACCGAGTATAGTGAGATTAATGATTTATTATTTATCTCGGATTTGCTCATTACGGATTATTCATCGGTTTGTTTTGAATATGCATTGTTAAACAAACCGATGCTATTTTACGCTCCAGATTTAGAAGATTATACGTCTGATAGAGACTTCTACTATGATTATAAAGAATTTATTCCAGGTAGATTAGCTACATCACAAGGTGAAATGATAAAGATTATTTCTGAAGGAGATTTTCAAAAGGAAAAAATTCAATCCTTTAAACAATATTTCTTTGATGAATTAGATGGTAAGGCTAGTGAAAGAATAGTTGATTTAATAACTGTAATTTTAGAAAAATAATCCCAACTCAGGAAAGGTACAACAATATGAACCAGGTTAAGGTAAGTGTTATCACCCCAGTCTATAATGTAGAAGAATATATTGAAGAAACTTTGGAGTCATTAGTAAAACAAACATTATCACCTATAGAAATAATTATGATTGATGATGGATCAAGTGATAAGAGTGCTGAGATAATTAAATGTTATCAGAAAAAGTATGCGAATATAATATACTTAAAGCAGAATAATGCAGGACCGGGAACAGCAAGAAATACTGGGTTAGATATAGCTAAAGGTGAATATATCAGCTTTGTAGACTCGGATGATATCTTGCCCACTGACGCCCTGGAGAATCTATATAAGGCGGCTATTGAAAAAAAGGTTGAATTAGTGATTGGAGCTTCTCAAAGTTTTAATAAACATGAAACCTGGTTTATTGCAAGCCATTATAATAATGGTGTATATACTGAAGGGTATAAGAACCTTATTTCCAATCAGGAATTACTATATTCTTTAGGTCCCTGTAATAAGCTCTATAGTAAATCTTTAATCCGGGATCTGAGATTCCCTACTGTAATTAAGGTCACTGAAGATCAACCGTTTGTAATTGAGGCCTATTTACGAGCGGGGTTTAATATATATACGATTGATAAGGTCATTTATCGCTATCGTACACGTGAAGCAGCAGATAACTTGTCATTATCACAAACTGTATTGGTTAATTCGGTTCATGTTATGCAGGATATCATGAAGAGCATCCTTGTTTCGAACCAGCTTTGGGAAAACTATATCGAAAATAAAGTTTCCCGTTATCATTTAAAGAAATATTATTATAATCGATTAGTATCTGCAGATATTTGGCCGGCTTTACGGAATGCTATAGACAGTCGGAATATTAAAGCCCAACTAGATACTATGGAGATTTTTTATTCATGGGTAAAAAATCTTGATATGACTTTATTTAATGATATTCCTGCATTGCATACGGTTATTTATAAGAATATCGTAAATCGTTATGATTTACTTACCAGTCCAGTTAAAAGACTGTATTTAAAATTAGTAAGAATGGCTCATTCAAAAATTTCATTAAAGAATGAAGTGAACATCAAGATTTATCAAGAATCATTCAACGCAGTATTAAAGGCAGGAAGAAAAAATAGTATGATTCCAATACTTCAGTATATTTATAAAAGAAAATATCAAAGAGCCACTTCAAAAATCAAAACGGCAATCTTAAGACATATAATATTTCCGGTAAGCGGATATATGCCTCAACAAAATAAAATTACTTTTGTTACTAATAAAACACAAGAACTGCAGGATTCCTTTGAATATATTTATAATCAACTGATTAAAATAAGGCCTGAATATAAGGTAGTAGGGCATTTTAAAAAGAAAAGGTCTTTTAGAGATTTCGCCAAATTATATTATGACATTGCTACATCAAAATATGTCATTCTTGATGATTATTACCCACCATTATATAAATTGAGGGCCAGAAAAAGAACAGAAGTGATCCAAACCTGGCATGCTGCCGGTGCCTTTAAGAAATTTGGCCATAGTGCAGTAGGTTACCGCGAAAGCAACACGGAAGAGTTTGAAAATCAAGCTCATGGTTCTTATACGAAAGTGGCTGTTACGAGTAAGGAAATTATCCCTCACTATGCGGAAGCCTTTAAAATATCTCATGAAAATGTATATCCGGTTGGCCTTCCGAGAACAGATGTCTTTTTTGATCAAGAAGGAATTGAATATTTAAGGCAAAAATATGCGGCGGTTTACCCAGCTATGCGTAATAAAAAAATTATTACGTATGCCCCAACCTTCAGAGGAGGTCCGGGAAAGCGCTCCAGCTTCAATATCCAGCTTGATTTGAAGAAAATGGCTAAAGAGCTTTCTGATGAATATGTATTGATCTTGAAACTTCATCCATCTGTTACAAAAGGTGTTGACATTCCGAAAGAAGTAAAGGATTTCGTACTAAATTTAAGTAAGAATGATATCAATAATGTTCTTTCCATTACAGATATACTAATCAGTGATTATTCATCCGTTATTTTTGAATATGCACTGCTTGAAAGACCGATGATCTTCTATGCGTATGATTTAGAGGAATATTTGCAGGATAGAGGGTTCTATTATGAGTATAGGGATTTTATTCCTGGTCCTCTTGCAGAATATACCGAACAAGTTATATCTCTGGTTCAACAAAATTCCTTTGATATTCAAAAGGTTAAAGCTTTTAAAGAACGATTCTTTGAAGACTTTGATGGACAAGCGTCCAAACGTTTTGTTGAAACATTAATAAAACCAATTAAAAAATCATGATCAATTCGATCATGATTTCCTTTTTTTGTGAGGTGAATTCACTCTTCTGGCATGTTATAAACATATATACCATCATGCACTGCAAAAAAACTTTATGTTACAAATAATACATGATTACGTTATAATTTAGATTGTATTCGACACAGGTTTGAAAGTTTTATGTATGAGTTATATAATTAAGAATATGTTTTTTGATGTTACTGTACGTTGCTCGTTTTTTGGTCAGTTACCAGTTTGTTAATGAACTAGGTAAGGAGATGTAGAAATGAAAAAGATTATTACGTATGGCACCTTTGACTTATTACATGTCGGTCATATCAATATTTTACGAAGAGCCAAAGAAATGGGCGATTATTTAGTAGTGGGCTTGTCCACTGATGAGTTTAATAAGGCGAAAAATAAAAAAGCTTATCATAGCTATGAAAATAGAAAACTGATTTTGGAATCAATCGAATTTGTTGATGAAGTGATTCCAGAGGAAAACTGGGAACAAAAGATTAAAGATATTAAGGAACATGATATAGATGTTTTTGTCATGGGAGATGATTGGGAAGGCCATTTCGACTTTCTGAAAGAGCACTGCCAGGTCGTTTATTTACCAAGAACGATCGGTATTTCAACATCTCAAATCAAAAAAGATTTATTTAAGGTGAAAAATGGCTAAAGAACTAGTTATTCAGTTGTATTTGTTGATCTTTAAAATAATATTTAATATTTTTAATCTATTTCCCCTCAAAAACAAGGTGGTATTTGTTGTATCTTTTGGTGATAACACTCAGTATGTGTATGAAGAAATGCGTCGGAAACATATTTCTTTTGACGTGGTTTTTTTATGTAAGGGTGCAAGCTATAAAAGATTTCAGCAATATGAGGATGCCACTATAGCTTTGATTGAAAATAAAAATCCGGTTGATTTCATTCAATCTATATATCATTTAGCCACATCTCGCTATGTAATGGTTGATAATTATTATGGTTTCTTGGCAGCTACTGACTTCAGACCTGAAGTGGAATGTGTTCAGCTTTGGCATGCCTCAGGAGCCATTAAGAAATTTGGTCTGGAAGATGCATCTGTTCAAAACAGATCTGATCAAGCAGTAAAACGATTCATGGATGTGTATAAACGCTTTAATAAAGTGGTTGTTGGTTCTGACATCATGGGCACTTATTTCATGAATGCATTTGATTTAAAGGGAGAAAATATCCTTAGAACTGGTATCCCCCGAACTGACTTTTTTTATAATCAGGCTGAAAAAGAAAATGTATTCAATCAATTAACTAAGGAAAACAGATTGCTTTGGGATAAAAAAGTAATATTATATGCACCAACTTATCGTGATAACGAACTGAATGAATTTCAGTTAGAATTAGATTTAAAAAAATTATATGATGAATTGCATGATGAATATGTTGTTATGTTACGTTTACATCCAGCGATTAAGAATATTCCGGACTATACTAAAATCTATCCCGATTTTGTCCTGAATTACTCTAAACCAGAGTACGATATTAACGAATTACTGGTGGTTGCGGACATTTTAATAACAGACTACTCCTCTATATCATTCGAGTTCTCTTTATTAAAGAAACCGATGATTTTCTTCGCCTATGATTTAGGTGAATACACAAAAGACAGAGGATTATGGGATCAATATGAAAAAATGGTCCCAGGACCAGTAGTAAACAATTCAGAGGCTATTATAGACCTCATTAAAGAGAACAGTTTTGATATGGACACGATTGAAGAGTATGCAAATAAATGGAATAAGTATTCAAAAGGACATTCCAGCGAAAACTTAATTTCATATTTGTTTGATGAAAAAACAATACTATCCAGACAGAGAGCGTTATAATAGACTCTTTGCTATACATGTATCTGTTGTAAAATAGTGGGGAAGGATATTCAAAATTTATGAAGTCTATGTTTACGGTCATACAAGAACAAATACGTTCATTTTATTTAATTCGACGATTGTCTGTATTTGAATTAAAAAGTGCTAATAACAACAATTATTTAGGTATATTATGGGAGTTCTTGAATCCCTTGATACAAATAGGAGTATATTGGGTAGTGTTCGGGATGGGAATCCGGGGAGGCAGAGAAATTGGTGACGTACCGTTTATCTTCTGGATGTTATCCGGGATTTCTCTGTGGTTCTTTGCTAATCCTGCCATTATGGATGGGACGAAATCGATTTATACGAGGATCAATTTTATCTCTAAGATGAGTTTCCCTATGAGTGCTATTCCCTCATATGTCATTATGTCGAAATTTTATCAGCATATTGTCATCGTGATTATTGTATCCATCATTTTGCAATTTGGTGGATTCCCAATATCCATTTATTATATACAGTTGCCTTACTTTATGGCTGCAGCGGTTATTTTGCTCTTTGCCGTTGCGCTTGTCACATCCACACTGGCTACCATTGTTCGAGATGTAACGATGATTGTACAAGCTATTATGAGGATGCTGATTTATTTAACGCCTATATTATGGGTATCAGATAGTTTGCCAGGATTTTTGCAAATGATTATAAAATTTAATCCACTTACCTATTTAGTGGAAGGGTATCGTGCAGCGATGTTAGGCCAATCCTGGTATTTCATCGAGCATTCACACTATACCTTATATTTTTGGGGAGTAACGATTGTGTTACTCATGATTGGATCAGCGCTTCATTTGAAATTTAGAAATCATTTTGTAGATTATTTGTAAAATGGAGTGAGGTCTACTATGAAAACAGTTATTGTAGAAAATGTTTATAAAAGATATAGAATGCATAGCAAAACCTCGGAAAAATTACTTGATATCCTTCTGCCGGGAGGATATGGAGATGATTTCTATGCGCTTCAAGATATAAGTTTTACAGCCAGTAAAGGCGATGTTATTGGACTGATTGGCGTTAATGGATCAGGAAAATCAACATTATCCAATATAATAGCGGGGGTTGTTCCTCCTACGATGGGTTCAGTTAAAACAGTTGGACAAACCTCCTTGATTGCGATTGCTTCCGGTTTGAATAATCAGCTGACAGGCCGGGAGAATATTGAGTTGAAATGCCTAATGCTTGGGTTCAATAAGAAGCAGATTAAGGAATTGGAGCCGGAAATCATTGAATTTGCTGATATTGGCAAGTTCGTTGACCAACCTGTTAAGAAATATTCCAGCGGGATGAAATCAAGACTTGGTTTTGCAATTTCCGTAACAGTTGATCCTGATATTCTGATTATCGACGAAGCTTTATCAGTAGGTGACCAAGCTTTTGCTGAGAAATCCAAAAAGAAAATGTACAGCTTTAGGGATCAAGGAAAAACGATTTTCTTTGTTAGTCATGCAATTGGACAAATTAAGGATTTCTGTAATAAAGCTTTATGGCTTGAGTATGGAGAAATAAAAGACTTTGGTACAGTTGAAGATGTTGTACCAAAATATGAGAAATTCTTAAAAGAATATAGAACTATGACTCCAGCTCAACAAAAAGCATTTAGAGAAGCTGCTATCCAAAAACAAAGCAGCTTGACGATTACATCTAAATAAAATACCTGAAAATTATTTTCATCAACAAGCTATCATCTCAGGATGATAGCTTGCTTGCGTTTTTTAAACTAAATCTGAAGATGGACACTAAAAGCGACCAAGGAACGGGTATTGTCAGATTAGAGAAAGTAACAAGTAATGTATAAGTTTGGAAGAAGGTGAGAAGACCGGATATGTCTTTCGTAATAAATGTAAAGGAATAGACAAGTGGCCATTATACAATTAGTTAACAAAGGAAGGAAAAGTAAAATCAAGATGAGATTAGCTTTTCTAGACAAAAAGAGAAAGAAGCAAAATTTCTAATATATATCTTGAAAATAGAACCCCTTAAGAGTAAATCTACCCCTTAATAAAATGGAGAAATCGATTACTGATCACATAAAACACACCAAAAATAAAAAGAAGACTTTATTCCTCATAAAGAAATAATACTACTATTCAACATAAATGTAATTTCAGCATCCTAACAACTTTGTTACGCAAATTTAGGATGTTGAAATTACATTTTTATAGATAGCCATGATTGATACCCTTGTTTCCTTCGGATAGATGGGCAAGCCTTCGCCAAGACGAACCTCCTCCAGCCCACCAACTCTCCATAATTTCTAAAATAACATAATTTAAGTTCGTTATAGTTTGATATGATGGGCTTATTTTTAGTGGTTATATTTAGGTGAATTACTAAAAAAGGAATAACAATGACCGATACATAGATTGTTAGTAATTTTGCTAATAGAAAATGGAATAACAAGATGTCATATGAACTGTTTTATATATTATGCAAAATAAAGGGGGATGTCCTATTGGATAAGCGAAATAGAATCTCGGCTATTGTTGTTAGTACTATGCTTCTTTTATTTGCAGCATTTACAACGGGGGAATCGGTTATAGAAACTGCAGGTTTTGGCAGCACTCACGTGGAGGCAGCTGCAACAACTTATTATAAAACAACAGACAAGTTGAATTTGAGAAGCGGCGCGAGTATAAAGAAATCTGTTATAACTACCATTCCTAAAGGAAAGCAAGTTGCGTACATTTCTAAAACTGGGGACTGGTACAAGGTTAAATATGGTTCTAAAACCGGTTATGTCAGCAAAAAATATTTGAGTAAGGTAACAAATTCATCTTCATCAGTAGCCAAATCCTCTTCAACTTCTACATCAAAAGCAACTTATCAAACAACTGCCAATGTGAATTTGAGGAAGAGTGCATCCACTAAAGGCAAGGTCCTGCTGACTATACCGAAAGGCAAAATGGTTGCCTATAAATCGAAGTCAGGCAGCTGGTATAAAGTGAGCTACAAATCCAAGACCGGTTATGTAAGTTCTAAATATATCAAAAAGACAACTACAAAAACCACAAAAACGGTCAAAATCACAAAAATAGCAGCAACCAAATTTAAAACAACCGCCAAATTGAATATGCGCTCCACATATTCAACAAAGGGAAAAGTCCTGGTTACCATTCCGAAGAACAAAATTTTGTCCTCAGCCGAAAAGTATGGCAGCTGGTATAAGGTGAAGTATGGATCAAAGACCGGCTGGGTCAGCGGCTCCTATATGAAAGAATACTATCAATATATAACAACGAAGACAGCCTATTTATCTAATAAAAAAACAAGTTCGTTACATTCCACACCAGATACAAAAAAGCAAAGGTATACTCGATTCCTACTAATAATGTATTTACATCTACCCAAAGAATCGTAAATAGCAAAGGAGAAACTTGGTATCGAGTATCTTACAAAGGCAAGAATTATTATGTCATTTCCAGCTTGGTTAGTAAGATAACTCCTGCTAATCTGACTGAAACAAGCTATCAGGCAAAGTCGAACACTTTCTTATATAAATCAGCAGGAGCTACGCATGGCAGTCTGCTGACTGTACCTAAAAGTACAGTCGTGAAAACAAATTATCGCGTGGGCAACTGGTATAAGGTCACCTATAAAGGGAAGACAGGCTATATTGATATCAGTAAATTTTCTAAATATACGGCACCGGCAGTAACTCCAGCTCTTGCACCCAAGCCAGTTCCGAATCCGCTGCCAAAGCCAACTCCAAAACCGGTACCCAAGCCCGTGCCCGTGCCTGTCCCTGATCGGCTAGCTGGAAAAGTGATTAATAAGAGTACTTATGTATTGATTACAACAGGTGCTGACTACTATGCGTCAAATGACACGAGTTCTAAAAAACTTGGAACGATACCTGGAGGGGAAGCTATTTCCAGTGCGTATCGAACAAATAACGGTTGGTATGAAGTGAATTATGGGGGCGAAAAAGGTTATGTGCCGGGGACGTATTTACTCACGCAAGCAGAGATGGACCGGGTTAAAAAGCTAGAGGGAAATAAAAATAGCTATCTGTTTATGGATTTACGTACTAAGTCCTCGGTAAACGCTAAACAAATAAATGATTATATTACCAAGGGAGCTAATGGTAAGAGTAGTGCCTTAGCTGGTCAAGGGCAAGTCATTATTGATGCAGCTAAAGCCAATGGAGTGAATGCCCTATATCTTGCAGCCCACGCTATTCATGAAAGCGGCTATGGAACTTCCGTTATTTCAATGGGTAAAAAGAATTTATTTGGTTTTGGCGCTTATGATCTAGCCCCTTATGTAGGAGCTGTTAAGTTTTCATCGATTGAAGCTAACATCGACTATATCGCCAAAGAATTAAAGGCTACCTATTTAAATCCAAAAGAATGGAGATATAACGGGGCCTATCTGGGATATACCGTGAAAAATATCAATGGTGCCAGAGTAGACAGTATGAGTAAAGGTATGAACTTTTACTATGCGAGTGACTCCAAGTGGGGAGAGGGGATTGGCAGACATATGTCCGGAATTCTTGCCTATAGCAAGGAAGGGGCGAGGAACGAAAAGGCTAATACATCTGTTCCAACGAAGCCAGCTAGGCCAAACACGTATGACAGTTTTCCTGCGGGTACAAAAGCAGTAGCAAATGACAATATCAAGCTTTATAGCAAAAAGGGAGATACCAAAAAAGTAGCAGCAACCATTAAAAAAGGAGCTAGCTTTAACCTAGTGAAAAAATGGAATGACTACTGGCTGGAGGTTACATATGGCGGTAAAACCTACCATACAAATGCGGTCAGTTTAAGCAAATATAATGAGTATATGACAGTTTTAAACCTAGCTCATATTACGACAACCACATTGAATGTTAGGAAAGCAGCTAGTACTGACTCTGATAAACTTGGTACATTTAAAAACTATCAATATATTGAATTAGTTTTGGATAAGGAATATAAACCAGAATTAAAAAACAATATGTATAAGGTCAAATACTCAAAAGATAAGATTAAGTCAGGCTGGGTTTCCAAATCTTATATTTCAATTGATTTAAATAAAAGTAAATAAGCAAGTTCAAAAGATGACAACTGAACTGTTCAGATGTCATCTTTTTTGCGTTTGCTGCTTTAAAAGATAGAAACGGTAGGTAATGAATTTTAAGAGATTGATTTAATAATTACCAATAAAACATATTTTGAAATATAGTGATATTATTTTAAAATAATAAATTATATAATTTGAAATGTGGTTTATTTATATATCAAGAGTTATAAGGAATTATAATTTTATTAAAATAATATTTATGTCTGATATTTTGTTACAAAGGAGGATCTTAATGAATAAAAGAAATAAGCTGCCATTCAAGGTCATGGCAACATCCGTTCTTTTATCTACCGGACTGGTTTTGGGTGGTGGTGTTGGGCCAACAGGTAGTTTAACGGGTATACAAGTAGCTGAAGCGGCTGATACATATTATAAAACAACCGATCATTTGAATATGAGAAAGTCTGCAAGTACAAAGGCGCAAAAAATCACAACAATTCCAAAAGGAAAACAGGTTACTTACATATCTAAAAGTGGCAGCTGGTATAAGGTGAAATACGGAACTAAAACTGGATTTGTCAGTTCGCAATATTTAACAAAAGTGACGGCGAGTTCAACAGTTTCATCTTCTGCCTCCACAACAAGTACTTCTGTATACACAACAACAGACAATTTACGTTTGCGTAAACAGGCATCAACCAGTTCAGCTACGTTATTGAGCATCCCAAAAGGGAAAACAGTGACGTATGTATCTAAAAGCGGCAGCTGGTATAAGGTGAAATACTCATCAAAAACAGGATATGTTAGCTCCAAATATATAAAAGTTTCTAAAAAAACAAGTTCCTCAGCTTCTGCGTCTACGTCTACATCTACAACGATGAAGGCCACTAAATACAAAACGACAGAAAAATTAAACATGAGATCCAACGCATCAACGAGTGGTACACGGATCCTTACTATACCAAAGGATAAAGTCGTCATAGCCACGGCGAAATCTGGCTCCTGGTATAAGGTATCTTACGGTGGTAAGACCGGTTGGGTAAGCGGCTCGTATTTACAAGAATATAATCAAACTACGACGACAAGCACGAATTACTATAATACAAAGGCTGCAAGTTCCTTATATAGTGCTGCTAATACAAATAAAGCAGCTGTTTATTCCATTCCAAAGAATAATGTATTTACTTCTACGCAACAGGTCGTTAATAGTATTGGAGAAACCTGGTATCGAGTTTCCTATAAAGGAAAAAACTATTATATTCAATCCAGTTCAGTAAGTAAGGTGACTGCAGCCCAGGTTACGAGCACCTCCTATACGGCAAAGGAAGCTACTTATTTATATTCCTTTGCAGGAGCAACACACGGAACACTAGTTACCATTCCTAAGGGAGCTAAAATAACCACTAATTATCGAATTGGTGATTGGTATAAAACATCCTATGGCGGAAAAACAGGTTACATTGATTTGACTAAATTTACAAAAATAGTTGCTACTTCGGAAACATCGATTAAGGCTACAAAATATAAGGTTACGGCTAATTTAATTTTACGTAAGACAGCTTCCGATTCCGGTGCGAAATTAAATACAATCCCTGCGAATACTGTTGTCACAGCTACTGCAAAATCTGGCTCCTGGTACAAGGTTTCTTACAGTGGTCAGACCGGTTGGGTAAGTGGTTCGTATTTGCAAGAATATAATCAAACAACGACGACAAGCACAACTTACTATAATACAAAGGCAGCAAGCTCCTTGTATAGTGCTCCTAATACAAATAAGGCAGCTGTTTATTCTATACCAAAGAATAATGTGTTCACTTCTACCCAACAGGTCGTGAATAGTATAGGAGAAACCTGGTATCGAGTTTCCTATAAAGGAAATAACTATTATATTCAATCCGGTTCAGTAAGTAAGGTGACAGCGGCGAACGTTACGAGTACATCTTATACGGCAAAAGAAAATACTTACTTGTATTCCTTTGCAGGAGCAACGCACGGAACTTTGGTTACTATTCCAGAGGGAGCTAAAATAACCACTGATTATCGAATTGGTGATTGGTATAAAACATCCTATGGCGGAAAAACAGGTTACATAGATTTGACTAAATTCACAAAAACAGTCACTTCAACGACACCGTCTTTTACGGCTACGGAGTTTAAAACAACGGCTAATGTGAATTTACGTGAGACACCTTCTACAACCGGTGGAATACTGGATACAGTACCCGTTAATACGGTTGTCACCGCTACAGCACAATCAGGCGATTGGTATCAAGTTACCTACAATGGCCATGAGGGCTGGGTAAGCGGTGCTTATTTGACAAAGTATACGATTAACCCCGGTAATAACGCCGGTGATCAAACAAATTTACCGAGCGGTTCTGCTATAACTGAAACAATGTATGTGCCAATCAGTGAATTGAATATCCGTGCTTCCGATTCAACTTCATCAGCTAAAGTTGGTTCAATCCCTAAATATACACAGGTGAAATCTACCTATAAAACAAGTAAGGGTTGGTACCGAGTGACATATGGTGGAGTAACGGGTTTTGTATCGGGAGAGTATTTAATTACAAAAGCGAATTACGATAAAATGAATTCTTATGAGGCAAATAAGAATTCCTATATGCATTTGGATCTACGTAAAAAATCCTCTGTGACAGCTGAACAAATAAATGCTTATATTGCAAAGAATGCAACTTCTGCTAATAGCGTTCTATATGGTAAAGGCTCTGCATTTATTACAGTGGCTAATAAATATGGGGTGAATGCCTTGTACTTAGCGGCCCATGCCATTCATGAAAGTAATTATGGGAAATCTACGATTGCGTTAGCAAAGAATAATTTGTTTGGTTTTGGATCCTATGACATTACGCCATTTGTAGGTTCAGTTAAATTTTCTTCTATTGAAGAGAATATTGCCTTTATTGCACAGGAAATGAAAGCCACCTATTTAAATCCATCTAACTGGAAGTACAAGGGGGCGACACTTGGATATACGATTAAGGACGCTAATGGAAATCGTATCACTGATTTAAGTAAGGGAATGAACTTTTACTATGCCAGTGATTCCGATTGGGGAAATAAGATTGCCAAACATATGTCTAACATCCTGGCTTATGGGAATGAGGGGGCAGTCAGCCAAAGTCCAAATACAATGGTTCCAGCCAAACCTAGCTATCCAAGCGGCAAGGATGTGTTCCCGACAGGTACAATCGCTGTTGCCAATTCATCTATTAGTCTAAGAAACTCAAAAAGCAGTTCAGCGACTGTGGCCGCAACGATTAAGAAGGGTGAGACCTTTAATCTACTGGAAAAATGGAATGATTATTGGCTAACAATCAGTTATAAAGGCAAAACGTATTATACAAATACGGTTAACCTAAGTACTTATAATAAATATATGACTGTGAAAAATTTAGCCCGTGTAAATGGTACCAGCACGCTGAATGTCCGTGCATCAGCTAGTACAACAGCCGCTACAGTAGGAACTTTAAAAAACCATCAATATGTCGAGCTTGTGGTAGACTCAAGCAATAATCCAGTTACTAGTAGCGGATGGTATAAGGTTAAGTTAGCTAATGGAACAGTTGGCTGGGCATCAGGTTCTTATTTAGCAAGAGAATTAAATAAATAGGATTTAGAAAAGAGGTTGTTGACCATGTCAACAACCTCTTTTTTCATTAAGTAAGCCATTAGTTATAGCGAATACGATGGAGATTAACTATTTAGACATAATATTTGATTGGTTAATCAGAAATTAATATATGTTTTAAAGTTGATTAAATCTGGATATTTACAAAATATTTGATAATTTTAAAACTTTATATAAAAATAAAGATATATAAAAATAGTAATTTAGTTTGGTGTCTTATTTACTAAAGAGGGAGATTTTATTGCAATGAATAACAGGTATAATCAACCACTTAAGGTTATGGCAACATCCGTTCTTCTATCTACGGGTCTAGTTTTGGGGAGCAGTCTTGAACCGACAGAAAGTTTTCTGGGAATGCAAGTGGCTCAAGCTGCTGAATCATATTATAAAACAACAGCCAATCTAAATATGAGAAAAACAGCCAGTATTAAGGGCCAAATTATCATAACCATTCCCAAAGGAAAGCAAGTCACCTATATATCTAAAAATGGAAGTTGGTATAAGGTGAAATATGGATCGAAGACAGGTTATGTCAACTCCAACTATCTGAAGATTGTATCGAGTTCGACCGCTCAGTCAACAAGTACATCCGTATATACAACGACAGCCAATTTGAATTTACGCAAAACAGCTTCAACCCGTTCGGTAATCTTAACGACCATCCCAAAGGGGAAAACAGTCTCGTATCTATCGAAGAACGGCAGTTGGTATAAGGTGAAATACGGAACAAAAACCGGTTATGTCAGTTCCAAATATATAAAGGTTACGAACAAAACAAGTGCACCTACGTCTGCGTCAACAACGATTAAGTCGACTAAATATAAAACTACATCCTATTTAAATATGAGGTCTAAAGCCACAACGAGCAGCAGTCGGCTCTTAACGATACCAAAGAATAAAGTTATTACAGCCACAGCAAAATCGGGCTCGTGGTATAAGGTCTCTTATAGTGGTCAGACCGGTTGGGTCAGCGGCTCGTATATAAAGGAGTACAATCAAACTACAACGACAAGTATTGCTTACTATAAGACGAATGCGACAAGCTCCCTGTATAGTGCTGCCAATACAAATAAAGCAGCTGTTTATTCGATTCCTAAGAATAATATATTTTCTTCTACCCAAAAAGTAGTCAATAGTATAGGAGAAACCTGGTATCGAGTTTCTTTTAAAGGGAAAAATTATTATATTAAAGCTGGATCAGTAAGTAAGGTATCTGCAGCAAATGTTACAAGTACCTCCTATACGGCAAACCAAAATACTTACTTATATTCATTTGCTGGGGAAAAACACGGGACTTTGGTTTCTATTCCAAAGGGAGCCAAAATAATAACCAGTTATCGCATTGGAGATTGGTATAAAACAACGTATGGTGGAAATACGGGGTATATCAATATGGCTAAATTCTCGAAAACGGTAACTTCATCAAGCACGTCTATTACGGCTACAATGTTTAAGACTACCGCCAATCTGAATTTAAGAAAGACAGCATCTACTTCCGGAGAGAAATTAGACACAATACCTAAAAATACGATTGTCACAGCTACTGCAAAATCTGGCATTTGGTATAAAGTGAGTTACAATGGTAAAACCGGCTGGGTAAGCGGTACGTATTTGGCAGCGTATAGTAGTTCCAGCAACAATACTAGCAGCAGCAACCCGAGTGGTTCTGGTGTTACGGAAAACATATACTTGCCGATTGCTAAGTTGAATATTCGTGCCTCCGATTCGACAACATCGGCTAAAGTTGGTTCAATCCCTAAATATACTCAAGTGAAATCTACCTATAAAACTAGCAAAGGCTGGTATCGGGTTACATATGGTGGAGTAACAGGCTATGTTTCAGGAGATTACCTAATTACAAAAGCGAATTACGATAAAATGAACTCTTATGAAAATAATAAGAATTCCTATATACATATGGATTTACGTACAAAATCATCTGTAACGGCTGCGCAGATTAATGCCTATATTGCAAATCATGCAACATCGACTAATAGTGTTCTCTATAATAAAGGATCTGCATTTATTACAGCAGCCAATAAATATGGTGTGAATGCCCTGTATTTAGCAGCACATGCCATTCATGAAAGTAACTATGGGAAATCTACAATCGCATTAGCGAAAAATAATTTGTTTGGCTTTGGATCCTACGATAGTACGCCATTTGTGGGCTCCGTCAAATTTGCTTCTATTGAAGAGAATATTGCCTTTATTGCACAGGAAATGAAAGCAACCTATTTAAATCCATCTAACTGGAAGTACAAGGGTGCAACGCTAGGTTATACAATTAAGGATGCGAATGGAAATCGAATCACTGATTTAAGTAAAGGAATGAACTTTTACTATGCGAGTGATTCCGATTGGGGAAAAAGGGTTTCTACCCATATGTCGAATATATTGGCTTATAGCAAGGAAGGGGCTGTCAGTCAACGTCCAAATACGACGGTACCAACTAAACCAAGCTATCCAAGCGGAAAGGATGTATTCCCAACAGGTACGATGGCTGTTGCCAATTCATCTCTTAGTCTAAGAAACTCAAAAAGCAGCTCAGCGACTGTGGCCGCAACGATTAAGAAGGGTGAGACCTTTAATCTACTCGAAAAATGGAATGATTACTGGTTGAAAGTTAGTTATAAGGGCAAAACATATTATACAAATACGGTTAGCTTAAGCACATATAATAAGTATATGACTGTAAAAAATTTAGCCCGTGTAAGTGTTGGTGGTACGAGTACCTTGAATGTACGTGCATCCGCTAGTACGGCAGCGGCTAAGGTGGGATCTTTATCGAACCATCAATATGTCGAGCTTGTGGTGGATTCAAGTAAAAGTCCAATCACTAATGGCGGTTGGTATAAGGTTAAGCTATTAAATGGAAAAGTTGGCTGGGTATCGGGTAGTTATTTAGTAAGGGAGTTAAATAAATAAGTTTAAGAAAGAGAGGCTGTTGATCATGTCAACAGCCTCTTTTTGTTGGTCATCATTAAGAAAGTGGGCACGAATAAGATTGAAACTATTATGGGAAGAGAATGAAATGCTAATGAAGAAAGTAAGCATTATTATAAGGAAATTGATGAATGAATGAATTAATTCAGTGCTTACCCTTAGAAAAACGCACCATTATTCGTAATTCTATTAATGGGGGGATTATATGTTTATAAGAGAATAAAATATATATCTAAATAATAGTTTAGTACGGTGCGTCTTATTTACTAAAAAGGGAGAGTTCAATGAATAAAAGCTATAGGCAACCAATTAGAGTTATGGCAACATCCGTTCTTCTATCTACTGGTCTGATTTTTGGACCTGAAATTGGATTGAAGGATCGTTTTTGGGAGGTAAAAGTAGAAGCAGCTGCGGAGACATATTATAAGACAACAGCTAATTTAAACTTGCGAAAGTCCGCAAGTAAAACTGCATCAATACTTACAACGATTCCAAAAGGGAAACAAGTTACATACATATCGAAAAGTGGCAGCTGGTATAAAGTTAAATATGGAACAAAAACAGGATATGTCAGTTCTAGTTATTTAAAAGCCGTTTCTCAAACAAGTACATCAGTATACACAACGAAAGCTAATTTGAATTTACGAAAAACAGCTTCAACCAGTGCAGCTATCTTAACGACCATCCCAAAAGGGAAAACGGTCTCGTATCTATCAAAGAGCGGCAGCTGGTATAAAGTAAAATATGGAACGAAAACAGGATATGTAAGCTCAAAATATATCAAGGTCACTAAAAAAACGAGCTCCTCTGCTTCTGTTTCGATTAAGTCGACTAAATTTAAAACGACAGCAAATTTAAACATGAGGTCAAAAGCATCAACAAGTGGCACTCGACTCCTTACTATACCAAAGAATAAAATTATCACGGCTACGGCAAAATCAGGCTCATGGTATAAGGTCTCTTATAGTGGTAAAACAGGCTGGGTAAGCAGTTCGTATATAAAAGAATACAATCAAACTACGACTACAAGTACCACTTACTATAAGACGAATGCGACAAGCTCCTTGTATAGCGCTGCCAATACAAAAAAAGCTGCGGTCTATTCTATACCAAAGAATAATATATTTACATCTACTCAAAAGGTAGTTAATAGTATAGGAGAAACTTGGTATCGAGTTTCCTATAAAGGAAAGAATTATTTCATTAAATCCGGGTCTGTAAGTAAGGTGTCTGCAGCTAAGGTTACTAGTACTTCCTATACGGCAAAAGAAGCGACGTATTTATATTCCTTTGCTGGGGAGAAACATGGAACATTGGTTGCTATCCCTAAGGGAGTCAAAATAACAACCACTTATAGAATTGGGGATTGGTATAAAACAACGTATAGAGGAAAAACGGGTTATATCAACATAGCTAAATTCTCGAAAACGGTATCATCAACAGACACGTCAATTACAGCTACAAAGTATAAGACGACGGCCAATCTGAATTTACGAAAGACAGCGTCCACTTCCGGAGAAAAAATGGACACTATTCCTGTAAATACAATCGTGACGGCCACAGCAAAATCAGGAGATTGGTATAAAGTGAGCTATAATGGTCAAACTGGTTGGGTTAGCGGCACTTATTTGGTTGCATATAGTAGTACCTCAAGCAACACTCCGAGCGGTTCTACTATTACTGAAACAACCTATTTGCCGATTGCTGATTTGAATATTCGTGCCTCCGATACGACATCGTCTACTAAAATCGGTTTAATCCCCAAATACACACAAGTAAAATCAACCTATAAAACCAGTGAGGGATGGTATCGGGTAACGTATGATGGAGTAACAGGCTATGTATCAGGAGATTACTTAATTACAAAAGCGAACTACGATAAAATGAACTCTTATGAAGCGAATAAGAATTCCTTTATACATATGGATTTGCGTACGAAGTCCTCTGTTACAGCTGCACAAATTAATACTTATATTGCGAAGAATGCAACATCGAGTAATAGTGTCCTCTATAACAAAGGCTCGGTGTTTATCACTGCCGCCAATAAATATGGCCTAAATGCCTTGTATTTAGCAGCACATGCGATTCATGAAAGTGATTTTGGAAAATCGACGATTTCTTTGGGGAAAAACAATTTATTTGGTTTTGGATCCTATGATCTAGCACCATTTGTAGGCTCTGTAAAATTTTCCTCCATTGATGAGAATATTCTCTTTATTGCACAGGAAATGAAGGCGACTTATTTAAATCCATCTAACTGGAAGTATCAGGGGGCAACACTTGGATATACCATTAAGGATGCCAATGGAAATCGGAGTGCAGATTTAAGTAAAGGAATGAACTTTTACTATGCCAGTGATTCCAATTGGGGAAGTAAGATTGCCAACCATATGTCCGAGATTTTAGCTTACAGTAAGGAAGGGGCAGTCAGCCAAAGTGCAAATATGACAGTACCAGCCAAGCCAAGCTATCCAATTGGCAAGGATGTATTTCCGACAGGTACAATTGCTGTTGCCAATTCTTCTATAAGTCTAAGAAATGAGACAAGCAGCTCTGCGACTGTGGCAGCAACAATTGGAAAGGGTGAAACCTTTAATCTATTGGAAAAATGGAATGATTACTGGTTGACAGTCAATTATAAAGGCAAGAAATATTATACAAATACGGTCAGCTTAAGCAAATATAATCAGTATATGACTGTTAAAAACTTAGCTCGGGTGAGTGTCAGTGGTTCGAGTACCCTGAATGTACGGGCAACAGCGAGTACTGTGGGCGCTATATTGGGATCATTGCCAAATCATCAATATGTCGAGCTTGTGGTGGATTCAAGTAAAAACCCAATTAAAAGTGGATCTTGGTATAAAGTTAAATTATCAAATGGAACACAAGGCTGGGTTTCTTCTGCTTATCTAACGATGGAATTAAATAAGTAATATCTTTAAAAGTTGTCGGAATTCTGACAACTTTTTTGTTTACATCAGGGGGATTTTGCATTTTTTGACCATCAAATCACTTTAAACTAGGCACAAGCTCTATCAAATTAGGATCGTTCAGACTTCCCCAGTAAAAATAGGTAGATATAATCTCTTAATTTTTGTATGATTTTGTTAAATGATATTATTTCTATTTAAGGAATTAAATGTTAATAATCTAGTCTTATGGATTTAGTAAGTATTCTAGTTTGAAATGGGGGTAAACAAGTGATTTATGCAGAGATTCTGGCAGGTGGGAAAGGTACCTGAATGGGTAATACCTTACTGCAGCTATACCCATTTATAATGTGGCCAGGCATTTAAATGGAATTAATCGAAGCAATAAAGCAGGATCGTTTCGATTAAGCTATACCGTGCGCTCTTATTTTACAGAAAAATTTGACAATATATCTCAGTGTAAAACTGCCGTCTACAGTTATGAATAGAATGGTGGAGGGGTTGGGATGATGAAAGCCAGGACAAATAAAAGCGATGTTTACAATATGCACGGCCTTCTGTGAATTCTATTGTCGTTCATCACTATACAGAAAGTGGAGTAGAGTTAACAATCTATCCCAGTGTAAAAGGTTGGTATGAACTACGCCCGGTGGATACGGACGGAGTAATGAATACAGAATTTGTTCAAGTGAGTGATGTTGACTATTAAGGAGGATGGAAATGAAGGGAATTATATTGGCAGGCGGAAGCGGTACCCGACTATATCCATTAACCAGTGCTATTTCTAAACAAATGCTGCCGGTTTACGATAAACCGATGATTTATTATCCTTTATCCATATTGATGCTGGCAGGTATAAAGGAAATCTTAATCATTTCAACTCCAGAAGATACATCACGTTACGCACAACTGTTAGGAGATGGTTCCAATATTGGCATAAGCCTTTCCTATGCTGTACAAGAAAAACCGGAGGGGCTAGCACAGGCTTTTATTATCGGTGAAAGCTTCATTGGCGAAGATTCTGTTGCGCTCATTTTAGGGGACAATCTATTTTATGGACAGGGATTATCCAAAATGGTACAAAAAGCGGCATCGAAGGAGTATGGAGCTACTGTATTTGGCTATCATGTACATGACCCAGAACGCTTTGGTGTAGTAGAGTTTGATAATAAGATGAAGGCTATATCCATAGAAGAAAAACCGAAGAACCCGAAGAGCAATTATGCTGTGACAGGTGTCTACTTTTATGATAATAGAGTGGTAGAATATGCGAAAAGAATTGAGCCATCTGCCAGAGGTGAATTGGAAATTACAGATTTAAACAGCATCTATCTCGAAAATGGCGAGTTGACCGTAGAAATCATGGGACGCGGTTTTGCTTGGTTGGATACAGGTACGCATGAGAGCCTGCTCGAAGCATCCACATTCATAGAAACAGTGGAAAAAAGACAACGGCTTAAGATTGCCTGCCTAGAAGAAATCGCCTATCGAATGGGCTATATTGATGCTGAGCAGGTCAGACAATTGGCTGAACCACTTTCGAAAAATGAGTATGGGCAGTATTTGATGAGGATGATCGAGCAAGATCAAATGACGCCTAAAGAAGAGGTGGAATTATGAATGTTATTGAAAGCGGATTGAAGGGTGTTAAATTAATCGAACCTGCCGTTTATGGGGACCATCGTGGTTTCTTTACGGAAAGCTATAATGAAAAGCTATTTCATGAACATGGCATCCTTGATCAGTTTATACAGGATAATCATTCCCTTTCAAAGGAAGCCGGCGTATTGAGAGGGATGCATTACCAATTGGAACCTAAGGGCCAAACCAAATTAGTACGTGTGGTAACAGGAGCAATCTATGATGTAGTGGTAGACATACGAAAAGGATCGCCAACTTTCGGGCAATGGGAAGGATTTATTCTCAGTGAATTTAATAAGCGCCAATTATTCGTTCCAAATGGGTTTGCACATGGATTTTGTACCATTACGGAAAATGTAAATGTACTTTATAAGGTGGATGAATTATATTCACCTGAACATGACCGGGGAATTGCCTGGAATGATGAGGAGCTAGCTATTAAATGGCCAGTTTCGGTTCCAATTTTATCTGATAAGGACCAAAAACATCCGATGCTTCATGGAGCTGATTATAATTTTGTTTGGGAGGATGCCTAATGAACATTTTGGTTACAGGAGGAGCGGGCTTTATTGGAAGTAATTTTGTCCGTCATCTATTAACTACCTATCCTGATTATCGAGTTATTAATTTGGATTTACTAACTTATGCGGGTAATATACATAACTTGGATGATGTGATGGAGAATCAAAATCACTATTTTGTCCAAGGGAATATCACGGACCGTGAGCTAATCAAAAGCTTAATCGAACAATATGATATCCAGGCAATTGTTAATTTTGCGGCTGAGTCACATGTGGACCGCAGTATTTTGGATCCAGGAATATTCATTGAAACGAATATTCAGGGAACATTGGCTTTATTGGATGCAGCGAAGGAATGTCATGTACAAAGGTTTTTACAGGTATCGACGGATGAGGTCTATGGATCGCTGGGGGAAACAGGGTATTTTACGGAAGAGACACCGTTAGCACCGAACAGCCCATATTCAGCAAGTAAAGCAGGAGCAGATATGCTCGTCCGTGCTTATCATGAGACTTATGGCTTGTCGGTTACTATCACACGCTGCTCAAATAATTATGGGCCTTATCATTTTCCTGAAAAATTAATTCCATTGATGATAACGAATGGAATAGATGGGGACATGTTACCGATTTACGGAAATGGAGAGAATATCCGCGATTGGCTGCATGTTACCGATCATTGTGCCGCGATAGATTTAGTGCTCCATAAGGGGAAAAGTGGAGAAGTGTATAATGTTGGCGGTCATAATGAGCGGACCAACAATGAGATCGTTCAAAAAATTGTAGAGCATCTCGGTCTCTCAAGTGATAGGATTCACTATGTAGAGGATCGGCTCGGGCATGATCTCCGTTATGCGATTGATCCCACAAAGCTCGAAACTGAGCTAGGCTGGAAGCCAAAGTATACCTTTGATACGGGGATTGTGGAAACAATTGATTGGTATGTCAATCATGAGGAATGGTGGCGTCCATTAAAGGAACGCGCCAAACTGGGTAAATAAGATGAAGATACTAGTAACGGGAGCGAATGGCCAACTCGGGACTGAAGTTGTTACCCTGCTAAAGGAGGATGGGATACACACGGTATTCCCCTTTATTAAGGAAGAGTTGGATATATCTAATGAACAGGAAGTTTCCGAGACCATATCTTCCATTCACCCGGACTGGGTTTTGCATTGTGCAGCTTATACGGATGTTGAAGCTGCGGAGGAAGAAGGCAGGGAAGCGAATTGGAGAATTAATAGAGATGGATCTGCTTATATTAGTAAAGCGGCAGCGGAGACTGGGGCTCGAGTTATTTATATAAGTACAGATTATATATTCGATGGAACAAAAGAGGCGGCCTATTTACCGTCAGATCAAACAAATCCTATTAATCAATATGGTGCGGCTAAACTTGCGGGTGAAGAGGAAATTTTAAAATACAGTCCTTCTGCCTACATCATTCGTACTTCTTGGGTATTTGGAGAACATGGCCGTAATTTTGTTTATACCATGCTAAATTTAGCTAAGAAAATGGATACGATTAAGGTGGTCAATGACCAATATGGAAGGCCGACCTATGCGCATGATTTAGCGGCATTCATGGTTTATATTGTGAATCATGAAGTCGAGGCAGGTGTCTATCATTTTTCGAATGATGGAGTGACAACATGGTTTGAGTTTGCTAAAGAAATATTAAAAGGTAAACGGGTAGAGGTTTTGCCTGGGACATCAGCTGAATTCCCACAAAAGGCTGCAAGGCCAAAGCATTCTGTCCTGTCCTTGGATAAAGTGAAGGATACAGGTTTTATCATACCAACCTGGAAGCATGCACTAGAGCGCTTTATGAAGCAAAGAGTCCATTGACCGATCTGATCATGACAAACTAAAAAGCTGCGATTATCCTAAAAAACGGATAGTGCGCAGCTTTTTTAGTTCTGGTGATTTATTTACTCAAGCTTTATCTATTTGTGACCAAGTATTTGCTAGAAGTCTTAAAGGAAAATGCGAGAACTATTTTCTTTGTCAGCCATTCCATTAAGAAAACTATAGAATCAACTATAAAATGAGAGTGTTGATTACATGAGCTAGGCTATAAATACCTATACTTAATTAGAGTGCGCCTAAGAAGATACGTTTTCTTAGACAGCTAATTTAAGATCCTATAAATTAATAGTTATAGTACCAACCGTTATAGGCGTACTCGTATTTATTCCCCAGTTCATCCTTATAGGATAGTACATACATTAAATCGATATAACTATTATCAGCAAAGAGATTGTCAGGTACAAGATAATTCAAGGTGTTTTGCCCTATTTGGAAGTTATATGTTTGCTGATCATAATAGCTACTAAGATTGCCGGAGTTATAATGATTATAATCATAGACAGTTATTTGCATCTCTGTATCTTTTGATAAGTTTGTTACTATATCGATGCCCGTATTATGTGTATCTACGGAATGACTTTGAATCCACTCTGGATATTCCTCATAATAATTGCTTAAGATAGAGCCGGTTACTTTTGTTTCTCTGCCCATCTGTGTTTTGGCTTTAATAACGTAATTGAGAGGTTCGTAATACCAATAATCGTTGCCATCGTCACTTACTCCATCCCACGTGAAATTCTGAATTCCCGCCTCTTGTTTTACATTTTTACTGATAGTCTTAACTAGAGAATCATCTCCGTCATAAATTTCAACCGTGACGGTAGCAGGATCAGAGAGTTTATAGAAGACCTCAATATCTGTTTCATAATACTCTTTAGATTTATTTTGTACGTGCTTCGGATACTCAACTTTAATAACTTGGCGATCCACATTAAGATTTGCACTGTAAGTTGCGTTATTTTTATACTTGTCAGATGCGTTGATTCTGTAGGTATAAACTCCATCTCCAATATACTCACCATTAGAATTGGTTCCATTCCAAGAGAAATCATAGCTGCCAGCCTTCTGGTCCTCATCTTTTAGGATTGTTTTTACAAGTGTCGAGCCTTTATAAACATTGATAGACACACTGGAAGCTTTAATGAGTGTATATGGAATAGCAACGTCCGTATTACCGGTGATATTCTTTGTTCCTTTGCCACTTACAAAATTAGCACGATGATCTTCGAGGTTGAAAGTTTTACTCTTAATCGTTTTTTTATTACCGATGAGATCTTTTAACTCATACTGAAAAACATAAATTCCTTCTGTAACAAATTTATTCTTACTGTCTGTTCCATTCCAACTATGTTGTATGGATGAAGGATCATACAATTTGTTAGTAACCAGTGTTTTTACTTTCGAACCCTTGCTATTCAAAACAGAAACAGTCATATATAGTTTTTCTTTGGATTTAAAGGTTGCATTCTGTTTATTCTTCTCTGTTGCTTTAAATGGGGTAGCTATATTATTTAGAGAGCCATTTATAGTCGTATCCACAGTGATACTTGATTTAACTGTTTTTCCTTTGACCTTCGTTAGAGAGATGGTTTCGAATGACAGTTTATAACTGCCATCCTTCACTAGCTTGTTACTGGAGTTTTTCCCGTTCCAAGTAATTGATTGTTTGCCACCTTTGATGGTCTTGCTCTTCATAATTGTTCCAACTGTTTTCCCCGTACTATCCAAAACTTTAACAGTTACTTTTGAATCTTTGTTAAGTACATAAGGAACTTTTATTGATGTAGTGACCTTGTGTGAAAAATTGGCAGCTTTACTGGTGACTGTTGGGGCTACATTATCCTTAACTGTCACAGTTTTGGTTTTATAAATGTTTTTGCTGCCTCTAGTCATTCTTGCAACAAGCGTATATTTTCCTGATTTGGCGTAGCTATATGATCCTGTCTTTCCGTCCCATGATGTGGAAATTTTCCCCCAACTCCACGGTTTATTGGAGACTAAACTTCTAACCAATTTTCCTTTGGAATCCTTTACATAGATTGATAGTTTTGACGAGCCATATGCGCTTACAGAGATGTTATGTTTATTTTTCCCTGTAGCAGTGAATTTTGTACTCGCGGTTATCGTTGATAACTGCCCAGGTGTATTTGACATTGCTTTGCTCGCATCAATTCGACCATATCCATATAAAGAATCCCAGCCTTTTTTCCCGAGGTCTTTGACAGATTTATTCATAATAATTTCTATTTGGTCTGGTGATAACCAAGGATTTTTAGAAAGCATTAGAGCAGCTACTCCACTTACTAAAGGAGCCGCCATTGATGTTCCATCCATATATTCATAAGAACTGCCGTTGACGGTAGAATAGATATCTTCACCAGGAGCTGAATAATTTATGTAGTTTCCAAAATTAGAAAAGTATGAATCGCTGTCTTTCTTATTAGTGGAACTAACTGCCAACACATGATTTAAAGCAGCTGGATAAGAAGTGTAGGAGGTGCTGTCATTACCTGCAGCTGCAATAATAATAGCGCCCTTCGAATGCGCATATGCCACTGCACTGTCTACATATGAACTGTAAGAATAACTTCCAAAGCTTAAATTCAATACTCTTGCACCATTATTGACTGCATATATAATTCCATCACCAATACTATAAGCGTCTGCATATTGCCCATTGAAAACTTGAACAGGCATGATTTTAACCTTTGGAGCTACACCTGATATACCGATTGTGTTCTGAGTAGCTGCAATGATACCAGCTACATGGGTACCATGAGCTGCCGATGTTATCGTCGAGTTGTTGCGTACAATATTTTTTTGCTTAGTAATTTTCCCTTTTAGATCTGGATGATTTGTCTGCATTCCATTATCGATAACAGCAACTATGATCGAAGAGGATCCTTTTGATTTATCCCATGCTTTTGGCATATTGATTTTTGGTAAATGCCATTGTTTTTTATAATGTTTATCTTTTGGGGTATAAGCCGTTTTGTATAATATATTTGGTTCAACCAATTGAACGGATTTGTGCTTAGAGAGCCTTTTGGCAATAGAAGATAGGTCAGTATTTTTTACTACAGAGACTAAAGAATAATTTCCTGTTTCAGAAAAGGATAGCTCACTACCTTTAATGCTGTTGATGATTTGCTTTCGCTGACCCTTAGAAAGGACAGATTTAAACTTAACAATCAACTCTTGCTCTGTGTATTCTTTCTCATCCGCAGTACTGAATAATTTTATACCGCCTTTTTGAGCATTGTTCTGTTTTTGTAATGTTTCCGCAGCGTTTACATTGGCAGTGGAAACCATGAAACAAAACAAAAATACAATAAAGGCACTAATTCCTTTAATTAATGAATTCCTCATTCAATATCCCCCTAGTTTAAATGCATTAATTACAATAATCCCCTATTTATTATATCGGATAAATATGGTAATATTTAACTATTTTAATAGTTATACTTTGGATCTTTTTAATAGACTTTAATATGGATTCTTTTCTATAAAAATTGTTTTTAGTGGCTAATTGTCGAGTTAATAAAAAGTGTGGGTTGTATTTTGGCTTAGTTATTTTGCATTAGGTTGCTATGGTTAAAGTTAGCGGGGAAGTTGGCCTAAATTTTAATAGAATTGAAAATTATTTCATGGCGTATACAGTTTGAAGAATCTGTGCTGAAGATGTTGTGGATTTCCTGAGTTAAAACAGGAGTGGATATTTTTTTCACGTGTGCCTCTGCCGATAAGGAGGTTGCCAATAGACAGGCAACGAGTACCGTGAGGCTGAATAGAACCTGGTATACTCTTTTCATAAATAACCCCTTCTTTGTCCAATATCGTATTGATTCATTTTACCTAATTGCAACTATAATTCTTGTTGTATTTTGTCGATAAAACTAAACTTTTTTCCTGAGATTTTAGACAAAGAAGGGGGAATTGAGTTCTTTTAGAATTAGAGGTCATGCTCGAGGTATAGCATTTCGCCTTCTTCTATGGATGCCTGTCCATTTGATAAATCCGTCATCCAGTCTATGAAGGCTTCCTTTGCGTCTTCCTCTGCGTAGGATTCAATCATGACTCGGTCCAGATAATGAATTTCTTTAATGGCATAGTGCGAATTTCGAAGTTCATTTTCAATTTTCCCGAGAAGTGTATAATCGAACGTGGATTTCATGATGCGCATTAATCTTCTTTCCACCACACCGGTTGCGTTAATTCCTTCAGAAGCTGCTCCGCCGTATGCGCGGATTAATCCGCCAGCCCCAAGTTTAATTCCTCCGAAATAGCGTGTCACAACCACCGCAGTGTCCTTCAAGCCCTTTTTCTTAATGACTTCGAGAATAGGGACACCGGCTGTGCCGCTAGGTTCACCATCATCATTGGCTTTTTGGATGAGGTCATTTTCACCGATCATATAGGCTGAACAATTATGGGTCGCATCCCAGTGCTTTTTCTTGATTGATTGAATAAATTGTATGGCTTCTTCCTCTGATTCCACGCGATTCACATAGGCAATAAAGCGTGACTTTTGGATGATTTGTTCAGATTCGCCATATCCCTTTACTGTTTTATATGAATTCAGCATTTAAACTGCCGCCTTTCTCTTTATATCCCTTCTAGTATACTTTATTATTCGGTTCGTACGACATCTTTATTACAGAAGAGTAATATGCTGTGATGGAGATGTGAAATAGTAAAAAGTAAAAAAATACTGGTAATCGTGCTATAATTTAACTATTATGTAGTATTTCACTGGTATATTAACTTATTTACCCAATAATTTCTAAAAACACCCACAAAGGAAATTCGTGAAGACCGAACTATTTTATATGAATTGGTACAGAAGAAGCGGAGGATTCTTTTGCGTCAAACAGGAGGTAAGATTATGCGGGTACCTAAGCTGGATGGAAAGGCACTCGATAACATCCTTAATCATATGATCAGTACCGTGGACAATAGTAAGGGAGAAATATATGAAATAGGGGAACACTGTCAGCATGAATTTGCTCAACTTTCTTCTGAATTAGAATCTGTTAAAACAATGGTGCTGAAGGTCATTGCTGATGGGGATGAGCTTGATCAAAAGGCGCGTGAATCCCGTAAATGCTTATCAGATGTTTCCTCCCGTTTCAAGGAATTTACGGAGGTACAAGTGAGGGCAGCCTATGAACAGGCACATACGTATCAGGTTGACCTGACCATGAACAGAGAGCTGGAAAAACAGCTCCGTAAACGTCGAGATGACCTTGAAAGAAGGCTCATTAATCTAAAGGAAACTATTGATAGAGCTGAGAATCTCGTTTCGCAAATCACGGTTGTTCTGCATTATTTAACAAGTGACCTGCAGGACGTGTCTGAGGTTCTCGATATGTATAAACAGAAACAGGACTTTGGCTTTAAAATCATTGAGGCCCAGGAAGCCGAGCGCAAAAAGCTTTCTCGTGAAATTCATGACGGTCCTGCACAAATGCTTGCCAATGTGATGGTCCGTTCAGATTTAACGGAGCGGATATTCAGGGAACGCGGTCCTGAGGAAGCGTTGCTGGAAATAAAATCTCTGAAGCAGATGGTTCGGAGTGCGCTGGCTGAGGTTAGGCGAATTATCTATGACCTGCGGCCTATGGCCTTGGATGATCTTGGGCTTATCCCGACTCTGCGTAAGTATTTGCAAACCATTGGTGAATACAATTCAGAGATTGATTTTAAATTTCAGATTTATGGACAGGAAAAAAGACTTGAGCCGAATTATGAAGTTGCGTTATTCAGGCTTGCCCAGGAAGCAGTCCAAAATGCAATCAAACATGCGAATGCCAGCCTGATTCAGGTTAAACTGGAACTTTTGAATGATAAAGGGACATTGACTGTACGGGATAATGGCCGTGGATTTGAGCCGCATAAACAAAAGGAAGGTTCCTTTGGAATCATGGGAATGAATGAGCGTGTTGAGACACTTGAAGGAGAAATGACCATTCAATCAAGTGTGGGTGGAGGTACGCTTGTCTATATTCAGATTCCATTAAAGGCATCAATAATTGTGTAATTTTTTTATAAAATAGTTTTTTAGTTATATTTATTGTAAATGTTTGGAGTTTACTAGTAGTCAAGAATATAATTAGGATAATGACTACTTACTGTAAAAAGATGGGGGATGAGAGATAATGACAACTACAATTGCAATCATAGATGATCATCAATTATTTCGCGAAGGGGTTAAACGGATTCTCGATTTCGAATCTTCTTTCTCGGTAATCGCTGAGGGGGACGATGGCAGCGAGGCGATCTCAATTGTTGATACATATCATCCGGATGTTATCATCATGGATATCAATATGCCAAACGTCAACGGGGTTGAGGCAACAGGCCAGTTGATTGAGAAATTTCCGGATTCCAGAGTAATTATGCTTTCAATTCATGACGATGAAAACTACGTAACCCATGCTTTAAAAACAGGTGCCCGCGGCTATTTATTAAAGGAAATGGATGCGGATGCCTTGATTGACGCTGTTAAAGTTGTTGCAGATGGTGGTTCCTACCTGCATCCGAAGGTTACTCATAATCTAGTACGTGATTACAGAAGATTGGCAACGGATGAAGCAGCAAATGGCGATAATGTCATGAATGTCGAGATTCGCCGTCCATTGCATTTGCTGACAAGACGTGAGTGCGAGGTCCTTCAATTATTGGCTGATGGCAAAAGTAATAGAGGAATCGGTGAGACTTTATTTATCAGCGAGAAGACCGTTAAAAATCATGTAAGTAATATCCTTCAAAAGATGAATGTAAATGATCGTACTCAGGCGGTTGTATATGCGATTAAAAACGGCTGGGTTGAAGTTAGATTATAATAGATGATAGATTTAAGCGCCGGCCAATTGGTTGGTGCTTTTTTAATCGGGATGGATTCTGTCAAACTGTCAGTTTATATATTTTTTTTCAATAGTGTATATACATTTTTCATATTTTGTTAAAGTTTTTAATAAAGATTAGGGTAGGAGAGGAGATATTGTGAATCAACCGTATACAATTAGAGATGCTAAAGAGAAGGATTTAGCACGCATCGTTGAAATTTATAATTCTACTATTCAGAGCAGAATGGTGACAGCTGACACGGAAATGGTGGATGTAGGAAGTCGCTTGGAGTGGTTTTTGAATCATACCTCTGAGAAAAGGCCTTTATGGGTTATGGAAAATGATGGTATGATTATAGGGTGGCTCAGTTTTCAGGATTTCTATGGACGACCTGCTTATCAAGCTACTGCTGAAATCAGTATCTATATTGACCCGGCTTATCGAAAAAAAGGAATAGGAGCAAAATTTTTAGACTATGCAATTAAGAATGCTCCCACCCTCAGGATTCATACATTGCTGGGATTTATTTTTGCCCATAATGAGCCAAGCATACGTCTATTTAAGCAATTTGGATTTGAAGAATGGGCTCATTTGCCTAGTGTAGCAGAATTAGATGGAGTGCAAAGAGATTTGCTGATTTTGGGTAAAAAAATATAGATTGAAAAGTTTAAAAATTACCATTTTAACCAATGTAATGCAAACAGACTGATTATGATTTAAAATGGAGAAGATAATAAGGAAAATCTCAATAATAAGGATGGTTTTCAATAATGAGAACTGCAATAGTTACAGATAGTACAGCTTATATACCAAAAGACCTGCGAACGCAATATGATATACATATGATTCCGCTAAGTGTAGTGTTTGGAGATGAAGTGTATCAGGAGGAGAATGAAATAACTGCTTCTGACTTTTATGAAATGGTCGAGCGTTTGGATATGCTTCCAACGACCTCACAGCCAGCAACCGGAAAATTCGTTGAAAAATATGAAGAGCTTGCGAAGGACTATGATGCTGTGATCAGTATCCATTTATCGAGTGGAATTAGCGGTACCTATCAAGGTGCTATTACAGCTGGAGAAATGGTAGATGACATTAAGGTTTATGCTTTTGACTCCGAGATCACTTGCATGATTCAGGGATTATTTGTACTCGAAGCAGCCAAAATGGCGAAGGAAGGCAAACATCCTGATGAAATCATCGCACGCTTGCATGAACTCCGCGAATCATCTAATGCTTACTTCATGGTAGACGATCTATCCAACCTGCAAAGGGGCGGCCGCTTAAATGGCGCTGCAGCTCTAATTGGCAGCTTGCTTCAAGTGAAGCCAATCCTGCATTTTGAAAACAAAGTGATTGTCCCTTTTGAAAAAATCCGTACGAAGAAAAAGGCATTAAAACGTATAGTCGAGCTTTTTGAGCAGGAATATAAAAAAGGTGAGCCTCTTCAGGCTGTTTTAATCCATGGCAATATTGAAGAGGAAGCGACTGAAATGTTAAATGAGCTAAAAGAGAAATTCCCTGAAGCGGAATTTAGACTAAGCTATTTTGGCGCAGTTATTAGTACTCACTTAGGCCAGGGAGCAACGGGACTTGGCTGGACAAAACGATATAATTAACTAGTAATATGGGGCTTGGCTGTTTGGCCGCCCCTTTTTATTTAAAAGGAGGTTTTCAATTTGAACGTGAAAGCATCCAGACACTCAACAGGATCCTCACCTATATCTCTGCAACAGCTCCTCATTGGTAAAGAACTCCTCATAACTGAAATTCCAAATGAATTAAAGGAACAATTGGATTTAAATGAACAAATTTATTCTGTGAGAGGGATTGAGAATGGTATATGCAGACGCTGCGGCAATACGGATTCCCGTTTGTTTGCAACCTTCCCCCACAGTGCGTGTGGTGAAAACTGTCTGTATTGCCGCCATTGTATTATGATGGGCCGAATCAGCTCCTGCTCTACTCTTTTTGGATGGAAGGGGGAAATGCCTCGCTGGAGTCCTGAGTTAGCCCGGCTTCGTTGGGATGGTTCACTTTCCTTCTCCCAAAAGGAGGCTTCAGAAAAAATCATGGAAGCTGTCCGAAATCAAATGGATTTACTCATTTGGGCAGTATGCGGAGCCGGGAAGACAGAGATGATCTTTGCCGGTATAGAAGAAGCTCTTTTCTCAGGCAAAAGGGTTTGCCTGGCGACTCCTCGTACAGATGTTATCCTTGAGCTTGCTCCAAGGCTGCGCAGGGTATTTCCAGATATTCCAATCGTAGCCCTATATGGTGACAGTCAAGAAAAACAGCTTTTTGCTCCATTTGTCTTATCGACCACTCACCAGCTAATGCGTTATGCCGATGCCTTCGAAGTGATGATTATTGATGAAGTAGATGCGTTCCCTTATTCCTTTGATCCTCATCTCCAATATGCGGTTCAAAAGGCGTGTAAGAAAGATGCTGCTGTTATTTATTTGACGGCAACGCCTTCAAAACAGTGGCAGCTCGAATTTCAACAGGGTATAAGAAATGGAATTCTCCTCCCTGCCCGTTTTCACAGACACCCTATTCCTGTCCCCACTATGAAATGGGTTGGAAACTGGCAATCCTCCATTCAGAAAAATAAACTCCCCAATCCTCTCTTGTATTGGCTCAAAACTGCTATCGAATGTAAGAACCCCTTCCTTATTTTTTTCCCGAATATCGCATTAATGGAAAAAGCCCTTCCTCTCTTTCAAGGCTATGCTCCTGAAATTCTTTCTGTCCATGCAGAGGATTCGGAACGTAAAGATAAAATAATGAAGCTGCGCAGAGGTGAGATTCAGGGCTTACTGACAACCACGATATTGGAAAGAGGCGTTACGATTCCTAAATTGAATGTAGCGGTGATTGGGGCTGAGGATGAAATCTTTACCGAGTCAGCACTCGTCCAAATTGCAGGACGGATTGGAAGAAGTAAGGACCATCCTCGCGGTGATTGTGTATATTTTCATTATGGAAAAACTAATGCCATGCTTGATGCGATTCAGCAAATCAACCAAATGAATAGAGAAGCTGTCAAAAGGGGGCTGCTGGATTGAAGATTTTCCAATCATCACTTTGTCTATATTGTCACAGCCCTATTCGTGAGAGTGCAGGCTGGGCGAATATCTTCTTTTTAGAGGAGGCTGATTTGCTCTGTCTGGCCTGTCGCTCCAGGCTTATTTCGATTCAGGGGAATACGTGTGTGATTTGCTGTAAACCGCTTCAGACGGGAGACAAATGTCCGGATTGTGAAGAATGGCTGGTGGATCCCATGTTTGGTCAAGCACTTGATTATAATGTCTCCTTATATACCTATAATCCGTTTATGAAGGATGTGATTGCCCGATTTAAATATCGGGGTGATTATGAATTGGCACGTATATTTGCTGCCGAACTGCGTAAAAAAGCGCCGAAGGCTCATTTTGTCATTCCGATTCCGCTGAGTGACGAGCGCCTGAACGAGCGTGGGTTTAATCAGGCTGAAGCAATCGGTATGATGGCTGGAATGGTCTTGGAAAATGGGTTAGTTCGTGTACATGGTGAAAAACAGTCTAAGAAGAGTCGGTATGAGCGTATCCACACTGAACAGGTCTTTCGTATCCATCCTAAAGCCTCAGATTTTCAGGACAAAACGATTCTTATACTGGATGATATTTATACGACAGGCACCACCTTGAGGCATGCTGGTGCGCTTTTAAAGGAGGCGGGGGCAAAAAGGATCATTTCTTTGACGATTGCACGATAATCTTTATCTTTGAAGAGAATATCCGATAAGTAATCTAAGAGCATTTCCTGAGGAGGTAAAGAATATGAATGAATTGACCAACTGTCCGACTTGCCAGGCTCTATTCGTGAAAAATCAATTCAGAGATGTATGTGAGAGCTGCTATAAAAAAGAAGAGGCCATTTATAATGATGTATACCATTATATCCGTAAGCGAGAGAACCGCACGGCAACGATTGTTCAGGTGGTGAAGGCAACTAGTGTAGATGAATCTTTATTAATGAGATTTATCAGGAGTGGAAAGCTGCGTATTACATCCAACCCTAATTTGGGCTATGCCTGTGAGCATTGCGGTTCCCTCATTCGCGAGGGCCGCTTTTGTGCAGACTGCAGGGATGATCTTCAGGCAGACCTTGTGAGGCATGAACGGGATGAGGTACTCTATAAAGAGATAGAGGAACGTGAGCGCCAAATGACCTATTACCGAAAAACGCACTAAAAATAAGCATTTAGACCTGTTAAGTCCTTTTTGAATATTGCTTTTTTGTATGTCATAATTTTCATCACAGACAGTAAACAAATTACCCTTGATGTCGATACTAACAGTAGATAAGCAAGAAGGTCTTCTTGATGATCTGCCTGAGACATAATATGACTCAGATTAAAAGATCAACATAGACCTTGGAAGCTAGTGTGACGGAAGGGAAAGTGAGGAACGCGAAATGAAAATTAATCATCTTAATCAATATGGCGTAAATCCGTACCAAAAGGCAGTTAATAAAGCCGATACCTCCATGAAGCCTTCTCAGCTTGCCGATAAAGTGGAAATTTCCAGTAAAGCGAAAGAATTGCAACAGCTATCGAGTGTAGAGGTTGAGCGTCAGGCTAAAATAGACGAAATTAAAAAGCAGATAGAGAACGGCACCTATCAAGTGAATGTCAATGAAACAGCAAAAGGCGTATTGGATTTTTACTCAAAAAACTAAACCTGAAGCCAGTATAAGGTTTGTACTGGCTTTCTTTTTTTATATGGGGTGAACTAATTAATGTCAGCTCAATCTATCATTCAAACCCTTCAGCAGCTGGTCGATCTGCACAGAGAATTGAACAAAATGGCTCAGGAAAAAACAGAGGCCATTAAAGCAGAAGAGTTAAAGTCGTTAAGCAGTCTGCTTGTTCAGGAGAGGAAGCTAGTCGTTGCGATTGAACGGCTTGAGAATGTGCGGCAGAGTGATGTACATGCCTTTCTTAGAGAAAAGGGCGTGCAGAATGGAACCGCACTCTTATCAGAATGTATTCAATATGCTTCGGAAAACGTGCGAACAGAACTTACCAGCCTGGGCGCTGAATTGCGAGAAGAGATTATCAGTTTAAAAGAGCGGAATGAATTAAATCAGCAGTTAATCTATCAATCTCTTCAATTTGTGAATCTGAATTTAAATCTTATGTTACCAGAGAATGAGAGCTATACATACGACAGGCCACAGGATCCAGAGGGTGCAAGAAAACCAAGTAAATCGCTATTTGATTCGAAGGCCTAAAAAGAAACAGGGGGAGCATTTATGACATCAACCTTTCATGGGTTAGAAACAGCCAGGCGCGGACTGACGACTCAGCAGGCAGCTTTATATGTAGTGGGCCAAAACGTTGCCAATGCCAATACACTCGGATATTCACGCCAACGGGTTAACATGGCAGCGGAAACGGCTTACCCAAACCCGGGTATGAACCGCGAACAAATTCCTGGTCAAATGGGTACCGGTGTTAAAGCGGGCTCCATTCAGCGGGTTCGTGAAAGCTTTTTGGATGTTCAATATAGAAGCGAAAGCACGAAGCTAGGATATTGGACGGGGAGAGCGGAAGGGTTAAGCAAAATAGAGGATGTCATGGACGAGCTTAAGGGAACAGGGCTTAGTGATTCCATTGATTCATTTTGGCAATCCATACAGGACTTGGCCACCAATTCTGTCAACTCAGGTGGTAAAGCTGTTGTACGTGAGCGAGGAATTGCACTGGCTGATACGTTTACCTACCTGAACAGCTCCCTAAATATGGTACGCTCCGATTTGAAGAATGAATTGAATGTGACGGTTGAAAAGGCCAATAGCATGCTGGGAAGCATCGACCAGCTTAATAAACAAATTGCAGCGATTGAACCGCATGGCTATTTGCCGAATGATTTATACGATTCCCGTGATTTGTTGATTGATGAACTATCCTCCATGATGAATATAAAGGTCGATTATGTGAAAAACGGCGGTAATTCACAGGCGCAGGCAATGGGATCGGCTGTAATAAAGCTAAATAACGGCACGGCTGAACCGTTGACTTTGGTTGATTCTACTACAGTTAATCCTATTGCTTTAATGTTTAATGGGGAGGATGGTGCGGTGGATACCATTTCAATTGGTGGGAATGCAGTACCTACTGCTACCTTTATCTCTGAGGGCATGCTGCTGTCCCTTTTGCAAACATACGGATATACAAATACAGAAGGAAAACTGGCAGGGGATTTGCCGGATATGATTAAAGAACTTGATCATATGGCTTATACCTTTGCGACAGAGTTTAATAAGGTTCATAAGGATGGTCTAAGTGCGAAGGAGCTTGCAGCCTGGAAAACAGCTCTCGAGAGTGATCCAGCTGCGAAGATAGAAGATTTTAATGAAGATATTCTGTTTTTTACTGATGAGTATAATGCTGATCCTCAGAACGTCAAGGGCTTTGCCAGCCGCATTCGAATATCCGATGAAATAAAAGAAAGCTACGATTATATTGCTAATGCGTCCGTTGCTACTCCTAATGATGGTGATGCAAGCAATCTATTGAAGCTTGCGGATGTCTTTTATGAAAAGTTCAATTATAAGGATGCATTAGCTGACTCTTCTCCAGCTGCTGAAAAAGAAAGTTTAGGCGCTTACCTGCAAAGTGTTATCGGAACATTGGCGGTTAAAACGGAACAGGCTGACCGATTATCTGTGAACAGTGCGACTTTGCTGCAAAATGTCAGCGACCGACGTTCTTCCGTCAGTGCAGTTTCATTGGATGAAGAAATGACCAATATGGTTCAATTTCAGCAGGCATATAATGCATCAGCACGAATGATTACAATGATTGATGAATGTCTCGATAAAATAATCAACGGCCTTGGGGTCGGTGGCAGGTAGGTGAATAGGTATGAGAGTCACACAAAGTATGGTTGCAGCTAATTCTTTACGGAATATTAATAAGAGCTACGGATCGATGGCGCAGTATCTTGAACAGCTATCAACAGGTAAAAAGATTACAAAGGCCTCTGATGATCCAGTGATTGCCCAAAAGGGGATGTATTATCGGACAAGCCTCAATGAAGTAGAGCAATATAAGCGCAATTTATCAGAGCTATATCTTTGGATGGACAACTCAGAGGCTTCGATGGATCAGGGGAACAAAAGTTTTCAGCGTATCCGTGAATTGATGATCCAGGCAAAAAATGATACAAACGAAACGGCTGACCGGGAAGCCATCGCAAAGGAAATCGCTCAGCTGAAAGAGGACTTAGTATCCGTAGCGAATACGCAGGTTGCCGGCCGTTATATTTTTAATGGAACGAGTGTGAATGCAGCACCTGTTACCTCCGATGCAAATGGTGTCGTGGTCAATTCAGAGAATGATCCCTATCTGGTGGAAGTATCAAGAGGAATTCAATTGAAGGCAAATGCAGATCCTTCTCAGCTATTCAGTCAGGAATTATTTAATACAATCGGAGAGATTGAGAGCGAGTTATCAGCGGATGATATGGATCTTGATTCTTTACTCCAGAAATTCGATGGTTTGGTCACTGCCTTTTCAGCGGAACGCTCCGACCTTGGCGCCCGCTATAATCGCCTGGAGCTATTGGAATCCAGAATAGATAACCAGGAGGTATTGGCGAAAAAGGTACTGAGCGAAAATGAAGATGTAGACATGGAAAAGGTCTATACGGATTTTATTACGCAGGAAAGTGTGCACAGAGCTGCTTTACAAATGGGAGCGAGCATCATTCAGCCAAGCCTGGTTGATTTCTTACGATAAAAAAAGATGAGTTGACTCAAGAAGCGCCCAGTGGCCAATTGGGTCAACTCTTTTTGTATGTTTTGAGGAGGAGAGACTATCCATGTCCATTGCCCAATTACAAATGAACTCAACATCAGCGCAGCTCGGCTACCAAATCAAACGTATTAATCAATCGATTGAACAACAGATTGCAGATGTATCGATCGAACAGATATACAGCCTCAGAAGGTGAATATTCAGGTACAAACCCATCAGCCAACGATTAATTATTCCAGGCAGTATAAGCTATTACATGAAACAATATCAATCTCTTGAATTTTTTATAGCTAATCAAAATCCATTCGAAATGAAACTATAGGGGTGAAGCTAACGTGAAGCTGACAACAAAATATCATGGTGAGCAAGTGATCGAAGAAAAAGTTATCATTACCTTTGATGAAGGTATTCCCGGCTTTCCGAACGAACAGAAATTTGTGCTGCTTCTTTTAACAGATGATCAATCATTCTTTGTGCTTCAATCTGTGAAGACACCGAATCTAGCTTTCGTGGTTACAAGTCCGTTCCTAACCTACCCTGATTATGAATTTAAATTAGATGATGAAATTGTGGAATCATTAGGGGTAACAGAGGAACATATTACGGTGTTTTCGATTGTGACAGCGAAGGAGCCATTCGAGGAGTCAACGATTAATCTTCAGGCTCCGCTTATTATGGATACGAAGAAGGGTAAAGGAAAACAAATCATTCTGAATCAAACAAACTACCAAACTAGAACACCTTTATTTCCAAAAGTAGAAAGCAAGGGGGAGTAAAGCATGCTTATTCTATCGAGGAAAAAAGATGAATCCATATTAATCGGTTCCGATATTGAAATTACAGTTGTTTCTGTACAGGGCGATCAGGTTAAGCTTGGCATTAAAGCCCCAAAGCAAGTCGACGTCTATCGAAAGGAACTATTTGAGGAAATTCAGCATGAAAATGTAGAAGCAGCGGAGGTTACGGTTAATATTGGAGATTTGATTAATAACTCTAAAAATAGGACGAAAGACTCATAGAGAGCGATTGAAATCACCCGATACAAATAGTGTACAAGAGAAGGAAAGACGGCCGCTTTTCAACTCTTGTACATAAAAAGGACCACATGGACGTGATCCGTTAAATCAGGGAGGATTTTTTATTATGATTATTAATCACAATATCGCAGCTTTAAACACGCACCGCCAATTGAGTGTTGCTAACAATGCCCAAGCTAAAAACATGGAGAAATTATCTTCAGGTCTACGTATTAACCGTGCCGGAGACGATGCTGCTGGTCTATCCGTTTCCGAAAAAATGCGCAGTCAATTACGCGGCTTAGATCAAGCATCCCGTAACAGTCAGGATGGGATCTCATACCTGCAAACAGCAGAAGGCGCTTTAACTGAAGTTTCTGCAATGGCTCTTCGTTTGAAAGAGTTGGCTGTACAAAAGGAAAACGGAACTTACAATACGGATGACGTGGCGAATATTGACCTAGAAATGGCAGCTTTGGGAACAGAAATCAATAACATTATCAATACAACAGAATTCAATGGTAAAAATGTATTCGCATCTGAAGTTGATATTACGGTAACAGAAGATGCAGCGGTTAAATTGACTATTGCAGCTGCGACATTAGATTCAACAAAAGGTTTAACATCTACAAGTACAGTAGCGGATATTGATACAGCTATTGGTGAAATCAACCTGCAACGTGCTACTTACGGTTCTCAGCAAAACCGTCTAGAGCATACGATTAATAACTTGAATACAACAAATGAAAACTTAACTGCTTCTGAATCTCGTATTCGTGATGTTGACATGGCAAAAGAAATTATGGAGCAAACGAAAAACTCCATTCTTTCTCAAGCTTCTCAAGCGATGCTTGCGCAGGCTAACCAAACACCGCAAAATGTGCTTCAATTGCTGCGTTAATTTTATAGAAATCGGAATCCTCTATGGGTTTCGATTTTTTTTATATAAAAATGTTAAAATTTTATATTAAAACTATTAAATGTTAAAATAAATTTCCGATATAGATTATGTAAGAGAAACAGCCCGAAAAAATTTCATACTGAATACTCAGGACGAGTAAATATTTCTTATTGAATCTTCGCAGGACGCGAATGTGAGATAGGGGATGTTTACTTTTTTTATGTGTACTAAAGCATAAGGAGGGTAATGTTCTCTATGGGGGTCTTACAAACTGATCACTTTTCTCAAGGAGGAGGACCACAACTATGCTAGTACTTGGTAGAAGACCTGGTGAATTTATAAAAATTGGTGATGACATCACTGTAAAGGTCGTTAAAAGTGAAGATGGACACCTTCGCTTAGCTATTGATGCCCCCAAACACGTAAAAATTACGCGTGGGGAACTATTAGATAACCAACAAAACAAATAGATACCTATTTGCTCATGGACGAGCGGTACTAAACTACGATGCAGGAAGCATCCCAGTTTCAGAACCGCTCGTCTTTTTTTTATCTCGTTATTACTGGAAACCCCCATCCTAGGCAACGGGCCAGTTTCCATTAATATATAAATTTAAAATCTAACAGGTGGAAAAGGAAGTCCACCTACACATTCCAAGGAGGAAAATTAAATGATTATCAATCACAATATCACAGCGTTAAACACACACCGTCAATTGGGTGCGGCTACAAATGCACAATCTAATTCTATGGAGAAATTATCTTCTGGGCAACGTATCAATAAAGCAGGCGATGACGCAGCAGGTTTGGCGATCTCTGAAAAAATGCGTGCGCAAGTACGTGGTTTAGATATGGCATCAAAAAATGCACAAGATGGAATCTCTTTGATTTCAACTGCAGAAGGTGCATTGAATGAAACTCATGATATTCTACAACGTATGCGTGAGCTTGCTGTTCAATCAGCTAATGATACGAATACTGAAATAGACCGTGGTGAGCTTCAAAAAGAACTGGACCAGTTAGTGGAAGAGATTGACCGTATTGCTGGTAATACAGAATTTAATACTCAGAATCTTTTGGGGAAAAAAAATGAAGCAGGAGAATTTACAGGAACTGCACAAGAATTCACATTCCACATTGGTGCTAACAAAGGACAAAGTATTGAGATTTCTATCAATTCCATGGATGCAGAGAGAATTGGAACAAGTGGTGATACAGGTGCTAAAATAAGTTCACTAAAATCTGTTTCCACTGATCCTACTAAAGCTGGCGCACTTACAACTCAGACAACAGCGGATGCAGCCATTACTACTATCAATGATGCTATCGAAATGGTTTCCTCAGAACGTTCTAAACTAGGTGCTTCACAAAATCGTTTAGAACATACTATAAACAATTTGAACACTTCATCTGAAAACTTAACAGCTGCCGAATCTCGTATTCGTGATGTTGATATGGCAAAAGAAATGATGGAACAGACTAAAAACTCTATTCTATCTCAAGCAGCTCAAGCGATGCTTGCTCAAGCTAACCAACAACCACAAAACGTACTTCAATTGTTACGTTAATCTACTTTAAAGAGGGACCTATCCTGGTTCCTCTTCTTTATATTCCCTCACAATTCTCTCTTATCCTCTTAAAGTCTGTCCATTCCTACCGATATACCTAATAACAGTGAACTGAATAGTTGGAGGTGCGAGATGGTGAATGGTATTTCGGCTGATATTGGTCATTTGGCTCCACAGTCTTTTACTAAAAGTTCTGTTCCTATAAATGAGCAGGCTATGGTTCAGAACGTTATTCCTCAACAAGAACAGTCACCTATGACAGATGTACAAATGAAAGAGAAGCTTACAGAAACGATGGAAGCTATGAATAAATTTATAGGTCCGATGCATGCGTCTTTAAAATTCGAGCTTCACGAGGATCTAAATGAATATTATGTAACCGTGGTTGATGATGTAACAGGCAATGTGCTACGTGAAATTCCTCCAAAGAAGATGCTTGATATGTATGCAGCTATGGTAGAGAACATGGCTTTGTTTGTAGATAGAAAAGTTTAAGGATGTGAAAGAATGCGTATTTCCGGTTTAGCTAGTGGCATAGATACAGATACAATGGTTAAACAGCTAATGCAGGCTGAAAGAATCCCTTTAGATAAATTAAAACAAAATAAACAGACACTTGAGTGGAAACGTGATGATTACCGTTCTATCAATACACTGTTAACGAATTTTCGCCAAGATGTATTGAACATGAAGCTGAGTTCTTCCTATCGTTCCAGAACGACAAGCAGTACGAATGATGCAGCGGTTACAGCCACCGCAACATCTGGCGCGAGCGCAACCAGTTATCAATTATCCGATGTTAAGCTGGCCAAAGCGGCTTCTCTTACAACTAAAGTATTGTCCGGTACAAATCCTAAAATAGATTCCAGTAAACCCCTAGAGTCCATGTCGGGCAACTTTTCTTCAGCTATCGAATGGAAAACAGGTGTGGTCGAAACACAAAAGTTTACGGCCAACGGGTCATCCATTGATCTTAAATTACCTGACACTGTAGCTATTCAAAATGATCAGGTTCAAATAAAAGTGGCAGGAAAAGTGTTGGAGCAATATTCGAAGGATGCCGATGGTAAGGACGTTAGAAATTATTCAATTGATAAAGGAATTATTACATTCGAAAATAATATACCTGCATCAGGGTCAGCCATCGAAGTAAACTATGTAACCAATAAAAAGGTAGAAAAAATCTCTATAGCTAAAGATGCCACAAGCTTTCAACTTTCTAAAGTAGCCATTAATGAAGGGTCTATGACCCTGAAAGTTGGGGGTAAATCTGTTACGGTTGACGAAAATGGAGACTTTAGTGTTGGTACTATATCTGGTACGGTAAATTTTAAAACAGGTAAGGTTGATCTTAAAACTGCTGCAAGTGAGGATATAGAAATAGAGGCTGAGTATACGAAAAAATATACTGCCATGAACATGAAGACTACAACCTCAAGTGGAGAGATGAGTGAAACATTCTTCATTACTTCTGATCAATCTCTGGATAACGTAATCAGTAAAGTGAATTCATCAAAGCTTGGATTAAACATGTTCTATGATTCATTTACAGACAAAATATCTATGACAAGAAAAGAAACAGGTACCTTTTCCACAGATTTGAAGGATATTCAAATAGATAATTCATCATTAGCTCAAGCCCTTCAATTGACTTCAGCTGATTACAAAGCAGGTTCCAATGCGTTATTAAAAATTAATGGTTTAGAGACTCAGCGGGCAAGTAACACATTCACTATGAATGGTGTCACATTCACGCTTAAGAGTGAATTTACTGAAGCGGTTACGGTTGGAATTAACAATGATACTACTAAAGTGTACGACAACATAAAGGGCTTTGTAGATAAATACAATGAATTAATTGCAACAATCCAAAGTAAGGTCAGCGAGGAACGTAACCGAAACTATTTACCTTTAACAGATGATGAACGTGATAGCTTGAGTGAAAAAGAGGTTGAGAAATGGGAAAATATTGCGAAGACAGGAATGCTGCGCAATGATTCTATTTTAAATGGAGCTTTAGATTCCATGCGGGGGAGCTTTTATAGCTCGGTTAATACATCAACAGGTATGTATTCATCCTTAAGCAGCATCGGAATCACGACAACCTCTGATTACATGGCAGGCGGTAAACTCGAAATCAATGAAACCAAATTAAAACAGGCTTTAGAGGATGATCCTGAAAGTGTAGAAGCTTTATTTGCTTCGGAGGATGGAATTCTATCAAAGCTGCAGAAAAATATATCTGCAGCTACTGACCAGCTGAAGGCAAGAGCGGGAACCTCATTGTCGACCAATGCTACGTTTACGATGGGAAGAGATTTAACCAATATTGATGATCGTATTAGTCGATTTGAAGACAGGCTTGTCCAGGTAGAGAATCGCTATTATAAACAATTCACTGCGATGGAAAAAGCAATTCAACAGGCAAACAGCCAATCAAGCTATTTATCATCCATGTTTGCGACTAGTTAATAAAAAGGAGTGTACGTATAAATGGCAATACAAAATCCGTACCAGGCTTATCAAACGAATACTGTAACCACCGCTTCACCGGGAGAGTTAACGCTTATGCTGTATAATGGCTGCCTGAAATTTATTAAAGCCGCACGAGTAGCGATGGAGTCGAAACAAATCCAAGCCAGACATGAGAATCTTCTAAAGGCGCAAAATATCATTAGTGAATTACGAATTACACTAAATATGAATATGGCAATCTCTCAAAATATGATGGCGATGTATGATTATATCAACAATCGGTTGATAGAGGCGAACACAAAAAATGATTCAGCTATGTTGGACGAGGCCGAGGAATTGGTTTTGGAGTTCCGTGATACATGGAAGCAGGCCATTCAACTCAATAGACGGAAGCAATATACCTCAGGAGGACATGCCTGATTCTAATAAAGAAGGGCTGAAAGATGAAGTAGATTGTTCATCTTTCGGCCCTTTTTCTTTCTATATTACTCTACTATATCTTGATCTTCTATATGAGTGATCCAAATATGATGCACACTATTAATAATACCAATCATAAGAATTTGCACAGATCCAAGAATGGCTAAGTTCAATCCTTGTAATCTTCCAGTTATGAAAGAATAGATGTTAAATATGATTAATACAACTAGTAAGCCATTCAGTATATGGATACTTTTACCCCTTTTCATTTCTCATCCTTCTTCCATTTTGATTAAAAACCCTTATGTGTTATTTATACCCATTATTGCCGATTATTTCTGTCAAAGCAAACGTTTTGTTGTATATTAAGAAATTTTTGTTCTTTTTAACGAATATTAGTGCTTAGGCAAACTAGGAAATTGTGTCTATTTCTTTATCACAAACTAATATTTGTATGCAATTTACCGATAAAAAGAGTAAGGAATTTGGACGGAGAGTGAACGCAATGCAGATTCAAGCAATCCATTCGGGGCAAAGCTTAAACGGAAAAAGCAATCAATATTCAGTTGGACAGATCCAGTCTGTAACCATTAAGGAAGGGGTATCCGTTAATACAGCTGTTGTTTCTTTAAAAGGGAAAGAGATGAGCATGACGTTTGAAAATGGAGTGCCGGCACAGAACAAGGCTCAAGTTGAGATTACAGCAATTAACAATGACCAATTAACGGTTAAAACTCTTTCAACAAGTCAGCCCGCAGCAGAAGGCCAGGCTCCTACCAAGGTTGAAGAAATTCTGAAAGCGGCCGGTGTTGATGCATCTAATAAAGACTTCCGTCAGGCTTTGCAAATTTTGCAGGAAAAAGGGTATCCGCTTTCTAAAGATAGTTTACAGACGATTCAGCGCTTTATGAACACAGAGGCGGGGACAGTGGAGCAAAAATTAGCTACCATTACGGCTTTGGCGGAGCGTCAGTTAGAGGTACGCAACCTTGAGCTAAAAGCAATTCACTCTGCCTTGCATGGTGAATCGATTGGGAAGATGGTTAGTAAAATTGGCAAAGAGCTTCCGGAGATTTCGAGGGTTTCTACACCACCTATTCATGTGCCGATAACTACAATCCGCGATTTAAAATCAGCCATCATACACCAGCAGGATTCTGCCAAAATCACTGAACAGGTGATGAAATTTATAAAGGATTCACCGGACCTTTCTCAAGCCGAAAAGAGTGCCATCTTAAAATCGCTGCTGGCTGGTAAAGAAGCTTTAATTCAAACTCTTTCCATCATTGATAAAAGCAAGGGAGCAGTCACTCCAGTGAATATGGAGGTTTCTGTTCATGGCAAGGAAGTAATGGATTTGATGAAAAGTGTTCAAAAGGATTCTTCCATGGCGGTGGTCTTAGCAAAAGCAACGGAATTTCTGAGTGGTGAATCTGCGAAACTATTTGAAGGTATTGAACGTCTGACAGGAGTGGTTGAAAAGGCAACAGAGCTTGTGTCCAAGGGTAGAGAATTGTCAGCGCGCAAAGAACTGATGACGGCATTATCAATCATGCAGGAGGAAAACCCAAAATTAATGGATGTAAAACCGGCCAACTCATTAACCGAATCTGAGCAGAATGCAATCAAACAGATCATCCAGGGTCTGAATCTCTCATCAAAAGATGTGATTGTTACTGAAATTAGTAAAAAGCTATCTCAGCTTACGATCGATTTTAAACATATAAAAAGAGAGATTACGAGAAACTTGGATCAGTCTATCAAAATGATGGAGCAAAAACAGCCCCAGGTTAAGCAGGTCTTGGAATCTACCATTAAGCAACTCGATCAAGCTATTTTAAAAGGTGAATTTATGCTTTATACCGATATGTCGACGGAGAAGAAGCTCCTGCAGGCTAGCAGCAGATTGCAGGAAGTAAAGAATTTTCTTATGAGTGGAAAGTCCCTTGAGGCGAACCAGATCGTGAAGGAAGTTAAAACATCGGTTGAGGGTCTTTTGTTTAAACCGTCTGATGTTAAAGTTAAGCATTTTGTGGCAGGCATGACGAGTAATGTCGGTGAAGATGTATTTACGCAAACTGCAAAGCCTGAGCAGTCTGGACGGAATGTGTTGGAGCTGATTCGAAAACTCGGGATGATGAATGAACATGAGGTGGCGAAGTCTGTTTTGAATGGAAAACAGCCGGAAATGCCGCAAACTGTAAAATCCTCTCTGCTTTCAATCTTACAATCAGACCAGCTGAATCCAAAGCAGGCACAGCAGGTGGAACAGGCTGTTCAAAATTTAACCGGTCAGCAGCTTCTAACTAAGCCTGACTCATCTGGAATGCAGAATCTGGCCATGCAGCTTCCGCTTTTACTTCATAAGGAAGTTGAGAATGTAAAAGTATTTGTAAACTCTCAATCTGATAAGGATCAAATTGATTGGGAGAATTGCAGTCTTTACTTTGTAATGGAGACCAAGCGTCTTGGTGAGATTGGAATTTCGCTGACGGTGACCAATCGAAATTTGTTTCTAACCTTTAAAAGTGATAAGGAAGATTTGCAGCAATCCATGACTCGAATATCGGATTCATCGCTTGATCGGTTCAAGGAAATTGGTTATTCGATTGGCTCGGTTCAATTTAAACCGATGACGGTGGAAACGAAGAATTCAGAACGAGAGGCAAGTCCAACAGCCCAAACAGCCTTTACGAAAAAGGGGTATGACATAACGATATGAGACAGCAATATTTCAATCAAATAAACCGTAAAAAGATGAATGGACCGACCGCAGCTGTCATCAGGTATGACGAACAAAATGGAGAGGCCCCGCAGCTAGTCGCTCAGGGAACTGGGGAAGTAGCCAGAAGGATTATTGAAACGGCTAAGAAAAATGATATTCATCTGCAGGAGGATGAGTCATTGGTCAGCCATCTTTTAGACATTGATCTTGGCGATTCAATTCCTCCGCAGCTTTATGCAGTGATTGCTGAAATCCTCCTTTTATTAGAAGAGCTCGATAAACAATATAACTAGCCCGTCGATATATAAAATAAGAGGACATGGAGGTTTTTGTGAATGGAATTTTTAACAGAGGAACTTATTGTGCAAAAATCATCTCAGGAATTAACGGCATTGCTGTATGAAGGATTATTAACCAATTTATATGAAGCAATTGATCAAATAGACGAGCCTAATTTATTCCAGGCTAATAAAAGCCTGCAAAGGGCCAGTGATATCGTTCATCGACTTGGTGTGGGACTTCGGTATGAAGCAGGCCCAATTACGGAGAATTTGGACACCCTCTATAATTTCCTGGCTGATGAGCTAATCCGGGTAAATCTAACTAAGAATACGGATAGCATTTCATTTCTGATCAAAATCGTTGAGACCCTATCCACTGCCTGGAATGATGCCATGCAACTGAAAAATAATGCAAAGGCTGATTCGTTAATTAAGATGGTATCGGCCTATGAAAATAACGTGATGAGGAAAAAATTCTAATAGAATGAGGGAGCATTTCCATGAAAATTAATCATAATATATCTGCCTTGAATGCCTATCGTAATCTATCAACTAATACAACCAATACAAATAAAAGCTTAGAAAAGCTATCATCTGGGCTTCGTATTAATAAAGCTTCGGATGATGCAGCGGGACTAGCTATTTCAGAGAAAATGCGTTCACAAATTCGCGGTCTAAATATGGCGGAACGAAATGCCCTTGATGGAGTTTCTCTCATTCAAACAGCAGAAGGCTCCTTGTCATCTGTCCATGAAATGCTGCAGCGTATGAGAGAGTTAACGGTTCAAAGCGCGAATGGGACGTATACGAATGAAGATCGTGAAGCCATCCAGGAAGAGTATAATCAGCTTACAGCAGAAATTGATCGTGTTAGTGAAACGACTGAGTTTAATAGTGCGAAGCTATTAGATGGAAGCCAATCTGAATTTAGTTTTCAAATAGGCGCTAATGCAGGCCAAACGATTGAGTTAACGATAAATAAAATGAATGCTGAAGAACTCGGATTAGGAACCGCAGCTGCACCATTGAATGTGAAAACAGCGGTGGCTGCCAATGCTGCTCTTTCAAAAATTGATGCAGCGATCGCGGCCGTTTCTGCAGAGCGCTCCAACTTAGGTGCGATGCAGAATCGTCTGGAGCATACGATTACGAATTTACAAACAATGAGTGAAAACGTAACCTCTGCAGAATCACGGATTCGTGATGTAGATATGGCTCTTGAGATGACCGAGTTCACAAAGAATACTATTTTAAATCAGGCAGCACAGGCCATGTTAGCACAAGCCAACCAACTTCCACAGGGTGTGCTACAATTATTGAAGTAACAAAGTTGAGGTGATCTCATGGAGGTACAAAGAGTAGGCAGGACTGGTTTGCAAAAGGTTAGTTCTAAGGAAGAGGTAGCGAAGGATTCCATTGCCTTTAAAGAGGTTATGGGAACTAGGCGCAATGATCTGACTCTTGAGCGATTGACACGGAAAATGCAGGAGATTGAGGAGCAGGGCAAGAGGCTCGGTGAAACTCAGTCGGTTGATCATTTGCGAAAATATAAGAAGCTTGTGAAAGAATTTTTAGATGATGCCGTAAAAAATGGGCTGCAATTAGAGGAGCATCGCGGTTTTAATCATCGTGGATCAGTAAAGGTGTATAAGCTTGTAAAAGAAGTGGATAAAAAGCTGGTTGACCTCACAAATGCTGTCCTTGATAAGGAAGATAAACGTATACATTTATTAGGCATGATTGGCGAAATCCAAGGAATGCTCATTAATATTTATACGTAATGGGGGTTTGGCCTTGGCTTTTACAGAAGTCAGGGCTTTTTTAAATGAGAGACAGAGGAGCTCGGTTTATGATGAGTGCACTGCGGGAATATTTTCAGGTAACAAGGGAAGCGATAGAGGTATTAAGTGATTTGAGCTGGGAAAAAAAACGCGAGATCGCTATTTCTAGGCTGGATGAAATCATTCGTATTCGGGAAAGTCTACAAAAAGACATACAGCCTCCTTTTACTGACGAGGAAAAAAAGCTTGGCGAGTTATGTGTGAAGTTGAATGAAGAACTGGCGAAAGCAATGGCCAAACGGAGAATGGAAGTGGCTCAGAACCTTAAAATGGTACGGGAGCAAAAGCAGCATAATCAAAAATATGCCAACCCCTATGAGGCGATTTTGACAGATGGAGTTTATTACGATAAGAGGAAATGATTACCTCAAATGAATTATCATGAGAAGTAGTGCTTTTTTGTTGTTGAATAGGGTATACTATATATGAATTCCTTGAAAATCCTGAATATTTAAACTTAAACAAATTGTCGATATAGGCAGGATTTTTAAAAGGGATTAGAGAATATTATAGTTATAGAGTAGAAAAGGAGGACTCACTTATGAATTATAACATTCGTGGTGAAAACATTGAGGTAACTCCAGCAATCAGAGAATATGTAGAGAAAAAAATTGGAAAATTGGAAAGATACTTTACAGAAACACCTGATGCAAACGTACATGTCAATCTGAAGGTGTACAATGATAAAACAACAAAAGTTGAAATCACTATTCCGCTACCTAACCTAGTGCTACGTGCAGAGGAAACAAATACAGATATGTATGCAGGTATCGATTTAATTAACGATAAATTGGAAAGACAAATTCGTAAATATAAAACAAAAGTTAACCGTCGTTCTCGTGAAAGCGGTAAAGAGTTATTCACTTTTCCAGCTGGAGAAGTCGGTGTTGAGCAAGAAGAGGATGATAAATTAGAAGTTGTGCGTGTGAAACGCTTTGATCTTAAACCAATGGACAGCGAAGAAGCAATTCTTCAAATGGACATGCTAGGACACAATTTCTTCATCTATACTGATGCAGAAACTGATGGCACTCACATCGTTTACAAACGTAAAGATGGCAAATACGGCTTAATTGAAGCACAAAGCTAATTTTATACTTGATAATGGGCAGCTCCTGTAAGGGGGCTGCTTTTTCATTGAATGATCGTGATCAGAAAATGGAAATCAGCCTAACCATTTATGAGGAAACCTCTCTTCAATATTTAAGCCCTTCATGCAATTTCTCTATCAAAATTTCAAAGCTCAGTTATGAACTTAAGTATATTTTGAGGTAAAATAACCCAAAAATATCATGTGTGTACACACTCCTTCTGTTGTTTTGTCCATTTGTAAGTGTTACTATTAATGTGAAATTTAAAAATATGAACGATTATTAATCTATATCATTCTAGGGCTAATGAACCCTGTACAGATAAGAGGAGAGACTGCTTAATGGGGATTTTGAATAAATTGTTTGACCCTAATAAATCTGAGCTTAAACGCCTGAATAAGGCTGCAAATAAAATAGAAGCTTTGGCATCTGCCATGGAAGCTTTGTCTGATGAAGAACTGTCTGCTAAAACAACGGAATTTCAAGAACGTTACGCGGGTGGAGAGAAACTCGATGATATACTGCCTGAGGCATTTGCAGTAGTCAGAGAAGCATCACGCCGTGTCCTTGGCATGTATCCTTTCCAGGTTCAATTAATGGGGGGTATCGCCCTTCATGAAGGTAATATTTCTGAGATGAAAACAGGGGAAGGTAAAACATTGACCTCCACTATGCCTGTTTACTTAAATGCGATTACTGGTAAAGGTGTTCATGTCATTACAGTCAATGAATACTTAGCAAGCCGTGACGCCACTGAAATGGGGCAATTATTTAACTTCCTTGGGCTTTCAGTCGGCTTGAATCTTACTGGAATGAGCCGTGAAGAGAAACAGGAAGCGTATAATGCCGATATTACCTATGGTACAAATAACGAGTTTGGGTTTGATTATTTACGTGACAATATGGTGCTGTATAAGGAACAGATGGTACAGCGTCCGCTTCATTATGCTGTAATAGATGAGGTTGACTCCATCCTGATTGATGAAGCACGTACGCCATTGATTATCTCTGGTTCCGCTCAAAAATCAACTCAGCTTTATATACAGGCGAATGCCTTTGTCCGTACTTTATCAAAAGAAAGAGATTACACATACGACGAAAAGACAAAAGGTGTTCAGCTGACTGAAGAAGGAATGAGCCGTGCTGAAAAAGCATTCGGCATTGATAACTTATTCGATATTAGCCATGTTGCCTTGAACCATCATATTAACCAGGCGTTAAAAGCGCACGTTTCCATGCATTTGGATGTGGATTATGTGGTTCAGGATGGCGAGATTGTCATCGTTGACCAATTTACCGGACGTCTAATGAAAGGTCGCCGTTATAGTGATGGCTTGCATCAGGCTATCGAAGCGAAAGAAAACCTCGATATCCAGAATGAAAGCATGACACTTGCGACGATTACGTTCCAAAACTACTTCCGTATGTATGAAAAGCTTGCTGGTATGACTGGTACAGCGAAGACTGAGGAAGAGGAATTCCGTAATATTTATAATATGAATGTTATAGCGATTCCAACGAACCGCGACATCGTGCGTGATGACCGTGCAGACTTGATTTTTGCCTCTATGGAAGGGAAATTCAAAGCGGTCGTTGAGGATATCGCTGAACGCCATGCGAAGGGTCAGCCAGTATTGGTTGGTACAGTGGCGATTGAAACGAGTGAATATGTATCTGAATTATTGAAGAAAAAAGGAATTCCGCATAGTGTCCTGAATGCGAAGCAGCATGAACGCGAAGGAAATATCATCCTTGATGCCGGTCAGCCAGGTGCCGTAACAATTGCTACGAATATGGCGGGCCGTGGTACAGATATCAAGCTTGGTGAAGGTGTGAAGGAAGTGGGCGGTCTTGCGGTTATCGGTACGGAGCGTCATGAAAGCCGCCGTATTGATAATCAGCTGCGTGGACGTTCCGGTCGTCAGGGAGATCCTGGTGTTACACAATTCTATCTTTCATTAGAGGATGAATTGATGCGCCGTTTTGGATCTGACAATATTAAGAGCATGATGTCCCGTCTCGGTATGGAGGATGACCAACCGATTCAAAGTAAAATGGTATCTAAAGCCGTTGAATCTGCGCAAAAACGAGTTGAAGGTAATAACTATGATGCCCGTAAACAATTGCTTGAATATGATGATGTACTTCGTCAACAACGTGAGATTATTTATAAGCAGCGTTTTGATGTACTATCAAGTGAGAATCTGCGTGAAATCGTAGAGACTATGATTCGTTCCTCTCTGCAGCGCAATGTCTATGCCTTTGCGCCTGATGTGGAAAGCGAAGAGTGGAATATTGAAGGATTGCTTGATTATGTCTATGCCAACCTTCTGCCTGAAGGTACTTTTAATGCTGAGGAATTAAAAGAGCTTGATGGGGAAGAATTAATTGAATTAATTTATGGCAAAATCATTGAAAAATACAATGAGAAGGAAGAAGAGCTTTCTTCTGAGCAAATGCGTGAGTTTGAAAAGGTAATTGTATTGCGTGCGGTTGATAGCAAGTGGATGGATCACATTGATACAATGGAACAATTGAGACAAGGTATTCATTTACGTGCCTATGCTCAAATCAATCCGCTCAATGAATATCAGCAAGAAGGTTTTGCGATGTTCGAAGCCATGATTTCTGCGATTGAGGATGATGTGGCTAAATACATCATGAAAGCTGAGATCCGCAATAATCTCGAGCGTGAAGAGGTTGTGAAAGGGCAAGCTGTTAATCCGAAGGGTGATGAAGGAGAGACAGTTAAGAAAAAACCGAAACGCAATGAAGAATCCGTTGGGCGAAATGCTCCGTGTCCATGCGGAAGCGGTAAGAAATATAAGAATTGCCATGGAAGATAAATAAGACATGTCAGTATCTTTAAACGACGTTGACGCGTATAATAAGATATGTTAAATAAAGAGGGACGGCTAAAGGATAGGCCGGCTCTCTTTTTCCTGAAAAGGAGATTTCAATTGTGAGTAACAAGCTTTGTAAAAATAGATGAGGTGAACGTAAATGGAAATAGCAGAAATTCGTAACGAGTTAGAAAAAACAGCCACACGTTTGGCGGACTTTAGGGGGTCTCTTTGACTTAGAAGAAAAAGAAGCCCGTATTATGGAATTGGACGAGATCATGTCCGAACCATCATTTTGGAATGACCAAGCGAAAGCGCAGGGAATTATTAACGAGGCAAATGGCTTGAAGGATCAAGTGGGCGAATTTAATGCATTAAATGAGTCATACGAGAATTTGGATTTGACCTTTGAATTAATTAAGGAAGAGCCAGATGTAGATCTCCAGGAAGAACTGGAGAGCGAGCTTATGGAACTATCCGAGAGATTGAATGCGTTTGAGCTTCAGCTGTTATTGAGTGAAGAATATGACAAGAATAATGCCATTTTAGAGCTTCATCCAGGTGCAGGCGGAACGGAATCTCAGGATTGGGCATCCTTACTGCTGCGTATGTATACAAGATGGGCTGAAAAGAAAGGCTTCAAGGTAGAAACACTTGATTATCTTCCTGGTGATGAAGCTGGAGTTAAAAGCGTAACGCTAGGCATTCGAGGCCACAATGCGTATGGCTATTTGAAGGCAGAAAAAGGCGTACACCGCCTAGTACGTATCTCGCCGTTTGACTCCTCAGGACGTCGTCATACCTCTTTCGTTTCCTGTGAGGTAATGCCTGAATTCAATGATGAGATTAATATCGAAATTCGTACAGAGGATTTGAAAATTGATACGTATCGTGCGAGCGGTGCCGGTGGTCAGCATATCAATACAACAGATTCTGCCGTTCGGATCACTCATTTACCAACGAATACAGTGGTCAGCTGCCAAACTGAGCGCTCCCAAATCAAGAACCGTGAAACAGCTATGAAAATGCTGAAATCCAAGCTTTATCAACTGGAAATCGAGCAACAAGAAGCTGAATTGGCAGAAATTCGTGGAGAACAAAAGGAAATTGGCTGGGGAAGTCAAATCCGTTCCTATGTATTCCATCCATATTCCATGGTTAAGGACCACCGTACAAATGCAGAAACCGGGAATATTCAGGCTGTCATGGATGGAGATTTAGATATGTTCATCGATGCTTATTTACGTTCAAAATTATCCTAATTCATATAGAACTTTTAAAGGATCAGCTAAGATATAGCTGGTCTTTTTTGGTTAATTTTTAATTATTTTGTATTTTCTGTAACTTTTATCCGTTTTATACGGTATTATTAATAGGTGTAATTTTTGAAAGGACGGGATGGTATGAATGAAACGGCTCTTGAAGTGAAGTCATTAACGAAAAAGATTGGCAGCACTGTTATTGTCAATGATGTTAGTTTCAGCGTTAAAAAGGGTGAAATTTTTGGACTGCTTGGTCCGAATGGTGCTGGTAAGACAACGATTATCAGAATGATTGCCAGTCTAATTAATCGTACGAACGGCCAGGTTCTTATTAATGGGCATGATCTGGATAGGGATTTTGAAGGGGCAATGCATGATTTAGGGGCAATTGTAGAGAATCCGGAGTTTTACAAATATATGACCGGCCGAAAGAATATGATCCATTATGCCCGAATGGCCAAAGAAAAGATTAAAAAAGAGCGGATTGATGAAGTTGCTCGCTTGGTAAAGCTTGACCATGCGATGGACAAGAAGGTAAAGACCTATTCGTTGGGAATGAGACAGCGTCTTGGGGTTGCGCAGGCTGTGCTGCATCGTCCTCAGTTATTAATCCTCGATGAACCAACAAACGGATTGGACCCACAAGGAATACGAGAATTCCGTGATTATTTACATCAATTAGCCAATGAAGGAATAGGTGTGCTAATTTCCTCTCATTTATTATCCGAGATGCAATTAATGTGTGATCGTTTTGCCGTTATTGAGAAAGGAAAGCTCATACATATAGAAAACAATATTATAGAGGAAAAAGAGGAAGATTTAAGAGAAGTGGTTTTCTCCATCAATAATGTATTGGCAGCAGTCAATGTAATTAAAGAGCAATTTTCAAGTCTGAATATTGTAAAGCAGGATAAAAAGATGATTACCCTCCAGGCAACACGCGAAGATATTGCCAAAGTAAATCGACAGTTAAATGAAGCAGAAGTAGATGTTTATGAAATTAATGTTGTGAAGAAAACGCTTGAAGATCGATTCTTCGAGATTACAGAGCAAGAGGAGGTGCGAGTATGATTTCATTGATTAAAAATGAATGGATGAAAATTTTCTCTAAAATGTCTTCGTATATATTTATCGGCTTTTTGCTAGTTGCTCTAGTAGGGAGTGCTATTCTAGTAAAGACCATGAATAATGCAGATGATTGGAAAGTGAAGGAAGAGAATAACATACAGTCCCAGCAAGCTGTTTTGGATGATCCGAAGACGTCTGAGGAAGAAAAAGAGTGGATTCAAGAAGATATTGCCCGAAGTCAGAAATTATTGGATACTGGTATCAATCCTAACCAAGAAACAAGTTGGACCTTTATGGTCAATTGGGTTACGTCAATCGCATCTTTTGTGACCTTATTTGCTGTTATTATCTGCAGCGCCTCAGTGTCCGCGGAGTTCTCTGATGGAACAATTAAGCAATTATTAATTCGTCCGCATCGGCGCTGGAAAGTTCTTCTCTCGAAATATATAACAACTTTATTATATGCAGCTACAATGGTGGTTGTATTAAGTGTTGCAGGATACCTTGTCGGGTTAATTTTCTTTGGTTCAGCATCATTCACAGATAAGATGATCGACCCTACAAGTTTTGACGAAGTGATAACATTAGAAGCAGGCCCATACTTTTTTGAGCTTATGCTATATTGGGTTCCAGGCTTCCTCATCATTATTACGATGGCTTTTATGTTGAGCACTTTGTTTAAAAGCCAGGCAATCGCAGTCGGTATTTCTGTTTTCATCTTGTTTGCTTCTTCAACCTTAAATATGTTAATCACCTCCCTTGTTGAACGATATGAATGGTTAAAATTTGTTTTGTTCCCTCACATAGATTTGAGAAGATATATTATGGAAAGTGCGCCTATGTTTGAGGGAGCGACGGTAGGTCTCTCACTCGGTGTGTTGGCTGCTTACTATGTACTGTTTATCGCGATAACCTTTATTGTTTTCAATAAGAAAGATATTTCGATTTAATCTACAATAGGTGCCCTTTACAGGGTGCCTTTTTCTTTTCAATTTGGCACAACTATTGTCTGACTTTTTCATCTTTTGCTCCCTTTCATTGTTTCATGTCGGAATTTCGTATAGAATGAATATACTTTAGTAAAGTTTAGACGGAGGCTTTTGCAATTGTGAAGAAAAAAAGAAACGCACAGAAGGAATCGCATCCTTACTTCAATCTAATTAAGGATTATTTATATGTTCTGATCGGCTCTGCCATTGTGGCCATCTCCTTTAATATGTTTTTATTGCCGACAAAAGTTGCATCCGGTGGGGTCAGCGGAATCAGTACGATTACGTATAATGTATTCGGATGGGAGCCGGCCTTTGTACAATGGGCCTTTAATATTCCGCTATTTATAGCTGGGGTTATTCTGCTTGGTACGCATTTTGGAATTAAAACAGCTGTAGGAACGATCTTTTTCCCATTCGTTGTTTTCCTGACGAGTAACTGGTCTCCATGGACTCAGGATCCTTTATTGGGAGCTTTATTTGGTGGGATTGGTGTTGGATTGGGACTTGGGATAGTATTCCTTGGAAAAGCTTCAACCGGCGGTACCGATTTAGCGGCGCAAATTGTTAATAAATATACCGGGCTTTCTTTAGGAACCTGTGTTGCCGCCATTGATGGTTTAATCGTACTGGCTGCTTGTCTTGTATTTGATATCGAGCAAGGTCTATATGCATTGATTGGGCTATATGTAACGAGCAAAACTATTGATTTAGTCCAAGTCGGCATTAATCGCTCTAAAACGGTTATGATTATTACCAATCATGAAACAGAAGTAAGACGAGCTATTTTAGAAGAAGTGGATCGCGGGGTTACAAGAATATCTGCCCATGGCGGATATACAGAGAGTGAACGTCCGGTATTAATGTGTGTAATCGATCAAACTGATTTCACAAAACTTAAACAAGTGGTTCAACGTATTGATGACCAGGCATTTGTCGTCGTGATGGATGCTGCCGAGGTACTTGGAGAGGGTTTTAAAAAAGCCTAGATACAGCTAAAATAAGGGTATACAAACGTTTTCCTAATATTGGGAGGGAACTTCCTTGAAGAACTATTTGCATTTTGGCATAGCAGTTGTTATCATTGCCCTTGTTGGTTGTACAACTCATTCGGGTACTGAGAATAATGAAACAGCCTCATCCACTCCCATTTCGATTGCTAATGATGGAAGTGAAGCGGCAAAGATTTATGAACAAAAATGTTCAAATTGCCATGGAGACACACTTGAAGGCCGAATTGGTCCTGGGTTGGTTTCTGTAGGTGAAAAATTATCCGTGCAAGAAATTGAAGCAATCATTAATGATGGGGCACCTGCCATGCCAGGCGATTTGATTGCAGAGGATGATGCTAAAAAAGTGGCTGAATGGCTTAGCAATAAGCAGTGAAGTATTTTAATAGAATTTACCAAACCGGAGGAGATTATCTTACCGGTTTCTGTTTGTCCTTTAATTAATTGAATAGGTTAAATGACCTCTTCTTTAAGATTGCAACTTGAGTACAATGAACCACAGGCATAGTTAATACTATATTTACGGTATCTGACAAAAAAGGTAATAGAGTTGAAATATAAATGTAATATAAACGTGGTTTTTCTGACATTTTATGATGTTATAATAAAATCGTGACAAAAGATGGATTTTTCCATCATAAAACAAGAAATAACGACACCTGTCGATAAAGCATAGAGGTACTATACACAACATGAAGGTAGAAAAAGGTGAAAACGACATGATAGAAATGATTAATGTTCAAAAGACATATCCTAATGGCGTTTCAGCAGTCAAGGGCCTAAATGTAAAAATCAAATCAGGAGAATTTGTTTACGTTGTTGGGCCAAGTGGCGCAGGGAAGTCTACATTTATTAAGATGATGTACCGCGAAGAAAAACCGACAAGTGGTACGATCATGATCAATGGCAGGAATATTGCCAATATCAAAAACTCGAAGGTGCCTCTTTTAAGAAGAGATATCGGGGTAATTTTCCAGGATTATAAACTGTTGAATAATCTTACAGTCTATGAAAATGTAGCCTTTGCTCTGGAAGTAACAGAGGAAAGACCACAGGTCATTAAGCAAAAGGTTATGGACGTGCTTGATTTAGTTGGTTTAAAGCATAAGGTTCGTATGATTCCAACTGAATTGTCCGGGGGAGAACAACAAAGGGTAGCGATTGCCCGATCCATCGTTCGCTCGCCTAAGCTGGTAATTGCAGATGAGCCGACTGGTAACCTGGATCCAGAAACATCATGGGAAATCATGAAGATTTTCGAAGAAATCAATAGTCTCGGTACAACAGTTGTGATGGCAACGCATAATAAAGAGATTGTTAATACACTACAACATAGAGTTATTGCGATAGAGAATGGATACATCGTGCGTGATGAACAGAAGGGGGAATATGGCTATGAACTTTAGAACCTTCCTCCGACATATAAAAGAAAGCTTCAAAAATATTGGCAGAAACGGCTGGATGACATTTGCTTCTGTCAGCGCCGTAACAGTTACACTATCTTTAGTAGGTGTATTTGTTGTTATTATGATGAACTTAAATAACTTTGCCAGCAGCATTGAGAGTGATGTTGAAGTACGTGTCCATGTGGATCGCACTGCTACTGAAGAACAAAGGATTCAACTTGAGAGTAATCTAGAAAAATTAGGGGAAGTAGATTCTATTACTTTTTCCCCGAAAGAAGATGAATTAAACAACCTGATTGAAAATATGGGTGATCAGGGAAGTGCCTTTGAACTCTTTGAGCAGGACAATCCTCTGAACGATGTATATATCATCAAAACATATCGCCCTGACGATGTCGCAAAGGTTGCGGAAGAAGCAGGAAAAATGGATTATGTTGAAACTGTCAAATACGGACAAGGCTTCGTTGAAAAAATGTTTAAAATAGTCGATACATCACGGAATGTAGGGATTGTTTTAATCGCAGCCTTGTTATTTACGGCGATGTTCTTGATATCCAATACGATTAAAATTACCATCTTCGCAAGAAGACGTGAAATTGAAATTATGAGATTAGTAGGTGCCACAAATGGATTTATCCGTTGGCCGTTTTTCCTTGAAGGATTATGGCTCGGCATCATGGGATCTATTATTCCAATAGCGATTATTGCTGTAGGGTATAAGTTCCTTTACGATAATTTTGCATTAGGTTTAACCATTGATTACATGAGCCTACTTCCATACAATCCATTTATCATTCAGGTCTCCCTATTGATTGTCCTGTTTGGAGCTTTGATTGGTATTTGGGGAAGTTTAATGTCGGTTCGTAAGTTTTTGAAAATATAACCATCTAAATTTCAAACATTATCAATTGTGCCCCTTGTAACAAAGGGGCCTACATAGAATAGACAGATTGTGTTACCTAGTATGAAAGGGGAAAGTCACGTGAAGAAGACCATTGTTGCATTAAACACAGCGCTAGTGCTGGGTTTTGCTGGCCTCTTTGGAGGCAGTGTTCAAGCAGCATCCATTGATTCTTTACAACAAAAGAAGAATAACATCCAAGAAAAGAAATCAGCTGTTGAAACAGATATCTCAGAAGCAAACGGTAAAATCAATCAGATTGAATCTCAAAAAGCTGAAGTAAAAGCAGAACTTAATAAATTACAAAAATCAATAACTGAAACACAAGAGAAAATTAAAGAGAAAAATAGCCAAATTACTTCAACACAAGAGAAAGTTACAAGTTTAAAAGAAAGCATTAAAGAAATTGAGGCCAGAATTGAAACTCGCAATGAGATTTTAAAAGAACGGGCTCGCTCCTACCAGCAAAATGGTGGAGGAGTGAATTATTTAGAGGTTGTTTTTGGAGCCAGCAGTTTTGGTGAATTTGTTGAACGTGTAGGTGCTGTATCCACTATTATGCAAGCGGATAAGGATATCTTAACGGAACAAGAAAATGATAAAGCTGACTTGGTTGCAAAAAAAGAAGAAGTTGAAGATAAGCTCAATAAATTAAATGCAATGAAACAAGAGCTGGTAACTATAAATGAAAAGCTTGATGGCCAGAAGGTCGAAAAAAATAAATTAATGGCTATTCTAAAATCCGAACAGGCTGAACTTGAAGAAGAAAAACTAAGCCTGGAGGAGGAAAAGCAATTATTGGCGAGTCAAGCAGAAGCTGTGAAAAAAGCCATTCAACAAGAAAAGAACCGTCAGGCAGAAGAAGCTAAAAAGGTTTCTGCAAGCACAGGCGGGGGAAATGGTAATACAGTATCTGCGCCGGCCATTACGTCCGGTAAATTTATGCGCCCTGCAGCAGGATATGTATCCTCAGGATTTGGCGGAAGATGGGGAAGAAACCATAATGGGATTGATATTGCCAAGTCAGGTACAGTTCCAGTCGTAGCTTCGGCAGCCGGTGTCGTAACAAGGTCAAATTTTTCAAGTTCCTATGGGAATGTTATCTACCTGTCGCACTATATAGATGGACAAGTTTATACAACAGTCTATGCCCATTTGAGATCAAGAAATGTTTCTGAGGGTCAAACAGTAAGTAAGGGCCAACAAATCGGAATCATGGGAAATACGGGTCGCTCATTTGGACAGCATTTACATTTTGAATTATACGTAGGTGAATGGACTGCTTCTAAAAAGAATGCTGTAGATCCATTGAAATATTTAAGTGGTATGTAAGTTGAAAGATGCACGTAACGCAGTTCTATATTGAACTGCGTTTTTTTATTCATGGGGTAAATGTGAATATGCTAGCAAAGAAACCCGAAATATGTCGGTTTACCTACTATTTTGGTGGATAAATAAAGTGTACTATTTAGACAACGCCTGCTAAAATTTGTATTATGGTATAGAATTTTACAAATAGTGAGGTGTGGCATGGAGGGTGTTATTTTGAAGGATTATCTGATCAAGGACGATCAACAGTTTACTGATTTTATCAGTAAACAAAAAGAACTCTATGATCCTACACAAATCGATTTACATAGTATTATATTTTCGCTGAATGATTTATTTCCTAATAACTATGAAAAACAGAAATATTTTCTGAAGGAATATTATATCAATTGCAGAGATGCTATAAAACCTCACATTTTAATGGAATACTTTACGATGCAGGGGGATACGAAAGAAGTAGAATCCCTCCTTCAAACTGAGAGAGAATTCGACAGTCCGGAGATGAGGACATGGCTCTCAATCTATTCCATCCTAAGTAAGCGAAGAGATGGTCTTTTAACTGGTACGGATTTAATTGATGCCATTTTTAAGGTGAAGAATACGAGTAATGAAACGCTTATTCTTTCATTAATTATTCATCTATATGGAATCAGCGAAACAGGCCTATATGAACCTTTTCATAAGGTCAGGCGTGTTATCGTACCAATGGTTGAATTAATGGATAATGATTTCCTGCGTGAATCATATTCAATCCGTTTGGCTGAGATGGAAGTTCTCACCTACCTGTATATGAATAAAATTGATCTCTGCAGAGAAAAATGCATGAAAGTGATTGAAAGACGCGAATTGGAAGTATATTTTCCTGTTATCTATTCCGTTTTCTATCACACATTGGGTCAATCCTTTATGTTTGAAAATTATCAGGTGGCAAAATACTGGCTAAATAAATCAATGGCTACTTTAAGTTCCCTGCCAGCCGATATACAATCCAAAAGGATGAGTTTTTTAATAAATACTATGGAGTTTTTGAACTCTTTTTGGGGAGTCGATACTGACTCAATACCAAAGGATGAAGCAGAAAAAGCCCATCGCTATCTTGTAACAGGACGAACAGAAGAGGCTTTGCATATATTAGATAATCTGAAAAAAGAGAATGGGTATTTAACTTCGTATCAGCTGTTTTTTTATAGCATCGCAACTGATAATGAAAAATTAATGCAAGTTGCCAGAGATGTTTTTACATCAAACTCAAACTTTTTTTATCTTCAACTATTGAACTCCGAGAATGTACATAGATACAAAGCAAGATTGGGAGGTGAATAGGTTTATGAAGCGAATAGCTGGGTTTGTCATCACGTTATGCATACTGACTTGCGCTTTTGGAAGTGCTGCAGTATTTGCTAAAGATCCAGGACCGATTGCTCCGGGTGCCAGTCAAAAATTAGATAAATAATCATACTATGTACAAGCCTTTCATACAGTATATAGTAGGACTAAGCATTGCACATTTATATGTGCAGTGCTTTTTTAAATGATAGAACTATGAAAGGAGCGATCTATGAAAAATAAATGGTACTGGTTATTTTCTGTAGCCATCTTTCTATTAGTTGTTACAATCGCTGGCTTGTGGTGGAAGTATGTGACATTGGAGAATACGCTTGAATCGAAGAATCAAAAAGAGAATCAGGCTGATTCCTGGCCCCAGTTTGATAAAGTACGACAGGCATATGATATTATTACGTCTAATTACGTAGAGCGTATAGATGGAGCGCAGCTGACTGAGGGAGCTATTAAAGGGATGCTTGGGGAGCTCAAAGATCCATATTCGGTATATATGGATGAAGAGACTTCGTCGCAGTTTCAACAAACATTGGATTCCAGGTTCCAGGGAATTGGAGCTGAAATAAGTTTTATGGACGGGAAGTTTATCATTGTGTCCCCATTTAAAAATTCCCCGGCCGAACGATCCGGTATAAAACCTGGTGATGAAATTATCCGTATTGATAGTAAGGATGTTAAGGGATTGGAACTATATGATGTGGTTTCCCTGATACGTGGGAAGATTGGAACTAAAGTGACGATAGATATTAAAAGAAACGGCAATGATCAGCCAATCACGTTTTTAGTGGAGCGTGATGAGATTCCGATTGAAACAATCCACACGGCTATAAAGAAAGTAAGGGATAAAAAAATTGGTTATATCCAAATCACCTCATTCAGTGAAGAAACTGCAGAGGATTTTCTGGAAGATCTAAAAGGTCTGGAAGAGGATAAGGTGGATGGACTTTTGATTGATGTAAGGGGAAATCCTGGAGGACTGTTAACAAGTGTTCAGGAAATCCTGGAGGTATTTGTAACGAATGAACATCCTTATATTCAAATTCAAGAGCGAAATGGCAAAAAGAATAAATTTTTCTCTACTTTAAAAAGTGAGAAGGAGTACCCGATTGCTGTGCTTATTAATAAGGGAAGCGCATCAGCTTCAGAAATATTTGCCGGTGCCATGCAGGAAGCGGAAGGTTATCCATTGATTGGTGAGAAAACATTTGGAAAAGGGACTGTTCAGCAGCCTGTTTCAATGGGGGATGGTAGTACTATTAAGTTAACCTTCTATAAATGGCTGACACCAAATGGTACGTGGATTCATAAAAAGGGTATTGCTCCGACGATGTCCGTTCATCAGGATAGCTACTATACCTTACAGCCCCTTGTTGTTACGGAAGACCTGCGGAAGGATATGAATAATAAACAGGTGAAGACACTGCAGCAGATGTTAGAGGGATTGGGATATGCACCAGGGCGTACAGATGGTTATTTTAGCAGTAAGACAGAGAAGGCTGTCCTAGCCTTTCAGCGGATGCATAAATTGCCGGTTACAGGGAGTGTTGACCAGGATGTCGCAGCTAAGCTCCAGCAGGCCGTAATGGATAAGATTAAGGATGAAAAAAATGACCGTCAGCTGCAAACAGGTTTAAGTTGGTTGGCCCAGCAATAGCGTTCGAGTGCCATGGATACCACTGTGAATATGAGGTGCCTTGGTCTTTAAAAGGTGAATATCAAAAAAGTGAAGGTTATGTGCCTTCACTTTTTTGTATGGCTGATTCATCCATTATCATTGTAATTCGTTACCGATCCTTTGTTTCTTCTGCAGGGTAGACATCTTAGAAGTTCTTGGTGAGTTTTGTAGTATAGTGACTATCTGAAAAGAATTGATAGGAAAGGAGGGGGGGATTTGATAGAATATTAAGTAAGTGTATGCGAGGTTGGTGATTAATTTGTGGGAAACGTGGATAATTGAAATTGCAAAAGGAATAGGCGAATTGTTTTTACACCCGCTTTTCTATGTGGGATTTATACTTACATATATACTTGGCTCCATGAGGGTCAAACAGGAAAGAAAACTGTTTCATGTCCGTGTAGAGGATTCTATGATTGAAATGAAGGAATATATTGTCCCTAGTTTAGTATGGGGACTCATTGTATCGGTCATCACTGGGCTACTCGGCTTAGCTGTACCATTTGATTTCATTGTAATCGTAGGAATCTTCATGTTACTGATTAGTGTAAGCATGCAAATCAGATTTCTTTCCCCGGCTTATACAGTTGGATTGGCCTTTCTTGTTATCTATATTTTATATGTAACAGGGTTTGAGGGCATCCTAAATAACAGTTTTTTTGCATTTGAGCAGGCGATTTATCCTTCAATAGCTGTTTTAATAGGTTTATTGATTATTACAGAGGGAGTATTAATTCGGAAAAGAGGAGCTATTCAAGTTTCTCCTTCAGTTGAAAAAGGAAAGCGCGGTCTCTATATTGGAACGCAAACAACAAAAAGAGTTTGGCTGGTGCCGGTCTTATTATTTATTCCTAATGGAATGTTGAATGTTAGCGGAGATTTTTGGCCTGTCTTTTCATTTGGAGGAACGGATTGGAGTCCTATTCTGGTGCCATTTTTTATTGGGTTCTCCCTTAAAGTGAAAAGTAATTTGATGGGCAATGTGGCTGGAAGGCTTGGAAACCATGTAGCTATCCTAGGCATCATTGTATTAGCTCTGGCTGTAGCTGGAAAGTGGTATCCGATTGCCAGTTTAGCAGCTGCCATTGTTGCAATCCTTGGCAGGGAAGTCATACAGTTTGTGTATAAAAATAATGAAAATCAATCGAATGCTTTCTTCACTTCAGGAAAAAAAGGCTTGATGATCCTAGGTGTACTTCCGGAATCGCCGGCAGAGCGAATGGGATTAAAAGCAGGGGAGCGTTTGACCCGTGTGAATGGACAACAGGTTTACAACTCTGAGCAACTTTATGAAGCCTTACAAATCAATCGTGCTCATTGTAAGCTAGAAGTCTATGATACGAATGAGCAAATCAGGCTTGTCCAAAATGCCTTATATGAGGGAGACCATCACGAATTAGGTATTTTGACAGTTGATAGTGAACTGAAGAGGTAGAAGCTTTAGTAATAGTATGAATGAAATAAAACAGTGGTCACAGGCTTATATCTGTGATCACTGTTTTATTTAGTTTTCGGATCATACTATTCAAATATTCCTGGACTTATTCAAAATAATATTCCCTACTCTAATCAACTGGTCCTGATCAAATATTTCATCAAATTCCAATCTACGCTTACCATATTGGATTTTTAATCCTCTTTCTAATAGTCCATCCTTGAACCAGTTGACGTTTCTAACGGTCTGATACCTGAATCTTTGTATTACACTGAACCTCTTATTAACAAAAATTATCCTTTTATTGGTAGGAATTAAGTATCCGAAAATTTCCTTCTTACTGCTTTTATCATATTCACAGTAAATGAAGGCCAAAGCCTTCTCATTAGGTTCAAAAACACGTTGAATAAGGGATCTAAAGAATACTTTATTCCTTTTAATTTCGTTATATTCATAAGGGGAACATTTTTGGTTGTTATTTTCCAATAAATCAGAGATGATAGCTTCAGTTTCTATTCTTTCCTGTTCTTCTCGTTCCCGTTTCAGCCTCTCTTTTTCCTGTTGCCTTTGAAGGCGAGCATGTTTCTTTTCAGCTCTCTTTTGTTCAACCTCAGCTTGAACCTCGGCATATTTCCCTTTTTTTGTAAACAATTTAATAAGCATATCTTCTACTTTATAAAGTATGGTTTGATAAATATTCATTTTAGCCCTCTTAACTATTCTATTTTTACCAATCAATCCTCTTGCTATTGTAATAATTGTCTCTTCCCATGCTTCATTATAATCTTCTCATTAATGATTTCAAAAGGAATCTGATCAGTTTTCAGCCATAATTTCATTTATGTAATCTAAATTCTTTTTGTAATAGTAGTATTGGTTTTTGTAATATTTGTAATACATATTTAGTGAATGTTATAATATGGAAAAACAGTAGGGGTCATTTAATGAATTTAAACAAGGTTCGTAAGAGTTATTTTGATCTGGACTTATTGTTGATTATCTTTGTTTTTATGGGCATCAGCTGTTTCTATATTTATAGTGCACAGAAGTATTTACCTTATGGAAATCCATTTGCAATAAAGCAGGCCATTTATTTTTGTATAGGACTAATCCTGACATCGGTTGTTTATTATTTTGATTTGAGCCAGATTAAGAGAATGTCTATCTATCTATATCTTTTCGGAATCGGTGTATTAGCTTTCCTTCTAGTCGCTCCTGAAAGTATTGCGGAGGAAACGAAGGGGGCAAAATCCTGGTTTCAACTACCTGGTTTTTCTGTGCAGCCTTCAGAGTTTATGAAGGTATTTCTCATTCTTTTTTTGGCAAAAATCATAGTCTCCCATAATGATAAATTTATGAGAAATAAATCTCTTAAATCTGATTTCATCTTATTGCTGAAATTAGGATTGGCTGCAATTCCGCCCCTTGGATTGATTCTCTTGCAGCCCGATGCAGGTACGGCTATGGTAATCGCAGCTATTTTAATAGGCATGATTTTTGTGTCCGGAGTGAATTGGAGAATCATTTTCACCTTGATTTTAACAGGGATTTCTGCCGTGGTTACGCTAGCTTACATCTATCTTTATCATACAAAACTATTACTAAGCTTTTTAGGAGAATATCAAATAAATCGGATACACGCCTGGGTTGATCCATTTAATTTTAGTGAAGGCTATCAGCTGAAAAATTCCATACTTGCCATTGGATCAGGAATGGATTCGGGCAGAGGCTTTAACAATGGTGTTATGTATGTTCCGGAAGCTCACTCTGATTTTATTTTTACCGTGATTGGAGAGGAGGGAGGCTTTATCGTTGCCAGTATGGTCATTGCCCTTTACTTCATTATGATTTATAAAATAATTGCAATTGCCACATTAAATAAGGGACAGTATGAACGGTATATCTGCATAGGTATCGTTTCCATGCTCTCCTTCCATATCTTTGAGAATATAGGAATGGTCATGGGACTTGTTCCGATTACTGGCATCCCTTTACCATTGCTGAGCTATGGAGGGAGCTCAGTATTGGGAACTCTTCTCGCTTTAAGTATTGTGTTAAATATATCTACAAAGACTAAGACCTATATGTTTTCTAAATAATAATTGTCAATCCTCTCTATTGTGAGAGGATTTTTTTGTAATCAGATATCTGGATGCGCCATATAGATTGATACAAAAGGGATTCATTTATAGGAATAAATAGTATAAGTTCTTTCTGGAATTATTTGACTGTTAAATAAATAGATAGTAAAATGTTCTTAAAAAAGAACGTTTCTATATTTAATATGGATTTAGACCATTAGTCCGTATTCAGGACTTAATCACCATCATTATATGCTATTTTTTTGACGTTATTGTTCTTTAAAAAGAACATTTAAGGAGGATATTATGTATCGTAAAAATTGTTATATCTGCCATCGAGCTTCTTATAGCAGCTGTGAAATTGGTGAATGGCTATGTCCTTCCTGTGGGAATGATTTAACCAAACAACAGGTGTTAAGAGCCTTAGAGTATTCGCAAAATAAACAAATTTATTATGAAAAATATCAGATGGAAAAGGACAAATTTCATTTGTTTTCGACATAAGTCTAGTTTAGAAACGGCATATATCATCCTTTTTACCTATATTTGTAGAAAAATGAAGGAAAATATACCCAAAAAAGGTTTGAAAACTACAAACAGTGGCAATAAAATAGTGAGTAAGCAATTATACTAATGAAGACTGACAGTAAAGGGCAAACTTATTGAAAAATAAGGACGCAAAGTCACAGGTCTAAGGTTTAATTACTATGATGGCTGGACTGCCTGAAATAGAGGAAAGTATTTTAGGGGGGAGATATAGTAGATGTGTACCGTTAAAGCTGAATTGGATCAAGAGTGGGTAAATCTTATATTGATCGCCCGACAAATAGGATTTACTAAAGAAGAGATTAGGGGCTTTATAGAGAGAGAAGAAAACGCACAGGAATGAGGGTGAATATATGAAATGCCTCGGTTTCAGTTGAAGTTCGGGGTATTTATTTTGTTTTCTTAAACAAGAAAAAACACTTACAGCTATATAAGTGTTTTGGGAATTCTAGTATTTATTTTAAGGCCTTTCTATTCAATCTTTCTTAATACGCCATTTATTAAATTCAATAAACTCTCTGAACTGATCTTTGGATACTCCCGAATTCATTGCTTCTTTTATTAACTCTGCCCAGTCCTCATCAAGATTGGTCATGTCTGGTTCATCGTTTAAGAGAGCATCAAGTGGGATATTTAGTACAGCTGCTATCTTTTCAAGAAATTGAACGGAGGGATTCACCTGTATATTTCTTTCGAGTGAACTTAAATAGGACTTTGCTACTCCTGCCTTCTCCGCTAGCTCCGTCATAGACATCTTTTTCTCTTTTCTAATTCTTTTAACACGATCACCGATCATATTTGATTCCCTTTCTAGATAATAGATTACAAATTATGTAAACATTACCTTAGCTGATAAAATTATTATAATAGTTAGAACCTTCACATTCAATTGCTTTTAGAATTTGACTTGAAAACGTAGCGAAATTGTAATCTTAATAGGTTAATGGCCATTCAGTATTAGTTACATGGTTCATGTTGACTGCTCTCTGCTATAGTGTATCCTTCGATTTGAAATGTACAATGTTCAATCTGATGATTGTTCTTTAACCAATTCTGTAATTGAATAAGAATTTCATCACGGTCCACTTTTTTCTCAACGACAACATGGCAGCTAAGTGCTGGGAAACCGGATGTGATCGTCCAGATATGTAAATCATGCACATCCAGAACACCCTCTATACTCATTAGACTTTTTCTTACCTGCTCGATTTGGATTCCTGTAGGAGTACCCTCCATTAAAATATGATAAGAGTCCTTTAATACACGCCATCCGCTAACTAAGACAAGAGTTGCTACAATCATGCTGGCAATCGGATCTGCCAAGTTCCAGCCGAACAGAATGATTAAGATTCCGGCAATAATTGCGCCGACTGATCCAAGTAAATCCCCTAATACATGAAGGAAGGCTCCTCGCATATTCAGATTTTCCTCTGTATCACCTCTCATCAAGATCCAGGCAACCGCTAAATTGACAATCAATCCAATTAGAGCAATCCAAAGCATATTGGAGCTAACCTCTGGCGGCACTCTAAAACGTTCAATTGCCTCCCAATAGATAAAGAAGGAAATAATGATTAAAGTCATGCCGTTTATAAATGCAGCTAATATTTCGAAGCGCTTATAGCCATAGGTTTTGGAGTAATCAGCAGCCTTTTCTGAAAATTTAAAGGCAAATAAGCCTAATCCCAAAGCAGCTGCGTCACTAAGCATATGGCCAGCATCGGAAAGAAGAGCAAGACTGTTGGTCCAAATCCCGCCAATCACTTCTATAATCATGAAGGCAAATATTAAACTAAAGCTAATCGCAAGGGCTTTTTTATTTGCATTATGATGATGATGGCCTCCGCTTTCGTGACTATGATGATGACCATGGTGATGATGCTCACTCATTGTAAACTCCTCCAATCTCAGGATTTATAGGTATGTTTATAAGCCTGTGTTCTGTTGACTATTTAATCGTATTATATATGTTATGCCCCCTCTTTATTGAATATCTATCATGAAATAAATACCTGATTTAGTTTCAGCAAATGGTTCAATTTTATTTTCGGTTTATTTGAAGTATTTTTTAGACGAACGAAATTATTTAAATATTGTTATTTTATAATACTACCTAAGTATAAATTATAATGATTGCTTTGTTCATTAGTTTTTTTTCCTTGATGCAGATTTAGAGGGGTCTCAGCTAATCCCGGGAATCTATAATCATCCAAATGAATAAAGGGGTTATGAATGTTTCGGAAGGTATGCAGTTGATTATAGTTCTTTTCATATGTGTTCTGAAAAGTTCGGAAGCTGCCTCTGAAATAGCCGGAACGTGTAATTGACAGTATTAAGAAATCAATAATCAGATATATATTAACTCAAACAAATATCGAGAATAACCATAGATTAAGTGATGATACTCAGGGTATTGCTGAAAAGGTTGCTTGTCTATAGTATATCCATCCAGTCAGAGATGATGGCTTAAGTTGTTTCAGAAGATCAGAAAGTATATCCATATAAAATGAAAGGATCTTCTGGCCAATATAGACCTGAAGATCCTTTTTGCATAGTTTATCCACAGGGGGAAATTTACTTTGCTTATTAAATGTTATGAATAAACTGTGATTACCGTGTATAAGTGTGTGGACAACTTGGCTTATCCACAGGCGGTTAAAGTTCTATTCCATTCTCTTTCATTTCTAAAACAGTCAAAATGAACATAGCGTGTGACCAAGTAAGCGGTAATACCCAGGCAGGTCTGCCTGTAATTTTGTCAATTTGCTCTGCTAAAAGATCCAAATCAGTGGCATGATCGACGACCCATTTAAATAATTTCTTTGCTTCAAGCTGTTTATTAATGCGAATATAATAAATCGCGAGCCAGAGCGTCGATATGATCCAAGGGTCACCACTAATATAGATATCCCCCGGGAAGCGTTCGATACCGCCAATAATCTTGGAGCGGCACAGTCGGTCAATGGTGGCAGCTGTTTGTTTCATTTTTGGATCATTGGCATCAATCATATTGAAGGGTACCTGAAGGCCAAGTAAACAGATATCGATGACATCATCCCTGACCTGACGATAGATTGGATATCCCTTTGCATCATATTCCTTTGAGACATCCTTGCCCTGAGCTTTCTTATTTAAGTAGGCCGGTTCATCGAGTCTTAAATGAAAAGCTCGGAAAAACGCTTCATTCGTCTCATTGTAGCCAATCTGCATGATAGTCTTTTTAATAGCTGCTGCAGTATTCCTATAAAGAATAGCTTTTTCGGGATGACCTAATTTCTCGGCCCATTCAGAAGATCCTAACAGCCCTCCATATACTGCGGCGGCTGAATAAAAGTGTTCAGCTTCTCTTTTTTCCCATATATCCATACTAGGAAGAGGAAGATGGGTGATGGGATCGATAAACTTAGTAAGGAAGTCCGCCCCTTTTTCCATGACTGGCCACATTTCAACTACAAAGTCCTCATCACCGGTAATTTCATAAAATTGATGGAGTCCCCACAGAATGGAGCCTGTTTCATCAATTTGCAAGCCCCAGGCAGGAGCTAAATGTCCGTCTAAATAGTGGCGCTGATCCCATTTTCCTTCCTCATCCTGAAGAGTTCTGGCAAATCGGTAAAACTCTTTAACCTGTCTGTGATAGCCTGCACGAGCATATGCAGTGGCGGTGTAGGCTGCATCACGACCCCAGCAATAGGAATATCCACCTGAAAAGGCATATTCCTCATCTACCTCAGGGGCAGCAATGAAACCGCCATTTTTATTATTCATTAAATGAAACATAAGTAAAGAACGCTCATAAATTTTCTTTGTTCGTTCATCTTTAATTTCAACTGGCTTCGCTTGATCCAAATATTCATACCAATAGTGCAAGGTCTCCTTGAAATGTTCGTCAAAGGGAATCTCTTTTACATCCTTTAAGATGTCAATCGCTCCTTGAGAGCCGTTGCCTGCTGCAATATAAAGCGTAATGGATTTTTCCTCGTTGGGATCGAGAGAAAGCGGATCATATTCAATTCCACATGATGATTTATTGGCAATTCTTTTACCCCTAAGAATACCGTCATTTAGCTCCTTAAATGTAGCTCCACATTGAAATTTCTTAACGTTATGAGTGGAGCCAACTGCAAATCCATATTCTCTGTGGTAATGGGTAAAGCTATCTGTATCTTCCTCGAACATAACAGTTTGATAGCGTCTTTTTTCATCAATCATAAAATCGCTGTAAACTACGAAGCTTATATTTTGTGGACGATCTGATAGATTTTTAAAGGTAAAGTGCCGAACATAGACATCTTTTTTGGGTAACACAAAATCGAGCTGTCTGATAGACAAGCCAGAACCGCCGAGTGTGGATATGGTTTCTAAAATGTTCGTGCGGTTCATATATGCTTGTTTATGATTCCAAACATTCTCATGAAGGAAGAAGGTCTTTACCGAGCCTTCAATGCCGCGAATACCTGTATAAAATAGATTTAGATGCTGGGGAAAATCGATATTTGGCCATGTGATCCTTTGCGCCTGCCCATCTTTTGTTAAAGATACCAGCATGCTTGAATTACCAATGATTGCTTCTGTAATATACGGTTTTTTTTCCAACAAAATCCCCCTCAACGTTGAAACAGTACATTCGTTTTATCCCTTCACTGATCCTGATGTCAAACCGGATACTATTTTTCTTTGGAAAATCAACACCAATATAACAATTGGAATGGTGACGATGACAGTTGCTGCCGTTATATCACCCCAAGGAATGGTGTAATCACTTTGGTAAAGGGATATACCTACTGGTACAGTTCGTGCTGCTTCTTTTGAATTAATAGTTAAAGCAAATAAATATTCATTCCAAGCTGCGATAAATACAAGGATGGCTGTCGTAAATACGCCGGGTGCAGCCAATGGGAAAATGATTCTTCTAAAGGTTTGAAATGGTGTAGCACCATCCATCTTCGCTGATTCCTCAAGATCCTTTGGTATTTTCTGAAAGAACGTGGATAATAGCCAAATAGCCAAAGGTAAGCTGAATGTAATATAGGGAATCACCAACCCTGTATACGTATTACGTAAATTGAAGTCGGTTACAAAGTTATAGATTGGTGAAATAATAGCGATATGCGGAAACATAGATGATGCGAGTATTACAGCAAATATAATACCCTTTCCTTTAATCGGTAAACGTGTTAACGCATAAGCTGCAAATGATGCAAACGTTATGGCGATTACGGTCGTAACGGTAGAAACGATTAAACTATTTTTCATGTAACTGAGCAGGGGCCTTGAAGTTAAAGCAGATTTATATGAATCTAGAGATGGATTCTTGGACCACCATTTATACGAGGCAAAAATTTCACCCGGTTCTTTTAAGGATGTAAGAAAGACCCAGAGAAATGGGAACATGATAACAAAGATAAAAAGAGCAATCGACACATAGAAAAGTATGGTTTTTACAGGCTTCTTCATTTAATTTTCCCCCTTTCCGTTTATGCGGTCTCCAAATAGGTCAGAACCTATGAATTTAATGTAAATCAGGCTGATAATCGCCACTGAAACAAACACAATCATCGAGAGGACGGAGCCTTCGCCGAAATTTTGTTGAGCGAATAAGGTTTTATATGCATATATGGTAATCACTTCTGTTGAATTTGCAGGTCCGCCGCCTGTTAAGACGAAAATGAGGTCAAATACTCTGAACGCATCAAGTGTACGGAAGAGCAGGGCAACAAGAATGCTGGATTTTAATAAAGGTAGTGTTATTCTGCGGAATTGGTACCACTTGCTTGCTCCATCGACTGAAGCAGCTTCATAAACATCCTTGGGGATGGTCTGCAAGCCCGCTAACAATAACAAAGCCATATAGGGTGTTGTTTTCCATATATCCGTTAGAATAACAGACGCCATCGCTCCGACACCTGTGCTTAATAAATCCCCGGCGTTTGAAATAATATGAAGCTCTTCGAACAAGTGGGCGATAATGCCTGATTGCCCATCATAGAGGAACATCCACATCATCGCTGATACAGCGGTAGGGATCGCCCAGGGAATTAATACAACTGCTCTGACCGCACCTCTGCCAAAGAACGCTCGATTAATTAATAAGGCAATGGCTAATCCAATCACCAATTCAAAAAAGACTGTAATAACTGTGAAAATCATCGTATTGGATAACGATTTCCACATGCGTGCATCAGATAGGTATTTACTGTAGTTATCTAACCCAACAAAGTTTTCCTTCAAAATAGAATCAGAGACAGAAGCAGATAAAGCAGCTGTATCCTTTGCAAGTTCTGACTGCTCTCCCTCGATCGCTTTCAATTCACCACTGATGGATTTTAAATCAGCTTTATAGGCTTCTGCTGTATCCTCATTAATGGAGGCATATTTTTCATCTTTCTCCTTAATAGGTTCAAAGTTGGCAACCTTTTTCTCTACATATTCATATTGCTTTTCGATATCGGATTCATTTAAAAGTTTTTGATGATTTTTTTCAATGAGTTCTGCCCATTGGCTGGATTTATCGCTATTCAATTCTTCTAGATTTTTTTGTAGATAATAATAATCAGTGGCATACCGTTCAAGGTCAACTTGAGAAGATAGCATTCGTACGGATTTCTCTGGAGTATTCAATCGATAATCAAACATACTGTTCCAAAAAGACATGGCAATTGGATAGAGAACAACAATTCCAATTAGTATAAGAGAAGGGATAATCATGGCATATCCTAATTGTCGTTCGGATAGCGAAAATTTCTTTTTCATATCATTACTCCTTTCAGGATGGACTTCAAAAGCTAAAAAATAGGAGACAAGCTTTTGTGCCCATCTCCCTCCCATTGCCGTTCCTATTAGGCTAAGTTATCTATTCCTTCAATGCAGCCTTCATTTTTGATTCCATATTTTCAATGGCTTCATCAACTGTAATATCCTTTGTTAATGCTTTAGAAATTTCGATTTGCAAAATATCCGATATTTCCTGGTAATTTGGAGTAACCGGCCTAGGTACAGCGTTTTCTAGTGTTTCAACAAAAGACTTTTCTTTGAAAACAGGAGCCGCATCCTGTACTTCCTTATCCTCATATAAAGCTTTTATGGTTGGAGCACGTCCGCCTTCGGTCGCAGAGATTTTTTGTCCTTCTTCCCCAGTCATGAATTTCACAAATTCCCATGATTCTTTTGGATGATCAGTATAGCGGTTAATCATGGCCATATAGCCTCCGAGTGTCGAAGCTGAGCCTGAATCACCAGCAGGCAAGGAGGTAAAGGCAAAGTTGCCAGCTACCTTTGAGGTACTTTTATCAGCAGCTGTTTTTTCCATATAGGGCCAATTGCGTGCGAATACAGTTTGGCCTTCTTTAAAGGCAGATTCAGTTTCCGTTTCAGTAAAAGTTAAAATGTTATTTGGCATGAAATCTGCGTTTGCAATTTCAACCATTTTACTAAGTCCTTTTTTGGCTTCTGGACTGTTAATGACGACTTCATTGTTTTCATCGATGATTTTGCCGCCGTAGGAGGCAATGAATTCCATGGCGTTCACAACAATACCTTCATATTGCTTTGCTTGGAAGACAAAGCCTGAGCTTGTGCCTTCTTTCCCGTTTCCTTCTTTAGCCATTTCTATTAACTCATCCCATGTTTTTGGGGGTTCGCTAACCAAATCTGTTCGATAATAAAGAATACCGGCATCTGAGTATTTTGGCAGAGCCCATTGCTTGCCTTCAAATTTCCCGGCTTCAACTGGACCGGGGAAGTAGTCCTCAAGATTTATTTTATCCTGATCAATGAAGCGGTCTAATTCCATCGCGTAGTTAGCCTGGGCGAACTCTGCCGGCCAAACAACATCTGCATCAAATACGTCGATTTCAGCGCTTTTACTACTGAATGCGGTTACATATTGATCGTGCTGTTGAGTAGAACTATTCGGCATTTCCTGATAGTTTACTTTAATATTGGGATGTTCTTTCTCGAATGCCTCTATCAGTTTTTCTGTACTGCCTGTCGTATCGACTCCTCTGGCATATGTAATTTCGACTGTTTTTGAATCGTTCTCATCGGTAGAGGTTTCTTCGGTATCCGAACATGCTGTTAAGGCAATCCCTAAGAAAGCAGCAGAAGAGATGGATAACCATTTTTTAAGTTTCATATTTTCCCTCCTATATTAATGAATACTTGCTTCTTTATAAATTCCTTTAGATTTGGTTAACGAAACCTAATTTTGGATAAAATTTCATACATGATCCTAAAGGCCTATGGACACATTTGAAGTCAGAGGGTGCCAAATGGAGGGCCAGTCAGCGATTAACTTAGTATCCTGCTGGATTAATCACATGAAATGTAATATATTTGTAGCTGAATAGAATTGCTGGAAAATAGCTGCGTGATTCCAGAGGAAGCAGGTGAGACCTCAGATGAAGATTTTAATAGCTCTTTTAGCTCCAGGTTTATTAGTTGTGCTCTTTTCAAGAGTGACATATAGCTGCATAGTCGGTTTGTGTTTAACGGTTGCCCTAATCGCCGCATCAGCGTATAAAGGCTATACATCATCCTGGCCTCTGATTATAATTGACGCATTTTCATTAACGGCCGGGTATTGGTATTCTCAGCGCATGATCAAAAGAACACCTAAAAGTGCATAAACAACAGACTGAGTCTTCCATATTATTGAGGAAGACTCTTTTATTTTTTTGCAGGATGGGCATAAATGATATTATTAAAGTTAAAAAAGGGAATGTTTGTTCGCTTTTTATTGGTTTGTTTATAGATGATTGTGGTAAAATATTGTTATCAAATAAAACGAGACTTGAGATGAAAATGATGAAAGGGGCTTTTGTGTGAGTAAACAATTTGAATTGGTTTCCAAGTATACTCCTCAAGGAGACCAGCCAACTGCAATTAAAGAGCTAGTGAATGGAATTAATAATGGCGTTAAGCATCAAACGCTGCTTGGCGCTACTGGAACCGGAAAAACATTCACGATTTCAAACGTGATAAAAGAGACTAATAAGCCCACCCTTATCATTGCTCATAATAAGACGCTTGCTGGACAGCTGTACAGTGAATTTAAAGAGTTCTTTCCGAATAATGCAGTCGAGTATTTTGTCAGTTACTATGACTACTATCAGCCTGAAGCGTATGTACCTCAGACTGATACCTTTATAGAAAAGGACGCCAGTATTAATGATGAGATAGATAAACTGCGCCACTCTGCAACATCTGCATTATTTGAGCGGAAGGATGTCATTATTATTGCCAGTGTGTCCTGTATTTATGGCTTGGGTTCTCCAGAAGAATACGGGGAAATGGTTTTATCCATACGAGTTGGCATGGAAATGGAGCGGAATCAGCTATTACGTAAATTGGTCGACATTCAATATGAACGAAATGATATTAACTTTCAACGCGGAGTATTTCGAGTAAGAGGAGATGTAGTAGAGATTTTTCCAGTCTCAAAGGATGAACACTGTGTACGTGTTGAATTTTTCGGCGATGAAGTGGAACGGATCAGAGAGGTGGATGCGCTGACTGGAGAAATTATCGGCGAAAGAGATCATGTAGCTATCTTCCCTGCATCCCACTTCGTTACAAGAGAAGAAAAGATGAGGATTGCTATTCAAAATATTGAGACGGAATTGGAAGAGCAGCTCACCTTTTTAAGAGGTGAAGGAAAGCTTCTCGAAGCACAGCGGTTGGAGCAAAGAACCCGTTACGATCTTGAAATGATGAGAGAAATGGGCTTTTGTTCAGGAATCGAGAACTATTCCCGACATCTGACCTTAAGGCCGCCGGGCTCTACCCCCTATACCCTTATCGATTATTTCCCTAAAGACTTTTTAATGGTTATAGATGAATCCCATGTTACAGTCCCGCAGGTTCGCGGAATGTATAATGGAGACCGCGCCCGGAAAGAGGTACTTGTCAATCATGGTTTCCGTTTGCCGTCCGCAATGGATAATAGGCCTTTGCAATTTCAGGAGTTTGAAGAACATGTCAACCAGATTGTTTATGTATCTGCTACACCGGGGCCTTATGAACAGGAGCATTCACCGGAAATGGTTGAACAGATTATCCGTCCAACAGGACTGCTGGATCCAACTATTGATGTTCGCCCGATTGAAGGTCAAATTGATGACTTGTTAGGGGAAATTAACGAGAGAATCACAAGGGATGAGCGTGTCCTAATCACTACATTGACTAAGAAAATGTCTGAGGATTTAACGGATTATTTAAAAGAGCTTGGCATCAAGGTTCAATATTTACACTCTGAGATTAAAACACTCGAACGAATCGAAATCATCAGAGATCTGCGTCTTGGAAAATATGATGTGTTGATTGGAATAAATCTACTGCGTGAAGGGATTGATATTCCGGAGGTCTCACTCGTAGCTATTCTTGATGCGGATAAAGAAGGATTCCTGCGTTCAGAACGGTCTCTTATTCAAACGGTCGGCCGTGCTGCCCGTAATTCAAACGGTCATGTTATTATGTATGCAGATAAAATAACGAATTCCATGGAAATAGCGATTTCAGAGACTAAAAGGCGCCGTGCGATTCAGGAAGAGTATAACAGGAAACATGGCATCGTTCCCAAGACGATTCAGAAGGATATTCGCGATGTCATTCGGGCCACTCATATAACGGAAGATGAAGAAGAAAAAGCTGCAAATAAATACGAGAAACTTTCCAAGAAAGAGCGTCAAAAAGTAATTGCAAATATGGAAAAAGAAATGAAGGAAGCAGCCAAAGCGCTTGATTTTGAACGTGCTGCCGAACTTAGAGATTTAATTTTAGAGTTAAAAGTGGAAGGATGAACATAGGATGGCACTTGATAAAATTGTAATTAAAGGGGCCAGGACCAATAATCTTAAGGATATTGATGTGACAATCCCCCGGGATAAGCTGGTTGTACTGACGGGTTTATCCGGTTCCGGAAAGTCCTCCCTGGCTTTTGACACAATCTATGCGGAGGGCCAGCGCCGCTATGTGGAATCTCTTTCCGCATATGCCCGGCAGTTCCTCGGCCAAATGGATAAACCGGATGTTGATTTGATTGAAGGGCTGTCTCCAGCGATATCAATTGACCAAAAGACGACAAGCCGCAATCCTCGTTCAACCGTTGCGACAGTGACAGAGATTTATGATTATATGCGTTTATTGTATGCCAGAGTCGGCAAACCAGTCTGTCCTGTGCATGGGATTGAAATTACATCTCAAACAATTGAGCAAATGGTAGACAGAATCTTGTCCTATCCAGAACGCACGAAAATGCAGATTCTGTCTCCGGTTGTAACAGGCAGAAAAGGTACCCATGTCAAAATGCTTGAAGATATTAAAAAGCAAGGGTATGTCCGTGTCCGTGTAAACGGAGAAATGTATGATTTGGATGATGATATTCGTCTGGATAAAAATAAAAAGCATACGATTGAAGTGGTCATCGACCGGGTTGTCGTGAAAGAGGGAATCAATGCCCGCTTAGCTGATTCAATTGAATCTGCACTCCGTCTGGGTGATGGTAAAGTTATCATTGATGTAATAGGCGAGGAAGAGTTGCTTTTCAGTGAGCATCATGCCTGTCCGTATTGTGGATTTTCAATTGGGGAATTGGAGCCTCGGATATTCTCGTTCAACAGTCCATTTGGCGCCTGCCCAACATGTGATGGACTGGGCTTTAAAGTAAAAGTTGACCGGGCTGCCGTAATTCCTGACCCGGAATTAACATTAAGGGAGCATGCAATCGCTCCATGGGAACCTACCAGTTCTCAGTATTATCCTAAATTACTTGAATGTGTATGCAATCACTATGGTATAGATATGGATGTTCCAGTCTCTCAAATACCGGAAAGCCAGCTTGATAAAATTCTTTATGGCTCGGATGGGGAGAAAATCTATTTCCGTTACGAGAATGATTTCGGGCAAATACGGGAAAACAGAGTGGAATTTGAAGGCGTATTGGCTAATGTAGAACGCCGGTTTAAAGAAACAAGTTCAGATTATACACGTGATCAGATGGAAAAATATATGGCCGAGCAGGCATGTCCAACCTGTAAAGGCTATCGTCTGAAGAAGGAAACGATGGCGGTATTAATAGCAGGACAGCATATTGGCGAGATTACGGCCCTCTCTATTAAAGATGCTAACGATTTCTTTGAAAATTTGAATCTATCCGAGAAAGATATGAGTATCGGCCGTTTGATATTTAGGGAAATCAAAGAAAGGCTGGGCTTTTTGAATAATGTTGGCTTGGAATATCTGACATTAAACCGAGCAGCCGGAACACTTTCAGGGGGAGAAGCACAGCGAATCAGATTGGCTACTCAAATCGGCTCGCGCTTAACAGGTGTTTTATACATTTTGGATGAACCTTCAATTGGTCTTCATCAACGTGATAATGACCGATTGATTGCGACGCTGAAAAGTATGCGTGACATCGGGAATACGCTTATTGTGGTGGAGCATGATGAGGACACGATGCTGGCAGCGGATTATTTGATTGATGTCGGTCCTGGAGCAGGAGCGCACGGCGGTGAGATTGTCTCAGCAGGTACGCCGGAGGAAGTGATGGAGGATTCTAATTCCTTAACGGGCCAATATTTATCAGGGAAAAAATTCATTCCTTTGCCACAGGAACGCAGAAAGGGCGATGGACGATTAATTCAGATTAAAGGTGCTAAAGAGAATAATCTCAAAAATGTAAATGTATCTTTTCCGCTTGGGACATTTGTAGCTGTTACAGGAGTATCCGGATCAGGTAAAAGTACATTAGTGAATGAAATTCTCCATAAATCATTAGCTCAAAAGCTGCACAGGGCGAAAGCGAGACCAGGAAACCACCGCGAGATAAAAGGTGTGGAGGAACTGGAGAAAGTGATTGATATTGACCAATCACCAATCGGTCGTACGCCGCGATCCAATCCGGCAACCTATACAGGTGTGTTTGATGATATCAGGGATGTGTTTGCTTCCACAAATGAAGCGAAGGTCCGTGGATATAAGAAAGGCCGTTTCAGTTTCAATATTAAAGGCGGACGCTGTGAAGCATGCCGTGGAGATGGAATCATCCGAATAGAAATGCATTTCCTTCCGGATGTCTATGTTCCTTGTGAGGTTTGTCATGGAAAACGGTATAATCGGGAAACATTGGAAGTAACCTATAAAGGGAAGAATATTTCTGATATTTTAGATATGACAGTAGAAGAAGCACTTCAGTTCTTTGAAAATCATCCGAAAATCAAACGGAAGATCCAAACCATTTATGATGTTGGTCTGGGATATATTAAGATGGGTCAGCCTGCCACAACACTATCCGGCGGAGAAGCGCAAAGGGTTAAGCTGGCGAGTGAATTACACCGTCGCTCCAATGGCCGCTCACTCTATATTTTGGATGAGCCGACAACAGGACTTCATGTTGATGATATCTCGCGTCTCTTGGAAGTATTGCAGCGCTTGGTTGATAATGGCGATACAGTGCTTGTCATTGAGCATAATTTAGATGTCATTAAAGCAGCTGATTATTTAATTGATTTAGGTCCTGAAGGTGGAGAAAAAGGCGGAACCATTTTGGCTACCGGAACACCGGAGGTTATAGCGGAGACACCTGAATCTTATACAGGAAAATATTTAAAGCCCGTTCTAGAACGTGATCGGGACCGTATGAATAATAAAATCAAGGAAAAGCAAGCCGCCAGATAAAACGGCTTGCTTTTTATCCATATCCGGCGTATTTGCTTCAGAGAACTTACTCATACGTTTGCCCGTGCACCTTTAGAAAACTCATAGATTAACGATTTCTGGCCAGGGTATAATCGAAAAGTTACCATTTTCCAATTGTTGTAAGGTATTGTTGATATATAAGAAACTTTCTTTCAATTTATACGTACAATTAGGAGAGGTGTCTGTATCTATGACAACAACTAATCGATTTCTGGCTGCTCTATGTTATTTCAGTTTCTTCTTTTTAGGCTTCATCTTTCCTACGGTTATTTATTTCGTAGCTGTAGATGATTTTGAGCTAAAAGGGCATGCTAAACGAGCTTTAATCTCACATCTATTTCCATTAGTCATGGGCATTATCGTGTTCTTTGTATTTCTAACTCAGCTTGCCTCGAGTTCGGAAATAACGGCCTTGCCCTATACTGCTATACTGGCTATGTTTCTTTTCGGTTTGATTAGCTTTATTGTGATGATTTGGAACGTCATTCAGGGTATTAAACTAGTAAAGGATTGATAGGTACATACCATGGAAAAGGGAGCTGGTAAGAATGAATCAAGAGAAAAAAAGAATTTTGGAAATGGTGAAGGAAGGCTTACTTAACGCCGATGAAGCATTATTATTACTTGAGCAAATTGAAAAGAAAGACAAACTGATTAAAGAAGATGAGCAAAGGACAGAAACCAGTGAATTATCAACGGTTGTAAACCAAAGTGAATCAGAATATAAGGGGTCACCATCCAAAAAGTCTGCATCCACAATGGATAAACTATTAGGAATCGTAGACGATGTTGTTAAAAAGATAAAAGATGTAGATTTTGACCTTAATTTTGGCTCAGCGGTTGATATCGAGCATATTTATCATCATGATCATGTATCTTTGCGTAAAATAGATGTCGATCTGGCAAACGGCAGTGTCCAGTTCCTCCCATGGGATAAGGACGAGATTAGGATTGAATGCCAGGCGAAGGTGTATAGGGCAGAAAATACGACTGAAGCGAGAGAAAAACTGCTTAAAGAAGTAACTTATTCGCTTGAAGAAGGAAGACTTCGATTTGCTGCACACGACAAATCCATTAAATTACAAGCAATCATTCGTGTGCCAGACAATCGCTATGAGGAATTGAAAATTCGACTATTTAACGGAGCAATTACCGGTGAAAATGTTAAAGTCGATACGGTTATGACCAAAACGGGTAATGGGCAAATTCAATTTACGGATTTGAATGCAAGAGAAGCAGAATTTGAGACGGTCAATGGTGTTGTCAATCTTAAAGGATTTGATGTAGGCGAATTGGAAGTCGAAACGATGAATGGTGCAATCCAAATCCAGGGAGGCTTCCGAAAAGGAGATTTCCAGACGATTAATGGAAGTATTCAATGTGAACAAACCGGCCGTTATGGAGAAACGATCCGAGCTAAGGCGTCGGCAGGAAGTATTAATCTGCAAATCCCAGCAAATACTGGATGTGATGGGGAGTTAAAATCCAATCTCGGCAGTTTTAATATTGACCTGAAGGGTATTCACATCATTGAGGAAAAAAGTGATGTGGTCCAAAAGATGCTCCGATTCAAGTCAGAGGGTAATTATGAGGAATCCATTCATATTTTGGCCGAATCAAGAGCCGGTAATATTAAAATCAAACATTAATCAATACGTTAATGGATTAAAAGGAGCTGCGGGGTATTTTGAAGGAAAAAAAGCGTTTTGTCCGTTCAAGGTCAGATAAGATTGTTTCGGGTGTCCTTGGAGGAATCTCACAATATTTTGGTATGAGTTCAAAGCTTTTGCGTATCCTATTTATAATCGCGCTCATTCCAACTAGCTTTATGCTGATTATTCCCTATACGATTCTTAGCTGTTTTATGCCGAGAGAAGAAGTGAAGGAGATGGACATATGAAATGGATAGCCAAAATACTTGTTAATGCAGTCGTTTTCGTATTGCTGACACAGATATTTGAAGGTGTTCATGTAACCGGGTTTGGTGCAGCCATTATTGCAGCCATTGTATTATCCATCTTTAACGTAATTGTCAAACCAATTGTGACCATCCTAACGATACCTATAACGATCATTACGCTAGGAATATTTCTGCTCTTCATTAATACCATTGTGTTAATGATTACGGATGCAGCAATGGGAAGTGCCTTTGATATCAATGGCTTCTGGCTGACATTCCTGGTATCGATTATTCTTTCATTGGTTAATACGATTATGGAAAGTGTAATGGATGATAAATAAAGAACCTGAAGCCTGTTTACTAGGCTTCAGGTTTTTTAGCATTCTTGCTTGTCCGTTATGATGGTTGTTTCAAAACCAAGACGTTTTAGCTGTGTTGCTAAGTTGGCTGCATTCTGCTTGTCTGAAAAGGCACCTAACTGAATCTTGTACAGTATTTTTTCCGGATCTGATTTTTTGGAAGGATTGCTTAATTTCTTTTTCAATGAATAATGAGAGATGATAGATTCGGCAATTGCTTGTGCACATTTTTTTCGGTAGTGATTGCTTTTAAGCAGCTTTATTTCCTTTTCATTTGTCATAAACCCGCATTCAACCAGTACAGCTGTCATTTTTGTGGCGCTCAGCACATGAAAATCAGCAGTTTTAACTCCTCGATTTTGTAAACCGGTGGTGGCAATCAATTTATTCTGGATTTTTGTAGCGAGAGAGAGGGCTTCTTTAGGCCCTGATGTATGAATATACGTTTCAATTCCTCCTGCTTTATGCCAACCTCGATTTACGGCGGCGTTGGCATGAATTGATACATATAAATCTACATGGAGAGAATTTGCACGATTCGTTCTTTCTTGTAAAGGAACATCTACTATGTCCGAATGGGCAAAGAAAGTATTAACTTGATAGTTGGTTAATAAATCCTTTAAATATTCAGCAACACTTCGATTAAATTCATATTCCTTCATTCCATCCGGTGATGACTTTCCAGGTGTTTTATAGCCATGGCCTGCATCAATCATAATCTTCAACTTTAAAAGCCCCCTGTCCTTTTACTACCATAATATGAGGCAAGCCATCTAAATGGCCCATCTATGGTGACGTTTTAAATTAAAAGGACAGGATCTCTTGATTAAAATTGATATTATATTTCAGTCAGGCTTCATTGCTGTCAGAATGTATGTAATGGCTTCATCTAATATGCGTTATAGCACTCCATAGAATGTGGAAAGCCAATGATTAATCGAGCATAGAAGCTGCTTCTTTATCTACGATTACGGTTACTGCCGGATGCTGCTTTAGAATACTTGCTGGTAGTTGTTCTGTTAGATCACCGTGAATCAGTTTGTAGGTTGCTTCTGCCTTTGCTTCACCAGAAGAGAGCAGTATAATCTCTTTGCTTTTCATAATTGTAGAAATGCCCATTGTGATCGCTTGTTTTGGAACCTCATCCAGATGATTAAAGAAGCGGGCATTAGCTTGTCGAGTGCTTTCTTTTAATTCAATGATATGTGTCTTACTGGAAAATGGTGTTCCAGGTTCATTGAAGCCAATGTGACCATTCTTTCCGATTCCTAATACCTGAAGCTCTACATTACCAAGATTATTTATCACCGTTTCATATCGCTCACATTCCTGCATAAGGTCCTCTGCATCCCCATGTGGAAGATGAATATGATTTTGTGGGATGTCCAAGTATTTGAATAGATTATTCATCATATAGGAGTGATAGCTGTTTGGATTATCTTTTGAAAGCCCTATATATTCATCCAGGTTTACGGTATGGATTTGCTGATAGCTTGTCCCATTTTTCTGGTGATCCTCTATAAGATTTTTATAGAGACCGAGTGGGGTGCTTCCGGTAGCGAGTCCAAGGACTGCATCCGGTTTTTGCTTGATTTTGCTGATGAAAATTTCTGCTGCAATTTGGCTCATTTCATCATAATTGTCTGCTTTAATAATCCTCATAGTTGTTTGATTCATTGCTCTTCACCTCTGTAAGCTATTTTACCACGGCAGATTGTCGTGGATACATTAAAGTTTGTATCCATAATCACAAGATCTGCGTCTTTCCCAACAACAATGCTTCCTTTTTGATCATAAATATTAAGCTGTTTAGCTGGATTAACAGATGCCATTTGGACAACTTCTTGCAGTGAATATCCGGTAAAATGACATACATTTTTTATGGCATCGTTCATTTTGAGAATACTGCCTGCCAAAGTACCATCTGCAAGACGCGCTTCATCACCTGTAACGGTTACTTCCTGTCCGCCAAGATCATATTGTCCATCCGCCATTCCTTTTGCCCGCATGGCATCCGTAATAAGAATGGCCTTTTCTGTGCCTTTAACCTTGAGGGCAAGCTTTATCATTTCAGGTGATATGTGAATTCCATCCGCAATCATCTCCACGAATACCTGATCATGCAGCAAAGCTGCTCCAGCGGCACCTATGTCACGATGGTGTAAGCCGGTCATTTGATTAAATAAATGTGTAGCATTCGAAATTCCGTGTTCAATCGCCTCTGATGCCTGTTCGTATGTGGCATTAGTATGACCCATGGAGCAGATGATATTTGAATTGCGGAGATGTTTAATTAATTCCTTTGCACCAGGCTGTTCCGGAGCAAGAGTGACCAATTTGATTGCATTACCTGATGATTCGTTCCACTCCTTAAATAAATCCACGTCGGCATTCTTGATATGATGCAACGGCTGTGCTCCTGCTTTTGATGGACTGATAAATGGACCTTCTAAATGTACGCCCAGCATTTCGGTTTCTCCGGCAGGATTTCCGTTAATCTTAAAGCTTTTGATAGCTTGTAACGCTTTATTTATATTGGCAGGATCCTGTGTCATTGTTGTTGCAAGAAAAGATGTGGTTCCCTCTTTAGGCAGCTCTTTTGCCATGATTCTAAGTGCTTCTTCTGTAGAATCCATGGCATCAGCCCCGGCCGCGCCATGAATGTGGATATCAATGAAACCGGGCAGTACTAGCTGTCCCTCTTTAAGGGTGATAATTTCATCAGCGTGCTGTGGTGAGTTTTCCATAAGACCCACTTCTTTAATTTGATTATCTTTAATTAAGATATATCCGTTTTGCAGGATGGCATTCTCTTGATATATCGTTGCGTTTTGTATCAGTAGTGTCATTTCTCTTAAACCCCCAGGTAAGTTGTCCTATCCTTATGGTACTTTTAACTTTTTAGAAAAACCAGAATTATATTATTGTAATTGTATGGTTATGTAGGAAATAATGATAAAATGAAAGCACAAATTTAATAATCACTAGATCAGGGAGTGAATTTTTTGGCAAAAGTTAAAACAATCGACCTCATTGATGAATTCCAGCTTGAACTGGTTTGTGGTGAAGAAGGTGTAAATAGACCTATCACTACGAGCGATCTTTCCAGACCTGGTTTAGAAATTGCAGGTTATTTCGATTATTACCCTGCTGATCGTATTCAAATCCTTGGGATGACAGAATTATCGTTTTTCTCTAAGTTAAATGATGAAGAAAGAATTTCAAGAATGCAAATGCTATGCAGTGATATTACACCTTGTATCGTTATCACGCGTGATTTAGAGGTGCCGAAGGAATTATTGATGGCTTCTGAAAGCGTTTCTGTACCGGTTTTACGAACATCGATGAAAACGACCCGGTTTTCCAGCCGACTGACTAATTTCCTTGAAAGCAAGCTTGCTCCAACGACTGCTGTTCACGGCGTTTTGGTAGATATATATGGCGTAGGTGTCATGATTACCGGAAAGAGCGGAGTCGGAAAAAGTGAGACTGCGCTTGAACTTGTAAAAAGAGGACATCGTTTAGTTGCCGATGATTGTGTGGAAATTCGCCAGGAAGATGACGACACACTGGTCGGAAATTCACCTGAATTGATCGAGCACCTTTTGGAAATTAGAGGCGTAGGCATCATTAATGTGATGACTTTGTTTGGTGCGGGAGCAGTCAGAAGCCATAAAAGAATCTCCCTTGTCATCAATCTGGAGCTATGGGATCAGCAGAAGAATTACGATAGACTTGGTTTGGAAGAAGAAAAGGTACGAATTATTGATACGGATATCACCCGAATGAATATACCAGTTCGGCCGGGCCGAAATATTGCGGTTATTATTGAAGTGGCGGCTATGAATTTCCGTCTGAAACGAATGGGCGTTAATACAGCTCAGCAATTTACCGAAAAATTGAATGAAGCAATTGAAAAAGAAAAATAATTAGAGTAGGTGTTAGGGTAGATGAATACGATAGACCGTGTTGCCATACATATCGGTTCCATCCAGATTTACTGGTATGGAATTATTATTGGAATGGGTGTCTTTATTGGGCTTTGGCTTGCCATGCGTGAGTCAAAACACCGTGGGTTGGACAAAGATTTGTTTGTTGACCTGTTGATCTATGCAGTTCCAATCTCTATTATCAGTGCACGTATTTACTATGTTATTTTTGAGTGGTCCTATTATAAAGATCACCTCGGCGATATTTATAAAATATGGAATGGCGGAATTGCCATTCATGGAGCCTTGATTGGGGCCGTCATTACAACCATTTTCTTTGCTCGCTCCAGAAATATATCCTTCTGGAAAATTGCTGATATTGCAGCGCCATCTCTTATTCTCGCGCAGGGTATTGGCAGATGGGGTAACTTCATTAACCAGGAAGCATATGGTGATGTGGTTAGCCGCCAATTTCTTGAGAATTTAATGTTGCCCGACTTCATCATTGATCAAATGTTTATCAATGGTGCTTACCACCACCCGACTTTCTTGTACGAATCCCTTTGGAATTTCCTTGGATTTGGTTTATTGCTTCTGTTAAGAAGAGTTAATCTGCGTCAGGGTGAAATATTCCTGACATACGTAATTTGGTATTCCATCGGCCGCTACTTTATAGAGGGGATGCGAACAGATAGCCTCATGCTGTTTGGTGAATTCCGAATGGCGCAGGTCTTATCGCTTTCATTGATTATTGGTGGAATAATCCTGCTTGTTGTAAGACGGAAAATGGGATATTCAGAGAAAAAATATTTAGACATATGATGTCCATTGCTCATAACCACATCTTTAGAATTTCAGATTGCAGGTTGTACATCGTGAACAGCTAAAGGGGTGGAATTTATGAAAAAAGATACCATATCAAAAGGGATAATGGCTGGGTTAAGAACTACGTGGATGCTCGGGAAGATTATTTTTCCCGTTACATTTTTAATATCCATCTTGCAATATACACCGGTATTACCTTGGGTAATTGATTTGATAAGTCCTGCCATGGGACTGATTGGACTTCCGGGAGACGCAGCAATTCCGTTGGTACTTGGGAACTTTTTGAATCTCTATGCCGGGATTGGGGGCATATTGGCACTTGATTCTTTAACTGTTAAAGAAGTATTTATTATTGCCGTAATGCTTTCCTTTTCCCATAATCTCTTTATTGAAACCGGTGTTGCGTTAAAGGTAGGAGTTAAACTATGGGTTGTCCTGCTCACGCGTATTGGGCTAGCGCTATTATCAGCCATTGTCATTCATTTAGTATGGCAGGGCGGATCAGAGAGAATATATTATGGGATCAGCGGGAATGAGGAAGTAGTATCAGGCTTCATGCCTGTATTATTGCTGGCATTGGAAAAAGCAGCTTATGGAACATTGAAGCTGGCATTGATCGTTATCCCATTGATGCTAGTTATCCAAATTATGAAGGATCTTAATTGGCTAAATAAGTTTTCGGACTGGATGAAGCCTATCACTAGGATGCTGGGGATGAAAGAAAACACATCCATGACTTTGGTTGCGGGCTTGGTCATTGGTCTGGCTTATGGAGCGGGAGTTATGCTTGATGCCGTTCGTGAAGATGGGGTTAGTAAAAAGGATATTACGATCGCCTTTATCTTTCTAATCGCCTGCCATGCAGTGGTGGAGGATACGGTCATTTTTATCCCTCTTGGCGTGCCAGTTCTGCCCCTGCTGCTCATCCGTTTGGTGACAGCCATTCTTTTAGCCGTAACAATTGCATTTATATGGAAAAAGGTAGAATTAAGAAAGAGGAAGGACGAACAGCGTGAAGCAGAAAATCACAACATTACTATTTGATTTAGATGGAACATTAATTGATACGAATGAACTAATTATTGCTTCATTTTTACATACATTTGATCATTACTATCCAGGCCAATATTCACGTGAGGACGTCTACCAATTTATTGGTCCCTCCCTGGCTGAAACCTTTGGAGGCTTGGACGCTGAGCGTAAGGATGAGATGATTGCTTTTTACCGCGAACACAATTTTGCCAATCATGACTTGCTTGTTCGTGAATATGAAGGTGTATATGAGACGATTGAAATACTTAAAAAAAGTGGATATAAAGTCGGTATTGTGACAACTAAAATGCGCAATGCTGTTAAGATGGGCTTGATTAAAGGCCGCCTTGAATCCTTTTTTGATGTTGTTGTCACACTTGATGATGTTCAAATGCCAAAGCCAGATCCGGAGCCAATCCAGTTAGCGTTGAAATTAATCGGATCTGAGCCTTCTGAAACGATTATGGTTGGAGACAATAGCCATGATGTTTTGGCTGGGAAAAACGCTGGAACGAAGACAGCGGGCGTTGCCTGGACAATCAAGGGAAGAGAGTATCTTGAGCAATTCAAGCCGGATTATATGCTTGAAAATATGCGCGATCTCTTAACGATTGTAAAGCAATGAGAAGAACAAAGCGTTATCCGGTAAAAGGCGATGGCAATTCCCTTTGGTATGTTTATAAAACCGTTCCCTTTTGGAAGGTTGTTCGCAATTTTATCGTTATACAGCTTGCGAGATATACACCTTTTTTAAGCATGAAAAATTGGCTTTATCGGACTTTTTTAGGAATGAAGGTTGGGCAGAAGACCTCCTTTGCCTTAATGGTTATGCTTGACGTTATGTTTCCAGAAAAAATATCCGTTGGACGTAACTCGGTGATTGGCTATAATACAACGATTCTCGCGCACGAATACTTAATAAACGAATACCGTTTAGGGAGTGTAATTATTGGTGATGAGGTGTTGATTGGTGCCAACTCTACTCTGTTGCCCGGAATTGAAATAGGTGATGGTGCGATTGTTTCGGCAGGGACCCTCGTTCATAAGGATGTTCCGGCAGGGGCCTTTGTAGGAGGTAATCCGATGAAAATCATCTATAGTGCGGAAGAAATGAAAATTAGAATCAAGGAAGATGATTTCTTTCGGTAAAAGAGGAACCCCGTTCATTAGAGCGGGGTTTTTAATTGTGTAATTTGCAGGCCTAATGATAGATTGGTGGAAAGGAATATCCATATCACTTGACGTTATTTGGAAGGAACGATACACTTTAACTTAACTTCATCATATTAGCATATTAGCGAACTAAAGTATTCTAAAAACTTATAATAAAGGACTGTTAATTATGCCGGATTTATTTATGTTTGAAAAGCCCTTGGGCATGCGTGACACATTGCCGGATTTATATAAGATAAAACAATCCATGAAACAAAGGATGATGGATCAAACGGTTCAATACGGATATCGTTTTTTGGAAACTTCATCACTCGAATATTATGAGACGGTCGGTAAGGTATCTGCTATCCGTGATGTTCATTTATTCAAGTTATTAGATAAAGATGGTCATAGTTTAGTGTTGCGACCGGATATGACCTCGCCTATTGCTAGGGTTGCTTCTTCCCATCTATTGAAGGAAGGGAATCCCGAGCGGCTCGCCTATAGTGCAAATGTGTTCAGAGCACAGGAAAAAGAGGGAGGACGTCCAGCAGAATTTGAGCAATTTGGGATTGAATTGATAGGGGATCGTACCCTTTCGGCTGATGCTGAAGTGCTTTGTCTTCTGTCTGATGTTTTAAAATGTGCTGGTTTGGAAAGATTCCATATTACGCTTGGTCATATTGGCTTTGTACAGGATTTACTCCTTCATTTTGGCGGTTGCGCAGAAACTGCAGGGATTATGAGGAAATTCCTGTTTGAAAAAAACTATGTTGGTTTTAAACAGTATGTGAACCAATTGCCAATCTCATTAAAGGATAAAGAGACTCTGTTTCAGCTTCTTGATTTAAAAGGGGGCCGCGAGATTCTGGAAATGGCTGAAAAACTGACAAATGGGCAGCTTGGTCAGCATGCGGTTAAAGAGTTGAAAAAATTGGCCGATATCCTTCTTTTAACAGATCATACAGAAATGATTACGTATGATTTATCACTTGTCAGCCATATGGATTATTATACAGGTATTTTGTTTGAAGTATCTGGGGAAAATGTAGGCTTTCCACTTGGAAATGGAGGAAGATACAACGAGCTATATAAACAGTTCGGGACAGATGCTCCTGCCACAGGATTTGGTTTACGTTTAGACCGTATACTGGAGGCGCTCGATTCAGGAGTTGAAGAAGAGCCGCCCCTTTGCATCATTTATCACCCTGTACAGCAACAGAAAGCGATAAGCCGGGCAACGGAGCTGCGACAATCCGGCATGCGTGTGGTTTTACAAAATGTGAATGGAATAAAGGATGTAAATACATTTACAAATCATTTTCCGAATATTGAATTTATGATTGACATGACAGATGGATCAGGGGGAGAGGGATAATGGAACAATTAACGATTGCCATGCCAAAGGGACGGATTTTGGATGAAGCAGTGGAATTATTAAGAAAAGCAGATTATCAGATTCCTCCTGATTTTGACGATACTAGAAAATTGATCATTCATGTAGAGAATGAAAATCTTCGTTTTATCCTGGCTAAACCAATGGATGTTCCCACTTATGTCGAGCATGGTGTGGCTGATGTAGGGATTGCCGGTAAAGACGTTCTGATGGAAGAAGCACGTGATGTGTATGAATTGTTGGATTTAGAAATAAGTGAATGCCATTTAGCAGTGGCAGGCATGCCGAATACAGAAATGAACAAGATTGCTCCGAAGATTGCCAGTAAATACCCAAATATCGCTTCCCAATATTTTCGTGAGCAGGGTGAACAGGTTGAAATTATTAAGTTAAACGGGTCCATTGAGCTGGCTCCCATGATCGGCCTTGCTGATCGAATCGTTGATATTGTATCGACCGGACAAACTTTACGTGACAATGGACTGGTAGAGTATGCAGCAATCCAGAATGTGACATCACGATTTATTGCAAATCCGGTAAGTTATCGAATGAAGGAAAAAGAAATCGCTGAAATGGTAACTCGACTGGGGAAGGTTTTGCAGCCGAAGGAATAATTGGAGGGAGAAGGCATGGAAATTAAATCGTTAACGAGTGGATTATCGTTGAAACGTACGGTGGATGGCGGATCCGATGCTCAAAGGAAGGTTGTCCAACAAATCCTGCAGGATGTAAAGGAACGCGGAGATCAGGCTTTATTTTTTTATACAAAAAAGTTTGACCAAACAGAGATGGATTCTCTTAAAGTAACAAACGATGAAATGGAAAAAGCAATCGCCAACATGCCGCAAGAGATGATTTCAATCATGACTGAAGCTGCTTCAAATCTTCGAAGCTATCATGAAAAACAAGTGCAAAATTCATGGATAGATATGTCCGTGACAGGAACTATGCTTGGTTTAAGGCGTACTCCGCTGGATTCAGCCGGCATCTATGTTCCAGGCGGTACGGCCGCCTACCCATCCTCCGTATTAATGAATGCCATCCCGGCTAAAGTGGCCGGTGTAAAGCGGATTGTCATGGTTTCGCCGCCGGGAATAGACGGGAGATTACCTGACTCCGTGCTTGCTGCCGCGCATATTGCAGGCATCACTGAAATTTATAAGGTAGGCGGTGCCCAAGCAATCGGAGCTCTTGCCTATGGAACAGAATCAATCGGAAAAGTAGATAAAATTACAGGACCGGGTAATATTTACGTCGCGCTTGCCAAAAGGGAAGTATATGGGGATGTGGATATTGATATGATTGCCGGTCCTAGTGAGATTACGGTGCTTGCTGATGAAACGGCAGAGGCTCGGCATGTTGCGGCAGATTTGCTATCACAGGCTGAACATGATGAACGGGCATGCAGTGTGCTGATTACCACGAGCCGAAGATTGGCGAGCCAGGTCAAAGTGGAAGTGGAGAAACAATTGGCCGTGTTACCGCGTAAAGAGATTGCGCTCGCTGCCTGGAATAATTTTGGCGGTATATACGTAGCAAACACATTGGAAGAGGCGATTGAGGCTGTAAATGAGCTGGCCCCTGAACATTTGGAAATTCAAACAGCGGATGCGATGAATGTGGCGGGCGCAATTCGGCATGCAGGTGCTATTTTTATCGGTAAATATAGTTCTGAGCCGGTTGGCGATTATTTTGCAGGTCCCAATCATGTGCTGCCTACAAATGGTACAGCCCGTTTTTCAAGCCCATTGAATGTAGATGATTTTCAAAAGAAAACGAGCTTAATTATGTACAGTCAACAGGATTTTGAGGCTAATGCATCTAAAATCGCTGCTTTTGCTAGATTAGAAGGATTAGAGGCTCATGCGCGGGCCGTGGAATCGCGATTTATTTCGAAGGAGGAAGGTCAATGAAACGTACAGCCGAAATAGATAGAAGAACGAACGAAACGAAAATTAAGCTTGCTTTAGGCCTTGACGGTGAAGGTAAGACGGAGCTTTCAACAGGTGTGCCTTTTCTCTCGCATATGCTGGATCTATTTGCGAAGCACGGCCATTTTGATTTACGAGTAGATGCGGATGGGGATATAGAAGTGGATGGGCATCACACAACAGAGGATATTGGTATTTGTTTAGGGCAGGCGTTGAGTCAGGCGCTTGGAGATAAAAGAGGGATTAAGCGATATGGAAATGCCTTTGTTCCGATGGATGAAGCACTGGCACAGGTCGTTGTTGATTTGAGCAATCGGCCGCATCTTGAATTTAGAGCAGACATTCCGGCACCGATGATTGGATCCTTTGATACAGAGCTTGTACATGAATTCCTGTGGAAGCTTGCGATTGAGGCGAAGATGAATCTTCATGTCGTCGTCCATTATGGCCGCAATTCCCATCATATTGTTGAAGCCATTTTTAAAGCGCTTGGACGTGCGCTTGATGAAGCGACATCACACGATCCAAGGGTGAAAGGAATTCCATCTACAAAAGGGATGCTGTAAGTGGAGAGGGGTGGCAGTCTTGATTGGAATCGTTGATTACGGGATGGGAAACTTATTCAGCGTTTATAACGCATTAGACAGGCTGGGAGCGGATCCTGTGATAAGCGGTGATCCGACTGTATTGGCCGGCTGTGATGGGTTAATCTTACCCGGCGTGGGTGCTTTTCGGGATGCAATAACTGCATTAAAAGAGCAGAAATTGGACGTATTTTTAAAGGAGTATGTCGAAAGTGGTAAGCCCCTGCTCGGCATTTGCCTTGGAATGCAGCTATTGTTCGAGAGCAGTGATGAACACGGGTTTTCCGAGGGGCTATGTTTCTTGGAAGGACATATTGCGAAATTTACGGGGATTGATCAAACCGGTAAAACCTATAAAGTTCCTCATATGGGATGGAATAAACTGCAATTTAAGAATGTGAATCCTTTAATTGAAGGATTGGAAGAGGATTATGTCTACTTTGTCCATTCCTATTATGCACAAATAAAGGACTCAGCGGAATTAATCGCAACAGCAATGTATGATGTCGAGGTACCCGGAATTGTAGGAAAAGGAAATGTGATGGGAATGCAATTTCACCCTGAAAAAAGTGGACAGATGGGAAAAGGTTTGCTCGGGAACTTCGTGAATCTGGTAATAGAGAAGGCGGGGGATAAGTGATGGGGACTAATTTTACAATCTATCCGGCAATTGATATGAGAGGCGGTAAATGTGTCCGTCTTCTGCAGGGAGATTATGGGCAGGAAACGGTTTATGGAGATTCTCCATTTGAAATGGCCAAGTCCTTTTCTGATTTAGGAGCCAAATGGATTCATATGGTCGATTTAGACGGTGCCAAAGAGGGAAATCCAGTTAATGAGGAACACGTACTAAAGGCAGCCCGGGAATTAAAGAGCGTATCCATTCAAGTCGGAGGCGGGATTCGCAATGAGGAGCAGGTAGCCCGTTACTTGGAGAATGGTATATCGCGTGTCATTCTTGGCAGTGTGGCTGTAAGAGAACCGGAATTTGCCACACGGATGATTCAGCAATATCCGGGGAAAGTTGCGATAGGACTGGATGGTAAAAGCGGTAAGGTGGCGACTGATGGCTGGCTGAAAACAAGTGAATGGACTGTCGTTGACTTAGGCAAGTATTTTGCCGATAAAGGGGCAGAATGGTTCATTTTTACGGATATCGCCAATGACGGGATGCTTAATGGTCCCAGTGTAGAGGCAACAGCTGAACTTGCGCGCGCAACCGGAAAGAATGTCATCGCATCAGGAGGAATGAGTCAGCTTGAGGATATCGCTGCTTTACAGGCCTATCAAGCGGATGGAATTGAAGGAGTCATCATCGGGAAGGCACTTTATGAAAATCGCTTTACATTGCCGCAGGCCCTAGCGAAGGCGGTTGAATCCTTATGATTACGAAACGAATTATTCCCTGTTTAGATGTAAAAGAGGGCCGTGTCGTGAAAGGGATTCAGTTCCTTGGGCTTCAGGATGCAGGTGATCCAGTTGAATTGGCAAAAATGTATGATGACCAAGGAGCAGATGAGCTAGTATTCCTTGATATTTCAGCGTCCCATGAAGGAAGAAAGACGATTGTGGAAGTGGTTCGGGAAGCGGCGACTGTCCTGAGTATCCCATTTACAGTTGGTGGAGGGATTAACTCAGTTGCTGATATGAGGACCATTCTGCGTGCCGGAGCGGATAAGGTATCTGTAAACACGGCGGCAGTGCTTCGGCCGGAGCTGATTGCAGAGGGAGCCAGCTATTTTGGGAATCAGTGTATCGTTCTTGCTATTGATGCAAAGTATGATGCGGAGATGAACGGCTTTCGAGTTTATACACATGGCGGCCGTAAAGCTACCGAATTAAATGCTATTGATTGGGCTAAGCAAGCCGTTGCGCTCGGTGCCGGTGAAATATTACTAACGAGTATGGACTGTGACGGGGAAAAAAGCGGATTCCATATTGAACTGACCAAGGCGATCAGTGAGGCTGTTACAGTCCCGGTGATTGCGTCCGGTGGAGCGGGAAGTAAGGAAGATTTTGCTGAGGTTTTTACAGAAGGAAAAGCAGACGCAGCACTGGCTGCTTCCATTTTTCATTACAAAGAGACAAGCGTACAGGAAGTTAAACGTAGACTGCGAGAACAAGGAGTGCTTGTGAGATGAATATAGAGAATATACGATTTGATACGAACGGATTAGTGCCGGCCATTGTTCAGGATGGAGAAACGAAGGAAGTCCTGACACTGGCTTATATGAATAAGGAATCATTGGAGAAAACGATTCAAACGGGAGAAACCTGGTTTTACAGTCGTTCCCGCCAGGAGCTTTGGCATAAAGGGGAAACAAGCAAAAACACTCAAGCCGTACGGGAAATCCGCTATGATTGCGATCAGGATGCATTAGTAGTATTGGTTCAACCAGCAGGTCCAGCCTGTCATAACGGCACGGTAAGCTGCTTTACGGAATCGCTCTATCAGGCTGATGATATTAATTTAATTCAGCCGGCAGATGAAGCAAAGGATTTTATGTATGATTTGGAGAAAATCATTGCTGAACGGGAAGCAGAGCGTCCCGAAGGCTCCTATACAACGTATTTATTTGAAGAAGGGGTAGACAAGATTCTTAAAAAGGTGGGAGAAGAAGCAGCCGAAGTCATCATCGCTGCCAAAAACCGCGACCTAGAAGAATTAAAATGGGAAGTATCCGATTTATTCTTTCATGTCCTTGTCCTCTTAAAAGAACAAAATCTCCCATTCTCTGAAATTCAAAAAAACCTCCGTGAACGCCATCTTACTAAACAGAATGATGAAGAAACTGACTCAAAAGGATGAATGATATCCTTTTGAGTTTTTTTGTTTGATGAAGGGGGCAGGGTGAAGGAGCTATGTCATGGCTATGGCCGACCTATGCCCGGGCTATACCCGGGTAAAGGTAGGTCGAAGGTGGGTGAAAGGTAGAGGAAAGGAGCTATGCCAGGACTATGACCGACCTATGCCCGGGCTATACCCGGGTAAAGGTCGGTTGAAGGTGGGTGAAAGGTAGAGGAAAGGAGCTATGGTAGGACTATGACCAACCTATAACCTGCCTATACCCGGGTAAAGGTGGGTCGAAGGTGGGTGAAAGGTAGAGGGGAAAGGAGCTCTGGCTGGGCTAAGCCCCTCCTGCTCCTGAACCGCCACTCCATATGCTTGTCGGATGCCTACAGGATGTAGGTCACAAAGATGTTGCCACAGGATGTGGCGTTCTTAATCTTTGTTCCTTGAATCAGTCGTCTCGCCTCCGCTTTTCATCTGATCCAGCGTCAGGGCCTAGGAGCTCGGGACATAAGCATAGCCTCTACGGGGGAAAACATCCCCCTCCGAGCCTCTGTCTTATGCTCCTCGCTCCTGGGCAAGGCCCTTCCGCTTTTCTTTCTATAATTCTCTTAATATGGTATAATTGTAGGGTTAAAGTATATGTGCTTGGAGGACTAGATGGGGAATAATTTTAATTTGACTAATAAGGCAAAAGTTGTTTCGTTTAACCCCACGGGAGAGTTCTATTTTACAAAGGGAATAAAAGCTTTCCAGCGAAGGGAATTATATAGAGCTAAGAAATATATGAACCGTGCGTTGCAGCTGGAACCGGGTGAGCCGATGATTGCTTGCCAGCTGGCTGTGATTTGTACGGAATTAGGTGAATATCAGTTTTCGAATCAGCTGCTTGAGAATATTCTTCAGGAGTTGGATCCGTTTATGACGGAGTGCCATTATTTCCTGGCTAATAATTTTGCTCATATGGGTTTATTTAAAGAGGCCTATAAGCATGCTAACGAATATTTAAATAAAGATCAGTTTGGTGAATTCAGTGAGGATGCAGAAGATTTGCTGGATTTAATCACATTTGAGACGGATGAAACAGAAGAGACCTTGGAAGTTCAGGATGATTTAATGATGCGCCAAGAGGCGGCACGTGAGTTGCTTGAAGCGGGTAATTTTGTGAAAGCCGTTGAAAAAATTGAAGAATTAATCGATTTATATCCTGAATTTTGGTCGGCTTATAATAATTTGGCACTGGCTTATTTCTATGTAGGTAAAACAGAGAAAGCTTTTGAGACGCTCGATCGAGTCCTTGAGAAGAACCCTGGCAATCTGCATGCTCTGTGCAATGGAATGGTCTTTTACCATTATCAGATGGAGCAGGATAAGCTTGATGAGGTTTTCGCTGTCCTAAAAAAAGTCAGACCTATTCTTGATGAACACCGGTTAAAATTAGGAGCGACCTTTGCGCTGACTGGTTATTATGAGGAAGCTTATATCTGGCTTCGCCAGCTGCAGAAAAAGGGTTATGAAGGGGACGGAACCTTCTATTATTGGCTCAGTAAATCTGCCCATCAAATCGGGCAAAAGAGAGTTGCTGAAAATGCCTGGGCTAAAGTGGTTGAATACAGTCCTGATAAAGAGGGACTTGAGCCTTGGGGCGAAATGACTGAAGATGAGGAATCTGGATTTGAAGAGCATGCGCCTTCCATCATTAAAAAGTTGGAAAGTGAGTATCTGGAGGAGAGATTGTTTGGTCTCTTTTTAGCGAGTCATTCGGGGGAATTTAATCAAATTAAAACTCATCCCTCTTACGAAACTAATAAACGTTTCACAGCGATGGAACGAGAATATAAAAATAGCATCGAGCTATCCGATAACCGTCAATTTTTTGCGGCAGAGGTAGCAGACACGTTATATAGGTTTTATCAGCCGGTAAAATTGATTGAGTCCGGCCTTTATTTTCTCTGGTTTTCTGTATATGCAGAAGGAAAAGAGAATGGTATACGGTTCTCAAATCCACTTGCCTGGGCAGCTGCTATTGATTACGAATGGCACAAGCTGCGCGGTGAAAAAGAATCTCAAAAAACAGTGGCGGAACGATATGGAATATCTAACTCGACACTTTCTAAGTATGTAAAGCTTGTAGCCGAATTGTTGCAATGAGCAAATTTTTGGACCTAATATGTATAGTTTAATACGATTAGTTCGAGGATAAGACGAGAAATGAAATGAATGTGAGAGGCTTCGAGTTCTATCGTAAGAAGGAGTGATTCATAATGTCTGAGGAAAAAATTTATGATGTAATTATTATTGGAGCCGGACCGGCGGGTATGACAGCAGCTGTATATACGTCAAGAGCCAATCTTTCGACATTAATGCTTGAACGTGGCATTCCGGGCGGGCAAATGGCGAATACGGAAGAGGTTGAAAACTATCCAGGATATGAAACCATTCTTGGACCAGATTTATCAACTAAAATGTTCGAGCATGCGAAAAAATTTGGAGCAGAATATGCTTATGGTGAAGTAAAACAAATTATTGATGGAAAAGAATATAAAACCATTGATGCTGGTTCTAAGCAATATAAAACGCGTACTATTATTATTGCTACTGGTGCTGAATATAAGAAAATCGGCGTACCAGGTGAAAAAGAGCTAGGTGGTCGCGGTGTTTCCTATTGTGCAGTTTGTGACGGAGCTTTCTTTAAGAACAAAGAACTTTTCGTGATTGGCGGAGGAGATTCTGCTGTTGAAGAAGGTGTGTACTTAACTCGCTTTGCTTCTAAAGTAACGATTGTACACCGCAGGGATGAACTTCGTGCTCAAAAAATTCTGCAGCAGCGTGCCTTTGAGAATGAAAAGGTAGATTTTATTTGGAATACAACGTTAAAAAGCATTAATGAGAAAGATGGTAAGGTTGGCAGTGTAACATTGATATCCACTGTTGATGGTACTGAGCGCGAGTATCCGGCAGATGGCGTATTCATTTATATTGGAATGCTGCCGTTAACAAAACCATTCCAAACTATCGGAATTACGAATCAAGCTGGTTATATCGAAACCAATGATCGCATGGAAACAAAAATTCCTGGTATTTTTGCAGCCGGAGATGTTCGTGAAAAGAATTTACGACAAATTGTTACGGCAACAGGTGATGGCAGTATAGCCGCTCAATCCGCACAGCATTATGTTGAAGAGTTGATGGAGCAATTAAAAGCACAAGCAAAATAAAATAGCTTGAAGGATGAGTAAAAAATTTACATTAAAGTCATTATTAATTAATGTAGCTGTAATCAAAGTGCAATACATTTGGGGTAGAATAAAAATAAGAAATTGACCCCCTTTTATATATTTTTTTGGCATAGGTTATAAAACCTATGCCGCTTTTTTTTGTTGTTTGTCGAAAAATATAGGGATGACTTGAAAAAATTATGATGATTAACGTACATTGTTCATGCACATCTAAAATAGTATAATAAAGAGAAGTCTATCTAATTTGTGCTGTAGCAACTGAGGTGAAATAGTTTGCAAAGAGTAACCAATTGTATGTTAATGGCAGATGGCAAGGCCCTTATGCTTCAGAAGCCCAGAAGAAATTGGTGGGTAGCGCCCGGCGGCAAAATGGAATCTGGAGAATCCATACATGACTCTGTCATGCGTGAATTCTATGAAGAAACCAATTTGAAAATCGAGCGTCCTGAGTTAAAAGGCATTTTCACCATGGTTAATATGAAAGATGACCAAATTGTTCATGAATGGATGCTTTTTTCTTTTCGTGCCTACGCATTTGAGGGAGAAGCATATCAGGAGAATGAGGAAGGGATTCTGAAATGGCATCCTTTAAACGATATTCTGGCATTGCCAATGGCAGAGGGAGATCGCAAAATATTGGATCATATGATGAATGGACAAGGAATACTAATAGGTACATTTAAATATACAGAAGATTTCATACTACTCGATTACAAGCTTGAAAGAAACGGGGAATAACTAATGGAAGAGAAAAAAATAGAAACTGCAGCATCAGAGAATCGGTTGGTCATTATTACGGGTATGTCAGGTGCCGGTAAGACAGTTGCAATACAGAGCTTTGAGGATCTGGGCTTCTACTGTGTGGATAACCTTCCCCCTACGCTTCTTCCTAAATTCATGGAGCTTATGAACAATTCAGGAAAGAAAATGAATAAGGTAGCATTAGTAATGGACTTACGAGGCAGGGAATTTTTTGAACACTTATTCAAAGCCTTGGATGATCTTAATGAATCCTCCAAGTTTGTTCCTGAAATTTTATTCCTGGATGCGGATGACTCCGTTTTAGTAAGAAGATATAAGGAAACAAGACGTACTCATCCATTGGCTCCATCAGGATCGCCGTTGGAAGGGATTAGACTTGAGCGAGATTTGCTTGAGGAATTAAAAGGACGTGCTCAAACGATTTATAACACATCAAATTTTAAGCCAAAAGAGCTGCGTGAGAAAATTGCCAAACAATTCTCCGTTAATCAACGGGTGGAGTTCTCGATTAATATCATGTCATTCGGTTTCAAACATGGGATCCCTATTGATGCAGATTTAGTTTTTGATGTAAGATTCCTGCCTAATCCGTTTTATATAGAAAATATGCGTCCGCAAACTGGACTGGATGAAGAGGTTTCTTCTTACGTAATGAAATGGAGTGAAACCCAGAAATTTATTGAAAAATGGACGGATTTACTTGATTTTATGATTCCTCAATATAAACGTGAGGGAAAAGCCCAGTTAATTATCGCTGTGGGATGTACTGGAGGCCAGCATCGTTCCGTAACTTTAGCTGAATATCTGGGTAAACGGTATAACAATGAGTACCATACGAGTGTAACGCATCGTGATATTGATAAAAGGAAGGTACGCACAGATGACATCCATATCAGCACAACCTAAAGTGGTCATCATAGGTGGTGGATCGGGCCTTCCTGTCCTATTAAGAGGGCTAAAGGCATATCCCCTCGACATTACCGCTATAGTGACCGTTGCGGATGATGGTGGCAGTTCTGGCAGACTGAGAGAGGAACTGGACATCCCTTCTCCTGGTGATATACGGAATGTTTTAGCAGCTATGTCTGATGTAGAGCCATTAATTGAGCAAATGTTTCAGCATCGATTTACAGGCTCTGAACAATTATCAGGTCATGCTCTAGGGAATTTAATTCTTGCTGCGATGACCTCTATTACCGGTGACTTTGTACATGCTATTCAGGAGATGAGTAAGGTTTTAAATGTAAGAGGGCAGGTTTTGCCCTCTGCTAACCAGAGCGTAATCCTACATGCAGAACTCGAGGATGGGACGGTTGTTTCCGGTGAATCAAAAATTCCATACTCCGGGAAACGCATAAAGCGGGTATTCCTCAGTCCTGAGCATATTCAGCCTCCTCATGAAACCATCCAGGCCATCAGACAGGCAGATTTAATTTTGATGGGGCCGGGAAGTCTTTATACAAGTATATTGCCTAATTTGGTTGTGCCTACAATTGCAGCTGAAATTGCAAATGCCAAAGCATCCAAGGTATATATTTGTAACTTAATGACTCAAGCAGGGGAAACCCTGAATTATACAGCAAGTGACCATTTGAAAGTAATAAATGAGCATTTAGGTGAGTCATGTATGGATACAATCTTAGTCAATAAAGAGGATATCCCTGCGCATTTAAAATTAAAATATAAAGAAGAGTATGCCCAACCGGTTATCTTTGATATAAACAGACTTGAACAAATGGGACTGCAAGTGATTAAGGATAATATTGTAACAATTCAAAATAACCGTGTCAGACATGATACAGTCGTTGTTGCTTCTATTATCTATAATTTATTAAAGGAAAAGAATAAAGTGTAAGTTGTAAAGGGATTGAGGTGTAAAAAAGGGTGTCGTTTGCGTCGGAAACAAAAAAAGAATTAACCAATTTAGAAGTAAAAGAGTGCTGCGCACGGTCAGAACTATCTGCGCTAATCCGGATGAACGGATCCTTATCCTTTTCCAATCGTCATCTTATTGTGGATGTGCAAACAGAAAATGCAGCGATTGCCCGGAGAATTTATACGTTTTTAAAGAAGCTTTATAATCTCCAGGTTGATTTGCTTGTTCGTAAAAAGATGAAGCTGAAAAAGAATAATGTCTATATTGTACGGTTTTCTGAGAAAGCGAAGGAAGTACTAACAGACTTGAATATCATTGAAAATGGATTTACGATTATCCATGATATATCCGAGGAACTAATCCACAAGAAATGCTGTAAACGATCATATTTACGTGGTGCATTTCTTGCAGGCGGATCAGTTAATAATCCTGAGACTTCCTCTTATCACTTGGAAATATCGTCTTTATATAAACAGCATAATGATTCTTTGTGTGAGTTGATGAACTCATTTGGATTAAAAAGCAAAACGCTCGAAAGAAAAAAAGGATTTATCACCTATTTGAAGGAAGCGGAAAAGATTTCTGAGTTCCTGAATATTATTGGAGGGCATAATGCACTCTTGAAATTTGAGGATATTCGTATTGTTAGAGACATGCGAAATTCTGTAAATCGACTTGTAAATTGTGAAACTGCAAACTTGAATAAAACAATCAGCGCTTCATTGCGCCAGGTTGAAAATATACGTTATATTGAAAATACAGTTGGTCTGGATATATTGCCTGATAAGCTACGTGAAATTGCAAGACTGCGTGTCGAATACCAAGATGTAACCCTAAAAGAACTTGGGGAAATGGTTTCAAGCGATAAAATAAGCAAGTCGGGTATAAATCATCGTCTACGTAAAATAGATGAAATTGCCGAGAGGCTGCGAGCCGGTGAATCTAAATAAGTATTCCAAGCATTATGATATAAATAATATTTAATGGAGGGGAATCGCTGTGATTGAAAAAGAAGTCACTGTACAGCTTAAAACAGGTTTGCAGGCACGCCCGGCTGCTCTATTTGTTCAGGAGGCAAGTCGTTTTTCATCTGATATATTTATTATAGATGGAGAAAAGAAGGCCAATGTAAAAAGTATTATGGGATTAATGAGTATGGCGATTGGTTCAGGTAAGACAGTGACCCTTGCAGCAGATGGTCAGGATGAAGAAGAGGCTATACAGGTTTTAGAAGCATTTATGACAAAAGAGTAGTAAAATGGAGAACCGTTAGGATACAAACAGAAAAGAGGTGGCTATCTATGAGCCGCCTCTTTTCCTGCCTTATTTACTAATAAGAATTTTTCCGACAGTACGGTCTTTACTTTGGCCCGTTAACTTGATTTTTACGCCAAACTCAGGGATATTCCGCCCTGCGTCCGGTTTGCCAGGATTTAAATAATTTTTGCTATCATCAAACACAGAAAATGGTTTCGTATCAAAATCAGACAATGTTAAACCATTTATGTTCTTATAATCCAAATACATTTTATCTGTTTTATCTAATCTAAATGCAGCATCATGAATTTGATAACGAGTTGCAGCTAAGGATTTGTCACTCCATTTCAATGTTCCTTGGTCAGCATCGACTACTCCAAGGAAGCCTTCACCTGGATGTTTGCCTGTCCAGTTATCTGAATAGCTGTCATCCACATACCAAACCACTAATCCGCCATCATATTTCATTAGGCTGGCTCCGCGTTTGATATGAGCAAGTCCCAAATCGACGCCCTGATGATTCCGCCATTCTGCCAAATAGTATTGATCACTTGTATAGAAGCCTTCATTCTTTGTGAAGCCATCTAATGTAAAGGAAGAGGTTGAAGTATCTGCATTATCTTTTACGAGTTCCTGACCATCGGCAGTAATTGTAATATCATCTACATAAAAACCTGCTTCAATAGCTGCTACATCAGTCCAGTAATTAAAACGCAATTCAATTTTCTTGCCAGCATAGGCCGTTAAATCAAAGATACCATCTACCCATCCGTTGGAGTTTCCTGTTATACCATTACCCGGATTTTGTTTATATGGATTAGTAGAAGTGGTTATATTCCCTGCTACCCCTGTCCAGTTTGTTTGTCCTTCTTCACGCACTTGAACAGATGCATAGTCCCAATCCTGCTCTATTTGATACCAAGTCTTGAAAGATAACTGGGCTGTCGACTTATTTGTTAGATCAAGAGAAGTAACCAAAGAGTTATTTAGGTTATTACCTTTTCCGCTATGATATTCATACTTCCCGCTATAAGGGGTATTTACTGTGGTTTTCTTTTGTGGCAAATTCACTTTAAGTGCATCCAGGTTTCTTCCCTTTGTAATGGCTTGATCGAGAAGGAATTCAGATCCCCGTCTAGTCAGATCATCAAGATCGACCTCTTCATAATTAAGCCAGTTTCCTCCAAGGCTCTCCTGAAGATATTCTTTTGCATATGGGCTGAACCCAGTTGGTTCTCCTCCTGGAACTTTACCTGCCCAGCTGCCGCTTGCCATGATTGACCAATAGCCAATGGCTTCACCAGATCCTGAGTATTGCGTATCATACTCATCCGGTAGACCTAAATCGTGGCCATATTCATGGGCAAATACTCCGGCAGCTCCATCAATTGGTTCAATGGTGTAATCGTAAGCAGCCATTTGTCCATTCCAGTAAGGTATGTCTGTTTCCGTATTATCGATTGGGAATACCCCTCCCAAATTTGAACGATGGGACCAGATTGCATCTCCGCCCAGTGTACCGCCACCTGCTTCTTCACCTACAGCAGAGTGGACAATCATTAAGTGATCGACTAATCCATCTGGTTCGCGTTTATTGCCGTCTCCATCATAATCGTAGCGATCTTCCTGATCATATTCAGCAAGATCTACATTTGGATCGTTTGCTGCTGCCTCTAATGCTTCTTTTACAAGGCTACGTGCATCCTTGTCATTTCCATCGGGTGTGGGAATATTTCCACCATACTCAGCGGCAGGTTTTTCAGCCATATACCAACCAGCTACTTCACCATCTACGGTATAGCTACCGCCAGATTGCTGTTCATAATATTGCTTCATAGAAATTAGCTTTTCGCCGTTAGGACCTGTATATCCCTTTTTACCAAAAATCATTTGTTGATAATGATCCTTAGTATAATCTTTATAATACATGTCTGTATCCTCTGGTCTGACATTGTCACCATTGTAATCAGGGAATTCAATCATCAGAACCAAAACTTTATCTTTTACTACAGACCCTCTATATTTCTCTTCTTTTACTGGTTGAACAACACCGTTATTAGGTTTGGAACCTTTGCCAGGTTTTTTTCCTTTTTTCTTTTTGTTCCACTTCTTTTGTAGTTCTTTCATTTGTTTATCGAATTTTTTTGATGAGTCCTTTTTAGCATTTTCTTCTTTTTTCTTTAGGTACTTTTTCAGCTGTGTCTGCGCTTCTTTATCTGTTGCATTTTTCTTGATAGTACCTTCCTTTTTAAGCATTTTAATTAATCGTTCTTCGTTGGCAATGCTTAAATCAAAAGTGCTTCCTGTATAGACAGCTGAATGATTGTGATTGGTCTCGGTTGCATGATTACTTATTGTCGAAACTTGGTGAGCAGAAGTGGCTGGTGCAAAGGCACTGAATGTTAAAGCAGCAGCGAAGGCCGATGCCAAAATAGATTTTCCTCGCAAATGGTTTCCTCCTCTATAATTTTAATTAACATCTATAATATTCTAACTATTCTGTTAAAAAACCTCTTTAATGGTAGAAAATGGTAGAATAGGAGTGGTTGAGGAAAAAGAAGTGGGTAATTAGGCATAAAAAAACCACCCTTTTTGAAAGAGTGGTTTCGTCTTATAATTATCTATCTTCTGTCAAACTTCTAGAAATTTCTTTTGGTTTCTTGTTTTTCATCAGGATTGGATAGAGAACAAGACCGAGGACAAATAATCCTATACCGAGCGAGAAGGTTTTTAAGTCGGCTGTTCCGGTTTTAATTACCCATAGGGTGTATACAAGAGCCACTATCGCTATTATGCCATCTATCAATCGTGATCGCTTCATCCCTGTGTATGTTTCACCGGTAATAATCAGTTTTACCTGATAAAGAACACTAACGAAATACGGGATTAAGTAAGCTAATGTAGCAACGACCATTGCGAATTCATAAGCTTCCATTATCGTTCCGGAAACAGTAGCGAATAAAAAGAATTGCGTTAAAAGGTTTGTGATAGTCAAAGAATTGACTGGACTTCCTTTTTTATTCGTTTTTCCGAAGAATGCCGGGAACAAGTTGGATTTAGCAGCTTGATAAGGTACCTCGGAGCTAACGACAATCCAACCGACTGTGGATCCGAATAATGAAATTAAGGCAAGGAATCCTAAAATATAAGCACCGCTAGATCCGATTGCAGCCTGCAGAGCATCAACCAAAGGTTTATGTGACTGTTGCAATGCCTCTTGGGATAAAGCGCCCATTGTTAATAGTGTTATTCCAATATAGATCGCAATGGCAATAATCAGTCCGGTGATTGTCGCTTTTTTCACATCAGTCTGAGACTTTGCCCTATTAGATAGCATCACAGCAGCTTCTACCCCAATAAAGGCCCATAGCGTGGCAATAGCTGCGTTATTTACTTGTCCACCCAATGAATGGGAAACCCCAGATGCATCGATGAATTCTTTACCGTTCATTATATTAGCAGAATCAAATATGAAAATGGTTGCGACAATAAAAAGTGCGAAACCAATTACTTTTGTGATAGTAGCCAGCAAATTGATTTTTCCAGCGCTGTTAAAACTTTTGCAGAGAATAAAGTGAATGCCCCACAGCATAACTGTGCATACCATAAAGTTTAAGAATTTCCCTAATTCAAGATCAAAATTGCCGCTTGAAAAAAGGATGTACTGGCTTTGCATAATTGGGAAGAAGGTAGATAAGTACCCCGCAAACGAGATGATGACTGATGCCGTTGCAGCCCAGTTAGCAGCCCAGTAACCCCAAGCAATACTGTAACCAGCAATTTTCCCTTTCCTTGGTGAACTGAACATGGCTTGAGCATAGCTTTGCGGTCCCGTTTTTAATTCCGGTTTTCTGATAGCCAAATTTCCAAATACAAGAGCAACCATTAATACTCCAGCTCCTGTTAGAATCCAGGCCATTGATGCTCCAAACGGACTAGAAACACCAGCCAGGTTTGCCGGAAGCATAAATATTCCTCCACCAACCATGTTGCCGACAACAAACATGGTTAATATCCAAAATCCCCATTTTTTATTATTCATGATGAAAGACCCCTTCTGTTTTCAAAATATGCGAAAAATATAATAAGATAAATTATTGCTAGCGGTACAAATCGATATAATTCTATACCCGAATTATAATTTGATCATTCCGGTGGCTGTATTGGTTGAGACTTTTAAGTATGAAATTCAACACAATAAACACTCTTTAGAATGACTAATTATTAAATTGTGCTTTCATATTAACATCAAACTTTAATTTGGTAAAGTGATAAACAATTAGAGAACTAAAAGATTATGGGGGTAGGGGAGTAAAGGGGGATATCTACATTATTTTTTTGATAAAACAAAAGAGCTGCCGAATATCTCGACAGCTCTTAATCAGTTTATTATTTTTTATTTTCTTCTACTACATTGCGGGTGATAATTTTATCAACTAATCCGTACTCTACCGCACGTTCAGCTGTCATGAAGTTATCACGTTCTGTATCGCGAGCAATTGTTTCATAAGATTGACCAGTACGTTCAGCCAAAATTTTGTTTAAGCGCTCACGCATAAAGAGAATGCGTTTAGCAGCGATTTCAATCTCAGTCGCTTGTCCTTGAGCTCCGCCAAGTGGTTGGTGAATCATCACTTCACTGTTTGGTAACACAAAACGCTTTCCTTTTTCGCCGGCAGCAAGAAGGAATGCACCCATTGAAGCAGCCATACCGATACAGATCGTAGAAACCTTTGGTTTAATATATTGCATTGTATCGTAGATTGCCATACCAGCTGTGATGCTTCCGCCTGGGCTATTGATGTAAAGATATATATCTTTCTCTGGGTTTTCAGTTTCAAGGAACAATAATTGGGCAACGATAGAGTTGGCAACATTGTCATCAATTGCACTTCCAAGCATGATAATCCGGTCTTTTAATAAACGGGAATAAATATCGTATGCGCGTTCCCCGCGATTTGTTTGTTCAATAACTGTAGGAATTAAATTCATTTATTTTCTCCTCCTTATATGTAAAAAAATAATACATTTGGCTTTGACTTTATCATACACTTTATGGTCAATAAAGGTCAAACAAAAGACGCTTACATTACTATATGTTTTTTATTAAGGACTGATGTCTAGTTTATCTGATTGGTCTGCGCTTAATTTGCAACTGATTCTATGTATAGAAACAAAATAATCCCTGATATCCATCTTACCCAACATAAAGGCTTATAAACCTAAGGAATAGTTCTTGCAAAAAGACTTTCTCTTCCTTATAATATAATTTTGTAGGCTAACATTTTGCCCTCGTAGTTTAATGGATAGAACATAAGATTCCGGTTCTTACGATGGGGGTTCGATTCCCTCCGAGGGCGTATCAGATTTAGTTGATTTATATACCTAGAAAATGGCTCTGGCATTATTCCAGAGCCATTTTTATTTATCCAGAATATCCACTCATCCATTGATGCCTAATTGATTATTTGATTAATTAACATATGAACAGCATAGATGAACGACTTTCTTGAGATTTTAGGAGAGAATTGGCTTTGAAATACATGGCGATCATCCTATGTATAATTATTTGGAATTATATTATAATTATATTTGTTACCTACTTGAAAGGGTGAATGGCTTGGAGATCATAGATCAGGAAGATAAGTTCAAAGATATAAAGGAGAATACTATTTTAGGGCATCATCCTAAAATGTCCAATTCAAAAGTAGTTTTTAAAGGGAAAGGCAATATACTTTATTGTGAGGATAATGTAGAACTATCCAATAGCGCTATAGTCTTCAATGGAGATAATTCTCTTATTTATCTAAGCAAAAATCGCCATACCTATTATGTAAATATAACAGTTAATCATGACTCAGTATTCTATATGGGGAAAGACAATTATTTAAATGGAAAACTAACAGCTGTATTATCAGAGCAAAAAAACGTAATTATTGGAAGCGACGGATTATTTTCATTTAATATATGGATTAGAACAGCTGATGTACATTTAATATATGATTCAAATACAAAAAGAAGACTTAATGATAGTCGCAGTATTTTTATAGGTGATCATGTATGGATTGGACAAGGCGCGTTGGTTTTAAAAGGTACTCAAATTGGTTCAGGGAGTATTATAGGAGCTTCATCAGTTGTATCAGGTAAATTAATTGAATCTAATACATCCTATGCTGGTAACCCAGCTAAAAAAATTACGGAGGATATCTTTTTTACAGGTAATAGTGTTCATGCATATCGAGAAAAAGAAACGAAAAAGCATGAACTATATGAAGGAGATAATTACATTTATCAGCTTTCAGAAGATACACTTTCATTTAAGGATATAGAAGGTAGATTAACTTCCATATCATTAGCTGCAGACAAGCTTGATTATTTAAAATCTACCTTTAAAAATAATAAAAATCGTTTCTTTATAGGTAAAAAAGATAGCAAACAAAATAGATTTACACGAATGAAAAAATTTTTCTTAAAAAACCGTTAAATAACGGTTTTTTTATTTGTACTCTTTTTAATCTATAAACAGATATCTATAAATCAATCCTTAATGTAAATTTTACCGTTGATTAAAAAATTCCAAAACTTCCTTCTTTTTCTTGCTCTGCTCCTTCCTATTTACTACTATTAATGTAAGCGATTTATTATAAGGGGGCAGGGATTTGAACGTAGAGTTTGGTTTGTACCAGCAACAAAAGTTAAAGCTGACGATGACGCCGGAATTAAATCAGGCAATAAACTTGCTTCAATACCCGGCAATTGAATTAGCTGCCTATATCGATGGAAAAGCACTTGAGAATCCGTTAATTGAAATAGATGACGAGTATCCGAAAGTCTCAGGCAGATCATATGGCGACTCATCAATCAATCAAATCAGTGAGGAGACTGTTTCATTAAAATCTTATTTACGATCCCAAATTCCATTTAAAGTATTAACCGACAGAGAAGAGTGCGTTTTATTGTTTTTGATTGATTGTATCGATGAAAATGGATATTTACGTATTACCTTTGAGGAAGCTCGATCCCTTGTGGAGGTTAGTCAGGCAGAATGGGATGTTGCCTTATCTGTTTTGCAGGCATTGGAGCCTGTCGGAGTGGGTGCCAGGAATCTAAGTGAATGTTTGCTCATACAGGCTAAACGTGATTATATCGTTGATCTGCCACTAGAAGAGGTTTTGGTTAATCATTTCGATATGCTTGTGAATAGAAAGTGGAAAGAGCTTGCCAAGCTGGTTGGTGTAACAATTGCAGATATTCAATCCATTTTTGATTTAATACAGGCATATAACCCCAAACCTGGTTCAGCTTTTAATAGTGGTGAATTCCAATATTTCATACCGGATGTAAGTGTTTCTGTTTCAAAAGGAGTACCCACTGTAAAAGTTTTATCAATGAGAAGATTTAAAACGAATGAATTTACTTCCCCTATAAATGGAAGTGATGACCTAACTAAAAAGTATATGTACGAAAAGAAATTGGAGCTTAACTGGCTAAAAAAGGCTATTGAGCAAAGAGAGCAAACTTTAAGGCGTGTAACTTATGCCATCATGGAAAAGCAATCTGCCTTCTTTGATACTGGAAAAAGTGTCACCTTAAAGCCATTAACTATGAAGGAAATCGCCAAAATGGTTGATGTGCATGAGTCCACAGTAAGCAGGGCGATTAGAGACAAAGTGGTAGAGACGCCATTTGGGACTTATGATATGAAAATGTTTTTTACGAGCAGCATCCCGAACACTCAATTGGAAGACTCTTCATCAGAACAAGTAAAGCAAGAAATAGTGCGGTTGATAAAGGCAGAGCAGAAAACATTACCTTTATCGGATCAGGCAATTGCAAAGCAACTTCAGGATGATTTTGGTATTCTTGTATCACGGAGGACAATCGCGAAATATCGGACTCTGCTTCATATACCATCTTCTTCAAAAAGAAAACGATATGAGGTTAGTGAATAATTAATTTATAAATGTAGAAAATAAGAAAGAGCAGGGGGAAAGAGAGTGAGTGTACCAATCATTCATTTTTATACAAAAAAGAATTGCCCATTATGCGAAGAGGCAAAGGATCTTTTGAATATTTTGCAAAGAGAAATGACGTTTACTCTCCTTGAAGTCGATATATATTCCAATGATAAATTACTGGAACAATATGGGCTTATGATTCCTGTAGTCGAAATCAGTGATCAGGTTATTCAATACGGTCGTATAGATTTAGATGAGATTCGTCGCTATTTAACGTGATGTTCACATTTAGAACCTTGCAACTATTCGAAACTCCTGTTAGAATGGAATTACATCAGGAGCTATTTTTTTTACATAAACTGGGACGCTAAACGTCTAGCTAGGACAAAAAATGACCAAAGTATAAAAGGAGTTTGAAGGATATGGACGGAATACTCCATTTACAGAAGAAATTAATTCCAGATATATTTGAGGTCATGCAAAAAAGATACAATATCTTAAGAACGATTCGTACTCTGCAGCCGGTAGGCAGACGAAGCTTATCACTGACTTTGAACATTACGGAGCGGATTTTGCGCAGCGAAGTGGAATTTTTGAAAAACCAAAATCTTATACTCATTGCGAGCTCTGGAATGACTGTTACCAATGAAGGGAAAGAGGTACTCGACCATCTGGGTGGTGTAATAAGGCAATTATCGGGTATAGATGATATGGAACGCCTATTACAGGAAAAACTTAATTTGGAGAAAATAATCATCGTTAGCGGTGATAGTGACCAATCCCCATGGGTAATAGATGAGCTTGGACGTGCCGGTGCTTCGCGTATGAAAAGTCTCTTAACGGGTAAAAATATCATTGCCGTAACAGGTGGAACAACAATGGCAGCAATAGGAAGAATGTTACCTGATGTCTCAGAGCTTCCAGATGTGGATGACATTTTGTTTGTACCAGCGAGAGGCGGTCTTGGCAAGGGTGTTCAATACCAGGCCAATACAGTTTGCGAACAAATGGCGGAAAAGATGCATTCACGATATCGTGTCCTGTATGTACCGGACAACCTAAGTGAAGCAGCATACAATACGCTAACCAGTGAACCTGCTATACATGAGGTATTGAATTTGTTGAAATCAGCTAATATCGTTCTTCATGGTATAGGGGAAGCCAAAACAATGGCTGAAAGAAGGAAATCATCCGATGACAGTCTTCAGGAGCTTGAGAATAAAAAGGCAATTGGAGAGGCGTTTGGATATTATTACGATGAAGATGGCAACATAATACAAAAAGTCCATACAATCGGCCTTCAATTAGATGATCTGGTTAATGCGGAACATGTAATCGCCGTCGCTGGCGGAGCTTCAAAAGCTAAGGCAATAAAAGCCTATATCAAAATGGCACCTAAAAAACCGATCTTAATTACGGATGAAGGTGCGGCACTACAGTTACTTAAGGGATAACACCCTTTTGAATATAATTTAAATCTATTTCTAAGATTCCAAAAGGAGGAACCTTCTAATGGCAGTAAAATTAGGTATTAATGGTTTTGGTAGAATTGGACGTATCGTATTCCGTGCAGCGTTAAATAATCCGGAAGTAGAAGTTGTAGCAGTTAACGATTTAACTGATGCAAAAATGCTTGCGCATCTTTTAAAATATGATTCCGTTCATGGAACTTTAGATCAAGATGTAACAGTTGACGGAGACTACTTAGTAGTAGCTGGACAACGTGTGAAAGTTCTTGCTGAAAGAGATCCAGCTCAACTAGGTTGGGGAGATCTTGGAGTAGATATCGTTGTTGAATCTACTGGACGTTTCACTAAACGCGCAGATGCTGCAAAACACCTTGAAGCTGGCGCTAAAAAAGTTATCATTTCTGCACCTGCATCTGATGAAGATATCACTATCGTTATGGGTGTTAACGAAGATAAATATGACGCAGCTAACCATGATGTAATCTCTAATGCATCTTGTACTACAAACTGCTTGGCTCCATTTGCAAAAGTATTGAACGATAACTTCGGTATCAAACGCGGAATGATGACTACAATTCATTCTTACACAAATGACCAACAAATCTTAGACTTGCCACACAAAGACTACCGTCGTGCTCGTGCTGCTGCTGAAAGCATGATCCCTACAACTACTGGTGCTGCTAAAGCTGTTGCTCTAGTATTACCTGAATTGAAAGGTAAATTGAACGGTATGGCTATGCGTGTACCAACTCCAAACGTATCTGTTGTTGACCTTGTTGCTGAATTAGAAAAAGAAGCAACTGCAGAAGAAATCAATGCAGCATTGAAAGCAGCTGCTGAAGGTGAATTAAAAGGAGTTCTTGAGTACAGCGAACTTCCATTAGTATCTCGTGACTACAATGGAACTACTCAATCTTCTACTATTGATGCTCTTTCTACAATGGTTATGGAAGGCAACATGGTTAAAGTACTTTCTTGGTACGATAACGAAACTGGTTACTCCAACCGTGTAGTTGACCTTGCAGCTTACATTGCTAAAAAAGGTCTTTAATCTTTACGGAGTAGATAGAAAACCTTATTAAAGGTATAATGAATTTGTTTAAGGGGGGAGAGGGGAAAATTCCCCTTTCTCCCTGTTTTATTTTAACGGCAATTAATCAGAGTTTGGGCAGACCTGATTAAGTCTTTAGCTGGTCCCTTATTTTAAAGGAGGTTCATTTAAGTGAACAAAAAATCGATTAAAGACATTGATGTACAAGGAAAAAAAGTATTTTGCCGCGTTGATTTTAACGTACCAATGCAAGATGGCAAAGTAACTGATGACACAAGAATTCGTGCGGCTTTACCGACTATTCAACTTTTAATTGAAAAAGGCGCAAAAGTAATTCTTGCAAGCCATTTGGGCCGTCCAAAAGGTGCAGTAAAAGAAGAGTTACGCTTAACTCCTGTTGCTGCGCGTTTAAGCGAATTGCTTGGCAAAGATGTTAAGAAAACGGATGAAGCATACGGAGAAGCTGTACAAGCTGAAATCGGGCAGATGAAAGATGGCGATGTACTTCTTCTAGAAAACGTACGTTTCTATCCTGGTGAAGAAAAGAACGATGCAGAATTGGCAAAAGCATTTGCAGATCTTGCAGATGTGTATGTAAATGATGCATTCGGTGCAGCTCACCGTGCACATGCTTCCACAGAAGGAATTGCAAAACATATCCCTGCTGTAGCCGGTTTGTTAATGGAAAAAGAATTAGAAGTGCTTGGAAAAGCTCTTTCTAATCCAGAACGTCCATTCACAGCAATTATTGGTGGAGCAAAAGTAAAAGATAAAATCGGTGTAATTGATAATCTTCTTGAGAAAGTGGACAACCTAATCATTGGCGGTGGACTAGCATATACGTTCATCAAGGCTCAAGGTTATGAAATTGGTCAATCTCTTTTAGAAGAAGATAAAATTGAATTGGCTAAATCCTTTATGGATAAAGCAAAAGAAAAAGGTGTTAACTTCTTAATGCCGGTGGATGCGGTTATTGCAAAAGAATTTTCACCTGATACAGAGTCTAAAGTGGTAGATATTGATGCGATTCCAGCTGATTGGCAAGCGCTTGATATCGGACCAAAGACTGCAAAATTATATGAAGACACTATTAAAAATTCCAAACTCGTGATCTGGAATGGACCAATGGGTGTATTCGAATTTGATAAATTCGCTGGCGGTACAAAAGCAGTAGCAGAAGCACTTGCAAATGCGGAAAATACATACTCCGTAATTGGTGGTGGGGACTCAGCTGCGGCAGTTGAAAAGTTCGACCTTGCGGATAAAATGAGCCACATCTCTACTGGAGGCGGTGCTTCCTTGGAATTCATGGAAGGTAAAGAGCTTCCTGGTGTTGTAGCATTAAACGATAAATAAATATACGGACACATACGAGAGGATGAGGAAAGTGCGTAAACCAATTATCGCAGGAAACTGGAAGATGAATAAAACGGTTGGCGAAGCTTTACAATTCGTAGAGGAAGTTAAAGGTTCCATTCCTTCTCCAGAAAAAGTGGATGCGGTTGTGTGTTCTTCTCCACTATTTCTTGAATCGCTTGTAAAAGCAACAAAAGGAACAGACCTTAAAGTTGGTGGGGAAAATATGCACTTTAAAGAAAGTGGAGCATATACCGGTGAAGTAAGTCCGGAAGCACTTTCTGATTTAGGGGTAGACTATATTATCATTGGACATTCCGAGCGTCGTGAAATGTTCAATGAAACTGATGAAACAGTTAACCAGAAGACATTGGCTGCTTTTAAACACAATTTAATCCCTATTGTGTGTTGTGGGGAAACGTTGGAGCAGCGTGAAGCTGGTAAAACAAAAGCTCTTGTAGCTGATCAAATTAAAAAGGCATTCAAAGGCCTTACGGAAGAACAAGCTAAGAAGACAATTATTGCTTATGAACCAATCTGGGCAATTGGTACAGGAAAGTCTTCCACAGCAGCTGATGCTGATGAAGTTTGCGGTCATATCCGTCAAACAATCGCTGATAGCTTTTCAACTGATGTGGCAGAAGCAATTAGGATTCAATATGGCGGTTCTGTTAAACCTGAAAACATCAAAGAATATCTTTCAGAAGATAATATCGATGGTGCTTTAGTTGGCGGAGCAAGCCTTGAACCAACTTCTTTCTTAGGATTATTGGAGGCTGTTTCTAAATGAGTAAGAAACCAGTAGCGTTAATCATTCTCGATGGGTTTGGATCTCGAGATGTAACACAGGGTAATGCTGTGGCACAGGCTAAAAAGCCTAACTTTGACCGTTATTGGGCAGAGTATCCACATAATCACCTGATAGCGAGTGGCTTAGCAGTTGGTTTGCCGGAGGGACAAATGGGTAACTCAGAAGTTGGCCATTTAAATATCGGTGCAGGCCGGATTGTTTATCAAAGCTTAACTCGAGTAAACCTTGCGATTCGTGAAGGTGAATTCGAAAAGAATGAAACTTTCTTAGGCGCGATTCAACATGCGAAAGAAAATAATAAGGCTCTACACTTAATGGGATTATTATCTGATGGTGGAGTACACAGCCATATTCAGCATTTATTTGCATTACTTCGCTTGTGTGCTAAAGAAAACTTTACAAATGTTTATGTACACGGCATTTTAGACGGACGTGATGTTGGTCCTCAAACTGCTGAAAAGTACATTCAACAAACTGAAAATATGTTTAAAGAAATTGGTGTAGGCCAGTTCGCGACTATTTCAGGACGTTATTACTCCATGGACCGTGATAAACGCTGGGATCGTGTAGAAAAAACGTATCGTTCCATGACTTATGGTGAAGGACCTTCTTATTCTTCCGCAATGGAAGTAGTAGAGGATTCCTACCGTAATGGGATTTTTGATGAATTCGTTCTACCATCTGTAATTACGAAAGCTGATGGACAGCCTGTGGCGAAAATTGAAGATAATGATTCTGTTATTTTCTATAATTTCCGTCCTGACCGTGCTATACAAATTTCTAACGTATTTACAAATGATGATTTCCGCGGCTTTGACAGAGGCCCAGGATTCCCGCAGAATTTGTATTTTGTTTGCTTGACTCACTTTAGTGAAACTGTTAAAGGATATGTTGCATTTAAACCAACAAATCTGGATAACACAATCGGTGAAGTCTTATCGCAAAACAACTTAAAACAGCTTCGCATTGCCGAAACTGAAAAATACCCACACGTTACCTTCTTTATGAGTGGTGGACGTGAAGATGAATTCCCAGGCGAGAAACGTATTTTGATTAATTCTCCAAAGGTTGCCACGTATGACCTTAAACCTGAAATGAGCGCTTATGAAGTGACTGAAGCCCTTATGAAGGAATTGGATGAAGATAATCATCATGCGATCATCCTAAACTTTGCTAACCCTGATATGGTTGGGCACTCCGGAATGCTTGAACCAACAATCAAAGCAATTGAAACTGTGGATGAATGCCTTGGAAAAATCGTCGATAAAATCCTATCTATGGGTGGTAAAGCCATTATCACAGCTGACCATGGTAATGCTGATGAGGTAATCACTCCAGATGGAGATCCGATGACAGCACATACGACAAACCCTGTTCCAGTGATTGTCACTGATAAAGAGGTAGAACTTCGTGACGGTGGAATTCTGGGTGATTTAGCTCCAACTATGCTTGAACTATTGCATGTAGAGCAACCGAAAGAAATGACTGGAAAATCATTAATTAAAAAGTAAGTTGTACAAACTATAAAATGTACTATATTTTCCAATTAAAAGGAGAGAAATTTAATGCCAATTATTATTGACGTTTATGCACGTGAAGTATTAGACTCCCGTGGTAACCCAACAGTTGAAGTAGAAATTGAAACAGAATCTGGCGCATTCGGCCGTGCTATGGTACCAAGTGGTGCTTCCACTGGTGAATACGAAGCAGTAGAACTTCGTGATGGCGATAAAGACCGTTACCTTGGAAAAGGTGTTCAAAAAGCAGTAGATAACGTAAACAATATCATTGCTGAACAAATCATCGGTATGCATGTTCTTGATCAAGCTGGAATCGACAAAGCGATGATCGACCTTGATGGAACTGAAAACAAAGGTAAATTAGGTGCGAACGCAATTCTTGGTGTTTCCATGGCTGCTGCAATCGCTGCTGCTGATTACCTAAACATTCCTTTATACCGTTACCTTGGCGGATTCAACACGAAACAGCTTCCAACTCCAATGATGAATATCATCAACGGTGGTTCTCACGCTGATAACAACGTTGACTTCCAAGAATTCATGATCATGCCTGTTGGAGCTCCAACTTTCAAAGAAGCAATCCGTATGGGTGCTGAAGTATTCCACAGCTTGAAAAAAGTTCTTCACGACAAAGGCTTAAACACTGCAGTAGGTGACGAAGGTGGATTCGCTCCAAACCTTGGTTCTAACCGTGAAGCTCTTGAAGTAATCATTGAAGCAATCACTAAAGCTGGCTACGAAGCTGGTAAAGATATCTACCTTGCAATGGACGTAGCTTCTTCTGAGTTCTTCAACAAAGAAACTAAGAAATACGATCTAGCAGGCGAAGGACGCAATGGTCTTTCTTCCGAAGAAATGGTTAACTTCTATGAAGAATTAATCAACGAATTCCCAATCATCTCTATTGAAGATGGTTTAGATGAAAACGACTGGGAAGGCCACAAATTGTTAACTGAGCGCATTGGCGATCGTGTACAACTTGTTGGTGATGACTTGTTCGTTACAAACACTAAAAAGCTTGCTGAAGGTATCGAAAAAGGTATTGCTAACTCTATCCTAATTAAAGTTAACCAAATCGGTACTTTAACTGAAACTTTCGATGCAATCGAAATGGCAAAACGCGCTGGTTACACTGCAGTTGTATCCCACCGTTCCGGTGAAACAGAAGATTCTACAATCGCTGACATTGCAGTAGCAACAAACGCTGGCCAAATCAAAACTGGTTCTATGAGCCGTACAGACCGTATCGCGAAATACAACCAACTTCTTCGTATCGAAGATGAGCTTGGCGATTTAGCTGAATACAAAGGTCTTCAATCTTTCTACAACCTTAAGAAATAATTAACGAAGTAGAAATTTTTGATGAGTTGATGAGTATTTTATATGATTTTCAAGGACGCTTGAGAAGTATTATAAAAGCTCAAAAGGGAAAACTCCTTATACTGATGAATTTCAGTATAAGGAGTTTTTTTATAAACAATAAAAAACGCCCTCTTACCAATAAGGAAAGAGGCGTTTTTGTTAGAAATAATGAATTACAGTGTTGATTAATTTTGAATGAACATTTGCACCCAGTAATGCTCATTCTTTTCATAACCAATCCCGATTTCAGTAAAGTTTGGATTTAGGATATTTTTTCTGTGGCCCTCTGAGTTCATCCAACCTTCCATAACGGCTTCAGCTGTTCTGTGGCCTTGTGCAATGTTTTCAGCTGCTGCTACGTATGTGATTCCGAAAGCCTTCATCATATCAAAGGGAGTTCCGTATGTTGGTGATGTATGGGCAAAATAACCGTTTTCTGACATATCTACAGCTTTCGTGTAAGCAACTATGGATAAGTCTGCATTATTGCTGAGAGGTTGTAGACCGTTTTTAGCTCTTTCCTCGTTGACTAATGCAACAATTTGGTTGACGATGGCTTGGTCATTGCCTTCTGGCTCCGTTACTTCAGGAGTAGTCTCAACAGGTTCTGTTACTTCAGGAGTAGTCTCAACAGGTTCTGTTACTTCAGGAGTAGTCTCAACAGGTTCTGTTACTTCAGGAGTAGTCTCAACAGGTTCCGTTACTTCAGGAGTAGTCTCAACAGGTTCCGTTACTTCAGGAGTAGTCTCAACAGGTTCCGTTACTTCAGGAGTAGTCTCAACAGGTTCCGTTACTTCAGGAGTAGTCTCAACAGGTTCCGTTACTTCAGGAGTAGTCTCAACAGGTTCCGTTACTTCAGGAGTAGTCTCAACAGGTTCCGTTACTTCAGGAGTAGTCTCAACAGGTTCCGTTACTTCGGGAGTAGTCTCAACAGGTTCCGTTACTTCAGGAGTAGTCTCAACAGGTTCCGTTACTTCAGGAGTAGTCTCAACAGGTTCCGTTACTTCGGGAGTAGTCTCAACAGGTTCCGTTACTTCGGGAGTAGTCTCAACAGGCTCCGTTACTTCGGGAGTAGTCTCAACAGGTTCCGTGACCTCAGGAGTAGTCTCAACAGGTTCCGTTACTTCGGTAGTAGTTTCAACGGGCTCCGTTACTTCAGGAGTAGTCTCAACAGGCACCATTACTTCTGGAGTAGTTTCTTCAGGTTTAGTAACTTCCAAATTGGTTTTCTCAGATTCTGTCACCTTTGGTAAATTAATTTTTTGTCCTGGAAAGATTAGATCTTTATCATGAATTTGAGAATTTACATTTAGTAATTCAAGAAAATCCACGTCTAATTTCCTGGCAATATCCCATAATGTATCGCCAGAAAGTACGGTATATTCATTCATAGTATCAGGCATGTTAATAACTTGGTCGGGATAGATTAAGTCTTTATTCGGAATTTGATTATTAACTTCTAAAAGTGCTTGAAAATTAACATAATTACGTTCCGATATATCCCATAAGTTATCACCAGATCTTACTGTGTATGTTTCAGCAAAAGTTGACATGGGGCTTAACAAAATGACTGATGTCATCGTAAGGGCTATCTTTATTTTCATATAATAAAATGTGCCTCCAGTATTGTTTAGGTATATTATCAACTAATGCCTAGGAATACTAGTTTAATAATATTTATTCGCATATAAACAAACAATCTATTTAACAATTTAAATAGTAAACTTTTGGTTAACCATATTGAAGGTAACATTAAAGAGAAAATTCAGTCAAGTTTTATGCAAATATTGTCGAATAATGACGAAAAATATCCATGTTCTCCCTAAATTGGTACCGTTCTCGAGAAAGACATAAGGATGAGACTGGACAGTAATAAACTAATGCACTGGGAATTGGAATTAAGTGAAGAAACAGATCAGCAACTAAGTTTATCATTTAAAAGCATACAAACGGATGATTGATTGTTTCAATGAAAGATGAACAACTAAAATGAGAATTTGAGATGACTAAATTACTACAAGAAGAGATTTCAATGGAAATTGGTGAGGGAATACTTAAATACCAATATAGATTGTGAAAGGGAGTAAAAAGAATAATTCTACGAACTAAAATTCCTATCCGAGTATGTATATAATTCCCGAAAACGCTTGAGAAGTTTTATAAAACCTTAAAAGGGATAGATTTAGTCAGACTTTAACCTCCTTATGCTTATAATGTGGGTTTTGTTTTATTTGATAGGCTATTGTATTCTGAAATGTCTGTTATTAAACTTATGTTATATAAGAATAATAATTTCCTTAAGAGAGTTGAGAGGCATGAAGAGAAGTCGGACAATTATATCAAAGTTAATCGGTTTAGGACTACTGATTGTGTTTTGCTGGTCAGGAATTTATTTGTTTCAATATGCAATGGATGAATATCAGATGTATAAATTGGAGAAGCAGCTGGATCAAGATAAACACAAGGTCATATCAGAAGAGACAGGTAATGCCGATTTTACTAAATTGGTAGAGCTGAATGACCAATCGGTTGGTTGGATCACCATTGATGGAACAGCCATTGACTACCCTGTTGTACAGGGTGATGATAACAGTTACTATTTAACGCATGATTTTAACAATAGCTCGTCCATTCAGGGAAGTATTTTTATGGATTATCGTAATCAGGAAGGGTTTGCAGACAATCATATCATTCTTTATGGACATAATATGAAGAACGGTACGATGTTTCATGATTTGAATAAATACAAGGATGAAAACTTTCTTTACGAGCATAGATATATAAACTTTTATGGGAAAACGGGCTATTATAAGTGGGAGGTTTTTTCTACTTATAACACAGATCCAGATTTTAATTATATCCAAACTGAGTTTGGAACTAGTGAACAGTATCTTGCTTTTATAAACCAATTACAATCAAGGTCAGATTTTAGCTATAAGAAAGAACCATTGACTGATAAGGATAAGGTTTTAACGCTCTCAACGTGTAGTCAAGGCTTAAAGGACGGAAGAAGAGTGGTCCATGCAAGACTTATAGAAGAAGGAGTATATGCAGAGCAACATTAATATTTCAATAAAAAGGAGGCAGCTCGTATAAGCTGCCTCCTGATTATTATTAATCTTCAAAGCCTGCTTTCATTGTATCAGGATGAGATCCGGAACGGCTATCCTCGTTAAGCTGATCGATTCTGTCCATTTCCTCAGGAGATAGTTCAAAATCAAACACTTGAGAGTTTTCAATGATACGGTGTTCTTTGATTGATTTTGGAATCGTTACAACGCCATGTTGAAGATCCCATCGTAAGATGACTTGAGCAACTGATTTATTATGCTTTTCAGCAATTTCTTTGAGCACTGGATTGTCCAAAAGCTCTCCTCGTTTTAATGGAGACCATGCTTCCAATTGGATTCCTTCTTTTTTACAGAAAGCACGCAAGTCTTCCAATGTTAAATGAGGATGGAATTCCACTTGATTCACCATTGGTTTAATTTCAGCGGTAGAAATTAAATCCTCAAGGTGATGAATCAGGAAGTTGCTTACACCAATTGCACGAACGCGTCCATCTTTGTAGAGTTTTTCAAAGGCTTTCCATGTTTCTTTATATTTATCCTTACCAGGCCAATGAATTAGATAAAGATCCAAGTAATCCAAGCCTAGCTTTTCCATGCTTTCATCGAAGGCTTTTAAGGTAGATTCATATCCTTGTTCACTATTCCATAACTTTGTTGTAATAAATAAATCCTCGCGTGGCACACCTGATTCTTTGATCGCTTGGCCTACGCCTTCTTCATTACCGTAAATGGCAGCTGTATCAATGCTGATATATCCATTTTGGATGGCTGCTTTAACAGACTGGATAACCTCTTCACCTTCTTGAACTTTAAAAACGCCCAATCCAAGCCATGGCATTTCAACGCCATTATGTAAGGTGACTGTATCTTTGAGATTTGTTGGCATATCTGAATCCTCCTCTGTCTAATTTGGTTTTTTCTAACTATTCTTTTATTATAAAGGATGACTGTTCAACTTAGTTAATAGAATGAATTCTTATTTTTTCCTTGCTGCTTCAGCCTTTTCAATATACATCTTTGCGATTTCAGTAATCTGATCGTAATCTCCTGTTTTGGCCGGTGCTAACAGATTGCCGCCGACTCCGTTTTTGGGGTAAGAGTTCAGTCATTTGGGGCTAAAAATCAATAAAAAAACATTGAGGCTCGCCTCAATGTTTTTAATTCTATTGCTTCATTAAATCATTAAATTGCTTGTATTGAATACTAACTTCTTGCTTCGGTGGAGCGGTCAGTAAGCTGACAATGATGATGGCAAGTGTGCTTGCTCCAAAGCCAGGAATCATTTCATAGAGTGTATCAGAGAGACCTATGCTAGACCAAATAATAACAGTCAGGGCTCCCACAACGATACCTGCCAATGCTCCCCATTTATTCATACGTTTCCAGAAGAGACTTAAAAGGATGAGCGGACCGAATGATGATCCGAAGCCTGCCCAAGCATAACCAACCAGTTCGAGAATTGTGGAGTTCTTTTCCCAGGATAAAAATAACGCGACAATCGAGACAATTAAAACGGACAATCTTCCTAAGAAAACAAGTTCTCTATCAGATGCTGATCGTCTGAAAAATGTTTTGTAGATATCTTCTGTTAACGAGCTGGATGTAACGAGAAGTTGCGAAGAAATGGTACTCATAATAGCAGCTAAAATAGCTGAGATTAAAAATCCAGTAATAATCGGGTGGAATAATACTTCTCCTAAAACGATAAAGACCGTTTCCGGGTTTTCTAATGGTGAGCCATTTTGTGAGAAATACGTAATCCCGATAAATCCAGTCAGCATTGCCCCAATAATAGAGAAAATCATCCATCCCATTCCGATTCGACGGGCCTTTTTAATTTCTTTAACAGATGAAATGGCCATAAAGCGGACAATGATATGAGGCTGGCCGAAGTAACCAAGTCCCCAGGCAATGGAAGAAAGGATGCCCAGTATCGTTGTGCCTCTGAAAATATCTAATAAGGCTGGATTGATAGATCGTGCTGTATCAATTGATTCTCCAAATCCGCCCACTTCAATAAGAGTGACGATTGGAACAAGAATCAGTGCTATAAACATGATGATCCCTTGCACAAAGTCAGTCCAGCTGACGGCAAGAAATCCTCCAAACAAAGTGTATGCGACTACTACTAGAGTAACCACTATTAATCCAGTATGGTAATCAAGCCCGAATGTACTTTGGAATAGTATACCGCCGGAAACCATCCCCGATGAAACATAAAAGGTAAAGAATACAAGAATAACAAGTCCAGAAATCAAGCGCAGTATTTTTGAGGTATCGCCAAAGCGGTTCTCTAAATAGCCAGGAATTGTAATGGAATCATTGGCTATTTGTGTATAGGTACGCAGTCTTGGCGCTACATAAATCCAGTTAGCCCAGGCTCCTATAGTTAAACCGATGGCAATCCATGCTGCGCTAAGGCCGGATACGTACATAGCTCCGGGTAATCCCATTAACAGCCAGCCACTCATGTCAGCAGCTCCTGCACTTAATGCTGTTACGGCAGGTCCGAGTGTTCTGCCGCCAAGCATATAATCAGATAAATTGGATGTTCTTTTATAGGCAAAATATCCGATCCCGAGCATTAAAATCATGTAAATAATGACTGATGTTAATAATGCATAATCCATCTGTGATCCCCCTTTGTCTCTTCTCTAATTTGTCCTGCACTTTCACTTACTATCTAGAATAAAACGTTTGATTAAGTTTATCAGAAAAGTTAAAATATTTCACTTTATATATAAGTAGATCAAAAATTAAAGATACTGAATACATAGCTTCTAAATGAAAGCGTATATAATTAACGCTTGTATTAGGGCTTTTTATAACCAGCACCTAAACAAGTGATGATTAAAAAATAATGAAGGGATGGGAGAGTAGGGAAACCTCCTATTCTCTTTTTTTTTATTGTAGGCTGATATGAATTTCAATCAAAAAAAGAAAAAACCGATTGCGGCCAGCGCAATCGGCATTTATTTTTGATCAGTTTCTGGAGAATCCTTTTTCATCCATTCATCGGCCCATTTTGCAATGGATTGCATCATAGGCTTCATGGCTTCTCCTGCTTCTGTTAAGGAATATTCAATTCGGACCGGCGTTTCCGGATAAACTTCGCGTTTGACAATCCCTTGTTTTTCCAATTCCTTTAGCCGTTCAGATAGTACTCGCCCACTGATACCAATTGAGGATTCCAGCGTACAGAAACGCTGAGGACCGGATTGCAGTTGATAAATAATTAACCCTGACCAACGGCGGCTGAGGATATCCATAGCTTTCTCAAATTTAGGACAAATGTGAGATTGATTCATATTACATCACCCCTCTGGTCTATATTATATCGTATTATTGAAAAATCATATAATTATTTATAGGAAATAATTTACTTGATATAAATTTATTACTAAAGTATAATTACTTACATAAAGTAAGTTATGTACTGATTAAATTATAAAAAAACAAAATGCCATTTGGGAGAGAGTAATATGAACTTTCATCAGAAAACAAATACGTTTGTGAAAAGTCTTGAATTGAAGATACTTAATATGGAAAGATCGCTCGCCTTTTACGAAAACATCATTGGTTTTAAAGTGCTGGAGAAAGAGGAGAATCGTACAGTTTTAACAGCTGATGGGGAAACACCATTATTAACTTTGATTCAACCTGAAAATGTTATACCAAAAGAGGCACATAAAACCGGGCTGTACCATTTTGCTTTATTGTTGCCTTCACGTGCAGATTTAGGAAGCTTTTTGCATCATATTGCAAAAATTAATTACCCATTGGGTGCTTCAGATCATCATGTTAGTGAAGCACTATATTTACAGGATGTTGATGGGAATGGAATTGAAATTTACGCAGATCGCCCAGCTTCCTCATGGATATGGAAAGACAAAGAGGTTCATATGGTTACGGAGCCTTTGAAGGCAGAAGAAGTATTGGCAGCAGGAGAAGACACGATGTGGAAAGGCCTTCCGTCTGATACGGCAATGGGGCATATTCATTTGCATATTGGCAATCTTGAACTGGCGGAGGAGTTTTATTGCCAGGGATTGGGATTTGATGTAGTTACTCGTTATGGAAATCAGGCATTGTTTTTGTCCACAGGTGGCTACCACCATCATATCGGTTTAAATGTATGGAATGGCAGGAATATACCGGCTGCTTCAAAAGAAAGTGTGGGACTCCAAACATTCACTATTCATTATCCTAATCATGAACAAAGAGAAGAAGTGATTTCACGTTTGAATAATATAGGTGCTGAAGTTCGAGAAGAGAATGGAATTTGGGTAACAACAGACCCGTTTGGTTTATCTATTCGGTTATCTGTCTAAATAGATTTTAGTATGTATAAAAACATTGGGGAGGAATAAATCATGACAAATACAAATGAATTTTTATCAGCAATTGAAAAAAGACGTTCACTGTATGCGATTAGTAATGAAAAGGTAATTTCTGAAGAAAGAGTAGAGGAGATTGTTAAATTCGCCGTCAAGCATACACCATCTGCCTTTAACTCACAAAGCGCAAGAGTAGTCGTATTATTTGGAGAACAAAGTAATAAGTTTTGGAGTATCACAACTGAAACATTACGAAAAGTCGTACCTGCCGAAAATTTTGGTGACACTCAGGAAAAAATGGATATGTTTAATGCTGGATATGGCACTGTACTCTTCTTTGAAGATCAATCGGTCATAGAGGGGCTGCAGTCACAATTTGATCTATATGCAGATAAATTCCCTATTTGGTCTAATGAAGCCTCCGGAATGCTGCAGCTCGTCGTTTGGACAGCTCTTGAAGCGGAAGGATTAGGAGCTACACTTCAGCATTACAATCCGTTGATTGATGAAGAAGTGAAGGCAACCTGGAATATACCTGCAAGCTGGAGATTATCCGCCCAAATGCCATTTGGTAAACCAGTTGCTCCTGCTGGTGAAAAACAATTCAATCCAATTGAAGATCGTGTGAAAGTGTATAAATAAATCAACAAAAAAGATGCTCCATTTTTAGTTTACTCCAAAAGTTAGATTTTATATCTAACTTGAGGTGCTAAAAAGTGAGCGTCTTTTCATTTAATTTCTATCGCGGTACTCTCTCCTTAGTTCGTTTTGAAAACGGTCCAAAAATACGCCAATCAGGAAAAATGCGATTAATATAGAATAGAAGGTTTTAAATACGACCTGGACAGATCCCGGACTCCAAACAGTCGACCAGAAAGTGCCTTCGCCAATAAATCCATAGGCAAGTATTAAGATATGTAATGCCAACCAAAAGAGGCTTAGAGTGCTCGTATTCGAGCGAATAATGACTGCTATTAAGCTAATCAGTGCTGCTATACAAACCACGAAAAGGATGGGGTTAATAGACAACCATTCTATAGATAAGAGTTCAAAAATCAATAAACCAATCAAACATAGATGTACAAAATAGGTCATAAAATAGATGAACGGCCTTCCATTAAGTTTAGAAATGATTAATAGTACACCGGCCGCGAGTAAAAGAGCTCCCATTAAGGGGGCATTCCATCCGAAGAACATCATTAAACTGCCAAATATAAATCCGATCATATTTATGTAATTTACTTTATATAACCAATCGGTAAACATAATCATGTCCCCCTCTGTCCCGGGTTTTTGAATCCTCTTATTTGATTATACCCTGCCTGCGGTGAATTTAACTATTACCTCCTTGTTAGTTATTGTGAAAAAAAGGTGGTTATGGTAAAGTGATAGTATTGATAAGACCGTAATTAGGAGGTATTTGTTCGTGTTGCATACTACGCTCATGGTATTATTGGTTATTACATGTATTAGTTTAATTGTTGTGGTCTTACTGCAATCCGGTAAAAGTGCAGGTTTATCCGGCGCGATTTCCGGTGGTGCTGAACAGCTTTTTGGTAAACAAAAGGCGAGAGGACTTGATTTATATTTACACCGCGCTACTATTGTTTTATCAGTATTATTTTTTGTTTTAACCATTCTGGTTTCTTTCTTTGCAAAGTAATAGTGCGAAAACAAACATTGCCTGGCAGCTTTGCCAGGCTTTTTTGATGTGTAAATCGTTCATATTAATAGCGTTTTGTTCCTCTAACATCGTAAACTAATAGTACATAGTATAAGTTTTAACAAAGGGAGATTTTTTATATGAAATTAACTCAGCCAAAACCATTTACATTCGAGGGAGGAAACCGTGCAGTCTTATTGCTTCACGGTTTTACAGGGAATAGCGCTGATGTAAGGATGTTAGGCCGATATCTTGAAAGCAGGGGATATACATGTCATGCACCGCAATATAAAGGGCACGGAGTACCTCCGGAGGAGTTGGTAGAATTCGGACCAACTGATTGGTGGAAGGACTGTATGAAAGCCTATGATCGATTGCGGGCAATGGGCCATAAGGAAATTGCGGTAGCAGGTCTTTCATTAGGAGGGGTATTTTCCTTGAAATTAGGTTACACTGTACCTGTTAAGGGTATCGTTACCATGTGTTCACCTATGTATATAAAAAGTGAAAAAGTTATGTATGATGGGGTACTTGAGTATGCCCGTCAGTATAAAAAGCGTGAAGGTAAAAGTCAGGAACAAATTGAGGCAGAAATGAATTGTTTTCGTCCAATGAATACCCTGCAAGCCTTGCAAGAATTGATTGGCAATGTAAGAGATCATGTGAATCAAGTGGATGTTCCGCTTTTTGTCGCTCAGGCACGCCACGATCATATGATCAATACTGACAGCGCTAATATTATCTATAATTCTGCAAATACTGAACAAAAAACATTAAAATGGTATGAGGAATCAGGCCATGTGATAACACTGGATAAAGAACGTGATCAGCTTCATCAGGATGTTTTTGCGTTTTTAGAGAGTCTTGATTGGGCAAATTAATAGATAGATCAACGATAAAGGAAAGAAAGGAGGGGTTTGTGATGGATGACATGATACGTCAACATGTAGAAAAGCTGTATTCTTATATGAAAGAAGAAGCTTACAAACCCATGACCGTACAAGAATTAGAGGCAGCAATGGGGGTAGAAGACTCCGGGGATTTCAAGGATTTTGTGAAGGCTCTTGTGTATATGGAGGAGCATGGCCAAATCGTGAGAACTCGTTCTGATCGTTATGGACTGCCAGAACGTATGAACCTTGTAAAAGGGAAGGTATCTGGTCATGCTAAGGGATTTGCTTTTGTGCTACCTGAAGAGAAAGGCATGGATGATATTTTTATTCCTCCGCATGAGTTAAATAATGCGATGCATGGAGATATTGTTATGGTCCGTGTTTCTTCACAATCATCAGGCCAAAGACGGGAAGGCACCATTGTTAAAATCATTGACCGCGGTGTCCAAAATGTCGTAGGGACATATACGGAAACAAGAGGGATTGGTTTTGTAATCCCAGATGATAAAAAAATGGCTAATGATATCTTTATTCCTAACGAGGCGAAGAACGGTGCCGTTGAAGGTCATAAAGTAGTTGTTAAAATAACAAATTACCCAGAAGGCAGAATGTCGGCAGAAGGTGAAGTTATCACGATCTTAGGGCATAAAAATGACCCGGGTGTTGATATTTTATCCATTATTCATAAGTTTGGTTTGCCAGGAGAATTTCCAGAGGATGCACTGGAACAAGCTAATCAAACACCTGAAGTCATAGATGAAAAAGATCTGGCCAATCGTCGTGATCTTAGGGATGAAACGATTGTCACGATTGATGGTGCGGATGCGAAAGACTTGGATGATGCTGTTACAGTAACGAGACTTGATAATGGAAATTATAAATTGGGTGTACATATTGCCGATGTTTCTCATTATGTAACCGAAGGATCGCCAATTGATAAGGAAGCGGCAGAGCGTGCAACAAGTATCTATCTTGTGGATCGAGTTATTCCGATGATACCACATCGACTATCAAATGGAATTTGTTCATTGAATCCACGTGTTGACCGTTTAACATTATCATGTGAAATGGAGATTGATTCTGAAGGAACTGTTGTTTCCCATGAGATTTTCCAGAGTGTCATTAAAACAACAGAGCGTATGACGTATTCAGATGTGAATGAGATTCTTGTTGATAAAAACGCAGAATTGATTGAGCGCTATGAACCGCTTGTTCCGATGTTTGAGGAAATGGAGAAATTGGCTGGAATTCTTCGCGAAAAACGGATGCGCAGAGGAGCCATTGACTTTGATTTTAAAGAAGCAAAAATCCTTGTTGATGAGAATGGAGAACCAACCGATGTTGTTCTTCGTACACGATCTGTTGCAGAAAAATTAATTGAAGAATTTATGCTGGCAGCTAACGAAACAGTAGCTGAGCATTTCCATTGGATGGACGTGCCTTTCCTTTACCGGATCCACGAAGATCCAAATGAAGAAAAGCTGAGAAAGTTCTTCGACTTTATCGTGAACTTTGGCTATATCGTTCGTGGTACGGCGAATTCCATTCACCCGCGTGCTTTGCAGGAAATCATTGAAGCGGTACAGGGAAAACCGGAGGAAATGGTCGTATCGACAGTCATGCTTCGCTCCATGAAGCAAGCAAAATATGATCCTGAAAGCTTGGGACACTTTGGATTGTCGACCGATTATTATACGCACTTTACATCACCTATCCGCCGTTATCCGGACCTAATTGTCCACCGCTTAATTCGTACGTATTTAATAAATGGAGATTTAAGCAAAGAGACGCAGGAAAAATGGAATGAAAGACTTGGTGAGATTGCCCAGCATACTTCCTCAATGGAAAGACGGGCAGTAGATGCTGAGCGTGAAACGGATGATCTGAAGAAAGCTGAATACATGGAAGATAAAGTGGGCGAGGAGTTTGATGGGATTATTAGCTCTGTCACAAACTTCGGTATGTTTGTTGAGCTATCCAACACAATTGAAGGTCTTGTCCATGTCAGCTATATGACTGATGATTACTATCATTTTGACGACCGTCAATTTGCAATGATTGGTGAACGTACAGCTAAAGTCTTCCGCATTGGTGATGAGATCACGGTAAGGGTTATTAAAGTAAATAAAGACGAGCGTGCCATTGACTTTGAAATTGTTGGGATGAAAGACAATCGTGAACGGGTTTCTGGTGAAAAACGTATTTTTAAAGCAGAACCGGGTAAAAACCGCCGCAAGGATTCTTCCAGACCACAGGGAGGAAATGGAGACAAATGCGGTCCTAAAGGCCAGGGCAAAGGTAAGCCGGGAGAAAGCTCCGATAAAAAAGGCCCGAGAAAGAAAAAGAAGTTTTATGAAAACGCACCGGCTGCTAAGCGCAAATCCGGTAAGAAGAAAAAACGATAATAAGCAGAGGAGAGCTGACTTATGTTGGCTCTCTTTTCTTTGTGTTAGATTTGTAGTTATATTTACCATGCTGAGGTATATAGATAAAAAAGAATTGATGATATAGAAAAACAGCTTGTCTAGTCATAATACTGTACAATAGACAGTACAATCTATATAATACATATGTATTTAGTATGAATTAAAAGGGGGAGAGATTGAATTGGATACGACCTTAGTTATTATAAATATTCTTATTTTGTTAGCATTAGTCGGTGTACTTTTCTATATGCAAAAGAAACATGTTTCTTTTGCAAAACGAGTATTTACAGGTCTTGGATTAGGAATTCTTTTAGGTGTATTCCTTCAATTGGCATTTGATCCTGAGAGTGCTGTATTGGCAGATACAAAAAACTGGTACAGTATTGTTGGAACAGGGTATGTTAGCTTTTTGAAAATGATTGTCATGCCTTTGATCGTTGTGTCGATTATATCGGCTATCATTCGCATAAAAGGGCAGGCTGGAGTTGGTAAAATCAGTTTCTCCATTATCGGAATTCTGGTATTAACAACAGCTATAGCGGCAGCTGTTGGAATTGGCAGTGCCTTAACGTTTGATTTATCAGCGGACCATCTTGAATCTGGCGAAGCAGAAGAGGCGCGTTCTGCTCAATTAGAAGAAACTATGGTTCAAGTAGAGAACCAAAGCTTTCCGGAACGTATTTTGCAGGTCATCCCAACAAATCCGTTTCTTGATTTGACTGGCCAACGACCTACTTCTACAATCGCAACTGTTATTTTTGCAGCGTTTGTTGGAATTGCGGCAATTGGTGTTAGAAGAAAGGCACCTGCAGAATTTGAAACATTTGAGAAAATCATTAATGCCTTATATAAAATTGTCATGCGAATCGTTACGTTGATTCTTCGTTTAACACCGTATGGTATTTTAGCGTTAATGGCTACAACCATTGCTAATACAAATGTACAAGGAATCATTGAATTATCTACATTTGTTATTGCTTCCTATGTAGCATTGATCGTGATGTTCCTGATCCACTTAGTTATATTATTCTTTAGCGGTTTAAATCCAATGCAATATGTTAAGAAAATGGGTCCATTACTTACGTTTGCTTTTACATCCCGGTCCAGTGCGGCAGCTATTCCTATTAATATAGAGACTCAAACCAAACAATTTGGTAACTCTGAAGGGATTGCTAACTTTTCTTCTTCATTGGGAGCGTCTATTGGTCAAAATGGATGTGCAGGAATTTACCCGGCTATGCTGGCTGTAATGATTGCACCTGATCCGCTAGATCCCGTTTTCCTTATTCAATTAGTCATCATTGTAGCTATCAGTTCATTTGGTGTAGCTGGTGTTGGCGGAGGAGCTACCTTTGCCGCATTAATCGTATTATCCAGCATGAACCTGCCAATTGGTATAGCTGCCTTACTGATCTCTGTAGAACCATTAATTGATATGGGAAGAACAGCTCTTAATGTCAGCGGTTCAGCAACAGCAGGATTAGTAACCGGCCGTATGACAGGCGAATTGAACAAAGAAGTATACAATGGTAAAATGGTTGAAATGAATTCACTTGAAGCATAAAAGAGTAAGGAAGAATGCGTAATTGTTGCATCTTCCTTTTTTCTTTAAGTCCGCATCCCATTCCTGATGGAAGGATAAGAGGACATTTCAATCGAATACTAAAGGTATGGAATTTAGCGAAATGGAGGAATACTAGAATGAGTAAGATTACGATTCAAACAGCTAAAGCACCGGCCGCAATCGGGCCATATTCTCAAGCCATTCGAGTGAATGGGTTTATTTATACATCAGGCCAGCTAGGATTAGATCCTGAGACGGGCGAATTAAAAGATGGTGTGAAGGAACAAACTCACCAAGCATTTAAAAATATTCAGGCCATTTTAAACGAAGAAGGCCTTGGTTTGGACCAAATTGTGAAGACAACGGTCTTCCTGAATGATATGAATGATTTTGCAGCAGTTAATGAAGTATACGCAACCTACTTTACCGGCAGCTTTCCGGCAAGGAGTGCGGTAGAAGTAGCGCGGCTTCCAAAAGACGGACTTGTAGAAATAGAAGCCATTGCTGTAGTATGATAAAAGGAGAGCCTGATATTCTGGGCTCTTTATTCACCTAACCCATATAAAGAGAGAGGGGGCAATTATATGCCAAAAGGTTCAGGAAAGGTAATCGGCCAAAATAAAAAAGCGTACCATGATTACTTTATCGAGGAAACCTATGAAGCAGGAATTGTTTTGCAGGGAACTGAGATTAAATCGATTCGAAATGGTCGTGTGAACTTAAAGGATTCATATGCAAGGATTATTAATGGGGAAGTATTCTTAATGGGAATGCATATTAGCCCATATGAGCAGGGTAACCGCTATAATCACGACCCATTGCGTGTGCGTAAGCTACTTTTGCATAATAAGGAAATCAGTAAATTAATTGGTTCCACAAAAGAACAGGGATATGCACTTGTTCCATTGAAGCTGTATTTAAAGAACGGTTTTGCAAAAGTTTTGATCGGTTTAGGTAAGGGTAAAAAGAATTATGATAAACGTGAAGACTTGAAGAGAAAAGAAGCAAAGCGTGAAATCGAACGAGCGTTCAAAGAACGTCAGCGTTAAGCTTTGACTGGTACTCTCACCAAGTTCTTACAATTGAATTTCATATTCATTATGTTATAATTACTTATGTACCACAATTGAATAGAAGCAACGCTCAAAGTACGCTTCTTCATTTCGTACGATCCACATTCTTATCATGGGGACGTTACGGATTCGACAGGGGTAGTTCGAGCTTATGTTGCGAGTCGAGGGGATCGGCCTCGTTAAAACGTCACAGCCTATAACTGGCAAACAAAACAACAACTTAGCTTTCGCTGCTTAATAACAGTCGATAAGCTGTTCCTCCCTCCATCGTCCATGTGGTAGGGTAAGGGACTCAACTTTAGTGGACTACGCCGGATCTCACCGTCTGAGGGAGAAGGAAGAGAATAACCAGACTAGCTGTCCGGACGCCTGTCGATAGGCATAAGGCACAGCGAATTGCCAATATATCGACTACACTCGTAGATGCATAAGTGCCGTTATCTTTGGACGTGGGTTCGACTCCCACCGTCTCCACCAAATACATACGGTGGAATTACTGTTATATTAACGGTTAGATAAACTAGGGATATTAAACGGGATTTGAACCTCGTTTTAATATCCCTTTTTTCATACTTACATATTATTGCTAGTTGGAGACCTTCAAATTCGTTGATGAATATGGAGGTTTTTATTATGTCTAATAATAAAAGAAAGCATGGGGTTTTTGCAGTAAATAGTGATGTAGTTGTATTAAATTCAAAGAATAAATTTAAAAGAGATACTATTACGGTGGTTGATGCACTAGATAAAGTGTTTCAGCAAATGAGAATTGCCGGGAATCGTCGAAGAACAATTGAAAGTTATCAATATATCTTTAATCAGTTTGTAGAAGTAAATAATTTAATATATGTTGAAGATATTTCAATAGATTCTATCTATCATTATTTAGATATATTGGAAGTTTCATCACCAACAAAACTGATTCGATTAAAATCATTAAAAGCGGTGTTAAGCAAATTCTATAATAACGGTTGGATTAAAGACCGCTTCTGGAATAACATTCATATTAAAGTTGATAAGGAAATTAAAGAAGGGGCTAAGGAGTCCGATATCGATAAGTTACTAATGCTAATAGATCAGACAACATTTGTTGGATTTAGAGATGCGGTTGCTATCAATTTAATGTATAAAACAGGAATCCGTATCCGTACCTTAGGGGAATTAAGAGAACGCCATATTGATTATGAGAACTTATACTTGAATTTGGATGGTTCAACACTAAAAAATCACAAATTTTTAAAGCTGCCGATTGATCATGAATTGGCAAAGATGATACAGATGTTAATTGATTTGAATAATGGTATTAGAGGATATTTTAATACTGATAATCGGAATATATTTATTACTCAAAATGGGTTACCTATGAATACAAGTAAATCTTCTAACTGTGCTATTTCAAAACAACTGAACAGATATTCTAAGAAATATAATTTAAAAAATATAAATGCCCACGCAATAAGACGGGCTTATGCTAAGAACTTATTAGATAAGGGGGCAAATATAGCTTTGATCAGTAAAGCGTTAGGTCATTCTGATTTAGCAGTTACAACACAATATCTAGATTTAGATATCGAAGAAGTTGCAACCAATTTAAGAGATTTTTTATAAATGTATGTCCTAAAAAATTTAATAATTGCAAGTAGATAAGTGTAAGGGTAAAACGCCTTTACACTTTTTTAATTGAGAGAAGAGGTGAAAGATTGGCAAAGATAGTTCCTAAGCAATCATTAGCGACCCATAATGTTGATAAGAGGTTTGAAAAAGTCTCGACTGATATTTTTTACTATGTTCAATTAGGACTAATCAAACCTTTTGATATTGCATTATATGTGAAATATCTTGAATTATATAACGAAGAATTTGGGTATGCATTTCCCACGATATATCAGCTAGAAGATTATTTGTATTGTAGCCGCCAAAGTATTGTTAGTGCTAATAAGAGATTAGTTGAAGCAGGGCTTTTAATAATAAGAAAACATAAGAATAATAATATTTATTTTCCGCTTCAACCACATACAAAAGAGGATTTAGGAAAGCAAGTACCACATCTATTGATTGAATTGGATAAGCGGAGAGAAAAGATTTATTTAATTGCAGATCAAGATAGATTTAGATTAGAAAATTTATTTGAATTAGAAGTCACAAACACTTGTGATTAACCAAATCTGTGACTAATAGATTTGCATTTCTAAGCGTATAAATTGGTTTAATCAATAGGTTAAAAAACGACCGTTATACAAACTTAATATACAGACTTAGATTATACAGACTTAACTATATCTATGAAATTACTAATATATCTAGCTAGAGATTAGCTGTTAATAATAAGGAGGAATTCAGTAATGATCTACTTAAAGGAAGAACAAGAAACTAACATCAATGTGAGTGAAGAAAGTGGAGAGATAATAATGTATTCATGTGCACCCAGGTATATTAAACAAATGATGATTGCAGCAGATAGGTTCAGTGTGCCAATAATAGTGAGAGATGTTATAAATATGTATCCGCAATCAGCTGAAATCAGAGTAAATGATATTAGGGTGATTGAATATATTATTAGCAATATAGCATTAACTGTGTAAAATTATGCAATTTAAAATATTACAATCCCCCCTACCCTATGGGGGACGGGGGCTATTAGGATAAGTAACTGCTGCATGCACAATATAAACAATGATTTAAAAACTTTTTTTTGCACAATAAAAACATGTTTTGATGTGTGGTATTGAATTTAAAGGGATGAATTATAAATTTTATTAGAATTTTGTTGGAGATTACCCCGAGTAATCGAGGAAGGACAGAATCAATATTTTTTAATAAAATATAAACCCCAAATGCTAACAAGCTAACTACGAATCCGATAATAGTTAAACCATTAGATACAGAAGATAACATAGTTACCACCCCTTCCTGAATACCAGTCAAATATAACTGTCCCCGATTCTTCCTTGACATTCACCAATATATGGTTCCAGGGCAGGACAATTATAGTATACCATCTTTCTTATAGTATTTAGATAAATATTCCAAAAAGCTAAAATACGTAAACATTGTTTTGTTAGAGTTCCTCCTATCTTTTAAATACATTCTTAAGAAAGCATGACTTAATTCCTTTTCAGAAAAAGACTGTAACAGTAAGTAGAGTATCCAATTATTTATTTTCTTGCCTTTTGAATTTCTAGTAGTAAGTACATAATGCTTTTGTATTTTAGTAAGTTCCATTAGCTTTTCTATAGAACTGATTAAAGTGTTATCTATATTTAAAGAAGGGTGTCCATTAAGAAGAAATATATTGGGCTGATCTATATCTAAATTTTTTGCAACAGTAGTATTTGTATTTATAAAATATACATTTTTAAAGGTGGCATTATAAAAATCCGTATTTCTTATATTCACACTATAAAAAATTACATTTTCAAAATGGGCATTTTTAAATTTACTATTCTTAAGATTAGTGTTTATATAGTCTACTCCAATAATTTTACTGTCTCGAAAGTTACAGGAAGTTATATTAGAAGCTGTATATTTAACATTCTTAAAAAGAGATCCTACAAATATTAGATTATGTATATTTGTTTTATATTCATGTTGGTTAATTCTCCCGCTAAACTTTCGTGGAGAATTAGCTAATGAAAATGGAACAAGTTTACCTTTTTGGATTCTTTTCATTCTTTGCTGTTTTTGAATGGCTTTTCTACGCTGTTTATCTCTACCCATAAATTAACCCTCCTTGATTTAAATTGCGATCAGAAACAAGTTTATAAAAATGGAAATAAAGTTGGGTGTTTATAGCGTGAAGTACCAAACACTAACATTATGTATGTTTAATGAAATATTTACATAAATCCTATTCCTTGTGGGGTAGAAATTAGTAAGGAGGTAGCAAGTTTATACGTCATATATACAATCTAGTTTAAACGTTGTGATGATTTAACATTGATAGTTTTTATATGAAATTAGTAACTCTTTTAGAAAAATAGAGAATATTTCATTTAAAAGTGATAGTTCTTTTATTTCATCAGTAGGAATTAGATAGAAAGTAGAATCAATTTTTTCAGCATGAAAGTATTTATTCCTAATGAAGTATGAGTATTTAATTAAATAGAATGTAATAATTTCAACATCTATTTTCTTATTTTGAGAAAGTGCGGTATCTATACTATCTTGAACATCACTATATAGTCCTTTCGAAATTAAAAAGTCTTTTCTATATGGAAGTGTTACTTTGAATATCTGATTCATTCGACAATCGTTGTATCTACAAATAAAATCAGCCCATGCTTTTGTTTGGTTTATTGTGTTATGGTCATTTAATATCATTTCTCTAATTCGTAGTTTTCTTATATCTTGTTCAGTAAAATTAGTTACAAAATTTATCGTTTCTGGAAAAAGGGGAGGGTTACTCCAAATAAATTTTTTGATGGATACTAATTTGTCAAATTCTATATCTTTATTTGATATTAAAGTATATAAGGTATTAAATGATTTCCAGTGTTTTTCAAACTTATGTCCTTCTAATGTATCATCTTGTGCTTTAAGCCAATATACTGTAGCTAATAATAATGCGTGAGATAAGCTATTGTCCTTCAATAGAATTTCAGCTTCTTCAAAGTTCCATAGCAAATTTTTAGCAAGAGTTCTGTTTAAAGGTTGATTTATTTTATCAATAGTGTGGGTGTGAGTTATTTCACCTCTAGAATTACAACTAGATAGCTGTATTTCTTTAATAGTAGGAATATCCCCTACCACGACTGCTAGAAATGTTAAAGATTTATTGATCTGCTTATTAAAGGTACTATTGAAGTTTAATAAAGAAGTCCCTATATCTTTTTTCTTATTTCTTTTAAAGGAAATTGTTAATTTATCATTTTCAATTTTTAATTTATCGTAATAATCCCTTTCATAATATATATTTCTTTCTATACCATCATCTAATTTAGTTGGATATTCAAAATGAATTTCTAGTAAGTAGTTGCAACGCATTAAAAGACCTCCTTAATTTTTATACCAATTATACCCTTTTGAAGAAATAATAGTATAATATAAACAGGTCTCCGAACCAAGTTCGTAAATATGTAATACTCCCTAGTGGAGAAAATCATTCAATATACAGTATAGATAAATCTTTAAACACTTATGGCAGTGTCGATAGGCATAAGGCACAGCGAATTGCCAATATATCGACTACACTCGTAGATGCATAAGTGCCGTTATCTTTGGACGTGGGTTCGACTCTCACCGTCTCCACCAAATACATAATTTTGGTGGTTTTTGTTTTATATATGACATAAAGCATAAATTTTCCGCTTCGGAAGGTTTATGCTTTTTTTTTGAGGAATCAGTCTTGTTATAATTATACCGTTTTTTGGTATATAGGATTATCTGGCATCATAACGTGGTAGACGACAAAGAAAGGGGTGAGTAAAATGTTGAAACAGATGGGTATCGTGCTAGCTTTAACAAGCATTTACCTTGCTGGATGCTCGCATGAAGATGCAGCTACGGATAAAAAAGCAGGGGAGAAACATGAAGAATCAGCTCAACCTGTAACAACAGAAAAATCTTCAACGGATCAGAAGGAAGACAGCGAATCTGCCAACGGAAGCCCTGTAAAAGCTGAACAAAACGACTCACATGATGCCTCATTATCTCAGGAAAAAGTAATAAAAGATGCCAAGGAACAAATCAAAGGCTCAATATCTCCTAAGCTACCCATACATCTTCCGCTATCGTCTGAGGACAAGAATCTAAGTGCGGCGACCCTTTCGGAATCTGATATGTATCGCGTTATATTTTTTGAAAGCGAAAAAATGATACCAGTCAACAGTAAAGAGTTGAACAATAGTACCATTGCAAAACCGATTGCTGTAATAGAAGTCCATCAGTATAAAACTGAAGAAGAGGCTAAATCAAAAATCGGCTATATACAGCCTGAGGGGATCCAGGCAGGGAATCCTATAGATCTGGGTCATTCCATCCAAGGATATGAGGACGCAGGGGCAGGACATAAGTGGCTAAATTGGCATGAAGGAAGATGGTATCTACAAGTCCAAGCCTCCAATATAGAAGGCAACAGTGACTACGTCCCGCTCGCTAAACAAATGGTCTCCTATCTTGAAAGCAACCAACTGCCAGTGCCCCATGAATATGGTTCTGTAAAAGCGGATATAGATTCGCAAAAAGCAGACAATAACCGTATTTCTTGGCAGGAAGGTACAGTCGTTTATACGGTCTCCGAAGTGGCAGACCCCATTGACATGCTAGCGATAGCTTGCAATTTTGATGAAACGAAAGAATAAGTGTTGGTATAGATAGAGAATAGTTTTAGTGAAATTGATGACTTTCTAATAAGATAAGAAGAGCCTCAATTCAAATAGGATAACACTGGAAAGGAAAGTGTCTTCCTAAGTGTATCTTAAGGCTCTTCATTTTATTCGGAAGGTTTTAAGGCAATATATGCCCGCTGTTCAAATAAAGGCGATACCATTCTTCACGGCTTAACTGTAATTCATTGCCCCGAATAATGTCAGCCATCCGTTTTTGATTAGTTGTACCAGCAATCAACTGAATGTTTGCTGGGTGTCGCAAAATCCAAGCTGCTGCAATAGCGGTTGGAGTTGTTTCATATTTATCAGCTAACTCTGTAAGAGTCTCGTTCAATTCGGGGAACTTCTCATCATTCCCGATAAAAACACCTTCAAAGAAACCATATTGAAAAGGTGACCAAGCTTGGATGGTTATATCATGGAGTCTGCAATAATCTAGGACACTACCATCCCTCTCAACGGCGCCTTCTGTTTGCATATTCACTTCCATCCCATTAGCAATCATGTTCGAAAAGGGGAGGCTTAGTTGCAGTTGGTTTACAATGATTGGCTGCTTTACATATTTTTTTAACAATTCAATTTGCATTGGCTTATGATTGGATACGCCAAATTGACGGACTTTGCCAGAGCTCTCTAAGGTATCGAATGCTTCAGCTACTTCCTCAGGATCTACCAAAGCGTCTGGACGATGAAGTACCAGTGCATCTAAGTAATCAGTGTCCAGGCGTGTTAGTATTTTATCGACAGACGTTAAGATATGCTCTTTTGATAAGTCATACATAGTACCCGGCTTGATCCCGCATTTTGATTGCAGGATTACATCTTCTCTGTTATATCCCGCAATCTTTAAGGCCTTACCAAACTTGGATTCACAAATGCCATTTCCATAAATATCAGCATGGTCAAAGAAATTCAGCCCATTCTCCATACAAAAAGTAAGATGTGCTGCTAAATTGTCATCATTCATAGAATCAATTCTCATACAGCCTACAGCAATAGCTGGAACGCTTAAACTGCTGCTACCAAGTTTTATCCTTTTCATGCTTATTCCTCCATCCATTAAAAAAACTCTTATTTTTCTATCTATGTTAGCGACTGATTATACCGGAAAACAGTGTATCCCTCATCGTAATCTGTACGCTGTCCCCATTTTACTATAATTCAGAAAATTTTTTATGGATGACTCTATTCCTGTGTTAAAAGAATTACAGTCGAAATTTAGACGAGCATGTAGACACACTTTATAAGATATAGACAATGTACAAAAAGAATAGGGAATTCATCAGTTTTATCGATTATTGTTTCCATATTTGGATAATGTATATTGACAAAGCATAATCAAGCTCATTATAATTTTAATAATTCAAAATATTATAAAGTATGGAAGAGGAGAGTAGATTCTGGATATTTCTCTTTTAGAGAGCTTCGGCAGCTGAAAAGGAGCGGGAAGTACCATTATTGAAAATGGCCTCTGAGCCTCGTGCTGAAAGTATAATTTATTAATTATATGAATAGGTTTCGACGAGATTTGGTACTCGTTATCCATACCAGAGTGTAGGAAGCGTTGATTCGTTTTTACGCTTACGAAGGCTGTTTATGTGAGTAAGCAGCGAATTAAGGTGGAACCACGTGAAGTCACACCACGTCCTCATCATGGTAAGGACGTGGTGTTTTTTATTTTGGACAAAGAAATGGGTGGGATGAAGTTGAAACGTTTATTAGTTTTTCAATCAGATTTTGGATTAAGTGATGGGGCTGTAAGTGCTATGTATGGAGTAGCGCTTTCTGTCGATCCATCTTTAAAGATTAGTAATAATACGCATGATATTCCAACGTTTAATATATGGGAAGGCTCATACCGTCTATTGCAGGCTATTTCTTATTGGCCGGAAGGAACGGTATTTGTATCGGTGGTAGATCCGGGTGTAGGATGCGATCGCCGAAGTATCGTTGCAAAGACCTCTGGTGGACACTATGTGGTCACGCCTGATAACGGTACCCTATCCCATATCAAAAATAAAATTGGCATCACGGAAGCAAGAGTGATAGATGAGAAGGTAAATCGTTTGCCGCGTTCAGGAGAATCCTACACTTTCCACGGGCGTGATGTTTATGCGTATACAGGGGCAAGGATTGCAGCTGGGGTGATTAGTTTTGAGGAAGTGGGGCCGGAAATACCTGTTGATTCCCTTATTGAACTACCTCTTTATGATGCATACATACATGATCATAAGATTACCGGTATTATTGAAATTCTTGATATTCGATTTGGAAATCTATGGACGAATATTTCGCGAGAACTCTTTAGAAAACTGGAAATCTCACTGGGGGATAAGGTCTGGGTTCAAATTGAAAAGGATGGAACAGTGAGGTTTGAGGAAGAGGTTGTATATGGCAGATCTTTTGCAGACAGTGCATTGGAGGAAGCCATTCTTTATGTTAATTCACTTGATAATCTGGGGCTGGCCCTAAATCAAAAATCATTCGCTGATACTTATCACATTAGTACGGGCAGTAATTGGCGCATTACCATTCGTAAAGCGCCATAATTGATGAAGGTTTGTCTAACCTTCCTTAAATACATCATTGAGACGTATTATGCGACTTAAGCATGGTTGGTGTGTTTTTCAGAACAAGGGGTTATTTTAGGTTAGATATTTTACTGCTAGTGTTGTTTAATATTGTTTTTCTCCTTTCAGCTAATGCTAAAATTGCATTTCGATGGAGATAATTCTTTTTGATTCATCTATCCACAGGCAAAGTGTTTGTGTGTGATGAGAGAAATAACGCAGAGCATGCGAATTTTTTAGGGAATCATTCAGAATCCAATTTGAGAGTTGAAAACCAAATGAAGGGCTTTCCGTGTTTTCTTTTAAATAGGCTAGTACTAGATCAAACTCCTTGTCCTCGTAGGAATTGATTTTCTCTGGAATTACTCTATACGGACTTGAAGGTGAGAATTGAACTTGTTGAAGTTGTTTGCTTTGTGGAAAAAGGCTCTTAATAACAGGGTTTAAGGGATTAGACATGAGATGCTTTAAAGAATCATTATTGGGCTTAGCCAACATGATCTCAATCGGTTTATCATTCACTATAAATTCTTTTCGCTCATCGAAGTGCAAGATGATTTCTCGCAGCTCCTTATCCTTGATAAGGCCATTTTTTATCGGATAATAAGTAACGCTATCGCTCAACTGTGCACTTAATAATAGGAAAAATTGCGTCAGAAGGGAATATTGTTTTGGCACTCCATTACCATCAATGGATTTGCTCCTGAAGAAAGGAGAGCTATCCTCTTCTTCATCAATAAAAAAATCTCTATTAAAAGGTTCTAGCCAATTCAAATGAACTCCCCCAATAACTATGATTTATTTTATTGTCTTATATTTCCTTTAAATGCGCATCTGTTATTTATCGTAAATGGAGTTTAACCTAATAAGAAATAGAGCTTTAAAGAGACCAAGCTGATTTTCATTGGGTTGGTCTCTTTGGATATTCAACCGAGAGCCAGTTTTTTGCCCCCCTGATAACGATCCTGATACCTTTTTGTAAACACAAGAGAGATGAGTAAGATTAATTCAAACGCATTGGTGATTGCGCCGCTTTCCATTGGGATCTTGACCATGCTCCCGACAATCATAAGTGCGGTTCCAACGAACATCCAATACCAACCTGTCCTTTTCCAAAGAATAATGGATGACACAAGAAGTGCCAGTGTGACCATTAAAATCATGATTGGCGGTCCTTGTGGAGAATTGGTTGAAGAATAGCTTAGAATGCCATAGCTTTTTTCCGCTTTTAGTGAGAGGTCCCACACAACTGTAAATAGTTCTATCAAAAAAGCAATTAGTGTAAAGGCAACTGTAATCAGTATGGCTGAGGTGGTATTCACCCACTTGATCCCAGCACGTTTAAGTACATCCCAGGAAAATAAAATTAACAAAGGTGTAAAAATCGCATGCATCCAGTATCGAGCAGCATTCAAATTCTCTAAAACTTCCCCCACTCCAATCCACTTTCCGATGCCAAGAATGGCATTATCATAGATGAGCGGTACAATAACCAGAATCAATACATTCGATACTATGCTAACACCACTCTTTTTTATGGATTGAAGCATCATGATGAGCAAGCCAGCATAAAAACAAGCAAACAATATATACAAAAATGTATCCATCAGAAACAAACCTCCTCGTTATCCTATACCTTTCCTAAAACAGTAAGGACTTAAACATAGGAAATTTGCTTACGATGCATTTATACATGAGAAAAGAGGATATCCGGCCTGGATATCCTCTCTTAAGAAAAGTAGTCTATTTTAACCTACGAAAATTATTCATTGACCTTATAAGTAAAGTAATCAAAATCAGCAGCCTTGCCTTCTCCAGATGTATCCTGGCACTGCATGCCTACAAAGGCTCCAGTAAAGAATCCGCCACCGCGGATATAATCATCAGATAGTTTATAAGAGTATAGGGTTACTGGGATTTGTGTCCAAGCTTCTCCGTCAAATGAATAGGAGTAGTGATACGTGTTTGTTTGGACTTCGGAACGTATATAAACATATTCAATTTCATCCGGTACCGGAATTTCATTACCACTCAATGGTCGATCAAAGGTGAAATTATCACATACGGTTAAATCTAGAACTCTACCTTTCTCTTCGTTCCATGTAAGCTGAAGGGCGCTCCAATTTTCCGTGTTGTAATAGTTTACTAAGCCGGCGGCCTGCTGGAATGTGTCCGGGTTAAAAGCCAATTTAGTTTCAGCTGTAAAGTTAAAATGCTGCCAGCGTCTTGCCACAAAAGCCTGTGTGAATTTTGAAGTGAGTGATTCTTTACCGTACAATCGCAAGTGACCTGGTTTGGCTTCCAATGAGAGATGATCTCCTAGAGGAATCCGTAAAGTTTGGAAGTTAAGATTCAATGATTTCTCGTTAAAATCATCTTTTTCAGGATAATCTTTTACCCATTTTACTTCCTCCATCTTAGGTCCTTCTATTTCAAGAGAAGGCTGATTACCGCCCACTACATACGGCCAATCGTTCTCCCAAGTCAATCGTTGAATGGCTGTTTCACGGCCGAGCGGACAAAACCCTCTTGGATCCAGCAATGCCTGATTCTCTTTAGGAAGAGGGCGTCCGGTTAAATGAACTAAAAACCATTCATCTGTATGAGTGTGAACGATAGAAGCATGGCCCGCTTTTTGTAATGGATTTCTTGGATAAGGAAACGATGTAATTAACGGATTTTCCGGATGTACTTCATATGGTCCATCAATCGTTTTGGAGCGGGCAATGGTTGCCTGGTGATCATATTTTGTTCCACCCTCTGCCGTTAACAGATAGTAGTAGCCATTCCATTTATATAAATGCGGAGCTTCTGTCAGTTTGATGTCGGTTCCTTTAAAGATAATTTTTTTATCTCCAACTAACTTTTTCTCTTCTACACTATATTCCTGAAGTACAATTCCATAGAAACTATGGTTTCCAAGGCGATGATCCCAGACCATATTCACAAGATATTTTTTGCTGTCATCATCATGGAATAAAGATGGATCAAAGCCAGAGCTATTAAGATGGATTGGATCAGACCATTCGCCATCAATCGTTTCACAGGTACTGAGATAATTATGGCTGTCTTTCCACTGTCCGCCTGTCACCTTGACATCTGTATAAATGAGCCAGAACTTCCCATCATGGTAGGAGAGAGCAGGAGCCCAAATACCCCCTGAATCAGGATTTCCCATCATATTTAATTGGCTTAATCTATTTAATGGGCGGGAAACTAATGACCAATTTTTTAAATCCTTAGAGTGATAAATACCGACCCCGGGGAACCATTCAAACGTAGAAACGGCAATATAATAATCTTCGTCACGTCTGCAAATACTTGGATCAGGGTTAAAGCCAGTTAAAATAGGGTTTTGAATTTTCATTATTGTAGCCTCCTTAATATATAAAAAAATAGAAGCGCTTTCATAAATGTGTAATCTTGATTGCGTCAGCAAAGAAAGCAACTAATATTGATGCACTAATGGATAGGTCTGAATACTTTGATGATACAGGTCGTTATCTAAGAAATGTTCAGTTGAAAAAGCAGCTACGCCCAGTGCGCAAGAATGACTCGCTAAACTTGAATATTGTATATGTAAGTTCTTTTGATGATTAGATAGAGAATGATTTTTTATGGTTTCTACTAATGAAGAGTGAATCCATTTTTCACAGGCGGCCAGGCGATTGCCAAGAATAACTTGATTAGGGTTAAAAATATTAATGATATTATTAATGCCAATCCCAATCGATTTCCCTATTTCACTGAATAATTCAATTGCTGTAGGGTCTTCATTTTCAGCAAGATCAATTAAGTGTTCGAGTGTAATGGCGGGATCATTCATCATGAGCTTCGCCTGACTGACTAGGGCTCTCTCTGATGCATATAATTCCCAGCATCCATGGTCTCCACAGCGGCATTTTTCTCCGCTTCTTTCGATTGTCATGTGACCCAGCTCCCCTGAAAGTCCATTATTGCCCTGATAAAGTTGGTTATTCAGGATTAAGCCGCCGCCGATTCCAAACCCAATACTGATGTATATCATGTTGGTGAAGTTTATTCCGACACCGAATTTTTTTTCGCCATATGCCCCACAGTTTGCTTCATTCTCAACTTTAACAGGTACACAGTATTTCTTTGCGACCATATTTTTCAAATCGATGTTTTTCCAGTTTAAATTGGGAGCCATTAAAATTCTTCCAGTTGTATCAACTGTGCCCGGTACACCAATACCAATCCCGACTAAACCATATGGTGAATCAGGAATGGAAGCAATCATACAATCAATCATTTCATACAGTCTTTTTTTAATATCTTCATAGGTTAGTTCCTGGAATTTTTCCAGTTTTTCTTTGTGGATTTTCCCCTGTAGGTTGGTTACGATTCCTAAAATATAGTTAACTCCAAGATCAACTCCTATGGAATAGCCTGCATTTTCATTGAAGAATAACATAACTGGCCGTCGGCCACCGTTGGATTTGCCAGGTCCGGATTCAGATACGAGCTGTTCCTCTATAAGCTCGGAAACCAATGAAGAGACTGTTCCTTTATTAAGGCCGGTTTTATTGGCCACATCTGTGCGTGATAAAGGAGGAGATTCCTTAATAACATGCATGACCAAAGATTTATTTTCTTTTTTTACAACCTGCTGATTATACGTTTTCAATGGTCCGCCTCATTTCTATCACATTTACTATAATAGTAACATCTAATACTTTGTTTATCTAGTAGACAAACAAAGTATTCCATGATATTCTAAATTTAAGTTTAATAGTAAGTAAAATTAACTATTGGGGGTTTAATTATGCGTAAAAAGAAAGCGTTTTCATTTCTTGCTGGGTTCTTGGCCTTATTTTTAGTTCTAGCGGGATGTTCGTCAGAAACTGAAAAGTCAAACAGTGATGGAAAGAAAGTTGTTAAGTTTATGCACCTATGGCCGGAAGGAAGCTCTAAACAACATCATGAAATTGTTCAGAAAATCGTTGCTGATTATGAGAAGGAACATAAGGATGTTAAGGTTGAGCTTGAAGTACTTAGCAATGAACAATACAAGGATAAAATTAAAGTTTTATCTGCTTCCAATGAACTTCCTGATGTGGGAATGACATGGTCAGCAGGATACCTTCAACCATACGTGGATGGCAAAAAGTTTGCGCCGCTGGATGACATTCTAGAAGGAGATTTAAAGGATTCTTTTGTAGCTGGTACTTCGGAAGCTTACCAAATCGATGGTAAAACGTACGGTCTGCCACTGGAGCTTAATATAGCCTCTGTCTTCTATAATAAGAAAATTTTTAAGGATAATGGCTTAGAAGCTCCAAAAACATTTGATGAGTTAGTAAAGGCCGCAAAAACGCTTGATAAAAATGGAGTTGAGCCAATTGCGCTAGGTAATAAGGATAAATGGACTGGTTCATTATGGTATATGTATTTAGCAGATCGAATTGGCGGGACTGAAGCATTGAAAGGTGCCATTGATCGTTCAGGTTCTTTCGAAGATCCAGCGCTTGTATCTGCCGCTGAAAAAGTACAGGAATTAGTTGATGCAAATGGATTTGTAAACGGATTCAACGGTTTATCTGATGAAGAAGCAAAAAGTATGTTCATGAACAGCCAAGCCGCTATGTATCTAATTGCTACATGGGATTTGCCAAACTACACCACAAATCCAGATGTACCTCAGGAATTTAAAGATCAGGTTGGTTTCTTTGACTTCCCATCTGTTGATGGAAAAGGGGATATGAACAGTTATGTTGGTGGACCTGGAGTAGGATTGTTTGTTTCTGAAGACTCTAAAGTAAAAGAAGAGGCGAAGGATTTCGTATCTTACTTTGTTCAGCAGTGGGGAGAAAAATCTGTCACGGATGCCGGCGTAATACCAGCTACTAAAATTGATGCTGAGAAGCTAGATTTGCCGCAAATGTATGTAGATGTTTTAGGGAAATTAAATAAAGCAACTAATATTACCTTATATGCGGATGTACAATTAAGCTCCGATGCAGCACAGGTTCACTTAGATCAAATTCAAGCTTTATTCGGCAAGGAAACAACTCCAGAGAAATTTGCAAAAGAGCATGAAAAGGCGCTTTCTTCAAAGTAAAACGACAAAGGAAAAAGGATTCATCCTGATACGATGAATCCTTTTCCTACATACAGATGAGGTGGTTTTTATGAATAAGGTGATGTCCAATAAGTGGATTATAGCTATGTATATTCTGCCGGCTTTGTTATTGGTCAGTGTACTGATTTTTATCCCGCTTATTTTGACAGGTTATTATGGACTTATGGATTGGGATGGCATTGGAGCCATGAAGTTTATTGGATTGGAGAACTATATAAATGCAATCCAGGACGCGAAATTTTGGGATAGTGCCTGGCATTCCATTTTACTGGCTATCTTTTCAACATTGAGTTTAGTTATCTATTTAGCTATTTCTCTCATTCTTGCTTCCAAAATAAAAGGGGCAAATTTATTAAGGAAAATTTATTTGATTCCAATGCTACTATCTTCAGTGGCTATTGCGCAGCTTTGGATTAAAGTGTTCAATCCATCGAACGGAATATTAAATACGATATTGGTTTGGTTTGGGGTTGAAAATCCACCATTATGGTTATCTGATACATCTATCGTTTTATATGCTATTTTTATCCCCATCCTATGGCAGTATGCAGGATTTTATATTTTGATTTATTATGCAGCCCTAAAAAATATACCTGAATCTTTAATTGAAGCAGCAAAAATAGACGGTGCTACTCCATGGCAGATTGCCATGAAGATTAAATTGCCACTGATCATGGGAGTTGTAAAAGTTACAATTGTACTGGCTATTGTTGGTTCACTTAAATATTTCGATCTTATTTATGTTATGACAGGCGGAGGTCCGAACGGATCCAGTGAAGTAATGGCATCCTATATGTATAAGCTGGCTTTCTCATCCTCTAATTTTGGTTACGGCAGTGCAATTGGCTTCCTGTTACTGGTCATTACGTTAATTGTGACGTTTATTATCAATAAACTGACTGCATCCAAGGAAGAAATCCAATATTAGAGAGGAGAGGAAAAGAATGGCTCGTTTTGGAAAGATAGTATTATATACTTGTTTGACAGTTGTTGCGGTCTTTCAGGTGTTCCCAATTATTTGGCTTTTCCTGTTTTCATTAAAGAGCAATCAGGAGATATTTGCGGGTTCGCCCTTTGCTCTTCCCTCCGAATTTAGATGGGAAAACTATTTGAAGGTTTGGGATGGAGGCATAGGATTATACTTTTTTAATAGTATTTGGATTACAGGAGTAGCCATTATTTTGACAGTTCTTTTTGCAAGTATGGCAACTTATGCGATTACGAGGATGCATTGGAAATTCAGTAAGCTGGTGCTTGGTTTGTTTATGATCGGGTTGATGATTCCAATTCACTCAGCATTAATTCCATTGTTCAATATGTTTTTGAACGTAAACTTAATTGATAATCCATGGTCGATTGTTCTTACCTACACTGCATATAATTTACCGATTACGATGATGATTCTGCTTGGCTTCTATACTACATTGCCAAGAGAAATTGAAGAGGCTGCGATCATAGATGGAAGCTCAATCAACCGGATGTTTTTCCGGATTGTCCTGCCAATGTCCATGCCTATTCTTTCTACGACAGTCATCATCAATATGATTTACAATTGGAATGAATTCGTTTTTGTTAATACGTTTATCAGCTCTGATAAATATAAAACCTTAACAGTCGGCATTCAGAATTTTATTGGACAGTATATGACTGACTGGGGTGCCATCGGTGCCACATTAATTATCAGTTTCCTACCATTATTGCTTGCCTTTATTTTCTTTAGTAATAAAGTAATTGAAGGATTATCAGCTAGCGCAGTAAAAGGATAATAGGATAAACCAAAGCGACATACACCTGGCATGGGGAGTATGTCGTTTTTATGGTTAAGGAATTTATTCAATGAAATCAATAAAAGCACAAGTGCGATAAAGGAGCATTTGTGCTTTGCGTTTTAATTAACTGACAGAGTTATAAATCAGTCTGTTTGATTTTGTTGTTTGCCTCTAAACGTTTGAAAGAGGAAGAGGCTAACCATGATGTAATAAAGGAATAAAAGCTTAAACCAAAAATAAATGCAAGTGCAGGGAAGATGAACGAGATGATTGAAAATGCAACAAGGCAAATGACCATCATGATAATTTGGATTGGGCTAATTAACATAATGAAGAATGCTTGTTTATAATTGGATCGTACCGTTAAATCATAATGAGCGAACACAGGAAACAGGTAAAAAAGTAAAAAGATAAAAAATAGAATGCAAGCAAATATCGGGATATGAGTCCAGGTCATAAGCTTGCTTGCCTCGCTCTGTATGTAAAAAAGATCAATACCTATCAATAAAAAGATAATGGATGTATAAATTCCTAAATGATTACTTTTCCAAAAGTCTTTTTTGTAATAGGACGAAAAAGTATTGAACACAGGTAAATCCGAATTCCCTCTCAACCATTCTCTCATTACAGAAAACATGGCTGTGGTGGCGGGGTATATCCCTAAAACAATTACACCGGCCAGCGTGAATAAAATCCATAATATATTTACATAAGCAAACCTCATAACCCATTCCAATATGGTATAAAGGCTGTTTCCTAAATCCTTCAATTACGAAAACCCCTCCCTGGTGAAATCATCTTATTCTATTTATTATACTGCAATATCGCAGGGTGTAATAAATATTAATAGAATAAATAGAATATTTGATATGGAACTATCAATAAGTATAAATAAAATCCCAGGCATTTTCTGCGTTTGGGATTTATGAATAATTCCGGTTGTTAAAATTTATTGTAATGTCTCCAAATATGTTTCATATAAATAAGCAGTCCATTTAGTGTGGGAATTTGCCTTTAAGTTTTTTAGTAGCCCTTGAATGATGACTCCTGGATATTGGGGGTTCAATAAATCATCTTTTAATAGCTCTAATGATTGCTGTATGGTTTGATCTGATATTTCATCCTTTTTTGCAGTGAGCAAATCCACCAGTTCCCCCTTGGTAGGAATGATAGATTTTGAGCTTGTATAGGTTAAATATTCTGCTGAAATAAGCGGAATGTCTGCCTGGTTAGCTAGAATGGTTACCTTTTCAACTAACGATTTGCATACTGTATCAAGCTCAAAAGGATAATTTGATATGAATAGCTCTGCATATAGTTTAGAGAAACTTTTAATGGTATAAACCAAATCTGGTCGCATCGAATCATCCACATTTGGAAATTGTCGGTCAACAATAGAGAATATAATAGAGTTCATAAATTGATCATATTTTGATAACTGTTCAAATAATTCCATACTACAGGAGGTAAATTGTTCTGTTATTAAAACCTTTGCAAAGTTGGAATGGCTTTGATACGAACTAAAAATATTAAAATAAAAATGATAAAGCAGTGAATGGTCTGAATTAGATTCACTGACCGCCTGTTCAATATTCGCTGCCATATCGCTCAGGAAGTAATCAATAAGTGCATAAACTAATTCATCCTTAGATTTATAAGATAGGTAGAATGCGCCTTTTGAGATTCCGCATACTTCCGTTATTTGTTGAACAGATGTTGCTTCAATTCCATTCTTTGCGAAAAGCTCAAAGGCCCTTTCCATTATTAATTGTTTTTTAACCATGCCGACACCCCTGTTCATTTAGTTGACATCTGACCAACCAGTCATTATTATAATTAATTGTAGGAATTGAGTCAATTGTTTGAATTTTTTTAGTTAAAGGAAGGTGTAAGGGTGAAGGGGTTAGTCAACTTTGTTTTAGGAAATAAACTGGCCGTGTGGCTATTAACGATTATTATTACAGCATCAGGAATCTATTCAGGTACAAGAATGAAAATGGAGTCAATTCCAGATATATCTATTCCTTACTTAATTGTAATGGGTGTATATCCCGGTGCTGCTCCAGAGCAAGTAATGAATGAAGTCTCCATTCCAATGGAGAAGGCAATAGAAGGACTTGAAGATGTCAATGCCGTATATTCCAATTCATCATCCAGTGTATCTCAGGTTCAGGTAGAGTATGAGTACGGAGTAGATATGGATGAGAAAAAGCGTCAGCTTGAATCAGCTATTGACGGAGTAAAAATGCCGGAGGATGCTGAAGAACCATCTATTATGGCAATCAGTATGAATATGATGCCGATTCTATCCTTATCCATCAGCAGTGAGGAAGAGGACATTGTAGATTTAACCTCGACTGTTGAAGATACAATCCTGCCTAAGATTGAAGATATTGATGGTGTAGCTTCTGCAACTATCACAGGACAGCATATAGAAGAAGTAAACTTCAGTTACGATCAGGAAAAGATGAAGCAATTGGGACTGACTGAAGACAAAGTGAAGGAAATGATTCAGGCGAGTGATATGGAGCTTTCACTCGGTCTTTATGAGTTTGAGGAAGGCGAAGAAGCGGTTTATGTAGATGGTAAACTAAAAACAGTTGATGACCTGAAAAACATGGTCATTCCAGTTACACCGTCTGCGGAAAATCCAACGCCATTTGTGAAATTGAGTGACATTGCAAAAATTGAAACGGTTGGTAAAGTAGAATCCGTTTCACGTACGAACGGTAAGGATGCCATAGCGATTCAAATCGTTAAAGGGCAGGAAGCAAATACCGTGACAGTCGTGAATGCTGTTAAAGATTTAATTGATGACCAGGAGAAGGCAATCGATGGATTGAAGATCGATGTTACGCTTGACCAGGGTAAACCAATTGAAGACTCTGTATTTACGATGATTGAAAAAGCTTTATTTGGCGGATTAATTGCGATTCTGGTTATCTTGTTATTTTTACGGGATATCAAATCTACGATTATATCCATTATCTCTATACCAGTATCCATTTTCATGGCATTGTTGCTCTTGAATTGGATGGATATTACTTTAAATATCATGACACTTGGTGCGATTACGGTTGCGATTGGACGGGTAATTGATGACTCCATTGTCGTTGTGGAAAATATTTATCGAAGAATGCACTTGAAAGAAGAGAAGCTTAGAGGGCGTGCACTGATTCGTGAAGCAACGCTTGAAATGTTCAAGCCTATATTGTCTTCAACATTAGTAACGATAGCAGTATTTGCCCCAATGGTCTTCATTGGTGGTATGGTAGGAGAATTGTTCATGCCATTCGCCTTAACAATGTCATTTGCCTTGATTGCATCGTTAATCGTGGCCATTACAATTGTTCCGGCACTATCTCACTTCTTATTCCGTAAAGGAATATATGGTGAAAGAAAAGAAGGTCAGCATAAAGAAGTAGGTAAACTAGCATTATGGTATAAAGGTGTATTGGCGAAGGTGCTGAACCATAAAATCATCACCTCCATTATCGCTGTTGTTCTGCTAGTTGGTTCAATAGCCTTAACACCGTTAATTGGATTCAGCTTTATGGGATCACAGGAAGAGAAAACAATGTATATTACGTACACACCAGCTACTGGTGAGTTACAGGAAGATACATTGAAAAACATTGAGCAAGTCGAAGAGAAGTTAATGGATCGGAAAGATATAGATACAATCCAGATATCCGTAAACGATTCTGATTCTGCTGATATGGCAGCATCTATGGCTATGGGCGGCGGTGCTGGCGGAGCATTAATGTTCCTCATCTTTGATCCTGATATGGAAAACTTCAGTGAGGCAAAAGAAGAAGTTGAAGAATATTTACTTAATATCGGCCAATCAGGTGAATGGAAGCTGCAAGACTTTGCAGCTATGGGCGGCATGTCATCCAATGAAGTAAGCTACACGATTTACAGTAAGGACTTGGATGATCTGCAGAATGCTGTTAAACAAGTGGAAGGCGCTCTCGGTAATGTGGATGAAGTTGAAGATGTGACTTCTGATGCCGAGGATCCATATGTTGAGCACGTATTAAATGTGGATCAGGCGGATGTCCTTCAATATGGTTTAACTACTGGCCAAATTGTTATGGCACTAAATGCATCTGATCAAAAAGAAGTATTAACGACAGTTGAAAATGATGGCAATGATATAGAGGTAGTCGTTCAACGTGAAGCGAAAGCTGATCCGAAATCAATGGATGACTTACTGAAAACGCCAATACCAACTGCACAGGGTACGGCAATGCCTTTATCCGAGTTAGTAAAAGTTGAAGAAGGCACAACACTCAACACATTAGCTCGTTCTGAAGGTGAGTATTATGCGACTGTGTCTGCAACCATTATCGGTGAAGATGTATCCAAGGCTTCAACTGCAGCAGATGAAGAAGTGGATAAACTCGATCTACCTAAGGGTGTAACGACGGGAGTTGCGGGCGTTGCAGCAGATATGACTGAGACATTTACACAGCTAGGGGTGGCCATGATTGCAGCAGTTGCAATTGTCTACTTTATCCTAGTTGTCACATTCCGTGAAGGATTGGCGCCATTTGCCATTCTGTTCTCCTTGCCATTTGCAGTAATAGGTTCATTTGTTGGATTATATCTAACTGATCAAACCATTTCTGTATCTGTTATGATGGGTCTGTTAATGTTAATTGGTATTGTTGTTACAAATGCCATAGTGTTAGTTGACCGTATCATTCACATGGAACGTGAAGGAATGAAGATGCGTGAAGCCATTCTTGAGGCTGGAGCAACAAGATTGCGCCCAATTCTCATGACTGCTATTGCTACAATTGGTGCAATGATACCAATGGCACTCGGTGATGGCGGCGGTGGAGGTCTTGTTTCAAAAGACCTGGCTATTACCGTTATTGGCGGTTTGATTAGTTCCACGCTATTAACTTTAGTAGTAGTACCGATTGTTTATGAGGTACTTTCTAAAATGCTTAAGAAGAATCGTAAGGATATAGTAGAAGACTAAACAACTAAAAACACAGTTTCCTAGCAACCTAGTTTGCTAACGAAACTGTGTTTTTTTGTCTAGCCATTAATCAATATGAGTATGAATTGTGGTATAATTCACAAATATAAATCAATTTAGGTTTAAGGAGTGAACGGAATGACGATGGAAGTAATGGCGGGTTATAACGTAATCGTTCTTACGGAAAAAGCCACAGATTCAAGAGCGGTTTTATGTCCGGAAAGAGGGGGCATCTTAATTCAGCTAACTCTTCATGGAAAGGACATTTTATATTTACAAGAGGAAACGTTTGCGGATCCAGCAAAAAATATCCGCGGAGGAAACCCGGTTCTGTTTCCAATCTGTGGTCCATTACCAAACAATGAATATCAATTAAACGGACATACATATACAATGCGACAGCATGGATTTGCCCGGAATAAAGCTTGGAAAGTAATCGATCAAGCTTCAAATTGGGCTACTTTACAACTGCAGGATGATGAAGAAAGCTTTAAACAATACCCTTTTCATTTTTCTCTAGAATTTACGTATAAATTGGAAGACGGAAAACTAAGTATCTACCAAACCTACAAAAATTTATCATCAGAAACCATGCCATTCTATGCTGGTTTTCATCCTTATTTTAATGCGAATCATCCAAACAGTCGTTATGAAATTCCAGCAACTCAATATGTTGATAATGAAGATGGCATAACAAAAAAGTACGAAGAAAATCTAAAAGATTTACCTATTCAGGATGCAAAGAATTTCAATCCGGTATCTGAAGGGATATCCAGACTAAGTAATAATCAAGACACTATAGAAGTAGAGTATAGCAACGACTTTACTACCATTGTTGTGTGGTCAGAACGGCCGGATCAATATGTATGTCTTGAACCATGGATGGCATTACCTGGTGGATTTGAACAGATGGAAGGTGTTGTTCGTTTACCTGCGCACGATGAGTTACAGGCTAAATGCAGTATCTCAATCAAGCTGGGATAAACCTGGAAGGATACAACTCGGTAAGGCTAGTTACCGGGTTTTTTTATTTGATTGAAAGGAATAGAAGGTTTTTTGTCGAAATAAGGGATAGGAGCATAACAGAGTAAATATCTATCCTCACGTATAGATAGTAAAAGATAAGCAGGGATGTGGAGCAATGTATTTACAGATTCAAGAACCGACGCAGAGAATATCGAAGGACAGTATATTGGTTTGGAGGCTGTCCAAAACACTTGGGCATGGAGCCACTATCCTCGTAGCTGGGGTATTATGGTATCTATCTGAAATGTATGAATGGAAAACGTGGATCACCTATACTTTAATCGTGCTTATAGGTTTGACAGTGCTTTCAGCTATTTATGAAATTTTATTTGAACCGTACTATAAATATAAAACCTGGAGATACGAGATTGACGAGGAATACGTTCAATTGAAGCGTGGCCATTTTATTGTAGAGCACATTGTGATTCCGATGGCAAAAGTAGAATATGTATCGACACATCAAGGCCCCTTCTTACGAAAGTATCAGCTTTATGATGTTGAAATAGGAACCACAACTACAAATCATACGATTCCAGCGATACCAGCTGAACAAGCGATCGCTTTAAGGGAGCAAATTGCGATTTTCGCGAAGGTTAAAGACCGTGATGAAAAAGGAATGGAGCAGGAGTTATGAATCACTCTAAAAAAAGACAGCATCCTGCCTGGATTCTTATAGAAATCGTTTCATTTATTAAAAGTCTCTTATTTATTATCATCTTCCTATTTATTTTAAATGCTGGCACAGAGACCGGTTGGGTTGTATGGGCGCGATATGCATTTTGGGCTGTTGTTGCCTGGGCCCTTATATACATTCCATTAAAATGGTATTCAAATACCTATGAATTGAACGAAGAAGCGATCGTTCTTCATGAGGGTGTGTTGGTTAAAAAGCTGCGTACAACAACCTATGAACGAATTCAGGACCATCATATTCAAACAAACTTTATTCATAAGCTGCTTGGGCTAACAACGATTAAACTTGAAACCGGGACTACGGATGACGAATCGACTCTAATCTTTGAGGCTGTTAGTTCAGAGGAAGCGGATCGCATCCTTGATTTAGTATACAGGAAAAATTCCAATCGGTTAGATGAAGCAAAAGAAGAAGAAGTCGTTGAAAAACAGATCTACTTCCGCTCCACTCAAAAAGATAACCTAAAAGCTGCGCTGACGTCATTCAGTTTTCTAGCCATTTTCCCTCTTCTGGCAGCTGTGTACTCAAATATTGATGATTTTTTTAATGTAGAGGAATCCACTAAAGCAGTGTTTACCTACTTTATGAATCACTTAGGTTTATTGGTTCCGTTGATTATAATTGCGCTTCTTCTTTCTTTTGGAATAGGATATATCCAAACTGTCATCAAGTATGGGAATTATGAAATAGCCGGTGATAATCAAAGGATTTATATTTCTAAAGGAGTGTTGAACAGAAACACTTTTTCTATACAAAAAAGCAGGGTTCAGGCGATTACGATTAAACAGTCTTTAATCAAGCGTCTTCTGGGGATGGCCGAGGTCAAGGTAGTAAGTGCCGGCCAAACAGAGAGTAGTGAACAGGAGATTAGTTCACTTTATCCATTTTTACCAAAGCATGAAGCCTATTCGTTAACGAATGAATTATTGCCAGATTATCATATTGAAGAAGAAATGACTCATTTACCGAAGCACGTATTATGGCTAAGGCTAATTCGCCCTTATTACTGGACGATTGCTGCTTTGATCGGTCTCTTTTTATTCAAGAAAGACTGGATTTGGTTGGCTATAGGTGTATTTGTAATTGAGCTGATTCTCCGCCTCCTTAATTATAAATTTACAAGCTATTTGCAAACGGATGCTTTCATCCAAGTACGAAATGGCGGTTTAATTACAGAAACCTTTTTAACAAAACGTAAGAATATTCAGCAAACCGTGAGTAAATATTCATGGCTGCAGCGTAAATTTAACGTGGCTACATTGGAATTCACCAATCGCTCCAAGCCGGTTGTCATTACTTCATTACCTGATGTACCAAAGGAAGTCGTTGTCGAATTTCATGAATGGTATAAGGGTAGTGAAAATATAAAAAGATTGTAAGTGCATCCAAAATTCCCCTGTAATTTACATAAGAAAAATGATACTATGGAGATAGAAATGTTATCTGTCTCACATGTAACTGATACGATCAGGCATGGTGGTAAAGTGATAGGTTAGAAGTAACCTATTTCTAATTCCGCCATGCCTTTTTTGTTCAATGGGACAGGATGAAGATTAATTTCTAAATACAATTCATATCTATAGACAGAGAGGAGCAATTAAGAATGGCATTTAGTTTTTTTAAGAAGAAAGAGAATAATTTGGTGGCACCGTTAAATGGTACAGTTATTTCAATTGAAGAGGTTCCCGATCCGGTATTCAGCCAAAAAATGATGGGAGAGGGTATTGCAATTCAGCCATCGGGCGGCCATGTATATGCGCCTATTAATGGAGAGATTATCATGATTGCTCCAACCAAACATGCCATTGCGATCCGTAGTAAATCTGGTATTGAGGTCTTAATTCATATTGGTCTTGAAACTGTTGCCTTAAATGGAGAAGGATTTCAGCCTTCTGTTAAAGAAGGAGAACAGGTGAGAGCTGGACAATTGTTGATAGAGGTGGATTGGGCGTATTTAGAGGAGCGAGTTGAAAGTACGGTTACTCCAATTATAGTGATGAATAGCGATAAGGAAATTACCTACGGCAGTAAGGGAACGTGTACACAAGGTGAAACGGTTATTATGACAATCTAAAACTATTTTTTATTATACATGAAAGGAGGTGATGAGAACTTTAGGAAAGTGCATTATTTTGAAAACGTTTTCAAAATCTGGTCAAATTTATGGCTTGAAAGCGTAGTCTAGCTCACTAATTAAAAGAAGTGGAGGGAGTAAAGTGAAGAAGTATATACAAAGGCTGGGCGGCTCGTTAATGTTGCCTGTCGCAGTTTTGCCTGCTGCTGCTGTTTTGATGGGACTTGGTTACTGGATTGACCCGAGTGGCTGGGGTGCAGAGAGTCCTGTGGCAGCCTTCTTAATCAAAGCCGGATCATCAATTATAGACAGTATTCCAATCCTGTTTGCAGTCGGTGTGGCGCTTGGAATGTCAAAGGATCGGGATGGTTCAGCTGCTTTAAGTGGCTTAGTTGCCTTTTTAGTTGTAACGACCCTGCTGGCACCGGAGACGGTTGCGATGTTAAAGGGGATTGAATTAGAAAATGTGCAACCAGGCTTTGATAAAATCAAAAATGCATTTGTCGGAATCATATCAGGTATTATAGCATCTTCCATGTATAACAGATTCAGTCATGTCAAGCTTCCGGATGCATTGGCTTTCTTTAGCGGTAAACGTTTGGTACCAATTATGACAGCCTTAGCCATGCTGGTTGTCTCTATCGTTTTACTCTTTGTTTGGCCTCCTGTTTATACAACACTGATTTCATTTGGTGAAGGTATCTCTAAATTGGGAGCTGTAGGTGCCGGTCTTTACGGATTCTTCAATCGATTATTAATACCAACCGGTCTACACCATGCGTTAAACCAAGTATTCTGGTTTGATGTTGCGGGCATTAATGATATCAGTAACTTCTGGAAAGGTGAAGGTGTAAAAGGTGTCACTGGAATGTATCAGGCCGGATTCTTCCCGGTAATGATGTTTGGGTTACCTGCTGCTGGATTGGCTATGTATCATACGGCGAAAACAAAACATAAGAAACAGATTGCTTCCTTAATGCTTGCTGCAGGCTTTGCTGCATTTTTTACAGGTGTGACAGAACCTCTTGAGTTTGCTTTTATGTTTGCAGCCCCATTATTATACTTAGTCCATGCTGTATTGACAGGAATTTCTCTAGCGGTTGCCGCCACTTTTCATTGGACAGCGGGGTTTGGATTCAGTGCTGGTTTTATAGACTTTGCCCTAAGTTTCAGATTACCGCTTGCTAATCAGCCTTATATGCTGATTGTCCAAGGATTAATTTTTGCAGTCATTTATTATTTCTTGTTCCGGTTCATTATTGTGAAATTTAATCTTAATACACCTGGAAGAGGAGAAGAATTGGAGAATGAGGCAAATGGAATGCAATCTGCTGCGGCCACTATTGAAAATAAATATGCTAGTTTAGCTGCTGCGATTTATACAGGATTGGGTGGGAAAGAAAATATCGTTTCTGTTGATAATTGTGCAACTCGCCTTAGACTGGAAGTCAAAAATATGGAAGCGGTTGATCAAAATAAAATTAAATCAACCGGTGTACATGGTATTAAGATAACCGGAAGGGAAAGTCTGCAGGTTATTGTCGGTACAAACGTTCAGTTTGTTGCTGATGAATTAAAAAAATTAGTAAAGAACTAGTTCATAATCGTTTTAAATGAAAGATACAATCATAGAATTTCAAGTGGATCCTATTAAATTGGCAACTTAGCTTCATTTTTTGCAGGCATCTAGCCTATAATGCAACTCAAACGAAAGCTCCTTCCAGTCGATATGGAAAGAGCTTTTTTTAGTATTACAAGTTCAACTATGAGAGAAGCGGTCAAAGCTATCAGCAATAAATAACATAATCATCCCTTTCTGCCTCGCAATCTCTCAATATGAATCGTAATATAGCCAATTTCCTCAGAGGGAAGATGTATGCCATGCTGTGTAGATAGATGTTCTGCGATTGTTTTAGCACATTGGTAAGAGGAAGGAAACTTACTGCTTATCATCATTAGCATTTCTTCATCCATTGTGCGTTCAGGAGCTTCATTGACTCTATACAGGGTGTAGCGAAAATGAGTTATTAAGCGCTCGTAGGAAAGTCCTGTTTCTTCTAAACTGATAGAAAAATAGTCCCTGATCATATGTACAATTTCATTAATAATAGAAGTTTGGCGCAGGGAGACTTGCAGATTTCCAGACGGAATAGATGCCGTATGCAGATGGAGCGCGATAAAGGCAGCTTCATCTATGGGCATTTGTATACCTATTTTCTCCTTAACATGATTGATCGCCCAAATGCCTATGTCAAACTCCTTTTTATATAAAACTCTTATTTCGGGGATAAGTTTATTTTTTATAAATATACCATCTTCATGGCGTTCAATCGCAAACGTAAGATGGTCTGCGAGAGCAATAAAGATATGGGGATTTAATTTTACTTGAAGGCAATCCTCAGCATACTGAATAATCTCCTGTGTTAGAATCATATGCTCATTGGGGATTTGGGGCAAAAGCTGATCAAAATGATCACTGTTTTTGATAACAAATAGTTTATCGATCTTATTCCTATTGATGATATCGTTTTTCCCTTTATTAAATGCAATTCCTGGACCCAGCGCAATTTTTTCCTGATTTTCATCCATGACAATAACGGCATTATTATTAAGGACTTTCTTGATTTTCATGCATCTTCATCTCCTGCAATCCTTGGCATATTAGTTTTATATCGATGGGAAAGTGGTTACTTCTATCATATTAAAATAGATAATAGATGTAAAATTTATATTTAATTGGAAGAAAATTGTGTAGTTGTTAAAAATATAACAGGAAATAGACGGTTTATAACGAAGTATGTAAAAGAAGTCTTTAGATTTTCAGTAAAGAGTCATTAATAGAGAAAAGGAGGCTGTGATGGTGTTGTCTACTATTAAATTACCAAGTCAAACTTTTATCGGCTGGGGTTCAATGGAGAGACTGGATGAAGGTTTGCAATCTATGAAAAGTAATAAAATCCTGCTAATCACTGACCAAATATTACTTGATATTGGATTGCTTACACCTTATATGACTCCATTGCAATCAAAATATAGAGTTGAAATTTACACAGATGTAGAGCCAGAGCCGACTCTTGCTTGTGCTCAACGATTGGTCGATTTTGCAAGAATAGAAGATTTTGATTGTATTGTAGGTATTGGCGGAGGATCGGTATTGGATTTAGCTAAGCTGGCCGCGGTTATATCTGACAATGAAGGGGATGTTGCCGACTATTTAAATTTAACTGGGACAAAACCAATCCTCCGTAAAGGGAAACAAAAAATATTAATCCCGACCACCTCGGGGACTGGAAGTGAAGTGACGGATATTGCCGTGTTATCACTTGATGGAACAAAAGATGTCATTACCCATAAGTATTTGTTGTCTGATCTGGCAATTGTCGATCCGCAGCTGACTGTTTCTGTACCAAGACGAATTACGGCTGCTACCGGTGTGGATGCTTTGACACATGCGATAGAGTCATATCTTTCAGTCCAAGCGAATGATGTGACGGATGGGATTGCCATTCAAGCAATTAAGCTTATTGGAGGGGCAATCCGCAGGGCTGTACAAAATGGTGAGACCCCGGAAGCAAGATCAGCAATGAGCCATGGGAGTTATCTGGCTGGCCTGGCTTTTCACAATGCAGGTGTAGCCGGTGTCCATGCACTTGCGTATCCACTAGGAAGTCAATACAAACTGCCTCATGGTGAATCGAATGCTGTATTGCTGCCTTATGTAATGGACTATATTAAGGAACATTGCCAGGATAAAATGAGTCATCTAGTAACGATGCTGGGAGATGAAAAGCAGACGCCATTCGAGGTGTTTCATCAATTGATAGAGGACGTTGGATTGCCTGTCACATTGAAAGAATATGGTGTGAAGGAAGCCTCGTTGGTAGGATTGTCCGATGATGCGAACAAACAGACAAGGCTGCTGGCCAGAAGTCCGCTCCCTTTAAATAAGGATGATATATTGAACATTTATCAGCGTGCATATAAAGGAGTGCCTTTGAGTAGGGAGGCGGGAGGCCGGTATGTATAAGAAAACGATAGAGCCGAGAGTTTCTGAAACAGATGGCATTGGCCATGTCAATAATACGACGATTCCCATTTGGCTTGAAGCAGCAAGGAACCCGATTTTTAAACTGTTTACTCCAGATCTCTCATTTCAGAAATGGAAAATGATCATTCTAAATATGAATATAGATTATAGTAGACAAATATATTTCGGTACAAATGTCGAAGTTTTCACATGGGTTAAACGCATTGGAAATACAAGCTTGGAGCTGTATGAGGAGATTCACCAGAATGGTCAGGTTTGTGCCAAAGGGACAGCAGTATATGTTAATTTTAATTTGGAGACTCAGAAAACAGAACCTATACCGCAACATTTAAAACATGAACTTTCCCAGCATGTATATATTGAAAATTGATTAGAGACTTACGGATTACGTAAGTCTTATTTCTATTAGGGCAGCTAGTTGGTACAGAACGGAAATGGCATGCATGAATAGTATGTTTATATACTTTTCTGAGGGGTATCCTGTTTTATTATGGACTATATATGAGGAGCTGTTGATATGAAAGGTATAAAAGAAATTCCTCGTGAAAAAACCGTTGATAACACCCTTACCCTATTATCAGAAGGGTACGAATTTATTTCTAACAGGCGAAAGCAATTCAATTCGGACATATTTCAGACTCGCCTTCTGGGACAGAAGGTTATTTGTATGACAGGAGAGGAAGCTGGAAGAGCCTTCTATGATGAAGATCGATTTATTCGTAAACCGGCAATTCCGATGAGAATTCAGAAATCTCTTTTTGGTAAAAATGGTGTACAAACGCTGGATGAAGAAGAACACCGACATCGTAAAGGGATGTTCATGTCGATTATGACACACCAAAGTTTGGACAAACTCCAGGAAATCACAAAAAAACAATGGATATCGGTTATCCCTAAATGGGAAAAGAGTAAAAAAGTGATTTTAATGGAAGAGGCTAAACAAGTTCTTTACAGGATTGCCTGTGAGTGGGCTGGAGTTCCGTTAAAAGAAAAGGAAGTAAAAAAGAGAGCAGAAGAAATGTTTAATTTAGTTGATTCTATTGGTGGAGTGGGTCCAAGATACCAAAAAGGCAGATGGGCAAGAAGAGACTCAGATAAGTGGGTTGCTGATATTATTGGACAAGTACGGGATGGGAAACTAAGAGCTGAGCAAGGTACTGCTTTATCGATCATAGCTAATCATCGTGATTTGACTGGTGAATTGTTGGAACCGGAATTGGCTGCGGTCGAATTAATTAATATCATTCGACCTGTGGTGGCTAATTGTTATTTTGTTGTATTCTGTGCTATAGCGATGCATGATTATCCTGAGGTACGTAAATTATTGAAAACCAATAATGAAGTGTACAATAAAATGTTTGTACAGGAAGTACGTCGCTATTATCCTTTTGCACCATTTTTAGGAGCCAGAGTCCGCAAAGACTTTTATTGGAATGAATATCCGTTCAAAAAAGGGACATTGGTTCTTTTGGATCTATACGGAACCAATCATCATCCGAATCTTTGGGATGATCCAGATACATTTAACGTTGAGCGATTTAGAGAATGGAAGGACAGCCCATTTGCCTTTATTCCACAAGGCGGCGGAGATTATGATAAGGGACACCGTTGTGCAGGGGAATGGGCTACCGTCAAGATTTTGCAAACAACTGTTGATTTTCTAGTTAAAGATATTGATTATGAAGTACCCGAACAGGACTTAGCAATCAGTAAGACCAGAATACCAACCTACCCAAAAAGTGGATTCATTATCCAAAATGTAAAAAGTATTTAAATGAAGGGCACCCAGAGTGGGTGTCTTTTTTATGTTAAAGGGATTATAGGAAGCCACCTGTCTCTTGATGGGCTATTTTAATAAATATATAACCCCAGGGTGCATATAGGACACTTTTCTGCTATACGCATAATAGTGAGGCTAAAATTCGGGAGGTCTGAATTATATGTATCCATACTATAAGTATTTAAGGAAGGAAAGATATTGTAAAGATGTACCGATTGCTTTTCCTCCTCAACATCAAAGCGAGCATCCGGGGTTGGAATATGTAATGAATCCTAGACCTATATCTGAAAATCCATACTACAAAGGGAGCGGAAAGCTGGAGAGGAAGACTGCGCTTATTACAGGAGGAGATTCAGGTATTGGCAGAGCGGTCGCCTATTCTTTTGCGAAAGAGGGTGCGAATGTTGCTATTGTATATCTGTATGAGCATGAGGATGCCGAGGAAACAAAAGAAAGAATCGAGAAGCTAGGGGTTAAGTGCCTGCTTATATGTGGAAATCTTACCCATGAGGATATGTCAGTGGCTGCCGTTCGTCAATGTTTGGACGAATTTGGAAAGATCGATATTTTGGTAAATAATCATGCTGTACAGTTTGTTCAAAAACGGATTGAGGATATTACGGAGGAACAACTTGATTTAACATTTCGTACGAATATTTATTCCTATTTTTTTATGGTGAAGGCTGTCCTGCCACATCTCCAGCGTGGGTCTTCTATTATAAATACAGCTTCCGTAACAGCATATAATGGTCACCCTAAGCTATTGGATTATTCAGCAACGAAAGGGGCGGTTGTTACATTTACGCGTTCGCTTTCTCTTTCTTTAATAAAAAAGGGGATTCGGGTAAATGGTGTAGCTCCAGGACCAATTTGGACACCGCTGATTCCGTCTTCATTTTCAGCTGAAGAGGTAAAGACTTTTGGAACATTAACTCCTGAGGTACCGATGAAGCGAGCAGGCCAACCATTTGAAATTGCCCCCAGCTATGTATTTTTAGCATCAGATGATTCGAGCTATATGTCGGGGCAAATCCTCCATCCAAATGGAGGGGATATGGTAAGTTCGTAACAAGTAGTGACGAAACTGCAAGCCAAGGCATCCCCATCTGAATTGATCGAATATAGTATAGGTTTAGATTGTATCCATTGATATATCGTCCCATTCCTCATCCAAGATATTAATCATCCAATTTAGAGCATATCTTCTCTCGTAAACAACACCGGGACTAATTTCAACCGGAAATTCTTCATTATTCATACGAGTTTCGGCAATAGCCCAATGGAGTCTGTACAAAAGATCGAGTGCATCCAGTATTTCATTTTTGTCCCGATAGGAAGCCCGTTCCAATAGCTCTTCCTTGGTAGAATGCAATACAAGATCATAAAGTGTTTCTACATCGGATAAAGTATGTGGGAATGGAAGATCGGGTATCAGATTAATGGCCCATAAAAGGGCAGAGTTACATTCAATTTTCCAGGAGTAGGTGTTATATTCGTCCTGGTCAGGTTCTTCATTCTCAATGAACTCTTTTTCCTCAGGAGAAAATAATTCTTTCGCATTGTAACTCTCTAAAAATTCGTCGATCGTTTCATCGGGGGCACCGCTGCCTTTAGCCGATACTATGGTGATGGCAATAATTCGGTCAATCACCTGTTCAATATCTTTAAAATGCAGGCTATTTTCACTTTCTAATGTATGTAAGTGTGTATTTATTGGGATTCCCATCTCTTTTAATAATTTTTCTGTCCGCTTTTTTCTTCCTATTGGACTATTCATTTAAATCTCCTCTTTCTGTACAAAGGCCTGCCTTTTATCTTGTAAATATGGATAATCATTTTGTCATGATGATTTTAACATATTTTGGTTAAATGATTGAATATTCTGCACTGGGAGGAGAATTTTGTAATTTTTTTTATGTAAGAGGGTTTGTATAAGAGAGGTTTGATTTGAGTGGGCAGTTCACTCAGAAAGATAAGGTAGTGCAAAAGAAAAAGAACGATGACATTACCACAGGATGTGGCGAATTTAGTCTTCGTTCCTTAACCCAGCCCTTCAGCCTTTTGCTTAATCCAGATTCAGGGCCTAGGAGCTCAGGACATAAGCATGAACTCTACAGGAGGGAGAACACCTCCTTCCGAGTTCCTGTCTTATGCTCCTCGCTTCTGGGCAAGCCGTCTCCGCTTTTTGCTTAATCTAGCTTCAGGGCCTAGCCGCTCGAGGTCGTAAGAATAGCCGCTACGGGAGGAAGAATCGTTCTCCCTGCGCGCCTCTTCTTACGCTTGTCGCGGCTGAGCGGGGCCCTTCAGCCTTTTGTTTTTTTCCATTTAGCTTTTTCCGCGAGTGCGGCGCGTTGGTTTTCTTTTCGGTTTAGGTAGGCGAGTTCGCGTTGGAGTTTTAGGTAACTGGCAAAGCGTTCTTTACTCAGCGTTTTATTGGATATTGCCTCCTGTACTGCGCAACTTGGTTCGGTTTTGTGTTTACAGTCTGTGAATTTACATTGTGAAGCTAATTCTTCTATATCAGTGAAACTATGACTGATTCCTTCGTCGGCTTCCCATAATTGTAATTCCCTCATTCCGGGAGTATCAATTATGATCCCTCCTCCATTAAGGATAACTAGTTCTCGGTGTGTAGTTGTGTGTCTCCCTTTATCGTCATCTTCCCGAATGGATTTAACCTCTAGGATGCTGTCTCCGTATAGTACATTTGTTAATGTTGATTTACCGGTACCAGATGAACCAAGTAAAGCAACTGTTTTACCTTCTTGGATATAAGGGTCTAATTGCTCTAAACCTATCCTATTTTCCGCACTGATAGCATGAATGGGTACACCTAATGAGACTGCCTCTACTTCTCTGATTTTTTGATCAACATCATCACATAAATCAGATTTGCTTAAAATAATGACAGGATTTGCTCCGCTTTCCCAAGCCATTAATAAGTAACGTTCCAGCCTGCGCATATTAAAATCGGTGTTAAGTGCGTTGACTAAGAAAATGGTATCGATATTGGCTGCGACAAGTTGCTCTTCAGTAGTCACTCCAGCTTTCTTTCTTGAGAATTTACTTCTTCTTGGCAGTACTGCGTGGATGGTTGCTTTTTGCTCCTCTTTTCGGGAAGTGATGGCAACCCAATCACCGACTGCGGGAAAATCTGAGCTTTCCTTTGCTTCATGACGCATTTTGCCTGTAACTTCAGCTAAAAGATTACCATCTGCCGAGAAAACACGATACATACCTTTATGCTCTAAAGCCACGCGGCCTACTGTATATTCTTTATTGCTATATTGTTTGAAAGCTTCTTCAAAATGCTGATTCCAACCTAATTGTTTTAAATTCAATTTAAATTCCTCCATATGATTGTTTTTGATTGCAAAATAAAAAGGAGGCCAAATACGTTGGTCTCCTTCATGTCGTTTCTGTGTTATAGACAGATCGGACAAATAAAAACCATGGGCGCACACAGCCCATGGATATATGCAAATTCAATCATGTTAAAATAAAGGAATTTTATGCATCCTTACCAGAGGGCTGTGATATGAAATTGACAGAAACTATATTTACGATTTGAGTTTCCATAATACATTCCTCCTTTAAGTAAGTGATTACATTAACTATAGTTTAATTATGTATGATTTGCAAATGAATTATTCAGTTTATTCTAAAATGTTTGTATATGACATATGTCATGTTCACCTATTGACGTTTATGACTAGTTTGGAGTTGAACTATTCTATAACATTAAGAATAAATATTGTTATAGAGGTGAATAAAATGTCCAAGGAGAAGAATATATCCTTAAGAAAACAAATTGCTCCCTATGAAAAGGCGAATACAAAATCAAGTGTAAAACAAATTCTAAATACATTTATTCCGTTTTTAATTCTTTGGTTTGCTGCCTATCAAAGCCTGGAAATTTCGTATTGGCTGACATTGTTTTTTGCGGTACTTACATCCGGTTTTGTTATTAGATTGTTTATTATCTTCCATGATTGCTGCCATCAATCCTTTTTTAAAAATAGGAAATGGAACGACATTTTAGGGACGATAACTGGAGTTATTACCATGTTTCCATATGAACAGTGGAAAAGAAGTCATTCCATTCACCATGCGACAAGCAGTAATTTGAATAAGCGTGGAACCGGAGATATTTGGATCATGACTGTCGAGGAATACAAGATGGCCTCGTTTAAGGAAAAGTTAATATATCGACTATATCGGAATCCAATTGTCATGTTTGGATTAGGTCCAATCTATTTATTTTTAGTTACAAATCGTTTCAATCGTAAAGGTGCCAGAAGAAAAGAACGCATAAACACGTATATTACCAATCTATCTATCGTCGTCATTTATGCGTCTATGTGCTTGCTCATCGGTTGGAAAGAATTTTTATTGATTCAATTGCCGATCTTGTTTATTGCAGGTGCTCTGGGAATCTGGTTATTCTATGTACAGCATCAATTTGAAGATTCATATTTTGAGGAAGAAAAAGATTGGGACTATGTCAAAGCGGCAATCGACGGAAGCTCCTATTATAAACTTCCAAGAGTTCTTCAATGGGTGACAGGGAATATAGGATTTCACCATGTCCATCATTTAAGTCCAAGAGTACCAAATTACCATCTTGAAAAAGTCCATAATGAGACTGCTCCTTTACAGCAAGCTACAACCATTACGATATCTTCAAGCTTAAAGGCCATCCGTTTTCGCTTATGGGATGAAAAAGGTAAAGGATTTGTGAGCTTTAAAGATATAAATGGGCGTGCTGGTAAGGTAAAATCATAATTTAGATGTTACAAAAAAATACAGTAAATTTACTGTATTTTTTTAATTTACTGGTATATGCTGAAGTAAAATCAATGGAGGGGGAGAGGGCAATTGAACGCTTTGAATCAATTATTTCCAAATAATAAAGGATTGAATCTTTATATTTGGCTTGTATTTAGTATTCTCCCTTTCTACTTCATTTTCCACACAAAATCTATTTTTATGATGGTGTCAGGAGTCATTCTTATTCTGCTATTTTTTATTAGTAATCGTATTTCAGCCATTTCAAAAGGTGGATTTGTTTATTTCTGGGTAGGAATTCAAATGGCAATTTGTATAGCTATGTCATTAATTTTTGGATTTGTTTATTTTTCACTCTTTCTGGCTTATTATATTGGAACTGTTGAGAATAAGGTAGGTTTCTTTATTTTATATGGTATTCATGTTGGAGGCACAGTACTGACGGTTAATTGGGGATTCATTACTCAGAATCCACTCTTCTTTTCACAATTTCCTTTTATTTTAATATGTGTAATTGGTGTTATTTTACTTCCATTGAGCTCCTATAATATTCACAAAAGAGAAAGGCTGGAGGCTGAGCTGAAAGATGCTCACAAACAAATATCAGATTTAGTTAAGCTTCAGGAACGCCAGCGAATTGCAAGGGACTTACATGATATTCTTGGTCAGAAACTCTCGTTGATTGGACTGAAAAGTGATTTGGCCGGTAGGCTGGTACAAATAAATCCGGAGCAGGCAAAGAATGAATTGAAAGATATTCAAGTGACTGCAAGAACAGCATTAAAAGAAGTGCGTGACATTGTAGCTGATATGAGGGGCACCAAAATGGAGGATGAATTAATCCGTATCAAGCAAATATTGAGAGCAGCTCAAATGGAATTTTATGTTGAAGGAGAAGAGAGTATCCAGAAGATTCCGCTGCTTGTGGAAAATGTATTGAGTATGTGTTTAAAGGAAGCTATTACTAACATCGTGAAGCATAGCAGGGCCAATGAATGCAGACTCGATATTAAAAAAACGCATACAGAATTAACAATGATTATTCAGGATAATGGAACAGGAATTGTTGAAAAAGAAATGGGTAAAGGGAATGGATTAAAGGGAATGAGGGAGCGGCTTGAATTTGTGAATGGAAGCCTTGATATTCGGGTTAATTCAGGAACAGAATTAATTTTTAAAATTCCACTGATAGAGCGGAACGTTCAACAGGAGGTAATGGCATGATTAAAATCGTAATAGCTGAAGATCAAAGAATGCTGCTTGGTGCATTAGGCGCATTGTTAGATTTAGAACCAGATATGACGGTAGTTGGTAAAGCTAAAAATGGAGAGGAAGCTATATCCATGATCAAACAGCATAAGCCAGATGTTTGTGTGATGGATATAGAAATGCCTGGAAAAAGTGGACTCGATGTCGCAGAAGAATTAAAAGGAAGCGCATGCAAAGTAATTATACTTACAACCTTTGCGAGATCAGGTTATTTTGAAAGGGCACGAAAAGCGGATGTACGCGGGTATTTGTTAAAGGACAGTCCGAGTGAAGAACTGGCCAACTCTATCAGGGTTATTATGGATGGACGACGTATTTATGCACCCGAACTGGTTGACATGATTTATGAAGAGGAAAACCCTCTTACGGAACGTGAACAGCAGGTTTTGGGCTTAATAGCTGATGGGAAAAATACGAAGGAAATTGCCAATCAACTATTTATAACAACAGGGACGGTTCGAAACTATATCTCTGTCATACTTGATAAACTGGACGTCAATAATCGAATAGAAGCTATCTCTCGATTTAAAGAAAAAGGCTGGTTTAAGTAGAATATGTTATAATTTTTAAAAAATATGATTGATAATGTTATAATATACCAGTAAAATCTAAATTATATGATGAAATATAGGTAAAATAGGATTGAACAAATGTAGTAACATGTTCCTATTTTGCTTTTTCATTTATCGGAGGAAATATTCCTTTTAAACATCTTTAGATCTACATTTCTATTACCTCAGAGTATGACACTTCTTAGTACAGCAAGTTTTACATCTAGATGAGATGAATTTGCTACTTCAATTCTATTAGAATGATTAAACCACTACACACAGATAATAAAATAGTATATTCCCATGATAATAAGAGGTTATTTCATGAATCTTATCTAAGTATAATTACCCCAAAAATGGAAAACATTGTTTTAATTTGGTTGACGGACAAACTTTATATACATATAATTCTAAGTAGTCCATATAATATCAGAAAATATAAAATATTGCCGCAAATATCAGCAAGGGGGAAGTATTTTGATTGTCTTTGATCATGTAAATAAGTATTTTGGTGATTTTCATGTTCTAAAAGATATAAATCTACAAATTGAAAAGGGAGAAGTAGTAGTCGTAATTGGACCTTCGGGATCTGGTAAAAGTACGATGCTCAGATGTATTAATCGTCTCGAAGCGATTAATAGCGGTACTTTAAAAGTAAATGGTATTTCGGTGACGGATAAAAAGACAAATATCAACGAGCTTCGTCGTGATATCGGTATGGTATTTCAGCATTTTTATTTATATCCTCATAAAACAGTCCTTCAAAATATAACATTGGCTCCTATGAAAGTGTTGGGTAAGTCTGAAGAGGAAGCCGTAAAGACCGCAAAACTATATCTTGAAAAAGTAGGTATCCCTGATAAGGCAAATGCATTTCCTGCCCAGCTTTCCGGCGGGCAGCAACAGCGTGTTGCTATTGCGAGAGGATTAGCGATGAATCCGGAAGTTATGCTTTTTGATGAACCAACCTCTGCTCTCGATCCTGAGATGATTGGTGAAGTATTGGATGTTATGAAAGCGCTGGCGAAGGAAGGCATGACGATGGTTGTCGTCACGCATGAAATGGGCTTTGCGAAAGAGGTTGCTAATCGTATTGTCTTTATGGATGAAGGAAAAATTTTAGAAGAATCCACACCGGCTGAATTCTTTACGAATCCACAGGAAGAAAGGGCTCGTTCATTCTTAAGCCGTATTTTAAATCATTAATAAGGGGGAAAAAGAATGTCATTAAAAAAGTTTTGGAAGGTATCAATACTCTCAATCATTGCTGTATTCATGTTGACAGCCTGCGGTAGTAAAGAAGAAACAACCGGAGGATCATCTGAAAACGGTCTGGAAAAAATTAAGGATAAAGATAAAATCGTATTTGGTGTGAAAAATGATACACGTCTGTTTGGATTGAAAAATACAAGCACTGGTAAAGTAGAAGGCTTTGATGTGGACATTGCAAAAGCATTGGCTAAAGAGGTAATCGGGGATGAAAATAAAGTAGAGTTCGTAGAAGTAACTTCTAAAACGCGTGTGCCACTGCTACAGAATGGAAAAATTGACGCTGTTGTTGCCACTATGACAATTACAGAGGAACGTAAAAAAGAAGTAGATTTCACAGATGTTTATTTTGAAGCAGGTCAATCATTGCTTGTTAAAAAGGGAAGCAAAATTAAAAGCATAGATGATTTAAAAGCAGGTACCAAAGTTCTTGCTGTTAAAGGTTCTACTTCTGCTATTAATATAGCAGAAAAAGCACCGGATGCAGAAGTTCTGCAATATGAAAACTATGCAGAAGCTTTTACAGCACTTAAATCCGGACAAGGAGATGCTTTAACAACGGATGATGCCATCCTGTATGGAATGGTTGATGAAGATCCTTCGTATGAATTAGTTGGCGGACAATTTACGGAAGAGCCATATGGAATCGCTGTTAAAAAAGGTAATACAGAATTAGTGGATGAATTAAATAAAGCTCTAAAAACAATTAAAGATAACGGAACTTATGATGAGATACTTAATAAATGGATCAAAAATAAATAATTTCTCCAATCAGGATGGGCATACAGGCTCATCCTGATTGATTAAGAGGAGTGAATCAATTGCTGGATTTTTCTATACTCGCAGAAAATATGGATATGTATTTAGAGGGTTTTCTAAAGACGATACAAATAAGTTTATTAGCCCTCGTAGGAAGCTTTTTTTTAGGAGCAGTGATCGCAGTCATGAGGATTGCGCCTTTCAAGCCACTTAATTGGATTGGGACTGCCTATGTTGAATTTGTACGAAATATCCCCTTATTGATCATTGCATTTCTCTTTTATTATGGGGCGAAAATGCCAGGCTTTGCGGCGGGATCATTAGCATTAACGATCTATACGGCGGCTTTTATAGCAGAGGCCATTCGTGCAGGGATTCTTTCAATTCACAAAGGGCAAATGGAAGCAGCCCGTTCATCAGGCTTAACCTATGGGCAGGCCATGAGAATGATTGTTTTGCCTCAGGCTATAAAAGTTGTTATTCCTCCATTAGGCAATCAATTTATTAATTTAGTCAAAAATTCATCCATTTTGGCTGTCATTGCTGGCGGTGAATTAATGTATCAGGCTGATTTGATCTCTCTCCACACATTTGTTGTATTTGATGTCTATATTTTTGTTGCTATATTCTATTTGGTTATCACCATTCCACTCAGTTTAGGTGTAGGGTATTTAGAAAAACACCTGGCAAAAAGCTCGTAAGGAGGCGTAATCATGGATTTTGCAGGAGCATATACGCCCGATAATCTTAAATTTTTAGTAGATGGATTTCTTGTTACGCTAAAGGTTGCTGTAATTTCTATTATCCTTAGTTTTATTATCGGGGGGATATTAGGAATAATCCGTTATGCCAAGGTACCATTGTTATCAAAGATTGTGGCGGTTATCGTAGAAACGATCCGAAATCTGCCACTAATCCTAATTATTTTCTTTGTTTATTTTGGTTTACAGGATCCAAGCAGAGGCTGGTCCTTGAATATGAGTGTAACGACTGCGGCCATTATGGCGTTAACCATTTTTGAATCTGCCATGATTTCAGAAATTATCAGAAGTGGCCTAAACTCAGTGCCAAAAGGACATATAGAAGCAGCTCGTTCATCAGGTTTAAATTACATACAGACACTTATTCATATTATTTTGCCACAGGCCTTGCGGAACATGGTTCCACCTATTGTTAGTCAGTTTATTTCCTTGTTAAAAGATACATCATTAGCGGTTATTATTGCATTGCCAGAACTGACACATAACGGCCAGATTATTTACGCGCAAAACGGGAACTATATTTACCCCATCCTGATTCTCGTTGCACTTATGTATTTTGTGGTTAATTACGGTTTATCCTTAGTTGCAAGAACATTAGAGATTAAAAGGGCTTAGAGTGTGTACTTAGCATCATCCTTAAGGAGGGATGATGCTTTTTGCACATTAGTTTAGGTATATGTCATATACATAAAGAAAAATGGTTCATTTAATTAACTCGATGTATCTTGGTATAGATATAACTATTTTTTTATAGGGCATATTTATAGTATGATAGTCAATGAGGTTGTTCTAAAGATATCTCACTAACAGGATTATCGTTTTACTCATGAATGTGATTTTAGCGATTTCCAACCATTTGCAGTGATTTCCCAGAGTGAATCATGTATATAATAAGATATGACAAATATAAATTCAGAAGGTTGAGAGTATGAATAAACAAAAAACAATTGAAGAATTGCAGCAGATTATTCAAGCAGAACATATTAAACAGGATGAACCTTTACGTGAATATACATTTACTAAAACGGGTGGGAATGCAGACTTTTTGGTGTTGCCTACAACCTATGAAGAGGTTCAAAATACGATACTTTATGCACATAAGAATGATATTCCGTTGACGATTTTAGGAAATGGATCGAATTTAATTGTTAGAGATGGTGGAATTAGAGGAATTGTCCTGATTCTAAACCATTTAGATAAGATTTATATGGAAGATGGAAAAATTATTGCCCAGAGCGGTGCAACCATTATTGATGTATCCCGATTTGCTTTAGAACAGAAGCTGACGGGATTAGAGTTTGCTTGCGGAATCCCTGGTTCAGTCGGTGGAGCTGTGTATATGAATGCTGGTGCTTACGGTGGAGAAATTTCACAGGTCATTGAGTCAGCTATCGTGTTAAATGAGAAGGGTGAGCTTCTTACATTGACGAAGGATGAGATGGAGCTTACTTACCGTAGCAGTTTGATCGCCAAGCAAAATTATATCGTTTTAGAAGCCCGTTTTGTTCCAGTACCGGGAGATGTAAAAGTAATTAAAGAAAAAATGGATGAGTTAACCTTTTTAAGGGAGTCCAAGCAACCGCTTGAGTATCCTTCCTGTGGAAGTGTATTTAAACGTCCGCCTGGCTATTTTGCGGGTAAACTGATTCAGGATAGCGGTTTGCAAGGGGCTCAAATTGGTGGAGCACAGGTATCTACAAAGCATGCCGGTTTCATCATTAACACTGGCGATGCTACTGCTACTGACTATCTGGCGCTGATTAAGCATGTTCAGGACACGGTTAAAGCTAATTTTGGCGTCAGCCTGGAAACAGAAGTAAAAATAATTGGTGAAGAAGAATAGAATTTGATAAATTGAATGTCTGGCCCCTCATAAAAGAGGGGCTTTTTTAGTGTCAATTCTTATGCAAAAGGGTATAAAGGAGCAAAAAAGTTTAGATTTTCCCGAAATAGGATATAGTAATAAGTAGGGGAAAATGGTTTGTTTCAAAAAAATACATAGAAGGAGTGGTTGTTTGCAGCCAAAGATAAGTATAAAAAATGTTGTAAAAGTGTTTGGAAAATCTCCACAATCTGCACTTGAATTATTGAAGCAGGGCTCTTCAAAAAAAGATATCTTAAAGAAAACAGGATGTACGATTGGGGTTAATAATGCCAATCTTGATATCTATGAAGGAGAAATTTTTGTTGTTATGGGGTTATCGGGGAGTGGGAAATCCACGTTGATTCGAATGTTAAACCGTCTAATTGCCCCGACATCCGGTGAGATTTTGATTGATAATGAGAATATTGTTAACATGTCACCGGCTGAATTACGTGAAACTAGAAGAAAGAAAATTAGTATGGTGTTTCAAAACTTCGCCCTATTTCCTCATAAAACTATCCTGGAGAATACAGAGTATGGATTGGAAATTCAAAAAATACCTGAACAGGAACGAAAACAGAAGGCAATGGAATCACTAGAAGTAGTTGGCCTAAAAGGATATGAAGATCAATATCCATCCCAATTGAGCGGCGGGATGCAACAGCGTGTTGGACTTGCGAGGGCTTTGGCCAGTGATACAGATATTCTTCTTATGGATGAGGCATTTAGTGCCCTTGATCCACTTATCCGCAAAAGCATGCAGGATGAGCTGCTGGAGATCCAGGATAATTACAAAAAAACAATTGTGTTTATTACGCATGACTTGGATGAAGCTTTAAGAATAGGTGACCGGATCGCTTTGATGCGTGATGGCAGGGTAATTCAAGTGGGAACTCCTGAGGAAATCATGATGAATCCTGCCAATGATTATGTTGAACGATTTATTGAAGATATCGATTTGTCACATGTTCTGACTGCGTCTTCGATTATGACTCGGGCGGAACGTATTACAATTGACAGAGGTCCTCGTGTTGCCTTACAAATTATGAAAGACAGGGGATACTCCAGTATATTTATCGTAGACCGCAAGCAGACACTGCTTGGGGCGCTCTCCGCCGACCAGGCAAGAGAAGCTATTCTAAAGAAAATCCCTATAGAAGAGGTCATGACAAAAGAAGTGCCAACAGCATTGGAAAATACGATTCTATCTGATTTGCTCGACGATATGGCAAATGCACAAATCCCATTAGCAATCGTTGATGAAGCTAACAGATTGAAGGGTGTTCTTGTACGTGGTGTTGTCATTGGAGCATTGGCTGGTAACAAAGATGTACTCCAAGATAAGGAGGAAAGTCAATGAACCTAGAAAAATTACCGATAGCTTCTGGAGTAGATCGTTTTATTGATTGGGTAACAGAAGTATGTGGACCACTATTTAATTGGATTTCGATGTTCATTCAAACTATTATTGATACAAGTGTGGAAGTACTGGGCTTAGGACCTTCCATTCTGTTAATTATCCTGATTACTCTGCTAGTTTTATATACAAATAATTGGGGCATGGCATTATTAACGTTTATAGGATTATTATTGATTGATAATTTAGGATTATGGGATGCTATGATTCAAACATTGGCATTAGTATTGGCATCCGTACTGATTACGGTTATTGTCGGAGTCCCAATTGGTATTTGGGCGTCACAGAGTAATACGGTGAAGAGAATTGTAATGCCGATTCTGGATTTCATGCAAACGATGCCTGGCTTCGTTTATCTGATTCCTGCCATCCTTTTCTTTGGAATTGGAGTCGTTCCGGGAATCGTGGCCTCTTTTATTTTCGCTGTTGCGCCGACGATTCGAATGACGAACTTAGGAATCCGGGAGGTTCCGGCAGATTTAATAGAAGCTTCTCAAGCCTTTGGTTCCACCACGTGGCAGAAAATCACAAAGGTCCAACTGCCATTGGCTGTTTCAACGATAATGGCCGGAATCAACCAAAGTATCATGCTTTCTTTATCTATGGTGGTTATGGCATCCCTTGTTGGTGCGCCTGGATTGGGTGCCGAGGTATACCGTGCCGTTTCGCAAATAGCAGTAGGTGAAGGATTCGAAGCTGGTTTAGCACTTGTTATCATTGCAATTATTTTAGACAGATTATCGCAAAACCTCAGAACTCCTGTATATGAAAGAGTAATTGCTAAGAAATGGGTTTATAGTTTCATCATCTTAATTTTCCTTGGAGGATACGCATATATAGCATTATCTTCTTCTGCAGAAACAGGTACAAAAGATGATGCTTATGTGGGCAATCAGGTGGATTATAAAATTGTGGGTATTGAGCCTGGAGCAGGAATTATGTCAGCAACTGAAGAAGTGTTGAAGAAATATGGACTGGAAGAAGACTGGACTTTGCAGGAAGGATCATCTGCTGCTATGGTTGCTGAGCTTCAAAAAGCTTACGATAATCAGGATCCAATTATTCTGACAGGTTGGACACCGCATTGGAAGTTCCAAAAATATGATCTGAAATATTTAGATGATCCCAAGAATGTATATGGCCAAAGTGAAAACATCCATACATTGGTCCGAAAAGGTTTGAAAGAAGAGTTGCCTGGAGCAGAACAAATCTTAGATCAATTTTACTGGACTCCAGCTGATATGGAAGAGGTAATGGTGGACATGGAAGGAGGAATGACACCAAAAGAGGCAGCCGCCAAATGGATTGAAAAATATCCAAATAAGGTGGATCAATGGCTGACAGGTGCAGAAAAGGGAGAAGGACAAAGTATTAGTCTAATCTATGTTGCCTGGGAGTCAGAGATCGCATCAACAAATGTTATTGGTGAAGTATTAAGAATGCATGGATATAGTCCGGAATTAAAGCAGGTAGAAATTGGGCCGATGTTTGCATCAATTGCCAATCAAAAAGCAGATGCCATGGTTGCGGCTTGGCTGCCATTAACTCATAATGCCTACTATGATAAGTATAAGGAAGATTTAACCGATCTGGGTCCAAATCTAAAAGGTGCCAAGAGTGGACTCGTTGTTCCTACTTACATGGATATAGATTCAATCGAGGATCTAGTGAAAGAATAATTGAGTAAATGACATATTGTTTTGCAGATGATTTAGGGCATGAGTTCGGTACTTTACTGGACTCATGCTTTTTGTTTTGCCTGCATGATAAATCAGAAAGTTGGACGGCTGCATAAAGGGGTGGAACAATGTGGTGCCTCAAAGGATGTTAATCTTTTTTACGTGATCTTTTTGTAAATTTAAATGTTCAATAATTGAAACATATTAGCGTTTATGCTGGAAAGTACAAAATTCTCTTGAATTCGAGGTAAAAGGCGATAAAGAATCGCCTTTTATCTTTCAATCACTCGATTTAATTCTGAATTTAGTATTCGTAATCCTTCCTGACTTAACACAATCTTTCCATTGGCTAATGAAATATTCTGATTACTGACTTCACCTGTAATGGCACAAGCCTTACCCGGTGTATATTTTTGCAGGATAATTTTGTCTTCATCCGTAAAAATCTCTATAGAATCTTTTATGTTAATATCAAGAGTTCTTCTAAGTTCAATCGGCAGTACAATTCTGCCGAGTTCATCGACTTTTCTAACAATCCCAGTTGACTTCATTTTCACACCACTTTTCTTTCCTTTTTATAGAATAATAGTCTTAAATTGGTTATAAGTAAATAGTTTTGCTCAAATATTAACATGATTGTAATACTAAATGCTATACCAGTAATAATAATATATATACCAATATTTCGATTGACCTTCTGCATTTTTGGTATAATTTGTCGCCTTAATGGACAATTTACATAAGAAGGAGGTGGATGTTATGGCTAAAATTGGTGTGGAGCAATCTTTATCAGACGTTCAACAAGCTTTACGTGATAAAGGACATAATGTAATCGAATTAAAACAGGAAAATGACACACAAGGGTGTGACTGCTGTGTTGTATCCGGCCTGGATATTAACGTAATGGGTATGCAGGATACAGCAACAAAAGCTTCAGTGATCAACGCTGATGGTCTTACTGCTGAGGAAGTATGTCAGGCAGTTGAAAACAGAATTCAATAAAAAATAACGGCTGCCGTGTACAAGCAGCCGTTATTTTTTTTCTAAGAAATAGATTTACATCAATACGATCGTACAGGGGATATAAGGTGAAGATGAGACGGATTGTTAACTGGTTCAATCAAGACGGGTCTTAAGGATCCGCCAAAACTTAATTTTACTTCTTTTTCTTTTATGGCTTTTAAAGCATCGAGTAGAAATTCTCCATCAAGAGATATACTTAAATTAATTTCACCTTGAACCATTCTGATATCCATTATTTCTTCGATTTTCCCCATGTCTGTTGAGTTTGATGCAATCTTTATTTGTTTACCATCTATCATTTCAATCAATATATTGTTATTTTTCCATTCACTTGCAAACAGCCGAGCCCGATCTATCCCCTTTAATAACTTTACTGTATCTAGTATCATGACGGTTTTCGAATCGGCTGGTATAAGTTTAGAGATGCCAGGGAAATTACCTTCAATAAGTCTGGAATATAATGAGGTAGTCGACGATTTGAATACGATATAATTGTCTAATATGTAAATATGTATAAGATCTTTTTCATTATTCATTAGTTTTGTGAGCTCAGTAAGGCTGGCACCAGGAACAATGAAAGAAGCTTCAATTTGTGAGTTTATTGGTACTTTCCTTAAAGCCAGTCGATGGGAATTGGTCGCAACACAGGTTAGCTTATTCTCTTTAAACGACATATTCACACCAGTTAGAACAGGTCTTGTTTCACTTTTGGAGACTGCAAATGTAGTTTGTTTGATTATTTCCATTAAGGCAGAGCTGTGTATCTGTATAAAATGGTTTGTCTTTATTGAAGGGTAAGTGGGATACTTGCCAGGATTAAATCCATTTAGGTATACCATGACTTCATCAGATTGAATTTTAGCTACGTTATTTCCAGTTACCTTTATATGAATATCATCAGATAATTTTTTTACAACTTCACATAAATATTTAGCTGGAAGAACTGCGCTGCCAGTTTCATCTATGTTTAATATCCGGATACCGTTCATTTCTAAAGGAATTATTTTTTCTATTGCAATATTGGAATTGCTGCCAATCAGGATTAAACAATCCTCCTTAGCGACCAACTTTATGCCTGTTAGAATTGGTAAAAGCGATTTTGTTGTCACTGCCCTGCTAACATCGGATAATGCCTCGTTGAAATAATCTTTACTTATTGTAAGTTCCATTAGAAGTCTCCCAAGTCCATAATTAGTTTCATGTATATTCAATTCTCCAAAAAGAATCATATTCCTTCTTTCAGCATGAATCCTTCCGGTTAACTTACTAGCCATTAAGTTGCATAAAATTAAGTAAAGGCTCCCCGCTAACAAAATGTTAGTTATGATATACCTATATTCTATAATTCACTCAAAATTCCTCCTAAATATAGACCGAATCTAGATTGCAAGTGAAATAGCGGAAAGGAAACTGATGATTAGGATATTCTAGGGAGAGTAACAGGGGGAATCCCGCCGATTCGGCAGGAAATCCAGCGGGAAAGAGGCAGAAACCAGCCAATTAGGTGAATAAACCAGCGGAAAGCAGGAATAATCAAGCCGGATTGAGGAAAAAACCAGCCAGCGCCTGCCCATAGCGCTTAAGATTACCTCTTATAAAACAAAAAAGCCTCCGATGGTAAAAATCGAAGGCTTCAATACTATAATTTTATAAAGCTTGAACTTTTCTTGCCTGAGCATGGTAAACCTGATAAAGCAATAATGCACCTACAGTCAGAATAGCTCCTGAAATATAAGGGAGTCCAACGGCGAATGAATACAGTAAACCTCCAAGTGGCGGGCCTATGATCCTGCCAAGGGAATCAAAGGATGAAAGTAGTCCGGTTGAGCTGCCGTGTCCTCCTGTTGAGGTCTTTGTCAGCAATGCAGTGACAGCTGGACGAATAAGCCCATTGCCTAACCCGAAGATTGTTATAAAGAGTGTTGCAGTCCAGAAGCTATTGGTAAATAGGATTAGTATAAACCCGATGATTGAAACGATTAGCCCGATTTGAATGACTCGGCCTTCTCCCCATTTCTTCGTCATAATTCCAATGAGTCCTCCCTGCACAATCGCACTGCCAAATCCCATAATCATAAAGATATATCCTAATTGGACCGTATCAATTCCAACCTTATTAGCGGCAAAATAAGCAAAAGTTGCTTCAAGACCAGCCATAGACAAAGATACGACGCATTGAAGCACAAACAAGATAGAAGCAGCACCGCTAAAATTCATCCACATCGATTTGTTGCCCGAGCTTTGTTTTCCTAATTGTTCAGCTGTTAAGGATTCCTTAAGAACAATAAGTACTAATAAGAACGTCAAAGTAGAGAGGATTCCGGCAATTAAGAAAGGCGTATTTAAGCTGGATTTTGAAAGAATCCCGCCAATTGCTGGACCGAAGATGAAGCCTAACCCGGTCGCTGCTCCTATAATCCCCATTCCTTTTCCACGATCTTCTTCAGTCGTAATATCTGCTACATAGGCCATGGTAGTTGGCATATTGGCTGAGGAAAGGATACCACCAATGATCCGTGCCACAAACATTATCCATAATGAATTGGCTATGGCCATGATGAAGAATGATAAAGCCAGACCAAATATACCGATTAACATGACTGGTTTTCTGCCGATTCGATCCGATATCTTTCCCCAAATCGGAGCGAAAATTAACTGCATTAACGAATAAACTGCCATTAGTAAGCCAAGCTGGGTAGGTGTGCCGCCGACCTCTTCTGCTAAAAATGGAAGGACCGGAATGATAATCCCGAAGCCAACCATCACTAAAAACATGACCAGGAATAGAACGGGCAATATTTTTTTATTTTCCATGAGTTTCTCCTCTAAAACCGCTCAAAATGCTTAGATAATTATGTGTCTATGAAGTATAAAAAAATCTATGTATCAAGCGGTTATATTAATAGTTATATTCTTTTCAACTGTACATAATCAATATTTCTAACGTCAATTGTAAAGCTTTTCATACAAATATAATAGTTTCGCCTACACAAATATTTTTAGTTTTGTTTGACATTTTATCGACACATTATGGTCGTAAGATTTTTTATAGAAAAGCTTTTCTAAGGATTTACCCGGTATAGATTGTCAGAAAGGATGAAAAAGATGAACTTTATAAAAAGGGCTTTTTTAAGTGTAAAAGCCAGAAAAGGGAAGAGCATTCTACAGTTAGTTGTATTCACAGTTATCTGTGTGCTTGTTTTATCTGGCGTATCGATACAAACAGCAGCAAACAAATCAGCAGAGCTCGCAAAACAGAGTCTTGGCAGTGAAGTCACACTAAGTGCTGATCGAGAAAAATTAATGGAGCAGCAACGGCAGGAGCGTGAAAATCAAGAAAACAGAGAACCTGTTAGATTAACAGAAGAGCCTGTCGCGGTTGAGGATGCAAATGAATTACTATCTTTGTCACAGATAAAAGGATATAACTATTATTCTACTACATTTGGAGTGGCTGGAAATTTTGATCCAATAGAAACAGAGTCAACAAGTACAACAAATGAAACGAACAAAAATGGCCAAGGTCCGGGATTTGGAGGAGGCGGCAGTCCAAGTATGGCGGATGCCGATATTAGTCTCCAGGGAGTAGCTTTTACAGATACAACAAGCGAATTTATGGATGGAGATGCCGAAATGGTAGAGGGCACTCATCTATCAGATGACCATTTAAATAAAAATGTAGCCATTATCGAAGAGACACTGGCTGGAGAGAACGAATTGGTAGTTGGGGACCAATTAGAGGTGACCTCTTCAACAGATGAAGATACAACTGTTGAAGTCGAAATAATCGGCATTTACAAAACTTCTTCAATATCTACTGATTCAGGTATGATGAACTTCACTGCCATGAATCCGTATAACAAAGTATATGTACCATACACACTTGTTAATGAATTGAAGGGTGAAGATTACAAGGATACAATCGAAAGCGCAGTCTACTACATGAATGACCCAGCGGATACGGATTCTTTTATTGAGGATGCAGAAGCGACCGGAGCTATTGATACGGACATATTTAAATTGGATGCCAACGATCAGTTGTATCAACAAATGGTTGAACCAATTAACAATGTAGCATCCTTTTCTAAGAACGTTGTCTATCTCGTGACTATTGCAGGTGCGATTATTTTAGGACTGATTGTAATGCTTGGTATACGGGAGCGTAAATATGAAATGGGCGTACTGCTTGCCATTGGAGAAAAGAAGAGCAAGTTGATAGGGCAGTTTATTGTAGAAATACTAATCATTGCTGTATTTGCACTTGGTATAGCTTCTGTCACTGGTAATGTAGCAGCTGATAAAATCGGCGATCAATTATTATCCCAACAAGTAGAAACGGATACACAATCCACAATGGATCCATTTGGCGGTAAAGGAATGCAAATGGAAGGCGGCATGGGCCCTGGAATGGGAGGAGGAGGAAACGCTCCTGGTGCACCGAATCAGGCACAGGTGGAAACAGCTCAAGTGGATGATCTAGATGTTAAAGTAACTGCTTCCGATCTTGGTATGTTAACCGGTATTGGTTTACTGATTGCCATCCTGGCTACATTGATCCCATCATTATCCATACTTCGATTGCAGCCAAAAGCAATACTTTCAAGACAGGATTAGGAGGAACCGTAAATGAGCGCATTATTGGAGTTTAAGGATCTAAGTTATTGGTACAGACATAATAATAAACAGCATGATATAGTAAAGAAAATTAATGTTTCTTTTAATAAAGGATTATTTTATGCAATTGTCGGTCCTTCCGGTTCAGGAAAAACTACGCTTCTCGCCTTGGCGAGTGCGCTGGATGCTCCTAAGGATGGACAGGTATTATACGAAGGAAAAGATATTAGAAAAATTGGATATACCACGTTTCGAAATAAATATGTTTCGATTGTCTTCCAATCCTATAATTTACTGCCCTATATGACTGCGTTACAAAATGTCACTACAGCGATGGAGATTACCGGAAATAAGGTTAAGGACAAAAAACAGTATGCACTCGAGATGCTTAGAAAAGTGGGCATCGATGAAAAGCAGGCTGGACAAAAGGTGCTCACACTGAGTGGCGGTCAGCAGCAACGTGTCTCCATTGCACGAGCCCTTTGCTGTAAATCAGATTTAATTGTAGCAGATGAACCGACTGGAAACCTCGATGAGGATACCGCTCAAGACATCATTAAGTTATTTATGCAGCTGGCACATGAGGAAAATAAATGTGTCATCATCGTTACGCATGATCAGCATATTGCTGACATTGCAGATCAAACGATTCGCCTTTCTAAAGGCCAAATAACGATTGTTAATAATATAAGCGAACATTCGCACCAATAAGTGAATTTTGTTTAATGAAAATCTCCGAGTTATCGGGGATTTTTGTCCTATCTTTTAATCCTCGAGGAGTGAGTACGAAAGATGCAAAAAATCATGATTGTAGAAGATGAAAAAGCCATCAGCCAGGTTTTAAAGGCTTACTTGAAGAAAGTAAACTACGAAGTTGAACAAGTATTTACAGGTGGTGAAGCCATTGCTAAATTTGAGGAGTTTCAACCGAATCTTGTTTTGCTCGATGTTATGCTTCCAGGTATGAGTGGATGGGATATATTAAAAGAAATTCGTACGAAAAGCGCATGCCCTGTTATTATGCTCACAGCACTTGGTGATATTAATTACAAGCTCACAGGCTTAAATGATGGAGCTGACGACTATATCACTAAACCCTTCATTGGAGATGAAGTGGTTGCCCGTGTCCAGGCAGTATTGAGAAGATCTGGACAGGTCATTGATGATAAGGAAAAGAAACAGTTTGGCGCGTTGTGCATTAATATGAAAGCTCATAATGTTACATTAAATGGAGTAGAGCTTGACTTAACACCGCGCGATCTCTCACTGCTCATCTTCTTGGCACAAAATCCTAATCAATTATTTACGAGAGATCAATTAATTGATCATGTATGGGGGATGGATTACGACGGCAGTGACCGAGCGGTAGATTTGTCCATCAAAAGGCTGAGAAAGTCTCTGCAAAACTGGCCTGCATCTGAAGGAGAAATTAAAACTCTGCGAGGATTGGGGTATCAATTAAGTGTCTATGAAAAAAAATAATAAACTGCAAATGTATTTTCTGAAGCACTTGGGTCAAAAAAAGAAAAACCATCCGACTAAACGTGTCAGTTTGTTGAAATACTGGACGACACGATATCTGGTTACCCTGTTTATTGGACTTATTGTCATAGGATTCCTTACAGGAATCATTATCAGGCAATCCACTCTTAATAAGAACCTGGATATTAATAAATATTTGGCTGAGGAAGTAGCAGCGCGAATACTGGATCAAATGGTTGGAACTGATATTCAAACAGAGCAGAATCCAGAGGTTTTTGCCAATCGAAAAAAATTATTAGAGGTCAGCGGCAATCCGTCCATTTATGTGGTGGATGTAAATGGAAAAATAGTAATTGAGAATCGTTCAAGTAATCACCTTAATGTATCTTCATTTTCAACTGCACTGCTTAATAGTAAGGATGAAGTGAAACAATTAAACAATATTGGTGGCAGAGATTATTATTTGGTTAAGCGGCCTATGATTGTGAATGATACGGTGATTAGTTGGATTGTCGTTATGCAATCTGAGGATGAGTTAACTGCAGTAGATCAGGAATACAAATTACTTTTGATTATGATTTTAAGTTTGGCCTTGCTCGGATGGGTTGCGATTTACTTTTTATCCAAAAGACTGGTTAAGCCGATTGAGAATGTAGCTGAAGCAGCTAAGCAGGTTCAAAAAGGAAATTATAATATTGAACTTATTGAAGAGGTAAATGAACAGGAAGTTTATGATTTAGTCCATTCCTTTAAGGAAATGGCTATTAAATTGGAGCAGCTTGAAGCTATGCGAGCTGAATTGCTGGCAGGTGTAACACATGAATTAAAGACGCCTGTAACGTCTATCAGCGGTTTGCTTCAAGCCGTTAATGATGGAGTTGTAACAGGGGAAGAAGCAAAAGAGTTTCTGGCCATATCCTTACAGGAAACGACTCGTATGCAAAAAATGGTGGGAGACTTATTGGAGTTCAACTCCTTTACAGCCAATGCCATCCCTGTTAACAGAGAGTCTGTAAAAATTGGTGAGGTCATTAATGAAATGATTTACCAATGGGATATTGTGCAGGATGATCAACTTGTTAAAGTTACTGTACAGCAACCAAAAGAAGATATGGTAGTATCGGCGGACCCTCTGCGATTGCAGCAAATTATGATTAATCTCTTGAATAATTCCAAGCATGCTATTCAAGGAGAGGGAACGATAGAGGTCCGTATTTATAAATATGATGAGGATCATGTCGCAATCGATGTACAGGACAGCGGTTCGGGAATCCCGCTTGCCGAGCAGGATTTAATATTTGAACGTTTTTATCGAGGAGAAGATAAAAAATACAAAATCCGCGGTCTAGGACTAGGACTCCCATTCAGCAGAATGCTCGCCAATGCAATGGATGGAGATTTGGTATTAACGAATAGCAGTGAAGAAGGTACAACCTTTACTATAGTACTGAAGAGCCTTATCTTAAGGAACGAAGACTAAGAACGCCACGTCCTGTGGCAACGTCTTCATGACCTACATCCTGTAGGCCCGTGAGGAGCATAAGACAGAGGCTCGAAGGGGGATGTTCTTCCCCGAAGAGGCTATGCTTATGTCCCGAACTCCTAGGCTCTGAAGCCGGATTACCATAGTGCTGAAGAGCCTCGTTTAAGGAACGAAGACTAAAAGCGCCACTTCCTGTGGCAACGTCTTTGTGACCTACATCCTGTAGGCCCCCAGAACATAATGATTATGTTTAAAAGCTGCCAAAGAACAGGCAGCTTTTAAATTTTTTAAGAGGAGAAAAGATTTTGACATTTTGTTGACACATACAGTTAGTAAATTAGATAGTGAGAAGAGCAGAAATGCAATTATTCTACAATTATCGTAATATATTAAATAGACAGTTTAATGAGTGAGGAGAGGAATTTGGATGGAAAACAATAACCGTCGTGATTATGATGATTTTGATAGACCAATAGATACTGCTAATCAGGATAATATTCAGATTCCTGCATTACCAGATGAGAAAGATATTGAAACAGAAATTATTTCATATCGTGGATATCATGAACTAAGCTCTGCCAAGGAAGAAGATATGACAGATGAAAATAATGAACAAGTAAATGAATGTTTGGAAGTACAACCGCTTCAAGCATCTGATGATCAAGCAGAGGTTAGATCTAAAAGAGAGAAGAAAAAAAGGTCCAGATGGCTGACACCAGTCATTACCGCAATTCTTGGTGGAATGGTGGCACTTGGAGCAGGTTCTTACTTAGGTTTTGTTGATTTATCAGGCGTACTGCCAGGTGATGATGGACCTGTTAAAACAGCCATTGCTACAAATGATAAGGTAAATGATGAGGATGGCCTGAAGATTGTTGACTCTACGAAAACAACCTCTGAACTAATTCAAATGATTGAGGAGGTTTCTCCTGCGGTTGTAGGTATAGTGAATATACAAAACTCATCTAATTACTATGACTACCGCCAACCAACAATCAATGAGGAGTCCAATAACAGCCAGGAGAGCGGGACTGGTTCTGGGGTTATTTTCAAAAAATCGGGAAAAGATGCATTTATTGTGACCAATAATCATGTTATTGAGAATGCAGATACTATTGAGGTGTCCTTGGCAGAAGGTACAAGGATAACGGCTGAACTGGTTGGAACAGATCCATTAACAGACTTGGCGGTATTAAAAATTGATGGAAGCAAAGTGACAAAAGTAGCCGAATTCGGAGACTCTGAAAAGCTAAGTGTTGGTGAACCAGTGTTGGCAATAGGTAACCCTTTGGGTCTTGACTTCTCGGGGTCCGTAACCCAGGGAATTATCAGCGGATTGCAGCGTACAGTAACGGTTGCTACATCTGCTGGTGAATGGGATATGGATGCAATTCAAACGGATGCAGCTATAAACCCTGGGAACAGTGGCGGAGCGCTTGTCAATTCCGACGGACAAGTTATTGGTATCAACAGTATGAAAATATCATCTGAAGAGGTTGAGGGAATAGGGTTTGCTATTCCAAGTAAGGATGTTTCAGATATTGTTAATGACCTTCTTGCCGATGGAAAAGTACAACGTCCATATATTGGTGTAGGCTTGCAATCTATATCCGAAATACCTCAATATGTATTGCAGCAACAATTGAATCTTCCTTCCGAGATAACAAGTGGAGTGTTAGTAACTCAGGTGGAAACCGGTTCTCCCGCTGCTGAAGCAGGTATAGAGGCTAAGGACGTGGTAGTGGCAATCAATGATGCGGAAGTCACTACACTTGGGGAGTTCAGAAAATACTTGTATTCTAATGCTGCAAATGGAGATAAGGTCAAAATCAAGCTTTATCGAAATGGAGTGGAGAAAACCGTATCTGTTACAGTAACGGAGAAATAATAACTGAGAATAACTGTCGACTGCCTTGCCCCCTTGGGTAGAAGACATTATTTAAATAGATGAAGATTTCGCTTTGAAGCCTTATTTTAAGGCTTCTTTTTTTTGCATTTATGAGCAAGTTGGTATTTTCGTGTACATATATATAGAAGAAAAGATATGAGGGAGATCAAAATGGGAGTGTCGTACTGTCCTAAACGGAAAATATTCCATTTGCAAGCTGGTGAAATGAGCTATGTGATAAAAATCTATCATCAAGCATATCTGTCTCATTTATATTTGGGGAAAAGGATCAAGGATGTGAATGAAAGCAATCAATTACAGTTTAAGTACCGATTGTTCTCTCCACAACCAGAAGGGTTTGACAGAACGTTTTCCCTTGATACGTTGCCTCAGGAATATCCAGCAAACAACACTGATTTTCGTACGCCGGCCTATCAAGTTCAATTTTCGGATGGTTCAGCCGTTACTGATTTAAAATATAAACATTTTCACATATATAAGGGGAAACGAAAATTAACCGGATTACCTGCTACGTACATTGAAGAAGAAGAGGAAGCAACCTCTATAGATTTTACCCTTATGGATAATCAAACGGGGCTTCAGGCGATATTGACGTATAGTACATACGAACAATCCAATGTGATCACTCGGTCAGTCCGGTTTATCAATCATGGAGATAACCCAGTGAGTATACTGAAAGCCATGAGTGCTTCTGTTGATTTTAGAGAAAGCGAATTTGATTTGCTCACTTTATATGGCGCCCATGCAAATGAATGTAATCTATCCAGAAAACGTTTAACAGCCGGAAGCCATCTCATCGAGAGCAGACGTGGGGCCAGCAGTCATCAGCATAATCCCTTTATGTGCCTGGCAAAGCCAGATGCAAATGAAGAGTATGGAGAAGTATACGGTTTCAGCCTGGTTTATAGTGGGAATTTTATAGCGCAGGCTGAGGTTGATCAGTATGAAACCACGCGCCTTTCCATTGGTATTAATCCCTTTAATTTTAGTTGGCATTTGGGGAGTGGAGAAATCTTTCAAACACCGGAAGTCGTTATGGTTTATTCTTATAAGGGTTTCAGTGACATGTCGAGAACTTATCATGAATTATATCGTTTTCGATTGGCGAGAGGGCAGTACAGAGATTGTCTGCGGCCAGTATTGTTGAATAACTGGGAAGCTACTTATTTTAAATTTAACTCTGACAAGCTTTTACTGCTTGCACAAGAAGGCAAGGATCTTGGAATTGAATTATTTGTTCTGGATGATGGATGGTTTGGAAAACGTAACAACACTAAAACTTCTCTTGGAGATTGGTCTGTAAATAAGCAAAAATTGCCTGGTGGGTTAAAAAAGCTGGCAGAGCAAATTAATCGGCTTGGGATGAACTTTGGGCTTTGGTTTGAACCGGAAATGGTATCTATGGAAAGTGACTTATATCGAAATCATCCCGATTGGTGTATTCAAGTTCCCAATCGCCCGAAATCATTAGGACGTCATCAATTGGTCCTCGATCTAACAAGAGTCGAGGTATGTGAGTACATTATTGAATCGGTTTCAAATGTCTTATTATCTGCTCCTATTAGCTATGTGAAGTGGGATATGAATCGACATATGACGGAAGTGGGGTCACTTGCTTTACCTTTAGAACGCCAAAGAGAAACAGGGCATCGCTACATTCTGGGACTCTATTATATATTAGAGGTGTTGACTACCCGCCATCCAACGGTCTTATTTGAGAGTTGTTCGGGGGGAGGGGGAAGATATGATCCAGGGATGCTGTTTTATATGCCTCAAGTATGGACGAGTGACAATACAGATGCTATCTCAAGGTTAAAAATCCAGCACGGAACAAGCCTTGTGTATCCACCGGTGACAATGGGTGCTCATGTGTCAGCAAGCCCAAATCATCAGGTGCATCGTCACACTTCTTTAAACATGCGTGGACATGTTGCTATGTCAGGAAATCTAGGATACGAGCTGGATTTTTCCAAACTGAGTCAATTAGAAAAGAAAATGATTAAAGACCAGATTTCCTTGTATAAGGAAATTCGTTCGATTATACAATTTGGCACGTATTATCGATTACTTAGCCCATTTGCAGGAAATCAGGCAGCTTGGCAATTTGTTAGTCAAGATTTATCTGAAACGGTTGTGATGTATTTCAGAATGATGGCACAGCCTGCAGAACCGTTCCGTATTCTGAGGCTCAGGGGGTTAAATCCCGAGAAAGAATACCTCGATAAACATACATCCTTAATATATGGTGGAGATGAATTAATGTATGCAGGACTTTCTATCCCGGAAATGAGGGGGGATTATTGCAGTATGTTTTGGAGGCTCGCCTTTGAAGGTTACGAAAAGATTAATAATATAGAGTTCTAGCTTTTATGAGTTTAGATTAATATACTGAGACTTCTAAAAATAATAATTTACTTTGGATATATTTTCCTCTAAACTTCAAGTATAGATGTATTTAGAAGGAGAATCAGATGACAAGTGAATTCATTGCAAAGTTATTTATTAATCTATTTATCATTCTGATTATTATTCAATTCATTTACTTTTGGCATGTTAAATATGGGGTACTTGGAGTGATTAATCCTTTAATCGTTGGAATTGGTCAAGCGATTGCGATTCTTGTTAATATTGTATTCTTCACTGCTGAATCACCTCCTGGCATTCAGATCATGAATTTTAGTTCTATATCCATTGTTATCGGTATATTTTATGGTGGGTATGCAATCGGTATCAGTTTATACATGCTGACATTTACTGCGTCTATCCTTTACACCTCTTCATTTGAATGGTTTCACTTTTTTTCAGGCATGTTTGTCCTTTTCTCTGCAATGGTTATGAGAAAGCAATACTTCAAACTAATGACCAGGCAGCGTTTAGTTGCCTCCTTTGTAACGGCGCTTATTTCCTCTTTGGCTATTATGGAGATTTTTACAATTATAATGATTAACGATATTAAAACACTAAATCAAATTTTATATGTTTTCTTGTATATAACTGGAACGGTCTGGCTTGTTTATTCAATAGAAAGGCTAGAGAAAAACAGAAACTTTAAAAGTAAATTGATTGATACGGAAAAGATGCAGTCTGTCAGTCATTTAGCAGCCTCAATTTCACATGAAGTTCGTAATCCATTAACAGCCACGAAAGGATTTTTACAATTATTAAGAAGTGATGAGAATCTTACGAAGGAAAAAAAGGAGCAGTATATTGATATTGCGCTATCCGAATTGGACCGGGCTGATAACATTATTAAAGATTTTCTGGCGTTTGCTAAACCGCATATTAACAGTAAAGAAGATATCAATATTCAAGCAGAGTTGAATAAAGTAGCTGATATTGTTCAGCCGCTGGCTACTATGCGAAATGTACGTATTCAGATTGAAGTAGCTTCCTTTATAGTGAGAGGAGAAAAGCAATTATTTCAGCAATGTTTCGTTAATATCTTAAAAAATGGAATCGAATCAATGGGTCATGGGGGTTCTCTTACAATCAACACGGATCATAAGAGAAAAGGTGTAGATATACATATCATCGATACGGGCATTGGTATGACCAATGAACAATTAAAGCGTTTGGGCGAGCCCTATTATTCAACAAAAGGGGTAGAAGGAACAGGTCTTGGAATGATGGCGGTATATCGGATAATTGATTCGATGAAAGGGTCAATCCGTGTAAAAAGCAAGCCTGGTGAAGGGACAGCCTTTACCATCTATTTTCCGGGACAAGAATAAATAACTCCATAAATGGAGAAGACCTGAAGGGTTATAGCCCATTCAGGTCTTTTTATGCCTTTAATCAACATGGTATAAATCAGTCGGTATCCCATCAAGAAATGGACTCATTTCATCACTGCTAACCAGATAGAGTTCGTGCATAGCTCTTGTACAAGCCGTATAGAATAATTTTCTCTCCAATTCGCGGCTATAGGTTTCTTTTGATGCATCAAAAATAATGACAGCATCGAATTCAATTCCTTTTGATAAATAGGAAGGCAGAATTAATATTCCCTTATTATACGAATAGGTGTTTTTTTGCATGAGCTGGACATCGAGGTTTTTTGATAATTCTACGTAGGCATTCCGAGTTTCTTCTTCTGTTTTGCATATAATCGCAATGGTTTGATGACCAGCGTTCTCCAAAGAAGCGATCAGATTCATTATTTCCTGGGTCCGTTCTGAATTGTTATTTACGATTTTTATTGTAGGTTTTGGCCCAGTTCTATTAAATGGCTCAATTTGGACATTGCCCAAAATTTCCTTCGTAAAGTCAACAATTTGACGGGTTGATCGGTAGCTCTTTGTCAGAACCATCTTCTCAAAGCTCTCTGACTCATACAGCTCATTAGACAGAAGGGTTGGCGCATTCATCGAATGAGCATAAATAGCCTGATTAAAGTCGCCTAAAATGGTCATTTTACTATTTGGAAAAAGTTGTTTAAGAACAGCAAATTGAAATGGCGAATAATCCTGTGCCTCATCAATAAATAAGTGCCGGATAATATTATTAGTTTTTCGCCCCTCCAATTGTGCCTTTAAATAAATATAAGCTGTTGCATCTTCATTGGCTAATTGGTTTTGTTTGCATTTGTCTAAGGTGTAATCACAAATCCTTGGCCATGATTCAGGATAATCTGCATCATTGATATATTTATAGCCATTAAGGAAGAAGTTCTTATAGATAGCTTTTACATGGATAAATTTTAGATTTTTAATGGCTTTTTTTATTGGATTAAAATATTTACGAACTAATTTTTTTGCCAATTCATCTTTCTCGTGTTCAAAATCATTAAATGTGTCCTCTGACCAGCGATCTTTTGCCTGAATCTCCAAATAAGTCTCGGTATATTCATCTGTTTCAAGTAACTCTAGTTCATCTTCTACCCATTCTTTTTTATATTCGAGTTTTTCTTTATGATCCAGCTTTTGTAAAAGCCAATCCTTCACGGTCTGCATACGAAGTTGGATAGGACTCCTGTTATCAAGAGAGTAAAAGTATTCCGCAATTTCACTTGCCGAAATAAGTGTTTCACCGCGAAAAGAAATTGTTTTAAATTTTAAATCCTGTCGACTGAGATGGTGAATATAGGCATCTATCAATTGTTTATACTGCAAATGGGATTTAAAACGAATTCCTTCAAGTCGAGCCTGGTAATATTCATCCTGTTCATTTTTCAATACGTATTCCATTTGCTGAAAAGGATCCTCGATATCAAATTCGTTACCTACATACTTTTCGATATAATCCTGAAAAGTAATTTGTTGCATGTTTTCTTCACCTAAATTAGGCAGAACAGTGGCTATATAGCTGTTGAATAAGGGATTTGGAGAAAATAATAAGATATGATCTGATTTAATCTTCCCAAAATAACGATATAGTAAAAAAGCCACGCGCTGAAGGGCAGCCGAAGTTTTACCGCTTCCGGCCACACCCTGGACGACCAAATACTTACTTTGTACGTTACGAATAATTTTATTTTGCTCTTTTTGAATCGTGGCAACAATATTCTTCATTTGATTATCCGCACGGGTGCCAAGAACTTCTTTTAAGAGTTCATCCCCTATTGTTAAGCCGGTATCAAACATACTTTTAAGCTTTCCATTTTTGATGATATATTGTCTCTTTAGCTCCATCGTGCCCGTGATGGACCCTTCGAGTGTTTGATATTCAGCGGGTCCGGGTGAGTGGTCATAGTATAGACTCGAGATTGGGGCACGCCAATCATAGATCAGGAAATTTTCATTGTTCTGATCCATTAGAGAAGCAATTCCAATATAGACTTGATCTATTTGTTCTTCACCGTCTTCATGAAAATCAATCCTGCCGAAATATGGGGAGTCTTTAAGTAGGTCCAGTGTTTTTAGTTGCTTCGTAATCTGATGTTGGGTTCTTTCTCTTTCTGACAGTAATTCAGATTGCTGTTTTATGCTCGCCAATGTTTCGACTGCATCCTCAACATTGTCCATATTGACGGTGACATCTTCCCAAAAGGTTTTGCGAATATAAATGACTTCATCCTTGAGTCCACCTGATGATTGGTTCAGCTTATTGGCTTTATTCTCAATAATCTTGATAATGGTTGATAGTCGTTGTTCTTCCTGTTGTTTAGCAAAATTTTGTTCGGTCATATCCTGTCCTCCTAGTGATTCGGATATTGATACACAGTCATACTTTCTATAATGGTTGATTTTGGTGAATATAATGAAAGACGGATCAAATTATTCTTTTCCAAACTATAAAATATCAATACCCGGTATCGGTGACATTTAAATCCTGTCATCAATACCGGGTATTGGTGGGTTAAATTACAGTTTAGTTGAATGAACTTCTTTCTGTTGATCTGCATCTTTTTCAAAGAACAGGATTAGAGAAGGCAGTAATAGGCCTCTTACAAGGAATGTATCCAATATAATGCCTATTGCTACAATAAAACCAAAAACAAATAAAACGGCAATGGGCTGCGTCATTAATACAGCGAATGTGGCCGCAAGAATAATTCCTGCGGAGGAAATGACACCGCCTGTATTGGCCACCGCGATTTCTACGGCTTTTTTAACAGGGTGCTTTTCACGTTCTTCTTTGTATCTGGATATTAAAATAATATTATAATCGATACCCAGTGCTACAAGGAATACGAAAGCATACAGCGGTACACGGGTGTTAATAGCATCAATACCAAATAGGATATCTGTTAAAAATGTTCCAAGACCTAAAGCTGCCAGGAAGGATAGCAAAATCGTTCCCATCATATAGATAGGCATCTTGAATGATCTGGTCAAAACAAATAGTAGAACTAAAATGAGTAATGTTTCTGCAATGACAATCACGATAATATCTCGATCATTAATAGTTCGATCGTCCACTTTGGTAGCAGTTTCTCCAGCGAAGTATAGCTCCCCTTCAATGTCTGCTTCTTTTAAGAGTGTATCTGATTTGTCTCGTATAGACTCTAAAGCATCTAAGGATTCTAATGCATATGGACTTTCTGAAAATGAAAGGCTGTACTGTAGTGCTTTCCCATCTTCAGTAGCACCTGATTGGCGAATACTTGCCACCAGATTTTGTTCTTCAAGTGACTTTGCAAGTTTTTCACTTTGTTCCTTTGAAATAGATTGTTCAGATTTAAGTAAAACAGTTGTTGGTGCCAAGTCACCTTTATCGAACTTTTCTTCCACAATCTCATAGCCTTCGCGAGATTGCATATCCTCTGGGAATCCTTTTACTGTATCAAATTCATATTTTATATTAAATATGTTTAAGGCAGAGATAAGCAGAATAGCAAATACAATTCCTCCAGCCATTAAAGGCTTGGTGGTAACAAAGTTTGCAGTTCTGGACCAGAAAGTAGCTTTTGTTTGATTACTTTCCCCAACCTGAGGGACCTTAGGCCAAAAGGATTTTCGGCCAAATAGGGTAAATAAAGCCGGAACGAGTGTCACTGATGCGATCATGATGATAAACATCGTTGTGGCAAAGGTAGGTGCAAAGCTTTGATAGTCCCCATTTTTAGCCAGGAATAGGACAAGCATGGCAGCCAAAACCGTCCCGCCTGAGAAGAAAACAGGTTCGCCTGTTTCTCGCATCGCCAAACTCATTGCTTCATGCTTGCTGGTATAACGTTTCAGTTCTTCTCGATATCGTGCAAAGACAAATAGAGAATAATCTATTACAGCTGCAAATAAGAGAATGGTCATAATGGATAGAGATTGGGTACTCATTTCCAAACCGGCTTTTCCCATTATACCAAGTACCTGATCAACCACTATATACACAAAACCGGCTGCCAGAAGTGGAATAAGTGCCAATAATGGGGAACGATAAATAACAATTAACAGGATTAGAATCAATCCAACTGTTGAAAATAATAAAACAAGGTCGGCTTTTGAAAATAAGCCCAATGTATCAGCGGCAATTCCCGCCGGTCCAGTAATCTTGAATGTCATGTCAGCAGTGGTATCTTCTACTGCAGCATAGATATCCTCAATGCCGGCTTCAATCTCTTTTGATTCAAGTGAGCTTTCGAAATTAAGCGGAATAACAGCTGTTGTTTCATCCTTTGATAAAAATTGTGCCTGTGCCTGTGGAGGCAGTTGAGAAAAAGGAACTGCTTCCTTAACACCCTCTATATTTTCCTTAATAATGACATCCATCGCTTGACTTATTGTCTGCGTGTCTGCTTTTCCTGACTCAGCTGAGAATACTAAAAGGGCTGGGACCCCCTGATCATCTTTAAAATATTTGTTCAGTTCTTCGTTGGCAATAACGGATTTTGCATCATCAGGTAATGTTTGTATACTCGACACATCATAATCTTTGGCACTTGGTGCAAATAAGAATAATCCTAAGGTCACCACTAACCATGCAATTAACGTTATCCACATGCCGCGTTTAGTAGTAACCCTATCTGTTAGTGCGGCTAATAATCTCTTCAATTAAATTCCTCCTTCAGGAAAGGTTATGGGAATTATACGCATACCATAATTTAATTAAATAATTTATACAGCAATTTATCAAATTTGATGATTCCTTAAATTGTACTAATATTGTCTGTACACTGAATCGTATTGGTTGAAACATTCCATATAGTAAGATATAAAAAGAATAAATGAGCGTATAGAAGGAAAGAAGGTAACAACTTGGAAACAAAGACATGCAGTGAAACAAGAATTGTAAAAACAAACCGTATATTTCCGAGCGATGTAAACGATCATAATACGTTATTTGGCGGAAAGTTAATGAGTGATATTGATATGACAGCTTCACTTTCAGCGACGAGACATAGCCGTAAAACGGTGGTTACGGCTTCAACAGATTCTGTAGATTTTCTAAATCCCATTACAACCCGGGACTCTGTATGTTTGGAGTCATATGTGACCTATACTGGTAAGAGCTCTATGGAGGTATTTGTAAAGGTAATTGCTGAAAATTTAATGAGTGGAGAACGTAAAATTGCAGCCACAGCATTTCTTACTTTTGTTGCACTAGATGAAGGAGGAAAGCCATGTCGTGTTCCAACCATCGTCCCTGAAACTGAGGAAGAGAAGAAACTGAATGAGACAGGGAGCATTCGCGCTGCTAAACGAAAACTGCATCGTATTCAAAGTAAGGAGCTTGCTGAATACATCACAACAAAAAGACCGTGGGAATAACAAGATGTTACTAAAAAGAAATGCAGAAAATGGGGACAGCCATGATCTACATTTCTTTTTTTGATTCCAATCACCAGCTAATGTCTTTTTTTAACCGATAGGATGTTATAGCCGCGTACTCCCTGACATGTGACTTTAGCCTTGAAATTTTAGGTGTTTTAGCTGGGATCCCAGTTAATTTTAAACCTAGTTTCTCAGCTATTTTGATTGTTCGATAGAGGTGGTAATCATTTGTTACAACGGCCCCAGAATTTAGGTGGCTTGGTATAAGTTCTTTCGAAAATGATATATTTTCTTTCGTGTTTGTCGAAGCATCTTCGAGGATTAATCTGTTGCTTGGTATACCGTATTCCTCTAATCCTCTTTTCATTGCCTCAGCTTCTGAAATATCCTCACCCTCTCCCTGGCCACCGGATAGGATTGCCATACATTTAGGATGGTTTATTAAAAAATCAGCCGCAGCATCAATACGGTACTTTAGTGACAGAGATGGTGTTTCACCTTTTACTCTTGCACCGAGTACAATAATATAATCAATTGTTTCCTCCTGTTCTTGATTAGCGTAGCGATACATATTGAATTGAAGAATGGATATGTAAATAAGTAAGATTATTATAATAGCTATAAAACTTATGAATAGCATCCTTTTCACCTTTGGCAGCTCCTTTACACATTTCTAAGATAATCATATAGGAAATATGGAGGGATGTGTAAAACAAAAAGGTAATAATTAACAAAAAAGTTCAAAATGTAAGCATTTATTTGAATGGAATCTGAGTTATTATTAAGGCAGAAGGATCATATACAAAGTTTTAACCTATAAAGAGGCTCAATCAATGTGTTTGTCTCGTAAAAGGTAAGTCACTGGAGAAGGCGAACAAAGTAAAAATATTTATTATATCCTTAAAATTAAATGGAATCGCAGCATAAAGTGTGCGAATTATTCTAATCTTACAGATTATGTAAAGGGATATGATAGAGGATACAGGGATAGAGAAATAATATACAGTTAAGTTTCTTGTAATGTTAGAATACGGAACCTGCACAATCAGCTGATTCGTATTTTATAAGTAACCGATGACAAATTTATTTCAGCTGTTTATGATTGAGTCTCTTTGTATGTTAACTGATGGATCCTTCGATTACGGAAATAGGGAAATGAAAAAAGAGATTGGAGGTTGAGAAACCATCTGATCTCTTTTTTTATAGAAGTTGATTTTAACAGGACAATCCTAGATAGTCTTAGGAGCATCAGGACGGATGTCCGTTTTAAAAATAGTGCCTATTCTTCTTGCTTGTAAATACTGTGTTTCGGAATGGCCATCTCATCAAAATTGGATGCTAGGATGTTAAGCTCTTTTTTTAAATATTCCTCAAGGAGAGGAAGACCATGACCTGTTACAGCAAAGTTTGGATTTAGCTGGTTTAATTGTATGACTGAATCTTTTGCGGCTTTCCAGTCTGTTGTGAAATAACGGGGCGGACCGCTGATTTCTTGTTTTTGAGTAAGGACTTTATAAAGGGATTCCTGTTTTACACCAACAAATGCATCTCCGGCAATCAGGAAGCCGTCATCTTCTCGGTATAATGAAATATGTCCAGGTGTATGCCCAGGCGTATGGATCCATCTCCATCCAGGCATTTCAGGAACACTCCCATCAGCAGGAAGAGGTTGCACTTTATTGCCAAGATCAATGCCGTGATTAGGAAAGAAGCGGGCAATATCCGGAACAAGTCCGCCCTCTGCTTTATAGTCAGGTTCAGGATAATTCTTTTGTCCGGTTAAATAAGGGATTTCCAGCTCATGTGCATATACGGGCACATCCCACTTATCCAGTAATTCTTCGAGTGCACCAACATGGTCAAAGTGGCCGTGTGTTAAAATAATCGCTTTTGGCATACTGCCTTCACCGAACCGTTTGTTTACTGCTTCAATAATTTCGTCATCTGCTTTAGGCATACCGGCATCAATCAGAACAAAATTGTCTTGATTAGGAAGTCCGGCCAGTGTCACATTGACAATTTGCGTATTCAGGACATAAATATCTTCTTTTACCTCAATACCCATTCCGCTTGTAGAGGAAGTTAAAGGAATATATGTATGACGGAATGTTTGTTTAGATTTATGTTCCATAAAAGATCACTCCTTTAGTCAGCTCTTTAGTAGTATGTACCCTTATTACTTTTCTCATTAACACTAATCATGGAAAATAGAAAAAATTAACGATTTCAAGATTCCTTGCAGATGCAAATGTTTGTAGTTCAAATCTATAAAACTGGTACAATTAGAATCCATTAAAAATAGTAAAAAGAAGAACTGTATTGCAGAAAGTGGAATTGATAATGATTTATATGTATAATTATCTTTTTCAGGAATTATATTCTTGATGCCGTGTCAGTTGTGATTTTATCTTGTTCAAGTATAATAAAGAAAATGGCTACTGGCCTAACTAGTAATGAATATGGTGGTTTATCATGTCTAACAATAAAAATTTCACGTCGAGAATAGATTATGGTCTTCTATTTATTGTATTTTTGCTTTTTATAACAAGCTGTATGGCTATATATAGTGCACAAACGACAGGTCAATATGCCGAAAACTTTCTTGTAAAGCAAATTGTCTGGTATATCGTAGGAATCAGCCTTGCATTTGTGATCATGAGATTTGATGCTGACCAAATGAAAAAAATGAGCTGGTATTTATACTTCTTTGGCTTATTTCTATTGATGACCATTATAATTGCACCAACAAGTATTGCTCCAGTTGTCAATGGAGCAAAGAGCTGGTTTAGATTTCCTGGTATTGGTTCAATTCAGCCATCGGAATTTATGAAGGTATTTCTAATTTTGGCGTTGGCGGCTCTTATCCAAAATCATCATTTGAAGCATCGGATTAAAACACTTCAAACGGACTTCATCCTTTTATGTAAAATCGTACTTACTACAGCTATTCCGATTTTGCTTGTCATGAAACAGCCCGATTTGGGTACTTCTCTTGTCATGATTGCGATTATGGTTGGGATGATTTTTGTATCGGGTATCACTTGGAAATTGCTTTTACCGATATTTGGCGGTGGCACACTGTTAGTTGGAGTTATTTTTTACCTCGTTGTATGGCATCCAAATATTATGGAGAAATATTTCCATGTTAAACAGTATCAATTTGGGCGTATATATGCATGGCTTGATCCGTATAACTATACTTCCTCAGAAGGATACCAGTTAATTAAATCACTATTAGCGATTGGATCCGGCACCACATCCGGTAAGGGATTTGGAAATAGGGAAGTTTACTTGCCAGAAGGTCACACAGATTTCATATTTGCTGTCATTGGAGAAGAATACGGATTCCTTGGTTCAAGTATTGTCATCAGCTTATTCTTCTTATTGATCTATAACATGACAAAAATTGGACTTGAAACTAAAAATGATTTTAATACCTATATATGTGTTGGTGTAATCTGTATGCTGACTTTCCATGTGTTTGAAAATATTGGGATGACGATCGGCTTGCTGCCGATTACCGGTATTCCTTTACCATTTTTAAGCTATGGGGGAAGTTCATTGCTCGGCAATATGATGGCGCTCGGATTAATATTCAGCATAAGATACCATCATAAGAAATACATGTTTTCTACATCTTCATAAGGAAATTAACATTGAATACCTCTTGCTGATCTTAAATCGGCAGGGGGTATTTTTTGTTTAATAACAATCTAATATGGCTCAAAATAGATGTTTTTTATGAATGATAAATTACTATTTTATATTTAGTTTAAGAATATGTTACATGGCATTTATTGTTATTTTTTATTTTATAATAAAGAGATAGTCATATAAAACCACATAAGTGCGAACTATATAAATAATATGTAAAGAAAAGGTGAATGAATGAGACAAAAGTCATATGGAAAATTACCGGGTTTATTTATAGGATATTATCCGGTATTTCTCACTCTGTTTCTCTTGTTATTAGGCTTGAATTTTATAGTAATCCTATTTGATTATGAACATTTGGAATTTGGAACAATCCTCCTCTCTGGTTTATTGATTTTTGTTATTAGTCTTCAATCCTATTACATATCCAGACAGCCAATAAACGTGGGTGATATGGAGAGGGGACAATCTATTAATTCGATTTTATATGGAATCATTATCAGTGATTCCCAAGGGAAAATTATTGATATAAATCGAGTTGGGAGTGAGATCCTTGGAATAGCAGCTGAAAGTGCTTCTTCTGTATCATTGATTGATGGCCTATGGGGACTCGTAGACAGAAATGGAAATCTAATGCATAAAAATGATATCCCAATATCGGTTTCATTAAATACGTGTAAACCGGTTGAAAAAGAAGTTATAGGCATAAAAAATTTCAAATTTCAACAGCCTATTTGGCTCGAAGTTAGTGCCAATCCTGTTTTAAATGCAGATAAACATATAGAAGCAGTTGTACTCGTATTCAGTGAGATAACTGACCAATTTAATTCAATAAAACTATTAAATGAAAAAAATGAACAATTACGGCAAATGTCATTCACAGATTATATTCTAAATATCCCAAATCGACGTTATTTTAATTCTTATTTAACTGAGGTTTGGCTTGAATCTAAAAAGTCTGGAACACCTGTTACATTATATTTAATCGAAATTGATTATACGAAGGAGTATAGGAGAGATCAGGAATTTACCTATAGTGACCAAGTATTAATGGAAGTATCTAAAAAATTATGCGTGGCAGTGAACGGAGAGGGAGTGGTAGCTCATATAGAGGGAAGCAGATTTGCTGTCATCTTTTCAGGACTATTTGGTAAACAAATAAGAGAGAGGCAAGCCGAATTAAGAAATGGGCTTATTCAGCTTGTAGATGAAAATAAATTAGCATCTAATATAATTGATTTCACTGTATCTATGGGAGCGTCTACACGGGTAGCGACAGACAATTTAGATTACTCTATTCTTATAGAAGAAGCAAATGTTGAATTGAATCAGGCAAAAATAAGTAGTGCTGCGAGAATGTAAATGACGTTCCAATTAAACAAATATGTATAGAGTTAAAAAAAGTATGTATTTTAATAATAAATTTATTAAAAATACATACTTTTTTGTGTTTTTATCTACTTTTAATTATTTTAATATAATTTTTTGATAATATTAAAGAAGAGATATTATACATTTTGATAGTAATAGAATAGAAACTATATTCAAATCATACGTATTGTTACTCGCTCCCATACTATATTACTGCAAGGATAAGGTCCAATCGATCAGCATCCGGTATGTTTGTAAAATAATTTAAATGTCAATGGAGTGAAATAAGGTTAAGTAGAATCTTGCCTTAAAGGGATTTTTATATTGTTATCAGCTCTAAACATATTTTGTTTGCAAGCTGAATTTAATAGAAGAATTGATAGTAAACTGAACAATACATATAAGTGGGTGTTCGAATGAAAGCAAAAGCAATTCAATTATTAAGACAAGTTGACCTATTTTCGTGCTTATCAGAAAAAGAGATAAAAGAACTGGAGCCTTTTATATATGAAAGAACATATAAGAAGGGTCAATATCTATTTTTTGAAGGAGATCCGAGACTCAGGATATATATATTGCTTGAAGGCTTTGTTATGCTTGAAAAATCGAATCAACAGGGTAGCTTATTATATACAAGTTACGTCAAAAAGAACACGGTCTTTCCTTATATGGGCTTATTTAAAAATGAGGACTACAATCACAGTGCCGTTGCAGAAACAGATATTCGGGTCTTCTATATGGTAGCGGATGCATTCGAAAGTATTGTGGCAAAAAACTCTGCACTTCTTAAAAAAGTAATCCTACAAGTCAATGAGTTGCTTGCGGTACAAGAAAATCGAGTTAAAAACGTTATGACCCCTAGTGCACATGTAAGAGTGTTGAATACGATTGATTATTTAATGAATGATTTGGGTGAAGAAGAATCAGGGGTCATTCGTATTAACTGTCCGATTACAACAACCAAAATTTCTGTTATGTCCGGAACCTCCAGAGAAACCGTAAGTATGGTCGTAAATAAATTAAAGAAGGATCAGATTCTATCCATAAAAGATCGAATGCTTCATATTCATAAACCTGAATATTTTGAAGAAGAAGTTATATGAGGAAAATTTATGAACTGATTAATTGAAAATCTCTCCATCTCCCTACTATAATAGGAATATTATACTAAAGGGATGGAGGGGTAATGTGATCAAAACTTCCTATCATACACTGGGAGCAGTTATATTTATTTGGGGGTTAGTATTACAACTGAAATGGCCCGGTCAGGATGAAACTATAGGCCATCAACTGTTTCAAGCGTACTCTATTCCTGTTACAGCCGAGATTGGGGTCTCTTATGTTTGGATTGTATCCATTATCATTCAGGTCAGCGGAATCTTGTTATTTTTGAAATGGCTATTTATGGAGCATCCTCAGATTTTAAAGAAATATATGAAATTTGAACCGGTATTCTTGGTTGTCTTATTGTTTGCTATTCCTTTTGTAATTAACAGTCTATTAAGTACTTCTGCCAAAACGTATATTTATGCTGCTGAGAATGGAGCTAATGCTATAGAATATTTGGAAAGCGAATGTACAATAGAAGAGCAGGATGAAGGTAATCTGTATGAATGCAAAATTATACTGCAAAATTATGAGCATCAATCACAGCAGGTAACGTTGCATTTTCCTGTTTCCGATTCGGTAAAGAAAGAAAAACAAGTAACAGCTTATTTACAGGTTCATGAAAAAAAAGAGATTAGAGTGCAATTTACAGCTGATGAATTAGCCGCTTTCGAAGGGGTACCTGAATTTACAATTCAATCATAATGGTCTTAATAGAAAATATCGGAGAACCGTGTATCATAGAAGCGGTTCTCCGATATTTTTTATTGAAGGTTAGCTGGGATTACATTTCCTGCGGTGCTTCCATTCCTAATAAATGCATGCCTTCTTCAAGAACGATGGTAATTGATTTTATTAAAGCCAAGCGATTTTGCAATTCACTGTCATTCTCTAATATGCGTATATGTCCATAATAGCGATTAAATGATTGAGCCAAGTCAATCAAGTATTTAGCAATAACGGATGGCTCCATTTTTTTGAAAGACCGCTCAATCACGGATGGAAATGCCAGCAAATGCTTTACAATATCAAAGCTATATTCATCACTCAAGCCTGCTGATGCACTAGCAGGAGTAAAGGCCTTTCTAAGAATAGAATGGGCACGAGCATTTGTATATTGTAAATAGGGACCAGTTTCACCTTCAAATTTTAGGATGTCTTCGAGCGAGAATTCAATATTATTCATACGGTCATTTTTCAAATCGTTGAATATAACAGCTCCTACGCCTACTTGTCTTGCAACCTCATCTTTGTTATTTAAATCAGGATTTTTATTCTCAATATTCTTACGAGCAAGCTCGATTGATTCGGCCAGCACTTCCTCGAGGAGGACCACTCTTCCTTTACGAGTCGACATTTTTTTGCCGTCTTTCATAATCATTCCGAATGGTACATGTGAAATGTCGTCAGCCCAGTCAAATCCAAGTTTCTTTAAAACAGCTTTAAGCTGTTTAAAATGTAAGGATTGTTCATTTCCGACTACATATACAGCCTTGGCAAAGTCGTAGGTACGGTAACGGTATAAAGCAGCTGATAAATCCCGTGTTACATAAAGAGTCGCACCATCGGATTTTTTGATTAAACAAGGTGTTAATCCCTCTTCCTCTAATTTGACTACCATGGCACCCTGATCTTCTACAAGCAGGCCGCTATTCTCAATTATTTCTATAACCTCTGCCATCTTATCATTATAAAAAGCTTCCCCATTAAAAGAGTCGAATTGAATGCCAAGCAGCTCATATATTTTCTCGAATTCCTTCAGGGATTCTTCTTTGAACCATTTCCATAATTTCGTGGCTTCTTCGTCCCCATCTTCCAGCTTTTTGAACCAGTCACGTCCCTGTTGCTCTAGCTCAAGTTCTGTTTCGGCTTTTTCATGAAAGATAATATATAACTTTAAAAGTTCGCTGATGGGACTCTTTTTAACTTTTTCTTCATTTCCCCAAGCTTTATAGGCTACAATTAATTTTCCGAATTGAGTGCCCCAATCACCAATGTGATTAATTTTAACAGGGGTATAACCGCATTTTTTAATAATATTGGCTATAGAGGCTCCGATTACTGTGGAGCGAAGGTGCCCCATCGAAAAGGGCTTGGCGATATTGGGTGAAGACATATCAATTGCGATATTTTCACCATGTCCAAGAGAAAGTGTGCCGTACTGATGTTGATCAGTTAATATCGTATTCATTACTCTTTCACTGATAGACTTTTTATCGAGGAAAAAGTTAACATACGGTCCAATAGCTTTTACATCCTCATAACGTTCATCCTTTAGTTGGTCAGCTAATGTTACTGCAATTTTCTGCGGAGATTGCTTCCACAGTTTTGCGAGAGTGAAACAGGGAAATGCCAAATCTCCATGCTCTTTGTTCTTTGGGGTTTCGACCAAAGACAAGCATGTTTCAAGATTTAAGTCACCTTTTAGTACTTCATTCATATGAGAAGCTACATCTAGTTTTATATCCATATCCTCAGCCTCCGTAAAATATAATAAAAAAAGCCCGCCTCTTAAAAATCTTTAAGAGACGGGCTGTAAACCCGCGGTACCACTCTGCTTGTTCTAATGAACCACCTTAACTTTATAACGGAAAAGTCCGGCCCAAACTACTAAAGTTGTTCGAATGAGCATTTCAGAAGGGCGTTCCTTAAAACCATTAATACCAGGCTCTCACCATTCCCGGCTCGCTATAATTTGTATTTTAAGTACTATTCTTCATCATAAATATTATCTTTATTATTTTATATACAAATAGTATAGAAATTCCGAATAGAAAGTCAATACAAAATATTCTTTTGTATGAATATATTGCTCATCTATGCACAAATGAGTATAAATAGAATTATAGAACTTAGTAAAAGGAGTATTTTATTATGAATAAGGAAAAAAGACTCGCTATTATTAAGCAGGTAATTCAGAATAATGAAATTAAAACTCAGGAACAGCTGGTCGAAGAATTATCTAAGCAAGGGTTGCATATTACACAAGCCACCATTTCTCGAGATATCCGGGAATTAAGCCTGGTAAAATATCCATCTAAGACCGGAGGGACGAAGTATGGATTTATCGGAGATCATAAGTACAATGACACAATGAAACTACGTAAAAAAATGCAAGACGCATTATTAAATATTGAAAGAATAGAATATTTTATTATCCTAAAAGTATTACCTGGCCATGCCCACTCATTTGGGGCAATTTTAGATGAACTTGAGTGGGAAGAGAAGGCGGCAACTATATGTGGGAATGATACCTGTATGATTATTTGCCGTACAATCCATCAAGCAGAGGCCCTGGAAGAAAGGTTAAGAACAGTTGCAAATTTATAAGAAATATTTTTTTATATTTCAAGTATGATATGCAAAAAAATATACATAGTTATGCGAAATAATAGGAAATTAAAAATAATTAATTGAATATTCATACATAAACTTTTCTATTTAAAGAGATTTATGTGAGGATTTACACATTTTTTGTGTGTAAAAAATCACAAATCTCTTTTTTTCGTTCCTTTACACTAAAAATGTAAGAAAAATAAGGTGTGCAGGAGGAAAGGCAATATGACAAATCCAATTCATGTTACTTCTGAAATCGGCACTTTAAAAACTGTAATGTTAAAGCGTCCCGGAAAAGAAGTAGAAAATCTTACTCCGGAATATCTGGAGAGACTATTGTTTGATGATATTCCTTATTTGCCGATTATTCAGGAAGAGCACGATTATTTTGCTAATACACTAAGAGATCAAGGAATAGAAGTTTTATACCTTGAGAAGCTTGCTGCAGAATCTCTTACAAATCCTGAAGTGAAAGAGGAATTTGTTAGCCGCATGCTTGAAGAAAGCAATGCAAAGGTACAGGGTACATTTGAAAATCTTAAAGAGTATTTATTATCATTTTCAAATGAAGACATGGTTGACAAAATTATGTCCGGTATCCGCAAAAATGAACTGGAGATCAGCAAAAAAACACATTTGTATGAATTGATGGAAGACCATTATCCATTCTATACAGATCCAATGCCAAACCTGTATTTTACGCGGGACCCGGCAGCAGCTATCGGAAACGGTTTAACAATTAATAACATGCGCGAACCTGCAAGACGCAGAGAGTCCATGTTCATGGAATATATTATCAAGCATCATCCACGTTTTGCTGGTAAAGATGTTCCTGTATGGCTTGACCGTACTTATCATAACCCAATTGAGGGGGGAGATGAACTGGTATTAAGCCCAGAAGTAGTCGCAATCGGTGTTTCAGCAAGAACATCTGCTAAAGCAATCGAAAAATTCGCGCTTAGCATCTTGAATAAACAAAATCAATTCAAGAAAGTAATAGCTATTGAAATACCTAGCTGCCGTGCATTCATGCACCTGGATACTGTATTTACAATGGTAGACTACAATAAATTTACAATGCATCCGATGATTCAGGGACCTGGCGGTAAAATGAATATTTACATCCTTGAAAAAGGCGCTGATGAATTTAATGTAAATATCACACACCGTACTGACATTAAAGAGACTTTAAAAGAAGTGCTTAACTTGCCTGAACTTGAAATCATCCTTTGTGGTGACGGAGATGAAATCGCAGCTCCACGTGAACAGTGGAATGATGGTTCCAATACACTGGCGATTGCACCTGGTGTAGTTGTTACATATGACCGTAACTATATCTCAAACGAGTGCTTACGCAAACATGGTGTAAAAGTTATTGAAATCAAAAGCTCTGAATTGTCTCGTGGCCGTGGGGGCCCACGCTGCATGAGCATGCCTCTAGTACGTGAAGACATTTAATAAAAGATTTAGTTGATTAAAAGGTTATCGTTGGAGGGAGTATATAAAATGATTAAAACAAGACCAGACCTTAAAGGTAGAAGTTTCTTGGCTGAGAAAGATTTCACTGAAGAAGAATTCTTACACATGATTGATTTTGCTGCTGAGTTAAAGGAAAAGAAAAAACAAGGCATTCCTCACCGTTATATGGAAGGTAAAAATATTGCCTTATTATTTGAAAAACCATCAACTCGTACACGTTGTGCTTTTACGGTAGCTTGTACTGATTTAGGCGCTCATCCTGAGTATCTTGGAAAAGATGATATCCAACTTGGAAAAAAAGAATCTATTGAAGATACTGCTAAAGTTTTAGGCCGTATGTTTGATGGTATCGAATTCCGTGGCTTTGAACATGCAAAAGTGGAATCTTTGGCTGAGCACTCCGGAGTTCCTGTATGGAATGGTCTTACAGATTTATGGCATCCAACTCAAACTTTAGCGGACTTCTTAACAGTGAAAGAAAATGTAGGCCACTTAAAAGGCGTTAAATTCGTATACGTTGGGGATGGCCGTAACAACGTAGCAAACAGCTTACTTGTCGGCGGTGCAAAAGTTGGTATGGATGTACGTATCTGTTCACCGGAATCTTTATTCCCAGAAGCATCTATTGTTGAACTTGCTAAGGAATTAGCAAAAGAGTCCCAAGGCCGTGTAACAATCACATCTAATGTTGAAGAGGCAGTATCCGGCGCTGATGTTATCTACACAGATGTTTGGGTATCAATGGGAGAAGAAGACAAGTTCGCAGAACGTATCGCTTTATTAGCTCCATATCAAGTGAATATGGATATGATCAAAATGACTGGAAATGACAACGTGATCTTCTTACACTGCTTACCGGCATTCCATGACTTAGAAACTTCTTATGGTCGTGCGATTCATGAAGAGCACGGATTAGCTGAAATGGAAGTTACAGATGAAGTCTTCCGCAGCAAGCATTCCAAAGTATTTGATCAAGCTGAAAACAGAATGCATACAATCAAATCTGTAATGGCATTGACACTAGGAAATATTGAATAAGTAGATTAGCAGGGAATTGGTTCTACACAATTCCCTGCTACCATTATCAAATTAACGAGGTGAAGAAAAAATGGCAGAAGATAAAAAGATTGGCTTATTTGCCTTAATTGCCATTGTTATAGGTTCTATGATTGGAGGAGGAGCATTTAACCTTGCTTCAGATATGGCTGGTGCAGCTTCTCCCGGTGCAATTATTTTAGGATGGACAATTACTGGTATAGGGATGGTCGCGCTAGCGTTATCTTTCCAAAACTTGAATGATAAAAGACCGGATCTTGATGGTGGAGTTTATAGCTATGCTTCAGCTGGATTTGGTAAATTCATGGGATTCAACAGTGCTTGGGGTTACTGGCTGTCTGCATGGTTAGGTAACGTAGCATACGCTACACTTTTGTTCTCTTCCATTGGTTACTTTATCCCTATGTTTGAAGGTGGACAAAACATAGCTGCAATCATTGGTGCCAGCGTATTGCTTTGGGCTGTGCATGCTTTAGTATTACGAGGAGTTCACTCAGCAACACTTGTAAATACAATAACAACAATTGCAAAATTAGTTCCTATTTTCCTATTTATCATTATTGGTATTTTTGCTTTTAATGCGGATATTTTCTTAGACGACTTCTGGGGAACTGGTGCTGGCTTCAAATTTAGTGATGTTATGTCCCAAACAAAGAGCACTATGCTTGTAACACTTTGGGTGTTCATTGGGGTTGAAGGAGCGGTTGTTTTATCCAGCCGTGCGAAAGACAAAAAGGATGTTGGTAAAGCGACTGTCATTGGTTTGATTAGTACGTTAATCATTTACGTATTAATTAATATTATGTCTATCGGTGCAATGAATCGTGCAGAAGTAGCCGGTTTGGCTAATCCGTCTATGGCATATGTGTTTGAAGAAATGGTAGGTCCATGGGGAGCAACATTCATCAATCTTGGATTAATAGTCTCTGTCCTAGGTGCTTGGTTGGGCTGGACATTGCTGGCATCCGAGATTCCTTACTTAGCAGGTAAGGATAAATTATTCCCTAAATGGTTTGCAAAAGTTAATAAAAATGGGGCTCCGTCTAATTCTTTATGGATTACAAATGGTCTGATTCAAGTGTTCCTATTGACATTCCTTGTATCTGAGCAAGCTTATAACTTTGCATTTTCATTGGCATCTTCAGCTATTTTAATTCCGTATGCATTTACAGCATTCTATCAATTGAAATATTCCTTACAAGATACTGCCGCAGATCGCGTGAAAAACATTATTGTTGGTATTGTGGCAAGTGTATATGGTGTTTGGATGGTTTATGCAGCCGGTATTGGATACTTACTATTAACTATGCTTTTATATGCACCAGGTATCCTGATTTACAGAGCTGTACAGAAAGAAGCGAATATTAAACAAGTATTTACGAAAACAGAATTGGCTATTGCAGCAGCGTTTGTTGTATTTGCCGGTATGGCGATTGTTGGATTGATCAATGGAACTATTTCCATTTAATGAGTTCTAAATACAGACTGATTTTTGGAGGTATTGAATCAACTATGGAAAGAAAAAAAGTAGTGATAGCTTTAGGCGGTAATGCCATTCAATCCGGAGATGCCAGTGCAAAGGCTCAACAGCTGGCACTAGAAAAGACAGCTGAACAGCTTGCAACGCTTGTTGAAAATGGAATGGATATTATCATTTCGCATGGTAATGGTCCACAAGTAGGAAATATCCTTCTTCAGCAAAAAGCGGCTGATTCAGAGAAAAATCCAGCAATGCCACTTGATACTTGCGGAGCGATGTCACAAGGTATGATTGGATACTGGTTGGAAAATGCCATGGACAAAGCCCTAAGCAAAAGAGGAATTCATAAAGATGTAGTGGGCATTGTAACAAGGGTCGTAGTTGATGAAAACGATGGCGCCTTCAAGAATCCTACAAAACCGATTGGTCCTTTTTATACAGAAGAGGAAGCGATGAAATTGATCCAGGAGACTGGTGCTTCCTTTAAGGAAGATGCAGGCAGAGGTTGGAGAAGAGTCGTTCCTTCACCGAAACCGGTCAGCATCCTGGAGCATAAGAGCATTAATAGTCTTGTGGAAAGTGGAAAAATTGTTATTTCTACAGGAGGCGGCGGTATCCCAGTTATGCAATCTGACGACGAGTTGATTGGTGTTGAGGCAGTAATCGACAAGGATTTTGCTTCTGAGAAGTTAGCAGAATTAGTGGATGCAGACTCATTAATTATTTTGACTGCTGTAGACAATATCTACATAAACTACAATCAGCCTAATCAGCAAAAACTGGAATCTATTTCAACCAATGAAATAAAGGCATTGGCTGAAGAAGGTCACTTTGCACCGGGCAGTATGCTTCCTAAAGTAGAAGCTGCTATTCAATTTGCAGAATCAAGACCTGGCCGTACTACTATTATTACATCTCTCGAAAAAGCATTAGATGCATTGAAAGGAAATGCGGGAACGATTATATCTATGCAGGAAGAGACAGTAATGGCATAATGATGAAACACATACCCCAAATCATTAGATTTGGGGTATTTTATGTGCGTTTAATAGGAGCGAAAAAGTACGCCTTGTACATAGTATAAAACAGGTGCAGACTATTTTTTAAACTGGTTATTTTGGCTGTTTACCTTATTATAATGTTTTTCATGGTGCGGACCAGCATTGCCTTTTACACTTGCCGCACTGACTCCTTCTTTGCTTGGATTCTTTTTAAGCTTCGCCATTAAATTCACCTCCAGTAGTAGTTTGACCAAATAAAAACTTTCTAACAAATTACCATTTTTATGGCTTTTTTAATTGCGGAATTTTCGAAAATCTTTTATAGTTAAAGATGTAGGATTTTTATTCCATATTTTTTTGTCATAAAAATGAATGAGCATTCATTCAAATTAAAGGGGGATTAATGTTGAACCTTAAAATTAAAAAAGTAGCTGTACTTGGATCAGGTGTCATGGGTTCAGGGATTGCAGCACATTTAGCCAACATTGGAATTCCGGTTAAGCTATTGGATATTGTTCCAAGAGAACTTACCGCGGATGAGGGAAAAAAGGGGCTAACTCTTGAAGACAAGCAAGTCCGTAATCGATTGGCTCAAATGTCCATTCAAAAACTACTTAAACAAAAACCTGCACCGTTAACCTCCAAGAAAAATTTATCTTTAATTGAGCCAGGAAACTTTGAAGACGACTTGTCAAAAATTAATGATTGCGACTGGATTATTGAGGTCGTTGTTGAAAGACTTGATATTAAACAAAGTGTGTTTTCACAAATTGATGAATATAGAAAGCCGGGCAGTATTATTAGTTCAAATACATCCGGAATTTCCATTGAGGCAATGGCGGAAGGGCGTTCAGAAGATTTTCGCAAACATTTCCTTGGCACTCATTTCTTTAATCCACCTAGATATTTAAAGCTTTTGGAAATTATCCCGACAGAAGCAACATCGCCTGAAATAGTTAAAGCGATGAAACAATTTGGAGAAGATGTTTTAGGAAAAGGGGTTGTAATTGCTAAAGATACCCCGAATTTTATCGGTAATCGCATTGGGACTTACGGTTTATTGGTAACTGTTCGTGAAATGATGGAGCGCGGCTACAGTGTCGGGGAAGTAGATTCTGTAACTGGTCCTTTAATTGGCCGTCCAAAGAGTGCAACCTTCCGTACGCTGGATGTAGTGGGACTGGATACATTCGCGCATGTAGCTAAAAATGTTTATGACAATGTAGATAATGAGGAAGAAAAATCTGTATTTGAAGTACCTGAATTTATGAAAAAGATGCTTGATAACGGCTGGTTGGGAAGTAAGTCAGGGCAGGGATTCTTCCTGAAAAAAGGGAAAGAAATACTGGAGCTTGACCCATCCACTTTGGAATATGTAGAGCGTAAAAAGCTAAAAGCACCTTCGCTTGATATGGTAAAGCAGGAGAAAGGCGCCGCGAGAAAATTGAAAGCGCTTATTTATGCGAAAGATCGTGTCGGTGAATTGCTATGGAATGTAATCAGCCCTACTTTACTCTATTCAGCAGAACTACTTAGCGACATTGCCGATGATATTGTTGCAATCGATCAGGCCATGAAATGGGGATTCGGTTGGCAGCTTGGACCATTTGAAACCTGGGATGCAATTGGCCTAGAGAAATCCGTTGCCAGGATGCAGGAGGAAGGACGCAATATTCCTGAATGGATCACACAAATGATTGAAAACGGTAACACAACCTTCTATAAAGAAGGGGATAACGGAACCCTTTATTATGCAAATGGTGAATATCAAGAGGTTGAAGTAAACGAAAAAATCATAAATCTGAAGTTGATTAAGAAACAAAAAGGGGTCATTAAGAAAAATAGCGGTGCGAGCCTGATTGATATTGGTGATGGTGTGGCTTTGCTAGAATTCCATTCTCCGAATAATGCGATTGGCTTTGATATTATTCAAATGATCAATTATGCAATTGAAGAAGTGGATAAAAACTACAAAGGATTAGTTATCGGAAACCAGGGCAAAAACTTCTGCGTTGGAGCCAACCTGGCCATGATTTTAATGGAAGTACAGGACGACAATATATTTGATGTAGAAATGATTACACGTCAATTCCAGCAAGCAATGATGAATATTAAATACAGCAATAAACCGGTTGTCGCTGCGCCATTTAATATGACGCTTGGCGGAGGAGCTGAAATTTGCTTGCCAGCCGCAAAAATCCAGGCATCATCTGAGTCATATATAGGATTGGTTGAGACGGGTGTCGGTTTGTTGCCTGGCGGAGGCGGAAATAAAGAGCTGTATATTAAACATCTGGATAGCTTACCGAATGGTATTGATTTCGATATTACTAAAGTTGCTATTAAAGTGTTTGAAACGATTGCTACTGCCCAAGTATCTACTTCCGCTGATGAAGCAAGAGAGAATAACTTCCTGAATAGTAACGATGGAATCAGCTTTAATCCGGATCATCAGTTATACGATGCGAAACAGGCTGTTATTGCTTTACATGATACTGGTTATAAGCCACCGGTGCGCAAAAAAATTCCGGTATCAGGAGAACCTGGTTATGCGGCTCTGTTACTAGGAGCGCAATCCATGCTGTATTCAGGCTATATTTCAGAGCATGATTTGAAGATTGCCCAAAAAATTGCCTATGTTTTAGCTGGCGGTAAAGTGCCTTATGGAACAGAAGTAGATGAACAGTATTTACTTGATTTAGAAAGAGAAGCATTTATCAGCCTTGTCCAAGAAGGAAAAACACAGCAGCGCATGCAACATATGCTTGTTAAAGGAAAACCATTACGCAATTAATAGATCCGTATTTTGAGTGATTAAGAGGAGGATTGGCATGAGAGAAGCAGTGATTGTAGCCGGAGCCAGAACCCCGGTAGGCAGAGCCAAAAAAGGAACTCTTGCAAATGTTCGACCAGATGATTTAGGTGCATTAGTAGTAAAGGAAACGCTAAAACGAGCAGAAAATTACGATGGACCAATTGATGATATGATCTTTGGATGCGCTATGCCTGAAGCAGAGCAAGGGCTCAATGTGACTCGTAATATCGGTGCCTTGGCAGGTTTACCATACAATGTACCCGCTATAACGATCAATCGTTACTGTTCATCAGGACTGCAATCCATTGCTTATGGAGCAGAGCGAATTATGCTCGGACATTCTGAAACGGTCATTTCCGGTGGGGTTGAATCGATGAGTATGGTTCCGATGATGGGACATGTAGTTCGTCCCAATTCGAAACTGGCAGAAGCAGCTCCTGAATATTATATGGGTATGGGACATACGGCTGAAGAAGTTGCTAAGAAATTTGGGATTACCCGTGAAGACCAGGATGCCTTTGCAGTACGCAGTCACCAAAAAGCAGCACAGGCCATTCGGGATGGGAAATTTGAAGATGAAATCGTTCCTGTTGATGTCACTTTTCGTCAAGTAGGATCAGACAATAAATTAAAAGAGCGCTCCGTTCAATTTACAACAGATGAAGGAGTACGAGAAGGGACAACAACGGAAGTGCTTGCTAGACTGAGGCCTGCATTTTCACTCACAGGAACAGTAACAGCCGGGAATGCTTCACAAACCAGTGATGGAGCAGCAGCGGTATTACTGATGGATCGGGAAAAAGCCGAGGCGGATGGCTTCAAGCCACTTTTAAAATTTCGTTCTTTTGCAGTCGCAGGAGTGCCACCGGAACTTATGGGAATCGGTCCGGTAGAAGCAATTCCTAAAGCTCTTAAACTGGCAGGCTTAAGTTTATCTGATATTGGATTGTTCGAATTAAATGAAGCGTTTGCTTCCCAATCCATTCAGGTAATTCGTCAACTTGGATTGGATGAGGAGAGGGTGAATGTAAATGGCGGTGCCATTGCATTAGGACATCCACTTGGGTGTACTGGAGCTAAATTAACCTTGAGTCTCCTTCACGAGATGAAACGACGAAATGAGCAATTTGGAGTCGTAACGATGTGTATTGGCGGAGGAATGGGCGCGGCTGGAGTATTTGAATTATTAGCATAAAAAGTTATAAGCGATGAGATGATTGGCAACGAGAGCCCAGTCATCTCTAAATAAGGGGGAAGAAAAATGGCTAATCAAACAGAAGAAGTGTTAAAAGGCGGAGCGTTTTTAATTGAGGATATTGAAGCAGAGAATATGTTTACACCTGAGGACTATACAGATGAGCATAAAATGATTGCAAAAACGACTGAGGATTATTTAGTAAATGAAGTATTGCCTCAGGTGGAATATTTAGAGGATCATGAGTTTGACCGTTCTGTAAAACTATTGAAACAAGCTGGAGAACTGGGTCTATTGGGCGCAGATGTACCGGAGGAATACGGTGGATTAGGCTTGGATAAAGTTAGTTCCGCCCTTATTTCAGAAAGACTATCCCGTGCAGGAGGCTTCTCTATTTCTCATGGAGCACATGTTGGTATTGGTTCCTTGCCAATCGTTTTGTTTGGTAACGAAGAACAAAAACAAAAGTACCTTCCATTATTGGCTACCGGGGAAAAGCTAGCAGCCTATGCCTTAACAGAACCAAGCTCAGGCTCTGATGCACTTGGCGCAAAGACAACAGCAAAATTGAATGAAGCAGGAACTCACTATGTCTTAAATGGTGAAAAACAATGGATTACAAATGCAGGCTTTGCTGATGTATTTGTCGTATATGCAAAAATCGACGGTGACAAATTCTCTGCATTTATCGTAGAAAGAGAGTATCCAGGTGTGTCTACTGGACCGGAAGAAAAGAAAATGGGGATTAAGAGCTCTTCAACTAGAACATTAATTCTTGAGGATGCAGAAGTACCTGTTGAGAACCTATTGGGAGAAGCAGGAAGAGGTCATGTAATTGCCTTTAACATTTTGAATATCGGTCGTTATAAATTGGGAGTAGGAGCTGTTGGTGCTTCCAAACGAGGATTTGAATTAGCTGCTACGTATGCTAATCAACGCCAACAGTTTAAAACACCAATCTCTTCATTTAATTTAACAAAAGAAAAGCTCTCTACAATGGCTTCCAAAATATACGCAGCTGAAAGTTCCGTCTATAGGACAGTTGGTTTATTCGAGGAAAGAATGAGCCGCCTAAGTGATGAAGAAGTAAAAGATGGGAAAGAAGTAGCAAAATCAATTGCTGAATATGCAATCGAATGCTCCTTAAATAAGTTCTTTGCTTCCGAGGTTTTAGATTATGTTGTGGATGAAGCGGTTCAGCTTCATGGAGGCTATGGATTTATGGCTGAGTATGAAATTGAAAGAATGTACCGTGATTCTCGTATTAACCGTATATTTGAAGGAACAAACGAAATTAACCGTCTGCTTGTACCAGGTACATTCCTGAAAAAAGCTTTAAAAGGTGAATTGCCGTTATTACAAAAAGCACAGGAGCTGTCTGAAGGACTCATGATGCTTATGCCTGAAGAGCCAGGTACAGAGCCGCTTGATCAAGAAAAACATCTTGTGAAAAATGCTAAGAAGATTGGTATTATGATTGCAGGATTGGCTGCGCAAAAATATGGTACTGAGCTGGAAAAAGAACAAGAAATTCTTGTTAATATTGCGGATATTGCTTCTTTCGTTTATGCGATGGAATCAGTTGTTCTTCGTACAGAAAAAGCAATCAAAAAAGATGGCTTAGAAAAGAACAAACAAAAACTTCTTTATACTCAAATCTTCTGCCAGGAAGCATTTGGCGAAATCGAGAAGCATGCTAAAGAAACATTAGTGGCAACAGAAACTGGTGATACATTACGTATGATGACATCAGCTTTACGTAAATTCACACGTTTCACACCAATCAATGTAATCGCACTTAAACGTGAAGCTTCAGAAAAGTTAGTTGATGCTGAGCGTTACACTGTTTAATCCTTTATACTATGGAGGCCTGGTGAAAACCAGGCTTTTTCTTTTCCTGCTATGTTAGACCTGTTACCTTTTCTAGAGCAGAAGTATATCCGTTTAAGATAGATGAAAAAATGTGGTATGCTTCAATTGAGGTGATAAAACGATGATTACATTATACTGGTATCCTAAATGCGGGACATGCAGAAAAGCAAAGAAATGGTTTGATGAAAAGGGAATATCCTATCAAGAAGTTGATATAGCGCAAAATCCTCCATCGAAAGAAGAGCTAGAAATAATTTATCAAAAAAGTGAATTGTCTCTTCAGAAATTTTTTAACACAAGTGGGATGAAATACAGAGAACTTGGGTTAAAAGATAAAGTGAAGGATATGTCTGAAGATGAAATTCTTACCTTGCTTGCATCAGACGGGATGCTAATCAAGCGCCCAATCGCATTTGATGGAGAAAAAGTAACAGTAGGATTCAAAGAGGTAAATTACCAGAAAATCTGGGCATGAAACAATTGTCAAATAACCAGTTTGATGTCATGATAAATAGGAACCATACATACATTTTGGGGGGATTAAATCATGAGCATTCCAGCGGGATTACGTTATACAGCTGAGCATGAATGGGTTAAACAAGAGGATGGTAAGATTCGAATTGGAATAACTGATTTTGCTCAAAAAGAATTGGGAGACATCGTATTTGTGGAACTACCGGAAATAGGTGATCAATTGACCCGTAATGAACCGTTTGGCAGTGTAGAATCAGTTAAGACAGTATCTGAATTGTATGCGCCAATCAGTGGGACAGTTGTTGAAGTAAATGAAGAATTAGCGGATAGTCCAGAATATGTTAATGAATCTCCATATGAAAAAGCATGGATGGTAGTTGTTGAACCATCCGAAATCAGCGAATATGATGAATTAATGGATGCTGGCCAATACGAAACAGCGACTAAAGAAGAGTAGTCAATAGAGGGGAGAAGTTTGGGGTCATTCGTCAGCTTCTTTCCTTTTTATTATGTTTTTAGATCAATTGTTACTTTCCACTATGTTAGGGTAAGATACATATAATGAAAAAGACGAAGGCAATTGTCCAATCACATAGAACGTACTCTCCTAATAAAAGGTGATCAATCATGCAGGATGCTCAAAGTGAGAAAGTAATTATTGTGGAAGGTTCTACCGACCGCCAAAAAATACAATCTGTACTTAACGAATCTGTCGATATAAGATGTACAAATGGAACCATCAGTCTATCGAAAATGGATGAATTAGTAGACGAACTTGAACAGAGAGACGTGTATATTTTGGCTGATGCAGATGAATCCGGAGAAAAGCTGAGAAAACAGTTAAGACGAGAAATGCCAAATGCATCTCACATATATATTGATCGTACATACCGTGAAGTTGCTAATGCGCCAAGATATCATTTAGCAACGGTTCTTTTGGCAGCCAATATAGATGTAAAAGCCGAATTTTTAAAACAAATGAAGGATGTAATGAAAAATGAACAATCAAACCACGATAAATAAAGCGATCTATACTTTTACTCCTCTTTGCGGAACATGTCAATTAGCAGGTAAAATGCTTGATATTGCAAAGGAAGTCCTCCCAAATGCCTCTTTGGAAAAAGTCAATCTTAACTATGCTAAGGAACTTGCAGAAGAATATCAAATTCAAAGTGTACCATGCCTCATTTTAATCAAGGATAACCAGCCAATCGAGAAAATCTATGCCTTCCACTCAGTTCCCTATCTTGTTGATCAATTAAAGAGAATTACAGAATAAGAGCAGTTATTTCTCAGGAAATATGTCGATGAATATTTAACTAGAATCTTTTAAAGGTGCTGTTTCTATTTTACGCTGTCTATGTCAGAAGTTTTAATTGATTTGTAGAATTCTCTATAATAGCCTGTAATCTCAACCGATTAGACGATTGTTAAGTGGCTAACTGGAGGCATTTATTATAGTAAAAGAAGCTCCTCGTTATTTAATTTAAAAATTCTGAATAATCAATTGACTCATATTTTTCCATATGCTATAGTTTTAACAACTTAATACTTGGTTCTTATCAAGAGAGGTGGAGGGACTGGCCCGTTGAAGCCCGGCAACCGGTATTTATATAATACACGGTGCCAATTCCAGCGGATATAAATCCGGGAGATAAGGAGAGATGGAAAATGCCTGCCTCTTCTTGTGAAGAGGTTTTTTTCATTTACTCACTTCTCTATTTAAAATGAAATGGAGAGATGTAGAATGGCAAATGAAGAAAAGAAGTATCGGTTTGAAACAGTAGGTATACACGGAGGATTGCAGCAGGATTCGGTAACTGGAGCGAGAAGCGTGCCGATTTACCAGACGAATGCTTATTTATTTAAAGACACAGATCATGCTGCGGATTTATTTGGATTAGCTGAAACTGGCTATATTTATACTAGAATCCATAATCCAACTTCAAGTGTATTCGAAGAACGTATAGCAGAATTAGAAGGTGGCATTGGAGCTTTAGCGGTATCAAGTGGTGCTGCAGCTATAACACTCTCAATCCTAAATATTGCGGGAGCAGGTGATGAAATTATCTCTGCGTCCACTCTATACGGCGGAACCTACAATTTATTTGCCAATACTCTCCCTAAGTATGGTATTAACGTAAGGTTCGTGGATCCAAGTGACACTGAAAATTTTAGAGAAGCGATTACATCAAAGACCAGAGCTATTTTTGGAGAAACGATTGGAAATCCAAGCCTGCAGGTTCTTGATATTGAACGGGTGGCGGAAATTGCTCATGAAGCTGGAATTCCGTTAATCATTGATAATACATTTGCAACTCCTTATTTATCCCGTCCGATTGAGTTTGGAGCGGATATCGTCGTACACTCAGCTACGAAATGGCTGCTTGGAAATGGAACCACATTAGGCGGGGTCATAGTCGATGGAGGGAAGTTTGACTGGAATTCATCTAAATTTCCGGGCTTTACTGAACCCGATCCAAGCTATCATGATCTGATTTACAGTGAAGCAATTGGTGCAGCAGCATTTATTGTGAAGGCCAGAGTTCAGCTGTTGAGAGATTTAGGTCCATCCTTAAGCCCGTACAATGCCTTTCAATTTATTCTCGGATTGGAAACTCTGCATGTGAGGATGAAGGAGCATGTAGCCAATACGAGATTAATAGTTGACTATTTAAAACAGCATCCGGCTGTATCGTGGGTCTTGTATCCAGGAGATTCAGATCACCCTGATTACGAAAAAACGAAGAAATATTTACCCAAAGGTGCTGGAGCAGTCGTTGTTTTTGGAATAAAGGGTGGACGTGAGGCAGGTAAAAAACTGATTGATTCCGTTGAACTGTGGTCCCATGTGGCCAATGTGGGAGATGCAAAGAGCCTAATTATCCATCCGGCAAGCACGACTCATCAGCAACTAAGTGAAGAGGGATTAAAAGCATCAGGTGTACAGGAGGATTTAATCAGACTGTCTGTTGGAATTGAACATGCAGAAGATCTAATTGAAGAATTGGAGCTTGCGATTGAAAAAGCAACAGGTATAGCTTCCACTGAGGTGGTTGTGAAATAAATATTGAACATGCTATGCAGACTTTGGTGTTGACAGTTCTTTCTTCAACATGATAGGATAGCAAACAGTTAGATTTAATTGAATAGTTTAAGTACTCTTATCAAGAGAGGCCGAGGGAAGTGCCCTTTGACGCCCGGCAACCGGCAATCATTTATGATTGAAAAGGTGCCAATTCACACAGGATAATAAATCCTGGGAGATGAGAGAAAGGAACATGTTATAAATAAATCATGCCTTTCTGCCTCCGCAGAAAGGCATTTTTGTTTAACTGAAGTTATTCTTTAATTATAGGTTGATAGAAAGAGCAGGTGAACTTTTCATGATTACATTACGTGATGTATCGAAGACCTTCTCAGGAACATTTAAACGTTCATCAGCTGTCAAAGCAGTGGATCAAGTCTCATTATCTATTGAAAAAGGCGAGATCTTTGGAATTATTGGGTACAGCGGTGCGGGAAAAAGTACCCTCATTAGAATGCTGAACGGTTTAGAGAAGCCAACAGAAGGCAGTGTCTTGGTGGCAGGCAAAGATATGGCTGCTATAAAAGGCGCTGAATTAAGAAAAGCCAGAATGGAAATAAGTATGATTTTTCAACACTTTAATCTCCTCTGGTCAAGGACAGTCAGCGAAAATATAGAGTTTCCTTTAGAAATTGCGGGCGTACCAAGCAAGGTACGTAAAGAAAGAGTGAAGGAACTGGTAAGTCTGGTAGGATTAGATGGCCGTGAAAATGCTTATCCATCTCAGTTGAGCGGCGGTCAGAAGCAGCGGGTCGGTATAGCGCGCGCATTAGCGAACAATCCACAGGTTCTTCTTTGTGACGAGGCGACATCAGCACTTGATCCTCAGACTACAGACGATATTTTGGATTTGCTCGTTGATATAAATAAAAGACTTGGCTTGACAATCGTATTAATTACACATGAAATGCATGTTATTCGTAAAATCTGTCATCGCGTTGCTGTGATGGAGATGGGGAAAGTGGTCGAGAGCGGAAAAGTACTTGATGTATTTAAAAAACCAAATGCTCCGATTACTAAACGATTTGTACAGCAAGTGACTGAGCCAGAAGAAACGAAAGAGACGATTGAGCATTTGCTTGCTGAATATCCGACGGGGAAAGTTGTACAATTATCCTTTATTGGCGAATCAGCTGAAACCCCTGTTTTATCAGAGGTTATCCGCTCTTACAAAATCAATGTAAACATATTACAGGGTAAAATTTCGCAGACTCAGCACGGGTCCTATGGAACGTTATTTATTCATGTAGACGGTGATGCTGCTGAAGTGGCGAAAGCGATTGACTATCTCCACAATCAGGAAATTGGTGTGGAGGTGATTTCAGAATGATGGAAACATTATTACCAAATGTAGTTTGGGAACGAATTTATGAAAAGACATGGGAAACCTTGTATATGACAGGTGTCTCATTAATCGCAACTTTTTTCCTTGGAATTATATTGGGTCTGCTATTATTCTTGACCTCAAAGGGGAATATGTGGGAAAACAAAGTGATTTACGGAATTGTAGGTGCTTTCGTTAACATATTCCGTTCCATTCCATTCATTATTCTAATCGTGTTGTTAATTCCTTTCACAAAGGCATTAGTAGGAAGTATTATCGGTGTCAATGCGGCTTTGCCAGCTTTAATTATAGGTGCTGCTCCATTCTATGCGCGAATGGTTGAGATTGGATTGCGTGAAATTGATAAAGGTGTAATCGAAGCAGCAAGATCGATGGGGGCCACTTCCTTTACAATCATATGGAAGGTGCTAATTCCTGAATCTCTGCCTGCACTTGTTTCTGGTATCACAGTTACGGCAATTGCGCTTGTAGGTTATACAGCGATGGCAGGTATGATTGGTGCGGGCGGACTTGGAAACCTTGCCTATTTGGAAGGGTTTAGCCGCGGACAGACAGATGTCACGATTGTTGCTACTATTTTAGTATTGATTATTGTGTTTATTCTCCAATTTATTGGAGATTTTATAACAAGAAAATTAGATAAGCGCTAGGGAGGAAACCAAAGTGAAAAAGTTATCGTTCATACTTGTTTTAGGATTAACCCTATTATTGGCAGCCTGCGGTGGATCAGGAGATGAATCCAATTCCGGGGACAAAGAACTAAAAACGATTAAAATTGGCGCATCAAATGTTCCACATGCAGAAATATTGGAAGAAGCAGCAACTCTTCTTGAAGAAAAAGGTATTAAACTTGAAGTTGAAGTATTTACAGACTATGTAATGCCGAATAAAGCATTGGAAGATGGCTCAATTGACGCTAACTATTTCCAACACATCCCTTATTTTGAGAGTCAAGTGAAGGATAATGGGTATGATTTCGCCAATGCAGGCGGAATCCATATTGAACCGATTGGTGTTTATTCTAAAAAATACGACAGCCTGGATGACCTACCAAAAGGCGCAAGCATCATTATGAGCAGCTCAGTAGCTGATCATGGACGTATGTTATCTATGCTGGAAACAGAAGGCTTAATAAAGCTAAAAGAAGGCATTGATAAAACTAAAGCAACTGTGGATGATATTGCGGAAAATCCGAAGAATTTAAAGTTTAAAACGGATATTGAAGCACCTATGCTTACGCAGGTTTACAATAATGATGAAGGCGATGCAGTACTGATTAATTCCAACTATGCCATTGAAGCGGATCTTGTACCAGCTGAGGATGCGATTGCATTGGAAAGTGCTGATAATAATCCATACGTAAACATTATTGCTGTTAGATCTGAGGATAAGAATAAGGAAGAAATTAAAACATTGGTTGAAGTTCTTCATTCTAAAGATATCCAGGATTTCATTAATGAAAACTACAAAGGGTCCGTTATCCCATCAAATAAATAATAGACAAAAAAGGTGCAGCTATTCATTTAGCTGCACCTTTTTTATCATATAATAGGTGTATTATAAGATGCTTTTCCAATGAATTATTTTCTTCTCTGGTATTATTTTTCAGGATAATCAAGGATTTCCTAGAAGAAATACGCAATATCACTTTTAAGATGTGCTCAGTGTGGTATATAGACTTTGAGGGTTCTTCTGCAAAGTGATACCCTTATTATAATAAATGGAAAGGAATGATTCATTATCTTTGACAATCAGTTACAGCTTAGAGTAACAGATGAAATGGAAAAAGCGATGAGGCAGGCACATGGAGTTGGCTATGAAGTTTACAGTCAGAATCTTGAAGTGCGTATGAAAGTAGAAGAGAAGCGTGAACGTAGTTATATGAAGAGTAATCAAATCTTAAATGATGTGAATAGAAGAGTACATGGGTAAATGAATCAAGTGATAAAGTGAATAATTCTAAAAGTGATAATCATAAAAACAGGTAGCGGAAGAAAAATCAATTTCTCCTTCTACCTGTTTTTATGTTTTCAATTAGTGCAAAAATGTTACTGCCGTCTTTAAAATCAGGGTGGTTGGTAAAGATCATGCTGGTTCTTTTCTTTCGTGAAAATTAACATTATAATGTCAGTAAAGCTAAGTATTATGTTAAAATATTATGTCCATTTTATGTAATTTTCTCGTTTCAAAAAGTTGAATCTAGATTTGATTTGTTATAAGATTGTAATGAGAATAAATTGAGAATAGAAATAATCTAAAACTTTAGATGACTATATATTGGAGGTATAAGAATGGCTGGTTCAGTTCTTACAATTAAAGATTTACATGTTTCAATAGAAGGTAAAGAGATTCTTAAAGGGGTAAACCTTGAAGTTAAAGGTGGAGAAATCCATGCAATTATGGGGCCAAATGGTACAGGAAAATCTACATTGTCATCTGCTATCATGGGTCACCCAAAATATGAAGTAACAAGTGGTTCCATCACAATGGACGGTGAAGATGTTCTTGAAATGGAAGTTGACGAACGTGCTCGTGCCGGTCTATTTTTAGCAATGCAATACCCAAGTGAAATTACTGGGGTTACTAATGCCGACTTCATGCGTTCTGCTATTAACAGTAAACGTGAAGAAGGAGACGAAATTTCCTTAATGAAATTCATTAAAGAAATGGATAAAAAAATGGATCTATTAGAAATGGATCAAGATATGGCTCAACGTTATTTAAATGAAGGCTTTTCCGGCGGTGAAAAGAAACGTAATGAAATCCTTCAATTATTAATGCTGCAACCAGCCATTGCGATTCTTGATGAAATCGACTCCGGTTTAGATATTGATGCGCTGAAAGTTGTTTCCAAAGGAATCAACCAAATGAGAAACGAAGATTTTGGCTGCCTAATGATTACTCACTATCAACGCTTATTGAACTACATTACTCCAGATTATGTTCACGTAATGATGCAAGGTAAAATCGTGAAATCCGGTGGAGCAGAACTAGCGCAACGCTTAGAAGCAGAAGGATATGACTGGATTAAAAAAGAATTAGGTATTGAAGACGAAACAGTAGGAATTGAAGCATAAGCAATAGGAGGATCGTTATGACAATCGAAACTACATTACTCGAAAAAGATGTTGTATCATCTTTTTCAAAAGCACATAGTGAGCTTGCCTGGCTTGAAAGCTTCCGTTTAGACGCCCTTTCTGCCTCAGCTGAGCTACCTATGCCGAGACCTGATAAAACGAAGATTGATAAATGGCAATTAGAGGATATGAAAGTGAACTCCGTTGCAAGCGAGACATTTACATCTATTGATGAACTTGCTGAAGACGTGAAAAAGCTGATCAATCCTGATGAGAACAGAAGTTTGTATGTACAACGAAACAATACAGCTGCTTATTTGACAGTATCTCAGGAACTTAAAGATAAAGGTGTTATTTTTACAGATATCAGGACTGCTGCTAAAGAACATCCTGAACTTTTGCAAAAATACTTCATGACTACAAGTGTTCCTGTAAAAACGAATAAGCTTACAGCTTTACATGCAGCACTCTTTAATGGTGGAGCTTTTCTTTATATCCCACGCAACGTGGTTATTGAAGAACCCATCCAGGCTATCTTCATGATTGATAATGCTGAGACTGAATTATATAATCACGTACTTGTTGTTGCTGAAGAGAGCAGCTCCGTAACGTACGTTGAAAACTATATTTCATTGGTTGACGGCAAAGAGACTATTGGAAATATCATTTCTGAGGTTATCGTCGGCAACAATGCGGTCGTTAAATATGGTGCAGTTGATACATTATCTAAAGATATGAAAACCTATGTAAACCGTAATGCATATGTAGGAAATGATGGACGAGTGGAATGGGCATTGGGCTTAATGAACGATGGTAATACTATTTCAGAGAATATTACAAACCTACATGGTAATGGTTCATATGGTGATACTAAAACAGTAGTGGTTGGTACTGGTAAACAAACTCAAAACTTTACAACTAAAGTTGTTCATTTTGGTAAAAACTCAAATGGATATATCCTGAAGCACGGTGTTATGAAGGATGAAGCATCCTCCATTTTTAATGGTATCGGTAAGATTGAACATGGTGCCACTAAAGCTGATGCTGTACAGGAATCCAGAGTATTAATGCTTAGTCCGAAAGCACGTGGGGATGCAAACCCTATTCTGTTAATTGATGAAGATGATGTAACAGCTGGACACGCAGCTTCTGTAGGCCGTGTGGATCCAATTCAGCTTTATTATTTAATGAGCAGAGGGATCAGTAAAACAGAAGCAGAACGTTTAATTATCCATGGGTTCCTTGCCCCAGTAGTAAATCAATTACCTGTTGAAGCTGTTAAAAAGCAGTTGACTGAGGTAATTGAAAGGAAAGTTAAATAATGATTCCAACGAATATTAAAGAACTTTTCCCAATTTTAAATGAGAAAGTCAATGGTCATTCATTAGTATATCTGGACAGTGCCGCAACTTCGCAGAAGCCAGCATCCGTTATTCAGACTATTGATGAGTATTACAAGCGGTATAACTCTAATGTACACCGTGGTGTTCACACACTTGGAACGATGGCCACGGATGCTTATGAGGGAGCACGTGAAAAGGTAAGAAAGTTCATTAATGCGAAATCCATCGAAGAAGTTGTCTTTACAAGAGGGACAACGACTTCGATTAATACAATTGCTGCCAGCTACGGGAAAGCTAACCTAAAAGCTGGTGATGAAATTGTTATCAGTATGATGGAACATCATAGTAATATCATTCCATGGCAGCAAGTAGCTAAAGCAACCGGTGCGACATTGAAATATATCCCGCTTGAAGAAGACGGTACTATTTCACTTGAAACAGTCAAAGAAGTGATTACTTCAAACACGAAAATCGTTTCAGTTATGCACGTATCGAATGTGCTTGGTGTCATCAATCCGGTTAAAGAAATTGCGAAAATTGCCCATGAAAATGGAGCAGTAATGGTTGTAGATGGTGCGCAAAGCACTCCGCATTTGAAAGTGGATGTTCAGGATCTTGACTGTGATTTCTTTGCCTTTTCTGCACATAAAATGTGTGGACCAACTGGCATTGGTGTCATGTACGGGAAAAAGGAATACCTCGAGAATATGGAACCAATCGAATTTGGCGGAGAGATGATTGATTTTGTGGGATTGCAGGATTCTACATGGAAAGAGCTGCCTTGGAAATTTGAAGGCGGTACTCCAATCATTGCAGGTGCCATTGGACTTGGAGCTGCAATTGATTTCTTGAATGAGATTGGTCTTGATAATGTAGAGGCGCATGAGCATAAGCTTGCTGCTTATGCACTTGATAAATTATCAAGTATAGAGGGGCTCCAAATCTATGGACCTAAAAATCCGGAATCAAGAGCTGGTGTAGTAACTTTTAACCTTGAGGATGTTCATCCGCATGATGTCGCTACCGTTCTGGATGCAGATGGAATAGCTATTCGTGCCGGGCATCACTGTGCACAACCGCTTATGAAATGGTTAAAAGCTTCGTCTACGGCGAGAGCAAGTTTTTATGTATATAATACAGAACAAGATATCGACCGTTTAGTCGAAGGACTCGTTAAAACAAAGGAGTATTTCAGTAATGGCTTCTAATAATTTAGATACCCTTTACAGGCAAGTGATCATGGATCACTATAAAAATCCACGAAATAAAGGAAGCCTGGAAGACGGCAGTCTTGTGATAGATATGAATAACCCTACTTGTGGAGATCGTATTCATCTTACACTTAAAGTAGAGGATGGTATTGTGCAAGATGCAAAGTTTGATGGAGAAGGTTGTTCCATCTCTATGTCATCAGCTTCCATGATGACTCAAATCGTCAAAGGCAAAAGCAGTGAGGAAGCATTAAAGCTTGCTGGTATATTTTCGAACATGATACAGGGCAAGGAATATGACGAAGGCGATCTTGATCTTGGTGATATAGAGGCCCTTCAAGGTGTGAGTAAATTTCCAGCACGTATTAAGTGTGCGACACTTGCTTGGAAAGCTATGGAAAAAGGGCTTAACGAAAACTAAAATGACATGTTTTAGCTGAGAGTGAAAAACAGCTAGAACTAAGTAAGAAGGAGGAAGCGATCGATGGCTAAAAAAATGCCTGATATCGGTGATTATAAATATGGCTTTCATGATAAGGACGTTTCCATCTTTCGTTCTAAACGCGGTTTAACTAAAGGGATTGTTGAAGAAATCTCTCGTATGAAGAACGAACCACAATGGATGCTTGACTTCCGCTTGAAGTCTCTTGAACATTTTTATAACATGCCAATGCCACAATGGGGAGGCAATCTTTCAGATTTAAACTTTGATGAGATTACGTATTATGTAAAACCATCTGAGAAGTCCGAGAAATCATGGGATGAAGTTCCTGAGGAAATTAAACGTACATTCGATAAACTTGGTATTCCTGAAGCTGAACAAAAATACCTAGCCGGTGTATCAGCTCAATATGAATCCGAGGTTGTGTACCATAATATGAAGGAAGACCTGGAAGCAATGGGAATCGTATTCAAAGATACAGATTCCGCTTTACGTGAAAATGAAGATCTTTTCCGTGAACACTTTGCTAAAGTAATTCCGCCATCTGATAATAAATTTGCTGCATTGAACTCTGCAGTTTGGTCCGGTGGATCATTTATCTATGTCCCACCAGGTATTAAAGTAGATACACCATTGCAAGCATATTTCCGTATTAACTCTGAAAACATGGGTCAGTTTGAGCGTACTTTAATCATCGTTGATAAAGATGCGTCCGTACATTATGTAGAAGGCTGTACGGCTCCTGTTTATACAACAAATTCACTTCACAGTGCTGTTGTTGAAATCATTGTTAAAGAAAATGCTTATTGCCGTTACACAACAATCCAAAACTGGGCAAACAATGTATATAACCTTGTTACTAAACGTACAGTAGTAGATGCTCACGGTACAATGGAATGGGTAGATGGAAACATCGGCTCCAAGCTTACCATGAAATATCCAGCTTGTATTTTACGCGGTGAGGGTGCCCGTGGTATGACGCTTTCCATTGCTATTGCAGGTAAAGGTCAACACCAGGATGCAGGTGCTAAAATGATTCACTTAGCTCCAAATACATCTTCTACGATTGTATCTAAGTCAATTTCTCAGCATGGCGGTAAAGTGAGCTATCGTGGGGTTGTGCACTTTGGTAAAAGGGCTGATGGAGCACGCTCTAATATCGAGTGTGATACACTCATTATGGATAATCAATCAACTTCTGATACGATTCCATACAATGAAATCCACAATGATAATATCTCACTTGAGCATGAAGCGAAAGTTTCCAAAGTATCTGAAGAGCAGCTCTTCTATTTAATGAGCCGCGGTATCTCAGAACAGGAAGCAACAGAAATGATCGTTATGGGATTCATTGAACCGTTCACAAAAGAACTTCCAATGGAATATGCAGTTGAAATGAACAGATTAATTAAATTTGAGATGGAAGGTTCTATCGGTTAATACTGAGACAACTCTTTCCACTATATTAAGAATCCGAATTTATTTTCGGATTCTTTTTTTATCGTCTCCAAAGTTGAAGGGGAATCACCTATACCCTACCTATGGCGTAGCTATGCCCCACCTCCACCTATACCGGGGTAAAGGTGCAGGATGTGTGAAAGGTGGAGGAAGCCACCTATGACGCGGCTATGCCCCATCTTTACCGAAGGAAGAATAAGCAATGCAACTTATATTAGCCATGAACCATATAATTTAGACTCCATAGCATCTGCCTCTATTTTATTTAAATAGGTCTAATAGATTTTATTAAACAATAACACTTGGATAATAACAGAATATTTAGTAGTATTTAGTAATCCTTATATTGTTTTTATAATTAGGGAGGATAGATATGGACTTTATTAACAGGTTACAAAGTTATATCAGCATTGATTGGCCTCAACTCAAAAGTTATGGATTAACAATCCTATACACTTTTATCATCACCTATGCTTTGATTTATCTCGTCAGGTTTATTCTTCACAAGTTCTTTAAGCATACAAATTTTTTGATTGAGAAAAAGGAACAAACAATTGAATCTGTAGTACGCAACACGTCTAATTATTTGGGTTTCTTTATTATTATTCTTGCCATGATTAAACCCTTCGTGGATATCAAAAATATACTGGTTGCCGGCGGAGTGGTAGGAATTGTAGTTGGACTGGGTGCCCAAAAAATTATGACTGATCTTCTGGCAGGGTTTTTTATGATATTCGAAAAACAATTTCAGCGAGGGGATTTTGTCCACGTAAATGGGGAAATAGATGGTGGGACAGTAGAGGATATGGGATTTAGAGTGGTGAAAATCCGATTACTTAACGGAAAACTAATGACAGTTCCAAATGGTGAAATTCGCAAAGTAGAAAACGGAAATGTTGAAAGGAGAAGAATTTTTGAGAGCGTAATTGTTAGTTTCCAAGAGAATCCTGCAAAAATAGAAGAGTTACTTGCTGAGGTATGTGATGAACTCAACCAAAAGCAAATCCATTATCTCAAAACTGATTTAAAAGGAGAATATCTCGAACCCTATCAAGTTCATGGCTTATCTTCATTAGATAGCAGTCCGTATGGCTTACGATTTTCAATCAAAGCTACAGTAAGCGATGAGTACTATATGGAAGCAGCTCAAATGGCTAAGAAAGTTATGGCGCAGAAAATGTATGAAAATCGTATTGGTTTAGCATCGCAACAATTTGCCGTACAAGATAGACAAAAGGATTATATAGAACACTAAGAAATGCCGTTACGTAGTGGTAACGGCATTTCTTAGTGCTGTTTAATTTTCATTAAACCATAAACCATTGATTCCATATCTCTCTTTAAATCTCTATTCTACTTTTTCTCAGCAAGCCATGCAGCAACTTTCTCTGCATCCTCGCCTTTGATTATTCCTGCAGGCATTCCTTTCGCACCGTTATTGATTATATCCAGGATTTCGTCCTTACTCATACTATTTCCGATATCCTCAAGCTTTGGTCCGGCATAGCCTTCTAAAGCATTGCCATGGCAGGAAGCACAGTTATTGGCATATATTTTTTCTTCTTCTGTTAGTGGTTTTTGCGATTCTTCTTCATTACCAGAAGAGCATGCAGTTAAAGAAAAAACTAAGCCTGCCAGTAAGAGGGCTTTATTGTACATAGGAATCATTCTCCCTTCAGTTCTATTTAAGAATTACTTTACTTGAGTTTATTATTTTGTCAATATAAAGACTTCTCTGTCAATCCGATAGAAGTGGATCTATGACAAAGGACTTAAATTCAAAAAATAATGACTACAGTTAGACAAATACATAAAGCAGGCATATAATAAGTATGTGAAGTATTTCACAATCTGTAAGGTGAAGGTGTTCACAAATTGTTTACAGACTGATTTTAAATAATCTGATAAAATTAAATTGTCAGATAGGATGTTCAGTAATTTTTTTCACTAATAGGGACGCATTTTATCCCTGTGGGACTATTTACGACCAATACTAGGTTTTCTATAAGGAGGAAATTGAAATGGCTGTTAAAGAAGAAAAAATAGAAGAAGTCCTTAAGGTATCTGAGATGATTGAAGAGTTAATCGAAAATGGAAAATCGGCCCTGCGTACATTTGAGACATTTGATCAAGAAAAAATCGATGAGATTGTTCATCAAATGGCAATTGCCGGTCTTGATCAACACATGCTTTTAGCTAAAATGGCGGTGGAAGAGACTGGCAGAGGGATTTACGAAGATAAATGTACTAAAAACATGTTTGCAACGGAATATATTTGGCACAGTATTAAATACGATAAAACGGTTGGTGTCATTCGTGAAGATCAACAAACAGGTGTCATGGAGATTGCAGAGCCTGTCGGAATTGTTGCAGGTGTCACACCAGTTACGAATCCTACTTCGACTACTATGTTTAAAGCTTTAATATCTATTAAGACACGTAACCCAATTATATTTGCTTTCCATCCATCAGCACAAGAATGCTCCAAGAAGGCGGCGCAAGTCCTGCATGATGCTGCCGTAGCTGCAGGTGCTCCTAAAGGATGTATTCAATGGATTGAGCACCCATCCATTGAAGCTACAAAGCAATTAATGAATCATAAAGATATCGCATTAGTGCTTGCGACAGGCGGAGCAGGAATGGTTAAATCAGCTTATTCTACAGGTAAGCCGGCACTCGGTGTAGGTCCTGGTAACGTACCTTGTTATATTGAAAAGTCAGCTAAAGTAAAACGTGCAGTCAATGATGTTATTTTATCGAAGTCTTTTGATAACGGCATGATCTGTGCCTCTGAGCAAGCTATTATTGTAGATGATCAGATCTATGAAGAAGTTAAACAAGAGTTTATAAAAAATAACTGCTATTTTGTAAATGATAAAGAATTAAAGAAACTTGAACGTCTTGTTATTGATGAACAATCATGTGCCGTTAATGCTCATATTGTTGGAAAATCTGCTAATGAGATAGCTGAAATGGCTGGAATTAAAGTACCTGAGCATACCAAAATAATAATTGCCGAAATTGATGGTGCAGGTCCACAATATCCTTTATCTCGTGAAAAATTAAGTCCGGTATTGGCGTGTATCCGTGTTAAATCTACGGAAGAGGGCTTTGGTGCATGTATGGATATGCTGAACTTAGGTGGTCTTGGACACTCGGCCGTTATTCATAGCACCAATGAACAAATCCAACGGGAATACGGAATAAAAATGAAAGCATGTCGTATTATTGTAAATTCCCCATCTGCTCAAGGAGGAATTGGTGACATCTATAATGCCTTCATTCCATCTTTAACACTTGGTTGTGGCTCTTATGGAAATAACTCAGTTTCTGAAAATGTATCAGCTACTCACTTGATTAACGTGAAGATGATGACACAGCGTCGTAATAATATGCAATGGTTTAAATTGCCGCCAAAAATTTATTTTGAGAAGTATTCCACACAGTATCTAGCAAAAATGAGAAGAATCAAACGTGCCTTTATTGTAACGGATCCAGGCATGGTAAGCCTTGGTTATGTTGATATTGTTAAAGAATATTTATGGAAAAATAAAGGGATTGAAGCAATCGAAATGTTTGCGGATGTTGAACCGGATCCATCTGATGAAACAGTATTCAAGGGTGCTAAATTAATGCATAGCTTTGAGCCGGATGTAATTGTCGCTCTGGGCGGTGGTTCTGCGCTGGATGCAGCGAAGGGCATGTGGTTATTCTATGAACAACCGGAAACATCATTCTTTAACATTAAACAAAAATTCATTGATATCAGGAAACGTACGTATAAATATCCTGACTTAGGTGAAAAAGCCCAATTTGTTGCCATCCCGACCACTTCCGGTACTGGTTCTGAAGTAACGCCATTTGCGGTTATTACGGATAAAGAAACGAATGTAAAGTATCCGCTGGCTGACTATGCCTTAACACCGGATGTAGCAATCCTGGATTCCCAGTTTGTCATGACTGTTCCTAAAAATATCACAGCTGATACAGGGATGGACGTTTTAACACATGCCATTGAGGCTTATGTGTCTGTAATGGCAAATGATTATACAGATGGTTTAGCCTTAAAAGCTATTGAACTAGTCTTTAATAATTTAAAAACAGCGTACCATGACGGAGCGAATGAGGAAGCTCGTGAGAAAATGCATAATGCATCCTGTATGGCAGGGATGGCCTTCTCCAATGCCTTCCTGGGTATTAATCACAGCCTAGCACATAAGATTGGAGCTGAATTCCATATCCCGCATGGCCGCTCTAATGCAATTCTTATGCCGCATGTTATTCGTTACAATGCCATTCGTCCAAGAAAACATGCGCTCTTCCCTAAATATGAATACTACTGTGCGGATGAGCGATATGCTCAAATAGCCAGAATACTGGGACTACCTGCAAGCACAACTGAAGAAGGGGTTCAGTCATTAATAGAGGCTGTCACTGAGCTGGGTAAATCATTGGAAATCGATATGAGCATTAAAGGACAAGGAATAACTCAAGAAAGATTTGAGGAAAATGTAAAAATATTAGCAGAGCGTGCATTTGAAGACCAATGTACAACTGCCAATCCAAAATTACCTCTAATCAGTGAACTGGAAGAAATCTTAAGAGAAGCGTACAAAGGAGTTTAATAATCTGGTAAAAAAGACGGCATGAAATGTGCCGTCTTTTTTGTATATAGGATTAAATGTAGTCCTCCATAACAAAGGAGCACCATTCACCAAGGATCTGTATTCATATGCTATTATATGACGTAGGAGGAGATCCTTTATGATTTATATTGGTGTAACTGGTTGGGGTGATCATGATACCCTTTATCCTTCAACTATTAAGCCTAAAGATAAGCTGGCTGAGTACAGCAGCCATTTTCCGGTAGTGGAAGTTGATGCCTCCTTTTACGCGGTACAGCCGATTAGGAACGCTGAGAAATGGGTTAAAGAGACACCTGATTCTTTTAAATTTATAGTTAAAGCCTATCAAGGAATGACGGGCCATCAGCGTGGCGATATCCCTTTTGAATCAAAAAAAGACATGTTCCATGCTTTTAAGGATTCCTTAAAGCCGTACAGTAACGCGAATAAGCTGGCCTTGGTTTTGTTTCAATTTCCCCCATGGTTTGATTGTAAAAAAGAAAACGTCAGTTATTTAAGGTATTGCAAGGAAATGATGGGCGATTGTAAGGTGGCCTTGGAATTCAGAAATCAATCATGGTTTAGTGAGAAATATCGTGAAGCAACCTTGTCTTTTATGAAAGAAGAAGGGTGGATTCATTCAATTGTGGATGAACCGCAAGCAGGCGAGGGTTCAATCCCGACAGTACCAGTTGCAACCGATTCCGAAGTTACACTTGTGCGGATGCATGGAAGAAATGTGTATGGCTGGAATAAACCGAATGATGCAAATTGGCGGGAAGTTCGATATTTATATAAATACAATGAAGAAGAACTGCTTGAATGGAGAATGAGAATCCAGGAGTTAGCAAAGGATACAAGGGATATCATTGTCTTATTTAACAATAATTCCGGTGGAGACGCCGCTGGTAACGCAAAGGAATTTCAACAAATGCTCGGGATAAGCTATCAAGATTTAAATCCGAGACAAATGGATTTGTTTTAACTTGATTCAGCAGAAGTCTCCCCACCTCGATTAGGTCGTGAGATAAATCAGTAGGAGTTCAAACTTCGACTGAATCAAGTTAAAAGCCTCCAGCGGTTGGAAGGAACATCGCAAGGATTTATTAGGCAGATACGCCTGGACGATTTTTCTCTGCAATAACGTCGAGGTGTTATTAATGATATAAACAACCGATGAGCTATAATCAAGCAGCTTTGTCTCTTTATTACTAAATCATTGGAAGGCGGATTATATGAGTTATATTTTATTAATAATTGTGGGGTTAGCTGCCGGCTTTTTCGGTTCCCTTGTTGGATTGGGCGGAGGTATTATCATCGTTCCGATTCTATTATTTTTATCAGGTGGAATCCTCGGTGCCCTCAGCCCCCAAATGGCAGTGGGTACTTCTCTGTTTACCCTGATTTTTACGGGGCTGTCTTCTACTCTTGCTTATTTAAAGCAGAAGACTGTGGACTATAAAAGTGCATATTTATTTTTGATTGGGATTGCGCCAGGCAGTTTGATTGGAGGATGGGCCAATTCCTATTTAAATGTGGATGCCTTTAATATCCTGTTTGGAATCCTTATGGTTTTCATGTCCTTTCTCCTTATGGTCAGAAATGAACTGAAGCCAAAAAAGAAGAATTTCAACGGGATGGTTACACGTACATACATAGATAAGGAAGGGCGTGAGCATCAATATGGTTACAAAAAAAGTAGCGCCATATTGGTCTCTTTTGCGGTCGGCTTTCTCTCTTCGTTATTTGGGATAGGCGGAGGCTCTTTGATGGTACCGGTTATGTTGATTGCGTTCCATTTTCCTCCCCATGTCGCTGTCGGGACATCGATGTTGTTAATATTCTTCTCTTCCATTATTGGATCCATTAGCCACATTTTTCAGGGCCATGTCAATTGGCTTTATGCATTGGCGCTAATACCGGGTGGATATATTGGAGCAAAATTGGGTGCCTTTGTAAATACGAAAATGAAAAGTACAACCTTGGTCATCGCACTCAGAATCATGCTGGTAGTAGTTGGCATAAAATTGATCTGGGAAGGGGTACAAGCGTTAATTTAGAGGTGGGAATATGAAGGAAACAATTCATTTGTTTCATATAAATGATATACATAGTCATTTTGAGCATTGGAATAAAATTGTAACATATATGAATAATCAGCAGGCGGCATATGAGGAAGCCGGAGATATTGTGTTTAAGCTCGATATAGGTGATCATGTTGACCGATTTCATCCTTTTACGGAAGGTACAATGGGAAAAGGAAATATTCAATTATTAAATGAAGCGGGCATAAACGGTGCAACGATTGGCAATAACGAGGGAATTACATTACCCCATGATGAATTGGATCATTTATATGAGGAAGCCGAATTTCCAGTTACCGTTGCCAATCTTTATAAACCTGATGGAAGCAGACCTAGCTGGGCTTTGCCATATTATATTAGGGTAACGCCTAAAGGAAGGCGTATTGCTTTTTTTGGCGTAACAGCTCCATTTACTGAATTGTATCATCTCCTAGGGTGGTCCATCACAGATCCATTTTATGAGGTCGAACGTATTATAAATGAATTAAAGGGAAAAGCAGATATTATAATTTTATTATCTCACTTAGGCTTACCAAGTGATGAGGTTATCGCAGCCAAACATCCGGAAATTTCTCTGATTATTGGAGGGCATACTCATCATATTTTGCATAGTGGAAAAAGGATTAACCAAACTCTTTTATGTTGTGCAGGTAAATATGGAATGTACGTCGGTCATGCAGAAGTAACAATAGATGAAGGATTTATTTCTACACGGGCCGGTCTTGTAGATATGCGATCGGATGGATTAACGGTAGCAGATCAGTTGATGGCAGATAAACTGTATGAAATCGGAAAGACAACTCTCAATGAAACGATACTAACTCTAGAACAGCCGTTAAAAACTGACTGGTTTCATGATTCAGATCTTTCTAAATTACTTTGCCAAGGGGTGAAGGAATGGTGTGAAGTGGACATCGCCTTATTAAATTCAGGTCTACTATTGGATGGTTTGGATGCTAAAGATGTGACTAAATATGATATCCACAAAATTTGTCCTCACCCAATTAATCCATGTATATTAACCATTACAGGAGAAAAATTAATACAAATTTTAAATTTGACTCGTAATCCCGACTGGCCTCATCTGCAAGTAAAGGGTCTTGGCTTTAGGGGGAAAATAATGGGAGCATTTGTTTATGACGGTGTTCAATTGATAGATAGGGATAATCAGAGCTGTTGGTTACATAATGGTAAACAAATTAATACACAGGAGCTGTACAGGGTGGCCATCCCTGATATGTTTACGTTTGGCCATCTTTTTCCGGAAGTCAGAGAGGTTGAGAACAAAACCTATTTGATGCCAGAATTTCTTAGAGATATTCTTGCCTGGAAATTAGCGCAGCTTGCATCTTAACGGCATTTTTTAGGGTGAGCAGCCATATACTTTATGAATGGTACTGGAATAAGGGGTGGTGCTCATGATTGAATTTGTGCCCTTTGAAATAGACGGTAAATTATATAAGGGTGTGAGTGTACAGCTTCCAAAGACATCTCTACTGGCAATTGCCGGACAGAAGGGATATATTATGTGCGGAGCACTGGATATTGGATTATTGAATGAAAGGCTCAACGAACGTAGGATTATTGCCGGAAGAGCGGTAGGGGTACGTACCCTAGAGGAATTATTGAATGCTCCGCTCGAATCAGTAACGGAAGAGGCCAAAAGAAGAGGGATTGTTCCAGGAATGCTTGGAAAAGATGCAATTCAATTTATGTAGAGCAACTCCTAAAGGGGGTGCTCTTTTTTTGTTAACGGAACTAATGAAATAGTGTAATTAAAAAACAAATTTTTATAATATATGCCAAAAAATGAAAATAATTTCAGGTTAATCTGTTATAATATAGGATAAGATGTCAAATTATAGACATTAAATCTTTTCCTAAACAGAGGTATAAAAATGAGAATCGTTCAGACAGCTTATTTAACTTCGGGTGCCGTTTTAGGAAAGCCAATCGTTGATATCAAGGGGCGTACCCTGTTGCATAAAGGTGTGCAAATTACAGATTGGCAGATTAAACGGCTGCAGAAATATAATATTCCTTATGTTTATATTGATGATATAGAAACCAGTCATATAATTCCTGAGGATATCATTTCAGATAAAATCCGAAGAGGAGCTATTGTAACAATTAAAGATACCTTTGATAATATGAAGAATGAAGTCAAGCAATCTAAAAGTATAGTCATAGAAAAGGCTGCATTGACTATGTCAAAGCAGGTTGATCAACTGACAGCCGAATTAAAAGGCCATCAGGATTTATTTCATATTATTTCTGATATCTATGCATTTGACAATTATGTTTTTAACCACTCTTTAAATGTGGCACTATATTCACTGGCCATCGGTCTGGAATTAAAGTTAAAGCCAGATGTATTAAAAACATTGGGACTTGGTTCAATCTTGCATGATGTGGGGAAAATGGCCGTTCCGGAGGAAATCCTCTTTAAACCAGGAAAACTTCTGGAAAGTGAGTTCCAAATTATTAAACGGCATTCGGAAGAAGGATTCCATATACTCAGACAGGTCCACAATCTTTCATTGCTCGTGGCTCATTGTGCATATCAGCATCATGAACGGCTTGATGGCAGCGGGTATCCTCGAGGACTAAAAAACAATGAAATTTTATACATGGCTAAAATTATTGCTGTAGCAGATGTTTTTGATGCTGTTACATCTAAACGTGTGTATCGGGAAGCGATGCTGCCAAGTGAAGCTCTGGAACTGTTGTATGCAGGTACAGGTACTAAATTTGATCGGGAGATTGTGGATGCATTCAAGAGGTCGATTGCCATTTATCCAGTCGGCATCACTGTTGAATTAAATGATGGACGAAAAGGAATCGTATCTAGGCAGAATGCAGGCTACAGTGATCGCCCTGTCATAGAAGTGTATGAAAGAAATGGTGAGCAGCTCCCATTTAGATATGAAGTTGATTTGAAAATACAGCTGGATGTAACCATTAAAAAATGTGATACAACCTTCAGCAATCATACAATGAAATTAAGCTAATAAACCTCTTCTTACAAGCATAGGTATACTTGTAAGGAGGGGATTTTTTATGTATAGACGTAAACGGATTAAAAGGAAACGATCTATTATGCGGGGTCCCTTGCCGGTTAAGCATGTCCTTATTATAACATTTTTGTTCTTTATGGGAACGAGCCTAATCAGTCTTTGGATCGTGAATGCGGCTATTGAACCTACATTGATGCGTTATGCAGAATCTGAAACGAAAAAACTTACCAGCTTGGTTATTAATCAAGCAATTAAAGAAACTCTTTCCACACATAATGATATGGACAAAATTATTACAGATATACCCAAGCAGGGAGACGATATAGCTGTGGATGGAATCCAGTTTAACACAGAAATTATTAATAGAATCCGTTCGGAAACCTCTTTGCTTATCCAAAATCAATTAAGTGAAATAGAAAATGGTAATTTATCATCCTTTGACTATCTGAAGGATCGAGTAAGGGTGAAGGAAAATGGTTCAAAGGGAATTATACATGGGGTTCCGCTCGGGAAAGCAACGAATAATGCCTTACTTGGTAATCTTGGTCCAAAAATCCCGGTGGAAATGGAAACAATCAGTGATATACAAAGTGATGTCAAAACGACCCTGGAGCCATACGGAATCAATAACGCCCTGATTAAGGTTTATTTAGAGGTTGAAGTTCATGCCCAGGTTATTATCCCATTTGCTTCAAAGCCGACGAAGATTAAAACCACTATTCCAATGGGAATGAGAGTCGTGTCCGGTCATGTTCCTACTTATTTCAATGGGAGTGGGACAGGGGGATCCCCTGCTATCCAACTACCTGCAAAATAGGGGTCTGTTCAATAGAAAAAGGCTTGAATCTTGTTTTATACAGGACCCAAGCCTTTCTAGTTTACTTTGCCTTCGCGGCTTTTTCAGCTCTTTCCCAAAGCTTTAAATACGGATATGGATTAAAGGACCATTCAGTGCGGCCGTTTTCTTTATACATCCCATAATGAAGATGAGGAGGGAATTTTCCAGATGTACCGGGGGGACCATATCCAGAGCTGCCAACACCTCCAAGGAGAGTGCCTGGTTCAACTAATTGACCAACCTCAATCCCTTTTGCAAATCCATTTAGATGTGCAAAATAATGATAGGTGTTATTGATATCACGAATGCCAATTCTCCACCCGCCAAATTTATTCCACCCCTTTAGCTCTATAATTCCATAACAGGTGGATCTTACGGGTACACCATAGCCTGCAAAAATATCTGTACCTTCATGAGAACGACGGCCACCCCAGCCACGGGCAACTCCCCATGTGCTTGTATATGTATAATGGCTGCCAAGTGGAACAGGAAAAGCTTTTTTCTGCAAATCAATGGTTTGATGTTTTTTAAATAATTGAGCATTGCTCATAATAATACTTACTGCTCGATCTCTTTTATAGTATTCCCATATACCGATACGGAAGTTATCTTTATCTACTCCATAGGATAGTAAATATTGATTTATCGCAGCTAATTGATCATATTCATTAAAGGGATCTGCTTTACCATCTTGATCACCATCAATCCCCATGCCACCAAAAAAAGAAATGGTTAAAGGGTTAGTGTCTTTGGTATTTGGATTTGAGATTCCGGTCCACTTATCTGCTGGAATTAGAATACCAAGTGTATTTGGGTCCGATAGGTCTTTTCGAGCCAATCTGATACTTCGTTCATATTGATCAAAAGCAGCTATATAGTACCAAGGGAGTTGGGTGGAGTCTTCTACACGTTTGTACATTTCCATCCGTTTTTTTAATAGTTGCTGCTCATCTTGACTGGCTGATGCTTGCACAGGTATGCAGGGGGAGATATAAGCTGCCAGAATGAATAGAATCAATATACGATAGAACATTTGGAACACTCCTTTACTGTTCGTTAGTATACCGATAAATGAGGATGATTATTTTAGTAGGAAATTGGAAAGTGATTGTAAAATCTGTAAGGTAGCTCATTATAATAACAGTAGGTAAACATGGATAAAGAAAATGGAGGGCTAGAGAAATCCACATCATAAATAAAAAACTTCATGGTTATATGTGGGGAATGATATAATAAGGAAACAAATTACGGAATAAATGAGTAAGAGGTGAACAAATGATTACCATTAATAACACTCAATATGAGATTGTAGAAGAACATGGAGACGGGTTTAATGAAGAGACCTTTAAAAGCCGTTTTAGTGAGATATTGAACCGTTATGACTATATACTTGGGGACTGGGGATATGGACAACTTCGCCTTAAAGGGTTTTTTGATGACCAGAATCAGAAAGCATCCTACGATAATAAAATAAGTACCATCAAAGAATATCTGTATGAATACTGTAACTTTGGCTGTTCGTACTTTATTTTAAAGAAAACTAAAAAGTGAGTGAAAAGCCCCCAATTCTTCGTAATTGAGGGGCTATTATTTTAACCGCTGTGCAGAGTTAAATGACCTCGTCTAAGAATTTTTTCCACTCCAATGCCTCATCACTCGTTATAGAAAAAGCATATTCCAAATAGCCGGGCTCCTCTAAATCGTCTGGTCCAATAATGGCGAAACGGTTCCCTTGCATATCCAACACAAGTGTTTTTCCATAGAAACGATCGGTTCTGGTTAAAGCTAGGTCAATTCTGCTGTTTTCACCCATGAAACTGACAAATCTAGTTTTTGTATCATACGTGTCATCGTAAAGAAAAAATCGCTCGGACATATGGGTTCCTCCATTTTGTTATTATCATTTGATTCTTCTAAATCCTATGGTTTTTATACTGGAGACTTCTAGTCTTATTCTAACATTTTTCAACAAAAAATTTTAAAAAAAGGATATAATAGGAATATACTGAAAGTTTAAGGCTCTAATGTTAAATCCCAACTATGCTTTTGTGAGAGGATTGTGTAATATGGTTCATTCCTATAATGGAGGAACAAAATGGAGTAAGTGGATGTCCATTTTTCTTCTTGATTCGAGACTTCTGTTCTATCCTCCGAAATTTACAATAAGAAACCCAATTGTATCAAGGATAAAAAAAGCATTTGGAAATCAAGGTGAAATTGCAATTGTTGTATTTCATATTAGCAAAATGGATGAATTAAAGGAAATGGCTGGTGAGCAAGCCTATTACTCCTTCTTTCATGATTTAAAAAAAGAATTTGAAATAGCTATTAAAAAATATATTTACAGAACAAATATTATGGGAGTACAAGATTTTAATCAGGATAGCATTGTCTTGTATGTAAGGAGTCCTTTGTGCACACCAGGAACTGACCAGTTGGATAATATAATAGGGAATATACACCAGTCAGTACAGGAATCTGACATATATAGATATTCGCCAATTGAGCTTACAATCGGACGTGGATATATGTACTGTGACCGGACCTATATAAATATTGAAACAACGGTTAATCGGGCCTTTGTTTTAGCTCATTCCATGGCTCGTAATGAGGTGGAGCCAGATTATAATGATATGATTCATCAGCTTACTGGTATTATCCATGATAAATCGATTCGCTTGATGTCACAGGCTATCTTAGAAGTAGAAACGGGTAAGGTTAAAGCATGGGAAATGCTATCAAGAGGACCGTCCGGAACGAAGCTTGAAAATCCGTTAACGTTATTTGCAGTCGCTAAACAAACTGGCAGATTGTTTACTCTTGAAATGATTGTGTTGGAAAAGGTATTTCAACACATCCAAATGACGGATATAGAGGGTGATATCTATATCAATTTTACACCAATAACAATGGGAGAACGTAATTTTCCTGGCCATGTAGAGATGTTATTAAAAAAATATGAGATTGAACCATCCGTGGTAGTGTTTGAAATAACCGAGAGAGATTCGATTGAAGGAGTTCATCTATTAAGATCAAATGTCAGCTATTTACGTTCACTTGGAATTAGAATAGCTATTGATGATACAGGAGCTGGCTATGCAAGTTTGCATATTATAGGAGAAGTATTGCCGGATATCATAAAAATCGATCGTACAGTTATACAAAATATTCATTCAAACCGTGTGAAAGAATCTATGCTTAAGGGTCTGCTGCTCATTGCTAAAGAAACGGGTTCTCTTGTTGTTGCAGAAGGAACAGAAAATGAAGATGAGGCTATGGTGATGGTACGGAATAAGGTAGACCTTGCTCAGGGTTATTTTTATGGGAGACCCCAATTTCTTGAACTTTCATTAGCAACCATTTAAGCTTAAAAATGGATAGTATATGTGGTGAGATTGATGAGGAGGAATACAGGATGTACTTCGTAGATCGAGAAGCAATTGAGGATAAACTGCTTTATTTAGAAACTCAGACAAATCTTCTGAAAAGTAAAGGAGAATGGACTGAGTCTACTATTGAGAAACTGGCATTAGAGCGTATCTTTCAAACCATCATTGATGCCGTTCTGGATGTAGGGAATTCAATGATAGATGGTTTTATTATGAGAGATCCAGGCAGCTATGAAGACATAATCGATATCCTGCTGGATGAAAAAGTGATTGATTCAGCGATGGAGATTGATTTAAAAACATTGCTCCCATACAGGAAAGAACTCGTGCAAGCCTACACAGCTATTCATCACGGGCAACTGCAAAAAGCAGTATATGAAAATTTGAACACTATTCAACAATTCCCTGCATGTATAAGAAGCTATATTGAAACTGAATTAGGTGTCGTAACAGCTTTTAAACCATATGATAAATGATACGTACATAAACGATGAGCCAATATGCTTATCGTTTTTTTAATGATTGTGATAATCGTTTGAGTTAGACATTTTGGGTACTTTTGAATTTTAAATACTTTGATAAAAGAAGGTGCTATGATGGAAATCTGGAACTTAACTGAAAATCCTGCAGGTAATACTTATCAGCAATTATTAGAAGTCTTATGTGATTACTCGGACACATTCTATTTTGTAACACGGAAAGAATTAACTTATAAACAAGAAATACTTGAACAATTTTGCATGGTTCACCTGTACTACACATGAGGAATTCGGTGAATTTTCCATTCGTTCGGAATTTTATAGGAAGTTAATTGGCCAAATAGAAGGCTTAAAAGTAGAAAAAGAGGATTAAACTACTTGGGTATGTCCTAATTAGCATCAGGAGATAATTAGACGGGCTTCCGCTTTTCGATTGAATGCTACTGTGGTAAAGTAAATGAAGTAAATCTAACACGTCCAGGAGAGAACAATGCGTATGAAAAAGTATAAAGGTTATTTAATTGATTTAGATGGAACAATGTATAAGGGAACAGAACGAATTTTGGAGGCTGTCCATTTTGTGCAGGAACTAAAAAGACAAGAGATTCCTTATTTATTTGTAACGAATAATTCATCACGTACTCCTGAGCAGGTAGCTGAAAAGCTGCGCCAATTTGACATTCCTGCTACAGGGGAACAAGTTTTTACAACAAGTATGGCTACAGCAAATTATATATATGAGAAAAAACAAGATGCATCTGTTTTCATTATTGGGGAAGACGGTATCATTGAAGCCTGTAAAGAAAAAGGATTTACCATTAAGAATGAAGATGCTGATTTTGTGATTACTGGAATTGATCGTGGAATTACATATGAAAAATTATCGGTTGCCTGTCTCGCAGTCCGTAATGGAGCAACATTCATTTCTACCAATGCTGATATTGCCATTCCAACTGAGAGAGGGCTCTTACCAGGTAATGGATCATTAACTTCTGTTGTTACTGTGTCTACTCAAACGGAGCCTATATTTATCGGAAAGCCTGAATCAATTATTATGGAACAGGCGATGAAGGTGCTGGGTGTCTCTAAAGAAGAGACGTTGATGGTTGGAGATAACTATGATACGGATATTATGGCTGGTATGAATGCTGGGGTTGATACATTGCTTGTTCATACTGGTGTTACGACCAGAGAACATTTAAAAGGCTATGACCGCAAGCCAACTTATACAATTGATTCATTGGATCAATGGACTATTTAATCTGAAAAAAGGCTCACAACTCATGATTAATTCTCGAGTGTGAGCCTTCTTTAATGATTTTACTCCACGTTTTCAATACGGTGTGCCAGCCGGCTAGAGGCAGCAGCTGCGATGGCGCCGACAATATCATCTAGAAAGGTATGACATTCTCCGGTTGATTTATCATTTAATCGCTTCAGGATACCGGGCTTAAGTTTATCTACATATCCATAGTTGGTAAAGCCAATGGAGCCATATACATTAACAATGCTTAATGCAAGAATCTCATCCACGCCATACAAACCTTCATCGACACCAATAATGGATTGTATTGGTTCCTCCAATAAGCCCTTTTCAGCTAACATATCTAATTGAATGCCGGTTAAAATGGCATTTTGAACCTCGCGTTTTGAAAGTACGCGTTCCACGTTGTAAATACAATCTTCCAATTGCAAATCATCATGGTATTTATGCTGGAGATACATAACTAATTCACCGATATCTTTTACCGATACGCCGCGATCTATTAGCCATTGTCTTGCAGTCTGTTCCGTTTTATCAATTGATTTATCTTTCATTAAGTGTACACCGACTTCCATTTATAATACGTACAAATAGTGGTTGATGAGCATATTAAAAGGCCTTCTTCCTTATCGGCTAATCATCTATCCTTGCAATCTTTGTAAAATCCATATCGCTTTAATTATGAAATATTCTTCTTTTTATATCTTAGTAAGCATGCTAATAAGAGGTGATTATTTGCTGAATAAAATTTGCATCCATAAGAAGACACCCATTTAGTATGCGGAGAAGAATTTACTTTGCTTATGGTTCAAATATATTTTTAGAATATTGTGTATAATAGAACGGTAGGGTAAAATTATTTTAATTTTTAATTAATTTAATATTGTAAACGGTTATGTTTATATTTATAATGTCTTCTATACATAAACAAATGTATTTTTGTGGTAGACAAAAAGGGGGAGATAGGGTGAAACCAATTACAATTGGATTACTGGGACTGGGAACTGTCGGAACAGGTGTGGTACAAATCATTCAGAATCACCAGGAAAAACTGATGCATCAGGTTGGTTGCCCGGTAGAGATTAAAAGAATCCTTGTTAAAGATAAATATAAAGATAGAGCAATGGATGTATCATCCGAACTTATAACGACTTCCGCAACAGACATCATCTCTGATCCTGAAATAGATATCGTTATTGAGGTAATAGGCGGTGTGGAAGATACTTACTTGTTGCTGATGCAGGCTTTAAATAATAAAAAACATATAGTAACAGCTAATAAAGATCTGATGGCAGTCTATGGACCGGATTTATTGCGTACTGCTTCAGAGAATGGCTGTGATTTATTTTATGAGGCAAGTGTAGCTGGGGGTATCCCTATTTTACGAAGCTTGGTAGATGGACTTGCATCAGATCATATTACAAAAATAATGGGCATTGTAAATGGTACTACGAATTATATTATGACGAAAATGACCAAGGAAAAAGTCTCTTATCAGGAAGCGTTAAAAGAAGCACAGGATCTTGGCTTTGCTGAAGCAGATCCAACTGCCGATGTAGAAGGCTTAGATGCAGCAAGAAAGATGGCGATTCTGGCAACCTTGGGCTTTTCAATGAATATTGGATTGGAAGATGTGAAGGTACAGGGGATTACAACTGTTTCTGATGCGGACCTAGCGCTCTGCAAAAGGCTTGGATACACTATGAAGCTGCTTGGGTTTGCCAATCGAACCGAAAATAAAGTGGAGGTGAGCGTCCAGCCCACCCTTTTACCGGAGGAACATCCTCTTGCTACCGTAAATGACGAATATAATGCGGTGTATGTATATGGGGAGGCAGTTGGTGAGACCATGTTTTACGGACCTGGAGCCGGCAGTCTGCCAACAGCAACAGCAGTAGTATCGGATCTTGTTGCCATCATGAAAAATATGAGGCTGGATGTAAATGGGCGAAGTGCAGTTATACCTCAATTTGATAAAAAATTAAAAACGAATGAAGAAATTAATAGCAAATTTTTTCTGCGGATTCATGTGAAGGATGAAGTTGGTGTTTTTGCACAGCTAACTGCTATTTTTGCTAACCATGGAATAAGCTTTGAGAAAATCATGCAGCTGCCAATTAAGGTCAACGAATTATCGGAAATTGTACTTGTATCACATAAGGCTCCAGTGGCTAATTTTGAAAACGTATTGCGTGAGCTGGAAACCAATGAAAAAGTTTACTCCATAAAAAGTACGTATCGAGTTGAAGGGGGAGCATAGAATGAGCTGGAATGGGTTACTGCAGGAATTTAAAGAATTTTTACCGGTGAATAACCAGACCCCGAATTTAAGTCTGTTGGAGGGGAATACGCCGTTAATTCGCTGTCATAATCTTTCAAAGGAGTTGGGGATTGATTTATATGTTAAATATGAAGGTGCCAATCCAACAGGCTCCTTTAAAGATCGGGGAATGGTGATGGCAGTAGCAAAAGCCATAGAAGAAGGCAGTGATACGATTATATGTGCTTCAACCGGCAATACATCCGCTGCAGCTGCAGCCTACGCAGCCCGATCCGGGCTACGCTGCATTGTTGTTATTCCTGATGGGAAAATTGCCATGGGTAAGTTAGCTCAGGCAGTTATGTATGGAGCCGAAATCTATGCCATTAAAGGGAACTTCGATCAGGCATTGGCTATGGTCCGCTCCATCAGTGCCAAATTTCCCATCACACTTGTCAATTCGGTGAATCCTTACAGAATTGAAGGGCAAAAAACGGCTGCTTTTGAGATATGTAAACAATTGGGTAAGGCCCCTGATGTGCTCGCAATACCGGTTGGAAATGCCGGTAATATTACAGCGTATTGGAAAGGGTTTAAGGAATATCATGAGCAATGCCAGAGTGGGCTTCCGGAAATGAGAGGATTCGAAGCGGAAGGTGCGGCTGCGATTGTACATAATCGGGTGTTCGAACAACCAGAAACCATAGCCACTGCGATTCGTATCGGAAATCCGGCCAGTTGGGAATATGCCGTTGAGGCGGTAAAGGAATCAAACGGAAAAATAGATGAAATCAATGATGATGATATTATCAAGGCTTATCAGTTATTAGCCAGAAAAGAAGGAATATTTGCCGAACCAGCTTCCTGTGCTTCCATTGCAGGTATCTATAAACAATTGCAAACAGGAGAAATAAAGAAGGGACAAACAGTTGTCGCAGTATTAACCGGTAACGGGCTTAAAGACCCAAATACGGCTGTGGAGTACAGTCAAATACAACCAACTGTTATTGAAAACGATGAAGAAGAATTGGTAAGATGCTTTGGCGGTGTAGTCTCATCATGAACCAGCCTGACATGTTGCGTATTAAAATACCGGCAAGTACAGCCAATCTGGGACCGGGATTTGACTCAATTGGAATCGCACTGGGCTTGTATTTGACGATAGAAGCAATGCCATCAGATGAATGGATGGTTATTATCAAATCGGATGAATTAAAGAAAACTCCTTCGGATGAAAGTAATTTTATTGTTCGGATGGCTAAGAAAGCTGCAGCCTATTTTGGGGCAGAAATGCCGGTCTGCAGATTGATGGTGAAAAGTGAAATACCGTTGGCAAGAGGTCTGGGCAGCAGTGCGTCAGCAATTGTAGCGGGACTTGAGCTTGCCAATGTCTTTTGTAATCTGAATTTGAGCAAGGAAGAAAAACTAAGATTTGCGAGTTTAGAGGAAGGGCATCCAGATAATGTGGGTGCATCCATTTACGGTGGCATGATTGTCGGCATTCATAATGATTGTGAATCAACCCTTGTATCATTACCGATTGGGGATGTCGGGGCAATTGTAACGATTCCTCCGTTTGAGTTGAACACTGAAAGAGCACGTGAAGTATTGCCAACTCATCTGTCCCATTCTCAAGCTGTTTCTTCAAGTGCTGCAGCGAACATTTTGGTAGCCGCTGCTGCTACAAATGATTGGAAACTGGTTGGAGAGATGATGGAAAGAGATGATTTCCATGAAAAGTATCGAAGTGAGTTAATGCCTCACTATTCTAGAATTAAACGTTTAGCAAAAGAGGAAGGAGCTTATGGCAGTTCAATCAGCGGTGCCGGGCCAACCATTTTTTCTTTAGCTCCTTCACATTCTGTTCCACTTATTTGTGAACGTCTTAAAGGAGAGTTTCCTGAAATGAATATCCTTCATATTCCAATGGTCAATACGGGTTCTATTATACAACTGACGGATTTAAATTAAAAACAGCGATTCCCCAATTATAGGGGAATCGCTGCTATTTGTGTTTTGATCATTAGAAAACTTGTTCAACTTCAACAACGCCTGGAACTTCTTCAAGAAGTGCACGTTCGATGCCAGCTTTCAATGTGATTGTGGAGCTGGGACAGCTTCCGCAAGCCCCTAAAAGACGTAATTTTACAATTCCATCATCCACATCAACCAGCTCACAGTCGCCGCCGTCGCGAAGAAGAAATGGACGTAATTTATCTAGTACTTCCTGAACTTGCCCAAATAATTCTTGTTCTGCCATGGCTATCGACTCCTTTCCTAATCATATTATAATGATTTTACCTTAAAAAAGCTATCTACATTCCTTAGCTTATAGTTAAAATTTGTTTCCTATATTAAATTTATGTATGATGAAAAGAAAAGCGATAAAATAGGGGGAAAACAGGTGACGGTTGCAAATTTATATGTATACGGAGCCACACAAATATGTGCAAGCTGTGTTGGAATGCCATCATCAAAAGAAACATATGAATGGCTGCAGGCTGCCTTATCGAGAAAATTCCCAAGTCACCCATTAACGATCACATACATCGATATTTTTAACCCACCAGAAGATCCGAAAATTAAAGAAATAGCTGAGAAAGTTGCCGAAGGAGAATATTTTTATCCTTTAGTCATCTTGGACGGGAAAGTAGTCGGAGAAGGAAGCCCTCGATTAAAGATAATAACTGAAGCTTTACGAGATTACGGATATAAAAGTGAATAATTATTTGGATAAAGCTTGCAGCCTACTTTTAGGGTCTGCAAGCTTGTTTTTTAATAATCGATATATTCGAACCATCAACATAGGGTCCTATTATCCATTATGATACTTGTACATCCACAAAACCCCTGACTTTAACAGCCGCGCCATTCTGCCAGTAATAATAGTACGTTCAGACATTAGTCCGAAACCATGTTTTTTACCAAGGGATCCTAGAATTCCCTTCAGTTTAATTGGAGGGAAGGATTCAGGGAGCGGTTCTCCGGCCCATTTTTTAACCAGTACCTGATAAATTTGTTCACCTTGCCCCTCTGCCAATTGCGCACTTGGGGCATGTCCAAGGCTTGCGCAATCTCCAATGACAAATACATCTGGATAGCCTGGGATGGTGTGCTGGACTGTCAGTTTTATTTTGTTACCGCTGTCTTTTTCAACAGGCAGTTCTCTGACTGGCTGTACTGGCTGAATGCCAGCGGTCCAAACAATGGCATCACATGGAATGGAAACGTCACCATTATAAAGCAGGTTAGGTTCTATCTTAGTAATATTACTATTTGGGACTAAGTCTACACGATGTTCATGAAACCAGCTTTCCACATAATTACTAAGTTTTTTAGGAAATGCTGATAAAATATGGTCATTACGGTCAAAAAGCTTAATATTTAAATCCGGGCGTCCTTCAATCAATTCACTAGCTAGTTCAATTCCGCTTAATCCTCCGCCAATGATGGCAACTACTTTACCTGGTCCGAGGTTATTCAGTGCTTGATAGGTACTGCGAGATTTATCAATAGACTGTATGCTATAGGTATATTCTGCGGCTCCAGGCACATTATGATAATTGTCCTCACAGCCCAGGCCGATAATCAGTTCATCATATGTAAGCGGTTCCTGATCTTTTAATAGAACTTTCTTATTTGATAAATCGATAGAGGATACTTCACCGTACTTGTATTGAATTCTTTCGTGCTGAGGAAATGATACACGAATAGTGTGGTCAGAAATGGAACCAGCGGCAAGCGCATAAAATTCAGTTTTTAAACAATGATAAGGAATTCGATCGACCAAAGTAACATGAATATCTGCGGGAAAATGATGATCAGTGAGCTTGTTAAGTATTCTCATACCACCATACCCACCACCGAGGATGACTAAGTTTTTCATAGAAATGACGACTCCTTTGTTGGGATACAATTTTCTAATTTTAAACTATGCTAGAATACTAAATTCAAAGTAGTGCTATAAAAATATTAAATTATTATAATAGATGTCAATATTGTAAAATTCCATACAAAGTATATCGAAAATAGGAAAAAATAACAACTGAATTGTGTATAATTTGTGAAAAGTCACATTATTACTCCGTTTCGGATGTCCTAATTTAAAAACATTTTCTCTATCACATCTCTCGGCAGATGGAGTATAAAAAGGTAACTGATTCACCTTAATTAATTGACTATTATATCATTTTAGAGTAGGATTTTGGTTGTGCTAAGGGGTGACAATAGTATGAAACCAATAATTGAATTTTGTGTCAGTAATCTTGTCAGCGGTTCACAGGCCGCTATGGAGATTTTAGATAAAGATCCTAATTTGGATGTTATTGAATATGGGTGTCTTAGTTATTGTGGAATTTGCTCTGCCAGTATGTATGCCCTTGTAAATGGAGAAGTCGTAACAGGGGACAGTCCGGAAGAATTAGTAGATCATATTTATGAATATCTGGAAGAGAACCCAATGTTTTAATATAATAAAAAGGGAAGAAATAGGCATACTCTGCTTATTTCTTCCCTATTTTTTGTATAAAGAATTACTCATCATCATTGGTATCTTCAGTATAAGGATCTTCCTCATATGGTTTTAAATCGCCAAAGGATGTCATGATACCTTCTTCATCCAATAAATCCTTTAATTGCTCAAGTTCTGCTGTAGGATAGATTTGAACATTTTTCCCTTCAATATCGTTTCCAGCGAAATTTTCAATATCCTCCACATATCCAATATATTCATCGGAATTTAAATAGACCTGATCATAGTGCTCTTTTGGATCATAATAATCAGATGGGGTATCTGAACTCCCCCACTCCGCAACAGCCTGCCAGGAATCTTCTTCATCAAAGCCATTTACTTCTGTCTCATGCTTTTTTTCATATAATGGATGCAGGACCTGTTCTTCTATTGGACGTTCGTGAGAAACGGTTTGCTCAGTACTGTGCTCGATGCAATAAGTGGTAGATGGTATTGCTTGAAGCCGCTCAAAAGGGATGTCTTTACCGCATACTTCACATTTACCATAGGTTCCTTGTTCAATTGCCTGTAAAGCTCTATTTACCTGATTAAGTTCATTCTCAAAATGTTCATTTAAGGCTAGGTCTTTACCACGTTCATATAGCTCAGTGGCGGTATCCGCAGGATGGTTATCATATGTAGAGAGTTCTCCTACATAATTATAAAAATTTTCATCTTCCCCTATGCCAAAATGATTATTCAGGGAAATGTGATGTTCAAGTTCCTTTTTTTCATCTGCTAATTTTGATTGAAGATTGGATTGTTGTTCGGAAGAAAGCATCAAGGAAACTCCTTTCAATTTCGTCTTTCTATTTTCTTTCATTCCGCTGCTGTTTATGTAAAAAATATTAATTAATCTTTTGGATAAAATAATATAGTCATTTAGGTAAAGTGTTATTTAAAAGCGTATATCTTATTCAAAAACGTGCGAACAGCAGCATATTATGGGCAGTTTTAAGGTTGAGAGGACACCGGTTAATGTATATACTAATAAATAGAGGATTTAATTTCCTTCTAACTTTTTATAAGGGGGAAGAATGGTAATGAATAATGATGTCATTATTGTAACAGAAGCAGCAGCTTTTCAAATAAATACGATGATAAAAGAAAGCGGGGAAGATCAGCCATATTTGCGTGTTTCCGTCCATGGTGGAGGGTGCAGCGGTTTATCGTATGGCATGAACTTTGAGCAAAAAAAACAAGATAGTGATATTGAAACCATACAGCATGAAATTCATTTTCTTGTGAATAAAGAGGACGCGCCTATCCTGACTGGAACGCGTATAGACTATAAACAATCGATGCTCGGCGGAGGTTTTACGATTGATAATCCGAATGCCATTGCCACATGTGGTTGTGGGTCTTCATTTCGTACAGCTAAAGTTACGGGTAATCCAGAGCAATGTTAAACTAACAAATCAATACTGATTTAGTTGGAATTCCTTCTTTAAACAGATGCGATCAAAAAGGTATCTATTGAGAAGGAATTTTTTATATGAGACTAAGGCATTTTAAGGTTCCTGCTAAATACAAAAATAACCTCTCCCAATAAGAGCGGGGAGAGGGAGACTAGTTGTTTTTATATTACACTTCAGCCAAGGCTTCCTTAATAGGAAAAGGGCCTTCAATACAATAAAATTTCTTATTAAAAGTCGTATCTATTTCTAATGTATCAACTAAAACCTGTGCAACTTCATTACGTGAAATCATTCCATCATCATCGATAGATTCTGCCGCCAGTATTTTAAATGTGCCATCAGAATCAATCATTTTGCCTGGACGGACAATTGTATACTTTAACCTACTGGATCCAGTTAAATAATTCTCCGTCATCCTTGTTTCCTCCAATAAGGAATAAAGAACACATGGTGCTTCATCCGGTTTGTCAGCATAAACGGAGCTTAGCATGACGAAGCGCTCTATGCCCGCTTTTTCACACTCACGTATAAAGTGGATAGCTCCGTGCTGTGTTACATGGGAGATCGTATCATGAATACTAGGATTTGTTACATCGACTGCGTAAATAACTGCGTGCATGCCCTCCAATTGGAGAGAATCGGTTATTTCTCCGAACATGGGTTCAGCACCAAGACTTCTAACTAATGAAGCAAGATTTTCATCATGTACTAAACAGTATGCCTGATGAGAAGACTTATTCAAAAGCTCAAGTACTCGCTGGCCTGTGCGATTGTTTGCACCGACTATTAACACATTCATTGTAATCACCTCACTAGTAACTCATACCCGCTTCATAGGGGGCCTGACTCTGGTATTTACTAGTACGTAAGGGAAGAATTTGTATACATACAAAGAGGGAAGGTTGGGTTCTAAAAAAAGAAGGAATTCAGAATGTGTTAGCATAGGAGCTTACATCCTGAATTCCTTTATTTATTCTGCATGGCGCGTCTTGACCAGTTTTAATTCAATAAATCAATCCTTAAACATACTTGTACTGTGAAGGGGCTGGATTCTTGCTTTAGGATCCATATATGCTTTTGCATTGTTAATAGCCGTAGGAGCTTCACCAAATCCACAGGCAATTAGCTTCACTTTCCCATCATATGTGCAAATATCTCCTGCTGCATATATACCAGGTATATTAGTTTCCATTTTGCTATTCACAATGATGGAATTTTTCTCGATATTAAGTCCCCACTCTTTAATAGGTCCAAGTGAAGAAACAAAGCCAAACGTAACTAATACGTCATCAACATCAATCGTTTCTTTATGATCCCCGGTTGCATCATCCAACACGATTTGTTTAATGGATTCCCCATCGCCAACTAATTCAGATGGTATATATGGAGTCTTTATGATTACACTTGAATTTTTAAGATTTTCCACACTATGTTCATGGGCACGGAATTTATCCCGGCGATGAACAAGGGTTACTTCCTCGGCGATAGGCTCAAGCATTAATGCCCAGTCTACTGCAGAGTCCCCTCCGCCACATACGACGACTTTTTTACCGGCAAATTTATTTAAATCATCAACAAAATAATGAAGATTTTTCCCTTCATAATTAGACGCATTTTCAAGTTCAAGGCGCCTTGGCTGGAATGCTCCATTACCGGCTGTGATGATGATCGTGTTTGAATAATGAACTTCCTTATCGGTTGTTACTTTAAAAACGCCATCTGCCTGTTTTTCAACATTCTCGACAGCTTGTTCAAGGCAAATGGTTGGATCGAACTTAGCCATTTGTTCCTTTAGGTTATTAACTAATTCTTGAGCGAGTATTTTGGGAAAACCCGCTACATCATAAATATATTTCTCGGGATAGAGTGCGGATAATTGTCCGCCTAGCTGGGGCAGACTTTCGATGATTTTCACTGAGGCTTGCCTCATACCACCATAGAAAGCAGTGAACAATCCTACAGGTCCTCCACCTATGATCGTTACGTCATATACTTTTTGATCTTCTTTCACTTGATTACCCCCTATATTGTAAATAAATCTTTAATAAATAGTACCATATATCTTGGTATAACGTTCCTCTAAAGGATATGTGTGTATATAAAGATAATAAGAGTAAATATTCAAAAAAGTCAAAGGTAATACCGTTACTTATTTTTTTATCCTTTTTATATCCAGCGCTTGAAAAAATAACCAAAAGAGAATATAGTAATCTATAGCGAAATGTTAATATTTTGTGACATTTTTGACGTGATATACGTGAATGATATCACAAGATGTTTGAATTTTTATATCATATAAAAAAGGTGGACGTGATACTAGTGAAAAAGCCTCAAATTGTTATTCTAGGAGCCGGTTATGGCGGATTGTTAACAGCTAAGCGTTTGCAAAATAAAATTAATGTGAATGAAGCTGAAATTACACTAATTAATAAGCATCGTTATCATTATGAAACAACTTGGCTGCATGAAGCGTCAGCGGGTACCATACATCACAATAAAGTACGTTATGATATTAGCAGTATCATCGATCGTAATAAGGTAGCCATGATTGAAGATACCGTTGTAGAAATAAAAAAAGATGAGAAAGTGATAGTTTGCGAGAATGGTACTGTTTCATATGATTATTTAGTAGTTGCTTTAGGTGCTGAATCTGAAACATTTGGTATTGAAGGATTAAAGGAATATGCATTCAGTATTTCCAGTGTGAATAAAGCACGTCATATTCGTGAACATATTGATTATCAGTTCTCCCAATACCAAACGGATAAAAAGGAAGAAAGACTGACTATTATAGTAGGCGGTGCTGGATTTACAGGTATTGAATTTATTGGAGAGCTTGCTAATCGTATGCCAGCTCTTTGTGAAGAATATGATGTTGATCCTAATAAAGCGCGTATTATTTGTGTAGAAGCAGCACCTACAGCATTGCCAGGCTTTGATCCGGAGCTTGTACAATATGCTGTTGCACGATTGGAGAAAAAAGGTGTTGAGTTTATGATTGGCACACCAGTCAAAGGCTGCACGGAAGAGGGAATTCTTGTCGGAAAAGGCGAAGACGATACAGAATTAATAAAAGCCGGTACAGTTATCTGGGCTGCGGGTGTCAGAGGAAGCAGTATCATTGAAAAGTCAGGTATTGAGGCGATGCGAGGCCGTGTGAAAGTAGAGCCTACTTTGCAGGCGCCCGGTCTTGAAAATGTTTTTGTCATTGGAGATTGTGCGTTAATCATTAATGAAGAGATTAATCGTCCTTACCCACCAACAGCTCAAATTTCTATGCAGCAGGCAGAAGTTTGCTCTGAAAATATTGCTGCCCTTATTCGAGGAGAGAAAATGAAAGATTTCGTATTTGAACCAAAAGGCACTGTATGTTCACTTGGGGATGATGATGCTATTGGAGTCGTTTTTGGCAAAAAATTAAAAGGTACAAAAGCAGCTGCGATGAAAAAAATCATTGATAATCGTGCCTTATACATGATGGGTGGCTTGCCGCTTCTCATGAAAAAGGGTAAATTTAAATTAATCTAATAAAGGTATAATATACTTCGAAAGAAAGCTGTCCGATTATACTCGAGACAGCTTTTTGTATAGATAATTAAAAAAATCTAGGAAAAGGTGCTCATATGTTAGAAAGAAGCAAATATGTCTGGTTAGGTGTAGCAGGATTGGTCGTAACAAAGGATGGCAGATGGCTTGTTGTGAAGAAGTCTTATGGCGGTTTAAAAGGGAAATGGTCATTGCCGGCAGGTTTTGTACAGCCGGGAGAAACAGCAGATGAAGCAGTGGTTAGAGAGATTAAAGAAGAGACGGGGATTGAGACGAAAATCATTGGATTATTTGGCCTTAGAACAGGTGTTATACGTAATGAGATCAGTGATAATATGCTGCTGTTTTTATTGGAACCAATTTCCGGAGAGATTTCGATACAAAAAACTGAATTATTGGATGTCGCTTTTATGGACCAGGAGACAATTAAAAAGGATCCGGACAGTTCATTGTTATTGACGGAGTTAAATGAAAAGCATGCATCCCTTCATAAGAAACCGCTTGAAGGAATCAATCCTGGGGATGTCTTTCAATACACCGCTTATAAATTATTTATATAATTTATAAGCGGTGTATAAGGAAGTATTTAAAAGGAAATTTAACTTGTATACGCTTACATTAAATTACTGAGTCTTTTGGGGTGCTTTTCATTTACCAAATTTTCTGTTATATTATCAGAAAATTCAATTAAATTAGGGGTTGATCATATTATGAATCAAAAAGCCTATCAGTGCCCGTATTGCTATGGAAAGGGATATTTTCAATTATTGCTTGGAGGATCTGAAACATGCTCATGTTGCGGAGGAAGTGGTAAAACAAAAAACACTAAATAAATGTTATTTTTCAAAAACAACCCAATTGACGAAAATTATTCCATCCTATAAACTTACTTTTGTACGACTAAGGGGGAGTTATAGAGAATGGGCATGTCAATTCCGGTTGTAATTATATCAGTTGTATTGTTCTTTATTCTTTTTTTCGGATTGGGCTTTATTTTAAATATGTTATTTAGAAAGACATGGATTATGGCCGTTATTTATCCTTTGGCAGCATTATATTTTATTAACAGTGTTAAGTTAACGGAGTACTTTGTAAATCCATCTTCTAGCTTTCAATCATTAAAAGAGCATTTATTCAATCTTGCCTCTGCAGATGCAATTATCCTAGCCGCAGGTTTAGCAGGGTCGATTGTTTCAGGTATCGTTATAAGAATACTTCGTACCATGGGATACAGAATGTTTTAACCCTTTTCGAGCAATCGTTAAAGGGTTTTTTATTTGAAAAAATATAGATAGTTCTGAAAAACGAATAGATAATCTGGTATTGGGAAAAATGGTTTGTGTGAAAGGAGAAATCGTCACATGGACCATACTTTTAAATTTATCAGAGCAATTTCACTCGTTTTTTTATTCTTACTGGCTACCGTTGTAACCCTTTCATATTTTACAGGAATTAGTGTTCATGAGTTTCCTGTTTTTCGCCATATACATTCTAAAATAGTAAGGGAAAATCCTAAGCCCAAAGAGCAAATATCGTTATCAAGCTATGACACAACTTCCTCTGTTAAACAAATAAAATCAGCGTCCACGCTGGAAGAAAATGATAATTGGAATAAATACCCGGCTAAAGAAGTGATTGCTACAGGTTATACAGCAGGATACGAGTCAACTGGGAAAAATCCAAACCATCCCAGCTACGGAATCACCTATTCCGGTGTTAGGGTAAAACGTGACTTATATTCAACGATTGCAGCGGACACAAGTGTCTTTCCAATTGGGACCATTCTTTTTATCCCATCCTATGGGTATGGAGTGGTTGCTGACACAGGTTCAGCCATAAAGGGGAATAAAATAGATCTTTATTACGATACCGTGGACGATGTATATCAGAAATGGGGAAAAAAACAGCTGAAGGTCTATGTAGTCAGTATGGGAACAGGCAAGCTGACTGAACCTGAGCTAAAAGCTTTGAATGAGACAGAGAGCTTGCAAGTATTTAGAAATCAAATTATTAATAATAAGTAGCGAAATATTTTTCTTCCTTTACCGTTCCTCAAGGGCGGTTTTTTTATGATTTAAACTCGGTGTTCGCTATATAGCTTTTTTATATACTTCCCAGTTTAATTGCACGATTAATAAGTGGTAATAATACCGATACATGACTTTCCTCTGTAAACTCTCTGAACTGTATGTGAATACCGTATTGATGCAACTGATTAAGTTCTTCGGAAATTTCAGCAGCATTTTTATTCATTCCGCTAAAGTGTAGCTTTTCCAGCTCGCCTACCCCGACCAAAATCTTTATTTGCCGCTCTGATTGCTTTACCTTATGGGTGAATGCTTCTTTCTCACTTCTAAAAAACTGTGTATCCCAATGTATAGAGGGGCTTCCTGCAATGTATGTATGAAAAGTATCTGGCTCTGAAAAAAGAGTTTGTAAAACAAATAATCCGCCTAGTGAATGTCCAAACAGTGTTTGTTTGTCTATATTGACCGGCAGATGGCGTTCAATTTCAGGTTTAACTTTCTCTTTAATAAATGTAATGAAAGATTCAGCTCCGCCATGAGACGGCCATTCCAAGCCTGCTGGGTGCGGCGGTAAATTCTCTTTTGATATTGGCCTGGTAAAATCATAGACACGGTAAGGAGAGAATGGCTGATCTGTGTGATAACCAATTCCAACAATAATCGCTGGATACACGCCAGTTTTTTCCGGCTTTCTCATTTGCACACGCATTGCATCAACAAAGGTGCCAAATACAGAGTTTGCATCCAACACATAGATAACCGGGTATCCTTCAGGAGGAGGAACAGTATCCGGCTTGTAAATAAAAATACGATAAAACCGGTCCTGAATCTGATTGTACAGATCTATTCCCCAGGTATTTGGTAAAGAAACATTTTGCTGCCAAGGCAAGCTGTCTTCCATAGGATCTTTTTTGGGTGTCTCTCTCATTTATTGACCTCTTTTCATTTGGATTCAAAAGATTATTTGACAAATTAAGTATAAATCATTCAAAAATTTACATGAAATTAATTGAAAATTCCAGTTTGTTAGTATATATTTTATATAATACTTGATAATGATTATCATTTTCAATACTTTCTGCGATAAATATGGGGGTAGGTAAAACAATAGTTAAGTTAGAGTGAAAGCGAGTACATAGAAAAAGATTAGATGGGGGAAGAGGGAAAATGAGTATTAAAAAAAATTTATTAATAGTGGGTTTATCCGCAATGACTTGCCTTGGATTGGCAGCATGCAATAGTACGGAGACACAAATAAAACAATCCGACAATAAAGTTCAAGCTGATGAAAGCAAGAAATCAGAAGATAAAACTCAAACGATTACATACCTAGATAAAGAATATACGGTTCCTTCTGAAGTGAAAAAGATTGCTACAGCGAGTCTTGAATCCATGGAGGATGCAGCAATTTTAGGAGTTAAGCCTGTAGGCGCTATTACAATTGCCGGAGAACTGCCTGCTTATTTGGCTGAAGATTTGGCTGGTGCCAAGTCGATAGGGGAAAAAACACAGCCAAATTATGAAACGTTACTTGGATTAAAGCCTGATGTAATCCTTTGGACTTCCAAAGCGAAGGAGAATGTTACTGAACAATTAACGAAGGTTGCACCAACATTCCCATACTCCCATATCTCAACAAATTGGGAAGATAACTTAAATTTAATGGCTCATTTGACAGGTAAAGAAACTGAAGCAGAAATGATTATTTCTGGTTATAAGAAAGATGCTGAGGAAGCAAAAGAACAATTGGGTGAATCTCTGAAAGGGAAAAAGGCAATGGTCCTTCGTATCCGAGGAGGCAATGTCTATGTGTATCCGGAAAGTATGTACCTTAACCCAGTTCTATACAATGATTTAGGACTTGAGGTACCTGAAGTGGTAAAATCTGCGAAGGCACAGGAAGTTATCTCAATGGAAAAGCTTGCGGAAGTGAATCCGGATTATGTGTTCCTTCAATTTGAAGAAAGTGAAAATGCTGATAAACCGAAAGCATTAGAAGAACTAGAAGCTAATCCAATTTGGAAAAGTATGAATGCTGCTAAAAACGGAAAAGTATTCGTTAATACTGTGGATCCTCTTGCCCAGGGCGGTACGGCATGGAGTAAGACGGCTTTCCTCGAAGCTGCAACCAGCTCTTTGACTGAATAAGGTTGATGGTGTATGGATAAGAGGAAAATACCTTTACTGATAATATGTGCGGCACCCATTCTTATACTCCTTATCATCCTGTTATCCGTTTTTTATGGAGCCAAAAATATAGATTATATAACGATTTGGAATGCCCTTTTTCATTATGATGCCGGTAATGTGGACCATGCCATTATTATGACATCCCGTTTACCGAGAGCAATAGGCGCACTTCTTGTTGGATCTTTCCTTGCTATATCAGGTGCACTAATGCAGGGGATGACAAGAAACTATCTTGCATCCCCTTCCATTATGGGGGTGGTAGACGGTTCAGCTTTTATCATTACTGTATCAATGATTTTCCTGCCGAATATGACATCTATTGAAATGATTTTGTTGTCAATGGTTGGTTCAGCGCTCGGTGCAGGAATTGTTTATGGATTTGGCTCTATGCTTCCCAATGGTTTATCACCTGTTCGTTTGGCAATTATAGGTACTGTAATTGGGACGTTTCTGAGCAGCCTGTCTCAAGCATTGGCCTCCTATTACCAAGTCTCCCAGAATATTAGTTTTTGGTATAATGCGAGATTGCATCAAATAGATTCAGAGCTCCTTGGACTGGCTGTACCAATTGGAATAGTTGGAATCTTCCTTGCCTTACTAGTTTCCAAATCCGTAACGATTCTTTCTCTTGGTGAAGAAGTTTCAATCAGCCTGGGCCAGCGTACCGGATTAGTCAAAGTAATTTGTATTTTGTCTGTTATTTGTTTAACGGGTACGGCAATTGCATTAGTAGGAAAAGTTGGTTTCGTAGGCTTAATCATTCCGCACATTAGCCGTATGCTTGTCGGCGTTGATTATAAATGGATAATTCCTTGTGCAGGCATACTCGGGGCTGTATTTCTTGGTTTATGTGACGTTTTAAGCAGGTTTATTAATTATCCCTTTGAAACACCGATTGGCGTTGTGACTGCATTGATTGGTGTACCATTCTTCCTCTATTTAATCAGAACAAAAGGAGGAAGAGGCCTTGCATAAAGTTTCAAAACTAAGATATTACATAACATTATGGCTGATTGTACTCGCTATTACAGCAGTCATCGTTTATAGCTTGATGGCCGGAACCTTTCAATTGTCTGTTATCGATGTAATAAAGACATTAGCACGAATAGACGTAAATCCGGAACACGATTTGGTCATCTTTGATTTTAGGTTACCGAGGATTCTGATTGGCTGTCTGGTTGGGATTGGGCTTGGAATAGCCGGTGCTGTGATTCAGGGAGTGACGAAGAATGGCTTGGCCGATCCAGGAATACTTGGTATTAATGCCGGTGCTGGTACGGCTGTAGTTTTATTTATGTTTTTCTTTCATAGCGTATTTCAAGGAATGACATGGCTCTCCATTATGGCTATGCCCTTATTTGGTCTCGTTGGAGGATTGCTGGCGGCCTTAATTATATTCGCCTTTTCATGGAAAAATGGTTCCCTTGATGTAGAACGACTCATCTTGACTGGAATAGCGATTGGTTCAGCTTTTGGTGCCGTTTCCTTATATTTGTCGCTGAAAATGAAAGCAACTGATTTTGAAATGGCAGTTGTGTGGATCACAGGCAGCATTTATGATGCCAATTGGCTTTACATACTTGCCATGGCCCCCTGGCTGTTTATATGTATACCGATCATTCTAAAAAAGGCCTATATACTTGATTTGCTCCAATTAGAGGATAGTAGCGCTATCAGTTTAGGTATAGCCATTAATAAAGAAAAATCAATCTTACTTCTCAGCAGTATCGGCTTAATAAGCGCTTGTGTATCAGTATCAGGCAGTATTGGATTTATTGGCTTAATGGCGCCGCATATATCGCGCTATCTTGTTGGTGTTCAAAATAGATTTGTTATCCCTGTGAGTGCAGCAATCGGTGCGCTGTTGGTAGTCTCTTCTGATTATATTGCCAAAACAATCATTGCCCCTGCTGAACTGCCAGTTGGTATTATCGTATCCATTATTGGGGTACCATTCTTCTTGTATTTACTCAAAAAGGCGAAAGCATAAAGGGGGGATATTTGATATGAGTATTCTGCGTACAGAAAATCTTGAAGCCTGTTATGAAAAAAAGACCGTGTTTCAAAATTTAAACTTAGACATTACTAAAGGAAAAATAACGACTATTATTGGACCGAACGGTTGTGGAAAATCTACTTTATTAAAAACGATGGGACGTATACTGAAACAAAAGCAAGGGAAGGTATTTTTGCAGGAGCAAGATATGAACACGATTTCAACGAAGGAGATTGCCAGACGGCTTTCTATGCTGCCGCAAAGCCCGGTTGCACCGGGATTGTTGGGTGTGGAGGAATTGGTATCCTATGGACGTTATCCACATCGTAAAAATAATAAAATAATGACGAATGAAGATATGGAAATCATTGAATGGGCAATGGATATAACAAAAACATCCCCTTTCCGAAACCGAAGCATCGCAAGCTTATCTGGTGGGCAAAGACAAAAGGTTTGGCTAGCCATGGCCCTGGCTCAGAAAACAGACATCATCCTCTTAGACGAGCCCACAACATACTTGGATATGGCCCACCAGCTGGATGTATTGCAAATTATTCAGGAACTCAATCGCCAAGAAAAAAGTACAATTGTAATGGTTCTTCATGATATTAACCATGCCTCCAGATACTCAGACCATATCATAGCCATGAAAGACGGCAGTATAATCAAATCCGGCACACCAACCGAAATCATTAACCAAGAAGTACTAAAAACCGTATTCCAAATAGAAGCCAGAATCATCATCGACCCATATGACCAAGCGCCGGTATGTATAGGGTATAAATCAAAGTGCTGAAGCGGCTTGCTCAGAAGCGAGGAGCATAAGACAGGGGCTCGGAAGGAGGAGTTCTTCCCTCCTGTAGAGGTCATGCTTATGACCTGAGTTTCTAGCCGTTGAAGCCGGATTGCATAAAAGCTGAGGCGACCATTTCAAGGAACAAAGACTAAGAACGCCATGTCCTGTGACAACGTCTTTGTGACCAACATCCTGTTGGCCTCCGCAACTAATTCACAGAGGATAATAGTCCTCTGTTTTTTTATGTCTAAAGGAAGGGTAAAATAGGCAAGATATGTCGGGGTAAATCGTTTAATTTTTCAGTGAATGGAATGCGTCATTTGTTCTAAATTATGATGCCAATGGTAAGATAATAGGTAAGGATAGTTAATGTCAGTAAGAAAAGGCATGAATAAAGATAAACGATCAGGAGGAGTAGTATGTTTAAAGTTTATAATGAAAATCCGAGTCAACTACATATGCCTGTTTTGGTAACTGGAGCATTTAATCATCCAGTTACGCTTGCAGCGACTTTATCGGAAGCGGATAAAATGATGAATAGTAAGCTTCAGGAGCTTGCCAAGGTTGGAGATATTTCCGCTCGGAAGAAAAAAGTTTCGACATTGCATACACTTGATCTTATTCCACCGGAGAGATTGGTGTTCGTTGGATTGGGGAAACAAAAAGATTTAACATTCGAAGAGCTGAAAGAAGCATTTGGCAAAATGTTTCAGAAAGTCGAAGGTCGTGGATGGACAAAGATTAGCGTCGACTTAACGTCATTCCTGACAGATGTCATTACGGTGGAGGATGCAGCACATGCTTTAGGAGAAGCATTAGCCTTGTCTACGTATGAATTTGAAGGATATAAGCATAAGAAAAATGAACCAGATCAGAAAATAGAAGAGGTTTCTGTATATACGGAAGCCGACCGAGAGCTAGTTGAGTCTTCCCTTTTTGTTGGATATACATATGGAAAAGGAACCAATTCAGCTCGGACTTTAGTAAATCTTCCAGGTAATATGCTAACGTCTACAGATATGGCCAATTATGCTAAAGGGCTGGCTGATAAGTATCAGTTTGAGTGCGAAATCCTTGAAAAAGAAGATATGCAGGAGCTTGGAATGGGAGCCTTGCTTGCCGTCAACCAAGGATCTGCTGAACCACCTAAAATGATTGTCCTAAAATATCAAGGGAAATCTGACTGGACAGATGTAATTGGTTTGGTTGGCAAAGGAATTACATTTGATACAGGCGGATATTCAATAAAGACAAAAGCAGGGATAGTTGGAATGAAAACGGATATGGGGGGAGCAGCCGCTGTCCTTGGAGCTATGGAGATAATTGGGGAATTGAGACCTGAACAAAATGTTGTGGCTGTTATTCCATCAACAGATAATATGATTTCCGGAAATGCCTTCAAACCGGATGATGTCATAGTTTCCATGGCTGGTAAAACAATTGAGGTCTTGAATACAGATGCCGAGGGGCGTCTTGTGTTGGCAGATGCGATTACATATGCTAAACAGCATGGAGCGGATTATTTAGTTGATGTAGCTACATTAACCGGGGGAGTTATTACAGCATTAGGTGTAGAAATGACAGGTGCGATGACAAATCATGAAAGCTGGTTTGAGGAAGTCTTAAAAGCATCTGATGAAGCTGGAGAACCCATGTGGAGATTGCCAATTACCGAAAGGGATAAAGCGCGTGTTCGCAATAGCAAAATAGCTGATCTTAATAATTCGCCGGGAGCAGAGGGGCATGCCATTATGGGAGGTGCATTTGTTGGTGAGTTTGCCGAGGAGACTCCATGGGTGCATTTAGATATAGCTGGTACATCTACAAGACGTTCCAGCTATGAACTTGGACCATCAGGTGCTACTGGTGTAATGGCGAGGACATTGGCTGTATTGGTTGAACGTTTTGGTTTGGATGGTGAAGATTAATCTAATCTCATAAATAGATTTAAATGTGAATGTTATCCTTGTAAGAGGGCATACGCCCTTACCTGCTGTTAGGTTTCTGCATACATAATAGTGTAGGCATTTAAACAAACAGGAGGTATTTTACAGATGGATTACAGACAGAGAAGACCATGGGGCAGACCGTGGGGCGGACCGTGGGGAAGACCATGGGGTAGACCAGGTTTTGGTTTTGGATTTGGAGGTCCGATCGGGGGATTTGGTTTAGGATTAGCCGGCGGATTAATAGGTGGAGCATTGCTTAGCAGACCATGGGGATATGGATATGGTTATCCTCCGTATGGATATGGGTCCCCATGGGGATATGGTGGCGGATTTTATTAATAATAATTTGTAAACAAAACCAGCAGTTATCAAACTGCTGGTTTTTAGCTCCATCGTATGACTACCCCAACTTCACAACAGGGAGGACTGGTTTGTTTATCAGCAAAAACCAGCCGAATTCCCTCCGGATCGTAATAGATGGAAGGAGCTATTCGAATACCGGTTGAAAGCAATAATCGATTCACTTCGCTTAGGTTATTAAACTCAGAGGCTGCCATAATTTGACGAGCTAAATCTTGAGATGCAGAGATCTGATTGGCAATTCTTAATGCTTCAGTCAGATAGGACGCGGTTCGATTGGCAGAATTCTTAAATTTTGTTGTATCTATAGCAGGAACTTTTCTGTTATATGAAGAATAAGAATTCATACCAGTAACAGATGGATGGATCCATGTGGGTATGTGGTAATGAGGACCTAGACTTTGAGCCCAGTTATAAAACTGTTGATTTGCATACATATGGGCACCTCCTCTTACGAAATAAAATACCTTATAACTATATATAAGAGAAGGTAGATTGTATTAGACCAAAAAATAAGCAACGGTTAGGTTGCTTATTTAGGGGATAGATGATGTTCGTTTAGATATCGTTGCGATGCTCGACTAAATCAATAACACCAAGAGCAATATGGGCAAGCCCAAATCCAAATAGTGCATTGGCAATCATTTTATTGCTATTATGCTTTTGTTTAAGGGCATAACCAGTAGCAGCAACAGCGGTACCTAATACAGTTGGAACCATTCCTTCTCGAAGATCCATTTGACCAATCCTCCATCATCTAGATATGCTTTTTGTAAAGTCTTACAGATATCCAGTTCATCTTTTTTCGAAGGGATTCACCTTAAAAATCAGAATAGGAATCAGTTGTAAGAAAGCTTTACTCCTTTATTTTTCCGCTCTTTATCTAATTCATAACAAATAAGCAATGGAAAGGATGCCTTTAATTGGATTTAAGTAAAACATTGATGGGTACATTAGGGATAGAAATAGTTGAGGTCTGTGAAGGAAGAGTTGTTGCAACCATGCCTGTTGACCATCGGACACACCAGCCGATGGGACTTCTTCACGGTGGCGCATCGGTGGCTCTTGCCGAAACGGTCGCCAGTCTTGGTGGATATACAATGGTTGACGAGGAGAAAGAAGCAGTCGTTGGTTTAGAGATTAATGCGAATCATCTTAAAAGCAAAAGGGAAGGCTTGGTGACCGCAACAGGAAATATTGTACACAGAGGAAAAAAAACAATGGTATGGGAAATTAAAATAACGGATGAAGAGAACGAATTAATATGTATCAGCAGATGTACGCTTGCTGTTATTCAAATAAAAAAATGAGGATGTTTTACAAGGTCTAAAGCGATCTTGTAAGCATCCTCTTTTTCTGTCATTAGCTATTTTTTTGTTTTTTTGCCTTTTTTAAATCATCACGCACACTATGTTTCCACAATTTAACGCCTGTATTATAGGCTGCACGGCTGATTAAATGTCCGGCAACCGGAGCTGTCATAAAAATAAAGAAGATAGCTAACAGGATACGGGAGTTAAAATGGCCCTCTGTAATCCAGAAATATAAGAATGTGCCAAGCAATACAAGGGTTACACCCAAAGTGGATGTTTTAGAAGCTGCATGGTTCCGCGTATAGACATCGGGTAAACGGAGTATTCCAAGAGCTGATACAACGGTTAATATAGAACCGATTAAAACGATACAAACAAAAATATAGGAACTAATTTCGTTCATTTTCTATGATTTCCCCTTTCTCCAGGAATTTCGAAAAGGCAACCGTACCAGTGAACGAAAGAATACTGATCAGAAGGATAACCTCTAAAAACATGGATGTGCTGAGCAATAAAGATAGTATGGCAATCATGCAAATTAAGTTCATGCCAATAGCATCCAATGCCATTACACGATCAGGGATGCTTGGTCCCTTAATTACTCTATAAATTAGAATGAGCATCGAAATAGCTATACAGACTAAAGAAAGCTGAAGGATGAAATTAATCATTACTCACTCACCTCCAGAATAAGCCGCTCAAATGAATTTTTTATACTTTCTTGCATCTCTGGAATCTCCGATATGTTTAATGCATGGATGAATAATGTTTTGTTATCAGAAGAAATATCCAGAACTAATGTACCGGGAGTTAAGGTAATCAGACAGGACAGAAGAGTGATCTGCCAATCCGATTTAAGTTTGGTTTCATAAGTAAAAATTCCTGGCTTCAGTTCAAGCTTTGGTCTGATGATTGTTTTAAAAACGTCGAAGTTTGCAATCAATAATTCTCGTATAAATATCCCCAGAAGGTGAAGGACAGCCACTACCTTATGCAAATAAAACCGAGTCGAAAAAAAGCGTCTGAATAGAAAAAGAATAATCGCCCCAATTAAATAGCCGATAATAAAGGAAGCGGCTGTATTTGACGTCGTCAGGAACATCCAGGTCAAGGCTAGAATTACATTTAATAATATTTGATAAGACATATCTTCATCACTCCTTTAGTACGGCCTGAATGTAATCTGATGGATTCATTAAAACATCAACCGCATCAGAAACATACGTATAAACAACTTCAGAGCCCAATCCGTACAATATTGAGACTACAAGTAAAATGCCGATCGGCAATAGTAAAAAACGGTTATCTTTCTTGGAGAAGTTCTCATCGTAAACTTTTTTCTCTCCCCAGAACGCGAATATGAAAATGCGCATCACGGAATATAAAACAATTAAACTTGAGAATAGGACTACCAATCCTCCTACGTAATGCCTTTCATCAAAGGCACCCTGAATGATTAGTAATTTTCCTGTAAAACCGCTGAAAGGTGGAACCCCTGCTAACGATATAGCCGCTATGAAGAACATCCAAGCTAAAAGTGGAGATTCGTGAATTAACCCACCCATGCGCTTAATATTACTTGTCCCTGTTTTGGCCATCATTACTCCAATAAGCAGAAACAGGGCTGCTTTAATCATCATGTCATGAATTGTATACATAATTGAACCGGATATGGATGCGGTATTCATGATTGAAATACCGAAGATTATAACACCAATGGCAATTACGATATTGTAAATGATGATTTTTTTACCATCCATATAGGCCAATACACCGATACAGCCAAATACAATGGTTAAAATTCCAAGGTACTCCAGCAATGTATGCGTATAATCAGTATGATGATAAAACATAATGGTAAAGGTTCTTAGGATGGAATAAACACCAACCTTCGTTAATAATGAACCAAACAAAGCCAGGATTGGAATTGGCGGCGCAAAGTATGAGCCGGGCATCCAAAAATATAAAGGAAAAATGGCTGCCTTCAATCCAAACACGATTAGAAACAGAACAGCGATAACCGTGATGATTCCCGGCTGGTCTACTTCCGCAATTCTTTCTGAAATATCTGCCATATTCAGCGTACCTACAACAGAGTATAAGAATGCAACAGCAGCAACAAAAAGGCCAGAAGCAATTACATTTACAAGCAAATATTTAATAGACTCGCGAAGCTGTACTTTTGTACCACCTGTCACAAGTAATACATAAGATGACATCAGCATTACTTCAAAAAATACAAATAAGTTGAATATATCTCCGGTCAAAAATGCCCCGTTAACACCTACAATTAAAAATTGGATAAGGGCATAGTAGAAATATTTTTCACGGTTTGCATCAATATTTTTAAAAGAATAAATAATCGTTACTAATGTAATAAGAGATGTAGTTAAAACCAGTAAGGCTGCCAGCATATCCGCTACAAGACTAATTCCGAAAGGGGCATCCCAGCTGCCGGCCTGCAAGGTTAGAATGCCATTTGTTTTTACCTCTATTAAAAGTGAAAAGGTAACTACCAGGACCAGTATAGAAGAGGCCAAGGCGACTATTCGTTGGGCATTTATTTTTTTCGCAAGGAATAACAATAAAATTCCTGTCAATAACGGAAGTAAAATAGGTAATATAACAAGGTTATTCATATGACTTATTTCCTCTCAGTTGATCCATGTTATCCGTTCCAAGTTCCTGATAGGAACGATAGGCCAATACCAGGAAGAAAGATGTGACACCGAAGCTAATTACAATCGCTGTCAGGATTAATGCCTGTGGCAGCGGATCCACATAGGATTTGGCGTGTTCACTTAAGATAGGCACAGCTCCTTGTTTTAATCCTCCCATGGTAAGAACCAATAAATTCACCGCATGGCTCAATATGCTTGTTCCAATAATGATACGAAGCAAGCTTTTTGATAAAAGTAAATAGGTGGAAATCGTAAATAGAATTCCTATAGCAAAACACATTAAAATCTCCATCATTCACTCTCCCCAATCGTTTGAATAATGGTCATTGTCACGCCGATTACAACTAGATAAACACCCGTATCAAAGATAACTGCTGTATGAAGGGATGTTTTTCCAAGGAGCGGCAAATCAAAATAATCAAAGGCGTGCGTCAGGAAAGGAGCATCGAAGAATAACGCACCAGCTCCAGTCCCGACAGATAACAACAACCCCACAGCTATCAACGATAAATAATTTACCGGCAGAAAACTTTTTACGGTTTTTAAATCAAATGCCAGCAATAAAAGAATGATGGCAGAAGAAGTCATAAGACCACCGATAAATCCACCGCCCGGCGTATAGTGTCCGGCAAAGAAAATGTGTATAGAGAACAAAATAATAATAAAAGTTGCGATTTTAGTAACCGTCTGTAAAATTAAATCATTTGTTTTCATTCTTCCCCTCCTCTTTTCGTGAGACGGAGTTTAATCATGGTGTAAATTCCCATGGCTGCAATGGATAATACGGTGATTTCAAACATGGTATCCAAACCACGGAAGTCAACCAGGATTACGTTAACCATATTCTCTCCACCAGCTTCTTTGTACGTAACCTCTTTATAAAATTCAGAGATGGATTCAAATAGCTTCGTACTGTGAGAAGCCAGCGCGATAAGTGTCATCGTAATTCCGACACCGAGAGAGATTGCCAGGTTTGTCAATTTAAAACGCATACGCTTTTCCTTTGGTTTATACTTCGGCAAGTGATAGAAACAAAGCAAGAACAGCGATGTAGATACTGTTTCAATGACAAATTGAGTTAAGGCTAAATCAGGTGCCCTAAATAGAACAAATAAAAGTGATACCGTATAACCAACCGCTCCCATTAAAATGATTGAAGTCAGTCTCGATTTTGCAAATAGAATCATGATTGAAGCCAGAACTAAGATAAAGATCAAAATAACTTCGTATACCCCAATTGGAGTCATACTGGTTGTTTCGAATGCAAAGCTATCGGTTTTCCAAACCGTATAAAGTAAACTGATAATCAAGAAGCCAAATATATAAACTAAATAATCATGGATACTCCCGTTCATATATCCGCGGGTAATGAGACGTGAACCTGTATCCAGTGATCTTAATCCCATATTATATGCATTGTTTAATGTGTATTTATCAGAGAAATACGTATAAATCTTGCTCCATTTTGGATAGAACTTATACAAGATAATTCCTAAGATGACAACTCCGATTGTCATTAATAATGCGCCATTTACTCCGTGCCACATTTGTATATGAAGATGCGGAGGGTTTCCGTTTTCATAAAGGCTCGGCAGGATAGCTGCAGTAGCTGGCTCAATAATTGTTGAAGTAAGGATGTTTGGAAATAATCCAAAAATAATAACCAAGGCTGCAAGCGTGATTGGTGAAATCAATAATCCAATCGGTGCTTCATGTGGTTTTTTCGTTAATTTTTCAGGCTGAAGTTTGCCGCCAAATGTTCTAAATAAAAGAATCATACAGTAAACAAATGTGAATACACTTGCCAGCCATCCAATAACAGGGAATAAATTACCCCATGTTTGCAGGTTAAGAAAATCTGCTTTTGTTATATCTAATAGGCTGCCAAAGAACATTTCCTTACTCAAGAAGCCATTGAATGGAGGCAAGCCTGCCATTGAGAATGCTCCGATTGCAGCAATAGTAAAAGTGATTGGCATTATGGTCATTAATCCGCCCAGTTTACGAATATCCCTAGTTCCCGTTTCGTGATCAATTATACCGACTGCCATGAATAATGAACCTTTAAAGGTTGCATGGTTAATTAGGTGAAAAACAGCTGCCGAAACAGCGGCAATATATACATTATTCTCGGCTGATCCAAAATGGAGGGAAGCCGCACCGATGCCAAGCAGGGACATGATTAAGCCGAGCTGGCTGACTGTTGAGTAGGCAAGAATCCCTTTTAAATCATACTGACGTACTGCATTAAAGGAACCCCAAATTAAGGTTATGATACCGACCAGGCCGATAATCCATACCCATTCACCTGATAAAGCAAATATAGGGCTCAAACGTGCTACTAAATAGATACCTGCTTTAACCATCGTTGCTGAATGAAGATATGCACTGACTGGTGTAGGTGCTTCCATTGCATCAGGTAACCAAATGTGGAATGGGAATTGGGCAGACTTCGTGAATGCCCCTAATAAAACGAGTATCATCGAAAAATAAAAAAGAGGATGGTTTACCAAATCAGGAGCCATTGAAATTAATTCTCTGATGCTGAAGGTATTTCCCATTACAGAGAGGGTTATAAAACCTCCTAGCATGGATAAGCCACCTAAAAAGGTGATTAATAATGATTTTTGCGCTCCGTAGCGAGATCCTTTTCTCTCATGCCAATAGCCAATCAGCAGGAAGGAAGAAAGGCTGGTAAATTCCCAAAACGTATAAAGGACGATTAAGTTGTCAGATAGGACAACCCCAAGCATAGCCCCCATAAATAATAGTAAATAAACATAAAAATTACTCAGTTTTTCTTTTGTTTTGTCCATATAAAAGATGGAGTACAGAATAACTAGTGTACCAATACCTGTGATCAGCATAGCGAAGAGCAGGCCTAATCCGTCTACATAAACATCAAATGATATGTTTAGTGAAGGAATCCACTCAAAACTAGCTGTTATGGATTGATGATCCGTTATTTCAGGCAGGAACGTAAACAAATAACCAAATAATACGATAGGTATAATGAGTACGAACCATCCGGTATGTATTTTACGAGCATATTTGCCTATAAACGGAATACATATCGCAGCCAAAAAAGGCAGTAATATACTCAAGTGAAGCATTGACATAAGGACCTCCCTTAAAAAATTATAAAATATTGAAAAATTACAACAAAATGTACCAATCCGTACATTCAGCATAGCAAATTATACAGCAAATTTATATTAGACTGTACTTGAAAAGACTGGTATTCATGTGTTTTAACCATGTATTATATGAAGGAAAAAATTTAAAAATTTAATTCTCCTTTCCGATAAATGGTTTATAATGGGAAAATGTGAAGTATAAGGAATAATGAAAATGAAGAATACTTATGTAACAGGTTATTTTCCCTTATTATCGATAATGGCATTTAGTCTGTTCTTTGCTGTTCATCTTATGATAAGAATGATTGCATTTTTAAAAAGCAATGGGCTCTATTCAGGCATGACTGGATTGTTATCAGAGATCCATATTAAATTATCCTTTTTATTATTGTTCTTTATCTGTTTTTTTATGTTACTTGCTGCGTTAAAGCTTCTTGTCGATACCTTTTTGGAACTGTCACTTTTATTTTTCTCAAAGGATAAGGTGGGAGAAGACCTGCAAAAGCTGAGAGGGACTTCTATCATTTTTCTGATAGGTGGACTTATATCTATGTTATGTTGTCTTTGGTTGCTTGCAGGCTGCTTTTTACTTACTTCATTATTCGCTTTTATATACTTTCTGTATAAAATCAGTTCATCCTTATCGGGTACCTGATTGATAGGGATTATATTTTTTCATGTAACTATCTGGGCCGTTCTGTTATTGGCAGTCTGTCTCTCTGTCTTAAAATTATATAATAGTATAATGGCGGGACTTCCGCTGTAAAGGAAAAAGCATGATGAACCTCTAATAGAGAGAATACATCATGCTTTTCCATATTTGTATTTGCGGCTGACTTTTATTTAAAAAATCAATACTGGACGGCTGATCCTTGCCCACCCAGACCCCACCAGTATACGAAGCAGTCATCCCAATAAACCATAAATCATGATAATCATTTGTTGTACCGGTTTTTCCTCCTATATAAGCTACCTGTTTTTTGAAGCAATCGAACAGCTGCAGTATTAACCGATTTGGCCATTGCCTGATTGAGTGGAAGATTGCTATATGTTGAATGACCATAGTTCTCTGGGCAGTAATTTTCGATGCATATCGCTGAAGCGTCTATTTTTTGGATCCTTATTAGTTTTCAAATAAGGCGCATATACCAGCAATGGTTTAATCGTAGATCCTGGCTGACGAAAACTTTAATGGGCTCGATTAAATGTTGAGGGTTTATATGTTTTTCCCCCAATCAATGAGACAAGCTCATGAGTAGAATGATTAATAACTACCGCTGATGCTTCAACGTTTTTATAAGGCAGGATGCTACTAACGGCTAAATTTGGCTTTTTCTGAATATCTGAATCGAGAAAAAGTGTGGATCGTAATTCCTGAATGCAGCAGTTCCGTGATGCGGTTATCTAATTTCTCTGTTAATTGATTAGATTCTTGTTCAGATAAACCAGAAAACTGATAACCATCCTGCTCTGCGACCAGCTGACGAAATTCAGCCAGCGTGTAATCGGTATAATCAGGAAATTCTTGGATTCGTTTGGAAAGATTTAATTTTATTGATTCTTTTAAAATTTGCTCTTTTTCTCCATTCGTTATGAAATTCTTATTCTCAAGTTGCTGCAGAAGTCTAACCTGGCGTTTTTTTGTACTTTGGAAATTAGTCAGCGGGTCATAAAGACTAGGGTTATTAGGAATTGCCGCTAGAAAAGAGAGTTCACCATGCTTGAGATTCTTTGCTGATTTGGAAAAATAAAAATGAGCAGCAGCTTCAATTCCATAGGAACTGTTACCATAGTAAATCGCAATTATGTAAGTATTTAATAGTTAATCTTTTGAAAAATCACGCTCAAGCTGATAGGCGTAAAGCAGTTCAGTTAATTTACGATTATATGTACGTTCATTTGTGAGGAATAAATTTCGAGCGAGCTGTTGTGTAATGGTGCTGCCCCCTTGATGAATTCCCCCGCTTTCCGTATTAATTATGAACGCTCTGCTAATAGCTGATAAATCAAACCCCTTATGTGAATAAAAATGCTGATCCTCTGAAACTACGTAAATATCCTTTAAAATTTGAGGGATATCAGCATCCTTTATATATTTCCGATTCTCTGTTTGATAGATTTCTCTGATAATTGTCCATCGGAATCTGTGATTGTACTGTTAAGCTGCATGGCTGATTGATCTATTTGTAAATTGGTGTCCAAAACATGATTGAGGCTTTGCAATTTGGAAAACTCATTCAGTGTTAATGTACTCAATCCGTATAAGGATGGAACCAGTAATAAAATCATACAAAATCCAATTGATTTTCTCATTTTTACCCACCTGGAATTCTATTCGTATATTTAACTATATCGTATTGATTTTATGGTTAAAAGAGGAAAATTTGGAAGGAGCAATAGATTACACGAAAACAAGGAGGTTGTATCATTGTGAAGAAGGATGACCACTATTTATTCATAGATTTTGAATTTACAATGCCAGAGGATCGAAATAATCCGAATGGGTTCTTTCCTGAAATCATTGAATATGGAATTATCGAGGTAAAGAGTGGAACAATAGTCAATCAATACAATTCTTATGTCCTGCCCAGAGTATTTCAGTCGTTAACGAACCGATGTAAGAACTTTTTGCACATTACCGAAGATGATCTTAAGACAGGGGTGGAATTTGATGTTTTTCACAGTTTACTGCGAGAATTGGATCATCCTAACTCTCCAACGATTGCTACATGGGGAAACATGGATATGAAGGTGTTAAAGCAAAACTGTCAGTATTCAGGACATATATTCCCTTTAACGGGAAAGCAATTGGATTTATCGATTGAGTATCAAAAATTCTTTGGTGACCGAAATCAGACAGGCCTATGGAAAGCAGTTCAGCAATATGGGGACAAGGCTAAAGGCGTTTGGCATCGTGCTTTGGATGATGCCAGAATGACTTATGAACTGTTTACATTAATTGAGCAGGACAGGAGGTATGTGGATAACTATAAGCCAACGACAATCGGAGACGTTGTGGATTTTTCACAGTTATTTAATGGGTTGACGTAAAAAACCAAATCAGTAAAGAGTGATTTGGTTTTTTATGTTTATCATATTGGAAAATACTCGCGCTCTATATTCGATATAGCTGACAAAGACATATCTGACCACTTTGATTCTTCTTTTTGCAATTCCTGTTTTAATGTTTCAAGAGACTGGCGCAGGGATTCTGTGTAATCAGGAATTTCCCCTTTAAACGGTTTCACCATGTTTACCGGGATGTTGGTTTGTTCCCTGTAAGCTAAAGCCTTTCGCTCATGGAAAAAATCAACTTCTGTTTGTTTTGGATGATGAAGATCTCCCTGCATAGGGTGCTTTAATACAGCCAGTATTTTAACAACCATATATCCATTTGTTCGGATATTGGTGATTTCGCCTACATATTTACCGGTTTTATAATGTGCAATCACTTGGTCGCCAATAGTGAGTTCATTCATTTTTATCCCCCATTCATATCTGTTCTTCTCTATCATACCGATGTACCATAATCAATCCTATAAAAAGCTCTTCAGAAAGATGCTTTTTTTTTGAGAATCGTGTAAAGTGAAAAATTGGAGGTAGTTTAAATGAAATGGAAGACCATGATACTATTATTAATAATCCTCCTTGGTGCAGCGATTTGGAATCTGTATATAAAAGATAAGGTATTCCAATCTGGTGATCAAACAACTTTAAAGCTGGATCAAACCATTAAAGAGAAAGAAGGCGAAGATAAAATGACAGTATTACCTCAATTTACAGAAGTACAAGGTAATGAAAGATTAGTGGAGATGGTAACTAATAAAGGTTCCATCCAAATCAAATTATTCCCTGACCAAGCTCCTAAAGCGGTTGAAAATTTCCTGACTCATGCAGAAAATGGATACTACGAGGGGATCATTTTCCACCGCGTGATCAATGATTTCATGATTCAAGGCGGAGATCCAACTGGAACAGGAATGGGTGGAGAAAGCATTTGGGGTAAATCATTCGAAGATGAATTCACGATGGATTTATTTAATTTCCGTGGTGCTTTGTCTATGGCAAATGCCGGCCCTGGTACAAATGGAAGTCAATTCTTTATTGTTCAAAAAGGTGCTGTTGAAGCGAATCTAAAAGGACAAATGGAACAAGCGGGATATCCTCAGGAAGCAGTGGAAAAATACATGGAAATAGGCGGAACTCCTTGGCTTGACCACAGACATACCGTGTTTGGACAAGTTACTGAAGGAATGGATGTTGTAGATGACATCGCAACTACTAAAGTAGGTCCTAACGATAAACCGGTTTATGATGTAGTGATTGAAAAAATCAACATCCTAAAATAATCCCTATAATGTAAGTAGGCTGTCGATGACTCGGCAGCTTTTTTCTTATTTATAAATGAGGATAATCAAATATCACTTATACTCACCCTAGTCGTGTTATAATATGGTTAAAATTCAAATGTTTTCAAATCAGGAAAGGGTGTCTCAAAACATGTCTCAGCCATTAGCGTTTATTATAGGATTATTCTTGTATTTTCCTGAAGATAAAAGAGAATACATTCCAGCCGGATTAACGATGGCCATTTTTACATTGTTTGCAGTGTTAACGATGCGGTTTATCATTGTTTATAATCGTAAGCAGGTTCAGAAGGCAAAGGAATTGGAAGAAAAATTAAAAGAGCAAAATATTCAATGATGGCTGCACATGCAAAGTGTGCAGTTTTTTTTTGCCGAAATCTGAGTGGATTCTTCTTAAAATTAAACAAGCATTTGCCAGACTGATTGGCAAATGCTTGTTACATAATTAGTTGAGGTCTTGGAATGCTTCGTGCAATCTGCGCAAGCCCTCAGTGAGAGTGTCCTTAGAGCACCCTATATTCATTCGAACAAATCCTTGGCCATCCTGCCCATATTTCGCACCGGGTTCAAGAGCCAATTTCCCTTTATGGATGAGCCTTTCTGTGATTTCAATATCTGATATTCCTAAATCCCGTAAATCGATCCAAACAAGGAAAGATGCTTGAGGAATCATGATGTTTATTTTCGGTAAATGCTTAGAAACATAATCAGTCAGGATTTCAATATTCTCTTCAATTTTGGATACGGTCTCACTCACCCACTCAGCACCATGGGTGTAGGCCGCTTCCATGGCAGTATAGGCAAGTACATTAATGCCCCCAATACCTTGCTTGAGGAATTGCTGTTCCATTTTTAAGAGGTAATCTTTATTTTCACTTAGGATCAGAGAGCCATGCAATCCAGCGATATTAAAGGTTTTACTAGGAGCCATCAGTGTAATAACATCTTTGCTGATGATTCCGGCAGGTGTGTGAATATTGTCATAAAGAATCAGGTCAGCGTGAATTTCATCGGAAATGACAGGCACTTGATAGTGCTGACATAGGCTAATCATTCTCTCAAGGTCTTTCTTTGCCCAAACCGTTCCGCCAGGATTGTGCGGGCTGCATAAGATGAATAATTTTACTCCATTACGAAGCTTGTTTTCAAAGTCTTCAAAATCAATTTCAAATTGATTTTGGTTGATTTTCATTCTATTGGTAACAAGAGTTCGGCCATTACTTTTAACGACATTATGAAATGGACCGTAGACAGGTGTTTGAATCATCACTTGATCTCCAGCTTCAGTAAATGCAAGAACAGCTGCTGATAAGGACGGAACTACACCTGGACTAAAAGAAATATTTTCTCTTTTAAGCGACCATTTATGCTTTTCGTTCATCCAATTTATGATAGCCTGGTATACAGAATCGGAGGCATATGTATATCCGAATATTGGGTGCTGTATGCGGGTAATTAAAGCTTCCTGTACCTGAACAGGCGAAGCCCAGTCCATGTCTGCCACCCACATTGGCCATAAGTCACTGCCTGCGAATAATGAATCAACGTTATCCCATTTATACGAAGCTGTTCCTTTACGATCTATAATGGTTTCTGTATTTGTTGTACTGTTCATTTTTTCACCCCGCCTTTATATGATTCCCTTATTTTATCATATATTTACAGACTGGCAGTTTTAGAAGATTTATTAATTGGCTTGTTTTCTCAAATAAATATGGTATGTGAGATGAAAATAATTGATTACATATTCATATGTATAAAATGAGTGTTATAATGGAAAAAGTTTAATTTAAATTAAATTTTCAGATATCTTTATATCTAATGATACTTTTAATGGAGGTGAGGGTATGAACCTTACAGCTAAGGAAATTGAGATTTTGAATATTCTCGAAGAAAACGCCAGAATCCCTCTGGATGATATAGTAAAAATGACAGCAATGTCTAAAGAGGAAGTTGAACTAGCCTTAAAAAAACTGAAAGAATCCAATATTATTGTTGGCTATGCCGCTTTGGTCGATTGGTCGAAAGTTAAAGATCACGAAGGAGTTACTGCCATGATTGATGTGAAAGTAACCCCTAAAAGAGGCGTAGGCTTTGATGAGACAGCAAAACGAATTTATCGCTATGAAGAGGTCACATCCGTTTATTTAATGTCAGGTGCTTATGACTTATCTGTGGTCATTGAGGGCAAGTCGATGAATGAGGTAGCGCGATTTGTTTCAGACAAATTATCGACTCTTGATTCAGTTATTTCTACAACGACTCACTTTATTCTTAAAAAGTATAAACATGATGGGACTGTATTTGCACCTCTTGATGAGGATAAAAGGATTGTGATAACTCCATGATTAAAACGAGTTATCTATCTGATACGGCTCGAGAAATGAAGCCCTCCGGAATACGTAAATTTTTTGATTTGGCAGCAGGCATGGAAGGTATCGTTTCGCTTGGTGTAGGTGAGCCAGATTTTGTTACTCCGTGGCGATACAGGGAAGCTGCTATCCTCTCGATGGAAGAAGGCTATACGTCTTACACAGCAAATGCAGGATTGCTTGATTTACGCGAGGAAATTGCAGCCTATATGAGTAGACGTTTTCAGGTAACATACTCCCCTGAAAATCAAATTATTGTAACTGTAGGTGCAAGTCAGGCAATCGATATCGCCTTACGAGCCATTCTCAACCCAGGAGAAGAAGTAATAGTCGTTGAACCATGCTTCGTATCCTATGCTCCATTAGTGGCATTGGCAGGAGGTAAGCCTGTTTCGGTTGGAACCATGAAAGAATCTGATTTTAAACTGTTACCCGAACAGTTAGAAGCAGCTATAACACCGAAAACGAAGGCGATTATGATTTGTTCACCCAATAATCCAACAGGAACCCAATTGTCTAAGGATGATTTGAAAGCATTAGCTGAAATTGCTATTAAACATGATGTTCTTGTGATTTCCGATGAAATCTATGCGGAACTTGTTTATGATGACGCGTATACCAGCTTTGCAGCCATTGAAGGGATGTATGAACGGACGATTTTAATATCAGGCTTCTCAAAGGGATTTGCTATGACAGGCTGGAGGCTTGGTTTTGTATGTGCAAACAAAGAAATCTCAGAAGCTATGCTGAAAATCCACCAGTATGCGATTATGTGTGCCCCTACATCTGCCCAATATGCTGCTTTGGAGGCCCTGCGATATGGGGCGGGATATGTGGAAGAAATGCGTATGAGCTATAATCATCGAAGAAATTATATTGTTAGTTCATTTAATGAGATTGGTTTGAAGTGCCACACACCGGGTGGAGCATTTTATGCTTTTCCATCCATTGAATCTACTGGCATGAGCTCTGAAGAATTTGCAGAAAAATTATTGATTGAGGAAAAGGTAGCAGTAGTACCAGGTAATGTATTTGGTATAGGCGGAGAAGGGCATATCCGTTGCTCTTACGCTACATCTATCGATCAATTACGGGAAGCCTTAACCAGGATTGAACGATTTTTAAACAATCATTCATAAATTTCCTTAAGGACTTTTACTAAGAGTTTTCTGAGTATAGGGAAAAGATTTTCAAATATAAAAAATGAGGGGGCAACCATAAGTCGTTAAATGACCTATGGTTGCCCCTTTGTTTGGTTGAGGCCAACAGGATGTTGGTCACAAAGGCGTTGCCACACGACGTGGCGTTCTTAGTCTTTGTTCCTTGAAACAGTCGCCTCAGCCTTTTAATCAATCCAGCTTCAACTCCTAGTCCCTCGAGTCATAAGGATAGCCACTGCGGGAAGGAAGAACACCTCCCTGCGTGCCTCTCTCTTATGCTTTTCGGGCCTGGGCAGTCGCCTCAGCCTTTTAGTTAATCTAGCTTCAGGGCCTAGGAGCTCGGGACATAAGCATAGCCTCTACGGGGGAAGAACATCCCCTCCGAGCCTCTGTCTTATGCTCCTCGCTCCTGGGCAAGGCCCTTCAGCCTTTTAGTTAATCCAGCTTCGGCTCCTAGGAGCTCGAGTCATAAGCAAATACTCTGCGGGAGAAAAAACCTCCCTCCGAGTATTCGTCTTATGCTTGTCGCTCCTGGGTAGTCGCCTCAGCCTTTTAGTTAATCCAGCTTCAACGGCTAGAAGCTCAGGACATAAGAAAAGCCACTGCGGGGAAGACCATTCCCTTCGTGGCTTTCTCTTATGCTGCTCGCTTCTGAACGAGCCGTTTCAGCTTTTTAATAATCCAGCTTCAACTCCTAGTCCCTCGAGTCATAAGGATAGCCACTGCGGGAGGGAAGAACACCTCCCTGCGTGCCTCTCTCTTATGCTTGTCGCTCCTGGGTAGTCGCCTCAGCCTTTTAGTTAATCCAGCTTCAACGGCTAGAAGCTCAGGACATAAGAAAAGCCACTGCGGGGAAGACCATTCCCTTCGTGGCTTTCTCTTATGCTCCTCGCTTCTGAACGAGCCGTTTCAGCTTTTTAAGTTCCCCATTATCCTTAGGAAGTCGGCTTCGGTTATGTCTTGGGTTTTCTTTAGTATTAATTTCGCTCGCTTTTGCCCCATTGTGTTGATGAGGTGATGGAGTTCGGGATCTAGTTGGCATGGTCCTGTTGGATTGGCGTGCTCCATTAATTCGGAGGCAGGGCAATCCAATGCAGTTGAAATAGTCAGGAGAACCTGGAGGCTTGGTGTTAATTCATTTTCCTCGTATTGCTCAAGTTTGTGAGTGCCGATTCTGGAGCGTAACGCTAGCTCTTCCACACTCATTCCTTTGTCAATTCTGTACTTACGAATATTTTCTCCAATTGTAGCCATTATCAATCCCTCCCGATATTAATAGTTCTCCTTATATTCTACCACCTTACTAAATAATTCCAATAGAGTTCAGGAAGACTAATAAAATTGCGGCAGGGCATACGTAACGGACTAAGATATACCAACCGTTAAACATCCAGTATTTCAATTTCGAGCCATTTTGTAACTCTGTTCTGACTGCATTTTTATCCATAACGTAACCTATAAATATAGAAATAAACAGCGAACCGAGCGGCAGGGCAAGATTTGAAACAATAAAATCTGCCAGATCAAAGAAAGTTTTACCTGCAATATGAACATCGCTTAAGATTCCATAGGATAAAGCACTCGGAATCCCAACAATGAAGGTGATGATTCCAGCCAGCCATGCGGAAGATTTTCGTTTCTCGGGATTTTCTTTTGAAATGACTGCTACAACAATTTCCAAAATGGAAAAGGCGGAGGTAAGAGTCGCAAATAACAATAAGACCATAAAGATGATCATAAAAAATCCTCCGAATGCGATCTCATTAAATACAGCTGGCAGTATGACAAAAACTAGCCCTGGACCTGATGCAGGATCATATCCCAACGCAAATACGGCAGGGAAAATAACAAGTCCTGCTAATAAGGAGATTAAAATATTTAATCCCACAACAGAAAAGCCGGATTTCATCAAATTCTCGTTTTTCGGCAAATAGGAAGCGTAGGTTACCATTACAGATGTTCCCACACTAAGAGCGAAAAAGGCTTGTCCAAGTGCCAGCAATACGGATTCACCAGTGATTTTATTGAAGTCTGGCTGCAAGAAGAATCTAACACCTTCCATAGCTCCATCCAGGGTTAACGATCGAACGGCCAATATAATAAACAAAATGAATAATGCCGGCATCATATACTTGCTTGCCCGTTCAATCCCTTTTTTGATTCCTCCCTGAACCACCCATATTGTCAATAATATGAACAGAATCTGAGAAATGATTGATTCATATGGATTTTCAATAATGTTATTAAATAATGATTCATAATTAGCTACCCCTGTTATCTGCCCAAGTAGACTTCTGCCTAGATAGGATAAAATCCAGCCGCCTACCACACTGTAAAAGGATAGCAACAGAACGGAAGCAATTACACCCATCCACCCCAATAAAAACCATTTAGAATTAGGGGCTATAACTTTATAGGCACTGACTGCATCTTTTTGTGCATTTCGTCCAATGACAAATTCGGCAATTAAAATAGGAGCACCGATAAAAAGTGTGAACGCAATAAATAAAAGGAAGAAGGCTGCACCGCCATTTGTTCCAGCCATGTAGGGGAATTTCCAAATGGCACCCAGTCCAATTGCTGAACCGGCAGCAGCTAAAATAAATCCAATCTTTGATGACCATTGTTCATGTTTTTGCATGTATGCACCTCATAGCTTGTAATCTTATTAATCGTATAATAGTAGCATTATACAGGAATAATTGCCAGAATATTAAATCTGATTGAACAGGTAAGTTATTCCTGTCGGGAAAGGTGTTTATTATTAGGCGATAGGGTAAATAAAAATAGAAGAGTGTGTAGGTCATTTTTGATAATGGCTCAACATTATGCTATAATTTTATATTGCGTATATAAACGAAAAATTTAAACATTTATAGGAGTGTTATTATGACTACAAAATATGAAGTAGGTCAAATTCTTACCGGTAAAGTAACTGGCATTCAGCCTTATGGAGCATTCGTTGCCTTAGACGAAAATACACAAGGACTCGTTCATATTTCTGAAATTACGTACGGGTTTGTGAAAGATATTAATGATCAATTAAAATTAGGCGATGAAGTTAAAGTTAAAGTTCTTTCCGTTAATGAAGAAGCTGGAAAAATCGCTTTATCTATCCGTGCTACAGAAGAGCCGCCAGCAGTTAAACAGGAAGCTCGTAAGCCTAAGAAAAAATCTCAACAAGGTTCAGTTAAAATTCCGCCTGCTGAAACACCACAAGGATTCAATACACTTAAAGATAAATTGGAAGAGTGGATTGAACAATCCAAACGCGAAGATCTTATTAAAAAATAATTGAATTGATTTCTGAAACTGCCCTTATCACTTGTTTCGACTGTGATAATGGGCAGTTTTTTGTTGTTAACAGTTATTAATTCCAATTGTACGTAAATTATCGGATAATATAGACAAGACTCAACTTATCGTTTAATTGGGTTTTTAGTCGAATGGAATTATACCTTATACGAATGAAAAACTTAGATAGGGGGCCGATTCATGTGACAAAGACAACTGTTTCCAACGAAGTGATTGAACAAACAGAACAATATGGTGCCAGGAACTATCACCCATTGCCGATTGTTATAGCAGAAGCTGAGGGTGTTTGGGTGAAGGATCCAGAGGGAAACCGATATATGGACATGCTGAGTGCTTATTCGGCTGTAAACCAGGGACATCGTCACCCAAGAATTATTCGAGCTTTAAAGGAGCAAGCAGATCGTGTAACTCTGACGTCAAGAGCTTTTCATAATGATCAGCTTGGTCCATGGTATGAAAAAATTTGTAAGCTAGCAAACAAAGACAAAGCACTTCCTATGAATACTGGTGCGGAGGCGGTTGAAACAGCTTTTAAAGCTGCAAGAAGATGGGCCTATGATGTAAAAGGAGTGGAAAAGGACAAGGCAGAATTTATCGCCTGCACTGGGAACTTTCATGGCAGAACGATGCTCGCTGTTTCTCTTTCTTCTGATGAAGAATATAAAAGAGGTTTTGGTCCAATGCTGCCAGGCATTAAGCTTATCCCATTTGGCGATATAGAAGCTTTAAAGGAAGCGATTACTCCCAATACAGCAGGCTTTTTGATTGAGCCAATCCAAGGTGAAGCAGGAATTAATATACCTTCTGAAGGGTTCCTTAAGGGAGCATATGATGTATGTAAGGCTAATGATGTTTTATTTATTGCAGATGAGATTCAGGTAGGGCTTTGCAGAACGGGCAGGATGTTTGCATGTGAGTGGGAGGATGTTGTTCCTGATATTTATATTTTGGGTAAGGCCCTTGGTGGCGGAGTATTCCCAATTTCCTGTATTCTGGCCAATCATGATATTCTTGATGTTTTTAATCCGGGGTCCCATGGATCTACTTTTGGTGGTAATCCATTAGCCTGCGCAGTATCTATGGAGGCTATTGATGTGTTAGTTGAAGAGAATTTGGCTGGAAAATCCGAACAGCTGGGAGCCTATCTGAGTGAAGAATTAAGGAAGATCGAAAATCCTATTATAAAAGAAATCAGAGGCCGTGGTTTATTTATTGGTATGGAATTAACGGAATCAGCACGCCCATATTGTGAACGGTTAAAGGATGAGGGCTTATTATGTAAGGAAACTCATGATAATGTCATCCGTTTTGCCCCACCACTTATCATTACCAAAGAAGAGCTTGATTGGGCGATTTCAAAAATTAAAAAGGTATTGTCTGTATAAATGAATAGGCCCATCCAAATAAAGGGATGGGCCTATTCTAGATATTATGATTTTGATGGATTTGGTTGTTCCTGGCTGCTTGTTTGTTCGCTTGGCTTGAATAATAATCCAAGATTGACAAGGCCTGCAATTCCAACAAGTGCATAAATAACACGTGCGAAACCACCAGCTTGGCTTCCGCCCCCAAAAACAGTTGCAACCAAATCGAATTGGAAAAATCCGATAAGTCCCCAGTTAATGGCGCCTATAATTGTTAAGACAAGTGCGGTACGTTGTATACCACTCATTTGATTTCCTCCTTCAAAAAGCATGGTTCAGTTATAGAGTGGTTAAAAAAAGAAAATATTATACATGATTTTAGGTTTTATTAATGAAATTAAAGGAATTAAAGATAAAGAAAACGGAATAATAGGGAGGAAATAGAATTATGCAAAATTTTACATATAAAAATCCGACAAATTTAGTATTTGGTAAGGATACAGTTAAAGAACTGAAAAATTTAATACCAGCCGATTCAAAAAATATTTTATTAATTTATGGTGGGGGAAGCATAAAGAAAAATGGCTTATATGATCGTGTTGTTGATGAGCTGAAGCACAGAGAACTAACCTATCATGAATTATCTGGAGTAGAACCAAATCCGCGTATCTCTACTGTGCGCAAAGGTGTCGATATATGCCGAGAAAATGAGGTTGATTTTCTTTTAGCTATTGGCGGAGGTAGTGTTATTGATTGTACGAAGGCAATTGCGGCAGGTGTTGTGTATGAGGGAGATCCATGGGATTTAGTCACCAAGAAAGCCAAAGTAAAGGGCGCTATGCCGTTTGGTACAGTTTTAACACTGGCAGCCACAGGCTCTGAAATGAACTCTGGCAGTGTGATTACGAATTGGGAGACACAGGAGAAGCACGGGTGGGGTTCACCATATACTTACCCTCAGTTTTCTATCCTTGATCCGGTTAATACGTTCACAGTTCCTCGCGATCAGACGATTTACGGAATGGTTGATATGATGTCACATGTGTTGGAAACATATTTTAACCACACAGAAAATACACCTTTACAGGATAGAATGTGTGAATCAGTGTTAAAAACAGTTAAAGAAACGGCTCCGAAATTATTGAACGATATGGAAAATTATCAATATCGGGAAACTATTCTTTACTGTGGAACGGTGGCTTTAAATGGTACATTGAGTGTGGGTATCCGTGGCGATTGGGCAACGCATAATATCGAACATGCTGTTTCAGCTGTCTATGATATTCCTCATGCAGGGGGGCTTGCAATCTTATTTCCAAACTGGATGAAGCACTGTATGCACGAAAATCTTGATAAGTTAGTTAGATTGGGAACTGAGGTATTTGACGTTGATCCAGCTGGTAAATCAAAAGAGGAAATCGCTAATGATTGTATCCGTAATATAAGAGATTTCTGGACAGGAATCGGTGCTCCATCCCGATTGGCTGATTATGATATAGACGATTCCAAAATAGAGTTAATAGCAGACAAAGCAATGGTGAATGGAGAGTTCGGAAACTTTAAAAAGCTTAATAAAGAGGATGTACTATCTATTCTCAAAGCATCTTTATAGTTTGAAAAAAAGGTCTTCCTGTAAGACCTTTTTCTCAATGTTACGAAATGTAAACGCTTGAAATTTTTGAAGCTATTAGTCGCAACTTGATTATCATTTTCGGATTCTGTAAAGTGAAAATGAGGAAACTGAATGGAGGACAAAAAATGACTCATATTAAATTTGATTATTCAAAAGCACTAGAATTTTTCCAAGAGCATGAAGTGTCTTATATGAAGGATACTGTAAAGCAACTGCATCATACAATCCATGAAAAAACAGGAGCTGGTAATGATTATCTTGGATGGTTATCTTTGCCTTCTGATTATGATAAAGAAGAGTTTGCACGTATAAAGAAAGCAGCAGAAAAGATTAAAAACGATTCTGATATCTTATTAGTTATTGGGATTGGCGGATCTTATCTTGGAGCTAGAGCGGCAATTGAAATGCTTCAACACAGCTTCTTTAATATTCTGCCTAGTGAAAAGCGTAAAGCTCCGCAAATCATTTTTGCAGGTAACAATATCAGTTCTACATATATGCGCGATTTAATGGATCTTCTTGAAGGAAAAGATTTCTCGATTAATGTTATATCTAAATCCGGTACAACTACTGAACCAGCGATTGCCTTCCGTATTTTCCGTAAGCTATTGGAAGAAAAATATGGCGCAGAAGCAGCAAAGGGCCGCATTTATGCAACTACAGATAAAGCTAGAGGCGCTTTAAAAACAGTTGCTGATGAAGAAGGGTTTGAAACATTTGTCATTCCTGATGATGTAGGCGGACGTTATTCTGTTCTTACAGCTGTTGGATTACTGCCGATTGCTGCAAGCGGAGCGGATATCGATGTTATCATGAAAGGTGCAGCTGCAGCTGAGCAAGATTATTCTGAATCTGAATTAGAGAACAATGAGGCGTATCAATATGCAGTTGTTCGTAATCTTCTTTATCGTAAAGGGAAAACCATTGAGATGTTGATTAACTATGAGCCATCCTTACAGTATTTCTCCGAGTGGTGGAAACAGCTCTTTGGTGAAAGTGAAGGAAAAGATCAAAAAGGAGTTTATCCATCTTCTGCGAACTTCTCAACTGATCTTCACTCATTAGGACAATACGTGCAGGAAGGTCGCAGAGATCTGTTTGAAACAGTTATAAAAGTAGAAAAGCCACGCCATGAATTAGTTCTTGAAGAGGCAGCAAATGATTTGGATAACCTCAATTATTTAGCTGGACAAACAGTAGATTTCGTGAATAATAAGGCATTTGAGGGTACATTATTAGCTCATACAGATGGCGGAGTTCCGAACTTGGTTGTGAGCATTCCGGCACTTGATGAATATACATTTGGTTATATGGTCTACTTCTTCGAAAAAGCATGCGCAATGAGCTGCTATTTAATGGGGGTAAATCCATTTGATCAGCCAGGTGTCGAAGCATATAAAGTTAATATGTTCGCTTTACTTGGCAAAGCTGGCTTTGAAGAAAAGAAAGCTGAGCTTGAAAAACGATTAAATTCTTAATATTATGTTCGTGCAAAAAATACCCGGTAAATGAACCGGGTATTTTTTATATGTACCATAGTTGAGAATATTAGGTGTTGAAGGCTGCCAATACCAGACATACCTTTCCTTCTATCAGTGGATATTAATAAAGGATCTAAAGGAAGGAAGGGATAACATGATTGAAATACCATCACGTCTAACAAATACTATAACAAATTATGTGTATGCCCATCATCAGCTTGGAAGCCATGGGTTTATCGTTGGCGGGAACTGGGATTATAAGCATGGTTATTTTGATTATCTAATGGATGGCGGTAGTAAATCAAATTATATTAGGATTCCCTTTACCACCATTAAGGGGTCTATAGAAGATAAAAACGGAGTAATCCGCTTTGGGACTCCTTACTTATTATCTTATGAAGCTAAAACCGGTGCCCAATTTTATATGAATCACCACCCATATTCAGATGAATGTGAATTTGATCATTACTCAAATCCATCAGATAATGTGTACGGTGGTGATTCAGGTTTGGAAAGATATTTAGATCTAGGCAGAGTATTAGTAAATGAAGCGGAAATTGCTGTGTTGGGATATGAATAAAATTATCTTGAAGACGGCTCTTGTTCGACTGTTTCTATAATGGTTTGGCTAATAATCGTATTAGTTGCAATAATACGATCTGCACCAGCTCGTTTGGCATTTTTCATTTGAAAGGGAGCCATTATTTCACAAATACAAGTGGCTTCTGGATAAAGGCCTTTAATACACAGTAAGGAAGCGATGACATGCAAATCAGAAGCACGTTCAGTTTTCGAGCGATCTGCTGTTAAAATGATGAATTCACTCTCGGTTACATTTGCATGAATCCATGTCTGTTCATTTGTACTGTCATTTTTCAAAAAAAAGATATGAGTGTCTGGCATTGGATGAGATTCTAATGTCTCGTCTATGATGACTATATTTCTTCGTGGATTCTCCTTATGCCATGTATCGATTAGCATTTTAGTACATTCATTCCAACCAACTATAATAAGATGCTTACGTTTTGTATAGATGGCAGAACCAAGCTGCAGGGCTGTCTGCCGTTTAATCACATAGGATGACATAGATGCGTAGTAGTAAGAAACAAATGCTGCACCAATTAAGATTAATGTACTGGCAGTTAACCTCCCTAAAAGAGTTTTGGGCACAATTTCGCCATACCCCACAGTTGTAATTGATTCAATGGTAAACCATATTCCTTCACCAATGTTGGTAAATGTTGAAGGCTCAATCAGATGCATAAGGATTCCATAGACTAGAATAATGCCAACGATAATAATAATCAGACGAGCAACTAAATGAAGTTTATTGAAAATATACTGAGCAGTATTCATACGTCGTCCTCGCTCTTATCAAAAATCTATTCAATCTAAAATTCCATTGTCCACAACTTTTATTTTAACAGTTGGGTTAATCTCAACTTTTTTTAAATCTAACTTTCCATTCTTCTTATACTCATCAAACAATTTTGGATCCTTAACCATCAGCTTACGGCCAAGCGCGAGTGCATCGCAATTGCTTTTCACTAACGTATCAGTTACTTTTCTAGCTTGTTTCGTTAAGTCCTTAGAAATATGCTTCTCAAGGGTTTTAATTTCGTCCTCTTTAAGCAAACCCTTTGTATATTCAGATACAGAAACCCTTAAGTTTAATGAAACTGTATAGACCGGTTTAGAGTCCTTGATTTTTAATTTTATTTTATGGGTGTTTTTTCGAATAAAAAAGCTAACCTTTTCATCAATTTCATTTTTTTTCTCCGGATTATTTATTGTAAATTGAGTATAGGTTCCTTCTTTGCCAACCATTAATAAGTATAAAGAAGAGTCCTCCCCAATTAAATTTTTACCGGTATAACTTAAGTTATCGAATAAAGCTACTCCCTTTACTTTTACCAGGCCACCCTTAAGTTTTTCTACATAGGGAAGGACAAAATCCTGACCTGGATCAAACATGGCAGGCATAATCGTAGCTAATGATTGCTCAGGAATCATGGAATGGTCTTCTGCACTGTCGAGTAACTCTTGTATGGCTCTACTAATTAAAGTGCCCTTAATATACTCGTCTTTTAAAATGTCTCGTGATTTTCCTTTTGTAATCAAGACTTTTGCGTTTACATTACTTTTTGCATCACGATATAACACATCCAGCAGGGGATAGATATCTGTTTTCGCCAATTCCTCGCCTATTAAAACATTACTTAATTTATTTATTGAGAATTCGCCGGGCGTAATTTGATTCATTTTTTCCCTTAAAATTAATGGAGATGCTCCCTTTACTTTATAACTGGTATTATAGGGTTCTATTTGTCCCCCACCTGCAGGCTTTAATGCACGAATAATTGTAATTAATTCCAGTGGTTCCGGGCCTTTAGCTTTGTCAAAACCTAAACTGAATGCCAGGGAAGTTTTAGATAAAAAATTTTGGTCCCAGCATCCTGTGGTAGCAATCAATATTGATAATATTAAACCTATCTTTAATAGTTTCATGGATCAATCACCTGCCTGATTTTGATGACTCTGGTTTATTTTTCGAATCATAGCAATAGCCAGTAGAAGAATGGGAAACCCTATCATGAACACATAAGTAAAGGGTAGCAAATAATTATTAAGACGAATCATGTTATCCTGCGCTTCCGGAAAAAGGGCACATAGAAGTGAGATTATCAAAGTAATAACCAATACAATGATTTTTTTGTTCTTGAATCGAGTATTTTCTGATATTCCTATTCCTGCTATAAAAATATATAGGACATAGGAAACGAGCATTGGAGAAATCCAGGCGCACATAATAATCAAATCCATCCGTTCAAAAATGCTAAGTATCGTCAATATTTTTAGTAAATAGAGAACTGGAATTGGAACTAGACCTAATGAATATGTACCAAAATGGGCAAGACAGATTACTAATAAAACAAGATAAATCAATGAAATAGTCAGGATTGAAAAAGTAATTACTCTTTTTTTTGTTTTTAATTTGTCATGAAGAAGTGGTAATAATACAAGTAATGAACTTAGGCCTGCATAACCAATCCCCATATGATATGAACCATTCAAAATTTTAGTAACCGGAACATCCCCAACTGGCAGTAGAAATAAAAGATGCATTTTAGGAATGGCAAAAGAAATAGAGAACAGGAGAAAGCCTGTTAACGCCAGGAATGTTATGCCGCTGAACCGCGCGAGTGTAGTTATCGTCCCTTTGGCTATATAGAGTCCCATTAAAATAAAGATTAGGTAAACAACAAATAGCGGTGTGACAGGCAGTGTCCATTCCTTTGATAAATACGTAAAATATAAAGCCGTATAGGTAGCAAGGCCAATGAAATAGATGATATACAGCCAATTCATTATTTTTCCGATCCATTTGCTTGTTAGAATCTCTGTCATTTGGAATAGATTCTTATCCGGTAATCGTTTATGCAATGAAAAGATGACCCATCCAATTAGTTGAAAGAAGATTAAAGTGATGATGGCAGATATCCAGGCATTATGTTTACTATGCTCATTAACAAGATAAGGAATGGCAAAAATCATGACAGAGCTAACGGATTGGACGGTTAAAAAGTATAATTGGTGAGCTGACAATAACTTTTTATTAGAAGCTATCATAGTCCATTTAACTCTCCTTCTTAAATGGTATTTTGAATAGCATTTTCGACAAGCTTTTAAAATTAAACGGCGCGACCGGTGCTAAATAAGGTTTTCCCATAGATTCCAATTCACATAAATGATAGATAATTAAAGTGAATCCAATCGCTATTCCAACTAAGCCAAAAATATAAGTTATAATGATGAGCGGGAAGTTTAGAATACGAATCATTTGTGCGACTTCCTGATTTGGAATAGTAAATGCCGAAATGGCTGTAATCGCAATCACGATTAACATCGTATTAGAAACCAGGTTAGCCTGAACAATTGCAGTACCTATGACCAAAGCACCTACCACACCAATCGTTGGTGAAACGGAACTGGGTAAACGGATGGCGGATTCCTTAAGAAGTTCCAATATGACCACCATAATAAGAGCTTCGATTAAGGGGGAGTAGGGAATGTTCTCCAAAGATCCTTTAACATTTGCTACAAGATTTAACGGGATAATCTCGAAATCAAATGATACAAGAGCGATATAAAATGATGGTAAGGTAATGGCCAGAAATAAGGCAAACAGGCGTAAAATCCGTTCAAATGAGCTTATATAAAAACGGCTTTCAATATCATCCGCTGCATGAAAAAAAGTAAAGAATGTAATTGGCATCAGGAAGACAGTAGAGCTTCCTTCAGTCATTAAGCCAACGGCACCCATTGATAAGTGATGTGCAACCCGATTAGGTTTTTCTGTATTCAAAATTTGCGGAAATGGTGAATAAACTGAGTCTTCTATATAATTTTGAATAACTTCTGTATTGATAGCTGTATCAAGATGAATAGAGTCTAATTTTTTTTCTATTTTTTCTATAACCTCCGGGTCTGCTTTCCCATTTATATAAAAAAGAGCGGCAGTAGCCTTTGGATATGAACCAAGTGTTTTTGTTTTAACCACCAAGTTCTCCGTTTTGACCCTTTTTCTTATCAGATTTAAATTATCTTCAATTTTCTCTACAAACCCTTCATGAGAACCACGTATACTTTGTTCCGATGCAGGTTCCTCAATAGAACGAGTCTTAAAATCTGCTGCTTCTACTAAATAACAGGCTGTATCACCTTCTTTAAACAGAGCAATATTACCGTCGAGCATATTATTAATAATATCTTCAAAACAGGTATAAGCAGAAACATGTGCCACAGGTAAGTTAGCAGGGCTGAGTGAAGAGTTAATCACTAATGGTTCTATCAGAAAGTGATCAATAATATCCTTTTTAACGATTGTTTTGATGAATGCCATTCCATATTTTTGATCACCATTTGAGAAATAACGTGTATCGAAATCTTGTGTATTAGAAAAGGCTGTTTTCAGTTTTTCAATATTATCTTCTACATGACAGGTTGTTTGTAAGCTCCGTATATCTGGAGTAGATGCCTCGTTCGATTGTACTTGTTCGTTAGTCTGGTTTGTCGTTCTCTTTTTAAAGAATTTCATATCCATCACCTAAACCTTAATTGATAAACGTTAGTATTAGTTAACTAAGGAATATTATTCAATTGATTGCAGGTGTGCTGGATTATGAATTGCTGCAAAACTTGATTGAAAATAAGATAGCCAAAAGTAATAGTAAGCAAATTAGGCCTTTGATTCATGGATAATTCTGGAGTTAAATCTTTTTGATTTAGTTTAGAGGGGGAGGAATATAAAAACCTCCGTTTACATTGATTTAAACGGAGGTTTATCTGTTATAAAATTTACTTTGTATTTGGATACTCAATTTCCTTTCTCCATTTTTTACGGTCCCTTTTATCTATTATCCATAAAAAAATAAATCTAAGTCCTAAGATAATGGAGATAAATACACCGGTTAATGTTACAAATAATGCTAAGTATTCGAGCCGATTATAACTTGATAATAAACTGGACCAATTTATATTCCCTTTAAGCTGTTCAGAAACTAAATTCATTCCGAATATTCCAGTTATGACAGAATAGAGAGTTAAAATTTGTAAAAGCATATTACCTTGTTTAGATGTGAAATTTTCTTGATATTGATTTAAACTTTGCAGCGTTGCACGTGTATCCTCGAATAGATCGTCTACCTTAAACCTTTCTCTTAGCCGGATAAAAATATCACGGCCCTTCGAGTTGGTTGCCAGTTCAAAAAAATAATAATTGGATGAGAAGGCATTGATCGCATGAATTAATTTTTCCACTTGTTTTGTATCCTGTGAAATTCTCACACGTGAGTATTCGTTTGCCACCTTAAGCAAGGTGATTTTATGAAATAAAGTGAGCATTAATCCGTAATAGTATTCGCCATAAAAAGTACTGGCAATATTATTAAATGCTTCATTTGTACGATTGGTTATACAAGCAATTCCCTGTTCATCGGGTATGTAATAAGTAAACGGTGCCCAACGGGTATAAACGATCGACTCCATATATTGATCAATAAATTGTTGATTATTGCAACTGATATATGGCTTTTTATTTTGGGAATACCCATCCAGATTACCTAATCGGTAAACATCGTAATCCTCAATTTTTTCATCAGGTACTAATCCAATCAAGGACTGGACGTATAAATGATTATTTTCAAAAAATGGGAAGGATTCAAAGTAAGCATTATCTTCAGTGCTATCATCCATATATTTTTTAATTTCAGGCATGAGACAATCTAGCAAAAAGCGCTCAACATGTTCGAACTCCTGATCTTCATAGATTATTTTGGAAGTCGGCTGATTTTGTTCCATGATTCTAAATTCTGAAGCAAAATGAATAGCTTCAGTAAGATCCAATGATTGATCCTGGTCTTCCAAGTGAATACGTATGGTTAAAAAACCTAACTGATATGGACACACGGTTATATCAATGGATTCAACTACAAATCTTGTGTTGCAATACTTTGTCTTTAATGTACTAGGAACCTGATACATTTTCGAATACCGTTGAAATCCTTTTCCATCCTCCTTTTTAGGGAACATAATTCGATTTGTAAAAGGAAGAAAAAAATTTTCCATGTTCTCGTGATTTATTTCAAACCTGCCATAGAAATCATCTTCTTTTTCAAGGTTATCCAGTCTAAACCATTTAAACTGATTTTTTTTCAATTTCTCAACCAAATCATCTTCCTTTCCGCGTATAAGCGAAAATGGGAATACAAATTGGAAGTTGGCACTAGAAACCTGTTTTTCAGTTATCGAGAGCTCTTTCATGAGAAAAATTCCTTTCTAAGTACTTAATAAGCTTATTGAAGGTTTTTACCCTTGAAAGCGTAAAGTTAATCTGGATAAATTTTACGAAAAAAACACACAGATTGGATAAACCTGTGTGTTTTACTCTATTAATATTGGTAATATGGGTTTGAATATTGTGATGGATCTGTGGCAAATTCCTCATAGGAATACGGATCGCGACCTTGAGATGAAAAGCCTCCGTAACCTGATTGTCCTTGACCCCATCCTTGGCCCCACTGCTGTCCTTGCCAGCCGTGATGTGGGAATCCGTGGCCTCCGCCATATCCGTGATGTTGATGATGGTGATGGCCTGGATGGTAAGGCATATGGTGTCCATATCCTCCGCCTGAATAATGAGGGTATCCCATACCGCCGTGATATCCGTGATGATGTTGATGATGGCCCATACCACCACCATAATGACCGTGTTGCCCATGTCCATAACCGCTGCCATAATAGCCTTGTTGTCTCATTTCATGTGGGAAATTTACATTTTGCTGATCATATTCATTTGGCATTCCATTCACTCCTTCTGAACTGGTTCCTTATAGTATATGTGTCTATATAAAGAAGGAGCTTATTCGTCTAAAAGATGGGCGATGGCTCAAACAGAATGTATTGTATTATTTCCTTTTGTATGGTTTGTCTCTTTAATTTGCTTCCTTCTCTTTTTCCGTTCCAAAGTAGGCTCTAAATACCTTTTTCCCAATATCCATATTCATACGATGTCCATTTGATTGATACGCCCACGGTACTACAACACTTATAGCGATTTCCGGATTATCATGTGGTGCGTACGCAGCAAATGTGATATTCCATGTTTCCGGTTGTTCGGTTCCTGGTGTCCATTTTGGTCCATCATAGAAGGCTTCTGCTGTACCTGTCTTGCCAGCTGGTCTATATGGTTCTCTACCCATTTCTTTGTATCCGGTTCCTGTTGACGTTTGGGTAACAAGCCGTAACCCTTCTTTAACACGATTAATCCAATCTTCATTCATACTCAATTGGTTTTGGAATTTAGGTTCAATTTCTTGGAAGATTGGTCCAAGTTTTCCTTTTTCAAGTACTGGTTCACGAAGCTCCTTAACAACACGAGGCTGAATACGATATCCACCATTGGCGATGGTAGAGATATATTGCGCAAGCTGCAACGGAGTATATGTGTCATATTGCCCGATCGCCAAGTCCATCAGTTTACCGGCACCCAATTCTGTCCCCTTGTAGCCAATTTGTTCTCCGGGCAGATCGATACCTGTTCGTTTACCCAATCCAAACTCATAGAAATGATTTCGCATCATATCAAATGCTTCAGGTTTTACAGATAATGGTCCGTTCGGAACATAATTGCCTTCACCAATTGCAATAGCTGTTTTAAACATATACACATTGGATGATCGCTGTAAGGCAGTTAAGTCAGAAACGTACCCCATATTTGTATAGGATTTTTTTATAGGTGTTTCTTTTATGATCATTGGAGCATCATATAGAGTGGTTCCGGGATTAAGAACCCCTTCCTGATAACCGGTTAATACGGTGGCTGCTTTGACTGCCGACCCCATTGCATATGCAGTTGTATAAGTCCCTTGGGCAAAGTCCTTCATTTCATATTTATTTTTTTCGTCATCCCAAACATATTGTTTGCCTGCTAACGCTAATATTTCGCCAGTATTAGGATTCATGGCTACAACAAATGCTCGATCAAGATAAGGTGCATAATACGCTGCTTTTTTAGCTCTTAACTCTTCTTCAATAATGGTTTCCACTTTCTTTTGGAAATCTATGTCAATTGTCAGAACTAGGTCCTTTCCACGTTGACCATCACTAAGTTCTTCTATGGATAAAATATTTCCGCTTTTATCGAGTTTGTTTTTTGACTTAGCTTTTTGGCCATGTAAAATATCTTCATATTGAAGTTCAAGGTTTGAAACACCGACACGCTCGTTAAGACTGTATCCACGGGAAGAATAATATTCGACCTTTTCCTTTGGGAGACCTTCATCAGATGAGGTTGTTCTGCCAAGGATAGATCTTAAAGTACTGTCAAGCGGATATGCACGATTCCAATCGACTGAGGTATCGACTCCAGGCAATTCATCCAGATTTTCAGTGACCCGAGCCATTTCTTCATCGGTGACATCCTTATTCTTAACAATTTGTGGAGTCAAGTATGTTCCGCTGTTAAACTTACGGAAAATAGCGAGAGTTTTTAACTCTGCCTTTGTGAATGAAGATAACTCTTCTTCAGTGATACGCTCGAGCTGAAGTTTATATAATTCTTTATCCTTCTTATCAGAAAGCTCTTTTTTTGTTACTTTTTTCCCTGCTACCTTCGGATTCATAATAATCCAAAAGTCCTTGAGGTCCCGTTCTTTTATATCTTCCAGGTCATCTTTACTAATATCGATTAATTCAGATAGTTTCTCGGCTGTCTCTACCATTTCCTTTGTTTTTGCTGTTTTACTGCGCGTATAGGTGATTGCATTGACAGGTTGATTATCAACTATTAATTTATGATTTTTATCATAAATCAGGCCGCGTGGTACAGGTTTGTTAATGGTGATATCCTCTGTCCTTTCGACTTCTTTCTTGAAGGATTCACCATGAGCAATCTGTAAAAATCCTAATCGTAAAATTAAGGCTGTGAATAGTAAAAAGACAACAAAAAGTAATATATTTGTTCGCGTATTAACGGATTGCTTTTTTTTCTTTTTCTTTCGTTGGGGATTCTTCAATCTCTCAACCTCCAAAAATTATAAAAACTGTCTTATTTTCATTTTAATGGATTAATATGGATATTACTATTGATTTTGTTCTATTTTCATATTCAATTCGCAAGGGCGAAACAAATGATTGTTTTTAGATGAAAAAGAATGGGAAACTAGTAAATAGTATCTTTTTTACTTTAGGGAGGGGAATATAGGGATGAAGAGTATATGCTTTCCACAACAAATGTATATTAATGGAGAATGGAGAGACAGTGAAAATACAATAAATGTATATAATCCAGCTACATGCGAGGTGATAGGAAGCGTTCCGAATGGATCTGAATCTGATGCAAAGGATGCGGTTGAGGCAGCTTATAAGAGTGGAGTGGCATGGTCAAAATTTACTGCAGAGGAGCGGAGTACAAAACTCCGGGAATGGTCCAGATTAATAGATGTACATATAGATGAATTAGCAGAAATTATGACGCTTGAGCAGGGTAAACCATTTGAAGAGGCGAAAGGGGAATTACGCTACGCCAACAGTTTTATTACCTGGTTTGCTGAAGAGGGTAGACGTGTATACGGCGAGACAATCCCGGCATCTTCACCTAATAAACGGATATTCGTTCAAAAACAGCCTGTCGGGGTGATAGCAGCGATTACACCTTGGAATTTTCCGGCTGCCATGATTACGAGAAAAGTGGCACCGGCATTGGCAGCAGGATGTACGGTTGTTCTGAAGCCATCTGAAGAAACACCATTCACAGCCTTGAAATTGATTGAGTTGGCTGAAAAAGCTGATATCCCTGCCGGAGTCATTAATATTGTTACAGGTGATGCAAAGCGTATCGTGTCTGTTTGGCAGAAGGATTCAAGAGTCCGCAAAATTACATTCACCGGTTCGACTGAAGTAGGGAAGATTTTAATGAAAGATGCTGCAGATACGGTGAAGAAGATTTCTCTCGAACTAGGAGGACTTGCGCCTTTTATTGTAACAAAGCATGCTGATATTGAAAAAGCAGTTCAGGGAGCAATCGATTCCAAATTCCGTAATGCGGGTCAGACGTGTGTATGCGCCAACCGGATATTTGTCCAACAATCAATTATGGATGAATTTACTAATCTATACACGGAAAAAGTCAAACAATTAAAGGTAGGCAATGGATTGATAAAGGGAAATAATATTGGCCCGCTCATAAATGAGGAAGCCGTAAAAAAGGTTATGTCACACCTCGATGATGCGAAAGAAAAGGGCGCAACCATTCTTACAGGTGGATATGTTCCGAAAGACATGCCGGGACATTTTATAACTCCTGCAATTATCTCGGGTGCGACTGATGATATGCTGTGTATGAAAGAAGAAACCTTTGGCCCAATTGCTCCAATTTCAGTGTTTGATCAAGTTGAAGAAGCGGTAGAACGTGCAAATCATACACCATTTGGATTGGCTGCTTATGTTTTCTCGGATAATATTCGGGAGGCTGTTTGGATAGCTGAAAATCTGGAATATGGGATTGTTGGAGTTAATGATGGGTTGCCTTCAACAGCGCAGGCACCTTTTGGAGGATTTAAAGAGAGTGGACTGGGCAGAGAAGGAAGCCATTATGGAATAGATGAATATTTAGAGATTAAATACATTTCACTGGGTTTATAAAGAAGAGTGAGGGATTGTATCTATATGATGAAAAAATTTGAAAATCTTGATCGCGTAGGGAATGATCATACATTTCTGGATATGTATCGGTGGAATAAAGAACGGCGGAGAAAACAAAAGGATTTAAAAACTCAAATTAGCCGTGTTGATAACCCGCAGATTGAGGAGCTAAAAAGAAATCAATCCCGAACTTCTATAACCTGGATTGGCCATTCAACCTTTTTAATTCAAATGGCAGGGATAAATATTTTGACTGACCCAGTTTGGGCGAGGCGGATGGGTGTTCAAACCCGACTGACAGAACCGGGTTTGAAGATAGATGACCTACCATCAATCGATGCCGTTTTAATTTCTCATGGACATTATGATCATCTGGATTTCCCGACCATCCAAAAATTGAAGGGTGACCCGGTTTATTATGTACCCATTGGTCTGGGAAAAGCTTTCTTAAAAAGAGGGTATGGGAAAGTTCATGAAGCAAACTGGTGGGAGACATTCGTACATGGAGATGTATCTTTTCATTTTGTTCCTGCGCAGCATTGGACAAGACGAGGGGCTTTTGATATGAATACTTCCCACTGGGGAGGATGGGTGATTGAAAAAGTCAATACATCTGAAAAGGTCTATTTTGTTGGAGACACAGGTTATTTCAGAGGATTTAAAGATATAGCGGAGAAGTTCCAAATCAATTATGTACTTATGCCAATTGGAGCATATGAGCCTGAATGGTTTATGGCAAGCTCTCATATTAATCCTGAAGATGCTATCAAAGCATTTTTAGAATTGAAGGGGGACTATTTTATCCCTATGCATTACGGTGCCTATCGATTGGCTGATGATACAGGACCAGAAGCATTAGAGCGATTGTTGGATGAGTGGAGCAGGAGACAGTTGCAGAAAGAACAATTGAAGGCATTACTAATAGGAGAGACTTTGTGGGGGAATTAACAAGGGGCAGTCGCTAATATATTTATGCGACTGCCCCTTGTTTAATTTATTGGCCTTTTTTCAAGACGATTTGCCATTCGGCACTGCCTGTTTGTTCAAAATTAGTAATCTCATGACCTTCTTTTGCGGCCCAGCGCGGAATGCTTTCTGTTCCTTGGGTGCAATCAAAATTGATGATTAATTCTTCGCCAACAGCCATTTCTACCATTGCCACTTTCGCCTCTTCTAGTGGGAAGGGGCAAACCATTCCGTTTGTCTCGAGTACTTTTGCCATAATGTATACCCTCCTATTAAATTAGGCCACCGCTGTATTACCGGTACCTGCTTTTTGTTTTTTTTGTTTTCGGATAATTGTAAAGTAAGTAGCCGTCCATGTTCCTAATAAGAAGAAGACAACAGCAACCCAGCCTTGCCAAGTAAACAGAGCAGTATTTACAAGCCCATTTCCGATGGTACATCCGCCTGCAAGCGATGCACCAAAGCCCATGATAAGTCCACCGCTAGCATTGTATGCAAGTGTTCTTTTATCCGGAAGGCGCCATTTGAATTCATTGCTGCCGCGAGCGGCAATATAGGATCCAAGGCCAATACCAAGTACAAGGAAAACTCCCCAGTTTAATAGGGATGTATCACCATTAACAAAGAATGTTAACAACTGTGCGGTTGGAGTTGTGATCCCAAGACCGGCCATTCGCCCTGTTGCTTCACTTAAAGGCCATGCAAGAATAGCGATGAGGCCAACGAGCAGCGCCGTGATGAATGGATGCCAGCGTTTCTCAAATAAAATATGGGCAATCCCTGTTTTCTGTTGTTTCATTTTAAAGGATGGCAGCTTAGGCTGTTTTAAGTTACGGTATACGAAAAATCCAATAAGTAATGCAAAAGCAATGACAAGTACCCATGGAGATAGGTTGAAAGTTTCATGGATATACGTATCGCTGGTTCTATAGGATAGTACATTTCCGCCCACAGCGCTTAATATCCCAAACTTAGTCATTGCGGCACCAAGTGCATAGCCGCCTAATGCAATCCAGCTCCCAATTAACCCTTCACCAGCCCGATACCAAGTACCAGTAGCACATCCTCCGGCTAGAACCATACCAATTCCGAAGATAAATCCGCCAACAATCGTTCCTAACCACGGAAATGCATCCGCTTGGATGGTGATGATTCCGTTAGCTGCAAGTGCATATACACCAATTGCCTGAATGGCAATAACGATCATGGTTGCGAGAAACATGCGTCCATCCCTAGCGAGAAGCAGGTCACGGTATGCTCCGACAACACAAAAACGTCCTCTTTGTAAGACAAAGCCTAAGAGAAGTCCGACGATAAGGCCATAACTAATAATTTGTATCATGATGAGATCCCTCCGTTGTTTGGATAGATGTATATTACAATAAACCTTATAAGATTACTACGAATTAAAGGAAGATTGTATAAAAATGATTCTTAAGTAGGAGTTTAAATGGATTTCACCTGTAACTTAGTAGGAATGCCTTTTTTGAGTTTTTATTACAAAAGCCTAAGTTGATGAAACCTTTCAGCGATCGTTGGGTTAAAGGAATATTATTTTAGAAGCAATTTTATAGGTGCTTAAAATCGTTACAATTTTCCTGAATTTTCATTTTATCATTGGTAATGATTATCACTAGATGTTGATTTTACTATTTTCATTGACTATAATTAAAGACGACTCAATAATGATTATCATTATCAGTAATGTTGTTGAGAAACTAATTTGACGGGGATTGCAATGAGACTATGGATGTTAGTATTAGTAACTATTATCCTATCCTTTATTTCGCTATTTATAGGGGCTATTGATATTAAACCGAGTGATTTACTAGATTTAGATTCAGACAAGACGCAAATCTTCTTGATGAGTCGATTACCACGGTTAATGGCCATTATTTTAGCTGGTGCAGGAATGGGAATTGCGGGCTTAATTATGCAAAGCTTAAGCCGAAACAAGTTTGTATCACCGACAACGGCTGGTACGCTAGATGCAGCAAAACTAGGTGTCATTGTCTCTATGGTGTTTTTTACTAATATGTCCTATATGGGGCAAATACTATTTAGTTTTGCATTCGCATTAATTGGTACATTTATTTTTATGAATTTACTTGAGCGCATTAAATTCAAAGATGTCATATTCGTCCCTCTTATCGGAATTATGTACGGTAATATCATCGGGGCGATTTCAACATTCATTGGATATGAAGCGGATGTTCTGCAAAATGTAGATACGTTTTTCTTGGGGAGTTTTACCTTGATCGTTTCAGGACGCTATGAACTGTTGTATGTAGCGGTTCCAGCAATTATCATTGCTTATCTATATGCAAATAAATTCACAGTAGCTGGTATGGGTGAGGATTTTGCGAAAAACCTGGGTTTAAGTTATCGTACAGTGTTAAACATTGGTCTAGTTATCGTAGCGGTAATTTCTACAACAGTCATTTTAACGGTAGGGATTATTCCGTTTTTAGGGTTGATTGTACCAAATCTGGTTTCCCTTTATCTGGGCGATAATTTACGTAAAACAATCCCTCATACAATATTCATGGGGGCGGCATTCTTATTGGCATGTGATATTCTAAGCCGATTGATTGTCCATCCATATGAGATACCTGTAAATACTACAGTTGCAGTAATTGGCAGTGCGATCTTCTTAATTATGTTGTTTAGGGGGAAAGCATATGCGAAAAAATAGTGTAAAGCTAATTATTTTAGCTGTTATTGCAATTGGATGTATGGCTTTATTTGCTTTCTATAATATTCAGGGCGGTTTTAGTTACGCCTTTCCAAAGCGTATTGAGCGCATAGTTGCTATGGTTATTACCGGAACGGCAATTGCGTATGCAAGTGTTATATTCCAAACCATTACACATAACCGTTTATTAACACCATCTGTTATGGGGATCGACTCGATGTATGAAGTCGTTCAAACTGTCATTTATTTTACGGCAGGGTCGGCTTCAATCTTCGTTGTAAGCCGTTACTTAAACTTTAGTGTAGCAATCATTGCGATGGTAGTATTCGCATTGATTTTGTATCGTTTTTTATTCAGGGCAGATAAATATCCAATTTTTCTTCTATTATTAGCAGGTATGATACTTGGAACATTACTCGGAAGTCTGGTAACGTTCATGCAAGTTCTAATTGATCCTGTGGAATATGAAAGTTTGCAAGCTCGCTTGTTTGCCAGCTTTATGAACGTGAAGACGGAATTACTGAGCATTGCTATTGTTATTTTATGTACCGCCTTTATATATGGCTATCGGTTATTACGTGATTTAGATGTTGTATCACTAGGTCGAGATAACGCGATTAATCTTGGTGTCGCCTATGATAAAATCGTGCTGAAAGTGCTGATTCTATCGTCTATTTTAATCGCTACTTCTACCGCACTGGTTGGACCTGTAACATTTTTAGGATTAATTGTGGCGAATTTAGCCTATCAATATTTGGCTACATATAAGCATTCGATATTAATCATTGGGGCAAGCTTGATCAGTATTATTGCGCTTGTCGGAGGACAATTTCTTGTTCAGCATGTTTTCCATTTGAATACAACGATTAGTGTCGTTATTAACTTTGTCGGTGGGATTTACTTTATTTACTTATTACTAAGGGAAAGTAGGAAAGCAGGATGATTGATATTAAAGGGCTTTCTAAAAGCTTTGGGAAAAAATCTGTTATTGAAAATGTAACATTGCAAATCCAACCAAGAGCTATCACTTCTTTTATTGGTCCAAATGGCGCTGGTAAATCAACGTTATTATCAATGGTGAGCCGTCTCTTAGATGCTGATACAGGTGAAGTATTTTTAGATCAAACTGACGTTAAGAAAATGAAATCAGATGCTTTTGCAAAGCGGGTGGCTATTTTAAGGCAGACCAATCACTTGAATATTCGTTTAACCGTACGCGAGCTTGTTTCTTTTGGACGCTATCCATATTCAAAAGGGCGGCTGAATGCAGATGATGAACGAATTGTAGACCAAGCACTGGAGTATTTAAATTTAACAGATATGCAGGATAAGCTGTTGGATGAGTTATCAGGCGGTCAAAAACAACGTGCCTTTATTTCAATGGTTATTGCACAAGATACGGATTATATTTTATTAGATGAGCCATTAAACAATCTGGATATGAAACACTCTGTGCAAATTATGAAAATACTGCGCAAGCTGGTAGATGAGTTAGGGAAAACGGTTGTAATTGTCTTGCATGATATCAACTTTGCTTCTGTATACTCTGATCGCATAGTGGCGTTAAAGGATGGGCGTCTGATAAAGGACGGTCCAGCGCATGAGATTATTAACTCAGAATCCTTGCGTGATGTATATGACATGCATATTCCTGTACAAGAGCAAGATGGATGTCGTATATGTGTATACTTTAATTCACATTAGATTCTAAAATAGATTCTGGCCTTATATTTTTGGAACAATTGACAGCAGCAAAATCTTGTTCAAGTTAAGGGTCGTATACTTAAGTTTTCGCGAAGACTCCAAAATAGCTGTTATTTTGGAGTCTTTTTTTATAGTATTTCTTTTGCTGAGCACATTTCTAACTGATATTTAACTTTTCAAGGAGAGAATATCTCGAGAATGATACGAAATCATCCATGTCTAATTCTCGTTAGGTCAGATAGGAAAAATAAAATTATTTATCAAACACTTCAAAAGAGTTGACATATTTTGTGATTCTCATTTAGAATGATAATGTCGATTGAAAATGATAATCGTTTTCAATTACCAACAGCGTATTTTAGGAGGAGAACAAAGGATGAAGAAATGGAAAACTTTAACTGCTTTGGCAGCGTTAACATTAATGTTGACAGCTTGTAACTCAGGTGACGAGTCAACAACAGGGGAGTCTTCTGAGACAAAACCAACAGAAGAAAAAGAAACTGTCGAAAGTTCTAAATTTCCAATGACAGTATCTTCCTTAACAGAATCACGTGAAGATGAAGAAAAGGGTACGACAACTACATTTGAAGAAGTAAAATTAGATAAAATGCCAGAACGCATTATTGCTCTGGATTATGGCTTTTTAGATACACTTGATGCATTAGGTGTTGAAGGAATCGTAGGCGTAGCTGCTGGTGGCGGTAAAGGAAATATGCCAGCGCATTTAAAAGAAAAATATGTTGCTGAGGGTGTTGCCGATGTTGGTACACTAAAGCAAATCGATTTTGAAGCAGTAGCAGCTGCTGAGCCGGATGTTATTTTCATCTCTGGTCGTCAAACACCATTTTATGAACAATTAAAAGAAATCACACCTAACGTTATTTTCATTGGTTCTGACAATGATAATTACATAGAGGCTGTATATGAAACAGTTGATTTAGCAGCTCAAATCTTTGATAAAGAAGAAAAAGGCAAAGAATTGAAAGCTTCATTACAAGAAAAAGTTGATGCAGTAAAAGAAAAAGCTGCTGGTTATGAAAATGCATTGGTAGCGATGTACAATGACAAGAAAATCTCCGGTTTCGACAATGGTGAAGATTCACGTTTCGCATATGTATATAATGACTTTGGCTTCAAGCCAGCAACAACTGATATCGAAGCATCTTCCCACGGTTCTGATTTCTCTTATGAGTCAATCCTTTCTGTTGATCCAGAAGTATTGTTAATTATCGACCGTACTGCTTCTGATGTAGAAACAATTAAAAAAGATATTGAAAATGATATTATCAAAAAAACCAGTGCTTACAAAGAAGGCAAAATTGTCTACTTAGACGGTGTTAACTGGTACTTCTCAAGTAACGGTGTAACGACTGAAGCAGAAAAATTAGATGAAATCTTAAATGAATTAAAATAATCTTCATAACAAGGAGCATGTCTCAAGTGGGGCATGCTCCTTTAATAAGGGGCGATTATGTATGTTTGTTCAAATCCGTAAGTGGATAGTGACAGAGGGAAATTCAGACAAGATATTGGAACGCTTCAAAAAGAAGCCAGATCAAGGTCCGTCGTTAATTGAGCAGCGTGAAGGCTTTATAAGTCGGGAGTTATTAGTGAAAAAAACAACGCGTGGGGAAGAAGAAGTTGTCATGATTATCCGCTGGGAATCAGAGGAAGCATGGAAAGCATGGGAAAAGAGCCCTGAGCATATCGCTGGCCATAAAGCGAAAATCAAGGAGCACGGAGGTAAGCCCCCAAAGCCAGAATACGTAATCAATATGGAACATGGCAATTACCTTGTAGTCGAATAATAAAAAACAAAACGCCCCTACCTGAAAGGGCGTTTGTTTTATAATGTAAACCTTATTTCAGGTTAGAAAAGAAGCGTTACAGAATAATGGACAGCATTTGCGATTTGAACTGATAGGAGTATTTATCATTTTTAAAATTCAAAAGTTGGTGTGGACTCATCCATTATTTTAAAGGTGTATCCCTTATGTTTCAGACGGCGAATGATTTCCGGAAGCCCATCCACGATTGTTGTATTGCCGTTAAAATCATGCAGGAGGATATAGAGATTTTCTTTTTCACCTACCCCTTGCATAATTAATTTAAGTAATTTTTTTTCTGGAATTGGAGGATTTAATCCATCGTTAGCATCGCAGTTCCAATCATAATATTTATATCCTCTTTTTATTACCTCAGTCTTTAATTGATCCATTAAATCAGTCCCGGCATATTGTTTTGCGACATAGTTATTGGAGCCGCCGGGGAATCGTAGGATTTTCGGGCTTACGCCTACTTCCCTTTCCAAAAATTCTTCCAGTTGAGTAATGTCTTTAAAAAAAGTATCCTTGGATCGATAGATTTTGGAATAATTATGAGAATAGGAATGCAGTCCAAGAGCGTGTCCATTTTTTACGATATCTTTATATAAATACATATGTCCCGGGCTGGCTGTTCCCGTTACAAAAAAGGTTGCCTTAACATCCTGAACTTTGAGGATATCGAGGATTTCCTGTGTGATGTTTGAGGGACCATCATCAAAACTGAGGTAGGCTGTCTTTGCAAATGTTTCAGATGGAATAAGAAGCTGGATAATGAGCAATGTGAGAACAGATAGAGTACGCATAATAAACTCCTATGGATTAAGTGATTTTAATATAGTTTTTGATTCTTGTTAAAAAATATTCCTAAACGGAGTTGAATAATTGGGTAAAATGTTTAATAAAGAGATTGAACATGTATAATAGACATAAGCATTTTAGAAAGGTTGATAAAGATGATCGAGATACAAAGTTATACAGTTGAGAAACTGGAAGACCCGTTTGGTATCCTTTCTGGAGAAAGGTTCGAATATGTACTGGAGATTTCCGTTCCCGAGGAAGATGAACTATATACCGATAAGGGTCTTCTGTTGCGTGTTATATATGTAATGGATGAAAATCAGGACCAAATTTCAAAATATGAGTTTATAGAAAGTGAAACACAAAGTATTTTGGATTTTGAGCTTGAGGAAGATGAATTATCGATGGTTTTACAATTTTGCAGGGAACATACTGATGTTGAATATGAAGAAGAATGAAGATAGCTGATTATATAAAAAATATAAATATTGAATAGTGTAAGAGTGCCTTATTTATTAGGATAATAGGGAAACCGGTGCAAATCCGGTGCAGCCCCCGCTACTGTATACGCGGATGAAATGATTTGTAAACCACCGGCTCTTTGTTTAGAGCATGGGAAGGTAAATCAGAGTAAATTGATGCGTCAGCCAGGAGACCTGCTCTTTCTTTTGTATGTACTATTTTTCGGAGGGAAAAGTAGGCGTCCAATCCTGTTATTTTAATGTGGATTTTCGCCTTAGCTTTTTTCGAGCTAAGGCTTTTTTATTATGTTGGAAAGGGGAATAACTATGCTAAAAAAGCAAAACTATTTATTTTTATTTATGCTAATGCTTACGCTATCTATGTTAATGTTTGGGTGTTCGTCAACTGAAGATGACTCAAACCAGAAGAAAGAGGTTTCTGAATCAACGTCCACAGCCTTTCCTGTTGAGGTAAGGGATGGATCCGGAGAAAGCATCAAGATTGAGGAAAAGCCGGACACGATCGTATCCTTGCTGCCAAGCAATACTGAAACGGCCTATGCACTAGGTCTTGGAGAGAAAATCATTGGTGTATCAGATTATTGTAATTTTCCTACAGAAGCTGCTGACAAACCTAAGGTCGGCGGGTTAGAAATCAATATTGAAAAAGTGTTGGAATTAAATCCGGATCTTTTATTGCTTTCTGCCAGTCATTTTAATAATGCTAAGGATACCATTAAACAATTCCAGACAGCTGGTATTGATGTTATTATCGTACCTGACGCCAATTCGTTTGATGGTGCATATGGAACAATTGAATTGATTGCTAAAGCAACCGGAACATCAGACAAAGCTGATGAAATTATTTCGGATATGAAAAAAGAAGTAGCAGAAATTAAAGAGAAAGCAAGTGCTATAAAAGATAAGAAGAAGGTTTGGATTGAAGTATCTTCCTCACCGGATTTATATACAGCGGCTAACGGAACCTATATAGACGAAATGCTTGATATCATTCAGGCAGAGAATATTGCCGCTGATCAAGAGGGTTGGGTAACAATGAATGAAGAACAAGTCATTGATCGCAATCCTGATGTTATTCTTACTACATATGGCTATTATATTGAAAATCCAGAAGAAAAGGTATATGGAAGAAAAGCTTGGTCCGAGGTACCTGCCGTTCAAAATAAGCAGGTTTATGATGTAGATAATGACACAGTGTCAAGACCGGGACCACGTTTAACAGAAGGCTTGCAATTGATAGCTGAAAAAATCTATCCTGAAATATTTAAATAAACATTTTCATTTAAGAGCCGCCCATTTTACTTTGGGAGGCTCTTTTTTTGTTGAAGAAAATAAATTAAATTTTCTAACAATTTTGTTGAAATTTCCCTTTTGTGTAGGTATGATGATACCAATACGTATTCGTACTCACACATGGGATTGGAATGATAAGAATGTTATATGTAAATGACCTGCCGACCGAAGCAAGAGATAAAATGCTATATGCAGCCCTGCAATTATTCACTACAAGAGGTTACAAGAATACATCAGTTCTGGACATAGTTGAGTATGCACATGTCTCGAAAACAACGTTCTACCAACAATTCGGCAATAAAGAGACTTTGATTGTTGCACTTTGTGAAAGTTTGATTGGAGAAGTTGCAGAAGAGATTAAGCTTGCAGCTTTACGGGAACCACGCATTGGTTATAAAGCATATGCCGGAATTCTTCGCTATTTGGAAATTTGCTTTTCCAATAAGGCTGTTGCCAATTTTATTTTACTCGAATCAGTCGGAGTTTCTTTCGAAGTAGAACTGGTCAGACGAGAAGCACTTAAAAGTTTCGCAGATCTTATCTTTTTTTTTGCTTACCAGGAGTTTCCGGAGAATGTGAATGAACAGGAAGTTAGGATCATCTCTCAGGCAATGGTTGGAGCAATCAATGAGGTCGTCATTCAAAAATTCCGGGAACCAAATCACCAAAAGACAGATGTAGAATATCTTGCTAGATTATTAAACCGATTGGTCATGCGCTCATTTAGCAGTCTCTCAAATTAATAAACTATTGATATGAAGGAGGGAGAAAGTTGGTTTCTTTTTTACCAAGTGAGGAAGAAAAGGCATTTGTTGATGTAGCAAAGGATTTTGCAATTCAAAAGATCCGTCCCTATGCCAGGCAAACGGAAAAAAATCAGGGTGTAAGTGAGGACGTGGTCAGAAAGTTGAGTGACCTTGGATTATTAAATTTGGAACTGCCTGAATCATACGGTGGCCTGGAATTGCCGCTCGTTTCCCAGGTACAGATTGTTGAGGCGCTTGCTTATGGTGACCTTGATACTATTCAGGGGCTTCCAGGAGCCGGGGAGGGAGCATCGTTTATTCGACTAAAAGAGGATCATAACGCATTTTCTTTTTATCAAACTCAGTGTGAAACGGGAATTTGCCCAACAGTCGCCTTTGTTTATCCCAATCAACATAAACTCCAAATTAAAAAAATAGACAATGGATACATCATTGATGGAGAAACGAGTCCGCTGAAAAATGCCAGAAAGGCTGAATATCTATTAATTGCAGGAACTGCTACTAATGGTGAAGCGGTGTTGTTCTGGATAGATCAAGACAATAATCATTCTTGGAGAGTGCTTGACGGTGATTATCGCTTGGGGCTATTGAGTGCCGGCTTTTCGAGAATTCAGCTTAAAGAAGTAAGCGTTTCCAAAAACAATATTTTGGCTAGTGGTGCCGAAGCTGAAACTTGGATGGATCAATCATTGAGCCGTGTACGTACGTTAGAGGCTGCAAAAGAAATTGGTGTTATGGCAGCTGCCCTTGATTACACAGTTGAATATACCTCCCAGAGAAAAGCGTTTGGGGTAGAAATCGCAAAATTCCAGGGTGTTTCTTTTAACCTTGCACAAATGGCTATCCAGACGGGTGCAGCAAGGCATCTTGTTTTATATGCGGCAAAACAAATTGATGAAGGTGAAACTGATGCTGTTTTCCACAGTATCCAGGCACTTAAAAAAGCCCATCAATCGCTTCGATATGTAACAGATTCAGCTGTACAGCTCCTTGGTGGGCATGGATATGTTCAGGACCATCCTGTTGAGAAGTGGATGAGGGACGCTCAGGCACAAGTCGGTTGGTTTGAACAAGAGGGCGATTTAGAAATCAGGGCAGGAAACTGGATCATGTATGGTAAGGAGAGGGGGATGAGTAATGATCACATACGAGTTGACGCCACATCAAAGTCAAGTTAAGGAAGTGGTCCATTGGTTTGCTGAAAATGAAATGCGACCGGTATCCATGATTGCCGATCAATTAAAGAAAGTACCGGATGATTGGCTGGATAAAGTAAATCAACTCGGAATTTCTTTAAGCATGTCTTCTTTTGGAGAGTCCAATGATGATAAAAAGAAAAAAGATTTTAAAAAAGCGAAGGAGCGCCAAGGAAATCGATTGGGAGTCATTGCCTCTGAGGAATTAGGCTGGGGAGATTGCGCGATTGCCTTGACGCTACCCGGGCCAGGGCTTGGAGGTCCGCCTGTTCAGCATAGCGGCACACCGGAACAAAAGGAACGTTTTTTATCCATTTTCTCCAGAGATGAGAAACCGAAGTGGGGAGCATATGCTTTGACTGAACCAGAGGCAGGTTCTGATGTATCCGGTTTACAGACGACAGCTGTTAAAGTGGACGGCGGTTATGTGATAAACGGGCAGAAGATATTTATTACAAATGGCAAAAGAGCTTCCTGGGTTGTTGTATTTGCTACGGTAGACCGCAATTTAGGTAGGGCTGGTCACCGGGCATTTGTTATAGAAAAAGGTACACCCGGCTTCTCATGCTCGAGATTGGCGGAAAAAATGGGTCTTCGTGCTTCTGAAACAGCAGAACTTGTGTTTGAGGATTGCTTTGTTCCGGATGGAAACCTTTTAGGTGGAGAAGAGGCCTATGTCAATAAAGCGAATGGATCAGGTGGCTTCAGGGTTGCTATGAAAACATTCGATAACACAAGGCCCATAATCGCAGCTATGGCTACCGGAATTGCAAGAGCGTCCTATGAATATACATTGGATTTTGTAAAAAGAGAATATCCTCAGCACGGCAATCATTATCATCAAGCCCTGAGACTCTTCTCAGAGATGCAGCAAAAAATTCAGGGAGCTCGTCTGTTAACCTGGGAAGCTGCCTGGAAAGCAGATTTGGGAAAACCGAATGCAAAAGAAGCAGCCATGTGTAAGGCCTATAGTGGAAAGATTGCTTTGGAGGTTACTTCAGCCTGTCAGGAAATACTCGGTCCATATGGTCTTGAGGGACATCTAGTCGAGAAATTATATCGTGACGCAAAAATTTATGACATTTTTGAAGGGACTAATCAAATTCAGCAATTAATTATTGCGCGTCATCTGTATGAACCATATGGTATTCGTGTGTAATGATTTTATAAATACGTTCAGGAGGTGGTGAAACGACAGGACAAAAATGCTGCATCTAAATAAAACTGAAAAATAAAAAAATATCCTTTAATAATAAAGGGAGGAATTTTAAAATGGGAAAAGCAATTGAAGATTATACATTAAGAGAGTCTTTTGAAAAAATTGAGGAAGCACTTAAAAACGATCCTCAGCCAATTCAAGGAATTACGACACGCTATCAATTCACAATCACCGGTTCCGAAGAAGGAATCTATCAGCTTAATATACACGATGGTCAGGCAGAGGTAGTCGAAGGAGAAGAAACACCAGCGGATTGTACACTCACCATGTCTGTCGAAAACTTCCGCCAATTCCTTCTCGGCAAACTAAACGGAACCGTAGCCTTCATGTCCGGCAAACTAAAAATCAAAGGCGACATCGGAAAAGCAATCAAACTAGAAGGAATACTGAAACAATATAACGTAAAGGAATATTTATAAGAAAGGCTGAGGCGACTGTTCAGCTCCGACAAGCATAAGAGGAGTCACGTAGGGAGGTGTTCTCCCTCCAGCAGTGGCTACACTTATGACTCGAGGAGCTAGGAGCCGAAGCTAGATCTCGCTAAAAACGGAGACCATGTAAGGTGGACCAAAGACTAAAAACGCCACATCGTGTGGCAACGTCTTCGTGACCCTACGACGTGTAGGCCTAAGGGAGGTGTTTTATGAAACCTGCAAATTTGGTAGAGATGGTTTGGAGAACAGCCGAAAAAAATTCACAAAAGAATGGTTTTTTGGTTAAAGTAGCAGGTGAATATAAGGGGATCACATACAGGGATTTTTGGATACAGGTTTCACAAACGGCTGCCGGACTGGCACATTATGGGGTTGGCTTTGGTGATCATGTAGCCATATTATCTGATAATAATCCTTACTGGGCTATAAGCGATATAGCGATTATGAGTTTGGGTGCAGTCAGTGTGCCAATCCATTCAACTTTACCATCTGATCAGATTTCTTACATTCTCAGTAATGCAGACTGTAAGTTTCTTTTTGTAGAAAATCAAAAGCAACTGCAAAAGATTCTTGCTAATTCTACTCTCGATAAACTGATTATCTTTTATCCCGGTGATTCCTTAGCAGAAAAGAAAGAAGATATGCTGACAATGGAACAATTAATGTCAGCAGGTGAAAAACATCCTTTATTTAACTGGGAAGATGAGTTCCAGGCAATAACAAGAGATGATTTAGCAACGATTATTCATACCTCGGGAACAACTGGTTATCCAAAAGGTGCAATGTTAACGCATGGAAATATTTTATCAAATGTTGAAGGCGTTCAATTTTGGGTGTTGGAAGCCCGGCCTGACGACATCATGTTATCCCACTTACCACTATCCCACATATTTGAACGTATGGCAGGTCAATTTTTTCCTTTGTCAGTTGGTGCAACAATTGCTTATGCAGAAAATATTGATACCGTACAACAAAACCTTCTAGAAGTACAACCTACCATCCTAGTCAGTGTCCCATTGTTATTTGAAAAAGTATATGCCCAGGCTCAAAAGATGGTCGAATCCGGTACCCCTATTCGCAGAAAAATTTTTGACTGGGCACTTAAAGTCGGAAATACAAGATATAAATATTATTTATCCAGTGCTACAGATGTAATGGTTCGTAAAAGTGAACTACCGAAAGAGTTTAGGAGAAAGTGGAAAATAGCTGATAAACTTGTCTACCAAAAAGTAAAAAAACAATTGGGTGGAAGAATCAGAGGCTTTATATCAGGCGGAGGAGCTTTAAATCCAGAAATCGGGAAGTTTTTCTGGAGTGTTGATCTTCCGGTCCTTGAAGGATATGGCCTGACAGAAACCTCCCCCGTTATCTGCGTAAATCCGTTTTCCAGAACCAAAGTTGGAACAGTAGGAAAACCATTGCCGAACCTGGACGTCCATATCTCAGATGATGGTGAGGTACTTGTTAAAGGCCCAAGTATCATGAAAGGTTACTATCATGATGAAGAGGCTACCAAGGAACACTTTGAAAATGGGTGGTTCAAGACTGGCGATATAGGCGAGTTTGATGAAGATGGCTTCTTAAGAATTGTGGATCGAAAGAAGCGGATTATAGTACTTACTTCGGGGATAAATGTGGCTCCACAGCCTGTGGAAAATGCACTTCACCAAAGTATTTATATAGAAAATGCCGTTTTGGTTGGACAAAATCAGAAGTATGTAATCGTCTTATTAACTCTAAATTATGAAAATCTTAAGAGCTGGTGCAAAAGGAAGGGCATTCGTGGTTCTGTCAATGAGTTGGTTACGAATAAAAAAGTACAGGAATTGATTACGAGAGAAGTAAAATCCAATACTCATAAATTCGCACGCTATGAACAGCCCAAAAAACTAATCATTGTAACGAAAGAATGGACTGTGGAGGGTGGGGAGATGACTCCGTCCTTAAAGGTACGTTTTAAAGAAATAGAAGAAAAGTATAAAGAAGTTATTGAACAAATGTATGAAGAAGACGCATATGCAGAGATCGAGGTAGCTGCTAATGAAGTAGCAGTTGGCCTGTCATTGCCTAAATCGAAAGGAGATTAATAAGTATGTCATTTTCACTGGAAGGAAAAGTAGCTCTTGTTACCGGTGCTATTATCCCGGCAACACAAAAGGTATTGGATAAGGCAGGTCTTTCCATGGATGATATCGATATTTTTGAAGTGAATGAAGCCTTTGCTTCAGTTGTATTAGCATGGGCGAAAGAGCTGAAACCAGACATGGATAAAGTAAATCCGAATGGAGGAGCGATCGCATTGGGCCATCCTCTGGGCGCAAGCGGAGCTCGTCTTATAGCTACTTTACTTAATGAATTGGAAAGAACAAACGGAAGATTCGGACTTGCAACCATGTGTATCGGTTTTGGTCAGGCAATTGCCGTAATACTGGAAAGGGAGGTAGGGTAATGGGGCAAAATTGTTTGTTGGAAGTAACAGATAGGGTGGCAATCATTACGATCAATCGACCTCCCCTAAATACATTGAGCAGAGATACATTATATGAGATTGGCACCTATTTGGATGATATCGAAAACAATCATACAATTAGAGCTATTATAATAACCGGAGCAGGAGAAAAATCTTTTTCAGCTGGTGCAGATGTAAATGAATTTGCAGATTTAGCGGATCCGGAAAAAGCGAGGGCAACGATTCAAGGGATGCATGATCTATTTAACCGAATTGAGTCTTTCTCTAAACCTATCATTGCAAGCATAAACGGTCGTGCGCTGGGTGGTGGGAATGAATTGCAAATGGCTTGCCACTTGGTAATAGCTGCAGACACAGCAGAGTTTGCTCTTCCAGAAATAAAGCTCGGAATTATGCCTGGCTATGGGGGGACCCAACGGCTGCCAAGATTGATTGGCCGCAGGCGGGCTCTTGAATTAATCTTAAGTGGTGAAAAAATTTCGGCGATAAAAGCATTGGAGTATGGTTTAATCAACAAAGTTGTGCCTGCTAAAATGCTGAAGTATGAAACTTTAGCGATTGCAGCCAATTTAGCTGAAGGGCCGCCGCTTGCGCTTAAAGGGATCCTTGATTCTGTGGGGAGAGGTACAGAAGTTTCCTTAGAAGATGGAATCTCAATTGAACTAGAGAATATGCTGAAAATAGCCCGTTCGGAGGATGCGATGGAGGGAATCAGTGCCTTCTTTATGAAGCGAAAGGCAGAGTTTTCAGGTAAATAAATTAGATAGTGTCTGCATGGTCCGTTTATTTGTTGGATTAAATAGGAACAGCCCATTGGATTATGGATTACCAACGGGCTGTTAGGTTCGTTTACTTTACTTTATGGAATCCTTCTTCCATTAAATAAGATTTTGCTTCATTGTAGGATGGGAATGTGCCATCTAGGTTTAAGCCAGCATATACATTCCACATATCCTCTTCTGCTATAACGGTAAGAGTATGTCCTTCGTTATTCCTCCAGATTTCTTCTTCACCTGCTATATCGCCAGCATAATCTTCATAAGGATCAGTAGATAGAAGCTCTATGGATTTAGCTATGATAGTTTCTAATTGCTCAGCGGAAAAATCCTTGATATTCACCAATCCCTTTTGACCCACACGGTACCCAGGAATGCCTTCTGCATAAACGAAACCATTACCGTTTGGATGCAGGTGATAAACAACATTCGATTTATCTAATTTGCTTTCAGGATATTGATAGTTGATACGCCCAAGTGAAACATTTTTACGTTCGAGTTCCTTAAAGGACTCTATAATTGCAATTTTTTCTTCAAAAGTTAACATATTGCCTCCAAAAAAGTGGATTTTACTATTTGTCCATTATACCATTAGTGGATAGATTACGTTATGCTCAATGAATGTATTTATGGATCGAGATAAATAAGGGAGGTTAGAAAAATGAACAATGGAAAGAATCGTAGTGATATACGAGCAGGACAGGAAGTCGATATCGTGTTAAAAAAAGACCAGCGCTCAGGTGCATTAACTCGCGGTATCGTTAAAGATATTTTAACCAATTCAGCAACACATCCGCATGGCATTAAGGTACGGTTAACGGATGGTCAGGTAGGACGGGTTCAGCAGATTATTAAATAATGTATCGAATCTTGAAGGCGTACAAGCTCCCACTCTATAAAAAAGAAGCTGATTCAATGATCAGCTTCTTTTTTATATGATTATGAATCTTTATGGTGAAATGGACATTTCCCAGCGATTGGTTCTATATCATCACCGATAAAGTATTGCTTCCATTCATTATGGTTTTGATCCCCATAATGACTGATATCCGGATGCTTAGGGAGCTGATCCCATTTCTCTACTCGTTCACGAACTTTCTCTCTGGACATGATTCCGCCTTTTTCAGTCCCTTCAAGTCCTTCAAAAATCATTCGCGGTTGAAAGCCAAGAACTAAACTATTACCGAGGTCACGGGTTTTCCGTTGCTTGTAGGCAGGGCAATTGCCGAAGATAAAGAATGGTTCACCGGCAAAGTGAAAGTCCCAAAGGAAATGTTCAGGATCCTTCGGTTTATCCTCAGGCCAAAGCTTCGGATCATGCTCGTGTAAATACTGTAGGATTCTCCAAAAATAATCTCTATAGTAAGGGATATCGCGTTCCTCTTTTTCAGGTTCAACAAAAACAAATAAACCGTGTCTTATATGAGGTGGATTCTTAAATAGTTCAAGAAAGCTTTCTACTGCTTTTGGAAGAGAGGACCAATCATTATGAGTCATATACGCATAACGGAGTTCTCCTTTATTTTCTGCTTTCATACCAAAGTAACATGGAAATGTTGGGTTTGTAACAATGTTATGAAATGTTTGGTATTCTTCTGTTACCCATTGTGGTACTATTTGTGGATTGGTCATATCTTGTTTTTCTAATAAACTTAAATTTGTTTTTGTATCCGGCATATAATAATTCCCCTATATATTCATTTTAGTAAGTTCTTTATTCCCTATTAATAGTCTTTGAAACATTTTGAAAGACAGTAAAATATTGTTTTGCGGAACGCTAAAAAATCAGGAGATTAATCGCTGAACAATTTAAAGTCACACTACTTTATCAAACGGTATAACATGCATATCTTCTTTTGAAATTATACCTGCCACTCTTTTATCAGAGGACCATCCTTACCGTTAATAGGATCAGTCTTTGGGATGGGAACCTTGCTAATTTCCTCTAATACTTCAGGACGTTCATTTTCTTTCCCGTATTTAGTGTTATAGTCCATCCCATTTGGATAAGCTCCAACGACAGAAAAGTCAGAGCTGGCTCTAAGGCGTTTATGGCCGGTTCCGGCTGGAAGAATAATCACATCACCTGACTGAACATGAATCTTCCTTCCTGTTTCACCGCCAATCATAAGGGTGGCTTCACCTCTAATAACCCCTAGTACCTCATGAGAATTACTGTGATAATGATGATAGTCAAATACCCCATTTGTCCAACTATTTAGCCATTGATTTTCATTAAATAGGCTTTCCATAGTGGATTCAGGGCTGTCTACAGCTTGATCATATAGAATGACTGGTAAGTTTGGATTATTAGGTATCCTACCATCATCCTCGAAGAAAAAAGTTTGATACTGATTCATTTGTACTCCTCCTCCTGTATTCACAAAATTCCCTTTTTAGATGATGATAAACAAGTCAACCTGGATATTTTTGTATGGGAGTTTTTCGGAAATACTTATGTTTTTTCTAAACTAGTATCTGCCCAACTACGAATTTTGCCGTTTTTAAAGACAGGGCATGAACATACAATAATGAATAATAACTTGGTCCATGTTAATATCTTGACAAGCTGCCACGGTTTTCCAAGATTAGCGATAATACTAGCCATAAAGTGCAAAAGAATGAATGCGAATAAGGGTGTAAAGGAAGGCTAATTGTAAAATTTCGTTTAAAAGTACAGAAACAAGATAATTTTATAGAATAATAAATTCCTTTTAAACAGTGAAGTATCCATGCTATAATGCACAAAAATATATATTTATCTCTATAAATATACAAAAATAACCAGGGAGGGAGACCTTATGAGAGAAGTAACTTTACTTGATATATTTGAGCATCGCATTGCTCAAAAATATTTAAATCGTTCTGGCTTGGCACATGCAATTGCCGTTGCTTACCATGCCTTTCATTTAGCGAAAGAACAGAATATCGATGTCGATTCTGCAGCAAAAGCAGGTCTGCTCCATGACATTGGACATTTTACTTGGTACCGTAATGGTAAATGGGATTATGATTTATATAGAAAGAACGATATACATCCAATTAAGGGCGCTGAAAGAGCGCATAAATTATTAATAAGGCTTGGTGAAAATCCGGTTCAGGCGAAAACGATCTCCCTCGCAATTTTATTTCATACAGATTCCTTTTTACCTTCAAATGATATTGTTAGAACACCTCTTCAACAGATTGTTAAATGGGCAGATGAAAAAGATGAAGAGGAAGGCGGCCTTCACCATTATCGGAAGATTGAGTATGAAAGAGCGAAAGCCAGTATTATAAAACTCGATTCCATGATTGATGAAGAATTAAAAGAACATAAAAAAATGATATAAATTAAATCCCCATCTGTAAAAAACGGAGGGGATTTTTTAGTTAACATCATTAGAATTTGAATTATTCATAAAATGTTCTCTTTAAGCATTTCTAAAATACGAATATAATAAACTTGGATAGATTGATAATTATTTCCATATGATGATGTGGAAGACGTATTACATAGATTGGAGAGAACATACATGAGTTTCAAAACTCCACAGGAAATTGCCATAGCAGCAGTAGAAGCAGGTGTGAAGAAGACCAGTTTACCTTTAACAAATTTATTACTATTGGGATTTTTGGGCGGTGCTTATATATCTGTGGGTTATTTACTATATATCCGAGTAACCGCAAGCTTGCCTGAAGACTGGGGGACCTTTGGAACATTTATTGGTGCATCTGTTTTCCCACTTGGACTTATTTTAATTTTAATTGCAGGCGGAGAATTATTGACTGGTAATATGATGGCAGTGCCAATGGCCTGGCTTGCCAAACGGATTCCTTTCTCACGATTAGTTCACAATTGGTTTTGGATTACGATTAGCAACTTCGCAGGTGCTATTTTTGTAGCTTATTTCTTTGGCCACTTAGGAGAGTTTACAGCCAGCGGTGTCTTTCTCGAAAAAACGGTGGACGTGGCTGCTCATAAAATAGATGTTGATTTTTGGCCGGCTCTTATTTCAGGTGTTGGTTGTAACTGGCTTGTGGCATTAGGTGTTTGGCTTTCATACAGTGCAAACGATATCGCAGGGAAAATAGCAGGGATATGGTTTCCAATCATGGCATTTGTAGCAATTGGCTTTCAGCACGTAGTAGCGAATATGTTTGTGATTCCGGCAGCAATATTTGAAGGTTATTTTACCTGGATGGATTATTTTAATAACTTTGTACCTGTCTTTTTGGGGAATGCCATAGGCGGATCTATTCTTGTTGCTTTTGTTTACTGGAAATCCTATCAATCCTATATAAACCCTACCACCAAGAAAATAAAATCGGAAAGTATGTAACAATTGTGAGAGGCAGTCGGTCGTTTCACTATATGATACTCCTATAATATGTTCAAAAAACACTTAGATTTAATAAAATCCGTGTTTTTATTTCATCTGTTCCATTTTGGGCTAGATAATCATGCCGATCAACGCCATCCCATATTTATAAAAGTGTAGTAGTATTACTGCATAACCATGTTACCTAAATATGAAGAAAAAGGGCTAAACAACATAGCGCCTTTTTCAAGTTTGCAGTCAAGAATATTATTTTGTTATTTAAGCCTATGATGAACGTGGGAATCAAGATAGCCTGTCTGATATTAAAAAACAGTTCAATCTTCTTCACTCTGTCGGGCAGCCCATAGAACAATGGCTAATATCATAAACAATATTTCCATTAAAGGATCGTTTGTTACGGCTTTTAATAGCACTAAAAGGATGACCCCGTTTACAGGATTTTCGTCTGTCAGCATAATCACAATAATATCCAGCAGCGGGAGGGCGAAATCCAATATATTTAAGTCATTTTCAGATTCCATTCTTACAGTCCCTTCCGTTTTTTTATCATCGTATTCGAAATAAATGAAGAAGTGCGTTTTTGCTGAGACAAAGGGCGTAGGAAAAGAGCGTGGCAGGATACATATCTAAATAATTAAAAGCAAGTGGAGAGTGATAATTTGAGTATTGAATTGCTCAAGGCAGATGAAAAGGATGCAGCAGCTTTATTTGCCATCCAACGCAAATCGTTCATGCCTTTATTAGAAAAATATAAGGATTACGATACGAATCCTGCAAATGAAAAAGTAGATCGGCTGATCCTACGATTAAACAATCCTAATGGTGTATTTTATAAAATTATGTTCAATAAACAGCTAGTTGGAGCCATTAATATTCTGTGGAGAGAGGGGACCGAAGAATATAAAATCAGTCCCATGTTCATTTTACCTGAATATCAGGGGATGGGAATTGCACAGGAAACAATAAAAATCATTGAAGATTATTATTGCAAAGCAAAAAGCTGGGAACTGGCCACGATAAAAGAAGAAGAACGGAATTGTCATCTATATGAAAAAATGGGTTATATAAATACCGGTGAACTCCGAAAATTAAATGAGAATACAACACTGATTTTCTATAAAAAGCTTATGGAAGAGCAAGCAGTAGGTCATAAAAGTGAAGAAAGATAATTAATCAATTGTATTCAAATCTGGGGAAAGGCTATTTATACCTTCTTTAAAAATAAGTTATTATCTCCCCTTAACTGAAGATTCTCGGTGTTTTATCGAGATGAAATTTTTTTAAAATAAATTGCTCCGAAGAGGAAATAGTATAAGAGAGGGAACCAATTGAATTGTTTTACGAAAAGCAGAATTTGTATAGTGGAAATACTATTCATTCATGAAAAGAGCTGCCTTCATCGGGAAGACAGCTTAAAATTGGCTTACTTATTCTCTTCTGTTTTATTCTCATCTGTTTGGATATCATCCGGATAAACGATGGTATCAAATGTTTTGGAGGTTTCTTCGTTCTTTAGCTGGAAGGTAACCTTATAATCATCTTCATTTACACCATTAAATAATTGATAGTACAGTGATTGATAAGCTAAATTGAAGAAGGCAAATCCGTCTATACTGCTGTTTTCATAAAGCTCCTGATCCATTTTAATCGTATACTCTGTAAATGATTTATTGTGTTCTATCTTTTTAATTGAAGGAAAGTCTTCATCGGCTTCTATTTCTTTAATGGAAGTGTCTATTGTATCTCCCATCTCTTTCAGCATTTCCTTATGCTTAGATTTGGACATTTTATATGTAACCGATCCATCATCATTTACAATTACTTCTTTTACCCCGTCCTCTTTAGCCTCTTTCTTTAGTTTCACCATATCTGTGTCTTCAAAAAATGATGCAGGTAATGTCACTTCAACATTTACCATTCCCTTATTGACATCCACATTATCGGAATTTTTATTTTCCTCATCCTTTGATGAGCAAGCAACCAGCATAATACTCAATACTAATAGAAAGAGCAGTTTACCACTTTTCATTATGAACCCCCTGAGATGTAATTAATCTTTTATTAACGTAACAAATTTAATAGGTAGTATCTAAATATTCACCGAAAAATATATACTGAAGATTTTGGTAAATTAACTAATGTAATACTTATTTTATGGATAGTAAATAGATTTGATACACAAAAGCATTATAGATAATATAAGAAAAACTTCTATGTTAGAATAATCACAAAGGAGGCAGATGCTATGAATACAGTTCCCTTAATAATTGCTGTTATTGCAGGTATTCTTTATGGTTCCGTACGTTCCGTGAAAAATCAAAATAGTAAAGATGAATCTGCAAAGAAGGAAGCAGGCCTTTACTTACAAAGTATTGTGGTTTGTATTGCTGTTTATTTAATAGTGAGCTTCGTTCAGAGTATCTAAAGACTATACATATTCACTTAAGTAAGGATTTTGATCTAAATTTAAAAGACCGTTTAAGCAGTAGAGACATAAAGTCGCTTTCCTAATTTATAGGAGGCGACTTTTTTACTTAGATGATAAAAAGGAAAATGATTAATCATACCGAATTATTATTTTCATAAGAGGCTTATAGAGAAATAAAAAACATAATAGGGAATGGGATTGATGGAATCAAACTTAATTATTCTAAGAGGAAACTCCGGAAGTGGAAAAACAACCATTGCTAAAAGCATTCAAGATCAGTTAGGAAAAGGTACCCTGTTAGTTTCTCAAGATAATGTTCGGCGTGAGATGTTGAAGGTTCAGGATAGAGAAGGAAATCTTTCGATTGATTTGATTCGTCAAATTGCTGAGTATGGGAAAGGGAGATGTGAACACACCATTGTTGAAGGAATTCTGAATAAAAGTCGCTATGGTCAAATGCTAAATGACTTAATCCAGTTCTATGGCGGAAAGGCATATATCTTTTATTTTGACTTGTCATTCGAAGAAACGGTAAAACGTCATCTCTCACGTGATAAAAAGGAAGAGTTCGGTGTAGATGCTTTACGAAAATGGTGGACCCCAAATGATTATTTGGAAGTGGAAAATGAAGTGAAAGTAACAGGTCATTTAACACATACCGAGATAGTGGATTTGATTTTAATACAACTGCAAGAGTGATGATGATAGCAGGGAGTTAACCTATAGAAGTGAGATACATTAGATTACTGCCTTTGAATAATTTATATTATTTAGAAGTCCGATATGTAAAAACTTTTTGACATTTATGATGAGTATGGATACAATAAAAATGTCAAAAGGTTTTTACATTTTCAAAGGAGCTGTCATTAATGGATTGGTTAGCTATCTTGCTGTTGTTTGTGATTTTAGCAATTTGTGTTTTACTCATCATCGTTACTCTTGTGTCATTACCTCAACTGGGTGATGAAAGAAAAGATTTTATTAAGATGAAAGCTCAGTCGTTTGCATTTGCAGGTGTTATTGGATATTTATTGATTAATCTTGTTGAATCTATTTATGTAACTTTCTGGACAGACAATACTTACGAAGGCATAAATCCATTTACTGCTCTTATAGGTATTTCTTTAGTGTATTTAATCTCACTACTATTTTGCAAAAAGAAATATGGTGGTTAAGTTGAAAAATCATATTAGAGAATTAAGAAAATCAGCAAAGCTATCTCAAGAAGAACTTGCTAAACTTTGCAATGTATCACGACAAACGATAAATGCGATTGAAAACGATAAATATGACCCTACATTACAATTGGCTTTTAGTATAGCTGCTGTATTAGATACAACAGTAGATGAATTATTTATAAATGAGGATATGGATATGTAATTTTAGACCTTAACTTAAATTAAGGTCTTTTTTTAAGTGCTTAGAAAGTCTTAGGAGTTAAAACCTGTATTCTGAATTTGACTCTCAGAAACCTTCTTTCAAGCAGAAGAAAAAGGAGCAACGACTGTAGCTCCTTAACAAATCATTATTAATTGTTTTTTATGTTATTTGGGGGAATGGAAATGTACTCGCTGATCATTATGGCTGTAATAGAAAATAACTTAATAAATTCTAACTATACAGTAGTACATCTTCACTCATAATTGTTATGGAGGTCCGCTTTGAAGTTCTAAGGTCAAACGCCTAGTTAACAAATTGTGCACTAGTTGTGCAACTCAACCGATTCTTTGCATAGATGTCTCCTGTAAAAAAAGAAAAAACCCTTGCTACACAAGGGTTTCCCGGTATGGAGCTAAGGGGATTCGAACCCCTGACCTCTTCGCTGCCAGCTACAGGGGGATTGTTAAATAAGTAAAATACGTTAAATACGTATGGTTTTGTTGTTCATTTTGTTAAATAAGTTCGGTTTTGTTTATTAAAAAAATTAATTCTGTGCAAAAATGTGTGCAAGGTGGGTATGGTGGTCAGTGGAATTTAATAATATCGGCATAAAAAGCAGCATTCACTTGCTGCTTTTTTCCTTTATGTAAAAGGATAAGGATTTGATTGTATCCTTACCCATTTAGCTACAATCTGAAATGTGTAGTATAATACAAGTGTTTTTCTTTTTATATTATTAGAATTAAAGCCCAGTTACTTTAAGTACATTTCTTCACAAACTTGTGATATTATACAGGCAATTAGACAGACAAAGCTTAGCAAGGTATTGGAGGAATTGATAATGCAAAGAAAATCTGTAATTTTGTTAGTTGTTATAGTTGCTCTTATTTTTGGAATTGGCGGATATTTAATAGGGATAACTAAAAATACCAATTTTATAGTCGGAAATATAGAGAAACAAGAGTCTACCGAGGTTTATAAAGATGCTTACAAAAAAGGTTGGTCGCATTGGTTTTCTGGTTATGGAATGAATGGTGAGGGAATGCAATATATAGATTATTACGAATATGGCAGAAACTATGATGCTGTATTTACAAATGACAAAGATGCCTTTTTTGCTGGTTATAAAGATGGGTTCTATTATGTAAATCATAGTGATCCTAGTGAAGATTACAATACAAGAATAGAAAATGCATATGAGGAGTATTATTCCAATTAGTATTATAAATTCCGATTTATCGGTGAGCTTGATTTGAAAGTACATAAGACACTTCGGTGTCTTTTTCTATATCATCGTCAATTTACCCAGTTAGACCTAATTGTTATTTCTTGCACTAACCTGCCCCGTTAACTACATAAAAAAAGGAACTGGATTACAGCTCCTTGATTCTTTAACGCCTCGTATGCTTATCCCCTTAATGTATACCGAGTTTTTATATAATAAATCGCTAACTTTATTTTACCTTAGTCTTTCAAATTTAATATTTTGATTACAAGTTTCAGGATATCTTGCCGCAACATTTTTTAAATAGTCCTTAGCTTCTCTCCTAACACAAGGTAAAGATGCTGTTGGGCACACTTTATTTACTCTACTCATAAATGTATCAGAGAGGTCGTTATCTTTAGGCACATTTATACTTCCTGCCGTTTTTACAATATATTGACCAATTTCAGCTACCTCATATGTACAAATAGTATTAGATAGGTCGCTCTTCTTAATTCTAATATCTACTAATTCTGGAGTTGAATTATTGCAACAACCAATATAAATAGCACATTTAGCATCATTGTTTATTTCTATATTATCCATATGATCATATACATATTGATAGGCTAACTTATGCAAACTAGAGAGCTCACAGTCTTTTTCATTTAAGAATTCGAGGAAACTACTTCTGAAACTAGGATCTAAACGGCCTGAGATACTAACTAACTTATCATTAATTTTAAAAATCTTGTCTGCATTTTCATTTCTACCTATTTCAGTTAAGTCTCTTTCTATATTGATTTCTAGGGAATCAGAGCCCATTAAAATATAAGGGACTTGGCCAATATCGTTAGGCCTAGCTGCAATAGCAATTAGAATAGTCATATAATTACTCCCTTCCAATTCTATGAATACGTTTAATATTTAAATAACACAAAAAGGGTTTCCTAACTTGCAGTAACCCAAAATCTTTATAGAACTAACCTGCCCTTTTATCCAATAAGAGCTTTAGCAAAAAAACAGTAATCCTCCTTGGATCAATGCACCCGTTACTTTAAGTACATTTATTCACAATCCATATTGAGTTTTTCATAGCAAAAGTTATTTTTTCATTCTTTTTAGAATCACATAAAAGCTACCCAGAAATAACGCACCTATCAACAATAAGCCAACAAAAATCATACCAATTAACTTATATAATCTTTTTTCTTCTCTATTTTCTTTTTCTACTTCATCTTGTTTTTGCTTTTCTGCCATTTCTATTTCACGTTCGATGTCTGCTTCGTTATCCTCAATCTCAATTAATCTCTGTTCAAGAGCTTTGTATGCCTTTGCTTTACCAATGAATTCTCCACGGATTCTTGAACATTCTAAACTTAAATTTATCTCTTCAGTATTTTCACTATCGAATCCCCGAATTTCTTGGCACATATCCTCATTTTTCTCGTTTAATTCTATAATTTCTGACTTTAATTGTTCCATTTTTTCTTCTATGTCCTCTTTTGTTTCTGCATTCACATATAAAGGAAGAGAACTCACCAAGCAAGATATAAACACCAAACTACATACCGATTTCTTCATTCCAACCACTGTGCAGTATCCAAATCGATAAAGTCTGATAGTTTTATTTTCGAGTGAAAGTCATTCCCGTATTCGCCTGCTCGTGTCTGTTCATCTAACTTAAATGAAATGTCGTAAAGTCGACCTTCTTTCGTTTTTTTAATCAGGTTGTTCTCAAGGAAATAAGATATGATCTTTCTGTGGGTATCGATATCATCATAGTTTAGGTAAAAGCAGGCAACCCCCGTATTTGCGGTGCTGTGCTTTGCCTGTTCAACGATATGATTTTCTACCGCTCTTTTACATATCTTCTCAACAAAACTCCTGTTGTCAAAGAAATACATCCACTTTCCACTCTTCTCCGTAACAAGCCTAGTATCCTCGTTAATATAATAAATCCAAGTAATGTTTTCTTTTATTAGCATAGTAACTCTCCTTCCGTGTCATTGTAGCTGGTGTGTTTTATTTTTTCCTATGCACATAAATCATTTGCAAATTTTTCAAGTTGAGGCAAATAGGATATAAATAATTCTCCGTAATATTCTTCAATACACTGTGAGACACAAAAATCATTCTCTAGGTATAAATTTTTAGTTTCTTCACCGTAGGAGGGTTCAAAAATGATAATGAAAAAGTAAAATACACACCTTCCTAAAAATATTGTACGTAATTTAATTCTCTTTTCATAAGTAAAATTCCTTCTTCTGCTAACCTGCCCCGTTTGTTGAAGATACAAGGGTATACTTGTTATTTCATATTATCATTTTAATATTTAGAATGTTTCAAATTTCAATTATGTGGTATTTAATGGAAAATAAAGTATGCTACTATTTTATTGAATAAAATGGAGGAGATAGGAATGGAATTATATTCTTTGAGGATACAAGGATTTAGAAGACACATAGACACCAAAATAATGTTTTCAGATGCAACTTTTTTAATAGGTGAAAATAATAAAGGTAAAAGCACTATATTACAGGCATTAAATTATTTATTAAACGATATTAAAAAGATGCCTAAAGAAGATTTTTGCCATAAACTCTCTGATGATGGAACTATAAATGAGATTATTTGTGACAAAGCTGTACTTACTGCGGAATTTAGGAACGTATCAGAAGAATGTCTATCTTGGAGAGGATTTAAAGGAAGAGTGTTAAAGTATGATGTTCCTGATGGTGTCGAAGAGACTGGATATAGGATAATATTTAAAAAAACATTTAAACCAGATAATAACTATGAAGTGGCAATGAAAGAATATAATAGAGAAATTAAAGAGGAATTTAGAGACTGCAAAACCATAACCGATTATTTAAATGCTGGCCTTCTTGAAGAAAGTATTCTAGAAGAGTTGCCGAATATTTCTGATTATGATAAAAAGCTAAATGCGACTCACAAAAAACAGTTGGAAAGAATTGAAGAACTTTATACATTTGATGATTCAAATGAATCTTGGTTTCTAAATCCAGGAGGAATCCCTGGTAATGTCTTAAGTAAACTCCCAAAATTTTTATTAATTCCTGCTCAAGATAAGGCTTCAGAACTATCTGGTAATTCTGGTGCTTTACACGATACTTTGACTGAACTATTTAAAGATGTGAGAGATGCATCTGATAATTTTAAAAAGGCTCAAGAATATTTGGAACTGCTAGCAAAAGAGTTGGATCCTAATGATGAAGATAGTGAATTTGGAGATATGATGAAAGGTTTAAATAAGGTATTAGGAAACATATTTCCTGATATAGGGATTAAGGCGGAAACGACATTATCTGAAGCTGATAAAAATATTAAACCAGTATTTAAAATTAGTATGCAAAGTAATGTTTTAACACCTGTAAACTTACAAGGAACTGGTGTAATTAGATCAGCAGTTTTTGCTCTATTGAGATATAGAACCATTCGTGAAAATAGAAAAGCAATTGAAAATGTAAGACCATTAATAATTGGATTTGAAGAACCGGAAATATATCTTCATCCTAATGCTGCCAATCAAATGAGAAACACTATTTATGAATTAGCTAGTTATGAATTTAATCAGATAATTTGCACTACTCACTCGCCATATATGATAGATTTAAGCCAAAAACCAAATCAAATACTTAACAACCTATTGTCAGACAATATTTTTATTCATTTTCAAGGTAGAGATATAGAGGTTGAAAAAATTAATTGTAATCCTTTTAATATTTCCGCGGCTTTCAAACAACTTCAGGAAGATGAGAAAAGTTATGTTAAGATGCTACTTAAAATTGATGATTATATTTCTAGAGTTTTTTTTACAAGAAATGTACTTATAGTTGAAGGGGACACGGAGGATATTGTAATAAGGGAAACCATTAATAGAATGCCGGAACCTGTACGTAATGAAATAATTCATAATTGGCAAGTCATTAAGGCAAGAGGAAAAGCTACAATAATTTCTTTAATAAAATATCTAAAAGCTGCAGGTATAGATCCGTATGTTTTACACGATAGAGATGCCGATACTCCTGGTGCATCTGTTTTTAACCAACCTATCGCAGAGGTTTGTTCATCTGGGAAAAGATTTATGCTTTCAGAATGTATAGAAGATGCCTTAGGTTATTCAGCTCCATCGGCAAATAAACCAGCAAAAGCATATATTCACATTCAGGAAACGTGGAGTGATGAATGGTCTAGTATTCCAGAAACTTGGAGGAGTATGGTAGAAAATATATTTGATAGTTCCTTTGGGAAATGGCGAGAAATCACTGATACACAAGATGACGATGTTAATAGTGGAATACTAGTAGAATGATACGTGAATAATCTGCAAGATAATAGCTTAGCATACAAAAGTATAGGTTTTGTTTTGATATGCAAATTCTTAGATCTTTTAAAGTCACGATTAAAGAAGCTAAGTTATCTGTACACTTTCTCGAGAAGGTATATGTATTGATAACGGCTCTGTATAATGTATAGGTAAAAAAACTTGAAGAAAATTTCTTCAAGTTTTTTTATATAGCTAAACAATCTGTACTCGATTTATTCTATTTATCTTTCATTAACCATTCCATAAAATTATCCCTCAACACACGCTTAGTGCGTCCTTTCTTGATAAGCGGAAATGTTGGTTCATCCATTATTTCATATGCCTTCGGTTTAGAAACCCTTAAAATCTCCGCTATATCGCTTGCCTTTAATACCATTGGATAATCTTTAATGTTTTGCATTCTAATGTCTCCTTTATACCGTAAATCTTCAATTCTATTTCTTCATCTAGATAAGAATAAAATCGCTCTTTTTTTTGTCGTACGAATTATATTGTCAAGTTGGTCGAAAAAACAACGGTTTAATAAAAATAAATAAAATTTTTTATAAAAATAATAAAATGCTATATCTCCCGTTGTTTTATGAAAAATCCACAGAATATAATTCATACGAAATTTTTAAAGGGAGATTAAAGAATGGATACGCAAAGATTGATAAGTCACTGGATTGAGATACAGTACATTTTTCTATGGTTAATTTTGAGACCTCACCAAATCAGCTTACTTCTCTATAGGAAAGTAGTGGAGAGTCTCTCTAACAATACTACATTCCTGGATACAGACGATTTGTCTTTTGAGCCGTTGCATACTCGAAACTTTGAAGTCTTTCAATTCATTCAATTAGAGATTAATAGGTTATTAAGAAGATGTGCTGTTTATCAGCATAGGATGAGAGGTAGTCCTTGTAGACACCAAGCTCTTTCAACAGAAGTCACAAAAGCTAAAAACCAAATAATGTGAGGAGATAAACTTTGCAACAAAGTGAATCAGAAACAGCAATCGATTATGAAGCTTTATTAGCAGCTTGCGAAACAAATGATATTTCAAGAGAAGTGATTATTCATTTCAGAACTATAGAGAGGGGTTTCTTGAATGAAGAAGAAATTGAAGAATATTGAGATTCCAGGGGATAAAACATTCCCGATTTTCATAAAGCGAAAGTCACTAAAAACTGAATCGCTAACAGATTTAAAGATTCAGTTAAAGTTTGACCTTTCAGGGGATCCGCAGCAAACAAAGCAATAGAAAGAATAAAACTATTCCTACCTGTTCATAATGGATACAAATTGAATGGGAGGAATGAAGATGTCTAAACCTAGAATAATAAGAATCACTTATGGTGAAGAGATACCAGAAAAGTCTGCTCAACTTTTTTCTAGGATCTTGGAAAAGGTAATCATCAATCATTTACCAGATGATCCGGAGCTAAAAGGAATCTTTCTGCAGGATTCACCTGAATACAAACAAATACAAAATGAGGAGAACAATTTATGAAACAATCTAATGCTATGCAGATTACTGGTTATAAAAAGGTGGCTCACTATTTGAGGACGAGTTCCAGTGGGCAAGAGCTTAAATTACAACGGGGAACAAATGAAAAATATCTGAAGGATATTCCAGAGGATGATGTTATAGAATTTGTTGATTTTGATGTGTCTGCTACAAAACTTTGTATGGATGAACGACCAGCTTTATCTAGAATGCTAAAGCTCATACAAGAGGGCGGAGTTTCTACTGTAGTTGTATATGAAAGGGATCGCCTAGCCAGAGATGTCTATGAATATATCCGAATTGTTACTACTATCCATCATCACAATGTTGATGTAGTCTTTACTGCTTCTGAAGCCCCGCCCTTCTCCAATGATTTGCTTATGGAAGTTTGGTATGGATTGTCGGCTCAATTTGAAGGGCAGCGAATTAGAACACGTCTTGCTGACGCCCGCAAGAGAAACCCTTCTAGTTTAATTGGCTACAATAAAGTTAAAGCTACGAAGAGTTCTCCAGCTAAATATATAGCAAAGAAGGAATACAAAGAGAAAATCTATCAGCTATTTTTTAGCTTTTCTGAAGCGGATACGAAGGAAGACATTTATAACATCATTAAAGAACATAAATCTTTCCTCAAGCGGACAGATACAAGAATAATTGAAATTCTACAGAATCCCTTCTTTTGCGGCCATACCCTAACATCGTCTGGAATATTTGAGGTTTTGGAGAATGTAGAGCCGATGGTTACTGTCGATTTATTCAAGAAAGTACAGAGCAAAATTGAACAATTTGATCGGGAAATTAATAAGGGAATGTTCTTAGCCCAACAACAATCAATCATTAAACCTTATTGTGGTATTTGTGATAAGGAGCTGAAGTTTAATAAAGGTGTAATTGGAGCACCTGGAAATTATACTTGTTCCAAACATAAAGTCTCTATTGGATTGTCTGAATTAATGAACGATATTAAAGAATCACTAGGAATAGTTTTCGAGCGTATCTCTTCTTCCAAGATTAAAAAGATTACAGTGACCACGACAAATAAACATTTAGCAGAATTGAAGAAATGCTCAAAGCAAATACAGGCTGATTTAGAGGAACTGTGTCTTGATTTTGTGTTAGATTACACTCCTCAAGAATTAAGCTCCTCTGAAAAGAATATCAAGGAAATCAATGATTTACGGGATAACCATAACCAAATTGTCAATAAGATCAATCTTATTGAAGAGCGATTGAGCGACATTCGCTTTGTCCAAGAAATTTCTAAATTAGATTTCAATGAAGTAATTGAAATGGAATTTAATACTCTGGTTGAAATTCTTATTTCAAAAATCAATGTACATCCAGAATATATACAATTTGATTATTACTTCAACGAATATCTTAAAGAGGGAGATGTTGAGAATGCCTCATAATAAGGGAGGTCAAATTCGGAAAGCCATCGGGGTTATTAGGAGATCTGATGTTAAACAGAAGAAAAATGCTTCTCTAGAAACACAAAGAGAAGAGATTTATGCAAAGGCCAAAAGAGAAGGATATACAATTGTTAAAATTTTGGTTGATGATGCTGTCAGTGCCTATCACAAAACAGTCACTGAGCGTCCGGCAATGAATCTTGCCTTTCAAATGGCTTTATCAGAAACTGAAGAAATTGAGGCAATGTTCTTTTACGAAGAATCGAGGATTTCAAGGCAATTCTTTGATTTTGTGGAGGATATCCATAAGCCAATAAAAAAGCACAAGCCGCATTTTCAATTTTTTTCTACTAAGAAGGATGAGGAGTGGGATCCTACGAAACCGGATGCCATCTTCAATCTTGCAAGTGCTGCGAAAGAATCAATCGTCAAATCCAACAGGATAAAAGATGCTCAAAAAAATTCAATAGATAGGAATTCGAGACCGGGGTCAGAACTGCCGTATGGTTACAAACCTCTTATCAATCCAATAGACAATAAGCGAACACCTACAACTCAGGTCATTGATGAAAAAGAGGCTCCTATTGTCCGATTAATCTTCTATTTAGCATCCTGGGGGCATAGTCAGCAAAAAATAGCAAAATATTTAAATGATGCTGGGATTCCTTCACCGAGGAACTTGAATTGGAGCAGTGCGACTATCGACTATATCCTCGATAACGATCAATATCTAGGACATTTACCGTGGAATATTCGTACCCATCTCAATAAACATAGAAAAAAGAAGCGGGGTGAATATGACCTAATCGCGAATCATCATCCAGCGATTATCAGTGTTCAACTGTGGAATCTGACTCATCAAACGATAGGGCTACATAAGGACAATGGCAAAAACAACGATACACCTTTTCTTCTTAGAGGGATACTGGTTTGTCATAGGTGCAATGAAAAATTAATTGCAAAAGACCAAACTACCAAGCGTTCTAAATCAAAGTCATTAAAATACCGTTGCCCTTTGTGTAGGGGTAACCTAGATGTTAAACACATACACCCTGTTGTGATGGAAGAGCTGGCTGCGAAATGGAATGCTATCCTATTCAATGCAAAGAATCATATTCAGAAGCTATTGAATGAGAGAAAGAAAAGAATTGCACAACATCGGGACCGGTTATTAGAGCAGCTAAGACAAGTAGAGTATAAGGAAACATTACTCAACAATCATATAACTGTTAAAAACCAATACGGTGTATGGGATTTTGCATTAGCCGTTAGTAAGACAAACTTGACGAGAAATATTTATAATGTGAATCAGTTTATAGAATACGTTGACGCATTACTCTCTAAATCCTCTCCAAGCAAGAATAGCATATCTGACGTGCTTACTATGTTAGATATTGACCGATTGGTAGGTGTAGAGAAGAGAACTATCCTTTTATCAATATTTAAAGAAATACGCGTTGATTTTGAAAGTGACAATCATCTTTTTGTTGAATACCAAATGGCCCCGTATGCTGCATTGGACAATTATTATAATTCAATACTTAAAGAAGCGAACACTTAGCAATAAGTGTTTTTCTTTGCCCTTTTAAACGGTAGCACTTAAAAATATTGATAGAGGCACTTGGTGGATTACCGAAGTGTATAAAGAGCTTTTTGTTAGATTGCCGAAAAGATTATCGCTTTTTATTTTTCTCAGTAAGCTTAATAAGGTAAATCCTTTGATATCAAGGGTTTTCGAACCGTTTTGTACGGTAACATACAACGCAGAGGATTCTGTGCGGAGTATATTGCCGAACTATATATTTATAGTCTTGCCAGATTACCGAAAAATATACAACTAAAAAAAGAGGTTAAACAGATTAACTTAAGTAACCATTGTTTTTTTATTAATGAAATGCTCTATATGCAACTTGATAAATAACCAGCTAAATACCTTTTAAGCAATCGGTGTATGAGGGACTATTACTTCCAATACGGTAAGTGCTTCAGAAATATTTTTGAAAAAAATTTTAATTTTATCTCCTACCCCTTGAATTTTAAGAAAACAAAAAAATATAATTCCTATGATTCTTTTGCAGAAGGTTTTATAAAGTAGATAAAGGAAATCTATACCTGTGAAGGCAATTGAAATTATATATGGAGTTGTTGGTTTTAATGAATTCAATAATCAAGAAAAATGTGAAGACAAATACTTATTATTTTAGAACATCAGGCTATGATGCTTATGGAATAAGGGTTCAACCTTTTGAAAGTGGTTTTAAGACAAAGAAAGAAGCTGCAAATTGTTTAGCTAGAATAAGGATAGAGCTTGAAGAAGGCACTTATGTAAAGCCAAATAAAAAAACATTTTCTGAATTTATAAAAGAGTGGTTTGAATTTTATTGTAGAAATGTTGAAAAGACTACTGCTCAAAACCGATGGCCTTTAATTAAAAATCATATTATTCCTTACTTTGGAGATAAGAGGTTAAATCAAATCACATCAAGAATGATAGATATTTTTTATAGTAAAAAACTCGGAGAGGGATTATCAGGTAAGACGGTTCGGGAATTACATAACCTATTAAATCGAGCGTTTTCGCAAGCTGTTAAATGGTCTTATCTACGGAATAACCCTGTAGTATACGCAACACCCCCAAAGGTGGTGAAAAAAGAGAGGATTGTGTGGAGTGAAGGAGAGTTTAAGAGATTTCTTAGTTTGATAGAGAGTAGTGATGATTATGCCCTGTATTTGCTTCTTATTACCACAGGTATAAGAAAAGGAGAATTGTTAGGATTAAAATGGTGTGATGTAGATTTTGATAAAGGAAAATTGCACATTAAACGAAGTTTATGCAGGATTATTGGGGAGGGATTAGTTTTAAAAAATCTAAAAACAGCAAACTCTAATCGCCAGATTTCCATTTCAACATATGTGCGGGATGTATTGAGAAAGCATTATGAGACACAACAAGAAGTTATTCAGGCGTATCAGGGGCATTTCAATTTAGAAGATTTAGTGTTCTGTAATAGTAAGGGAACCTTCAAAGATCCTAACAATCTATTAAGGGAATTTAATCGCATAATTAAATCAGCTTCGCTACCGAAAATCACACTCCACGATTTAAGACATTTACACGCAACGCTAATGTTAAAAAATGGAGAAAATCCTAAAGTGGTGTCAGAAAGATTAGGCCATAGCCGAATCGGAATAACATTGGATACATATTCACACGTACTTCCAGATATCCAAGTTTCGGCGGCTATGCGGTTTGAGGAGGCTTATTTATCTAAACAAGGAGCGTAATCTAATATGGAAGGAACAAAAAGAATTTCGCAATGTAGCGAAATTCTTTTTTATATTTTTGGCTTTGTTAAAGTTTATTGTTGATTATGTATTCAAAGAAAAACAGAACTTCCATAAGCTTGGAGTTCTGTTTATTTTATTGTCATATTGAACTAAAGCCCCCGTTAGCTACATAACAAAAAAAAGCTTATCACAGTCCCTTATATTATAAAAATGCCTTTGTGAGTTAAAGTAAATCGGGTAGAGTTTAGCCTAAACTTACTTTTCGTTATGGAAAGTAGACTTTACATAACAGGAAATTTTGAAATATAATAAATTGGATGGAAAGTTAACTTTCCATCCAGTAAGGAGGATGAGGGATGAAAAATAGACTTGCTGAGTTTAGAAGGAAGTACGGTATCAAACAAGAGGAGTTAGCAGATCGCTTAGAAGTCTCTCGCCAAACAATTGGTTCACTTGAAAACGGTCGATATAATCCCTCTATCATTTTAGCTTTTAAAATTGCTCGACTTTTTAACGTCCGTATTGAAGACATTTTTATTTATGAGGAGAGTGGAGAAGATGAAAAATAAAAAGATAAAATTATATGCAGCTCTAACGGTTATAGCAGCAATCCTTGTTGCTGTTGGAAAGTTTGCATTTACAGGAGATACGATACCTGGACTTCTTATCGGGATTGGAGCTGGACTATTTGGTCTTAGTGTGGCTCAAATAATTGTCATTGTGATAGCTGAAAAAAATCCAGAATACAAACGAAGAGTTTCAATAGAAGAAAAAGACGAAAGAAATATTGCTATTAATAATAAAGCAAAGGCAAAAGGTTTTGATGCAATGGGTTATATATTAACAATACTAATGCTAATTTTTGTTTTCCTGAATGCAGACTTGTCAATTATCCTTTTACTAGTCTTTGCTTACTTACTTGTGTACGGTGTGTTCATCTTTTATTTAAATAAATTTTCTAAAGAAATGTAATGTAAAAGGACAATAAGACATTTATTCCAAAAATGTCTTATTGTCCCTATAAATTGATACTAAGTAATCAATTGTATACGTAATTTTAATAACAATTAAAAGCAAAAAACTAGAAAAGTAATTCAACTATTTTCTAATAATTTCTTATTAAAGCTAAACTGCCCCTTTACTTCCATAAGAACTTCAACAAAAAAAGGCATTAATCCTTCTTGGATCAATACCAATGTTAGCTGTATATGGGCTATACACAAATTTTAAAAATTTAACAGAGCCCAAAAATTTTCATCACCCTTTTGATGATAGCCTTTGCGATAATCAGTTTTATTTTAGTTGAAATTATTTTTTTCTCGATTTATACACTCACTATATGAGTTGACCATTAAATTTTTATACTTTGGTAAATCCTCTATACTCTGCAATACTGATTTCCATTGTATCTGGCTTTTCATTTTCTGATCTTCAAAGAGTGCATCATTTTTATAAGCTGTACGGTCTGTCTTCGAAAGGTTTAAAGCGATCCATTTAGTTCTATTTGTAAACTTGAATCTTACAAAATCAAAATCCCAATCATTCCCACGTAAAACAATAGTCGTATAGCTGTCACTCTTTCTAGTAACTTCAAGTTTTCCTAAATTAATGACAGTGTATTCTAACATCTCAAATATCAGTTTAACTGCTTTGGTTTCTTCTTCGTTTAAATTAAGATCTCGTTTTTCACCATAGTGACTGGTTTTTATTCCCGAATTCATTTTTTACCTCCAATTCTTATATCCTAACTAAATGATAAAAGTAACTTCCGACTGTCATCAAAGTTAACTCAGCAGAGGAAAATATACTTACTGTATTTTATTCTATATATCCATTGTTATATTGAACTAAACTGCCCCTTTTTCCGCATAAGAAAAGACCGTCAATTTGACAGCCTTGATTTTCTGCTATTACCCCAGTTTGTATAAGTACGTTTAATTGGAAATACCAAAAGGTAATTCCACAATCATAAACAATCTTTCACATATGTAACAAGTCCTTAAACTGCACCTAAACTAGAAGAAAAAAGGGCATTAATCCTTCTTAGATCAATGACCCCGTTTGTTGCAAAAAAAAAGACTGCTAATGAGCAGTCTTAATCTTAGGAATAGCAATATTGTGCTAACGCAATAAATATTACCTCTTTATTTTATCTAGTTTTTCCTTTACAGAGTATCGGTCCATTTCTGCTTGTGACCAAGGATAAGGAGAGTTTTTGTCTTTAAAGATCTGTATTGGAAGTTGAACCATCACAAGTGCACCAATCGGTAAACAAAGAGTTCCAACCCACCAATGCCAAGTATCCACAGAAACATTTGCTTGTAGATACCATAAGTAATATATACCTATTGGAATGTGAAGAAAAATCACTGCACCGAGTCCAGGATTATAAAAGGATTTTAATTTACGATTTATTAGAATACCGTGTACGATAAATTGTGCAAAACCAAACATAATTGTCAGTATTCCTAACCAATACCATTCAGGAAAAATAATTGGCAAGATGTAAAAAGTGTACGCAAAAAATGTATTAACAAATAAACTACTTTGTGCATTCAATGGATATCGATTGGGAGCATCCTTTTCTCCTGATACTGCTATATTCCAAATTGCAGGGAATCCACCTGGAAGAGCATATTCCTCAAATTGGTGTACTAATAATGCCATAAAACTTAAAGTTAAAATCTTTCTTAATGGGTCAATATCTTCTCCGTAGATTCCAATGACAAACGCTAATAATACAAATAATATTCCTCCGATATAATACCAGTTTTTTCTATAAAAATTCACTTCTAGTTCCCTCCTCATTACTAACTAAAGCTATTTATTATTTATCTTCATCTAAATCTAAAGTATAATAACGAACAACCTGTTGTTTATTTATAGATTTATTATATGTTCCCATTGTATGGCATTCAACAATCATAAAATAAGGATATGTTGGTTATCCAACACATTACTTTTAAGTGTTTGTTAAAATTTAAGGAGGAAAATATGTTACAGGAAAACAAGACTGATTTACGTATTATTCGTACAAAAGAATCTATACGTGATGCGTTAATAGAACTAATGGAAGAAAAAAGTTTTGAAACGATTACGGTCAAAGACATTACCACTAGAGCTAAGATTAATCGGGGAACCTTTTATGCACACTACCAAGACAAGTATGAATTGATTACAAAATGGCAAGAAGAAATAATGACAGATCTCTCTCTCATTGTGAAAGAAGGTTTTCCTGATATAGTTACAAAATACAAATCGAAACATCCTACAACCCCATTCGATTTATCTATTGCACTTTTTGAATACATAAACAAAAATGCATCTTTAATGAAGGTTATGTTAAACCTAAATGGAGGTTTATCCTTTCAAGATCAAATAAAAAATTATTTGTGGAATACTTTAATTAACAAAACTTCGTTCTTCAAAGAGGAAGATTGTCTCGTTCCACCAATTTACCTATCTTCCTATATAGCTTCGGCTCATATGGGTGTAATTCAGAAATGGATTCAAAATGGGAGAAAAGAATCACCCCAAGAAATGGCCCATATTCTAACAACTCTCAACTTAAACGGTCCAATCTATGCAGTTGGTTTAAAAAATAAATAAAAGACAAAGAGGCTGTCCCATAAAGTAGGATAGCCCTTATTTTATTATTAATCCTTCTTCCGCTAACCTGCCCCGTTTGTTCAAGAAGGCATACCCAATCCATTTGTACCTAAGTGGGTAGCAGCTTCCCTTTTTATTCAAAATCAACAATCTTTACAAATACAGCCTTTTGATTAAATTAGTATGACTTAGGGTTTATAATTAACATATAGTGATAAAATAGAAAAAGCCAAGGAGCTGTAACTCCCTGGCACAACTACTGTACGAGGTAGTGTTCAACAAGAATTATTTCTTCTTAGAAGAACTCCCCTTATGTTTCTGAGGCGCGGGGGAGTTTTTCTTTGCCTTTCTTGCTGAGTATGCAAGTTGCATAACCTACAAAAAGTGTATTGAAAAAAGCAGAATAAAATGAAAGCTACTGTCACGGTTTTAATTAAAATTTTCATAATCAAAGTAGACAAAGACAATATAGGTGGGATTTAAAATGAATAATGTTTTCTGAAAGAAATTGAAGAAATATATAATGAGCGGCTAAAGAAACAGGAAATTGAGAAAATCAAAGAGGCGTTGTTAGCTGGTAATTTGAGCGAAGCAGATATTTTGTTCAAGTATTCCTTATTAACCTCAAAAGAAGAATATGAAGCCATTAAAAGGGAGTTTACTTAGACAAAATAGATCTCCATATACTTTCATATTTGCCTCCTATTAAAGAACTTGCACTTACTTCCCTTTTCACAATAAGTAATTCAATAGAAATAGGCATTATTCCCTCTTCCGCTAACCTGCCCCTTTACTTCCATAAGAAGTTCAATATAAAAGAGCATTAATCATTCCTGAAACAACGGCTCCGTTAGTTTAAATACATTTGAAACTAATAGTTATCCAACGTAATTCTTAAAACACCAAACCACAAGATTCATACTCACTATTCCCCAAGCTGTGATACTCACTATCCACCAAATTACCGATTTTGCTTTAGCCTTTGAACTTTCCTCGTCTTCCATATTTGCTTTTATAAAAGCGACCTTACTTTCCATACCTTTTTTCATAGAAGCGAGAACAACAAATCCGATTATTATGAAACCAATAGCTATCCAGAATAACAAGTCCACCTTTTATAACACCCTTTCCTTTAAATCCTCTTTATTCAACTAACCTGCCCCGTTAGTAAAAAAAGCGACTGCTCCTTTTCAGCAATCGTATCTGTTTCTAATTCTCATCTTTAAAAATCATTTTAGCAAATACTGTACCAACAAGAGTCATTATGCCTGCAAAAAGACCCGCATATATTGACTTATCCCATTCTACAAAAGAATCTACAACAGTAAGTATTGTAGCAACAAATGCAGATGAAAAGATGATTTGTGGTGTATTTAATTTGGTATTTAGTATAATAATTAATTTTCTCATTTCGGTGTCATTACACCCCTTTAGCCGTGTTTCCTATATTTATTCGACTTTCAAAGGTCTTTATCCTTCTTCCGCTAACCTGCCCCGTTTGTGGAATAAGAAGAAGCGTCAAAATGACGGTCTTACTCTCAGTTCTAGGATATTGAAGACTTTATATTCTCCATATATAAAAATATAAAAATTATACTAATGATTAAGTAGTATATACCTAATATAGAGAAGGCATCTGTTGCTACCATTGCAAATTCTTTATTTAGAATTACTGCTCTCCAAAAAATAGAACTAACGATAAAAGTTATAGGAAACACAGCAAAGAAACCAGCAAAGTATAGTTGAAATCGCTTGCTACCATTCATATAAAAACCTCCCTTTTAGATGTTCTAATGACGTTTAATAAACCCAATCATCATTTCACTAACCATAATATACCATATCGTTCTTGAGCTAAACCAGCTAATAGGTTGTCAATATCTCTCTGTATATTTCATTTTTTTATATGCTATACTGTTTTTGGGTATGCCAAATAACCCTCCAGTTTCTTTTTGGAAGGTTTTTCTTATGTTGGATAAATATCATTTCCTAAGCTAAATCTAGGAAATTCTCGTTCTTTTTCAATAAAGCATAAATCCAGTGAAGCAGCTTGTTGATACAAGCTACAATGGCAACTTTTGAAGGTTTTCCTTCTGAACGTTTTCTATCATAGAACTCTTTGAGCTTTTTATTTCTAGAGCCTCTTATCCCACATAAAACAGCTAAATACAAACTATGCCTTAGCCTACTGGATCCTCGTTTGGTTATACGATTTATGTTCGCAGTAAACTTACCAGATGAATAGACACTGGGATCTACTCCAGCGAAGGCCACTAACTTTTTAGGGTGATTAAACCGATCAATTTCTCCTATCTCCGAAATGATTGTTGCCGCAATCTTTTCACCGATACCAGGAATCGATTGGATAATCTTATATTCTTCTATTTCATTTGCCAGGGATACCATTTGGCTCTCTAAATCCGTAAGGTGTCCTTGGTAGTGAAATAAAATATCGATATACATACTAAGATTGATAAGATGGCTTTCATATCGCACTTTCTGAAAAGGATTTTGAGAAGCTGAATGAATGAGCTTTCTTGCCTTTTCTTTGGCCCACTGTACAGACCGACTGGGACAATGTTCTCGTATCCTATCTTCTAGCTCTTCCTTGCTAGCCCTTAGAACCTTCTCCGAGGTAGGGTATTCCTTTAATACCGATAAAGATACTTTCGAAAATAGATCCCCAAAAACCTTTCTATATTCAGGGAAAACCTGATCTAAAATCGTATGGAAATGCAATTTTGCCTCCACATACATATTCGTCATTATCTCTTGTTGTCTCGATAGATTCCGAATATTTAGAAGTTGAATTCCTCTCCTTTTTTGAGGTTCAAATTCTTCTTTATAATAGAGAACACATAATTGATACGCATCAAACGCATCAGTTTTCACCTTTCTTAAACTGGCCTTCTTCGCTTGATGAGAAATGATTGGATTCAATAAGATATAAAGTATGTCATTCTCTTCTAAGCATTGAACAACTGGGGTATGATAATGTCCTGTTGATTCCAATATAACCACAGGCATCTGCCCAGTTGTTTCCTTCATTTCTTCTAAGAAATAGATAAACTTCTCCAACTCTTCACGATTATGCTTAATCGAAAAACTTGTTCCATACGGCTTTCCTTTATCTAAAAAAGCCTGTACTTCACTTTCTTCTTTGGCTATATCTATACCCACAACTGGGTTCATTCTTTCTCCTCCTCTGATAAATTCACCAGTATCCCTATTTCCTCCAAGTAGTATTATAGCTTCGCTTGTTATACGAGATCTCAGTCCCAACCAGCCTCAAACATATTTCTACAAGTAGGGGGTGAACAGTTTAGCGGACGGGATCATTTGT